>CAZDWS010000008.1:0-213567 GCA_964509295.1 uncultured Geobacteraceae bacterium | reverse complement strand
AATTTTGGACGCCGATTTATACTAAAAGTGGGTCATTTTTGCATGCCTGTTAACACATATAGTAGATGAATGTGTATTCCTGAGTAGTCCAATTCCCTAGTTGGTTTACCTTTAATGGTAATATATTTCCTGACAATACTTGGAGCACCAGTCCACCAAGCACCATAGAAGCGTCCACCTTGTTTCAGGCTGCCATTGTTAAATACCCTGTATACTGACTTGTCTGCTAATCTGAGTATGATCCTTTTATCTTTCAGCTCCATGTTGGAAAGCTTGTCAACCAGTTCAGATCTATCCTTTGAAGTCAGACACTCGATATCAACATCAATCTTTGTCCTCTCCAGCAGGTTATTGTACAGCTCGATAATTTTACTCATGCGTCTGGTATCAGGGTTATCAGGGCAATCCATTGGAGGCTTAACCCACTTTGTTTTGTTCTTGCCTTTGTAAGTATATGTCTCAAGAACCTTTGGTCCCTTGAGCCTTATCAATTCATCAGGCTTAAACTTGGTTATCATCTCCGGGGTAATATTGTACTGGTCCCACAGCTTTATCAGTTTATCTGTTGCTCTCATGCGACTTACATAACCGAAAAACTCACCAAGCTCTTCATTATAGAATTGTCCACCTTTATGATGTTCAACAAACCCCAAACCTTTCAGTTTATCAACGCACTCAATAAAATATGTGTACGAAATATGCGGGTTATTAATGTAAAGGTTCCCTGAGCCTGCATCCAGGTAATGATCCTTCCCCCTGTGGTAGGCAATGTATTGCTCACAATCGGTCAGAAACGATTGATAAAGATCCATGATAGCAACCTTCATATTGTTCCTGTAGCCAGACAGCTTCCTTGATTCGAGTCCTATTAGTAAATGAGATACAAGATCATTAACTTCCTTGGATTTACTCCAACGGTTAAAGTCGATCCACCTGTAATTATCGTAATCAGAATATATCTGGTGCATGGTTTAATCCTTTCAATATAAAAAAAAAGCCCTGTAATCGTGTTGACTACAGGGCAATGGGTTTATTTCTGGTTTCTTGCAATTACTGCTTGAATAGAATCCTTCCACTTCACTTTAGGATTATGCTTAAGAGCGTTGTACAGTATCAATATGTTCTCATCGCTTTGCTCTTCATTTACAAGGTCTATAAGCTCAGCTTTGCCATTACCTCCTTCAAGGCGGGTCCTAAGACCATTCATTTTGCCAAACCAAATATCCTCACTGACATATGGATCAACTGCGTGAAATACCTCTGCTGCATCAAGAGGGCCACCTAGCATAGGCTCGACACTTACGCTTGTACGAATAATATTCATAAAAGCATATTTAAGGGCCTCAAGTCTCTCAAGTGGAGATGGTGCCCCAGGCTCCCAAATCCTACAAAGCTCCTCATGCATGCTGCCTATAGTTACCCTTAGCAGAACTTTGTCATAGTAGTTCTTGTGTTGTTTGATTGCCTCACAGATCGCCTCAACACATTCAAGGTGGGCTTTGGTAACGATCAATACCTTCCTGTCTGCCGGCATCATCTGCTCAATTGTCTTCAGCGACTCCTCCAGGTAAAACGGGGTTATGTCATGTGCAGTGGGGAACATGATAATTCCCTCTTTGCTTGGAATCCTCCTGGGTGTGATCTTTTCATTCACCCATTCTTCCCTGTCACGCACTATTCCTCTTTCAACAGCGTTCGCAGCCGCATAACAATACAGACAACCATGTGAGCACCCGATACCAATATTATGGCTGACATCGGACCATTCCCTGGTGCCGGTACATTTAGCTTTAATATCAATTTTCTCCATAACATTACCCCTATAAAGTAAAGCGGGAGAAATACCCCCGCCCTATGACTATGAGTATTCTTAGTGCTTGCGTGCTTCTTCATAACCATATAACCCACATTTTAAGGCATGCACTACTTCACGCAGGCAGTCATACATCCCAGATGAAGCCCAATCATCCAACGGTTCATTTAAATCGCTATCATGATCTACCAAAATTTCAATTCTAGACTTGAGTAAAATAATCTGCTGGACCATGGCGATCTTATAAATCAAGTGCTCAATGTTGACCGTCTCGTCATTACTTATGCGGATTGCACCTGGGATTCTGTTATACTCTTCAATATTTTCTTCATGATATTTCATGATAATGCTCCTTATATTTTTTGTACCGCGTAAGTACTACCATTACGACAGCACTCCAGCTGGTAGTTAAGGCAATTGACATTCTCTCTGGAATTTGGATGCCTCGTTCGAGAAGCCGCTCTTTTTTATTGTTTAAGTTAAGCGGGAGATTGCTCCCCCGCTATGTAACAGGATTATTTTAAGCAGTTTTATTCTTAGCTGCACGCCGTAGATCTTTGGCGACCTTCTCGCTGTGCTTACTTTCAGCAAGCTTGCAGATTTGATCCTCAGTTGGCATGACCGGTACAGTTTTGTTGTCGATGGCAAACTTCATGGCCGACTTAATCAGTTCATCTTTTGCGCTGTTGTAGAACTGTTGAAGTGACCTGTCATCATACACAGGCAAGAACAATGCTTCGTCGAGCTTCATGATCCTGTTAGGGTTTTTCCAGTACTGAGGGTTGTTGATAAGGTCGATAAACCTGGTGGTAAGTTCATCTTGTCTCGCTAGATCGATTACAGTAGAAACATCGGCATCTTTTGAATCAGTTGATACTTCACCGGATACACCTTGACCAGTTACTACTGTGTCAGCTGCATCCTGTTCCTCGGTTACAGTATCCCGTGAAGTGTTGATCATGTTGTCTGCTAATGTGGTGGATGACTGTGCTTCCGACGTAGCATTAATAGTATCGGGTGTAAGGGTGTACTGGTTAACTACTGCCTCGGTGATTGCCTGTATTGCTGTTGTTTGCATGGTGCTGTTCCTTTCTGATGCTGCTAATTGAGATGTGCGGTCAGTGCCGCTGTGGTGGAGAACATAAAAACACAAAAGCCTAAAAATAAAAAAACGCCTACTCCGAGGAGTAGACGTCAATTAGCTGGTATATTATTTGCTTTATATTTTTTTCTTAGGACCAGTTTTCACCTTACGTCGATCAACTGCTCTCAACCACCTACGCAAGGTCCCCTCTCCAGGGTATCCCTTTCCACCACCATACACCTGAATGGCCTTGTGAAACTGCATTTCCTCTATCGTCATGTCAGGGTATAAATCCCATAGTGTTCTACCGATACCTTGACAGACCATTCGGTCTACCATCTCTTCAGCTTTAGGCGTAAGGACAGTTTCTTTTTCCTCTACTCCGATAAACACCTTAAACTCATATGGCATCGGATACCCTTTAGAGTGCACCCACTCAAGATACTTTAGCGGATATACATCTGAATCATCTAGGATTACTTTACCTTCCAACCAGTTGTCAGCTTCATCATATTTGGCCACCTCATGGGTTCGCTTCCTAAAAATATCCTTTACAAGATCATCATTCATTTTACTTTCAATATCAGCAGAAACCCTATTATTCACTTCACGGCATTCATCGCACCGGTCCCAGCCTCTACTAAATTTGATGTAGTCTGCAATGAGCTGAATTGCATCCCTCGCATGCCACACCTCTTTAGTAAGCCAATATTCCCAATATGTTAAATCACCATTTCTAAGCATATAAAAGCTCCATTTCACAGTTAAGGGATTATATATCCCTTGGCCATACAGCATTGTGCCATTTAATACAGGCAGTTACAGCTTATTAGCTGGCAGTTGACGTCACTATTGACGCAAACACTGACCAATTTCACCAATATAAGACCACTAACAACACCATACCTGCTGCATATTCAGACTGTTTTTTAATAGCTCGGATCTTGAAAGAATGGATCGCGGTTTCATGCGATCGGTTCTTGAGAGACCGAAACAACTCACAACCAACTGATGACATCTTGGCCACAATCTACATCATACCTTCAACAACCTGGTTCTTGACCATGCAACTTATATATACGATTTAACCAATGATCACCACCACGAAAAACAAGGGGTAAATGGGGCTGTTTTGACGGGACTCCGCCAATATGCCCTTCTTAATATTTTACATACCACTGTCGGGCAATATACACATAAACTACCTATAGTACTGAGTCTTGTAGTTTTTAGTCGGTCACAGTGGTATGTCCTGGAACACTAATTTTATTTGGATGTTTTTTATCGATCTGAATACCATAGTCCAACTTCTTCATAGCCTCCAAGAGTACCTTTGGCTGATATCTTTTACCATACCGGCCCATGGTCATTGAACCACTCGTAGAATGCCCAACAAGCTCAGCAATTAATGATTCTTCTACTCCAGCTTGTTTAAGTGTATCGGCTACCAAATGGCGCATACTGTGAAATACCTTCATTGGATCATCTGTAACATGGATTCTATTAAATCGCTGATACCATTTACAGAAGCTATTACCGTAACCAGTAAGGTCAGTCCAGGCAAGGTTCATCCATAGCCTTGGACTATTACTTAACTGTAAACACTCAACATATTCAAGAAAGCCAAGCTCCAGCAGTACTGGATGAATAGGAATAACCCTCTCACTTGCTGTATTCTTCAGTCGTTTATCTTTTTCAGCGTTAATACTTATACACCAGTATCCATCAAACTTGATAATGTCGGAAACATACATCTGACATATTTCATTTAACCTCATACCAGAATACAAGCCTATCAGAGGTATCCAGTACCTTTCAGGGAGCTTACTATCTCTAGGAACTGCATTGATAATCTTTTTAACATCATCTTTACTATATGCATTACGCTCTTCATCTGCCCGTTTCTTATCTGATATTTTAAGACCAGAAGCCGGATTACTGCTAATTACACCTTCATCAACACAGTATCGTAGTAATGCCCCAAGCCTGGAAATATGTTTGTTGACTGACTTGATGCTCATGGCTTCTTCATCTTTACAGGATAATATCTGTTGAATGCTTTGACCTGGATATTTTTTGTATATGTTCGGTGGCAGCTTCTGGAGTGTGGACCTTAGTTCTGTTACCATAGGCTTTGTTATACTTGTGACGTCAACATCACCAAGAATATCAATTAATAGTTTGAAGACACTGTTAAACTCCATCTTTGACTTTGAAGTCCACTCTGCTTGCTTCGCCTCAACATAACGGTTTATAACTTCAGATAGGGCTGTACTGCTTTTAACAGCCTTATCCTGTTTAGATTTCACACCATTTCTTTCATTTACCCTACCCTTGCTTGAAACTAAGTCATATAACAACTTGTGAACAGTATCATTATCAAGCATTCCAGTACGTAAAAGCGCAAATGTCTTTTGCACCTTATATTCTGTTGCCAGCAATAGCTGTTTAGCATCATTGAAATTGATAGTATTAAGTGTTTTTTGGATAATAGGTACTGGAAAGTAATGCCTGAGGTCTACTGGTATACTAATGCGGTAGTAGTAGTGCTTATTGATACATATTAGGTGTGATGGATATGACAAGGCCTCATTCCTCTCTGTACAAAAAAGTGTACAAAAAAGCATGAGGCCTATATATTCTCTAGTGTTTTTAACTAGTTAGAGTATTGGCAGGGGTACCTGGATTCGAACCAAGAGTGACGGCGTCAGAGGCCGTTGCCTTACCATTTGGCGATACCCCTATAAAAGGATTTATTTATATATCAAAAGACCTTCCGAGAGTCAAGCTTTTTAGCTATTTTTCAACCTAAAACAACATCAGCCCCAGCTTTGATGGCTCTGACATTTGCAGGAATAAGTCCATGATTACGCTCCGGCAATGTCTTTTTCAGAGCCTCTTCCAACGACTTCTGACAAAGAGCGCCACTCTTAGCCGCATAAGCCCCACAGGCAACCATATTGACCATACGCACGTCGCCAAGATCAATAGCTATCTGATTCATAGGAACCTTGACAACCTCGATACCAGGAAGTTCAATCCCGTCACATTCCACCAGTGTCGAGTTAACAATACAGACGCCACCCTGACGAACCTTGCCTGCATATTTGTCGAAAGAAAGCTGATTCAGCACAACAGAAACAGAGGGATTTCCCACCACCGGTGATCCAGTATCCCCATCGGCAAAGACAATCGTACACATGGCGGAACCGCCCCGTTTTTCCACCCCATAAGCCGGAAAGAACGAGACGTTCTTGCCTTCATGAATAGCAGCGTAGGAGAGCAGGTTGCCTGCCATCAAAACACCCTGGCCACCAAAACCGGCAATAAAAACATCATAGCGCATTTATAGCTCCAAATCAGATATTGGCTGTATTTTTACAGGTGCCCAGCTTAAAGTAAGGAATCATTTCATTTGCAACTCTTTCATTTGCTGCCAAAGCATTCATACCCCAGTTGGTGGGACAGGCCGCCAGAACTTCAACAAACGAAAACCCTTTTTTCTCAACCTGATACTGAAACGCAGTCTTGATAATCTTTTTTGCATGAAGAACATTTTTGGGAGTATTCAAGGCAACTCGGGCTGAAAAGGCCACACCTTCAAGTTGTGACAGCAGTTCAGCCATGCGGATCGGGTAGCCGTCTTTTCTGGCATCACGTCCATAGGGTGAAGTCGAAGTCCGCTGTCCGGCCATGGTGGTGGGAGCCATCTGTCCGCCGGTCATGCCGTAGGTGGTGTTATTGACAAAGATTACCGTAATATTCTCTCCCCGATTTGCTGCATGGATGATCTCGGAAGTACCAATGGCGGCCAGGTCGCCGTCCCCTTGATAGGTAAAAACAAAACGGTCAGGCCTGGCACGTTTGGCACCGGTTGCCACAGCCGGTGCGCGTCCATGGGGTGATTCGATCACATCAATATCAAAGTAGCCGTAAAGAAAGACCGAACATCCAACCGCAGCAACACCAATGGTATCGGCACGCAGTCCGAAAGTATCCAGCGCCTCGGCTACAAGCCTGTGCGCAGTACCATGATGACAACCTGGACAGAAATGAGTTTGTACGTCTTTCAGGCTCTCAGGCCTCTTGAATACCTGTTTCATCTGTATCATACCGCCTTATTCAGATTCAGTACTGTTTCTTTATCTGTTCGAACAGCTCTTCCGGGGTCGGCAGCGACCCGGCACCTGGAGGGCGGCCGTAAAAGGCTACATCGACATCCCTGGCAATCGAAAGCCTTACATCATCAATCATCTGCCCCGTGCTCAGCTCAATCACCAAAAAACGCTTACAGCTCTGAGACAGATCTTTATAGGCTTTTGCCGGAAATGGAAATAATGAGATCGGGCGCATCAGCCCAACTTTCATACCAGCTTCACGGGCCATCTCAATAGCAGTTCTGGCGATGCGGGCGGTGGAACCAAAAGCGGTCACAATCAGTTCTGCATCCCCGGTCCGAAACTCTTCCCAGCGACACTCTTTTTCGGCCAGTTTCTGATAACGGGCATGCATCTTCCAGTGAAAGGCCTCCATTTCCCCATCACCCAGGTAGAGTGATTTGACAATATTCTGAAGCAAACCATCGGCCCGGCCTCGTACTGCCCAATCCTTTACCGGTAATTCTGTTTCAGGACGTGGATTGGCAATAATCGACTCCTTCATCTGACCGATAACAGAATCAGCCAGCACCATAGCGGGCATGCGGTACATATCGGAAAGATCAAATGCCAGCATGGTCAGATCGTACATCTCCTGCACAGAAGCAGGTGCCAGCACGATAATGCGGTAACCGCCATGCCCTCCCCCGCGGGTAGCCTGCCAGTAGTCGGCCTGGGAGGCATCTATGCCACCGAGTCCGGGACCGGAGCGCATAATATCAACGATTACTCCGGGCAATTCAGAACCGGCCATATAGGAAATACCCTCCTGCTTGAGGGATATCCCCGGGCCGGATGAAGAGGTCATACAGCGCACGCCGGTAGCTGATGCCCCCAGCAGCATGTTTATGGCGCCGATCTCGCTTTCTGCCTGGATGAACTCGCCGCCTATTTGCGGGTATTCACGGGATAGATACTCCGGAATATCGCTCTGGGGCGTAATCGGATAACCAAAATAATAGCGGCACCCAGCCTCAATAGAGGCCATGGCAACCGCTTCATTTCCCTTGACGAATAATTTATCAGACAATATATCCTCCGTTAAAAGACAGGTTAATGCTGAGATTAAGGTTAAGAAAAATCCGGCCTCACTCTTCCCTGAATACTGCAATGGCTACATCGGGGCACATTTCTGCACATAAAGCACAGCCGGTGCAGCGATCAGACCCAGAAAAAACAGCAATCGTATTGCCAAGACTGTTGATTTCCGTACTCATGACAACCAGCTTCTTTGGGCAAGCCAATGTACATAATCCACACCCTTTGCAACGCTGCCCATCGATTACGATATATGACATAATTAAAACCTCTTTGTTAATAAATGTATAATCTATCTATCAACATTTATTAGTGATAGTCAAGCAGTTCAACGCTGGATTTTACATCATTTTTCAATTTGGGATTGACCAAAAATTTCAATGCAGGTACACTCGTGTTACTTTCTGCAAAATCGTAACACAGGTGATTTTCAATGCATATGTCAGATGCACTAATATCTCCGGCAGTCGGCGCATCCATGTGGGCAGTTTCCGCCGGCACAATTGCATACTGTTCCTCAAAAATCGGGAAAGATCCTGATGATCGTAAAATCCCTCTGATGGGTGTGCTTGGTGCATTTCTGTTTGCTGCCCAAATGATCAACTTCAGCATCCCCCTAACCGGTTCCAGCGGCCATCTGGGTGGCGGACTCCTGTTAGCGGTTTTACTTGGCCCCTGCGCTGCCTTTTTAACCATCTCCTCTGTCCTGATTATCCAGGCGCTCTTTTTTGCCGACGGCGGCCTTCTTGCCCTTGGTTGCAATATTTTCAACCTCGGTTTTTTTCCCGCTTTTATCGCATATCCGCTGGCATACAAGCCACTTGTTAACAAAAAAACAGGTTATTCACCAACGATACCGGCAGCAGTTATTGCAGCGATCATTTCACTCCAGCTGGGAGCTTTTGCTGTTGTGCTGGAAACGGTAGCTTCCGGAATTTCGAATATTCCATTCATCACTTTTGTATCTCTTATGCAGCCGATTCACCTTGCTATCGGCCTTGTTGAAGGACTGGTCACTGCCGCTGTCATTTCATTTGTATATAAAGCCAGACCTGATATTTTCCGGATGTCCCTTTCTCCAGCTACGGCTTCCAGCTATCCGGTAAAAAATGTTGCACTTGTTTTTCTGGTTGCGGCTGTATTTATTGGCGGTGTTCTTTCGTGGTTTGCTTCCAAAGATCCGGACGGACTTGAATGGTCTATTGGCAAAGTAACCGGCAAAGAAGAACTCAAAGGGCCTGAGCATGGCATTTATGCACACTTGTCTGAACTACAGAATAAAATTGCCCTACTGCCTGATTACTCATTTCTCTTCGCGAATGAAACTATCATTAAACCCAAGACTGTCACTTCAAAGCTTACTGCTGAAGAGAAAAACAGGCTGGGTAAAAGCGCTTCTGGTTTAGTTGGCGGAACACTGACTCTTGCGCTTAGCATGCTGGTCGGTTTTGTTCTCAGAAAACGGGCTGTACAAACAGCCAGAATCAAGTCCTGACCTGTGTTTAAATGTTTGAACCAAGGTTCTTATGCAAAGTATTGAAGGAACATTACTGGATTTCAGGCGTATTGATCAGCTTGCTTCCGGAAATTCATTTATTCACAGAATTGATGCCCGCGCAAAATTTTTTACCACTCTGCTTTTCATTTTTTCAGTAATTTCTTTTAAAAATCACGAAATTTCAGCCCTGCTGCCATTTTTTATTTTTCCAGCTGTTATCTCTGCACAAGGCAATATTCCCTTCAGTTTTATTCTTAAAAAACTGTTCATGATTCTACCTTTCGCAATAATGATCGGAATTTTTAACCCGCTATTTGATCGCAATGTACTTGTCAGCTTTGGCTTTCTGGAAATCACAGGTGGCTGGATTTCATTTCTGTCCATCATCATAAGGACCATGCTGACCGTTTCAGTCGGAATAATACTGATAGGTGTAACAGGCTTTAATGTAATCTGTCAGGCATTAAACCAAATGGGAATTCCACAGCCATTTACCACTCAACTGCTCTTTCTGTACCGTTACATTTTTGTCCTGGCGGAAGAGGTTAGCAGTATTTCAAGTGCATATAAATCAAGATCCTTAACAGGTAATAAAATGGGAATCCGGACTTTCACCCCGCTATTGGGCAATCTGCTACTGCGGACATGGGAACGGGCTGAACGCATTCATCTGGCGATGCTTGCACGCGGCTATAATGGTGTATTTAATACGAGTAAGGTAAAATCATTAAACAGAACGGACCTGCTGTTTCTATTCGGCTGGACGTTAATATTTATTGCCCTGCGCTTTAATAACCTATCTGTTTTTATAGGCAGACTGATTACAGGAATTGCCGAATGACCAATCCAATCATCTCCATAAACCAACTCTGTTTTAGTTATCCTGACGGTACGACTGCGTTGCATGAATTATCAGCAAATATCGGCCCAGGTGAATCCGTTGCAATCATCGGGGCAAACGGTGCGGGAAAATCAACATTGCTGCTCCATCTGAACGGCTGCCTGCTGCCTGCCAGTGGTGTTATAAGAATTGATACGATTGAAATATCACAAAAAAGTATGCCGGATATTCGCAGCAAGGTAGGAATGGTCTTTCAGAATCCTGACGATCAGTTATTCATGCCGACGGTATATGAGGATGTGGCCTTTGGACCACAGAACCAGGGTCTGGCACAGGAAGAGGTTAAAGCAAGAACAGAAAAAGCTCTCCTGGATGTTGAGGCTCTGTCATTACAGGACAAACCACCATACCGACTTTCCGGTGGAGAAAAAAGACGTGTGGCAATTGCTACGGTCCTGTCTATGTCACCTGATATCCTGGTTTTGGATGAGCCATCAACGGGACTGGATGCACTGGGACGAAGACAGCTGATCAGTCTGCTCAAGGAGCTGAATCACACGTTGATTCTGGCAACTCATGATTTGGAAATGGTGCTGGAACTCTGTGAAAGGGTAATTGTCCTGCATAAGGGAAAGATTGCCGCAGACGGGCCGACTGCAGAAATTTTTCAGGATCTGGAGCTGCTCAGGCAGACCCATCTGGAACAGCCGTTGTCCATGCGAGGCTGTCCGAAGTGTGAAAGAGACCAAAAAACTAACAATTCTTTTGTCCAATCAAACCCATCAATTCCTGATGACTGCGCGGAAACGGCAGGTTTTGGCTAATCATTCCAGTACCCAGCAACTGTTTGTAAAGTTCGGCTACTTTTGGCACCCCGACACCAGACACAGCCAATTCCCCCAGCAGACCAGGCAACTGGTTGGCATTCCAGGATGCAACACAACGACCTTCGGAAAGCAGATTCACCTTGTCAGCCCACTGGTAGGCAAAATCGATATCATGGGTTGCAATTACGACCGTAATGCCGGCTGCATGCAAATCATCCAGCAACCCGACAAGTTCCTGCTGCATGGCAACATCAAGACCGGCCATGGGCTCATCCAGAATCAGTATTTCTGGTTTCATGGCCAGCACTCCGGCTATACAGACCCGCTTTTTCTGACCATAACTCAATGAATGAGCCGGTTTTTCTGCAAACTGTAGCATCCCGACAGACGACAAAGACTCCTCTACCCGCTTCCGCACTTCATCAATCCGTAATCCCATATTCATCGGACCGAATGAAACATCTTCACGCACGCTGGCTGAAAACAGCTGGGCATCAGGATTCTGAAAGACCAGCCCGACCCTGGAACGCAGGTTACAAAGACTTTTTCTGCCATAGTCAAAAGGTATATCATAAAAAAGCACACGACCGGAACGCGGCTTCAAAATGCCGTTACAATGCAGAAACAGCGTCGTTTTACCTGCTCCGTTAAGCCCAAGCACAGTACTTTTTTTGCCTTTTTCAAAGGCGATGGAAATACTGTCCAGTCCACGGCTTCCGTCGGGATACCTGTAGTCAACCTGCTGCAATTCAATAACGTTCTGTGAAGTTGGGTACATCATAGTGTTAGCACCGCCAGAATAATCAGAAAAGTTCCTGCTAAGACCGCCACAATCATGCTTGAACGTGCCCATGGATATTCGGGTGTCAGAAAATACAACGGCCCGTCATTTGCCCTGGAGAGAGCTGACTGATGCAGCATCATTGAACGCTGCCAGACCTGAACCATCAGTGCCGCAATCAGAATTCCAAGTGAGTTCATTGCATTCCGAGTTGTCGCATAACCCATTCTGGAGGACTGAGCAGTAGACACATCATGAATAACATCGGTGAAGACAAAAAGCGTTCTGAAACAGAGGGTCATCAGATCGGTTAAAATAGACGGACAACGGAATTTTCTCAGGAGTGAGATAATATCGTTTAACGGTGTAGTAAATGCAAGAAAAAGCAGTGCTGCAATGCAACCGAAAGAACGGCTGCAAACCTTTAGCGCTAAAAAAAGTTGCTGATCGGGAAAAGAAAAACTGAGCCAGGGATAGCTTTGAGCGATTTCAACGTCAACAGCCAGTGTAACTCCGCTAACAAGCAGAAACAGCAATGGGGCGCCCAGTACTTTCAGGTAACTGCTGATTGGAATATTTGCACCAAAAACCGTTGATGCAGTTAAAAGCATGGAGATCAAAAGAGTTTGAGAGGGGATATTTGAAAGTGAAGCGGCAATTACACCGCTGGCGGCAAACAAAACTTTGGCGCCGGGATGAACCCGACGCCACCTGTTTGTATAGGACAACTGTTCCAGCAGCATCAGGCTTTGGCCTTCTCCTGCTCTTTACGCATCCTGGCCCTGGTTGTGGAACTGCCCAGCCAGTAACCAAGAAAACCGGCTCCAATAGCAGCCTGCATGGCAAACAGCAGCGACGCAACTTCAGCACTGGAGGGCTCCAGAATCGAATTGAACCATGGCTTGTAGTCCGGGGCTATTGTAGAAATGGCATCTTTGGCCTGGTCGTCCGCACCCTTGAAAATTTCCACCTGTTTTCCATCAGCAGTTGGCGCAGGTTTATTGACATACCAGAGAGGAAAAGCTCCGATTGCTACAACAAGAAGAATCAGGATCAGGTTTTGATAGCGCTTCATGCCTTCACCTCCTGGGCCTTGAAAGATTCCAGATTGGTCATTTCTTCCTGATTAAGCTTCATCAGGGCATTCATTACAATCACGGAAAGAATGCCTTCGCAAATGGCCAGCGGGATCTGGGTCAATGCGAAAACCCCGGCAAACTTTGCAAAAGAAGCTATAATGCCGCCAGCAGGGTCAGGAAAAGCAATAGCCAGCTGAAAAGCGGTGGTAATATATGTGGCCATATCAGCCAAAGAGGCGGCCAGAAAAACCGACGGACCAAATGGCAGGCGGGCCAACCGGGAAAGCCTGAAAACCAGCCAGGCCACCCAGGGTCCGAGAATGGCCATTGAAAACACATTGGCACCCAACGTGGTAATACCGCCATGGGCCAGCAGCAGCGCCTGAAACAGAAGCACTATGGCGCCAATCGGTGCCATGGCGGAAGGTCCGAAAAGCACAGCACCCAGACCGGTACCGGTCGGGTGAGAACAGCTGCCTGTAACAGATGGTATTTTCAGGGCGGAAAGAACAAAGGTAAAAGCAGCAGCAACACCTAAAAGCATACGCTGTTCAGGATTTTGCTTGACCCGCTTGTTGATGGAGTAAAGACCGTAGCCGACAAATGGCGCAGCCGCAACACTCCACCCTATGGCATGTTTGACCGGTAAAAAACCTTCCATGATGTGCATAACTGCTCCGTTTAAAACTTCAAAAAAATCATAAAATATTGAACCGATAAAAACCCGCAAAACAAAAAAGTCCGCATATTGCCAAGGCAAAAATGCGGACTTTCCGTTTTAAAGTCACTTCATTGCTCATCCAGTCCCCCGGATGTTTTACAGCAAGTTCAAGGCAGGTCTTCTGGCTTGCGAGTCAACCTCCGGACGCCTTCCCAGTAAATACCAGTGGCCTGTTGTCCTTTGTCATCGCTTACAGCGGCGGGTCCGCGGGGGAATCTTCCGATTCCACATCAAGGCGCTATCTTCGTTGGCTCGTCTTCGGCTCCTCAATGTACGTCATGTACACCTCGTCGCCTCAATCCTCACCGCCTTGATATCATCCTTGATCTGAAATCGGGGGAACACCCCTCTTCCCTATCAAGCCCTTGCGGGCACCTAAAACTTTATATTCAGTTGTCAAAAAAGCCTATACAATTTATCCAGATTCATTCGCAGTGTCAATCAAATTCAGATCAATAAACGAATAAAAAGGTATTGCATCAAAAGTAATTTCATTCGTTGAATCAATAGCTTTTCACAGCAGCCAAGTCCACTGAACAAAAACATGCTCAAATTACCCAATAAAACTAAAAAGAGGGGGAGATGCAGCACTCAATGGCAAAAAGGCACCACATCTCCGCCCTAATCTGCCCCAAGGAAAGGACAGTAAAATCGTCAAAATCCATAAAAAAAGGTCCGCATCTGCCAAAGCAGCATGCGGACCTTTCGTATTTAAAGTCCATAAACTTGGTTCCACCATCCCAAACCCGGGAATTCTGGCGGTAAAATCATTGGCAGGTCTTCTGGCTCACGAATCATCCTCCAGGCGTCTTCCCGGTCTTTCGACCAGTGACATATTGCCCTTCGTCATCGTTTACAGCGGCGGGTCCGCGGGGGCATTACACCCCTCTTCCCTATCAAGCCCTTGCGGGCACCATGATTCAATATATTGTGCCGCAGTGAGCAGCCATGTATACATATAGTTATTACAATTTAAAAATAGAGTCAAGCTCAATTTTATATAAAAAAACATTCAATGATTTGCCAGACATTTAGTACTGTTCGCGAGAGGCTACCGATCGGCATACACCATCAGCCGCCCATCTTCCGTCACCACCCTGCCGTTGGAGTACCCTTTTCCCTTCAGTTGCCAGAGAATGAACGGTGCGGCAACCGGATGCACACGGGGTAACGATTGTGGAAAACGGTCATAAGACAGATGGAACATGGCCTGCCAGGTTTCTTTAATCGAGTATCTGCAGCCTGACTTCGCCAACTCAGCTATGCTCACTTGTTTCATGAAACTCCAGCATTTTCCAGGTTTCCATGGTATTTTCCAGACGCCACTGACTGCCGGCCATATAGGTCAGCTTGCCCTCACCGTCAATATAGACATGCATGGCTTCCTTCTTCTCGAACTCCTCAATCTTCTTCTTTTCACCCTTGACCCAGCGGGCGGTCACATAACTGACCGGTTCAAAGGCGACCTTGACACCATACTCGAATTCCAGGCGATGCATGACCACTTCAAACTGCAGCAGACCAACCGCACCAATCACCCAGTCCGCACCCATTACCGGTTTAAAAACCTGGGTAGCGCCCTCTTCAGCCAGCTGCACCAAACCTTTTTCCAGCTGTTTGGATTTCATGGGATTCAACAGACGCACCTTTCGGAAATGTTCCGGGGCAAAGCTCGGTATGCCTGTATATTTAAGGTCTTCACCCATGGTAAAAGTATCGCCGATCTTGATCGTACCGTGGTTGTGAATGCCAATGATATCACCCGGCCAGGCCTCTTCAACATTGGTACGATCCTGCGCCATGAAGATCGTGGCATTGGCAATCTGCACATCACGCCCAAGCCTGACATGGCGGACCTTCATGCCACGGGTAAACTTACCGGAACAGATACGGAAAAAGGCGATCCGGTCGCGGTGGGCCGGGTCCATATTCGCCTGAATTTTGAAGGCAAATCCGCTGAAGGGTTCTTCGTAAGGAGATACAGCTCTGGTAGTTGCTTCACGCGGAAGTGGAGCCGGCGCATAGCTGATAAAGGCGTCCAGAAGTTGCTGGATACCAAAGGTATTGATGGCGCTGCCGAAAAATACCGGTGTTTGTTTCCCGGCCAGATAAGCTTCCTGATCAAACGGGTGGGCCGCCCCCTCCAACAGTTCCACATCACGACGCAGCTCGTCCACCTGGCTGCCCAGCAATTCATCAAGACGCGGGTCATCAAGACCTGAAACTGTTAAAATGTCACCGGTTCCGTTGTCTGCCTCCGCATCAAAAAAAGTCAACTCTTTGGTATGCAGGTGATAAGTTCCGCGAAAACGCTTGCCCATACCCACCGGCCAGGTAACCGGCGCTGTCTGCATCTTAAGGTTTTTCTCGATATCGTCCAGCAGGTCCAGCGGTTCCTGCCCTTCCCGGTCCAGCTTGTTCATAAAGGTCATAATCGGAGTATGGCGCAGACGGCAGACCTCCAGCAGCTTGCGGGTCTGGGTTTCAACACCCTTGACCGAATCGATCACCATCAGCACCGAGTCAACGGCGGTCAGAACGCGATAGGTATCTTCCGAAAAATCATTATGACCCGGCGTATCCAGCAGATTGATCTCACAGCCGTTGTAGGTAAACTTCATAACAGATGATGTAACGGAAATACCACGCTGTTTTTCCAGCTCCATCCAGTCGGAAGTGGCATGTCGGGCGGATTTTCTGGCCCTGACTTCACCCGCCTGCTGGATAGCGCCGCCAAACAGCAGCAGTTTTTCCGTAATAGTCGTCTTACCGGCATCCGGATGGCTGATGATGGCAAAGGTACGTCGCTTTTCTACTTCTGTCTGATTAAACTTATCCACGTAACTGCTCCCCTGAAAACGTTAGAAAGGCGGGCATTTACCCGCCTTTAGTATATTTACCAAATCTGGTTGTTATAAAGATCAGCTTTTAAATATCAGCCTGTCAAGACACCACTGCCCGCCACCTGCAATCACAAGATAAAGCGACATACCCAGCAATGCAATATCATACTCTATGCCATTACCTTTGCCTGGAATTGCGCTCATATTCAGGAAAAAACCATTTGCCCAGTGTAGCTTATACATGGCTACCAAAGCTACAGAAGCAATACCGGCAGCCGACAGACGGGTCAGAAAACCGGTCAACACGCCAAAACCGCCACCAAACTCAGCTATGATTGCCAGTAGCGTAAAGATCGGCGGGATCCCCAGTTTGTCTTCAAAAACCCGAAATGTGCCGGTTAATCCCTGACCGCCAAAAAGTCCCAAAAGTTTTTGAGAACCGTGAGCCATCATAATCAGCCCCAGCGGTATACGAATCATCAATGGAGCGAGCAGGTTAGTTGCGTCGAAACCGCCTCTTGCCAAAGTAAACCTCCAAAATCATACACTTGTAAGTAATAAAACAGATTTCAAAAAATAACATGGCTGGAAATTGTGGTCAACGGTTTGATAATTTTCTATAACCGGTTATTGGGCCAGAACGCTTTCCCGCCACTTAAATGATTCTAACTGGGCTTCAAGCAGTTCACTCATGGTAACATTACACTGCTCAAGCAGAGGCGTAACAGAGTCAAAATCAGTAATTTCAACCTTTTCCACCAGTAACAGCAGTAACCCCAACTGTCCCTTACGTTCCATCAGCGCATCACTCACATCCTCGCTGAGATTAAGATTTGAAATGATTTCGGACATATCGAGCTCGAACAACACATCCAGCAAAGAAAGAATCCCGGTCATAAAAGCCGCTTCTGCCCTTTCCTCCGAGAACCCTTTCCTTTTGACCAATGTCTCCATCAACCTGCCCCTGACTGCCGCCATCTCCAACAGGGGGTTATTCACACCCCTGGCATCACTTGTTATAAAAAGTGATAATTGTGTCCAGCGACGCAGATTATCAATGCCAAGCATGACTATGGCATGACGAAGGTTCTTAATTTTCTGACGCAAGGCCATGGCAACAGAATTCACAAGGCGAAGCAGATTGTAGGATAAGGTCGGGTTTTCTTTAAAGGTCTGTTCCAACTCAGCCAGGGAGGCATCCATCAACAACTGTTTAAGCAGTTTGAGCATAGCCATGCCGGAAACATCAATACGTTTTTTGTTCATCACCACCGGACGCTGAAAAAAATAACCCTGAAAATAGTCAAAACCAAGCCTCATACAGGTTTCAAACTGCTCGAAGGTTTCAACTTTTTCCGCCAGTATTTTAACAGGAGAGTGACGCAGACCGGCTACTACTGCAGGCAAATTTTCCATGCCTGTCAGCAGGATATCAATTTTAATAATATCAACTACGCCATAGATATCGGCATTATTGGCATCATACTCATGATCATCAAGCGCCAGTTGAAAACCCATTTCTTTAAGTTCTCGACAACGGGCCACAACTTTTTCATCAAGATCGATAAACTCCAACAACTCCAGAACAACCTGATCAATGGGAAGCAATTCTACCATCTCGGAAAGCAGCATCCCCAGATGTATATTGATAAAACCAAGCTTGCCGCCCAAAACTTCCTGTATGCCGAACGTGGATAAAACATGTGTAATTACACTGGCAATTGCCTGGGAATAATCATTAATGTAAGCTGCATTGGTTTCAGTGGATCGGAATAGCAGCTCAAAACCGATTATCTCCTGATGACGGTTAAGAATCGGCTGCCTGCCAAGAAAAAATTTTTCCGAATTAATTTCCATTTTAATCCCGATTACAAAACCTTAACCGCACAATAACTAATTATTCTATCATGGCAATATACGATTTTCTGCAAAAAAGTGGCTGCCACAAACTGCAGCAGCCACAAAATTCAACCGTTCCACACAGGCAACTCTCAGAACTTGAAATCCTTGACCGTTGAAATAACATAATCTCTCTGGGATGCCTCTTTCTGATGGCAACTGATACAAGTGCTGACAGGGTCCAGGTTGCTTGGCTTCCCATCAGCGCCATAACCAAAAAAACGCCAGCCAAGGGTATCCTTGAATTTTTTATCCTTTTTCATCACCACAATCATGTTTTTAGATCCATCAGCAGCCGTTGCCTCTTTAATATTGAAGTATTCAACAACGATGGTGCTTCCTTCAGCAAATTTGTTCCCGGCTTTGTATCCCTGAACAGCTTTTTTATCGGCATAAATATAGTGGCTGCCATAAAAAAGCGATTTCTTGTCGGTTTCAAGTTTTCGCTCACTCTTTTTCCAGGTCAGATACCCCTTGGGGAGCGGAGGAGTACTAACAGCACAAACAGATGTAGCCAGGACTACTATAAGGACAAAGCTGATTAATACTTGGTTCAGGGTAAAACGCATTTTATTATTCTCCATTTTTCAAATTTGAATTTAACACAGACAATATAACATCATATCTGCAGTTGTCACGCAAAAGCAGACACCATATTAACAACTGAGGCTCTTGCAAAATGTCATGAGGAGCCAGTTATGCAAGGCGCAAGCAAGCGAGGGAGCGAAGCGTACCCTAATGTACGTTGAGCTTCCGAGCGAGCGACAACGTAGCAGAACTGGCCCGCAGTAGTTTTGCAAGAGCCTCAACTGTATAGAAGTTGACCTGTCATGGCAATTGAGGTATTTATTATGCAATAAAAATAATATGGAGCAGCTTATGAACCGCCCCTCCTGGGACCAATATTTTATTGATATCACCAGACTCGTGGCCACGCGCACAACCTGTTTGCGCAGGGGCGTCGGAGCAATCCTGGTTAAAGACCGCAACATTCTGGCCACAGGCTACAATGGCGTACCTTCCGGCATCACACACTGTGGCGATGCCGGTTGCCTGCGGGAAAAAATGAAAGTGCCATCGGGTGAGCGTCACGAACTTTGCCGCGGCCTGCACGCCGAACAGAACGCCATCATCCAGGCGGCCAGACACGGCACAAACATTGATGGTGCAACCCTTTATTGCACTACAATGCCTTGCATAATCTGCACAAAAATGATTATCAATGCGGGGATCAGGAAAGTTGTTTATCGCGAAGGCTATAGCGACGACCTGGCACGGGAAATGATTACAGAAGCCGGTATTGAAGTAGTTCAATTTGTATCTGACGATAATGGTGAAACAAAATGAAATGCCCATTCTGCGGCAACAACGATAGTAAGGTAGTGGATTCTCGACCGGACAAGGGCGGGAACGCCATACGACGAAGACGTGAATGTGAAGAATGCACCAAGCGTTTTACCACACACGAACGAGTAGAAGAAATACTCCCGCTGGTCTGTAAAAAAGATGGGCGACGTGAACCGTTTGACCGGATGAAGATCGTGGCAGGCATCAAGAAAGCCTGTGAAAAAAGACCGATTTCTCTGGAAGAGATCGATCGCATGGTAGATCGCCTGGAAGCCAGACTGCAGGAAGCAACGGAAAAAGAAGTATCCACAACATTGATTGGTGAATGGCTGATGAAGGAACTGCATGGCCTGGACGAAGTCGCCTATGTGCGTTTCGCTTCTGTTTACCGTTCTTTCCGGGATATTGGTGAATTCATGCAGGAGCTGCAGGATCTCTTGAAAAAATGAAAACAACTCAACAACACTACATGAAAAGAGCACTGACTCTGGCCCGCAAGGGCATCGGCAAAACTGCGCCCAACCCGGTAGTCGGCTGTATTATTGTAAAAGACGGTCAGATTGTGGGTGAAGGATGGCACAAAAAGGCCGGCACCCCCCATGCCGAAGTACATGCTCTGGCAATGGCACTTGACGCCGCCAGAAATGCGGATGTGTATGTCACTCTGGAGCCTTGCTGCCATACCGGCAAAACGCCTCCATGCAGCGAGGCACTCATCAAGGCCGGTGTAAAGCGTGTCTTTGTTGGGATGAAAGATCCGAACCCAAAGGTTTCCGGCGGCGGAATTGCCGCCCTGGGAGCAGCAGGCATTGAGGTTGAATGTGGTGTGCTGGAGGAGGCATGCAGGCAGATCAATCTTCCGTTCATCAAGCAGATAACAACCGGACTTCCTTTTGTCACCTACAAATGTGCCATGACCCTGGATGGAAATATTGCCACAGTCACAGGCGAATCAAAATGGATCAGCTGCGAAGAGTCCCGCCGTCGGGTCCATAAAATGCGGGCTGAAATGGATGCGGTCATGGTGGGTGTGGACACTATTATTGCCGACAATCCCGAGCTGACCGTCCGCCATGTTCGCGGCAGGGATCCGCTAAGAATAATTGTTGATACACGCCTCAGGACGCCTGAAAGCGTCAAGGTTCTCAGCGAACGTCTTGCCCCCAGAACAATTATTGCCACAACGGAAACCAATCCAAGGGTTCACTTGCGATATATCCAGCAAGGCGTAAACATACTGGTTTGCGAAGAGGATGATGGGCGAGTTTCCATGAACGATCTGCTGCTTAAACTGGGGGAAATGGGTATCCAGTCCATACTGCTGGAAGGTGGCAGCCGTCTGGCAGGTTCCATGCTGCAAAGCGGACTGATCGATGAACTGGTATTTTTTGTCGCCCCGAAAGTAATCGGTAACAACGGTTTTGCCCCATTCACACTGATGGGAATGACCAGCATGGACCAGGCTGTCAAACTGGTTTACACAAAAGTTACACACAGCGGCGTTGACCTTGTTATTCACGCCAGACCGGAGATTCCATGTTCACTGGCTTGATAGAAGATGTGGGACGGGTTATGGCCTTTGATAAAAAAGGATCTGCTGGCTCGCTAAGCGTCGAGACATCACTTCCCATTCACGAAATTGCCATCGGTGATTCTGTAGCTGTCAACGGTGCCTGCCTGACCGCAACCGTAAAACAGAACAAAACCCTGACTTTTGATGTCTCTCCAGAGTCACTGGATAAAACGACTATAGGCAAACTGCGCATCGGCAGCGTTGTCAACCTGGAACGCGCCCTGCGCCTTGGCGACCGACTGGGTGGGCATATCGTAACCGGGCACATCGACTGCATCGGTCATCTCGCAAAAATGAGCGAATCTTCCGGCAACCGCATTCTGGAATTTACCCTGCCCACAGCCAATGCGCGCTACCTGGTAACAAAAGGATCAGTGACCATTGACGGCATCAGCTTAACGGTCAACAGCGTCACCCAAAACGGTTTTTCCGTAAACATCATCCCCCTGACCCAGATCAGCACCACACTGACCAACCTCAAGGCCGGAGACGCCATCAACATTGAAACCGACATTATCGGCAAATATGTTGAACGCCTTACACAGCCTTGGAGCAGCGGCGGCTCTGTCACCATGAAGACCCTGGCCGAGAACGGGTTTCTGTAAACAGTTTAAAAATTAAAGTTTTAAACAGAAATGGCCCGGTTTCCCGGGCCATTTCTGTTTGGCAGATTATAAGTGAAACTTTTGTAAACAGTTCATTGCCGAAACGTATTAGTAACAAACTGATTTCAGGCAAAACGTGCCCTGGATGAACGCCGGCCTTTTATCAGAGTGCGACTCAAACACTATCAGCAACAACTCTTACAAAAACCCCAGATCAAATAATCGCCTACTGGGCAGTCCAGCCGCCATCTACCGGTATTGCCGCCCCGGTAACCTGTGTAGCAGCATCAGAGCAGAGGAAAACGGCCATTGCGCCAAGTTGGTCAACACCTACAAACTGTTTTGAAGGCTGTTTTTCAGCCAGCATGCTGCGTCCACCTTCTTCCAGCTCTACACCCAGTGCAGCAGCGCGGGCAATAATCTGCGGTTCGACCAGCTCGGTACGCACCCAGCCTGGGCAGATGGCGTTGCAGGTTATGCCATTACCGGCGTTTTCCAGTGCCACAACTTTGGTCAGGCCGACCAGACCGAACTTGGCTGCACAATATCCGGCCTTGTTGATCGATGCCACCAGACCGTGAACAGAAGCCAAATTGATAATCCTGCCCCAACCATTCTTTTTCATGTATGGCAGGGCATGGTGAATCGTATGGAACGATGATGAAAGATTAATAGCAATGATTGCATCCCATTTTTCAAGAGGGAATTCTTCCACCGGTGCAACATACTGAATACCGGCCACATTCACTAGAATATCGACACTGCCGAACTGTTTGGCGGTATCTTCTACCAACGCCTGTATTTCTGCCGGTTTGGTCATGTCGGCAGCATTATAGACAACTTTCACTCCATAAGTCTGTTCCAGATCAGAGCGTCTTTTTTCGATTACTGCCGGGTCGCCAAAACCATTCATCATGACATTGCAACCCTGTGCAGCTAGTGCTGTTGCCATTCCATATCCGATACCACTGGTTGAACCTGTTACTAGAGCTGCTTTTCCCTTCAACATAATCTTCTCCTTTTAAAGTAAAGTTAGTTAAACAGGTTATCTTTCAATAATAACTGCAATGCCCTGGCCTCCGCCGATACAGAGCGTTGCCAGCCCCAGTTTCAGGTCGCGCTTCTGCATTTCATGTAGCAGACTTACCAGAATTCTGGCACCACTGGCCCCGATCGGATGCCCCAAAGCAATGGCGCCACCATTTACATTGATCTTTTCAACCGGAATCTTCAGTTCTCTGTTTACTCCGATGGACTGAACGGCAAATGCTTCATTCAACTCGAACAGCTCGATATCATCAATTGTCAGAGATGCCTTTTTGAGAGCCTTTCTGACAGCATCCACCGGACCGAGTCCCATAACCTTTGGATCAAGTCCTACGGATGCATAGCTGACAATCCTGGCCAACGGCTTGATCCCCTTCTGTTCTGCACTTTCCTTACTCATCAAAAGTACAGCAGCTGCGCCGTCGTTAAGTCCGGAAGCGTTACCAGCAGTAACTACGCCGTCTTTCTGGAAGGCAGCTTTCAACTTTGTCAGACCTTCCAGAGTGGCATCAAGCTTTGGATATTCATCCTGATCAAAGATGATCGGATCACCTTTTCTCTGCTTGATTGATACCGGAACGATTTCTGCCTTAAACTTGCCATCAAGAATGGCTTTGGCAGCTTTCTGCTGTGATTCCAAAGCGAAGACATCGGCTTCTTCGCGGGTAATGTTATAACGTGCTGCAATATTTTCAGCTGTGATTCCCATATGAATGTCATTAAAGGCATCGGTCAGACCGTCTTTGATAACAGCATCAACCAGAGTTCCGTTTCCAAGACGGTAACCGCCACGGGCCTGCTCCAGTATATATGGAGCCTGGCTCATGCTCTCCATTCCACCGGCGATTATTGCATCAGCTTCACCGGCAGCAATTGAAAGTGCTGCCAGGGCAACTGTTTTCAAGCCTGATCCGCATAACTTATTAACAGTATAGGACGGAACAGTTTCGGGAAGACCGGCAAAGATAGCAGCCTGGCGAGTGGGGTTCTGTCCGCAGCCACCCTGGAGGACCTGCCCCAGAATAACTTCATCAATATCAGCCTTAGCGATACCGCTACGTTCTATAACCGCTTCAATAACAGTCCTGCCCAACTCAACAGCAGGTATGGCAGCGAGGGCTCCACTAAAGCTTCCGACTGCTGTTCGGGCTGCCGCAACAATTACTACATTTCTCATGCTCCACCTCCTGGTGTTCCTACACAACCACATGTGGCTTCTTCTATACCTTCAGACTGCATGGTGCAATTGGGGCTGACAGTAAAGTCCGCTTCCGTACACTTGCGCACATCTTCAATACTTACACCAGGTCCCAGTTCTTCCAGAACCAGACCGTTTTCAATCCTGAAAACCGCCATTTCAGTTACGATCATATGCACTTTGCCCTTGCAGGTCAGAGGCAGTGTGCATTCCTTCAGGATTTTGGCGCTACCGTCTTTGGTGCAATGCTCCATAGCTACAATAACATGTTTGGCTCCGGTCACCAGGTCCATGGCCCCACCCATTCCGGGAACCATCTTACCAGGCACCATCCAGTTTGCCAGATTGCCATGACCGTCCACCTGCAGGGCTCCCAGGACGGTTGCGTCAACATGTCCGCCACGGATCAGAACAAAGGACATGGCGCTGTCGAAGAAAACTCCGCCGGGTACCATGCCGCATGGCTGTCCACCGGCATTAACCAGACCTGGTACAGGATCACCTTTCAGCGGTCCAAGACCGAGAAAACCGTTTTCCGATTGCAGTATGATATTGATGCCAGGTGGCAGATAATTAGGGATCAGAGTCGGCAGACCGATTCCCAGGTTAACGACATAGCCGTCTTTAAGTTCTTTAGCTACGCGACGTGCAATGATTTGTTTGGCATCCATATCAGCCCCTCCCTGCAACTACAATTTTGTGAACCACAACGCCCGGGGTGATAATGCATTCGGGATCAAGTTCGCCTACTTCCACGAGTTCATCTGTTTCAACAATTACCAGGTCTGCAGCCAGTGCCATTAAAGGATTAAAGTTACGGGAAGCTTTTTCATAAATCAGGTTGCCGGAGCGATCAGCCTTTCTGGCTTTGATGAAGGCGATATCGCCTCTGATGGGTCGCTCCACAAGATATTCCTTGCCGTCAAAGCTCAGCTTTGTTTTTCCATCCTCCACAATAGTACCCACGCCGGTTTCAGTCAAAACACCACCCAGGCCTGCGCCGCCGCATCGGACACGTTCAGCCAGGGTGCCTTGTGGTACCAATTCAACTTCAATTTCCTTGGCGATCATCTGGCGACCGGTTTCAGGGTTGGTGCCGATGTGCGAGGAAATCAGCTTGCTAACACGCTTGTTGACAATCAACGGGCCGACTCCGGTTTCAGGAAAGGCGGTATCGTTGCCGACTATGGTCAGGTTTCTGGCGCCGTGCTCCAGCAGTTCAGCTACCAGTCCGGCAGGCGTGCCAACGCCCATGAAACCACCATAAAGGATAGTCATGCCGTCTTTGAAGTACTGCTGTACATCTTTGATATCTATGATTTTGTCCATAAGTTACTCCTGTTGTATTGTTGCAATGTTTGACGGTGTGCCTTTTACTGTTGAATTCCACCTGACTACTTGTGATTTAAACAATCCCGGTCAGGTAGTAGACGCCGATGATCAGGAAGCAGGCCAATGTCTTAATGCATGTAATGGCAAAAATATCCTTGTAAGACTGCTTGTGTGTCAGACCGGTTACTGTCAGAAGTGTAATAACCGCACCGTTATGAGGCAGGGTATCCATACCGCCGCTGGCCATGGAAGCGACACGGTGCAAAACCTGTGGGTCAATTCCGAATTTCTGTGCCTGCTCCAGGTAAGTTTGACCCATGGCTGCCAGGGCGATACTCATGCCACCGGAAGCGGAACCTGTAATACCGGCCAGAGTTGTAACGGTTACAGCCTCGTTAACCAGTGGATTGGTGATTGTTGCTCCGATTCCGCTTTTTACGGACGTGAAACCCGGGAGTGAAGCGATGACGGCACCGAAACCATATTCAGAAGCCGTATTGATAGTTGCCAGAAGTGAACCGGCAATTGACATATTGATACCGGTGTTGAAGTTTTTCTTGATGCGGGTAAAGCTACAGGCAAGAACGAGAAGAATACCGCACAGAAGTGCACCTTCCACAGCCCAGACGCCGCTGATGGAACCGACTGTGACCGCTGGAACCTTGGCAACTTCCTTCAGGCCGCTTGTGGCAAAATCAAAGGTTTTGCCATAGTAGAGCGGAATCATGGTGATAAAGACTTTATTCATTACCCCAACAAGAACCAAAGGGGCTACGGCAAGAAAAGGACTGGGAAGTGCTGCATCTGCAAATGCTTCCGGTTCCATTGTGTGACCTGTTCCGTAACCTTCGCCAGCAGCATGGGCTTTTTTACGATTCCACTCCAGATAGGCCATACCGGCAAAGAATACAAAAATTCCGCCGATCAATCCCAGCCAGGGAGCTGCCCAGGTATCAGTTTTAAAGAATGTGGTCGGGATAATATTCTGAATCTGCGGAGTTCCGGGAAAGGCATCCATGGTAAAAGTGAAAGCTCCCAGAGCAATCGTTCCAGGGATCAGGCGTTTCGGGATATCTGCGGCTTTGAAGAGTTCTGAAGCAAACGGGTAGACTGCAAAAGCAACAACGAAAAGCGATACACCTCCGTAGGTCAATACTGCACAGACCAGTACAATTGCCAGCATGGCGCGTTTGGCGCCGACAATGTTGATCATGGCTGCGGTGATTGACTTGGCAAAACCCGACATCTCAATAACTTTGCCGAAAATGGCGCCCAGCAGGAAGACCGGGAAGTACAGCTTGACAAACACAACCATTTTATCCATGAAAATATTGGAAAAAAACGGCAGCACAAGTCCCGGGTCAGTCATCAATACTGCAAACAACGCGCAGAGCGGTGCAAACAGAATTACACTGAACCCTCGATAGGCAACAAACATGAGCAAACCCAACGCCAACAAAATGATGATAATTTCCATAAACTCTCCTTTCCTGGATGTTCTTGCCTGAATTGCCCTAACCAAATCAAAGAAACGCTACGTTCAAAGCTTTGGTAGTTCTATAGCAATAGTGGGACCAAGATTAACCAGCAAAGGCATACTAACCACTAAACAGCTGTTATCTAACAGTTATTTTTATTATAACCCGTAAAATCAGTCTATTTTTTACCTGAATTTAAATTCGGCAGCAGACACATTTCCAAAATTCTGGAAAAAACAACAAAAAACAGGCATCGAAAGTATCGATGCCTGTTTTTAACAAGCATAAACAAACAAAACTGATTTTTATAATTTCAGCAAGTTACATATTACGGCAACCAAATTTTCCAGAAAAATGGACAGATTTCCAGGAAATTGGAAACAGTGTTATACCCCATTCGATGATCAGGATGATATTCCAAAATACTCAATCTTAGAGTAGAGAGAAGACTTGCTGATCCCCAATCTAGCGGCAATTGCAGCCTTATTTCCCTTCTCTTCCCGCAACGCTCTTCTCAGAAGATCCTCCTCGGTCTGCCTGAGCAGAAACTTGAGAGTATGCACATCTTCGGCAATATCACTATCGGAGCGATTAACCGTAAGAATCCGCGGAATATCCTGCCGGGTGATAATGGTACAGTTTTTCACATACAGAGCCTGTTCAAGCACGTTTCTCAGCT
The DNA here is from genome assembly GCA_964509295.1 of uncultured Geobacteraceae bacterium. Taxonomy (GTDB): domain Bacteria; phylum Desulfobacterota; class Desulfuromonadia; order Geobacterales; family Pseudopelobacteraceae; genus JBGSQR01. The sequence continues at coordinate 185,727 of CAZDWS010000008.1, read as the reverse complement.
CACGAACATTCCCCGGCCAGCTATAATCGATTAGGATCGATTCAACATCAGCATCAACACCTTCCACAGGTATGCCGGTTTCTTTTTCCAGTTGCCGCAGAAGTTTTTCGATCAAAATGGGCACATCTCCCAACCTCTCCCGCAGCGGCGGTATCTCAAGCTTGACAACATTGAGTCTGTAAAACAGGTCATGACGAAAAAGCCCCTGTTTGACCAGAGGTTCGAGCGGTTTATTACAGGCGGCAATTATTCTTACATCTACAGGCTCAGGCTGGTCTGCCCCAACCGGTTCGACTTCTCTTTCCTGGAGAACTCGCAACAGTTTTACCTGCATCAAAAGTGGCAGTTCCGTGATTTCATCTAGAAAAATTGTCCCTTTGTCGGCAAGGGCAAACTTCCCCTTTTTTCCCTTTTTCTTTGCGCCCGTAAAAGAACCTTCTTTGTATCCAAAAAGCTCAGATTCAAAGAGTGTTTCCGGTATGGCAGCACAATTTACTTTTACAAATGGCCCTAGAGCCCTGTGACTTTCCGCATGAATAGAGTGAGCGAACAGCTCTTTGCCGGTACCGCTTTCACCGCGAATCAGAACTGTAGAATCGGTAGAGGCGACTCTTTTCCCCAACTGCTTAACCTGCTCCAGTTCCTGACTGTTTCCGAAAATATTGGCAAACGAATACTTGGCCACCAGCCGTCTGTTCAACTCGCTTTTATAAAACTCAAGCTCTTTTTTAAGGCTCCTGAATCGGTCAGTCATTAAAAACAGGTCGTCTACATTTTGAAACATGACTTTGCCAACAACAGCCACCAGCTTACCATGATCGTATATGGGAATACGGCTGCAAATCATTTCATGGCCGTTGATCTTCTGGATCTCGGCGATTTCAGCCTTACCGGTTCTGGCAACGATATGCATCCTGGTGTTTTCTATAACATCAACAACATTCCTGCCGATCATATTTGAAATATCATTATTCAGAAAGTCAGCATATGCCTGGTTTATCTTGAGAATCACACCATCAGTATCAGTAATGACAAGCCCTTCATAAGCATTGTTCAATGCCTGCTCGAGACGGATAAGATCTTTTTCTGCTTTCAATGTGTTCTGCGCCAGCGCAACCAGCAACCTGTGCACCCAACCGCCGCGAGAAATTTTCATGGTTTTACCCCCTGACAATTATTATAGAAGATCAATCAGGCTGTCATGCTGATATTGAAACGGCTTCAGAACAATGAAAATCCAACCGTCATTAAGAATGTAAGCCATAAAAAGCAAAAATACAAATTCTTGTATCAGACAACAAAGAGTGATAAATTGGATAGATTGTCAACAATCTAAAATTAACTACTCAGAAATTTAATCATTATTTTAAGTGCAACATGAAAGGAACTTACAGCATGTCCGTATCAAGTATTGAAGAAGCAATTGAAGATATCCGCCAGGGGAAAATGGTCATCCTGGTTGATGATGAGGATAGAGAAAACGAAGGTGACCTGACTATGGCTGCCGAAGCGGCCACTCCTGAAGCAATCAATTTCATGGCAAAATATGGTCGCGGCCTGATCTGCCTGACTCTGACACCGGAAAAGTGCGATGCACTGGGACTGCGCCCCATGGTTCGCGACAACACATCACCATTTGAGACAGCCTTTACCGTCTCAATCGAAGCAAAACATGGTGTAACAACCGGTATTTCCGCCGGTGACCGGGCCCACACAATCCTGACCGCTGTTGCCGACAATTCTTCTGCCGACGATCTGGTCAGCCCGGGCCATATATTTCCATTGCGTGCCCGCAAAGGTGGCGTACTGGTAAGAACCGGCCAGACAGAAGGTTCGGTAGACCTGGCACGCCTGGCCGGACTTCGGCCTGCAGGCATCATCTGCGAGATCATGAATGACGACGGTACCATGTCCCGCATGCCTGAGCTGAAAGAGTTTGCCAAAGAACACGGCATAAAAATCTGTACTGTTGCAGACCTGGTTTCCTATCGCTTGAACAACGAACTGCTGGTTCGCAAAGTTGCCGAAGCCAACATGCCTTCCAGATACGGTGGCGAATGGAAAGCCATCGCCTTTGACAACGATATTGACAAACTGGAGCACATTGCACTGGTAAAAGGTGAATTCAAAAAGGGTGAGCCTGTGCTGGTAAGAGTCCACTCCGAATGCCTGACAGGCGATGTTATGGGCAGCCAGCGCTGTGACTGCGGAGTCCAACTTCACTGCGCAATGTCCAAAATCGCCGAAGAGGGCAAAGGTGTTATTGTCTACCTGCGCCAGGAAGGCCGAGGCATTGGCCTGCACAATAAGCTGAAAGCTTACGAACTGCAGGATCAGGGTATGGACACGGTTGAAGCTAACATTGAACTGGGCTTTAAAGCTGACATGCGGGATTACGGCATCGGCGCACAGATTTTGCTTTCACTCGGCATCAACAAGATACGCCTGCTGACCAACAATCCTAAAAAACTTGTTGGACTTCAGGGATACGGCATTGACATCGTAGAAAGAGTATCAATTGAAGCCGCCGCGACTGAAAACAACAAGGACTATCTGGCAACAAAACGCGACAAGATGGGACACATGCTGGAGAATATCTAGTGAAGCTTTTGCTTCACATCTGCTGCGGACCTTGTGCGCTTTACCCGCTTCGCACGCTGCGGGCTGCCGGACATGACGTAACCGGTTTCTTTTACAACCACAATATTCATCCGTATCAGGAATATCAGCGCCGACTGACTGCCGCACGCGAAATGGCTGTTCTGGAAGTCCTCCCGTTGATCGAGCAGGATGATTATGATCTGGAGGGCTTTCTTTCCGCAGTTGCCGACGAACCGGAAAAACGCTGCAGCTATTGTTACACTTCAAGACTCAGGGCAACGGCAGCCGCAGCGGCCAAAAACGGCTTTGAAGCATTCAGCGCAGCGCTTCTCTACAGCAGATATCAGAAGCATGACGAGATAAAAATTGCAGGAGAAAATGCAGGAAAAGAGTTCGGGGTTAAATTTCATTATCAGGACTTTCGTCCCGGCTGGCAGGAAGGGATAAAACTTTCCAAGGAATTGGGACTTTATAGACAGCAGTACTGCGGATGTATCTATAGCGAGAAGGATCGATATCTGCCCCGTAAACAAATTTAGCTTGTACCCTTTTCACTTAGATTAACTACATACAAAAAAAACCCGTGTTTCCACGGGTTTTTTTGTTTGTAATGCATCAGTGCTGATTATGCAGAAATAGCATTCACGGGACAGGTATCCACGCAAGCGCCACAGTCGATGCATGTATCGGCATCGATAGCACGCTTACCGCTCTGCTCGCTAATTGCGCTCACTGGACAGGAATCATCACAAGCTCCACAATTAATGCAGTCATCGTTAATGGAATGGGCCATGGTTTCACCTCCTTGTAAGAATAGTCTCCGATGGAAACAGTTTTTTTTACCACACCATCTCTTAAAATGTCCAGCAAAGAATCAATGATCTGACAATCCCGATTACAACTCAATTAAATTGAAATGACCAAACAAAATGTAGAGACAAATGGCATCCGTTTATTTCAAATATAGCAAAATAAACCTTAAAAACAGTTTGCCAATTTATTCTGGCATTTTATGGTATTCTATTATAATATTCAGAAATTGTTTACGAAATGCTCCGCAGAACGTCCTGCTCAGCCACTCTTTTCTGATTAATTTCAATATTGGTCTTACCAATAAATCCTTAGAATCACTCAACAACGGAGGAGAAACAAATGATTATCATGGCATTAAACTGTGGCAGTTCATCGCTCAAGTACCAGCTATTTGACTGGGACACAAAGGAAGTCATTGCAAAGGGGCTAGTGGAGCGCGTAACAATCGAAGGCTCTTTCATTGAGCATGAAGTTCCAGGCAAACCGGAATACAAAGACAAGCACGACTGCCCCAACCATGAAGCCGCTATCGATCTCGTAATAAAAACCGTCACCAATCCGGAAGTCGGTGTTATCAAGAGTGTTGATGAAATTTCAGTAGTTGGTCATCGTGTTGTTCACGGCGGTGAAAAGTTCACATGCTCTGTTCTGATCAACGATGAAGTTATCGAGGCACTCAAAGAGTTCTCACACCTTGCCCCGCTCCATAATCCGGCCAATATTGCCGGTATTCAGGCTGCGAAGGCACTAATGCCGAACGTTCCTCAGGTTGGCGTTTTTGACACGGCTTTCCACCAGACCATGCCGGAAAAAGCCTATATATACCCACTGCCTTATGAGTGGTACGAAAAACATCAGGTTCGCCGCTACGGTTTCCACGGCACATCACATCTGTACGTATCCAAGCGTGCCGCTGCCCTGCTTGGCAAAAAACCTGAAAATTGCAATATCATCACACTACACATCGGTAACGGAGTTTCACATTCAGCTATTAAAAACGGCATCTGTGTAGACACTTCCATGGGCCTTACTCCGCTGGAAGGTGCTGTCATGGGTTCACGCTGCGGTGATATCGATCCGGCAATTCCTATTTTCATGATGAGAAAAGAAAATATTTCCATTGATGAAATGGATTCAATTCTCAACAAAAAAAGCGGTATTCTTGGCATCACCGGCAAGTATACCGACCGTCGTGATGTTGAAACACATGCCAAAGAAGGCGATAAGAGATGTCAACTGGCAGAAGAAATCGAAGCCTACCGCATCAAGAAGTATATCGGCTCATACATGGCTGTAGCCGGCAAGCTTGATGCGATTGTCTTTACAGCAGGTGTTGGCGAAATGGGTGTTGAAGTACGTGAAAGAGTTCTTGAGGGACTGGATCACCTCGGCATCATTATCGACAAGGAGCGCAACAAGGTCAGAACTCGCAAAAGAGAAACTCTTATCACTACAGATGAATCACCGATCAAGGTATATGTCATCCCTACTGACGAAGAGCTTGTTATCACTGAAGATGCTGCCGCAATCGTTGCCGGCACATATAAAGATCACATGAACTTTGAGTACAGCTTTGCAAAAGCAGACTTTGTAAGAAAATAAACAAAAAAAATACCTCCGAGGTTTTTAAAACCTCGGAGGTATCAATATCACTAACCTTTCAACTCTTCCTTCAGCCCTTCAATAACAGCCTTTACCTCAGTAATCATATCAGCGGCACCAGGCGACTTCTCACACTTCAAATACTGTTCAAAGTAGCTGACCGACTCCTTGAAGCGTTCCTGGTCCATGCATATTCCGCCAAGAGTAAGGTATGCCATTGTGAATAGCGGATCAAGACGGATCGCTTCCAGACATTCTTCTTCCGCTTCTTCCAGTTCATCAATATCGTAATACAACTCGCCCAGATTAAAATGTGCGGCCGGATCTTCCGGGTCCAGTTCAACACTCTTGCGGTATGCCTCAACAGCCCCTTCAACATCCTCCAGTCCGTACAGGGCATCCCCCAGGGCATTCCAGGCAAAAATATTTTCCGGCTCAAGCTCCAGTGCCTGACGAAAAGATGCCACAGCCTCCTTACTGCGTTCAAGAGTACTATATACGAGCCCAATGCTGACCAGGGCATCTGCATCTTCAGGATCAAGTTCACGAACCTTCTTATAGCAGTTTATGGCATCGTCATGCTTACCAGCCTCAAATAACAGATCACCAAGAGTTGTCAGTGCATCGGCATCTTCAGGCGCAAGTTTCAAACCGGCCCGATAACTGGCTATGGCATCATCAATCCGGCCATCCTCTGCCAAAGCATCTCCACAATAAAAAAATCCATCCGCATCACCGGCATTGGTACGACAATATGCTTCCAGCGTGGCAATTGCAGTTTTTATATCCCCAGAATCCAGCTGGTCAATACCCTTGATCAGGGTTTCATTCAAAGCTTTTTCTTCCATAATTCCTCCTCCTGCTGAAAACTCCATAGTAACTAATTTTGACGACAGAATAGCAGAGTCATCACGCTATTTCCACACATGATACTGTCAAAGTTTTTTACTTTAACTTAAATATGCATTACTATTAAAAAAAACATTTCCTGGACTACCCAATGACAAGAAAAAATGACTCTATTGGTCTGAACATCCTAGAAGACATCAGCACGATTATCCTGCATTCACACGATCTCCAGGAAACACTTGACAACATAGTCAACATCGTAGCCAAACGCCTTAGAACAGATGTCTGTTCAATCTATCTGCTCGAAAGTGACGATGAGACACTTCTGCTAAAAGCGACTAAAGGTCTTTCAAAAACTGCGATCAATCGTACGTCAATGAAAATCAGCGAAGGCCTGACAGGCCTGGCCATTGAGACCAGGGGCATGGTCATGACGGACAATGCCCCGACCCATCCACGTTATAAATATTTCAAACAGACCAAAGAAGAAAAGTTTCTTTCCTTCCTGGGGTTGCCGTTATTCGAACGTAAGACTCCCATAGGCGTCATCATCATCCAGACACGAGAAGCCAGGAGCTTTACTGACGAAGATATCAGCGCCTTGAGAACCATCAGTGTCCAGATCAGCGGCATCATCCAAAACGCCAGACTTCTTGACTCAATACACCACAAAGAGCAGGAACGAGCCTGGTTCGAGCAGGAACTTACAAAATCTAAAGCAGCAGTAATGGAAGAAGAGAACGTCAACACCATTAACAACATTCAACCGTTTAAAGTCACGATGTTGAAAGGTGTTGCCGTATCAACCGGATTTATGCGTGGCAAAGCATACCTACTGGATCGCTTCAACAAGAAGGTTATCACTGCTGCCAAGGTTGGAACCAAAGCCGAAGAACAGCAAAAATTTTCCATAGCACTGGAAAATGTCAAGATTCAGACCGTTTATATGGAAAAACGTGTCAGCGAAACACTCAGTGAAGAAGACTCATCTATCTTCCATACCCATCTGATGATTCTGGAGGATCGCAGCTTCTGTAAAAAGATCGACGACCTGATTGAACTGGGCATCGGCGCTTCCAAGGCCGTGTATAATGTTGTCCAGCACTATGTGCAGGTTTTTTCAGAAATGGAAGACGTTTATCTGCGCGAACGTTCAGCAGACATGGAGGACATCGGAAGACGCATTATAGATGCTCTGGAGGGCAACGAGAAAAACCATCTGAATCTAAAAAAACAGCGGGTAATAGTGGCAGAGGATATTTTCCCTTCCGACCTGGCAATGATGGACCATGACATGATCCTGGCCATTGTCACAGAAAAAGGAAATATCTACTCCCATGCGGCAATAATGGCCAAAGCCCTTGGCATTCCATCTATCCTGGGCGTTCCGGGACTTATGGATGCCGTTAATGTCAAAGACGATCTTATCATTGATGGCACAACCGGAAATATTTTCATCAATCCAAGTGATGAAATTATCAAGGAATACGAACGCCTGGGAAAAGATCACGCCGTTCGACTTAAAGAGCTGGAGGTGTTGCGCGAACTGCCTGCCGTAACTTTGGATGGTGTCAAGATAATCCTGGGTGCAAATATCGGGCTGATCTCAGATATCAGGCTGGCAAATCTAAATGGCGCTGAAGGTGTCGGCCTGTATCGTACCGAGTTCCCATACATGACCAGAACATCGTTCCCTTCCCGCATTGAACAGGCAACTATTTACAGAAAAATTCTCGAGGCATTCCCGAACCAGCCTGTCAACATACGCACTCTTGACATCGGTGGAGACAAAGGTCTGCCATATTTCCAGGGAGTGCGCGAGGAAAATCCGTTTATGGGTCTTCGCTCCATCAGGATATCCCTTGATAATCAGGACGTATTTAAGGAACAACTGGCAGCAATCATGATTGCTGCAGATGCCGGGCAACCAACTATCATGTTCCCGCTGATTTCGTCACTTGATGAAATCTGGCAGATCAAAGCCATAATGAGTGAGGTACAATCGGAATTAAGACATCAGGGGCATACGGTAACAAAGTCGATCCCCCTGGGAATAATGATCGAAATCCCGGCAGCGGTACAAATAATCGACCTGCTGATCGAAGAGGTCGACTATATCAGCATCGGAACAAACGATCTGATTCAATACATGCTTGCTGCAGACCGAAACAATCCCAACGTAAAACAGTACTACGATCCGCAACACCCGGCAGTACTGCATTCAATCAAACGAGTCGCCGATGCGGCCAGCAGGGTTGGCAAAAAGGCTTCTCTTTGCGGGGAAATGGCCTCTGACCCGATCAACGCACTCCTGTTCATCGGTATGGGTATCACCGAATTCAGCCTTTCAGCACCCAGTATACCTGCAGTTAAACATGCCATCCGCAACCACAGCATGAATGAATGCCGTGATTTTGCCAACTCGGTCCTGAAGTGCAAGAGCGGCACTGAGGTCAGACAAATACTGACAGATAAAAGAAATGGATTGAAATCAAATTAAGCAAAATGTTCAATCAAGTCCGTTTGGTGGAATTTATATGTACTTCCATCTGTCTTTGAAAACTACTTTCCAAACCTCCAATCTCGGACCTTTACCGAAAAAAGTTGCTTTATCTCGAATGGTTTAGTATATCTTTCATTTACTTTTGTGCGATACATCAGAATATTGCTTGGTAGAAAGGTAGACATAGAGATGTTGGATAAAATAAAGGTTTTTACCGGCAATTCCAATCCTGAACTGGCCCAGAGCATCTGTACAACTCTCGGCATCCCACTTGGCGCATCAAGAGTGCGTAATTTTTCAGACGGCGAAATCATGGTTGAGATCAGCGAAAACGTTCGTGGACGGGATGTTTATGTCATCCAGTCAACCTGCGAACCGACCAATAACAACCTGATGGAATTGCTGATTATGATGGATGCTCTTAAGCGTGCATCAGCAGCGACTATCACTGCAGTCATGCCCTACTACGGCTATGCCCGGCAGGACCGTAAAGCAGCTCCAAGAACTCCAATCACTGCAAAGCTGGTGGCTGATCTGCTGACAACAGCTGGCGCTGACCGCGTTGTAACCATTGATCTTCATGCCGGACAGATTCAGGGTTTTTTCAATATTCCGGTCGACAATCTTTACGCTGCACCTGTGATTCTTAACTACCTGAAAGGCAGATTTGAAGGACAGGAACTTGTCATGGTCAGCCCGGATGCCGGCGGCACAGAACGCGCACGGGCTTTTGCAAAGCGCCTCGGCTGCACACTTGCTGTTATCGACAAGCGTCGTACCGGCCCAAATGTGGCTGAAGTCATGCATCTGATCGGTGACGTCAAAGACAAGATCGCCATTCTGCTTGACGACATGGTTGATACAGCTGGCACACTGACACACGCTGCCAAGGCGCTTAAAGATAACGGTGCTAAAGCCGTATTCGCCTGTGCAACTCACGGAGTGCTTTCTGGTCCGGCAATCGACCGCCTCAATGCATCGGACATCGAAGAGCTGGTATTAACAGACACTATCCCGCTCAGCGCCAAGAGAGAGCTTACAACCAAAATTCGCGTGTTGACCGTTGCTGATTTACTGGCTGAGTCAATAAAGCGCATTCATGAGGATGAGTCAGTAAGCTCGTTATTTGTTTAAAAACAGGTATTTTCAGTAGACTTTTCTTAAATCTCTTATATATTGATGTGTACAGGATGGGGACAACCCATCACTAACAGTGGAGGAACATATGCAACAGAAACAGATGAACGTTGAACTCAGATCCAAATCCGGCAAGGGCATCAGCCGTCAACTCAGAGCTGCTGACATGGTACCGGGAGTTGTTTACGGCAAAGGTATGGATCCAATGCCAGTAAGCATTAAATACCGTGAACTTCAAGGTGCAATGGCTGGCGAAGGTGGCCAGAACAACCTTATTACACTTATCGGCGGCGGAAGCCTTGACCAATCCATGGCTATTATTGCCGACCTGCAGCGCGACCCTCTCAAGGGAACATATAAGCACGTTGACCTTCACCGTATTAATATGACTGAAAAACTGCGTGTAACAGTCCCTGTTATTGTCAAAGGAACTGCTATTGGCGTCAAAGAAGGCGGACTGCTTGACCTGGCACATCACGAACTGCATGTAGAGTGCCTGCCAAACAACATTCCTGACCATATTGAAATTGATGTTACAAATCTTGCTATCGCCCATTCGATCCACGTTAATGAACTCGTGCTTCCTGAAGGCGTCAAGGTGCTTGAAAACCCTAAAACTCCTGTTGTCAGCATCCTTGGCAGAGCAAAAGAAGTTGTTGCTGAAGCCTAATACCGAGCCATAAAAAACACTTAATGATAAGATCATGAACACCTATGTCATAGCGGGGCTGGGCAATCCCGGCCCCCAATATCAATGGACCCGCCACAACGCGGGTTTCCTTTTTTTGGATCGCATCGCCCATCTGGAAAATGTTTCCATAAGCCGCAAGACTTTTTCCGGCTTGACAGGAGAATGGAACTTCCACCATAACCGCCTGATCCTACTCAAACCGCAAACATTCATGAACCTGTCAGGCAAGTCTGTCATGCAGGCCCTTCAGTTTTACAAATTGCCACTTTCGCAACTGATCGTTGTTCATGATGAACTTGACCTGCCATACGGTACCGTTAGATTCAAACAGGGTGGCGGCCATGGTGGTCACAACGGTTTACGTTCGATACAGGAGCAGTTGGGCAAAGGTGATTTTACACGTTTACGTGTTGGAATCGGCAGACCACCTCACGGTGACACCGTCAACTATGTGCTTGGAAACATTCCACCTGACCAGATGGAAACCCTGCCTCGCATCCTGGATGGCGGATTGGATATGCTTGAAATGATGCTAAATGATGGCCTGCCAAAGGCAATGAGCCTCTTCAACAACCGGAACTTTCTGGAATAACCGGGGACTGGGGACTGCCAAAATTATTAACATATTAATATCACTATCAAGGATGTAATTTATGGGTTTCAATTGCGGTATTGTCGGCCTGCCAAACGTGGGCAAATCAACTATTTTCAACGCTCTGACATCGGCCGGAGCCGAGTCAGCCAACTACCCTTTCTGCACTATTGATCCCAATGTGGGTATCGTGCAGGTACCGGACCCACGCATGGACCAGCTTTCAGCCATCGTAAATCCGCAAAAAATCCAGCCTACAACAATCGAATTTGTCGACATAGCCGGTCTCGTCAAAGGAGCCAGCGCTGGTGAAGGGCTTGGCAACCAGTTTCTGGGTCATATCCGGAGTGTAGATGCGATAGTACATGTAGTTCGCTGCTTTGATGACGACAATGTGGTACATGTCAATGGTCAGGTTTCTCCTGCTTCAGATATAGACACTATCTGCACTGAACTGGGGCTGTCAGACCTGGACACGGTTGAAAAAAAACTGCAACGGGCCGAAAAAGCCGGTCGCGGTGGAGACCAGAAAATGAAGGACGAAGCTTCTTTCTATGCCCGCGTCAGGGATATGCTTAACCAGGGCATAAGTGTCCGTGGTGCGGCAGAGAATGAAGACGAACGTCTCTGGATGCGTGACCTGCATCTTCTGACCGACAAGCCTGTGCTGTACGTTGCCAACGTCTCAGAAGACGATCTGAAAGGCGAACATCCTTTTGTTGCCCAGGTCCGGGAAATTGCAGAAAAAGAGGGTGCCGGTGTCGTTACAATCTGCGGCAAGCTGGAAGCCGAGATTTCAGAACTTGACGGCGAGGAGAAACACGCCTTTCTGGAAGATATGGGATTGGAAGAACCGGGGCTTGACCGCCTGATTCGCAGCGGTTATGAACTGCTGGGCCTGATCACCTATTTTACTGCCGGCGTCAAGGAAGTTCGCGCCTGGACCATCGTAAACGGTACCAAGGCACCACAGGCTGCCGGAGTAATCCATTCGGACTTTGAAAAAGGTTTCATACGTGCCGAGGTGATTGCGTTTAACGACTTCATAAATTGCAATGGTGAATCCGGTGCAAAAGAAAAGGGCTTGATGAGACTGGAAGGCAAGGAATATGTTGTTAAAGATGGCGATGTTATGCATTTCCGTTTCAATGTTTGATCAATAATTAATAACTATGCAGGAGTATGCTAAATGATCGAGCAATTCCAGCAATTGAACCCGGTCACACAGGCGCTGTTCGCAACCTTATTCACATGGGGAGTAACAGCAGCAGGCGCTGCTCTGGTTTTTTTCACCAAAACCGTCAATAAAAAACTGATGGACTGCATGCTCGGCTTTGCCGCCGGTGTAATGATTGCTGCAAGTTTCTGGTCATTGCTGGCCCCCGGCATTGAGATTGCTGAAGATCTGGGACATACAGCCTGGCTGACCGCAGCTATCGGCTTCATGGGTGGCGGAATTTTCATGCGACTGACAGATCGATTCCTGCCTCACCTGCATCCTGGCCTAAAAATGGAGCAGAGTGAGGGTATCAAGACTTCCTGGCGCAGAAGCACCCTCCTGGTACTTGCAATCACTCTGCATAATATCCCCGAAGGACTGGCGGTCGGAGTAGCATTCGGAGCGGTTGCTGCCGGACTTCCATCGGCAACCATCGGAGGTGCTGTTGCACTGGCAATCGGCATCGGTCTTCAAAATTTCCCTGAAGGCGCTGCGGTTTCAATGCCGTTGAGAAGAGAGGGAATGGGGGCGGGAAAAAGCTTTATGCTTGGCCAGGCCTCCGGCATTGTTGAACCGATAGCCGGAGTTCTGGGTGCCTATTTTGTCATGAGCATGCAGAACATTCTTCCTTATGCACTCTGCTTTGCAGCCGGTGCCATGATCTTTGTCGTTGTTGAAGAATTAATTCCTGAATCCCAGCGCAATAACGCCAACATTGATATAGTCACCATGGCGACCATGGCTGGTTTTACTGTCATGATGATACTGGATGTAGCGCTGGGTTAGCGCTGCATCACCCACTTTCAAAGTTGTTGCTTTAACCCCTCCAATACTTTTGCCCCCATAGCCGGAACGCCTGTCAGCGGATAGCCAATTCCAAGCGCCCTGTATTTCATCTCTCCCATTGTGTGATAGGGGAGCAACTCAACCTTTTCCAGATTTTTGAATAAATCTGCCTTTTGGTAAATCATTCGAATATGCTCCGCAGAATCCGTAATACCCGGAATAACCACATGCCTGATCCAGACCCTGGCATTGCTATTATTCAAGGCCTGCTCAAACAACCGCAACTGTGTCAGATTATCCGCACCGCAGATATCAGCAAAGCCCTGTTCGTCAACATGCTTCAGATCCAACAGCACCAGATCCGTAACAGCCAGAATTTCTTCATACAGCCCCCTGCCGAAGCCGGATGTTTCAATTGCCGTATGCAGGCCTGCCGCCTTGGCTAACGTCAGAATTTCCAACAGAAATTCCGGTTGAAAAAGTGGCTCACCGCCGGAACAGGTCAATCCTCCGCCGCTGCCTGCAAAATAGGGTTTGTAGCGCAGGACCTTTTCTATCAGCTCCTCGGCAGACACATTACTGCCGGAATAAAAATCCCAGGAATCCGGATTGTGGCAGTAAATGCAGCGCAGCGGGCAGCCCTGGAAGAAGATCACGCACCTCATCCCGGGTCCGTCCACAAAGCTGGTTGATTCAAATGAGTGAATTTTACCTGTCATAAGTTGGTTCATAGTTCATAGTTCGTGGTTCGTAGTTCAAGGTTCAAGGCTTACAACCACGAACCTTGAACTATGAACCGCATCTAACAGCCGCAGGCTTTAAAACCGTCATGGAATGTGCGGCTGATTACTTCCAGCTTCTGGGCCCTGGTCAGGCGGTTAAAGTGTACCGCATAACCGGAAACCCGGATGGTCAGATTGGGATACTTTTCCGGGTGGTCAACAGCATCCTCCAGTAGCCCTCTGTCCAGTACGTTTACATTCAGATGATGGGCACCCTGGGAAAAGTACCCATCCAGTACAGCAACCAGATTACTCTGGCGCTCCGATCCGTTCTTACCCAAACCTCCGGGAATAATCGTAAAGGTATTGGAAATTCCGTCCTGGCAGGTATTTTTAAATGGGATTTTAGCGACAGAATTCAAAGAAGCCATGGCACCGCTGACGTCACGGCCATGCATGGGATTGGCACCCGGGGCAAAAGCTGTTCCCGCATCCCTGCCGTCCGGCGTAGCGCCGGTCTTTGTCCCGTAGACAACATTGGACGTTATCGTCAACACCGACAACGTTGGAATTGCGTCACGATACATCTTGTGGCTGTTCAATTCGTCAATGAACTTGTTGACAATCTCCACGGCAATGGAATCCACCCGGTTGTCGTCGTTGCCGTACATGGGGTATTCGCCTGCCACATCAAAACCGGCTGAAAGGTCATCAACATTTCTGACAGAAACTCCGGCATAACGAATGGCGCTGAGCGAGTCCGCAGCCACGGACAGCCCGGCAACTCCAAAGGCTGCAAACCGTTCTACTAAAGTATCGTGCAGGGCCATCTCCGCACGCTCATAGGCATATTTATCGTGCATATAGTGGATAATATTGATGGCGGACACATAATGCTTGATCACATATTCCAGGACCTGGAAAAAGTTTGATTTTACTTCTTTATAAACAAGCGGCCCCCCATACCCCAGGCGTGAAATACCGGGCACAACCAGTTCGCCGGTTATCTCATCTCGCCCGCCGTTGATGGCATACAGCAGGGATTTGGCCAGGTTGCACCTGGCACCGAAGAACTGCATCTGTTTACCGAGTCGCATGGCCGAGACACAGCAGGCAATAGCGTAGTCATCGCCGTAAATAGGCCGCATCAGGTCGTCATTTTCATACTGAATAGCGTCCGTCTCAATGGAGATCCGGGCACAGAAACGCTTGAAGTTTTCAGGCAGCCCGTTGGACCAGAGGATTGTCAGATTCGGTTCCGGTGCCGGTGAAAGATTGATCAGCGAATGCAGAAAGCGGTAAGAGGTTTTGGTAACCATGCTTCTGCCGTCATCAGCCATACCGCCGATGGATTCCGTCACCCAATTCGGGTCACCGGCAAACAGATCATTATATTCGGGCGTCCTGAGATGCCTGACAAGACGAAGTTTAATGACAAACTGGTCAACAATTTCCTGGGCTTCTTTTTCCGTGAGGATCCCGGCACCCAGATCCCGCTCAATATAAATATCCAGAAAAGCTCCGCAGCGCCCCAGTGACATGGCCGCGCCGTTGCTCTCTTTGACCGCGGCCAGATATGCCATATACAGGAACTGGGTCGCCTCCTGCGCAGTAGTTGCAGGCTTGGAAACATCAACGCCATAACCCCAGGCCATCTGCCTGATCTCTTTCAGGGCCAGAATCTGCTCGGAGATTTCCTCACGGGCCCTGATCAGATCTTCTGTCATTTCTCCCAGCAGGGCTGACTTATCGTTTTCCTTTTCACTGATCAGAAAATCCAAGCCGTACAACGCCACCCGGCGGTAGTCGCCGATAATCCGCCCTCGCCCGTAGGCATCCGGCAGACCGGTCAACAGGCCAACCTTGCGAAACAGCCTGATATCATCCGTATAGGCATCAAAGACAGCCTGATTATGAGTCTTCCTGATCGGGCCGAATATTTCTCTTGTTCTCTCTGCCAGCTCATGCCCATAGGCTTTGACCGCTTCCGACGCCATCTTGATGCCACCGTAAGGATTAACCATTCTCTTCAGCGGGGCATCGGTCTGCAGGCCGACAATCACTTCGTTTTCCCGATCCACATAACCGGGACTGAAGTTTGTAATTCCGGAGATATTCTCCGTGTCAATATCCAGAACTCCTCTGACCTGTTCCTCGGCCATTAGCGCCTGGCATTTGCTCCAGACAGATGAAGTTTTTTCACTGATTCCCTCCAAAAAACTTTCGTCTCCATCATAAGGGTTATAGTTACAGACAATAAAATCTCTGACATCAATCCGCTTTTTCCACTGTTCGCCTTTAAAGCCTTTCCAGGCGCTGTTATCACTAGTCATTGCTTGCCTTTCTTGTACTGTAAATCTGGCTGTCACTATATCACAATTTCTCATTAATCCACAAAACATACATCCATCTTTCACACACCATGTACCGTCTTATAAAATCTTATTATACAACAGCTGAGGTTAGTTGAGAAGCAGCAGGAGAAGAGGTTGCCATCGCAGAAGATGATGACAGATTATTTTTATTTAACAGCGCTAGAGCTTAAAATTTCAACTCACGATATAAAAAAGCCCCCGGCTGCCAAGGCAACCGGGGGCTTTTCAGTTGTATCAATTACAAACTACAGACCAAGCTGTTTGAAGAAGTCATTACCCTTGTCATCAACCAGGATGAATGCAGGGAAGTTTTCAACTTCGATCTTCCAGACCGCTTCCATACCCAACTCCGGGAAGTCGATGCACTCGACCTTTTTGATATTCTCTTCAGCCAGAACAGCAGCAGGGCCGCCGATGGAACCGAGGTAGAAACCTCCATATTTATGGCAGGCATCTGTAACCTGTTGACTACGGTTACCCTTGGCAATCATGATCATTGAGCCGCCCTTGGACTGCAGCAGATCAACATAGGAGTCCATCCTGCCGGCGGTTGTAGGTCCAAATGAACCTGATGCTTTACCCTTAGGAGTTTTTGCAGGTCCGGCATAGTAGATCGGATGATTCAGCAGATACTCAGGCAGAGGCTTGCCGCTGTCCAGGATTTCCTTGAATTTGGAGTGAGCAATATCACGACCGACAACGATAGTACCGTTCAACAGCAACGGTGTGGAAACAGGGTGCTTGGTCAACTCGGCCAGAATGTCAGCCATCGGCTGATTCAGGTCAATCTTGACACCATGCTCATGTTTGCCGCGATACTGCTCAGGAATCAGACGCCCCGGATTACGGTCCATCTCTTCAACAAACAGGCCGTCACGGGTAATCTTGGCCTTGATGTTGCGGTCAGCTGAACAGGAAACTGCCATACCGACCGGACAGGATGCGCCGTGGCGAGGCAGACGGATTACGCGAACATCATGTGCAAAGTATTTGCCGCCGAATTGTGCTCCGATACCAAGCTTGTAGGCTGCCTGAAGCAGTCTGTCTTCCAGTTCGATATCACGGAAAGCCTGTCCGTGCTCATTGCCTTGTGTCGGAAGTCCGTCCAGTTCTTTTGCAGTAGCAAGCTTGACAGTCTTCATGCAGGAATCGGCGCTGGTGCCGCCGATAACAAAAGCGATGTGATAAGGAGGACATGCCGCAGTACCCAGATATTTCATTTTTTCAATCAGGTATTTTTCCAGCTTGTCAGGAGTCAGCAGCGCTTTAGTTTCCTGGTAGAGCATGGTTTTATTGGCTGAGCCGCCGCCTTTGGCCATGAACACAAATTTATAGTAGTCACCGCCCGTGGCCAGAATATCAATCTGGGCTGGCAGATTTGTGCCGGTGTTGATCTCTTCGTACATATCAAGTGCTACAGTCTGTGAATAACGCAGGTTTTCTTCAGTATAGGTTTTGTAAATACCTTTGGAGAGCCACTCTTCGTCACATACCCCTGTCCAGATTTGCTGACCTTTTTTTGCGGCTACTGTGGCGGTACCGGTATCCTGGCAAATAGGCAGATCCATCTGGGCGGAAATTTCAGCATTGCGAAGGAAAGCCAGAGCAACACCCTTGTCGTTCTGTGATGATTCAGAATCACTGAGGATCTTGGCAACCTGCTCATTATGCGCAGGACGCAGCAGGAAAGAGACATCTTTCATTGCTTCATTTGCCAGAATTGAAAGCGCTTCAGGACATACCCTGACAACATCCTGACCGGCAAATTGCTCAACAGTTACATACTTCTCTGAACCTTCAATTTTTCTGTACTTGGTTTCGTCTTTTGCAAGTGGAAACGGATCCTGATACTTGAACTCTGGTGTTGCCATTGACAAACTCCTTTCGACATCAATTTAATGGGTACTCGTATGGTGTTTCACAAATGCACAATCACGTTTATAGTCTGATATACGACCGACTTACAAGTAATTTAACAACAAAAAAATCCACAGAACTTGCCTTACCAATTAACCATTTTTACGATAACTGTCAATACAATTCAGAGCCGTTCAGCACCTTTTTGTAACGCTTCCAGCATCGTAATTCACAGAACGCCGCCTGCGTGTATTTTTCATCAAGTTTACCCACGGGCTGTCTGACAATTTTTATAACAAACTCCCATTAATTTGACTCATTTGATCGGGTATGTTATAGGTTTAAAAGTAATTTACCAAGATTAGAGGTCTTTCCAAGAAATGTTCAAAAGTATGCGTGAAGATATAAATTCTGTTTTTGATCGTGATCCTGCCGCCAGGAACATTCTGGAAATCCTGTTCTGCTATCCAGGACTGCATGCCATCTGGATTTACCGCATCGCACACTGGCTCTGGACAAACGAATTCTTTTTTCTGGGGCGCTTCCTCTCCCATATCGGTCGTTTCCTGACCGGCATTGAAATCCATCCCGGAGCAAAAATCGGCCGCAAGTTTTTCATTGACCACGGCATGGGTGTTGTAATCGGGGAAACAGCTGAAATAGGCAACAATGTTCTTCTTTATCACGGTGTTACACTTGGTGGTGTCACCTGGGACAAGGTAAAGCGTCATCCTACTCTGGGTGATAATGTTGTGATCGGATCAGGGGCCAAAGTCCTGGGACCTTTTACAGTTGGTAAAGGCGCAAGAATCGGTTCGAACTCCGTAGTGGTTAAGGAAGTTCCGGAAAATGCCACAGTTGTAGGTATCCCGGGAAGAATGGTCATGTCGCAGGAAACCGCCGCAGATGGCAGGGCCAATCTGGAACATGGCAACATGCCCGACCCGGAAGCCAAGGCCATAGCCTGCCTGTTTGATCAGATCCGTGAACTGGAACGCAAATATGCCACACTGGCAGAACAGTATGACGAACTCAAAAACAAGTTGGAAACACCTAAATAATCAATATTAGTACTACTATCCATTCACATTAAAAGCTGAACTTGACGATTTTTTCTAAATCTGCCATATTCCAGAAATGATTAAGCGGCAGACAACCATCAACAGTATCTTTAAAATTTCCGGCATCGGTCTGCATACCGGCCGCGAAGTAACGCTTGAGTTCATCCCCCGCCGTGAATTTGGAATCGCCTTTGTTTTTAACGGCGTTACAATTCCCGCCCGCTACGACATGGTTGCTGACACTCGCCTCTCAACTCTTATCTTCAAAGATGGTGCTTCTGTTTCAACAATTGAGCATTTGATGGCAGCATTCTATTTTTCAGGTATCACTAACTGCCTGGTCTACATTAATGGACCGGAAGTACCGATTATGGATGGTTCAGCCTGGGAATTTTATCAGGGAATGTGGAAAGCCGGAGTTTATGAATTTCCCGAGAATGGTGTTTATTTAAAAGTTCAGCGTCCTGTGGAAGTAAAGCATAACGACGCCTGGGTACGAATCAAGCCTTTGAATACTCTTGAAATATCCATGTCAATTGAGTTCCGCCAGCCGGTGGGTAAACAGAAAAAGCTGGTCACTGATGTAGAAAACGCCTTCTCAATCATCAACTCACGCACTTTTACCCTGCAGGAAGAAATCGAAGCGATTCAGAAAGCCGGCCTTGCCAAAGGCGGCTCACTGGACAATGCCGTCGTAATCGGTTCAGATGAAATCATCAACCCCCACGGACTGCGCTACAAAAAAGAACTGGTCAACCACAAAATCCTTGACCTGGTAGGCGACCTCTATACCAGCGGCTACAGACTCCTTGGCAAAGTGGAAGCCAACAAGACCGGCCACTATATGAACAACCTGCTGCTTAAAGAACTCTTCTCAGACCCGGCGAATTACTCAATCTACTAGTTCGCACCTTAGCTCCATCCAAACAGCTTCAATCCTCTTAACGATCAACAATTGATATACAAGTTATGTATACTTTATATCCATTTTTTGACTACCCCCGCTTTTACATTCCAGATTAGAACACTTTACACACCAGCTAATTACCTGTAATCAATAAATGTTTACAATGGTATTTCATATCGGTACATGGGCACGGATATTGATACACCAAAGAAAACTTTGCATTAATTTCAGGGAGGCACCATGAACAGAAAAAAAAGTATCTTGCTGGGTTTATTATTGATTTTTTCATTATCAATTGCTGCTGGCGCTTCAATATTTTCCACGGAGCCGGCAATCCAGGTTTTCCCGCAGATTGATACGGATGGAAAAGAAGGATTTTTCCTTATCAAGACTAGCCTGCCCGACAGCACTAAAACACTAAATGCCGGTATAACTGCGATAACTGAAAGCGGTGATATCTATCTGGTTCATACGACCCTACAACCAAAGGATAAAACAGCAGCCACTCAGAACAATCCTGACAAAGAATTAATTGTTGTTGGCAGATTTCAAAAAACCGGCCCAGCCTCTATTACGGTTAAAGCCAAAACAGTCGATGGCAAGATACAGACAGTGGCCAAACTCAAATTCAAACTTGACAATACTCCCTCAAAAGCGCCTGAAGTACGGTCAAAATGGGCAAAGCTCCAGCAGTACGCTCTAATGTCTTCCGATCCGGAAGGCGCGGACTCATTCACCCAATACTGGAATCTTGCCATTGCTCCTAAATATGAACTTTCGGAACACCACTTTTTTAACATGAACAGCCAGCGCCAGGAAGCACCGGACCTTTACAGCATTTTCACTGGTGCAGCTGCAATCCAGGAATCACTTCAGCTTGAAGTACTTACCGGCTCTGCCGGATCAAGCAAGGAAAACAAAACCATAAATGTACCCATATCATCCCTGCAGGGTCCTACAGTAAAATCACACCCGTTTAAAGAAATGCTTAAGGGTAAATCTCCTTCAGTCCCGAAACTGTCTGAGTTGATACCGGAAAATCAATATGCGGTTTTCTTTAGCGATATCAACAAACAGATTGAACTGGAAGACCTGATGGAAGAATGGGGCGGCAATATGCTTCACCAGGCTGCAGCCAGTGCGAGAGACTTCAAGGTCAGGGGAAAAATCAGCCGACAGCTTTGCCTGTCAAGCAGCCTGCTTTCCAGATGGCTGGGGGACAAGATTATTGCAGATATGGCCTTTACCGGAAACGACCCGTTTCTGAAAGAGGGTACAGACTTTACCGTCCTGTTTAGTCTCAAGGATGAAAAACGATTTAAACGCCATATTGACTCCAAATATAATGACGCTGCATCCAAATTCGGTGCAAAACCCTTTGAAGCAGTCATGGACGGATTACAGGTCAAGGGAATCAACACCCCGGACCTTACCATCTCTTCCTATCTTGTTATTGTTAACGATACTGCCGTCATATCTAACTCTTTGAACGGTATAAAAAATGTTCTGGATGCCTCCAAAAAACGGATTCCGGTTCTGGCCCGGGCCGATGACTTCCGCTACATGCGCACCATTTTCCTGCAGGATGCAACGGAAGAAGATATCTTTATCTACCTGTCCGATGCGCATATTCGCCACCTGGTTTCACCGCGCGCTAAAATCGGCGAGGCAAGAAGAATGCGCTGTTCTGCCAATATGGACCTTCTATCAAATGCACGCCTCTGGTTTGTGACCGAAAAAAGGCATGAACCAACCGTCCAGGAACTAAAAGATCAAGAATATCTGGGAGATGCCCAGCTAAACTGCCCTGATCTCGGTAAATATTCTTTCCACAAGTCCGGGCGGCCAACCTGCTCTCTGCACAACCAGACCGGCCTTTTGACTCCTTTGGCAGATCTTAAGCTTGAACAGGTCACAGAGGCTGAAGCCGAGCAGTACACAAGTTTTGTTAATAATTATAACCGCTACTGGACAAAGTTTTTTGATCCGATCGGCATCCGGGTCAAAATGGGCAAGGACATCAGGGTCCAGACCGTAATCCTGCCGTTGATCGAAAACTCCTGGTACGATGGCTTTGCCTCCTTTGCCGGACGTACGCCAGGCAGCCTGACAGAGCACCTTCTGTTACCTCGCACTGTAATTTCCCTGCGAGGAAATCTGGCCGAAGACTGGCTTTCCAAAAGCCGGTTGTCAGATGAATTCATGGCGCAGAGGGGGGTAAACCTTGATTGGCTTGGCAATGAAGTTTCGTTAAACCTGGTAGACAGTCAGGTTTTATTCAGCGCAAGCAGTCGTGCTGCCGGCCTGATGGGCAGAGACCTGGGACGCCGACCGACCGAAACCCTGGTTATCAGCTACCTGCTTTCCGCCTTGAACATGCCTACCTACATGGCGGTCAAGGTAACCGATCCGGTCAAGGCCGAAAAATCCATACCCGCCCTCTTTCGCTCATTATCAGGTAAAAATTCCAACTCCGGCGACTTTTCCGTTGAGACTTACGCCATTGAAGACCACCGTGGCAAGCCTGTCTATGTGGTTAACTACAACCTGTGGGTAATCAAACTCAGGCTGTTTTCCGCTGTAATTGACAACCGACTGGTCACCGCCTCCAGAAGAGACATTATTACCGACCTGATTGATGCGAACCAGAGTGCCAATTACAAAAAACCGGTTGCCAATGACGGCAGCATGGAACTATCCGTTTACCGTTCTGCCTTCAAGGATTTTGCAGAGCATGTCAACATCGGCTGGCAGGAAGAGCTTCGCCATGCCTGCCACAACAACTTGCCGCTAATATCGATTATGATGGTCAATCTGGGAATTACACAGGATAAGCTTAACAGCTCCATCGAGCATCTGAGGGGTTATGACCACTACTGCCCATCCGGCGGCAAATACTCAATAATTCCGGGCACAAGAACCGTAACCTGTTCTGTTCACGGCACGACATGGAATCCACGGCAGCCCGCTGACAGTTCAGCGGATTCCAAAACCATGCAGCTGGTTAATTCAATTGAAAAGATCAATGCAAGAATGGCTTTTACACATGAGGGACTGATGACTACTCTCGAGATCAAACGTAAAAACAGAGGGAAAGGACTGTAAATGTACTTATCTGCTAAAAAATATTTATTAGTAAGTTTCTTATGCACAATCCTGTTAAATGGCTGCGCGGTGATGAAGAAGGACAACCGGGTTTTATTGAATGCCATGGACGAGTCGCTTGCAGGCAGTTTTGTTACAGATAGCACAACATCAAAGATCATCTCCGCCCCGATCATCGCACCCGCTGCAATTTGTGCCGGTGTCATTGATGCCGTAATTATCACACCAGCCCGGGCCATCGGGCCGGCTATGAAAGATACCGGAGAATACCTCTGGGAAAACCAGTCCGGCTCTGACATTCGCAAGGCAATGCTTTTCCTGCCGAAAACCATAGCCACTCCGATTGTTTTCCTGGGCAGCTGGACTGTCAGATCAATTTTTACTTCCGACTTGTGAACCGAAAGGACCTATAATGAAACGCCTGGTATATACGTTGTTGCTGACCACATTAATTACATCAAGCGGCTGTGCAGTATTCAACCGCAGCAACACTCCTGCTTTAAATTTTGTGGAAAAAAATCTGATCCCCAAGGAAGATCCAGCCAAAACTCTCTCATACCCTTTGACGTTGCCGATTGGGCTGGTGGCAGCATCAATGGACATGTTTGTTTTTCATCCGGTCAGCGTAGTGCAGGAATCCTGGAATGACACAACTGACATACTCTGGAAAAAAATGCACTGGGACACACAGTATGCAACAACAACCGCATCACTGGTACCCAGGGCGGCGCTGACTCCGGTTGTATTTACAGGGGACTTCCTTTTTAGAAGCACGTTTGATGTAAATGGTAAACGCACTCCTGAAAAAAAAGAAATCAGCAAAGAAGAATATGCCAGACAGCGGGAGGAGAAAAAAATAGCTGAGCAAGCAAAAATCATGCTCACCAGGGAGGCCTTTAACAAAGGCAACTATCCAGAAGTAATCACACTGGCCGACAAGCTGTTGGCATCCAATAACCATCTTTATGACGTGGCAGCCCTAAAGGCTTCGGCACTGCTGGAAACCGGGCAACCGGAAGCTCTGGCTGCCATGCCCCAGTACTTTAAAATTTTCAGCAACACAAAGTTCGTATCCAGGTTTGCGGCGCACCTGACCAAAGCCGCACCGGCAGACATTCTCCGTTTGCTTTCTACTCTGGAAAAGCATAATATCAGCAGGCCTTCAGCCACAAATAACAGACCTCTGACCAAAGAGCTACAGGGTCTGCTTGAGTCACAAACCGAACTCTACGTTGCCATAAGCAGGCTTTTTGAACACGATGACAGGGCTATCAGGCTACGCGCCATCCAGGTCGCGGGTAAACGTTTGAACGACCTGAAAGAGCTTAGAGGTTCTCTTGAAAGAATCGCATCTTCAACGGATCCGGTTATGGCCGTTGCGGCTAAAGAGGCATTACCGGTATTAAGGAAATAAATCGTATTTCAAACGACTTCCAACATGCGGAGGCATAATGCAACACAAACAAATTGCCGGGTTTTGTATTTCCACCTTGCTGTATGTAGCTGGCACTCTGACTTGTCACGCAGAGTCAGCCGCAAAAGCAAATCTAAAAACCGAGGCTCATGCCGCCTCGACAAACTCAACAACACTGCCGCATTCCTCGGAGCGCATTTACAATCTGCCCGGCCTTTCCAACATCGGCAGGGTTTCACCCGGCATATACAGAGGGGCACTGCCGGAAAAAACCGGCTACGAGACCCTGAAAAAGCTCGGTATCAAAACCGTAATCGACATGCGTACAACAGGCAGTGAAAAAGCCGATGTGGAAGCGGCCGGCATGACGAGTATTGCTATCCCCATACAGATGTCCAGAAGCGGTCTGTTGCCAAAGGTTGAGCAGGTGGTTGCATTAATGGCTGACCCGTCCAATCAGCCGGTTTACGTCCACTGCAGGCACGGTCAGGACCGCACCGGCATTGTTGTTGCCGCCTACCGCATGAGTCATCAGGGTTGGTCGCTGGCAGATGCGGAAACCGACATGCAGGCCTTTGGTTTTAATGACGTCTGGATCAACTTCAAGAAATTCATTCGAAAGTACGGGAAAGAACTCGAACAGAAAAAATCCATGGTCGGGAGCAACAAAAAATGAAGCTCATATCAATTACCGCAACTCTCGCATGCCTCTTCCTGACGTCTTTGACCGTTTGGGCCAGCCAACCGGCCAGCTACGAAATCAGCGGGGCAGAATACCTTTTGGACAGCCCAGACACCTGCAGGTCTCACCTTACCGACTCCCATGGCAACAGCAGGGAAAGTATGGAAAGGACTCTTCAGAAAGAGCTCGATGAATTCAAAACAACAGCCGAAAAAGCTCTGGCACTTCGTGCGGAAACCATAAAAGTCGGACAGCACATTAAAGCCAAAATCGACAAGAAAAAGCCGGTTACGGGTGACGACCTGGCCCTGATCAATCAAGGTATCAACGAGCATCTCGCCTTAAGGGATGAGCTGATTAAAATTGCGGAATCACACGAATGCTGGATCAATATCCCGGAAAAAGAGCTGCAGGCACAAGGACTGACCCCGGAAACCCGGTTTAAAGGTGTCATGCTTTCACTTTCTTCAGCCCTGGTCCTGTACGACAACTACCTGCTGGCGGTCTCACTGTTTGAAGGTGACAGCAAACTGCGCCGCCTGCTCAACGAGCATGATCCGGGCTACGCGGTCAAAAGTGCCGCCCTGGCCAAGATCACACTCAACTACAACTCCATTGCAAACAGACAACGGGTCCGCAAAGCCATCAAATTTTTTGAAAAGGAATCAAAACGGCAGCGCCTGTCTCTCAACAGCAGTCCAGATACCGCCTATCTGCATATGCTGATCTATCAAAGCCCGTCCTATTCAATTGTCAAAAAAATATCACCTTTTTATGTTGTTGGCCGTAAATTAGGATTTCTGACCGGCGTCACAACCGACACCGTATCAGTACTTGAGCGCGAGGGGGTCAGCCTTTTCAGCATGGTTTTCGGTAACGCCGTCGGCCTGGTGGAAACCCGCAAGGGGAAACTGAACGGACGCAAAGACGTTCTATCAGAACTGCGCAGCAACATGAAATCCGGTGACATTCTGCTGGAAAAAACACCCTTTCGCCTTACAGACAAGTTGATACCCGGTTATTGGGGCCATGCTGCCGTCTGGGTCGGTACGGAAGCAGAATTGAAAGAACTGGGAATCTGGGACAATCCGATTGTTGCCCGCCATCACAGCATGATCAGAAAAGGACGCATGGTCGTTGAGGCACTTCGTTCCGGCGTGGAAATGAACACACTGGAACACTTCCTGAATATCGACAGTGTCGGCGTACTGCGCAGAGTTGAGCAGACGCCAAAAGACAGAGCCAGCATCGTCATACAAGCCTTGAGACAGGTTGGCAAACCTTATGATTTCAATTTTGATGTGGAATCCAAAGGTCGCGTCTACTGTTCCAAGCTGGTCTATCTGAGCTATAGCGGTATCGACTGGCCAACTAAAAAATCCATGGGACGGACAACTTTCACGCCTGACGACGTGGCCATAAGGGCTGCCAATGGCAAACCGCTGGATTTAATAACGTTTTATCACGACGGAAAAAAAGTGACTGATGTTCCGACAAAGCGCATGGCGGAACTGATGGGTGCTGAAGCCTTAAAGGCGAGCGGATTGTAAAATAATTCAAAACATCAAGGAAGGTCATGTATGTTGAAACACCTTAAAAAGAAACAGAAAATCGCCGTACTGAGCGTATCCGCCGGCTCCGGGCATGTCAGGGCCGCACAGGCGATCAAGGCCACGGCAGACAAGCTCTATCCACAAATGGAAGTTGTCCATATCGACATCATGGACCTTGTTCCTGAGCTGTTCAAAAGAGTATACGCCGAAACCTACATAAAAATTGTTGAGCACCATCCCGCTTTTTGGGGCTACCTGTATCACAAAAGCAACTATGAAAATGTAAATTCCGCCCTTTCCAAACTCAGGATTGCAATCGAACGCATTAATACGGGCAAACTAAAAAAGGTACTGAAAGAGCTCAACCCGGATCATGTCATTTGCACCCACTTCCTGCCGGCTCAGCTACTGGCCAGACAGATCCATGACGGGACCTTCAAAAAGCCGGTCTGGGTAATGGTAACGGACTTTGATGTTCACGGTCTCTGGATTCAACCCGGTATGACCGGTTATTTTGCGGCCAATGAAGAGGTTGCCTGGAAGATGGCAGAACGTGGTATCAAGCAGGAGAACATCTGGATTACGGGCATTCCGATCATGCCGGAATTCACCGAACCGCATGACCGTTCGGCATGTGCCGAAGAATTGGGATTAGACCCGCAAAAAGCAACCTTGCTGATCATGTCCGGCGGTGCCGGTGTAGGCAACCTTGTTCCTCTGACGGAACGCATGCTGAAGGCCAATGACAAATACCAGGTCATTGCCCTGGCCGGACGAAATGAAGAGCTGCTTGAGTCGCTGAAAAATCTTGAACAGCGATACCCCGGTCGCCTCTTTCCCATCGGTTTTACGGATAAAATAGACAAGCTGATGGCTGCCAGCGATCTGGCAATTACCAAACCGGGAGGGCTGACCACATCTGAATGTCTTGCCATGGGACTGCCGATGATTGTGGTTTCACCAATCCCCGGACAGGAAGAACGCAATGCGGATTATCTGCTGGAAAACGGTGCTGCAATGAAGGGCTGTGATCCGGGTGCTGTTGTCTGGAGGACCGATATGCTGCTCTACAACAGGAAGCATCTGAATGCCTTGCGGGAAAACGCACTGCATCTGGCAAGACCTGAAGCGGCAGTCAAAATACTGGAAGCGACCTTAATAGGAAGCATATAATCCTGGACTGAGAGCCTTGACTAAGAATGAAATGGGTGTATATATAAGAATCAATCTTATTTAGAACTTCACAGGAGGAGAAAACATGGCTGAGCTTAAAGGAACAAAAACCGAACAGAATCTGAAAGAAGCCTTTGCAGGTGAATCTCAGGCAAGAAACAAGTATACCTACTTTGCATCTGTCGCCAAAAAAGAAGGATTTGAAAAAATTGCCGATTATTTCCTAGAAACTGCTGAAAACGAGAAAGAGCATGCAAAACTGCATTTCAAATACCTGAGCGGTATCGGCTCAACTATCGAAAACCTGAAAGCAGCGGCTGCCGGTGAAATGGAAGAGCACACCGACATGTATCCACGCATGGCCAAAGAGGCCAAAGAAGAAGGTTTTGCAGAGATCGCCTTTGTGTTTGAAGCTATCGGCACTATTGAAAAACGGCACAAAGAACGTTATTTGAAACTGCTGGAAGAGGTTGAATCCGGCAAGTTCTTCGCCAAAAATGAAGTCGTTAAATGGCAATGTCGCATCTGTGGTCACACCCATGAAGGCAAAGAAGCACTCAAGATCTGCCCGGTCTGTAAGCACCCGCAGGCATTCTTTGAGCTGGCAGAAGACAAATACTAGACTGTTCAGCAAAAAAAGCCCCCCGGAATCCGGGGGGCTTTTTTAAAATCTTAAAACAAGGCATCTCTCGCAAAGCCGCTAAGGCGCAAAGAAAGTCAACTGCCGGTAAAGAAAATATTGTTAAACTTGCGGGTAAATATCCTAATGATGTTAAACGTCTGCTTTTCTAAGCTAACTTGACTAGATGCACCTACTTTTGATTGCGTCTTTGTGTGACCAACATTTTTTATTATTGTTATTTATCTGCAAAACTTTCTTCCCTGTAACGCCTGGTTAAACCGTTCAGGAAGTTTCTGAGAAACTGATCACCGCACTCTTTGAAATTTTTATGCTCTTTCCTTCTGAACAGAGCCGATAATTCGGATTTTGAAACAATCACACCAGCCAGCTTCATGGTCGCCAACATACCCTCTTCGTTCAACTCCAGGGCAATTCTCATCTTTTTCAGTATCAGGTTATTGCTCAAGGCTGGCTCCAACATTTCCTGCTGTTCCTCAGACCCTTCTCTTTTTCCTCTTTTATGAATAATCAGGCCGTCCAGAAATGCAGTCATAACTTCGTCACTGCACTCCACATAGTCAGGGTCATCTTCCTTCTTAAGCAAACAGCTTAACTCGTATTTTTTAACAGTACGCCCGCCCAGACCGAATATCTCAATCATGGTTAAATCGCTTAGATCCAGCGCATATCGGAATCTTCTAAGAATATCGTTCTTTGTCATCAATAACTCCTGAATTTAATGACTATGCTGCGGCTCTTTTTTCGCCATATCATAGACTTCTTTATATGTGGCCAGTTTGCCGCCATACTGTTTGATAAATGCCTCGGCATCCTTCTTTTCCGCAAAGGCCCATTTGGCAACTGCGGACATAACTGCACGCTTGCTGCCTCCCACAACCCAGGTAGCGGTTTTTGCGTCAATAAGCTCTTTGGATATGTAGTCGGCAACCTGAACAGACTTGATTTTTTTGCTTTTGGCCCTGTTATTTTCCGTAATTACGCAATTAAGACTGCAGGTACCGACAATACTGTTATCAACATAAGTAACCAGCATGCGGCTGTAATTAAACATGGTGCGATCCATCCTGCAGTGCTGACAGGCCGGCGGGGCCTCCACCGGGCCGGCTGCAACTGCAAAAGCGACCCCAAGAGCCAACATTAAGAGTACACCGGCAAACAGGGTTTGAAATGTATTTTTCATCACTACCTCCTGATGTATAATTTCACTCTTTACTCTATTGAACCTTCAGTTTTCGTAGGCTAACCCATCACGCATTTCAATTGATCTTCCTGCCAGCCGGGCAAGCTCGGGGTTATGTGTGACCATCACGATTGTCAGCCCTGAGTTGCGATTGAGATCCTGAAGAATCTCACCGATCTCACCGGTCCGTTTCGTATCCAGATTTCCGGTCGGCTCATCGGCCATCAATATATCAGGCCGGTTGACCAGTGCCCTGGCGATGGCCACACGCTGCATCTCTCCACCGGAAATCTGCCCCGGCAGATGATTCATGCGGTGCCCCATTCCCAGCATATTCAGCAGATGTTCAGCCTCTCCCTCCACACCGGGTTTTTTATAGAACGCCAGCGGCAGGGCAACATTTTCCAGCACGGTTAAAGTCGGAATCAGGTAGAAGTTTTGAAAAATATAACCGAATATTTCACGCCTGATTCTGGTCAGGTCCTTTTCACCTACTTTAGCACCGCCACCAAAAATATTTCTACCTACCAGCTCCAGATCACCTGAAGACGGATTATCCAGGCAGCCGAGCAAATTGATCAGAGTCGTCTTGCCGGAACCGGATGGCCCCATAAAAGAAACAAATTCGCCCTTTTTAATCTGCAGCGACACACCGGCCAGAGCACTGATCTCTTCACTCCCCCGGTTATAAACCCTGGTCAGGCCGGTCGCTTTTAATACCACGTTTTCAATAGTCATGAATCACTCCTGATCGATTCCAGAGGGCGAATTCTGCCGGCCTGCCAGGCTGGATAGAGACCGCTCAACAACCCCACAACAATGATAATTCCAAGAGTGAACAGAGACATTTTGAGATCAATCAGCACCAGTCCGCCACCGGGAGCATAGGGCAGTATCTTTCGCACCAGGACATCGGTGACACCGGCAAAAAAGAAGGCAAAAACAATTCCGGCAATTCCACCCAGACCGCATAACAGCAGGGTTTCTGTCCAGACCAGCCTAAAAATATCACCCGGCATGGCACCCATGGTTTTGAGAATACCGATCTCCTGCTTGCGCTCCAGCACCGACATGAGAATAGTATTGATCACTCCGACCATGGCAATGATAATCGCCACAACTGCAATGGAAAGCACCATCAGACGGGCGGTTGAGATCAGCTTCATGATCGTCTGCTTGACCTGACTGAAACTGACCACCTGCACATCCGGCAATTGATAGAGCTTGTTTTCCAGCTTGGTAATATCCGCATCCTTTTTAACCTTGATGCCGATGGTCGTTACCTTGTCGATGCCGGCAATGACCTGCAGGGTTTTCAGAGGGACGAATATAGTACCGTCATCCTGGCTGCCGGTCCGTTCCAGGATACCGACCACCGTTAGAGGCACATCCACCTCCGGCACCATTATCATGTCACCAACAGACCGCTGCTCCAGTTCGGCAGCCTCAAAACCCATCACCGCTTCCTGGGCGCTGTCATCGGTGAACCAGGCTCCCTGATGAAACCTGAGGAACGGCTTCATGGCCGGAAAGGTCGCTGCTTCAACACCAAAATATCCGGCTATGCCGCCATCATCACCTTTGTTCGGGTCAAAAAACGCCTGCATCAAAATCAGGGTTGTCTTGTCAACCTCCGGCTCCTTGATGATATCTTCAAGCATGGAGGTCTCGATATAGCGCAGACCTTTGCCACCCTGCAGCATTAAAGTTGCGGCCTCATAGGGACATCCCTTGGCCATGACCATCACCTGGTAGCCCATGTTGTCGATATCCCGGTTCAGGGCCGCTTCATAGCCACGGTTAAAACCGAGCAGGCTGACCAGCACCCATGACGAAAGCATGATCCCGATCAGAGTCAGCGCTGTTCTGGACTTTTTTCGCAGCAGGTTTTTGTAAGCGATCTGAAATTTTGTAATCATTATTTTTTACGTCCTTGCAGGTAGCCAAACTCTTCCATCAAGATCAGGTTTTTTTTCAATGCCCGCATAATACTAAGGAAATCCGTTTCCGCCTCAGGCGCCGGATTTTTAATCTCGGCCAGTCGTCCAGTACCCTTGCCACTGATCGGGTCATAGGAATCAAAATCCTTCATGGAAACACCAATGAACTGACGTCCGAATTTCGGATCTCTGAATCTGTGCGCCAATTTACCGGAAATTTTCTGCAGATAGAGCGCCTTGATTTTACCGTTCAGATCCAGCGAGACAAAAACCTGATTGCCACCGTACTGCCCTTTCTGGTTAACGCCGTGAACATAGCCGATCAGCTTTCTGCCATTAATAACGGAATAGACCGTATAAGGAACATTAAGCGGCGCATAAATAGGTACATAGCGAACTTCAAGCCGCTCTTCAACCTTGCTTAGCAACTTTGCACCGCTACTACTCGAAAACGAGACATAGTTTGTATTGTATCCGGTTGATCCGGGAAAAAGGCGCGGAACGTCACGGTCCGGGTCGTTCAGATCACAACCGATTGCCGCCATGGCATTGGGAACAATCAAAAACACAGCAAAAACAGCCAGCAGGACAACTTTGAAAAATCTGCATGCAAATCCGTTTTTCTTCATTTAACTACCCCACTGGACGGACTTCAACGGAATAAATCAACCTAAAAAAAGCAATTAACCGCCGATAAAAGCAGATATACGCCGATAAATAAGAAACTTAAAATAAAAAAGGATCAACCATTACAAATCAAACAGATATACACCGCGTAGCACTGTCTTGCCATTCTTTATAAAGGTGAACTTCACTTCCCAGTCACCCAGCATAACCAGCCTGACAGGCAGCAGATATACTCCTTTTTTGGAGATAGAAAAGTTTTTGTCACCTTCGGCATGGGCCCCGCGCATGGAAGGCATGTCCGCATCGCCTTTAACCACAAAGGATTTATCTTGAACTCCGTCTTTGGTAAAAATCTCCACCTTCATAATGGCGGTACCTATTTTGGGAGGTTTACTGAAACCATAAATAAAATAGTGATCGCTGCCAAGTGGAATTTTCTGCCCCGGTTTTGCAAGCACCGGAAAATCCTTATGGGTCAAAGTCGAAACGGCTGACTCTGACGATAAAGGTGCGATGACAAACAGGCTTAATATCAGCATTGACGCAATCAGGATAAATTTCATATTCATCTCCAATCTAAATAAAAGATTAAGTAAAGATTTAAAAGCGTTCACCAAATTACATCTTAAAATATAATACTGCAATAAATAGCACATTCAAATACTTATATTCCACTATATGTATTTTACAGTTGAATGTCTTTCAAACGCAAACGGCCATGATAAAAATCATGGCCGTTTGTACAAACAGATTAAATATCTGTCTACTTTGGAATTGCTACAAACCCTTTATCGGACTTAACACCGACAATATAGTTTTTGGTGTTGATTCCGAAAGCGTATCCGTTGCCGCCACTGCCGCTGAGTGAAGTATTAACAGTTGATGCTGGAGAAGCGATGGCCAGCCAGAGCGAAGTTAACGAACTTCCGACAGTATCGTTACTCCATCCGGCAATGCTGCTGTTGTCATTGATGGCAGCGGCGCTGCTTTTAGCACTACCTGCTCCAAGGTCAATCAGATCAAAAAATCCTGGGATAACAACCCCAAGCAGTGTTTTGTCCTTAAAGATAACAGCATGAACTACACCACTTGCATCCTCAGACTCCCCCACCATCACGCCACTCTTGTTGACACCCATGGCAATACTTCTGGTGTGGCCGGTCAACACGCCCATATCTTCCAAAGCCTGAACAACGCCCAGGGCTGTAACCTTCCAGCGCACGGCATGATCACCAGACTCGCCGACAATAATACTGCTTCCGTCAGCCTTATCAACTATTGCATAGGCAACACCGGTACCATCTGTCCCGATTGTTCCAAGGGCAACCGGGACAGCGGATGAACTGCTCCAGTAAACAGGCACAATCTTGTCAGATGCGTTGACAGCCTCACCAACTATTCTGCCGCTGGTGCTGACACCGTATGCGGATGAGTTTTTACCGACCGCCAACTCAGGTAAAGCCGTTGCAGTTGTGCCGGTCCCCCAGTAAACAGCTACCACGGTATTATTGGCTGCTTCCGATTCACCAACCACAAAACCGTTAGTGTTTATGCCGTAAGCCGCGCTGTAGGTGAAGCCGGTCAGTGGCGTCAACTCCACGGCAGCGCCCACAGTGCCACTGACAGTATTAACGGTCCACTTGGCTGCACGCATCTGCTGGACTGAGTTGGAAGAAAGACCAATAGCTGTACCACCATCATTAATGGCAACAGCCGTGCTGGTTGTACCACCGGAAAGTGGTTCCAGAGTCTTGGCTGTGGTATCAAAAGTGACCTGGTTCGGATCGGTTGGGCCGGATGCGCTGCCACCGTCACTTCCACCGCCACCACCGCATCCAGCTACGGCAAGTGATAAAGCAACCGCTGCTGCAAATGCTCTCATTCGGAAATAGTTCATAATAACTCCTTCTTAATATCTAAACCGGCTATTTAGTTAAAGTGAAAATTCGGATCACCAACTGCATCCAGGAAAGGTTTGAGCGGTCCCTGTGCCTGGGATCTGCCGCCACTTCCTACCGCTGGAACTTCAACAAAGCTGTCTTCCAGGACTTTTACACGTCTTGGATCTCCGGTAACCTTGGCCTGATGGCCATTAGGCACCAGCAGTTGCGGGTGGTCAAAGGGGGCCCGTTCCCAGCGGACACGTTCATCGGTCAGTGCAAGCAGAAAAGAGATCAATGCACCCTGAGCATCTTCGTTGTTGCGCAATGCGGGAATACCATCAACAAAAGGATCGAGATCAGCAATATTCTCATCGTGGAAATTGCCGCCACGCACATAAAAATCAACCACCTGACGCAGTGTCACCATGCTGCCGTTGTGAAAATACGGGCCGGTCAACTCCACATTGCGCAGGCCGGGGGTTTTGAATGCACCGTTTACTGCAGCCCTGCTATTAAGTGGTGCATTTAGCGGCGGACAGATAACCGGCGGGTCGGAAAGAAAATTATTCACGCAACCGGGCTGTGCCAGAAAGTCTGGACTGAACGGCATTGGAACCGTACTAAGAAACTGTTTGGCAAACGATAACGGTAAACCAAAGGGGTCATTTGCTCCCCGGCCCAGATCCTCGGCGGTTGGAGTTACAGCCACATTATAAAAACCGATATCGTAATTGGCCAAATTGCCGTCACCCATGGGCATTAATTCGATGATGCTCGGTTCAAGCGGGTTTTTTGTATTTGTTATGGATACCGCCGTCAACTCGGGGCCGACATGACAGGCAATGCATGATGTCGACGCGGACTGAAAGATAATGAACCCCTGCTGCTGCCTGTCGGTCATGGCAGTGGCATTTCCATCCATAAACCGGTCAAATGGTGAGTCATCCGCTACCAGAGTACCCTGATACATCATTAAAGCCATGCCGAAGAAAAACGAGAAATTGGCCTCCATCTGACTGTAGCCGCCGTTACCGCTGACAATCGACAGAGCTGAACTCTTCACGTTCATTTTGCCCGGGTTGACAATTGATTTACTGGAACTGTCCGGAGAGACCTTGCCAAGTTTTTTGCCCACACTGCTGAATGTTACTGTCTGACTGGCGTTATCCCAGAATTCCGGCTTGAAAGCTGCCTTGATCATATCGGCATAGGTTGTGGACAACCCCTTGCCGGAGGGATGAACCAGAACCCCGAGCGCACTGTCGTTGGTCGCAACCTGCTGCTGTGCCAACGGCCTCAGGGAAATCATTTTTCTGCCCAGCTCCGGAAAGCTGCGTCCCTGCCAGGACATTTCCACATCGCTTAATGTAGGCCCCACGGACTGGGATGCCAGACTGGCATTATCCAGCCGATTTGCCAACAGGCTCAGGTCCAGTTCCGTCAGCGAGCCATTAACGTTTTTCAGGATTCTGGCGGAGATATCTTCATATCCAAAGGGGTTGACGCCATTAAAAAAATGGTTGGCACGCCCGTCCCAGAAATTTGCATAGTTGAATACGGCATTAATTACTGTCGGTGAATTACGGCCTGTAACCTGACGCACATTGCGCCCCTGGCTGCTGAAGGTGGCATTACGGCTGGAGGTGCCGCCGTCAACCGGATTACCGTTTCGCACCGATTTGAATATGGTTTTATTAACGCCCTGGGCACCGACCACGTCATCAGTTACAATAGTACGATTCGTAGCCCGGTTTTCCGGATCGGTAAACTTCACAAACGGAAAATCTGCTGCTGTCAGGCTCTTGTTTGCACCTTTATTGTTTTCAAAAACGCCATTTTTACCTGGATTCAACGTATTTTTAGTACGATTGTCCGTTCCGGCATGAAAATGACAACTGGCACAGGCCGTAATCCCGTCACTTCCCAGCTGCATATCCCAGAATAGCGCTTTACCAAGCCTTATGGCTGCATTTTCGTCAGCAACATATTTAGCAAGATTTGCCGGTTTCGGAACAGTAACGCGCTTCAGGGAAGCAAGGTCTACCGCCATTGCCGGTGTTACGATCATATTAAGGACCAGCCCCAATACGACCCCCTTTATTGCCATTTTACGGTTCCTAAAATTTCTTATCATGAATAGCCCCCTCAAACAGCTTTACAAACAATCGAAAAATCTCCGTGAATCAACGCTTTAAAACCGGTATGCCCAGTAACCTGACTCCGTTAGCAGATATGGCATTTACGCCCCGTACCAGAGGATTCAATTTTGCCTTTCCTGTAAATTTCCAGGAACCACTGGAGGCGACAGTCGTACTCCCAAGTACACTGGCGAGCAGTTGACCGCGAATCTCTCCCGCAGGATTGGCCGTTGTCAACACGTTGATATAGGTATTTCCGGCTAGAATTGCTTCCACGGCACCGGGAATACTGACAATACCCAAAGCGGTCTGAAACTGAAGCTCTGCAATGCCAAGCTGCCCGGACATGGGCAGGTTTATGGGGCCGCTGAAATCGTTATAAAGATCAAACAGAACCGGTCCGTTTGAACCGGGTGCGCCATGGCGGAGCTGCACCGATGTAATATTGCTGGCCGGAAGCGGTGAGATGTCAAAACGATAATTGATACTGTCATTGCCCAGAATCAGGGAAGCTGTTCCCTTTGCCGAACTTGTTACGGCAGGAGCCTCATTTGCGCCGGACAGATGGGTGGTTGGATCACCTGCAACGGTGATAATATTATTTGTTGTACTGGAACTGATACCAGTAACCAGCCATTTATTGTATTTCTGCCGAAACAGCGCACCGTTACCGGTGGCTTCAATATTCTCAACCAGAATATTAACAGTAGCCGCCGTGGAAATCAGTCCGCCATGGTCCTGAGCCACATACTGGAAACTGTCCAGGCCGGTAAAATCTGTGGCAGGTGTGTAAGTAAAGGTAGTTTTTCCTGTAGCGGTGCTGACAAATCGCTGAACAGTTCCGCCGTTGGCCGTAGTTGACGCGAAAGAACGCTTATAGTCGGCAGGCGGAACAAAGACGCTGATGGCAAGCGGATTAAAACCATGCACATTGGAGGCGGAGACTATATCAGAAACGAAGGGCGCCACATCAATGCTGATTGGACTGTTTTTGGACGTTGACACGTTCAAATCCGTAACAACCGGAACAGTATTTGGACCGTCGTTAAACACTTTGCCTACCACCTGGAACTGGTTGAGTGTGACTATCTGTGAATTATTGGCTGCATTGAGGATCACGCCAGCCGGTATGTTATCACTGCCATCCTCGCCACCGATCAATTCAATACTGAATGCATTGCCAAATGGACCCGGATTAATTGAAACTTCAAGAGGAGCCAGTTCAGTACCGGGGCTTGTAAGATAAACCGCACCGCTGGTGGCAGTTACCATGGGCGTAGTTGCCGTCAGAAAAGGCCCGATATTTTTCCCGTTTCCGTCCACGATACCGTTGGGAGAAAAGCTGACTGATGAGGGCACCGGTTGCGGGAATGCCGGTAAGGGCATTTGGGCTGCAGGACGGTCTCCCATTGAAGTCAGAAAATTTTCACCGGCGAAGATGCCGATATCCTGAGTCTGATTGATGCCCTTGCCTCCAGCAGCCTCCAGAGCGGAAACCACATAGTCACGTGTTCCATAGGGATGGGTTATGCGGTATTTTCCGCCGACCGGAACGGATATGCGCAGACGCAATCTGGAAAAAACCGCCTGATTTCCATCCGTACCAATATTAAGAAAACCAACTTCCTGGGCCATTACCAGCAGGGCAAGCCACGGAAGTGTCGGTACTCCGTTCACCGTACTCACTACCCCTGCGTCAACGGCAACAGCAGACCAGTAAAAAGCCTCGGCCCCGAAGTTGTTCGGGAATGTCACCGGTAAAGTTGCGTTGGCATCCAATATACATGGAACAATTACCCCCCCACCCTGCAGGGTTGCTGTTTGATCCAGACAAAGCTCCAGCTTGAGTCCGTTTGAATCCTGATACCAGATCGGAAACCCGTTAGAAAGGCTGACCGCAACATTAGAAAGCGGACCGGCGGCTGTTACAGAAGTCAACACGGCTGGAGCACCATCCTGGCGACCGGATATGGCGCTTAGAGCTGCATGTAGAGGTGTAACTACAGATGACAACAGCACCAGACTCAAAGCAATAAAGGTTTTGCGGACTATATGCATAGGAACACCCCATAAACTGCAAACTATTCAATAAAATTTAAACTAAATATCCTTGTACTCACTCTATACAGAGAACATGCCAATTATGGCACAGCTAAAATACATGTATCATTCCAGCATCTTGGAGAAATACCTAATTAAAGATTAGACATATGAGATTGCAAGTTTTATGGCATCACAAATGAACAAATAGCCTAACTAGCTGTTATTTAGATAAAGACTAATTCAGTCTTTATTTTAACTGCCAATTTTCTTGCAGGGAGACAGACGCTCTCAAAGGAGGTGCATAAACAGGAGGTGGGCTTAATGAATGGATGTAACGGAGCTTGGCTGATACTTTTTGCGGAATCAATCGAGATGTTTTTTTGAGTACAGATACAGACGACCATAGTTTGTAGTCTGCATGGACAATTGATAGAGCAGCATGGCACCGGTATGGGGAGAATCAAAGCTGGCATATTGTTCCAGCTTGAGCACAGCCAACCCGGTTACAGGGCCGAACAGTTTTTTACAGTGGGCCAGAAGTTTTTCATAGCTGTCATAGCCACGAAATTCGATACTTACTGATGTGAGTTTGCCCTTGTAAAACGTATAAATGATCGCATCCGCCTTGATACCACCAATGTTCAGATCTTCGTCGGATCGCTTGTAGGCCTTCACACCGGACATGGCCCCCATATGCCCCTCATACAGCTTTGCATCCGATTTCTGGATTTCACTAAGGTCACTCCCCCAGACAAAGCCACGAAATCCATTCAATTCATCGGCACCAGCCGGCACAGCAAAAGCCACAATCAGGTATAACAGACAAAAACACACAATTCGCATACGGGAGTTTCCTCTTTGGCACTTAGGCCGATTACTTCATCTTCATATCTTTCATATCCATATCATCTTTTTTTACAGGCTTTACGAATGACTTATCCTGATCAGCCTGAGGTGCTTCGGGGGCTTCGCCGACACGGCTGAGCTGTGCTTCCGAGTCAATCAGATAGCCACCGGTGGCAGCAACCTTTTCGCCCTCTTTCAGCCCGGACAATATCTGCACACCAGCACCGGATCTGGCCCCTGTTTTAACATCTCTGGGCAGAAACAGACCGGGTCTGGACTCAACCCAGACGATCTGTCGTTTACCCGTATCCATAACAGCTCCGATCGGCACCACAAGAGAATCGGCAAGCGGGATTTTGATGGTCGCCTGGACAAACATTTCCGGTTTCAGCTTTAGTCCCGGATTGGGCAGCTCAACCCTTAACCTGACGGTTCTTGTCTTGGGGTCCAGAAAGGGATAAACAAGCTTTATCCTGCCGGTAAATGTCTCCGACGGGTATGAACGGGAACGGATCGTTACATTCTGGCCGACTCTGATCAATGGAAAGTCATTTTCAAAGACTTCCAGCTCCACCCAGATCCGTGACAGATCCGCTATGGAGAAAAGCGGCTCTCCAACATTTACATACTGACCCTCTCTAACGTAAATATCTGTCACCAAACCGGATATCTGGCTGTAAAGCGGAACATGTACATCCGGCTTAGCTGATTTCTGAAGTTTATCAAACTGTTCTTCCCTAAACCCGAGCTGACGAAGACGTTCATGCGCCTCACCCAGAGAATTCTGTGTATTTATGGGAAACGGAACTGCGGGTGTGTTGTTCAAAATCTTTATTGTTTTATACGCCAACAGGTACTGTACCTGAGCGTTGTACAGATCAACGGAAAAGAGTTCTGCTACCGGCACCCCTTTGTGTACTGAACTGCCTACGCTTTTGGCCTGCAGTCTATCCAGACGTCCCGCCACCCAGGCAGAAACTTTTCCCTGGCGTTCCTGATTGTAGGCAACGATACCGGTACAGCCGATCTCTTTTGAAAAAGCTTTTTTTTCTGCCGTGACAGTTGCCAGGTTAGCCATAACCTGCTGAACAGGAGACAAAGCCACATGCTGTTTGCCCTTCAGATCCGAATCCGGATTAACACCTTCAAGCTTGCGAACCAGTTCCATTGCACAGATCGGGCAGGAACCCGGTTTTTCCTTGCTTACAAAAGGGTGCATGGGACAGGTATAGGAAGAAGCGCCTGCAACCTGCTTTGCGCCGGCTGGAGCAGGGCTCCCATCCACACCGGCATGCTTTTGCTTATTGTAATTGAACCCAATCAACAGGGCTAACATCACAACAACCAGAACTGTAATAGTGCGGATTTTTGGCATCACAAAACCTTCCAAGCGTAAATGTTGCTCACTGTTATTGATTCAATCAAAAACTCTATCATAGGCAATCGGGCCTGTGTCAATTGAAAAGTTGATTATTTTGCTAGTCAACGTTAAGATTGTTCAGCCACATCCAGGCTGGCCACTGCTTTTAGTCCCTGACAATAAATTGGCATCAATAAAAAAGGCTCGATGCAAATAATGTCGTAATTTCAATAAAATATCCAGTTTAATACCATTTTAGTCTTTTATTCTTTGCTTGTTAATTTATCCAGCATACCGTTTAAACGCCGTATCCTTGGCATTTCCCACTCACATTGTTTTGGCACGATAAATGCTAAATATTCAAGTAAAGCAAGTTGTATTAATTAATCTGATACAAAAAGTATTCCGGTTGTAAAGTCACTAAATAAATACGTATTGAAATGAAGTTATAAAGGAGAGCAAATGAAACGGCGAGACTTTCTAAAACTGACGGCGACAGGGGTTGCAACGCTTGTATTGGGGAGCAAGATTCCATTTTTGGGGGTGCAGAACGCTTTTGCTGCTGACCAGACCCTGGAAATTGAAATTACCGACGCAATGAAGCAGATGGTTACTCACAATGCCATTAACGATGCTCGCTGTTATTTCTGGGTTTACAAAATGAAGGCTAACGGTGTTGATATACCGGTAGACTGCCCAGGTCCTTCGATTTACGGAATAAAAGGTGATCAGATTAATATTACCTCGATCACCAACAATCTGGACGAACCGCACTCCTTCTACATTCCTGGAATCTTTGATAGCGGTCCGATTGCCGCCGGCCAGACAGTAGGTCCCTTCACGATTACGCTCAATCAGTCCGGTGCTTTCCTTTATTACGACAACCTGAATGCTCCGGTCAACCGGGTCATGGGACTGCACGGCGGCTTGGTAGTAAGGCCTGCTGCCAAAGCTTCAGGTCACAATTTTACTCCATACGACAATCCTTCGGCGAATGTGCAGGCGCTGTATGATGCCTTTGGCACAAGTGTATTTCCTGGTTTAAAATGGGAGGAAGGTGACACGAATCTCAGCCTGCCTAACCCGACACCGCCGTTCCGTCAATATATACACATCTACCATCAGGCCAGTCCAAACCTGTTTCGTGAGGTTGGTGAACTGCCTCCGGGACAGATTTATTCCGCTGCATTGTTCATGCAAAAGTTTCTGCGTGACCCGTTCAGCCCCACTCGCCAAAACGGTAAACCTCAGTATTTTACCATCAATGGCCAGTCAGGCTTTTTCTCCCACTTCAGCGGCGGCATTACACCGATCAACCGCGTTGGCGAGCCGGTGGTGATGCACATTATCAATGCAGGTCTGCATACACACTCTATGCACTTCCACTGCAACCATATCTATGTAACCAGCATCAACGGCGTGTCCAACCCGAACCCGATCTGGGTTGATGTCTACGGCATAAAACCGATGGACCGAATTGATTACACTTTCCCGTTCATGCGTCCACCGGACAACGCCAATATCCGTGGCATCGGACGGCCCGACACCCCACTGCGAACCATCTCCGGCAACTTTTGCTGGCCACCGCAGGATGAGATGCAGGTTTTTATCCCGGCTCTCGGTACAACAGCCAAGGGTGCGGACGGAGTAACTGATGTGGAAATGGGTCAACGTCTGTCACCGCTCTGTTACCCGGCCCATGACCACCTGGAACCAAGCCAGACGGCTCAGGGCGGCAACTATAACTGCGGCCTGATCACCGGTGCCTATGTAATCGGAGACCGAAACGCCCAGGCGCAGGGTCTGGGTAATTACCGGGACTTCCCCATGGACCATGACTTTGCCAGTATGTTCCGCAACATTAGGGGACTCAGCGTCAACAATACCACCGCCACACGGGAGGCAGCCGGACCACGGCCGGCCTAGCTCCTGGGCACTGCACTTACGATAGTAACTTATTACAATTTTGTTTAGAAAGGATATATATGTCTTTTGATAATCCAGCCAACCAAATTACTCGCTGGTCAGTAGTAGGAATGGAGGGGATGTGGGCCAAGATGTTCGATCCTCCTACAACCAGTCCGTCCACCACCGATCAGATTAACCCTGTTCAACCGGCACCAGGTTCAAAAATTCGTCCAAACCCTGTTCCGGAAATTTTGCTGGCCGCCGGTTTTCAGGACAGAGTGGAAAGGCTCCACACGATCCAGTTGGACCTCATGCACGGCCTGAAAATACCAACATGGGATGGCCTGAAAGAACTGGAATTTTTTGTAATCGGGGCATCAGAAAATCCGTCAGCACAGAGCGGCACTTACCCTGGACCAACACTGCGCATGCCACGTGGAGTAATCTTCAATGCCGAGGTCAAGGGAAAAGGACCTCCGCCGCATACTATCCACTGGCACGGCATCGAACCGACTCCACTCAACGACGGCGTCGGACACTGTTCAATGGAGATCGGCGGATACACTTACCAATGGCAGCCCAATTTCATGGGTTTCTATTTTGCACACTGTCACCGCAACACCATGCAGCACTTTGAGTTTGGTCTTTACCATGCCATGATCTTTGAGGCTCCTGATGCATACTTCGCCTCCATAGCATCTACCAATCCGGATGGTACAGTTGTTCTCAAGGATCTAACCCAGTTTCCTCTTGGTGGCGGGCGGGACGGCAGACGACGGGTAGCTTGCAACCTGTCCAGTTTTTCTAACTTTGCTGGCCCCAATAATATTATAAACACATTACCTTTGGATTCACCGGATCCGTTGAAC
Source organism: uncultured Geobacteraceae bacterium (assembly GCA_964509295.1). Lineage (GTDB taxonomy): Bacteria > Desulfobacterota > Desulfuromonadia > Geobacterales > Pseudopelobacteraceae > JBGSQR01. The sequence continues at coordinate 142,648 of CAZDWS010000008.1, read as the reverse complement.
GAATACCCGACCCATCCGCATGCCATGACCACAACTTTCGATGTGGAGTCGCTGATGGTCTTTGATGATCGTGACTCAACCTGGAGCGAACTGGGCGACGATGCCAGGGCAACTTATCCGGAACAGGGAAGCCAACCGGGGATCAACGACAATTTTGCACGTAACCCTGGCAGAAATGGCTTTGCCGCCTTTAACGACTTTAATGCTGATTACTGGTTTGTTACCGGTGTACCGGTTCCGGCACCCCGGGGCGGTACCGGCACCATTCCGTCTAACGTCATAATTCCGGATGGCCTTAACAGCGGCATCAGCGGCACCCAGGTTTCCATCAACGCCAAGACCGGAGACACAATCCTGGTGCGATGCCTTGACGCGGCCTACAACAGCCTGAGGCTGACCTTCCCGGTGGACATCCTGATCATCGCCTGGGACGGACGCGCCCTCGGTGTCCCTCCCTACGGCTTTAACCAGCCCTATATAGTTGCTAAAAATACTCCGATCGATATTACCGTGGCCAGACGTTTCGACGCCCTGATCAGGGAAACAAGTCCTTTTACTGGTACGATCAAGGCCGAATTTATTGACCACACCAGCGAATCTGCAGGTGACGGAGTAGTTGAAAGTATTGTCATGACCTGCCTGGTCCCGATTAACATCGGCGGCCCAATCATAGCTCCTCCTGTTTTTGCCTTTATCGGTAAAGTAGTTGATCAGCTTAACAACCCGGTCGTAGGCATCAGCGTAACAGTAACACCCAAATCCCTGGGAAGTGCACCTGCCCAGACCGTGGTTACGGACGCCAATGGGAACTATTCCTTCGGTGACAGAACCAACGGGCTCTATGATGTTTCGGCAAGCAAATCCGGAAAGATATTTTTTCCATCCGTCAAGACAGTGTCATGTAACAGCCAGGCTGTGACAGTCCCTGACCTTGTAATAAGTATTGCGGATTTTGAAGGTGGCAAATACACATTGGAAGAAGCGCTTGACTCATTGAGAAGCGTAGTAGGATTAAAAAATCCTGCGCCTGGTTCGTTTGAACGTTATCGTTATGATGTTGCTCCTCTGTTGAGCGGTGTTCCAACTCCTGATAACGTACTAGATGCGCGTGACTCTCTCAACATCCTCAGAATGGTTGTTGGTCTGCCGCCAATCTAGGGGTAGTTTCAACTGGCAGCTGGTTTAAAAAGGGCCTTATGGGGCCCTTTTTAACTCGCAAAAGATTGTCAATCCATATGACAAAAATTGCCCAAAGCAACAAAACCGGAGGTCTTCAGTGAGTAATATTCACTCTGCAAATGAAATTGGTGAGGCGTGGCTGGCCTATATTACGGAATTTTTCAACTTGACCGATGGCAGTATCCGGCCCGGGGTGGAAGAGGAATACAAGAATCTGGAAAGTACGGACTCCATAACCCGCGAAAGGGAGTTATGGCGAAAGCACACGGACGCGCTGTTGGATAAAATCATTCAGTGCCCGCCAGAGTTGCGCCAGCAACTGCTTACGGATACGGACATCAGGTCACTGGCCTATGTACAGGATCGGATCCAATGCGGAACAGAGCTGTTGTCTGCTTTCGTCCAAAAAGGATTGCAGATTAATCTGGACGAAAACACGACATTACCGGATTTTTTCAGACAGATACTTTTTCAGAAGCAGGTTTAATTACTTTGCTGACGAATAGTCTGCCAGTAATTTATGCAAAGCCTTGATGTCGTCTGTTTGTTTTGCAACTTTTCCGGACAGTATTTCGTCAACAGCAACCTTGGGTTTGCCATAGAAGAAAGCATTGGCCGAATTATCTATCTGCATCGTCACTCCCGCGGCGGTAGAATCTTCCACCAGCTTCCCCCGACTGCGCACATAGGTTAATATTTCGGCCTTGGCCTGATCCGGGGTGGCAGATTTCATGCTCTGCCCCAGCCATCCGGGCTGTACCGCTACTTTGGAATTCAGCTTGAGTTTGCCTTTGAGGAGTTCATCGACTCTTTTGCTGTTTTTGAATACAAACATAATATCCAGTGGATCGGTAACAACCTGCCACCCCAAGGTACCACCGGATACGTTAACGAAAACAGGGTTGCTCCATGCACCGGTTTTGTCCTGTAGCAGAAGAAATCCTCCAGCGTTTCCACCCGTAACCATAAAGTCGCGTTTGACTGCCAAAGGCACAATAATTACAGCGCTGGCACTTTTTATCAGTCCGGGAGGAATTTTCCATTTGGGAATTGCGGCAATTTCGCTGACAAGCTTGGAGGCATGGCGAATTTTAACTGAATCGTCTTTCGCAAATACGGGCAATACAGACATGCTGTAAATTATTGTGGCAATCAGAACAACAAACAGTGATTTCATTTTTATCATGGCATCGCCTTTCATTAATTTAATAGTTACAGAAATATATAAAAACAATAAATAAATCTAAATCGATACAAGGAGAATAATATGTTTGGATTCGGTATACCGGAATTGGTCATTATTTTAATTATTGTGCTGGTGGTATTCGGGGCCGGAAAACTACCCGAAATCGCCGGTGCCATGGGTAAAAGCATCCTCAACTTCAAAAAAGCTGCCGAAGGAAAAGAAGATATCGATCTAAAATCGGCCCAGGAGATTGACAGCGAAAAAAAATCCAAGGACTCAAACATAAAATCTTGACCGCGATTAAAATTACTTCACGGTGTACCAGAATTGGGCTTGACGAACCTTACCGTCTTTAACCTTGAATTTGCACATTACGCCGTACTTTCCTTTTGCTTTCATCACAAAATCCGCACCGAAATGACCATGCATGGCCACCATTTGTCTGACCTGTACATTTTTATCAGGGCTCTGAATTTTTACCCTTACCTCGCCGGAAGTAATCAGCTTCCGGCTTTTCACATCCGTGAACTCTACCGACACATGGTGTGACTCTTCTATACCCGCAGGCATTTCCATACCCATACTCTTCATTGCATCAGCCATTGTCTCAACTTTGAAAGTAGCTTTGATGCCGTTGACAATTTCTTCGTGTGCCGCACTTCCACTGTATTTACTCTCTTTGATATTAAAAACATGATTATGTTCTTCACGCCCGGCTGCCGATGCAGAAGAAGCATAAAATGAAAGTATTATCAGAAATATGGTTGTCAGTTTATTCATTCACACCTTCGTTGTTGAAATCATTACAAGCAGTTGAATCTGCTATTTACCGGAATACTTGAGCGTGCCCTTTTTCAACTCCCTATTTTTCATCAACAGGAAAATCACCGGCGTCATGATCAATACATGCACAGCAGAGGAGATCATGCCGCCGATCATGGGTGCGGCAATCGGTTTCATCACATCTGCACCGGTGCCGCTGGTCCACATGATCGGGATCAGACCTAAAAGAGCGACAGCAACAGTCATCAATTTGGGGCGAAGACGCAAAACCGCTCCTTCAAAAGTGGCATCATAGATATCCTGTTCTGTACAGGTACCGCTGAGGAGTTTTTTGTCCAGAGCTTCGTGCAGATAAACGACCATCACCACGCCGGTTTCCACGGCTATGCCATACAAGGCGATAAAACCGACCCAGACCGCTACTGACATGTTGTAACCCAGCGCCGAGACCAGGTAAACGCCCCCCACCAGCGCAAACGGTACAGACAGCATGACCATACCGGCTTCCGTAACGGAGTGAAAGGTGAAGTAGAGCAGTACAAAAATGATCAGTATGCCCAGCGGGATCAGGATCTGCAGGCGGGCCTTGGCACGGAGCTGATTTTCCCATTGTCCGGACCAGGCCAGGTAATAACCGGACGGCAATTTGAGCTGCTTTTCCAGTAACTGCTTGGCTTCATTGACAAAACCACCCATGTCGCGGTCGCGCACATTCAGGAAGACTATGGAACGCAGCAAACCACCCTCGCTGTTAATCTCCGGGGCACCGGTTGACACTTTTAGTGTTGTGACCTGCGACAACGGCACCTGAGCGCCACTTGAACCTGACACAAGAATACGTCGGATGGACTCAACGCTGTCACGATAGTCACGCAAGTAGCGGATGCGGATCGGAAAACGGTTGCGCCCCTCAACGGTTGTGGAGAGCGTCTGGCCTCCCAGTGCGGTTTCAATAACATCCTGAATGTCTGCAACGGTAACACCGTAACGGGCGGCAGCCTCCCGGTCTATTTCAATATCGAGGTAATTGCCGCCGGTGACCCTTTCGGCAACCACATCAGCAGCGCCGGGTACGGTTTTCAACAAGCCTTCGGCCTGGACAGCCAGATCTTTGAGAACATTCAGGTCACTGCCGAAAACCTTTACGCCCAGGTCGGTACGTACACCGGTGGAAAGCATGTTGATGCGGTTAATGATTGGCTGTGTCCAGCCATTACGTACACCTGTCTGTTGAAGTCTGGAATCCAGTTCGGCAACGATATCGGCTTTTTTGATCCCGGCCCGCCACTGATCTTTTGGTTTAAGAATGATAATTGATTCAAACATTGAAACCGGGGCCGGATCGGTGGAAGTTTCGGCGCGTCCGACTTTACCGAGCACACTCTCAACTTCAGGTACGTTTTTAATAATGGCGTCCTGAACCTGAATAATGCGCTTGGCTTCCGTAATGGAAACATTGGGGAGTGTGACCGGCATGTAGAGTAACGAGCCCTCATCCAGCACCGGCATGAATTCACTGCCAAGCTTCATGAAGAGCGGTACGGCAATGAACATGGCAACAATGTTGATCGCGATGGTTGTTTTTTTCCAGACCAGCACCCAGCGGATTACGGGTGAATAAAGCCTGATAAAGAAGGCCGAAACCGGATTGGCGCTTTCCGGCTTAATTTTGCCGCGCATCAGCCAGTACATGAGTATCGGCACTAATGTGATGGCAACCAGGGCGGAACCGGCGATGGAAAATGTCTTTGTAAAGGCCAGGGGGTGAAAGAGTTTTCCCTCCTGCCCCTCAAGCATGAAAACCGGAATAAATGAAAGGACGATGATGGCAAGGGAGAAAAAGATCGGACGGCCTACCTGCTTGGCTGAAGCGATCACAACGTTCAGGCGCCGTTGGGCGGTGCGTTCTTCATTCGGCAGATCGGAAAGATGGCGATAGCAGTTCTCCACCATGATGATGCCTGCATCCACCAGTACGCCGATGGCGATTGCAATGCCGCCCAGGGACATGATGTTGGATGTGACTCCCATCAGTTTCATGGTGATAAATGCTATCAGCACTGCGATGGGCAGGGTCAGCACGACGACAAGCGCGCTCTGGAAATGTAATAGAAAAGCCAGAATCACCAATGAAACGACCAGAGATTCTTCAGCAAGGGCACGTTTTAGTGTGCCGATGGCGCGATCAATCAGGTCCGAACGGTCATAGGCCACCTTGATGCTGACACCGGGCGGCAACCCCTTTTCCAGATCTTTGATTTTAGCCTTTACGCCGTTAATAACATCCTTGGCATTTTCACCGTAACGCATGACAACTATGCCGCCTACGGCTTCCCCTTCGCCATTCATATCCAGCAGGCCGCGACGGATTGCGCCGCCCATCTGGACAGTACCCAGGTTTTTCAGATATAGAGGCGTACCGCGCGGGTCTGAACCTATCACGGTATTTTCCAGATCTTCCTGGGATTTAACGTAACCCCTGCCACGGATCAGGAATTCTGCATCCGCCTGTTCCATCAATTTGCCGCCTGCATCCCGGTTGGCGGCCTTGACCGATTCCACGACTTTGGCTGTTGTGATGTTGTAGGCAAACAGCCTGTTTGGATCAAGGTCGATCTGATATTCCCTGACCAGGCCGCCGATTGATGCTACTTCGGCCACACCCGGAACCGTGTTGAGCTGATAACGCACAAACCAGTCCTGCAGTGTCCTAAGCTGCTCCAGATCATAACCCTTGCCTTCAATGGTGTACCAGAAGACATGGCCAACCCCGGTACCATCAGGACCAAGGGTAGGCACAACACCGGGCGGCAGCAGGGATGCGGCATAATTGAGACGTTCCAGAACACGGGTTCTGGCCCAGTAGATATCGGCCTTATCTTCAAAAATCACATAGATCATGGAAAAGCCGAAGGCACTGGAAGCACGAACAGCCTTGACCTGCGGCAGACCCTGCAGATTGACAGCCAGCGGATAGGTGACCTGATCCTCAACCACCTGGGGCGAACGTCCGGGGAAATCGGTAAAGACAATTACCTGATTGTCGGACAGATCCGGTATGGCATCCACAGGCGTCCTGTACACCGACCACACACCCCAGACGATTATCAGTGCATAGACAACAGCAACGACAAAACGATTGCGGGCGGAATATTCAATGATTTTTTCGATCACTTGATAAGTACCGACATATACGTAGACACCTTTAATCTGAAAAATAAGAATATTTTCTGACCCGTTAGAATGACAACATTTATAAATAATTCCAAGGGGCAAATACGATTTTTTGAAAAAAGGCCGCTCAAACAAAAAACTTGAGCGGCCAATTTCACCATTGTATGACTGCTGCCAAATTTGACAGCAGATTTAATGTGTTTTTTTACTGCAGCTGCAAAGTTCGAGAATCGCTAAACCCGTTTATGACACCATTGCCAGCATCAAAAATACTTAAATCAGACACAACGAAATCACCTAAAACCGGCGCTGTACCGGTGTAATCAAGAGTTATTGTAACAAAGCTGCCTGTTAGAAAACCGGAAGGATTCTGCACTAAAACATTTATATTACCAGGAGTTGTACCAACCGGCGCTGTGTAATTACCTATCGTTGTACTGCCTGCAGCAGCAACACCTGAAGCCACAACTACTGTGCTGGCAGTTTCGCCGGCAGGGGCCGGAGCAGGATTTGTTCGTGCCGTTACACCGGGAGGAATACTCAGGTTAAACTGAACTGAACCAATTTCCTGTCCTACGTTCAGTGTCCCCTGAAGCGCAACATTAACAACCGCAAGGGTAGTCACGTTCGGCGGGCTGCTCACCGTGATTGTGGCGGTAGCCGGTGCCAGGCTTGTTCCAACTGCATTTGTGGCAGACATGGTCACCGTGTAAATTCCGGCAGCTGTAAAAACATGCGTCGGATTCTGGCTTGTGCTTATTGGTGTGCCGTCGCCAAAATTCCAGGACCAGGATGTCGGGGCATTGCTGCTGCTGTCAGTGAATGTGACTGAAAGCGGGGCCGTGCCGCTGATGACACTGGACGTGAATGCTGCTACGGGCCTTGCGTCCGCAGGCGGGCTGTTCACGGTGATTGTGGTGGTCGCCGGTGCCAGACTTGTTCCGACCGCATTTGTGGCAGACATTGTCACCGTATAAGTTCCGGCAGCCGTATAAACATGCACAGGATTCTGGCTTGTGCTTGTCGTGCCGTCGCCAAAATCCCAGGACCAGGATGTTGGAACATTGTTACTGTTGTCACTGAATGAAACTGAAAGCGGGAAAGTGCCGCTGATGACACTGGATGTGAATGCTGCTATGGGCCTTGCGTCTACAGGCTGGTTGCTCACCGTGATCGTGGCAGTAGCCAACGCCACGCTTGCTCCAACTGCATTTGCGGAAGTCATTGTCACCCTGTAAGTCCCGACAGCTGTATAAACATGCGTAGGATTCTTCTCTATGCTTGCAGTGCCGTCACCAAAATCCCAGGCCCAAGATGTTGGGACATTGCTGCTGGTGTCAATGAATGTAACTGTTAGCGGAACAGTACCACTAACGGCACCGATAGTGAATGCTGCTACGGGCCTTGCACCTCCGCCGCCACCAGGAGGAGTACCACCTCCGCCTCCACCACCACCGCCTCCACAACCAAATATAAACATTGTGGCAAAAGCGATAATTGCCAGTTTTGATAAATTAATTAGCTTCATAGATTGTCTCACCTTTGCTGAATTTGATATGTTTCAGATCTTAACTGGTTACAGTGGCATAATGTTCACACTACTTGATACAGTTTACATGCCAACTCACTCACTGACTGCATTTCCAAGCAATTTTAATTACTTGACCAGAACAATCCCGAAAACAACAGACCAAACCTTGCAATAATTATGGCATCTTAAATCCTGTAAAGCGGCTAAACTCATTGCTTGGCCGACAAAAGACTTAATTTGTCCACAACATACATGCCAATATTTTTGCAGGGCTAAATCAAGATAGTCTTTCTGGCTACAGTGGACTATGGATCGCTAATTGCTGTCTTTTCTTTTAGTCAACCGCATGTTCAGAGTCTGGCGCTTCAGACCCAGCATAGATGCGGCAATTCCCTGATTTCCACCGGAGGCCTCCATGGCGGTATCAATCAGATAATTTTCAGCCTCATCCAGAGAGGGGAAATGTCCCCAGATTTTTTCCAGCTGGCCGATTTTAGAGTCAGGATCATGCATTGCGCAAGCCGGGCCGCCACCCTTTGGACCACTGGAAGCAATTACATTACGGAAGTGTTCCTGAGAAAGTGTACCGGATTTTGATCTGGCAACCGCATCAAAAACCATACCCTGAAGTTCCCTGATATTACCCGGAAAAGGATAGATCATAAGCAGTTGCAGCAACTCATTGGAATAAGACGGTGTCTTGATTCCCAAAGAGTTTGAGGTCTGACGGATAAAATGCTCAAGGAGTAACGGCAAATCCTCTTTACGGCTTCTGAGGGGAGGCAGTGCCACCAGATGGGTATTCAGGCGGTAATACAGGTCGTTTCTGAATTTGCCGTCCGCCACCAGCTGTTTCAGATCCTTGTTGCTGGCACAGATGATACGGGCCTGGGACTTGCTGGGGGTATCGGACCCGACCTGATAATACTCTTTTTCCTGAATCAGCCTTAATAGCCTGATCTGGGAAGATTCACTCAGGTCACCAATCTCATCCAGCAGAATCACCCCTTTGGCCGCTTTTACGATCAAACCGTCACGGGCCTGGTCAGCCCCGGTAAATGCACCGCGTTTGTGGCCAAACAGGGTATCGGAGAACATGGCATCATCCAGACCGGCCAAGTTGACTGAAACCAGTTCTCCGCTGCAATTGCTGAGACGATAGATGGCACGGGCGATCAGTTCCTTGCCGGTACCAGATTCTCCGAAAATCATGATCGGATGGGGAGAGTTGGCGACTACCTCCAGGTATTGAAAAATAGAGCGCATCTTACGGCTGCAGGTAACAATATCTTCAAAGGCGGCCGGGTGCTCCAGACTGTCATTGATCAGACGTTCTTTCAGCCCGATGACCTGTTCGTTTAGTGACTTGGATTCAATAGTTTTCAGGAGTGTGGCAATCAACCTCTCATTGTCCACCGGTTTAACCAGATAGTCAAAGGCCCCCTGTTTCATGCACTCCACCGCCCGCTCAAGTTCGTAGGCGGCAGAAGCGACAATTATTGGTACATCAGGGTAGTTTTCGCGAAGCTGAGGTAACAGATCCATTCCGCTTAAGTTAGGCATAAACAGGTCCAGAATAATAACATCAACCTCGGATGTGCGCATGATATCCATGACTTTGCGACTGTCCGATTCCGTAATAACATCTCTGAACCCGCTCATTTTCAGCATCGTGGTACAGGCTTTAAGCGTATTTACTTCGTCATCAACAATTAAAATGCGACCGGAGTTATTGATTATCATGGTTTATCCCGCTTCCGTTGGAGTAGTTATTGCCTGACAGAGACTTACGGTAAATGTTGTACCATGGCCGGATCCTGATGAAACAAACGTGATCGAGCCGCCAAATTCCTTGACAATTGCTGAACTGATGGCGAGACCAAGCCCTGTCCCCCCCTGTTCCAGCCTGGTCGTAAAAAAAGGTTCCATGACCCGGTTGGCAATTTCCATGGGCAACCCCTTGCCATTATCCTGGACACGGATCAGAACATGTTGATTCTCCGGATCCATCATTGTAGAGACAGTGACCCTGTAGCTTTTGTCCGGTAACGCCTGCAGGGCGTTCTGGATCAGGTTTATGACTACCTGCTCCAATTGCCTTTCAAATCCACGGACAAGCGGCAGATTTTCAGCCAGTTCCAGTTTGAAGTTACTTGTAAAGCCGGAAATCAGGTAGCTGAGTATGGCGACTGACAACTGAACAACCTTGTTTACATCCGCCTGAGGATCTTTATTGGAACTTTCATCACGGCTGATTGTTTTCAGGTTTCCAATGATATCACTGATTCGGATGGCACCCTGCTGGATTCCTTCCACAGCCTCCGGCAGATGAACACGCGCCTCTTCCCAGTTCAGGTTGGCGATCAGAAAATCGCCTTTCTCCCGGTAACGTTCCTCCAGCATCGTCATTATGTCATCCCTGGCTTCTAACAGAATTCGGGCGTTCATCATCAAGAAATTATTGGGGTTGTTAAGTTCGTGAGCCACACTGCTGATCAAAGTACCAAGGGAAGTCATGCGATTGGCCTGAATCAAACGGGCCTGTATCCCCCTGGACTCCTCTTCAAGCCGCACCCTGGTGGTGATATCCCTGAAGGTCAGATACACAACTTTTTTGCCCTGAATAGTAATGATTTTACCTCGAAGTGATAAGGCACGAAGATCACCCGGTTCCCTGATATATTTAAACTCTTCTACGGAATTGGGTTCACCGGACAGAATGATCTGATCAACCGCCGACAAGACAGTTTCGGTGCAGGCAAGATCACATAAACATGGCAGGCCGCCTGATTTGATTTCGTCCTTAGGTTTACCAAAGATTTTTTCAGAAGCCGGGTTCATATCAAGAATTGCAAGGCCTTCAACTGACACCAGCACAATGGCATCTTCACTTTCCTCAAAAAGCCTGTAAAACCGTTCTTCGCTGTCCTTTAAAGCCAATTTGGACTTCACATGCTCGTAATTTTCCTTATGGAGATTGATGTTGGCAATTTCCAGCTCCTGAGTCCTTTCGCTTATCAGCGATTCAAGATTTGCTTTGTGGAGCTTCAACTCTTCTTCATTGATTCGGCAATCATTAACCAGATGTAAAAGCGGCTTGAACAGCAGGAAATAGAGGACCAGCGAAACAAAAAGAGTCAATAGGGTCGCATCCAGCACAACCTCCACAGGATCAGGTATTCGATCAAAAAACTCAATAACAGACATTATGATTATCTCTGAAATAAAAATACTCAGAGCGATCGTCACGACCAGTCGGGACGGAGAATACATTCTCTTCCGATCTTTCTCCGTCAGTTTGAAGGTTTTTTCCGCCAACAGCTTAACGCCGTTTTTAATACCGTTACCCATGTAACCCCGCTTATGTTTGAAATATTTAAATTCAAATATTGCGCCAAACTTTACAATAGCGTTAATGAGTTACGCCCGTCAACCCCTGCAATTTTTTTTGCTTTCAACTGATATTGGCTTCTGCAGTAACAGTATAAATTACAGCAAATTACTTGCTTAACATTTTCACCGACTTTCAAATTTCCACCGGATGTTGGCAGAACCATAATTGACACAAACAGTTGGCATTCAGCCTGAATATGCTAACAATACAGCTACATCAGAAAAAAGATCCAACATGGCATGCATAATGTATTACTTAATGAATATTTAAACTACTGCGGGTTTGTTAAGGTACAAATATGTTTAACTACTCCGTATACTCTGCAATCCTTGGTCTATCTTCAAAGTGGAATATTTCCAATATCACTGAAGATAAATCCACAGGACTAATCGAATTACACATCAAAAGCAATTCTTCTGAAACTTTTGCGTGTGCTATTTGCGGAGAAGAAAACTTTCCTGCAGGGATTCAGAACAAACGCTGGCTTTACAGCAACAAACTGAACATTAAATTTCATGTATCACTGTATTCTCCACAGATAATCTGCGCAAAATGCGGTAACATCCACTCAATTGATCCATGGCACCAGTCGGAATCTATCCAGCCTGATTTTTCGATCTGAAGCACTATCTGTTTAGAACCAATCTTCCGAAAACTTCTTAAAACGTGTTCCCTCCCCCAGCGGGGGAGGGTTAGGGTGGGGGAGTAATGCAGCAAATTCATATCCCCCCTCCCAACCTCCCCCCCGCTTGGGGGAGGAGTTTATATCCATGCATCTTGCGAAAAATCAGTACTAATCATAATAAGCAATAAGCCACATTTACCCCGTATTCCTGATTCCACCGGCAATGGCACTGACAGTCATAAACAGCTCTTCCAGCAGTCTTCCCGCACAATCCAAATCCTTTCCATCCGCCTGGATTGCCCTCCATTTCCCAAGCAGTTCAATTTGCTGAAGATGCAGTGCAGCTAGCGGCTCTTTCCGAAGTGATATGGCCTTTATCTGGGCCGGACGACGCTTTACGGCAGATTTTTTAAACAATTGTCCAAGAATACTGACCGTCAACCCATACTCATCATCAATCAGCTTCAGATATTGTTCACGAATCTCCAGGTCTTCCACCAACTCGGCATAGCAGTGCATTATCTCCTGATCGGCCTGTAGAACGGCCAGCTCCACATTCATCAGCAGGTATCGGAGCAGTGGAAAACGGGTAATATCCTCACTAAGAAGATCAAACAGATCGGGATGCAGTTTTTTAAGTTCCGCCAAAGCTGTACCGGCACCATACCAACTGGGCAGCATGTAACGGGACTGATTCCAGCTGAATACCCAGGGGATGGCCCGCAGGTCTGCAAGTGTCCGTTTACCGGTACGCCTGGCCGGACGAGATCCGATCTTCAGCTGTTCCATCACTTCAATCGGTGTGGTCTGGGAAAAGAACTCCATGAATCCTTCACCTGTTATCAACCCTTCATACTTCCTGCGACTTGCATCCACCAGAAACTCCATGATAGTGGCAAGTTCCGGCGCAGAGGCGGTTTCCTCCCCTGCCCTGACCGTCATTCCCAAAACACCGGCCAGCTGCAGTTCCAGATTATAAGTTGCGGTCAGCAGGTTCGAATACTTCTGGGAGATGGTTTCACCCTGCTCCGTCATTCTGAAAGAGCCTCGCAGGGAACCATGGGGCAACGCTTCCAGAAAGCGGAAAGTCGGCCCGGCACCACGGCCAATTGAGCCGCCCCGCCCGTGAAAAAAGCGGATATCCGTGCCACAGTCATCACCGACTGTGGTCAGCTCCATCTGTGCCCTGTAAAGTGCACCGTGACTGGCAATTATTCCTCCGTCCTTGCAGCTGTCACTGTACCCGACCATAACCTGCTGCAACGGTCTGCTTTCAGTGAAATTGCTGATTGTGTATTGGGTAACCCTGTTTGTCAGAAACTGTCTCAGAATTACCGGCGCCCGCTGCAGGTCATCAATGGTTTCAAAAAGCGGCACAACCTGCAGCAGGCAGCGGCAACCCTTTTCATCATAAACCAGCAGGCCGGCCTCGCGGGCCAGCAGAAAAACCGTCAACAGGTCGGAACAACTTCTGGTCATACTGACAATCAGCGAACCAATACCTTCTGAGCCGTACGAACCGATATGTGCCGCAAGTATCCTGTAACAGCCAAGAACAGCCTCAGCCTCAGCTCCTGCACTCACACCTGGTAGCAAGAACGGCCTGGGGGTAGCAAGTTCTTTTGCAATAAACTCAATCCTCTTTTCCTCCGGCCAGCCGGGGAAATCCGTATCTTCCATACCTGCGGCGGTAAGCAGCTGGGCCATGGCGCGATCATGGAACTGGCTATTCTGGCGAATGTCCAGAACAGCCAACTGAAACCCGATTGAGTCAACCAGCCGCCTGATATTGCAAAGCTCCATTTCTGCCAGTCTTGCGCCACCCACCTGGCGAATCGACCTGTCCAGCAGGTCAAGGTCTTCACACAACTCGTCCGCCCGTTGGTAGCAACCGGAAAAATCATCAAGCATGGCCACCTGTTCTCTGACAACCGCCAGCGGCAAAGTTGCAATAATCAGATTAACCATTTGCCGCCAGGATTCCCCGCGATTACGGTCAAGAGCTTCTTTTCCCGATTCGCCAAGTCTTGTTACACGGGCATCGATCCATTCACTGATCATGTCAGGAACAGTCTGCAGCATGTCGGACAGACTCAGCTTGGCAGCCAGCTCCACCAGTCTGCGGCGTATGACCAGCAGCGCATTCAACCTCAGTTCATTCAGCGTCTCATTTGTCACCTCAGCAGTAACAAGCGGATGCCCGTCCCGGTCCCCGCCTACCCAGGTGCCAAACGTCAGCCTGGGCAACCTGTTACAATTAATGCTCTCTGCAGAAAGACCTTCTTCCAGCCAGGCATATTTCAGACGTCTATCCAGAATCGGCATCGCTTCCGGAAAAATGGCTGTCAGGTAGTGGACAATATTTCTCAGTTCCGATTGCACCTCCGGTTTTTCCAGGTAGATATTTCCCGTACGCCAGAGCAGCTCCAGCAGCTCCTTGATTTCCTCACGGATCTGAAACTGTTCGGCAGGTGTCAGAATGCTGTTTTCTCTCTTTACCATCAGCAGGTAAAGCGCACGATGCTTCACAATTACGGTAGCCCGCTTGGCTTCCGTCGGGTGTGCCGTCAAAACCGGCTCCACATGAACCTGACTGAAAAAGGAGGCAATTGTTTTTTCATCAAATCCGGCCGATTTAAGCCTTAAAATTGTGTTGCCCCATAAGCCTCGCTCAAAAGACGGGCCTTTTCCTGCCTCCATCACCCTGCGCACCTGCACCGCAGCATTTTCCTCCACCATGCCCAGCAACTGAAAAACAATCGCATAGAGCTGGCAGGCCCGTTCGGTCGAGACCCTTTTGACAGGAACAACCGTTGCAGTCCGCCAAGGCATAATAGCAGCAGCCTCTTCCTCGCCCAACTCAATCAAAACTTCATACAGACACTCCAGTACAAACTGCAGGTCCTTATCTATCTTTTCATGCAATATCCTGATTTCATCAGTCACCAGACCACCTCCGATTGCAAATTATCTGATCAGATTAGTAACAACTCAAACATTACTACAAAAAAAGATAAGGCTCTTGCAAAAAATGCTGCATATCCTGCTTTAAAGCCAATTAATTGCAGACCAAGCTACTTGCAAAACAGAATAAAAAGTTATAAGTTTCTATTATGGAAAATTTGTTATTCACAGATAATGCAAAAACAATTCTTCTGGTTGACGACGAAGAATCAATCATGTTTTTCCTTCAAAAGCTGTTGATTCGGGAAGGTTACAATATAATCAAGGCGGGCAACGGCAAAGAGGCCGTGGAAATATACAAATCAAACCCGGACGAAGTGGACCTGATTCTGATGGATATTACCATGCCGGTCATGAGCGGCATAGATGCCTATAAAGAACTTACCACACACTATCCGAATATTAAGATATTGCTGATGAGTGCCTACAGTAAGGAATCATTCGAAGACGTGGATAAAATCAACTTTATCAGAAAACCGATTTACCCTGCCGATTTAATGGAAAGAATTGTAAAACTTCTGGAAAATACTGTTTAGAAACCGCATTTGTCTTTATTCTGTTTCTCTTCCTGAAAAATACCCCAGCAATCTTAAGCCATTAAACACCACCAGCAGGCTCGCCCCCATATCCGCAAAGACAGCCATCCAGAGCGTTGCATAACCACCAAGCGCCAGGGCAAGAAACACAAATTTGATACCTAGAGCAAATGAAATATTCTGTTTCAGGATCTGTGCGCTTTTCCGGCTCAGACCGATGAAGGCGGCAATCTTGCGCGGGTCGTCATCCATGATGGCCACATCGGCTGTTTCCAGTGCAGTGGCAGTTCCAGCCGCCCCCATGGCAAACCCGATGTCCGCCCTTGCCAGAGCAGGTGCATCGTTGACCCCGTCACCAACCATACCGACCACCCCATAACACTCTTTAAGTTCAACTATAGCTGCCAGCTTACTTTCAGGCATCAGGTTACCGCGCGCATCCCCAATCCCCAACTGGTCGGCAATCGCCCGGGCCGTTGCAGAGTTATCACCGCTCAGCATTACCGGTACGACATTCAGCTTTTTGAGTGATGCCACCGCCTGTGCGCTTTCCTTCCTGACAGTGTCTGCAACTCCGAACATCGCTTCCGGTCCGGCAAGGGAGCAGAGAATAACCGCCGTATTACCTTTATTTTCCAGGATGGCCAACTGGGCTTCCAACGCCGGGTTGCAATACCCCAAGTCCTCAACCAGGCGGTGATTTCCTAAATGCCAAGTTTGTCCGTTTATCACCCCTTTGACACCGTGGCCGTTCAGTACGCCGAAATTTTCCACCAGCAGCAGCCTGGCATCCGGCTGATCTTTTCTCCACCCAGCCACCACCGCCCTGGCAACCGGATGGGTACTATGGTCGTCCAGACTGGCCGCAATCAACAGGGCCTGTTCTATGGCTATGCCGCCGAGCGACGTCGCAACTGTCATCACCGGCTTGCCCAGGGTCAGGGTGCCGGTTTTATCCAGCGCCACGGCCTTCAATAACCGCCCCATTTCCAGATAAGTGCCACCCTTGATCAGAATACCATGTCTGGCTGCAGCAGTCAGGCCGCTGACAACCGTAACCGGAGTTGAAAGCACCAAAGCACACGGACAGGCGATAACCAGTATTACCAGCGCCTGATAAAGCCAGTAACTCCATCCTCCACCGAACAGCAACGGCCCGGACAGCGCCAGCGCAACCGCGAAGGCAACAACTGCCGGGGTGTAGTAGTGGGCGAACTGATCGACAAAGCGCTGAGTCGGTGCGCGTTGTGCCTGTGCCTGCTGAATGGCGGCGGCAATACGGTCTAATGTACTGTTGCCAGGTGCAGAAGTTACGGTCGCTTCCACAACACCATCAGTCACTATGCTACCTGCAAAAAGCAGATCGCCGACCTGTTTGTCCACCGGCAGACTCTCACCTGTAATCGGTGCCTGGTCCAGTGCGGCACTGCCGGAAGTCACTGTTGCATCCAGTGGAACACGTGCTCCGGTGCGAATCCGGATACGGCTGCCCATGGCAACTGCCGACAATGGCAGTTCCAGCCAGTCATTGCCTGTTTTTACCTCTGCAGTCTCCGGTACCATGTCCGCCAGAGACTTGATTGCATTACGCACCCGTTCCAGAGAAAGGGCCTCAATCGCCTCGGCAACGGCGAACAGAAAAACTACCATGGCCGCTTCAGGCCATTTGCCTATAATAACTGCACCTATTGCCGCCAGTGACATCAAAAAAAAGATATTCAGGGTCAGGTTTTTGAGTGCAATCCACCCTTTCTTCAACGTCGGCAGACCGGCCGTCAGGATCGACACAACCGCCAGAAAAATCACCAGCCGGGAATCCTCCTGTCCGGTTGTCCAGGAAACCGTTTCAGCCGCTGCAGCTGCCATGCCTCCCAGAACCAGCAGCAACTTTGTTTTCCTGTCCATGGCAGTTTGAATGGACGCAGCAGCTACACCAGCCTCAATCAACACCGGCGACATGCCGATACTTTCCAGTGCGACAGCAATCGGCTGCGGGTCATCAAGCCGGTGATAAACCGTCAGCTCGCGGGCAAACAGATTGAAATCGAGCCGTGCGACCCCCGGCATAGGTTCCAGTTTTTTGCGGATCAACTGTTCCTCCACCGGACAGTCCATCTTATTGATACGATAGAGAACTTTATTGGCCCCTTCCGGTGGCGGAACTGTTTTGGAAGATGCTGCCGCACTATCTTCAACGGGCGTTGCACAGCAATCTGTCTGTTCCGTATGGCAGGCTGATCCGCAACAGTTATCCCCAGGGGCCTGTTCAACGGCAGCTGTTTTTGTGTTGTCACATTGTTTCATCTGGCATGTCTCCTCTGATATGCTATTATAAAACACCCTGTACCTACTTCAGGGTCAAGCATTAATTTGAGGTGATCCAAATGAAAATAGGAGAGTTGGCAAAACGTGGTCTATGCAGTGTTGAAACCATCCGTTTTTATGAAAAGGAAGAGTTGCTGGAAGCGCCATCCCGTGATGTCAACGGGTACCGCCAATATGCAAGCAGCCATCTGGCGCAATTGAACTTTATTCGCCATTGCCGCTCGCTCGGCATGGGACTGCCTGAAGTGCGCACATTGCGCGATCTTCAAACCCATCCCGAACTGGCCTGTGACGAGATAAACCTGTTGCTGGACAGCCAGATTGAACGTGTCCACCAGCAGATCACTTCGCTGCGCCTGCTTGAGCAGCAACTGCGGTCACTGCGCGGTTCCTGCCACGCCAATACCACCATTGGCAATTGTGCCATTCTGCGTAATCTGGAACAGGCAGCAGAGAGTGAAGGATGCCCCTGTCATACTTTTGAAGAGAAAAGATGAACAAGCCGACTCCCACGCAAAAGGGGACGACATTTCATGTCATCCCCTTTCCGTTATGCCCCATCAGGGGCGCCTTGACTTTCTACAGAGCAATATCCCCCTACTTCCCACCATAACTATGCAATCCGGAGAGCAGCAGGTTAACACCCAGATAGCAGAACAGCGTAGCCAGGAAACCGAAGATGGAAAGCCAGGCTGCTCTCTTACCAACCCACCCTCTTGTAAATCGTGCGTGCAGGAAAGCCGCATAAATAAACCACACAATCAAAGACCAGGTTTCTTTTGGATCCCAGCTCCAGTAGGAACCCCAGGCATAGTTGGCCCAGGCGGCACCGGTGATGATACCCAGGGTCAGCAGCGGAAAACCGACCATGATTGATTTGTAGTTCATGTCATCAAGTATACGGATTGGCGGAAATACGGCCAGTATGCCACCGGCTGATTTGTCGTTTTCATTCTTTTCAAAGTTGGCTTTGATCAGGTACATGATGGAGACGCCGCAGGCAACGGCAAAGGCGGCGTAACCCAGAAAGCAGGTTACAACATGGTAAAGCAGCCAGTTGCTCTGCAGGGCAGGCATTAATGGGCTGATCTTGTCATCCATCATGACCAGCTTACCCAGGGCGTCGCTTCCGGTGAAACTGGCTACGGAGAACATCTGGGCCCAGGCCAGACTGAATAGTGCAAAGGGCATGACAAATACGCCTACAATCTTGTATTTGTATTTTATGTCGATGATCAGGAAGATCAAGACGATGGTCCAGGAGAAAAAGACTATGGATTCATACATGTTGGAAAGTGGCGCATGGCCATAGCCCAGGTTGTAGGATTCAATCCAGCGCAGGCCGATGGCGATGGTATGCAGGGCAAGTCCGGCATAGGCCAGGTATGTTGCTATTACTCCAATCTTCTTATTCTTGGCGGTTAGCAGAATAAGAAATGAAAACATGGAGAAAAAATAAAGCAGTCCGGTCCAGTTCAATAGCTGGGTACTAATCAGATTCTGTGCAACTCCACTCATATGTTAACCCCTCTCTTTGACGCATTCTTTAAGTTTTTCAGCCAGTTGTTCAAATTCAATTTCAAAGGCGGCCTGGTTCTTGTTTACATTGCCATACATGAAGACGTGGCCTTTTTTGATTACCACCCAGATCCGTTTGTGCGACATGAGGAAGGCGATATAGAGGCCAATGATCATCAGTGTGCATCCCAGCCAGACAAACCAGACGCCCGGGTCTTTGGCTACCTGCAGGCCGGTGTACATTTTTTCTTCTGTGCCTTTGTAGTGAATAATATTTTTCCAGCTATGCTCTTTAGCATGGTTGGTATTCAACTCCGGGTGATTCGAATAAATTACAAATTGTTCCGTTTTTCCATTTGGACTGATCAACTCAACTGCCGCTGCAGGTCCTGTGTGACCTGGCTCAAAAGGAGCAATATCAGCTGTTGTTTGCGCTACTTTGAGCACGCTTCCATCCGGTAATGTGGCGCCATGGTCGGCTGATACGGACAACATGGTTTTATTTTTACCGTTTATGTCCGTCAACTCGAAGAAATAGTTGCCTGCGTTGCCGTAGCTGGACTGGTAGAAAGTAATCCCCTTATATTGCAGCGGATCATTAACAACAATCCTGGCGTTTGTGAAATCTTTTACCGGTTTGCCATTTTCCAGAACAGTCAGAATACTCTTAAACTCTTTTGGTACTCCGGTATCGTAAAAAGTTGCCGAAAATTCATCACAACGCAGCTCAAAACCCAGAGGTATTTTTTTGCCGTTGCGACCGTCGATAGCCGAAACAGAGGTGCCTTCAACAATATTGACATACCCGTTAAATCCGAACAGAGATCCAATAATACCGCCGATAAAAATCACCAGGATGCTTGAATGAACAACGTATACACCCAAGCGGCTCCAGGGGTTCTTCTGGGCAAAGAGCTGCTGTTCGCCGTCCTGGTCGGTTATGACCGGTTTGGAGATTTCAGAGGCGAGAAATTCCTCTACCCTCTTTTTGATGATGTCAGCAGGTGCGGAGAAAGAGGTTTCCATTTTTAATGCAGAACTTTTACGGGCTGCTTCATCCAGTGTAACAATCGGCTCTGTTACGAATTTGAAAACATGGGGCAGTCGTTTGATCGAGCAGCAGACCAGGTTGAGGCTCATCATGTACAACAGGGTAATGAACCACCAGGAATGGTACATATCGAAGAAACCCAGGGTTGTGTAAAGCTGGAGCTTGAAAGGACTGAGTTGGGCAACGTATTGAGGATTCAGCTGACCTTGGGGAACGACTGTGCCGATAATCGAGGTCAGAGCCAGTGAAATCAAAAGGAAAATAGTTAGTTTTAAAGAACAGAAAAAATCCCAGAATGTTTCGATAAAACCGCGTTTCGATGTAGTCAATTTTGTCTCCCGAGTATGAAACCAGTTAGTTATGTTATTAAGATCGAATGGCAGATCGCTGAGTCATGACTATTCAGACACGCAAAAGCCATTGCATTACGTTAAATCAAGTTTACAACCGGATGAGGATGATTAAATGACTGCTGAGTCGGGTGGAACAAACAGGGAAAGATAAACCTTGGGGAAGTAGAAAAAAATTTCAGCAGAATGCAGATAGGTGAATGGCCGGGCAAAGGAGAAAATCAATGGTGTAACTGCAAGCGGTACATGACAGAAAGAGTGGCATGTATTTTCGCCGTTATTATCAGATTGGGACTTGGCAGGCGCACAGGGACAACAGTTACCACAATCCTGTGCTGTTTTTTCCGTATACAGGGACTGGATGGCGGATTTTGACATGCCATTTTCGGTGAAGGCATGATGGGCATTGCAGACCACGACCATCCCCAACAGAATTGTCATGAGTAAGCTGAATGCAGCTATTTGCCTCATTTTATAATACATAGCGAAAGCATACTAGTATTGACCTAAAAAAAACAATACCTTTTTTATAAGCTTTGGGAACATAATAATAATCCAATATGTGGACAAAACGAAATCCCGTGACAGCGGCATACCTTGCCATACAACCGGTGTTTATCAATCGAGCAGATTTAAATGACTGAAGACAGCCTGACACAACAAATCATAGCCGGAGAACAGTTCATCCGGCTTGCATTCTTCCTGGTTATCCTTACTACAGTAGCTTTCTGGGAATATATTGCTCCACGCCGTGCGCTAACCAACGACAAGTGGCAACGCTGGTTTGCCAACCTCTCTCTGGTTATAATTGATTCCACTGTGGTGCGTTTCCTGCTGCCGGTGCTGCCGGTCAGCATGGCCCTACTGGTTCAGGAACAGGGCTGGGGAATTTTGAACATCATCGATCTGCCGGAATGGATCAAGATTGCTCTGGCGGTGGTGATTTTAGACTTTGTTGTCTACCTGCAACATATGATTTTCCATTACCTGCCTGTTTTCTGGCGCTTCCACCGCATGCATCACACCGATCTGGATATGGATGTCACCACCGGCAATCGTTTTCACCCTATAGAAATAGTACTCTCCGTCGGGATCAAGCTTGCTACGGTTATCCTGATCGGGCCGCCAGTTGTGGCGGTTGTTATTTTCGAAATTGTGCTGAACGCCACATCACAGTTCAACCACGGAAATATTCTGATTCCCAAATCGGTGGACCGATGGCTTCGACTTGTGGTCGTTACCCCGGACATGCATCGAGTCCACCATTCGGTTATTCCCCGTGAAACAGACAGCAACTTCGGTTTTTGCCTCCCCTGGTGGGATCATCTCTGCAATACATACAAACCACAACCTGAACAGGGGCATCTGGAAATGAATATCGGCCTCAAAGAGTTTCGGGATTCTAAAAAACTGACCCTTTCAAAACTGTTGATTCAACCATTCACTCGCAAACCGGAATGACTGAATTATTCCATTCAATCAGCAGTGTTATGCAGAATTAACCCATCTCTAACCTTGATTACCTGTTCGGCCCTGGTAGCGATCTCGTTATTGTGCGTCACAATTACGATGGTCTTTCCCCGTTTATGAAGCTGAAACAGGATATCCAGCACCTCCGCCTCTGCCGCCGAATCCAGGTTGCCGGTCGGCTCATCCATTAACAGAATATCCGGATCATTGGCTAGTGCGCGTGCAATTGCCACCCGCTGCTGCTGCCCGCCTGAAAGCTGGCTCGGTTTTGCATCCGCTTTCTCACTCAGATTCACCAACCCCAGCATTGCAGAGGCACGGGCCTTCTGTTCACATTCCGGCACACCGGCCAGCATCATGGCAATTTCCACATTTTCCAGTGCGGTCAGTCCCTGCAACAGATTAAAGAACTGAAAAACAAAACCGATCTTCTCACCCCTTAGTTTTGCCAGGGTACAGTTATCCAGTTGACTGATTTCTGTGCCGTCCAGATGAACAGCCCCCTCTGTCGGTCGATCCAGCCCGCCGATCAGATGCATCAAAGTACTTTTG
This sequence comes from uncultured Geobacteraceae bacterium, assembly GCA_964509295.1. Taxonomy (GTDB): domain Bacteria; phylum Desulfobacterota; class Desulfuromonadia; order Geobacterales; family Pseudopelobacteraceae; genus JBGSQR01. The sequence goes on along the minus strand of CAZDWS010000008.1, from coordinate 120,010 downwards.
CCATGTCCGGACGGACCAACAATACAGGTGAAGGAACCACGGGGTATTTCCAGACTGACACCACGCAATGCTGCCGTAGTAACGGCACCACCATTATAGATTTTGGTCGCATTCTCAACCTTGATTATTACATTATTCATAGCTGATCGCCTCCACCGGCGAAAGACGCGCCGCTCGCCAGGCCGGGTAAAGCCCTGCCACAATAGCCACCAGAGCCGAAAACAGTATTGAGCCGAAGATCATCACCGGATCAATGGAACTGCTGTTTCCAGACCCCTTGACCAGCGTTGTGAAGGCATTTTCGCTGATATAAGGCGCAGCAAGAGTTGAAATCAGCAAGCCTGAAATCACCCCGATCACCCCGCCGATGATTCCGTAGAAAGCCGATTCCAGCACAAATATTGAGAAGATGGTTCGCTGGGTAGCGCCCAGGGCCTGTAGTATGCCGATTTCCCGCTTACGTTCGTAAGTAGCGGTCATCATGGTATTGATAATACCGAAAGCCGCCGCCAGCACAGACACGGCTGCGATCATCTGCAGAGTGATGTTAACGGAACCCACAATACCCAGAACCGACTTGAGCATCTGCTTGTCCGATACCACTCCCAGACCGGCTACTTCTTTGATTTTTTCCGCATAGCTGTCGCTCAGTTTCAGGTCATCTACTTTGATGGATATATAGGAAACCCGGTCAACGGACTTGAACAAACGTTGGGCCACCGGCATACCGAGAAACAGGGTAAAGTCGTCGCGACCGCCGGTCTCCTTGAGAATACCTTTGACCGTCAATTCTTCACCACGCACAGTGACAACCGAACCGGGCTTCAGATCGAACTGTCTGGCAGCGGCAGCACCAACCACCGCTACAGACTCATCCGGGGTTTTGAAATACTCACCCTTGTCGATCTGCCACCCTTTGAACTTGAGCGTCTCTTCCGGCTGAATACCGTTGATCGCTATCGGCTTATTGTTGATGGCCGACTTCTGCGCCAGAAAAGGAACAGCCGTCAAGCCTTTGATAGCGGCAATGGTTTTAAACTCCGTAGCCGTGATATTGGTCGGCATCTGGTCGCCGGTCAGGATCGACAGCTGTTCAAAGCCGCAAGACCCTTTGGGAATGACCAGCAGGTGGGCGCCAAGCGCGGCTGTTTCCCTGAAGATCTCTTTCTTCAGGTTCCCACCCATGGAAAGAAAAGTCACGAACGAGGCGATGCCGATGGTGATGCCCAGCAGGGTAAAAATAAAACGTCCTCTGCGGCGGGTAATGTTTCTGACCACAAGTTTGGTAAGCGTCATTTAACCCCCGATCTTGTAGTTACGTATCACCTTGACTTCCGTGGCCTCAAACAGGTAACCATCGCTCAGCTTAACAAAACTGCCGGTAGCCCTGACTTCGTCGCCCAGAACCGGCATTTTCCCCTGGGATCTGATCGGAATAAGTACCTTATTGCAGTTCTGGGTTTTGCACTGCAGCTCCTTAATATCCATAATGCCGAAAATGGTTTTATCCTGCACAGAGATGCCACCCATAATACCGGTAATGGTAATGGCGCCTTTAAAGGCCGTCGGATCAGAGGCCACATCATTGACACTAAAAGCCTTGGAGCTGCAGCCGGAAATCAGCATTGTAAGACAAAGAACGGCAACGCAAGCCGTAATGGCAAAAACGGAGTGTTTTTTCATTTGGTTTCCTTTTTATGGACTGCTGCAATCCGTATGCACTAATGGCGCACGCACCTGCAGACAGCGGTTAAAGTTGATTACAAATAAAACAAGAAGGGCAAATCAGGCTGATTCGGGCGGGTAGTCGATGCGTGTTATAAAACCTGAAGACAAAATATCGGGATAGCGGGAGATGCCGATGACACTTTCGTCGAAAACTTTAGTCATGTTGAACGGAACTTGAATCAAGGCCGCAGAACAGCCAAGGCATAGACATTCAGGCGAGGTACAGGGTGCAACCGGTTTATCGGTTTTTTGTTTATCATCAGAAGGACAACAGCTTTCCTGAGCTTCAACTGAATCAGCAAGCATCAGGCCAGCCTGAGCAACGCCGCTAAAGCATATTAGCGACAGCAGCAGTATTAAAATGGAAACTATGGGAAAGCGTGGCGTCATGATTTAATTAAGATACAGTTTTCAGTCGCACAACGTCAAGCAGGAATAGTTTATTTCTGTCTCGGAGTAATTTTCGGACCTCGATGATTGATCTCGGGCCATTTACGCAGTTCCCTGGGTGGAACTTTGGATGTTTTGAAACCATCATTATCTCCTCCCCCAAACCGTTCTATACCCTGTTCTTCCTGACTGATTGACATTGATTCAATCAGTCGCAACAGATGATCCAGTTTTTGTTCTATACGGTCAAGTTGATTCATGTCCACCCTCGCTGTTACTTTAAAATCTTCAATATCGCTATTTAGAGTTATAGTCCCTTTTGCTGAACGGTCCAAACAGTTCCTTCCAACAATATAAATTTCCCACATATTATCACCATGCCTTTAGCAACTATCTATAGCTATTACAAAATTTTCAATCACAAAATCTTTACAAAAACACTTTAAAATTTCACTTGACTTTATGTACGACCAATATATTATGTACGTACATATAACACGGTTTTACAAATCACTGCAACACAAGAACGAAGGAGGCGCATATGGCCAGCACAATGACACATCACAGTCACAGGATGATGAAATTTCATGTCCATAACTTCGGTAAATCAAAAATAATTGCCCCACACATGCCTTCTGTTGAAATTGGTCTTTTCGGTGAAGTCGCTGTTCCTGTAACTGAAACAGGTATGCGAATCGGCATTTTTGGTGAAGAATCCAATTCAACTTTTATTGACAGCATTAAAATAGGTATATTTGGAGAGCTTGAAACTTCTGCAAGTAAAAACCCGGTGTCCATAGGTGATTTTGGAGAGATAGCATTTACTGAAAACAGCTTTATCAACAAAATCGGCTGCTTTGGTGAAGCTGTTGTTTCATACAAAGATAAAGGTGTACAGATAGGCGCTTTTGGAGAAGCATTACTCTGAGAAACAGAGGCTGTAGTTTCAGGGATAAAATAAGCGGGGCAGTCTGATTATCAATTAATCAGCCTGCCCTTCTTATTCAGAAAATATTATTTTTCTTTCGATGGAAATCCGCATTTTGGACACTGCTTCACAGATAGCAGCCACGGAACCCACTCGCCGAGGCTCTGTTTTGTAACAGCATACCAAGCCCATGCTAAACCGCATTTGGGACAACGTATCGACAGACAACCAAAAGCACCAGAACTAAGTCCAACAACAACACCATAAAATTCAAACGCACCTGTTTGATTAAAATAGATGCCATAAAACATTACACAAACACCAACCACTCCACCAATATAGCTGGTTACTAATTTCCATGATTGATTAGTTATATATATTAACGAGTTATTGTTATTCAATGGTTGGCAACGTATCATTTTTTGGAAATCCGCATTTAGGACACTGCTGCACAGATAGCAGCCACGGAATCCACTCGCCGAGGTTCTGTTTTGTGGCAGCGTACCATGGCAACGACAAGCGGCAATGAGGGCAACGTACTGATAGACAGGCAAAAACAGCCGAACAAACAACACCAAGCCACCCATAAAAATTTAACGTATACGTTTGTGTCTTTATGCCGTAAAACATTACACAACCACTGACTAACTCGCCAATAAAACTGATGGCTAATTTCAATGCTTGATTAGTTATGCATATTAACGAGTTATTGGATTTGCTTTCCAATGACGAACTCCCCTTATTTTTATTGTTCTTGCTGGATATATGTTTGTATAAGTGCGTTTATACCTGAACCTATCAATATACCACCTTCTAATGCGGCCCCAACTACTATACCGTTGACCGCCGAATTTACCGCGGCTGATGCAACAGTACCTGCTGCTGACATGTTTGCTATACCCAATGTTCCTCTTTTGGCTAAGTTTATCAATACTTGTAAAGGTGATACCGTACCCATCGTTCTTGCCATAGCCCCGGAGGTTGCAAACCCGATAGCTGTATTGACGTGATTTCCAAAAAATACTTTATTAGTCATATCATGGTTATTTTTAAAATGCTCTAACAACACCGGATTATTCGGTATTACTTTTTTGATAACTCCATCTGATAACATTTGTGGCCTCCTCTCTGCGATATTATCTCGGCGTATCCCAAGAGTCTTCTGCCTCAATACCCTCTGCCTCCCATGTTACCCTGATCTTCTTGTAGGCAAAGGAAACCGCCTCCATGTGTTTGTAAACTTCACTTGATGCCAGAAGTGTGTTTGGTATTGCGGGTGAATAGTTTACAACAATGGCATCTTCAAGTGTAACGGTGTAATAATGATCTTCTGCACCATATTTGGTAATGTGATAATACTTTAATGTTACATCCCTGAGATGCTCGCCTGTGCAGAGAGCCTGGAATATCTTTGGTGTAGCCCGGTCTGTTTCCTTTACAATTGTCAATGGAACATGAACGCGTTTTGAAGTTGATAAACCGTCGTTTTTACCAGCCGGTGTACCTATAGAGTGGTGCAGCTCATAGACAAGAATCGTTCCTTCCCGTCCCTTCATGTCGCAACTTCCTGCAATCTTTCCCTGTTTTTCACCGGTCAGAGTGAGGTGTAAGGGCATTGCCATATTTTTTCTCCTTTTCCATTGTTTTATAACTTTGGTACAGGCACCAAAGAGCCAGACTCATCAAACAGCTAAATAAACATTATATGCCCAAACATTTACCACCAGAGCCACATACTGTCAATAATTATAATATTAAAATACAAGGCCAACATTACCGTATAAACAACTGAGCAGTTATGAATAAAAACATATATTTACTAATAATATAATTTATACTTTACTAATTTTACGGCTGCAGTAAACATACAAAACAGTATTCAAGAGAATCTATTTGACACAGAAAGGCATTGAAAAAACCAATGTAATATGCAAAAAAAAGGATAAATATACATGTAACAAGTCCGGCACCCCATTTGAAGGTAAAATGTCTAACCACTGAAACATGGGCAACTTCGGTGAAGAGTATATTTCAACTGCGCTAAACAACTTCAAGGCAGGTCTTTTTGGCGAACCGGAAACAGCTGTAAGTAACAACTCGGTACCTATAGGTGATTCTGATGAGATCGCATTTACAGAAAACAGTTTTGTTAACGCAATCAGCTGTTTTGGTAAAGCGGATTGTTATACTAGGAAAGAGGTGTACAGATAGGCGATTTTGGAGAGGCATTAAACTAACAACCAGGAAGGGGCAAAAAGTTTTGCACTTTGCCCCTTCCATGAAAGACACAGGCATTACTCCCGCCACGCTTTCCAGTCAATACTCACTCGATATTCAAAATTATTCTACGGTTTTTCAATATATTGCCGAATAGTTATCTAAACACCTATTCTTTTCCATTTTACTCAAGAAAAGCGAGGCAAATATGCAGCTTTCAATCACTTCATCGCTCCAGCAAACCCAGCTTGACTATTCTCAGACCACATTCAACCAGTCTGCCAGCAGCCCGGCCCAACAACCACTACCCGCAGCTCAGGACCAGATCAGCATTTCCCATAAAGCAAGAAGACATCACCATGACGATAACCATGCTGTCAGACATTTACGCAAAGCGCATCAGAATGAAAAAGACAACAAGATGGCCGACCTGCTGAAAAACATCATTGAGCAGATTACCGGGATAAAAATAAACAGTTTGCAAAAACAGCAGCAAGGTGAAGCTGGCAACGTTCCAGCAACACAATCAAGCTCCACGACACTTTCCGCCCAACAATCCAGCCTCTCGATTGAAAGTACAAATCTTTCTGTTGATGGTTCCATAATCACCTCTGATGGAGCCAAGCTTTCCTTCTCGCTTGACCTCCAGATGCTTCACGCCTCGGCCTCCGCAGCCACCTTGAATACAAGCAGCGGCCCGGATGGCTATAGCTTCAACTATGCCGGCAGCTCTCTCGATCTGACCAGTACAAGTTTTAACTTCTCATTTACAGCAGAACTGCCTGACGGTGCGCCTGGCGATGGCGACGGATCAGGCACTTTTTCATTGAAAGATGAATTAAAAGAGGTTCGGCAGGCTATGAAGCCTTTGCTTAAAGAGTTTCTGAAAGAGGCAGGGATGTCTTCGGACAAACGCAGCGTCAACCGGTTGCTGCAAACGATTGTGTAAACAATTAATCAAATAAAAAGCTGTTGATCACGCAAAGCCGCAAAGAACGCTAAGAAAACCGAAACTTATCAAAAACAAACAATTCACCTGTTTGGTGAGTTAATTATTGTTATCAGTAGTTGGCTCTCTTTGCGTCTTGCCTAGAGGCACCTACTTCTGGTTGCGCCTTCGCGTGAGATGAATTACCGTTTTTAGGATTAATGATCAAGCACTTCCCTGACTTTAAGTGACAACTCATTCAGCGAAAACGGTTTCTGGATATAACTTACTCCGTGGTCCAGCACTCCGCGCCTGGCTATCACATCAGCCGTATAACCGGACATAAACAGGGCCTTAAATTGCGGGTAAAGTGTTAGCAGCTGCTTAGCCAGATCGCGCCCGTTTATTTCCGGCATTACCACATCAGTAATCAGCAACTTGATTACTTCTGAATTTTCAGCTGCCAACTGCAGCGCTTCTTCCGGCGTATTGGCCTGCAAGACAGTGTAACCCTTAATTTCCAGCATCTTTGCAGCCATCCTTAGTATGGACTCCTCATCCTCCACCAGTAAAATCGTTTCGTGGCCGGTCGTAATCAGTTCAGGCAGGGCAATATCAGAAACAGGCTCAACTATTTCCATATACCTGGGCAGATATATGGAAAATTTGGAACCAAGCCCCGGCTCGCTGTATACATTAATATAGCCGTTGTTCTGTTTGACAGCCCCATACACCGAAGACAGCCCTAAACCGGTCCCCTCACCAATACCTTTTGTTGTAAAAAATGGCTCAAAGATTTGAAGCTGGGTGTTCTTATCCATACCGCAGCCGTCATCGCTGACTGAGAGACAAACATATTCCCCCGGTTCAAAATCTGCGTGATAGCTGTTCAGGTTAGTAAAAGCGGAAATATTTTTAGTTTCTATGGTGATGCTGCCGATATTGACAATGGAGTCCCTGGCATTAACGCATAGATTTGCCAGAATCTGGTCAATCTGTGATGGATCAACATTTACTTTCCAGAGGTTTTCCTCCGGTTTCCAGATCAGGCTGATATCCTCTCCAATCAGACGCTGCAGCATCTTGAACATACTCTCAACTATTTCATTCAAATCGAGTCTTCTTGGGGAAACTGTCTGTTTCCTGGCAAATGCCAGCAATTGGCGGGTCAAATCGGCAGAGCGTTCAGCCGCATGGCGAATTTCCATAAAATCCGCATAAAACGGCTCGGACGGATCCATTCCCATCAAAGCCATATCAGCATGTCCCAGTATTACACCCAGCATGTTATTAAAATCATGGGCCACTCCGCCTGCCAGACGGCCAACAGATTCCATCTTCTGCGCCTGCTGCAGTTGGGCTTCCAGTACGGCCTTTTCCTGCTCCGCTTTCTTTGCTTCAGTAATATCGGTTGCAAACCCCATATACCTGGAGTCTGGCAATTTGACGGCTGATAACAGCATGCAGCCCGAACGACCACTCTTATGTACAAATTCCAATTCAAACTTCAGGCAACCGGTTAGTTTCAGTTGGCTGAATTTTTGAATATTCAGATCAACCAGTTCAGGCGAAACAATGTCCAGTATCGTCATACCCAACAGCTCTTCCCTGGAATAACCGGTGATTAAGCAAGCTGCGGGATTGATCTCCAAATAATGTCCGTTTTCATCAGCAACAAAAATCCCTGCCGGTGAATTTTCGATGTAGTTTCGTAAAGTAGACTCACTTTCCCGTAAAACCGCCTTGCTTTCAAGGATATCCGCCGTAGCTTTTTTCACCTGTTTTTGCAGCATCACAATAAAAAATGATGCAATGAACACCAAAACAGCAAGCCCAATAATAGAATTTTTCAGCCAGGGAGGAATTATCCTCATCTTGCCGACAGCCCCGTGTGACCATTTCTGACGGGCCTGGTTGAAGACGGAATTTTCCTGATGTCGCCAATTTTCCAGATTCCTGTCAAAAAGCGCAATCAGCTCGCTGTTTTTGCCTTTGCCAACAGCAAAGAAAATATCAAATGGATTGAATACGACGCCTGTTGACCGCAGAGAATACTCTTTCTGTTTGGCAGCTCCAAAAGTACTGTTAACAACACCTGCATCAACCGTTTTATCAACAATGGCTCTGAAAACATCTTCAAAACCGGGCATCTCAATAAACTGACACGGAATATTAAATTTACCGACCAGATCCATAAAATATTTTCCGTTAAAATCACCTTTCATCACAGCAATTTTCTTGCCCTGCACATGCAGGACACTGTCAATATCTGATCCCAACGTTGTATAAAGTTCACCCCAGACCGTCAGCAGTGGCGTCTTACCGTAATCAAGATAGGTTGCTCGTTCTGCAGTAAAAGCCACGCTGGTCAAAACATCTACTTCACCGGATTTAATCCGCTCCAGTCCTTCGCTCCAGGAACCGTAAACATATTCAAAGCGGATATTTTCACGCTTTGCAATATCAGCCAGCGCATCAACGTAAAAACCCTTAATCTGCCCATCTTTATCCTTGAATATTCCCGGGTAATAATTAAACGCACCAACACGCACGACTCTTTGCTCTGCTGCAAATGAATTTGAGCAAAAAATTATGGCTAATATAAATATGACCGTATAGAAAAATGCGCTTTTCATTATACCTCTTACAGCCAGACAGGACCGCAGTTACAACTGTTTACCAGCACTCTGAAACTAACTCCCCCCAACCCCCTCTCTTACTTAAGAGGGGGAGCTAAAACCAGCCAGTTCACTTAGCGAGTCCATCCATTTAATTAATAAGGGACAGGAGGGGTTAGATGCGAAAGAATAAAATTTTCAGGTTATTATCCAAAAAACGGATAAACTTCCTAAACACCACTATAGTATCAAACCAGTACAACCGGAATAATAATTTTGAACGTTGTTCCGATGCCAACCTGACTTTCCACCTTAATTTCCCCACCATGCTTCTTGACTATATCATAGGCGATGCTGAGACCAAGCCCGGTCCCTTTTCCCACATCTTTAGTGGTAAAAAAGGGCTCAAAAATCCGATCCAGCTTTTCTGGCAGAATGCCACAACCGGTATCAGAAATAGACACCATAATCCTTCCCTCATGGCAATCCGTCCTGATTATGATTTCACCAAGACTTTCCATCGACTGAGCCGCATTAATCAAAACATTCATGAAAACCTGATTGAGCTGCCCCAGATTGCATACGGTCTGTGGGATTTCACCCAGCTCTTTGACCAATTTAGCCTTGTATTTCAGCTCATTATAAACAATATTGATCGTGCTCTCCAGCCCGGCATTGATATCTGCTATCTTGAACTCATCTCCATCCAGATGGGAAAAGGTCTTCAGATCCAGAACAATTTTCCTGATCCTGTCGGCCCCTTCGTTTGACTCAGCGATCAGCATGCCCACATCCCTGATGATATAATCAAGCTTCAGGACCTTTCTGTGGATCGACAACTGTTCCAGATGGTCACGACATTGGGGGAGTTGGCCGTTGGAAACTCTCTCCATATTACTGGAAATAAATTCAACCATCTTATTCATATACTTCTGCAATGAGGAAAGATTGCTGATGATAAAACCGATCGGATTATTTATTTCATGGGCCACTCCGGCTGCCAACTGGCCAATGGAAGCCATTTTTTCCTGCTGCAGAATTCTGGACTGGGCATTTTTCAACTCCAAGACCGCATTTTCCAGATCAATTTTATTTTTTTTCAGCTCCAGTTCAACCCTGGTGCGCTCCATAATTTCCTGCTGCAATTTGTTGTTCTGAATTTCAAGGTCTTTTTGCAGGTATCGTAAAACCAGGTGGGTTTCTACTCTGGCCAGCAGCTCTTTTTCCTGAAACGGTTTGGTGACAAAATCAACGGCACCGGCTTCAAAACCTTTGACCTTGTCATTTGCATTCTGCAGTGAGCTCAGAAAAATCACCGGCACCAGTCTGCTTGCTTCATTATGCTTGATGCGGCGACAGACTTCGTAGCCATCCATCTGAGGCATTTCAATATCAAGCAGTACAAGATTCGGCGGCTCATCAGCCAGCAGACCCAAAGCCTGCGCCCCGCTGTCTGCCGACATCACAAAATAACCTGAGTTGGTCAAAATATCCCGCAACAGCATCAAATTAGATCTGGAATCATCAACTATCAGTATTTTTGAAGATGCTATATCTTTAATATAATTGCGTAGCATATGCCACTCTCAGGGATTTTCACCATTATGCATCTGCCTGCTTCCACATCCAAGATCAGCTGTTTTCAACACTATCCATCAACTCAACAAAAATATTCAGAATTACCGGGTCAAAATGTTTCCCGCTCTCGTCCTTCATGTAATCAATCACCTTTTTTACCGGCCAGGCCTGTCGATAAGGGCGATCTGAACGCAGGGCATCCCACACATCCACAACAGCGAATATTCTGGCCGCCAATGGAATCTCTTCACCTCTCAGGCCATGAGGGTATCCGGTACCGTCCCATTTCTCGTGGTGCCAATAGGGGATATCCAGCGCAGGGCGCAGAAACTCGATCGGTGAAAGCACACGGAACGCAATTTCAGTATGTTTTTTGATAACTTCAAACTCTTCATCCGTCAGCTTGCCCGGTTTCAGCAGAATACTATCGGGTACGCCCAACTTGCCGATATCGTGCAGCAAGGCACCGCGACGCATATGGGCCAGCCTTTCATGCGATATACCGATAGATCTGGCAATTTTAACGGTCAGATCAGTAACCCGCCTGCTATGCCCTTCGGTTTCCTTATCCCGGTAGTCCAACGCGCGCGACCAACCTTCAATGGTACTGTCATAGGCCTGCAAAAGCTCCCGGTTTGAACGCTGCATCTGGTCCAGCATTTCGGCATTTTCAATTGCAATGGCTGCCTGACCCGCCAACGCTTCGGCAAAATCCAGCCACTCCTGATCAGGATGAAATTTTGAACGATTGAAAATCTCCAGTACACCTTTCAGTTCACCCTTGGCAATCAAGGGGATACCTACAAATGACCTGAAACCCTCTGCTTTTACCAGCTCATTCCTGGCAAACTTTTTATCCGCCTTCAAATCGGAAATTATCAGATTTTTTCTGGCCATCTCAACCTGACCGGCAAAGCTGTTTTCAATACTAATGCCGTTCAGATCAATATTTGAATTAAGGCCGACTCCTGAGGCATATTCCAGGGAACGGCTCTGCAGGGAAAGTAACATGATAAAAGCCGTATCGACACCAAGCTGGCTGACAACCTCGTCCAGCAGCACTTTCAGTGTTGTTCGCAGCTCCATACTGCCGCTGATTGCTATATCTATGGCCCTCAAGGCCGCCAGATTGTTTGCATGCCGCCTTAGCTTGTCTTCCGCCTTTTTGCTTTCGCTGATATCCTCAATCGCTCCCAGCATCCGCACAGTGATTCCATTTGCATCCGGACAGCAGACGCCCTGGTTTCTGACATGAATATAGGCGCCGCACTTTCTCTGTAACTTGTGTTCAATGCAGTACTGTCCATTAGTGTGTCTTGCACTTAAAAACTGTTTAACAACAGCTTTATCTTCATCCGGATGCAACATCTGCCCCCATCTATGAATATTCACAGACTCAAACTCACGGCTGCTGTATCCGGTCACCTGCTCTATGGCGCCTGACCAGAAAATGTGACCGGAACAAATATCAAAATCATAAATCAGCTGGCCGGTCTGTTCGCAGACGATTTCATATCGTTCCTTAATTTCACGCAGTTCACTGGTCTGTTCTCTAACCCTTTGCTCCAGCTCTTCTTTGTGCTGCAGATTTTCCTTCAACAGCCGTGCCTTTTCCAGCACGCGCTGAATTGCCACATCCAGTTCCCTCATGTCATTGACCGGTTTTACAATGTACTCCCAGGCACCAAGCCTGACCGCCTCAATTGCATCCGTCACTCCGCCTTCTCCGGAAATCACGATTATGGGAGTAGACTTGATATGATCCTTCATTTTTGCAATAAATTCCAAACCGTTCATTTCCGGCATCTGCAAGTCTGTCAGAATTACATCCGGCGATTCCTTCATGTATGTATCAATACCGTCAAGGCCGTTCGCAGCTTCGATTACCTGATAACCGGTTTTTTCCAGAAACATGCGGAAACAGCGTCTGATGGCTTCAAAATCGTCCACTATCAGTATTTTTATTTTAGCTTCCATAATCTGACTCTCTTTACTCAACCTGCCCGGAGGGGAAACTAACTGCACAACCTCAAAACCTCAGCAGCAATATTCTGTAACGGCATTATCTTATTAACACCGCCATGTTTGACCGCCTCACACGGCATTCCATAAACCACACAGGTAGCCTCATCCTGGGCGATGGTCAGGGCACCACCATCGTACATTTCTTTCATCCCGCGGGCTCCATCGTCGCCCATACCGGTCATAATTACACCAACCGCATTTTTACCGGCATAACGGGCCGCCGAGCGGAACAGCACATCAACCGATGGGCGATGACGTGAAACCAGCGGGCCATCCTTGATCTCCACATAATAACGGGCACCGCTGCGCTTCAACAGGGCATGATGATTGCCCGGAGCGATCAACACCCTGCCGCGCACCACCGTATCATTATCCTGGGCTTCCTTGACCGTTACCCGACAGACGGAATCAAGCCTTTTGGCAAAGGCAGCGGTAAAATTTTCCGGCATGTGCTGCACGATAACAATGCCGGGAGTATCTTCCGGCAGCATTTCCAGAAACACCCTCAGTGCTTCAGTTCCACCGGTAGATGCCCCGACCACAACAACTTTTTCAGTGGTCTGAATCATGGCCTTGGTATTTGGCTTTTCCATAATAACATCAGCCGTATACTTGGGGGCGATCTCCTTCATGGTGCTGCGCATATTCCTTAAAGCGCCCATCTTGGCTGCTGCGGCACCCTTGACGGCATCACAGATACGCACCCTGGATTCTTCAATGAACTGCTTGGTGCCCATCTTGGGTTTGGTAATAATATCAACAGCGCCGTATTCCAGCGCCTTCAGCGCCGTCTCGCTGCCCCGTTCAGTAAGAGTTGAACACATAACAACCGGAATCGGGTGCTGACTCATCAACTTCTGCAGAAAGGTCAGCCCGTCCATACGCGGCATTTCCACATCCAGGGTAATTACATCCGGTATTACGGTTCTCATGCGCTCCGCCGCCAGAATCGGATCGGCAGCACTACCCACAACCTCAATACCCGGATCGGAGTTCAAAATATCGCACAGCGTCTGCCGAACCAGCGCCGAATCATCAATTACAAGCACCTTGATCTTGCTCATGGAACCACCTCGTTGTCCGTATGTTCGCAGGCTCTCATTCGCTTTAAATATACATCTCCGCTTTTAGTGCAAAAATACAGTCTTCTTCCCCTGGTGCCGCCCACATCTTTCGAAACCACCTTCAGCCGCATTGATTCCAGCAACTGCTCGGCACACAGCACGTTCTGCTCACCAATAGTCAATTTTCGGGAATCAAATTTTCCCAGATTCAGAACTTTGGCACCGCCGAACATCTTAACTTCCAGTTTGCCACCCACCCCATACTGGATGACTTTTCTGTGCATTTCCTGCAGTGCCGTATCCACATAGCGCAAAACATCATCACATCCCGGATTCAAAGGCAGCATGGCATGGCAGATGGCGCCAACGCGACTGACCGGTTCAAACATTGTCACAGCAACGCACGAACCGAGCACGGTAGAGACCAGAGCCGGATGACAGGTCACCACAGCCTCACCAGGCTTGAGAAAAATATTTTGATTATGAGATGCGATAATATTTTTCATTCTTTTACGTACACCGTCGATGCAACCGGCTTGAAATTGACATCCAGACCACTCAGGGTTTCGGAATGACCGATAAACAGGTAACCTCCCGGCTTAAGTTGCTTGTGAAATTTTCTCATCAGGGTCTGTTGAGTCGGCTTATCAAAATAGATCACCACATTGCGACAGAAGATAATGTCCATTTTTTCTGCCACATCAAAGCTGTCATCCATAAAATTGATCCGCCGGAAAGAGATCATGGAACGCAGATTTGGTGCAATACGAACCAATGCACGTTCTCTTTCCCTACTTCTCAACAGATATTTCTTTTTAAGGTTAAGTGGAATTGTGTCGGCCCGTTCTTCAGCATAAACAGCAGTCTTGGCTGTCTTCAAAATCTGGGTGCATATATCCGAAGCCAGGATGGAAAAATTGAAGCCCGGTTTTTGTTGTGCATATTCAGACAGAACCATGGCCAGGGTATATGGTTCCTCGCCACTGGAACAACCGGCACTCCAGATGCGCAGAGTGTCATTGGAAAGATTCTGTCGCACTTGCTGTATTTTGGGTATGGCGGTTTTCACCAGAAACTCGAAATGAGCCGGCTCACGGAAAAAATCTGTCTTGTTGGTAGTCACAACATCAATCATATGAACCAGTTCGTTTTCATGCCCTTCCCGGCTGGTCACATAGTCACCGTATTCCTCAAAGGAACCGATGCCAAGCGACTTGAGGCGCTTCTGCAAACGGGCCTCAAGCATAATCTTCTTGGCTGGCGGCATTTTAATCCCGGCATGTTCATACACGAGAGTACTGAATCGCTGAAACTCGCGATCATTCATGGTTGCCGGCAGCCGTTGACTTTGGTTGGTCTGGGTATTTGCCACTTGGGAATCCCTTTAGATACTTGTCTGGATAGACATCAGTAAATAAGTTCATATGCAGACATTTTGTTTCGTCCCCTCTCCCTGAGGGAGAGGGCTAGGATGAGGGGGCAGAGTTGAATTTCATGGCACTGCTGCCCCCTCACCCGGCCTTCGACCACCTTCTCCTTTAGGCCCTTTGGAGGTCCTCAGGGAGAAGGAAAACTACCCTGCCTTTTCAAAATTTTTCAAACTCATCATCCAGACGATCCGGTCCATTATGTCCCAGTTCCAGGTTAATGCCGCCGCTGGAAGCCCTCTTGGCTGGAGCTGCCTTGCTCTTGACTCCGGCGTGGGCAATCTGAACATGCTTTGCTGGTCGAGCTGCCTGCTGACGCGGTGCGCGGGACTGACCGCCGCCTTCGATCTTGAAGAACGAAATGGCGTCACTCAACTGCTCGGCCTGGCTGGAAAGCTCTTCCGAGGTGGAGGCCATTTCTTCCGAAGCGGAAGCGTTCTGCTGAATAACCTGATCCAGCTGCTGGATGGCTTTGTTGATCTGCTCGGCACCAGTATCCTGCTCTTTACTGGAGGCGGTAATCTCCTGGACCAGTTCAGCAGTGCGCTGAATATCAGGCACCATGCGGGTCAACATATCGCCAGCCTGTTCAGCAATGGCAACGCTGCGAGTAGAAAGACTGGAAATTTCACCGGCTGCAGACTGGCTCCGTTCGGCCAGCTTGCGTACTTCAGAGGCAACAACAGCAAAACCTTTGCCATGCTCACCGGCACGGGCAGCCTCGATGGCAGCGTTCAGTGCCAGCAGGTTGGTCTGGCGGGCGATCTCTTCAATGATACTGATCTTGGTGGCGATCTCTTTCATAGCGGCAACTGTTTCAGTTACGGCCTTGCCGCCTTCTTTGGCATCAACGGAACTCTTGATGGATATTTTTTCGGTCTGCATGGCATTATCCGTGTTCTGACGGATACTGGAGGCCATTTCTTCCATGCTGGATGAAATCTCTTCGGCACTGGCGGCCTGCTCTGTAGCGCCCTGGGACATCTGCTGGGCAGTGGCGGAAAGTTCCTGGCTGCCAGAGGAAACATTGTCGGCCGCAGACATGACATCCCCAACCACACCTTTCAGCTTTTCGACCATCTGACTGATAGCCAGCATCATCAGACCGGTTTCATCCTTGGATTTTGATTCTACCGTAATAGTCAGATCGCCCTTGGCAAGGGCGTTGGCAACAGCAACCGCCTCGTTGATCGGACGGGTAATGGTGCGTGTGATAAAAAATCCGAGTGCTATTGCCAGCAATGCGCCGCCAATAGCCATGCCGGTCATAACACGCGCAGCCATCTTGGCAATCGTCGAGTTTTCGTCGGCAATCAATTTACCCTGCTTCAGCTTGGCCTCAACCAGCTTTTCGATTTGGTTCTGCACATCACGGGAAGCTTTGCCGGCAGGGCCGCGCAAACCGGCCTGTGCTTCTGCGGTTTTATTCTGCAGGGCCAGGGCAATTACTTTGTCCAGTTCAGCACCGTAGGCTGCGCGTAAACTTTTATAATCATCAAAAAGTTTTTTGCCTTCATCCGTCAGGATCGTCTTTTCAAAATCGGTTACGTTTTTGTTGTTGAGTTCTCGCAATTCCTTGATCCGGTTGGCAAAGTGCAACTTTTGCTCCGGAGTATCCGCATCCAGAATATCACGTGAATTCACGCGCATCCGCTGAAAATTGGTTGCGATCTCTCCCGCATCGCCCAAAGGCACGGTTACTTTCTCGTACATCTTCTTATCGGCTTCTTCGATCTGGTAGATCTTCATGATGCCCATAAAACCAATGGCCCCGGCAATCAGGGCGACTATAATAAACGAGGAAACCAGCTTTGTGCCTATCTTGAGATTATTGAACCACTGCATAATGTAACCTCCCGTATTTGAATATCTGTTATTTAGTTAATCAGCTTTCCTGAGTAGAAACAGCGCTAAGTTCAGACCCGGAAAAGACCTTATCTATATCTAGAATCATGACAAAACGGTTGTCGTGTTTACCCATCCCTTTCAGGAAATCGGTTTTCAGATGCGTACCGATGTGGGGGGCGGCTTCAATCTGGGAGGACTCCATCTCGATCACCTCCTGCACACTGTCGGCCAGGGCACCCAGGACAATCTTTTCGCCGTCCATTTCCACCTCAACGACGATGATGCAGGTGTTGACGGTCTGGGCGGTTTCCGCCATACCGAACTTCAACCGCAGGTCCAGCACCGGCACCACGCAGCCTCGCAGATTGATGACCCCCCGCATGAAATCCGGCACCTGGGGAACTTTGGTGATGTTGGTGATCTCCAAAATCTCCCGCACCCTGTCCACGTCTACTGCGAATACCTCTTCGGCCAGCGTAAAAGTCAGATACTGGGTGGTCTGTAATTCTTCAGCCATGTGTGCCTCCCCTTGTTTCAGTTATTCAAGACAGTCTTCCAACTGTTGAATGTTGCTCAAATCAAATCCGATACTTCCAGCAACTCCGCCACCTTCAGCAAAGCCGCCATATCAAGAATCAGCGCCACTGTTCCATCCCCCAGAATAGTTGCGCCGGAAACCCCCTGCACATCGCGATACATCTTGCCCAGCGACTTGATGACTGTCTGATGCTCGCCCACTACATGATCGACCACAAAACCGACTTTTTTGCCGTGAATATCGGCAATTACGATCTGTTCGATTTCCGGCTGATGATCAGTGATGTGAAAACATTCCCGCAAAGGTATATAAGGAACAATAGCGCCGCGTACATTGGCCAGATTGCGGCCATGGGAATTTTTCACATCTTCACGGGTCAGTTCGATACATTCCTCAACCGTTGAAAGTGGCAAAACAAAATGATCATTACCGATCTTGACCAGCAGACTGTCGATAATCGCCAGGGTAAGCGGAATCTTGAGGGTAATGGTTGTGCCCTTGCCGCGTACGCTGTCCACAGTGATCGAACCGCGCAGTCCTTCAATGCCGCGCTTGACCACATCCATGCCGACTCCACGCCCGGAAACACTGGTCACCTTGGCGGCGGTGGAGAAGCCTGGCGCAAAAATCTGGGAGTAAATTTCCCGGTCGGAAACCTCGGCATTGGCTGCCAGCAGGCCGCGTTCAACAGCTTTGGCGCGGATGGTATCGCGATCCAGACCGCCGCCGTCATCACGAATTGTAATTAAAACCGAATCACCGGAATGCTCTGCACCCAGCACCACTTTTCCGAGAGAGCTTTTACCGGCAGCCCGGCGGGCATCCGGCATTTCAATGCCGTGGTCGATACTGTTGCGAATGATATGTACCAGCGGATCGTTGAGCTTCTCGATGACGGTCTTGTCCAGTTCGGTTTCAGCGCCGAAGGTTTCCATCTCGATCTCTTTGCCCAGCTCCTGGGACAGGTCACGCACCAGTCGTTTAAATTTGCTGAAGGTACTGCCGATGGGCAGCATGCGGATATTGAGGGCGGTATTGCGCAGTTCGTTGGTCAACCGCTCCACCTCTTCCGAGATGGCGATGAAGATCGGGTCACCGCCAAGTAGGGAAACCTGGGAAAGGCGGGCCTGCACCGTGACCATTTCACCCACCAGATTGATCAGCTGGTCCAGACGTTCAGCCGGAACTCGGATACTGGCAGCGGCCTCCTGCGGCGGTGTTTCAATGCGCTCCTTGCGTACGCCCTTGACATGCTGCTGTTCAACCAGAGCCGACTCTACCTTTTCCGGAGTTACGATACCCTTTTCAACGAGCAGCTCGCCAAAGCGCTTCTGGGTTTTCAAAACATTATTCATCTCTTCAGCAGACAGATCGCCACGTTCGACCAGAATGTCACCCAGCTTTTTATAGTTGGCATCACCTTCCGAATCGCCGTCATCAATAATGTCAATCTTCAACTCGCAGTCGTCTTCGACAAATATGAAGACATCCATGATGGCATCCCTACCGCGCCTGGTAGTCAGGATCACATCCCAGAACAGGTAACAACTTTCCGGGTGCAATTCCTCCAGCGTTGGCAGGTTATCCATCTGGGAAACAACATCGCATTTACCCAGTTCGCGCAATTCATTCAGCAGTGCCACCGGGTTGGTGCCGTTTTGAAAAATCTCCATGAAAGGCTTGAATCTGATCCGGTAGGTAACTTCCGGCTCTTCCTTCTTGGTCACCTGGGTAACGGTTTCTTCAACACCGGCTTTAACCGGAGACCCGGTCCCGGCCAAAGCTCTGAAATCAGCAACCAGTTTCTGAGAGACGGCAACATCCGGGTCATGATCATCCGCATCCAATATGGATTTGATGCAATCCCGTGCTGCCAGACAGAGGCTGATCAGCTTCTTGCTGACCGGCAGCTTGCCATTTCTGACAAAATCCAGCACGGTCTCAACCTCATGGGTAAATGCAGCCAGAGTGTCGAAACCGAACATGGAACCGGAACCTTTGATGGTGTGCATGGAACGAAATACCCGCCCGATCAGTTCCATATCCTCGGGGTTTTCTTCCAGTTCCAGCAGCGAATTTTCCAGGTCGGCAAGATGCTCGTAAGCCTCTTCCCGAAAGACCTCTTTGTGTTGGTCGCTCATCCCAGTACCTTTTTAACAACCGCTATCAGTTGTTCCGGTTTAAATGGTTTTACAATCCATCCTGTGGCGCCGGCAGACTTACCTTCCTGTTTTTTCGAATCCTGGGATTCGGTGGTCAGCATGACAATCGGTATGAACTTGCAGGCCGGCATAGCCCTGGCCCCGCGAATCAGACCCAGACCATCCATATTCGGCATATTCAGGTCTGTTATGATCATATCGACCTTCTGATTGGGCAGCTTCTGCAGGGCATCCTTGCCGTCAATGGCTTCCACTACCTGATAACCGGCCTGTTTCAGTGTAAAAGCAACCATTTGGCGCACACTTGAAGAGTCGTCTGCTGTTAGTATTGTTTTCATAGTTGGTAGTTCCCCTTGTTCCAGATACATGTGTTTTTGCTGTCCTGTTCACACCCCTTATGCCTGAGATGCCCGGAAGCTGTTGCCATCTGCCAGATCAGCTGATTATGTCCCATTACGTTAAATTCCATACCATGCGCATAGGAGCTTCGATGGGCCGAACAGAGCAGCTGCATACCGGCCAGATCCAGTTCCGTAACACCCGAAATATCGATAATTACATTTTTGGTTATTTCAAAAGCTGACAGCAACTCTTTCTGCAGAGCATCTACGGTCAGAATTGTCACCTCACCGGTAATCTTTATGGTTGAAGGTAAAGACGGGTCTGCTGACTCTTCGAATTTGATAACTGATTCTTCCATCGGCTACTCCTCGAAAATAGTCCCCTCTCCCTGAGGGAGAGGGCTAGGGTGAGGGGGCAGAGCTGATGTACATGGCACTGTTGCCCCCTCATCCGGCCTTCGGCCACCTTCTCCCTCAGGGAGAAGGAATAAAAATTAAAACAAATCTATATTATCCCCAAACTCGCTATCATCTTTTGGTTCTGCTTTTTTTACAGATCTGACCGGTGTAATGGCGGCATGCTTATTGTGCCTTCTGGCTACCGCTTCATGGATCTGCCTTTCGCTGTTCATGGTGTACCTGTCTTCCATGTGCCTCAAGTTTTTCAGGAACTCGGGGCTGGCAGGCTCCAGCCGCCTTGACTGTTCAACAATCCTGTTCAGTTCAGACAGCACTTTCTCTGACATGGTCCTGGATTTTTCATGGGCCGTTATGCTGCCAGCTGTCTGTTCAATATCCTGGGTCAGGTTGTTCACGTTTTCGTAAAGAGAGCTTAAAATTTCCGATGACTCACAATTTAAAAGGTTCAACTCGCCTATGACCTCTTTAAAATCAGATGTCATCCTGGCAACAACCATTGCATCTTCCTCACTCTGCTTTTTATCGATATCCGCCAGGATATGTCCGGTGATGCCGTTTATTTGCGACAATGTGCCGGCAACAACTTCAGTCTGGGTAAATGCTTCCAGTGAAAGCCTTTTTATCGCCTCGGCCAACACACCCAACGCCGCACCCTCTGCGCCGGTATGGGCCGCCATAATTTGCGAGTTCAGGGCAATCAGATCTATCTCACTACCGATTTCTTCTATGTCGGTCACAAAACCGGAAACATCGCCGATGGTGGAAAGAATCTGCGTCATTGTCTCTGACAGTTCCAGTTCGGCTTGCACGCACTTGTCCAGAACGCCCATTACGCTGGACATACCGGCACTGATATTTTCAATAAAAGAATTACCGCTGCCGGAACCGCTTGACATGACCATTGAGGTTTGCTCGGTCATCATTTTCTGGTTTTGGGACAGGTGATTCAGACTGTCTACTGTTGAGGTTACCGAGTTGTACAGCTCGGAAGAGGCAAAACCCATCATGGCCGACTGAAGCTCGCACACATCACCGGACTCAACAATCAACCTGGTAACATTTCCCGGACTTGCATCCGTATTAATATCATGCTCAACTTTTTCAAGCGCCTCCACAACATGTTCCAGCTGCTGCCGGGTAATGTCATGGGACTGCAAAGAGGAAACGATATTCCCGATATCCTGCGATGCGGCTACGGACAGATCTGCCAACTGTTCGCCCAGTTGTGAAAAATTGAAGTAGGCGCCAACCAGTTCTTTCAGGTTATCTTCCGTGCTTCTGAGTTTATTGACAAGTTCGCCGATCTGGGCCAGGGCAATGGTATTTACATGTTTGATATTGTGGCTGATCATTGCGGAAAGCATTGCGCTTCTGCTCAGGATATTGGAGGACTTTTCATTTACCAGCAGCGACAGCCTTTCCACATCCTGGGCAAGAGTCAGAAAACCTGCTCCCAGCTCGCCGATCCTGGAACTCTCAATTTTTGTTGAGATACCGAGCATACGGAGAGTTTTGTACATCTTCTGAAAACCTTCCAGAGGCTGGGAGATCTTGTCCAACAGCAACAGGACATCACTGAGAACAGTGCAGCTTCCCTGGGTTTTGCTGTTAATGTGGGAGATATACTGATCCATTTCGGACAGAACCGACTGCAATCTGTCTATGATCAAATGTGAATTACCACCTGAAACCGTCTCGAAAAGCCTGGTGGATATGGAGTTGATATCGTTGGATCTGTAATAGAATTCCTGCAGTTTTGAACCCACAGTCAGAAATTCATCCTCAGTCGTTGCGGATATGGTTTTGATCGTATTGATCGAGCTGTTGATATTTCTCTGCCAGCTCTTTAGATCATCTACCAGCCTGGCCGCTTCCTGCTCTGAATATTTATCCGGTGTAGTCAGCACGATTTATTATCCTTTTCAGCAGACGGTGCAAATGCTTTGATATCTGGTTGGAATCTGGGTTTTCTTCTTGTCAAGGCTTTCCAGTATCTTGCTGAACGTTTCATAGCGTTCGCAATTTTGCGGGTTGTCCTGGCATTGGATTTTTCTGAATTCCACTCCATGCTCTTTTTCATCAAAACAGTTACAGACATTCAAAGGTGGATTGGCAAACCGGCAGGTTTTTCTTGTGGTATCTCCAGCCATGTAATTCCCCCGTTGCAATAAAATAACCAAGCAATGATATGTTTACACATTGCATGCCAAAGGTGTTTTTCAGGCATAAAATATAAAATTCATTTAATTACAGCTAGTTGAGTTTTTGCGATTTACAGACATGTGGTGGGTAGGTATACAGAGGCCGTGTACATATTTACACTTTTGTAAAGTTTATTTATACAAAAGTGTGCAAACAAGAGAGGAGGTATTAGACAATTAATTAACAGCAGTCAATATAAATACCACAAATTATTTATTGACCAGATTAGCACATATCTTCGGCTAGATGCGTGAACGTCACTCCTCCACCCAGCGGGGGGAGGGAATATTCCTAACAGCCAAGCCTGTTGTAAAGCGTGCGTCGACTGACGCCCAACAGCCTGGCCGCCTTGGCCTTGTTGCCACCGGCCTTTTGCATGGCCTCATCAAGCGTAAGATCTGTTTCCGGGGAAAATGAGGCGGGTATAATCTGATTCAATCTTGAAGCCTTTGAAAGCAGGATCAGATCATTTGGCAGATAGTCGGGCGTAATGATGCTCTGTTTACACATTATTGCCGCATGTTCAATGGTGTGTTCCAATTCCCTGACATTGCCGGGCCAGGGGTGGGTCAACAAAAACTCCATCACCTCACCGGACACACCGGACAATAAACGTTCAAATTTATTATTAAATTTCTTGATAAAGTATTCAACCAGCAACGGCACATCATCCAGCCGTTCCCTGAGCGGCGGCAGTACCAGCCGCACCACATTCAGGCGATAAAACAGGTCATGACGGAAGGTGCCCTGCCTGACCTTTTCGGCCAGATCCTGATGAGTTGCCGCAACCACCCTGACATCTACCTTGATCGGCTGCGAATCACCGACCTGTTCAAACTCCTGTTCCTGCAGGACTCTCAACAACTTAACCTGCATGGACATGGAAATATCGCCAACCTCGTCCAGAAAGATAGTACCGCCATCGGCCATCTTGAAACGCCCGATCTTGTTGCTGATGGCACCGGTAAAGGCGCCGCGCACATGACCGAACAGTTCGCTTTCCAGCAGGTGTTCGGACAGGGCTGAGCAATTTACCTTTACAAAGGGCTTGGCCTTCCTGGCTCCCTGATAATGAAGCGCCGCCGCTACAAGCTCCTTGCCGGTCCCGCTTTCGCCATTAATCAATACGGTTGTCTGCACATCTGTCAGTGCCTCTATCAGGCTGTACAGTTTCTGCATGGAACTGCTTTTACCCACAATTCCGGCATAACCGTTCTGCTGATGCAGCTGTTTTTCCAGAAAGACCAGATGGGTTTCATCTCTCATAATGGCGACAGCGCCGCTGATTGCGCCTTTATGATCGGTTACCGGCGAGGCACTGAAGCTAAAATATTTTTTTGAACCTCCGGTGCTAAAACATTCGAAACGCCGGGCCTGAATAGTAGTTCCATCATGAACTACTTCTGCCAGCATTTCGCGGCATTTGCCGGAACAACCGGATTCAATCCCGCACATGTCCAGACCAAGATGATCTGCCGTATATCCGCACAACCGAAGAGCGGCATCATTGGACTGCAGCAAACGGTTTTCCTGGTCTACCAGAATAATAGCATCCGATGCACTGCGAAAAATCGCATCCAGATTGGCCTGTTTCTGTTCTTTTTCGATTTCAATCAGTCTGGCCCTTAAAGCACGGTGAGCAATTGCCAGAATCTGCTGGTAGGAGAAGGGCTTAGTCAAAAAGTCCAGGGCCCCCAACCGCAGTGCTTCAGTTATGGAATCCATGTCAGGCTGACCGGTGATCATAACGATCATGGAATCCTGATTATAGGACCTGATATCCCGCAGCAGATCGATGCCGCTGGTATCTCCCAGAAAAACATCCAGAAAGATCAGATGATAATGATTTTTCCTGATCAGCTTTTCCGCCTGCTGATAGTCGGAGACGCAACTCACGGCAATGCCTTCCCGCTTTAGAAAAGCACTGATGGTTCTCTGTATGGATTCTTCATCATCAATAACAAGGCAATTCAGGTTCACAGGTGCCGCCTTATAATTCCGATTGTTTCAAATCATTAAACACCGCTTTAAACAGTTCTCATACATCCAATAATGTTTCTCTTATTTTCTTCGTCAGATCACTGATTGAATAAGGTTTCTGTATGAATTGCACACCATCATCAAGCACTCCGTGATGGGCTATGACATTAGCCGTATATCCGGATGTAAACAGGCATTTGAGTTGCGGATAGAGTGACTGTAGTTTTTTCGCCAGGGCTCTGCCGTTCATTTCAGGCATAACCACATCCGTCATTAGCAGATGAATTTCGCCCGGATGCTCCCCGGCAAGGTGAATGGCCTCTTCCGGAGAAGTTGCCGAAAGCACTTTATAACCCTGCTTTTTAAGGATTATAGCGTTTATTTTTAAAATTGACAGCTCATCTTCAACAAGAAGAATTGTTTCGTGACCACACGGCTCCGTATCCTTTACAATATCTTTCTGTTCCTGCCGGATTTCTGCCGCATGCCTGGGCAGATAAATCGTAAATGTGGTGCCGATTCCGGGTTCACTATAAACGTTAATGAAGCCTCCATTCTGTTTTACTATACCGTATACCGTAGCCAAACCAAGCCCGGTGCCTTCTCCGATTTCCTTGGTAGTAAAAAAGGGCTCAAAAATGTGATTCCTCAGTTCATTGTCCATACCGCAGCCATCATCACTGATGGCGAGGCGTACGAACTCTCCCGGAACAATGTCCACATTCTGCTCGCAGTAGCCATTATCAATTACTATGTTTTGGGTCTCGATGGTTATCTGGCCCACATCCGCAATGGCATCTCTGGCATTCACACAAAGATTTGCCAGAATCTGGTCGATCTGTGACGGATCCATATTCAGGTTCCACAGTTTTTCCGACGGCTGCCAGAGAAGATTGATCTGTTCTCCCAAAAGCCTTTGCAGCATTGTGAGCATTCCCGCTACGGTCTCATTCAGGTTCAGCAATCTGGGTTCTATGGTCTGTTTACGGGCAAATGCCAACAACTGTCTGGTGAGAGCTGCAGACCGTTCAGCGGCCTTGCGGATTTCATCCAGACCGTTATGACAGGGGTGGTCAGAGGCCATACCCTCAAGCATCAGATTTGAATGGCCGAGAATAACACTGAGCATATTGTTGAAATCATGTGCCACACCACCAGCGAGACGCCCCACAGATTCCATTTTCTGGGACTGCTGCAGCATGTTTTCAAAATCTGCCCTTTCTTTCTCGGCTTGCTTGGCTTTAGTGATATCTGTAAAAATTGTAACAAACTGATTGTGGGCATAGCGAAAGGCCTTAACTTCAAAATATTTATTCAGGCCGGCGCTGTATTCCTGCAAAAAAGCCGGTTCACCCGTCAAGGCCACTCTACCGTAGGTTTCAATCCAGCGTAGTTCGGTGCGGGGCAACACCTGTAGAACGGTCCGGCCAACAATTCTATCCGCTGTAAGACCTGTCAATCTTTCAAAAGCCGGGTTGACAGCCAGAAAACGATAGTCAGATGGAACACCATCTGCATCGCATATTATCTCATGCAGTGCAAAACCATCCATCATCTCACGAAACAGGGTCTGATATTTATCCAGGCTATCCAGTAGCGCTTTATCAGTTATTTTACGTTCCTGCAGCAGTTTCCATTCGCGTAATGTGCGAGTCAATATGCGATGCAGTTCGGCAAATGCTGAAGGCGACTTGATCACATAATCAAGTGCACCGTATTTCAGTACATCCAGTGCGGTCTGTTCATTTATGTGACTGGTCATTATCAGAATAGGAAACGGTGCGGATTCGAGCGGGGAACTGAGGACATCTACAGCACGACCATCGGGAAGATTAAGGTCAATCAGGGCAATATCAGGCGGATTTTCGGCCACGACCTGGCGGTATTTCAGCAGCGAATCAACTACCTGAAAAGAGAATACAGCTCCGGAATATTTTACAGCTCGCTTGATTGCTTCAACATGAGCCGGTTCGTCATCAACAATCAGAACCCGTATGCTCGCTTCATCCATTAACATCTCCAGTATGGTAGCCAGTCAAAACAATCAGCACCAAAATATTTTTGGAGTTTACTATAATGAACTTCACTCAACCGGTCTGTCGGGAAAGTTTGATTACAAATTATATTTCATTATGTGTAATGCCGTGCAGAAGGGCAAACTTGACCAGTGAAGGGATATTTTCGATGCCGAGCTTCAACATCAGTCGACTGCGGTAGGTTTCAACACTTTTTGGAGAGAGAGAAAGAAGTCCGGCTATTTCAGTGCTTGTTTTACCTTCAACTACATACTGAAGAACCTCCAGTTCCCGCTGACTGAGACGTTCAATTGGGCTTTTAGATAATAATTGAGAACCTGCACGACAGGTATTCCATGAGATATCAATTCCATCGCAGAAATACTGCTGCCCCTTCAAGACAGATTTAATCGCCTTGACAATGTTTGAACAGGTTGAGCCCTTAAGAAGATATGCCATGGCGCCTGCCTGGATAGCCCGAAAAACGTGTTCTTTAGTATTGTGCATGGAAAGCACGATGATTCTCACCGTCGGTAAAAATTCGCAAATCTGGCGAGTCGCCTCAATCCCGTTCAGTTCCGGCATGGCTATGTCCATTATGATTACATCCGGTTTGAGCGATTTAGCCATTTCCACAGCTTCACGACCATTTTCGGCTTCACCGACCACTTCCAGATCGCTTTCCTCTTCAATTTTCATCCTGAGGCCGTCACGCACCACAGCATGATCATCGGCAATCAGTATTCTGACGGCCATCTAGGCTTCCTCCATAGCTAACACCACAGAAACGGTCGTGCCTTTTCCGGGTGTTGACTCCAGATAAAATTTTGCGCCAATCAGCTCTGCACGTTCACGCATAATAATTAAACCCCACCCGGAATCGGAACTGGCCGTCCGGTATTTAGCTATATTAAATCCATTTCCCCTGTCAATAACCGATAGCCGCAAGAGACCATCTTTAATCCTTAACTGAATTGTCACATTCAATGTTTCAGCGTACTTTGCCGCATTCACAAGGGCCTCTTGCACTATGCGAAAAAGGGCTGTTTCCTTTTCTATCAGCAGACGGGGAAAAGGTTCCTCTGCCAGTACCAGGGCCCGGATGCCGGTTCGCCTGAGAAACAGATCAGCATACCAGTGAAGGGCAGCCAACAGACCAAAATCGTCCAGCACCGGCGGGCGAAGACTGGACATAATACCTCTAACTGTGCTGCTTATATCTTCAACAAGCCTTCAGGAATCATCGACCCTTGAACAGAGGTTTTGCGGTGTACCATCGGGTATGTTATCACGAACAAACATCAGATTCATGCCCAGAACGGTTAGATCACGGCCAATCTCGTCATGAAGTTCAGTTGCAATCTGCTTTCTGAGCGCCTCCTCCATCACGATCAGGCGCCGGGCATAGCTGCGCAGTTCGTCTTCGATCTGCTTCCGCTCGGTTATATCACGTCCCACCGACTGGATTTCAACCAGGCGACCGTCCTTGTCGAAAAAACCGCTATTGACAAACTGCATCCAAAGGACTTTTCCCGTACCGGAATAGACCCGGTTTTCAATCACTACAACAGGATTGGATACGGACATGGTGCCAAGTTTTTCTTCAATGATCGGAACATCCGCAGAAAAAACTACAGGGTGCCAGGTGTGGTCCAAAAGTTCCTCTTTAGATTTACCAAACAATCGGCAGTACACGTCATTCACAAAGATAAATTTACCGTCAGCCTGGAAGCGGCTGATCACGTCAGTCTGTCCCTCTACCACAGATCGGAACCGTTTTTCACTCCGCTGCAACTCTTCCAATGTTGCAGTCAGCTCCTCGGTTTTTTCTGCAACACGAATTTCCAGTTCTTCATTGATCAAACGCAGTGCATCAACCGACTTCTCTACTTCATCTCTGGCCTTGTGCAGTTCTTCGTTCTGCATCTCAAGCTCGACCTGCTGTACCTGCAGTTCATGGAGCAGACGCTGCAGATCGTGTTCAGCCAGAGGAAGCTCCGACGCCACAGCATTCCTGCAAAGTTGAGCTTCAGCCCGGCTGCGCAGTTCAGTATTTTCATCTTTATAACCAGTTTTTTCTGTCATATCAATATCTCTGGACTCTTCTTACCTATCCAGTATCTCACGGACTTTATCCAGCAATGTAATCGCAAATACCGGCTTGTTCAGCAGTTCGTAATGTTCCTGCATGTCATATTTTTTCTGCAGCAGGTCTGCTTCATAGCCGCTCAAAAACAGTGCTTTCAGATCAGGGTTGATTGCCCGCATCCTGTCCAGCGCCTTTTTTCCGCTGATACCGGGCATCATGACGTCTAAGAGAACCATGGAGATTTCATCTTTGCCTGCTTCATACTTGGCGACCACATCAAGGCCATCTTCCGCCAAAATCACCTTGTAGCCGTACTTGCTTAATAACTTATACAAAAACCCCCTTGTGGCAGGTTCGTCATCCGCCACAAGGATGGTTTCATCCCCTTTGCGAAACGGCTCTACCTTTAGGGGCAGCTGTTTTTCAAAGTTATCGCCCTTGCTGACCGGAAGATAAATATTAAAAGTGGTACCGTTACCGGGGCTGCTATTGACGGTAATATAGCCATTGTGCTGCATGACGATACCGTAAACGATGGAAAGGCCGAGTCCGGTTCCCTTATCGGCGTGCTTTGATGTATAAAAGGGCTCAAAAATCTTATCCAGAATATCTTCCTGAATCCCGCTACCGGTATCGGAAACCCTGATCAATATAAAATTACCGGTTGAACACAGGCTCTGACTGTAAAGTTCCGACCCGCCGAACTCAACCGGCTCAACCTCAATTACGATCCGTCCACCATGGGGCATGGCGTCTCTGGCGTTGGTAGCCAGATTGATCAATACCTGGCTGATTCTGGTAATATCAATATCCACATACAGCTGTTCACCCTTGAAAATGATATCAAGCTTGATGTCCTCACCGATTATCCTCCGGAGCAATTTACCCACATCGGTGATAACTGTTTTTAACTCCACCTTATGGATGTTCATAACCTGCTTGCGGCTGAAGGCCAGCAGGCTGTTAGTCAATTCACCGGCCCTTTCCGCTGCTGTAACAACTTCGTGCAGGTTTTCCTGATTGGGATCATCCTTATCCAGATCCATCTGCATGATTGTGCAGAAACCATGGATTACGGTCAGGATATTATTAAAATCATGGGCTATTCCTCCGGCCAAAAGCCCGATAGCCTCCATCTTCTGGGACTGTTCCAACTGTCTTTGGAGCTCTTTCCTGGCCGTAACATCTTCTTTTATGGCGATATAACCCTTCAGACTGCCATCAGTATTTCTGAATGGCGCTATTGTTGCCTGTTCCCAGAAAAGTTCGCCGTTCTTTTTCCTGTTGTGCAACTCCCCTTTCCAGATCAGTCCGGAAGAGATGGTTTCCCACAAATCCCGGTGAACCCATTCCGGGGTATCTTCCGCCTTAAGTATGCGCGGATTCTGACCGATCGCCTCCTGGACGGTGTAACCGGTCAGTTCGCTGAAGCGAGAGTTGACGTATTCGATGGTTCCGGCAGTATCAGTGATTACGATGGTTTCCGGTATCTGCTCCACAATCATGGACAGTTTGCGCAGCTGTTCCTCAAAGCGTTTTCTGCCTGTTATGTCAGTTCCGATGCCAAGAACGCCGATTACTTCTCCATCCGCATTGTGAATCGGGGAATATTTCACTGAAAGCCAGGTACTGCTGTAGCTTATATAAAAGTCAAAAGCTGGAGTTTTCTGCCCATCTAAAGCCTTGAGCAGATGTTCCTCCAACACACCTCCTCTTTCCTGTGGAAAAATATCAAAAATATTTCTGCCAACGGCCTCACTGGCATTAAAGCCACTAATTCTCTCCATGAATGTGTTAAAAAATCTGTACTTGAGATCAGGCCCGTAAATCACAACACCTTCGTCGATACTGTCAACAATCTGCTGATTAAAAACAGCTGTTTTAAGTAACTTGGAATTTACCCGTTCCAATTCCTCTGTTCTCAGCTGTACGAGAGTCTCCATGGAGGCATTGGCGCTTTGCAGATCACGTGTCAGCCTTCTCATCTGCATGTGAACATTGATTCTGGCCAGAAGTTCCTGTCTGATAACCGGCTTCATAACATAATCAACCGCACCCAGTTCAAAACCCTTGATCCGGTTTTCCTGCCCTGACAATGCGGTCATGAAAATTATTGGGATATGGGCTGTTTCGTCAATGGATTTAAGTGCATTGCAGACGGCAAAACCATCCATTACAGGCATCTGAATGTCGAGCAGTATCAGGTCGGGCTGTTGTTGACGGGCCTGTTCAAGACCGGCTGCTCCACTTTCGGCAATGCAGACAGAATAGTTTTTATCTTTTAGGTAATGGGAAATCAAAAGCAGGTTGGTGGGGTCATCATCAACGATCAGGATTTTAGAGGTATAATGAGAAGCATTTTCAGTTTTTTTCAACTTACATCTCCCTAACCCTATAAACAGGCCAACTGCGTTAACGAATTAATTTTCTGCCAAAAAATTGCAGGAAATGACTTTCAACTTACTAACCAGGAATCAATTCACATTCAGTATTTGACTCACCTTATCGTTCAACTCTTTGAAGGAAAACGGTTTCTGTATAAAACTGACGCCGCTATCCAGTATACCACGGTTAGTAATTACATCTGAGGTATAGCCGGACATGAAAAGTCTTTTAATCTTCGGATAGCGGGACATGAGTATATTGGACAGGTCGCGGCCATTCATTTCCGGCATGACAACATCGGACAGCAGCAGACTTATTTCTCCGGCATGTTCACTGGCCAACCGGAGCGCCTCTTCGGAACTGTTTGCCGCCAGAACGATATAGCCCTGTTTTTCCAGCATCAAGGTGGTCATTTTCAGGATCGAAAGTTCATCTTCCACAACCAGTATCGTGTCATGACCAAAGCTGTATAAATCCTGTTTTTGTTCCATCTGTACCCCTTCTTCCTGGTGAATGTATCTGGGTAGACAGATGGTGAATCGGGTTCCCTGGCCCTGTTCGCTCTTTACATTAATAAACCCGTTATTTTGTTTGACTGCGCCGTATACGGTTGCCAGACCGAGACCGGTCCCCTCGCCAATAGCTTTGGTTGTAAAAAACGGCTCAAAGATATGTTCCATCGTATCCTTGTCCATGCCACAACCGGTATCGCTGATGCTGAGACTGACATACATACCCGGCTTGAAGTCTGAACTGCAAGTGCAGGTATGCGTGCAAGCGGAAACATTTTGGGTCTTTATAGTGATGTTGCCGATATCGGATATTGAATCACGGGCATTTACACAGAGATTGGCCAGAATCTGGTCAATCTGGGACGGATCAACCATAACCTGCCACAGATCCGGTTCCGGCTGCCAGTTAAGAGTTATATCCTCTCCAATCAGCCGTTGCAGCATTTTGAGCATGCCGCTGATAGTTTCATTCAAGTCCAGCGCACGTGGAGCCACGGTCTGTTTTCTGGCAAAGGCCAGTAGCTGGCGGGTCAGATCGGCGGAGCGTTCTGCGGCCTTTTGTATTTCGCGCATCTCCTCAAACAACAAATCGGTCGGCTGCATGTCCATCAGGGCCATACCACTATGACCAAGAATTACGGTCAACATGTTATTAAAATCGTGGGCAACACCACCTGCCAACCGCCCCACAGATTCCATTTTCTGGGCCTGTTGCAGTTGGGCTTCCAGAAGAGACTTCTCCTCTACCGCCTTACGGTGCGCCGTAAACTCTTTTTCAAGCTCACTGGTTCGTTCTGCCACAAGCTCGGCCAGATGTTCCTTTTCCTGGCGCAGCAGCAGGTTGGCCTTTTTGATTTTGGCCATGGCCTGAATCGTGACAGTCAATTCCAGCTCATCAATCGGCTTGGAAAGAAAAGCCTCGCCACCAACCTCCACAGCCCTGATGCGTTTCAAGCGATCAGTCTCCAGAGCGGTCAGAAAAATCACCGGTATATGCTGCGTGTCTTCAGCGGACTTAAGCTGCTGACAGACTTCAAAACCATCCATACCGGGCATGATAATATCCAACAGAATAACGTCAGGCTGTTCCTTGCGGGCCTGTTCGATGCCATCTAAACCATTCAGGGCGCTGAAGAACCTGACGCCCGGAAAAGCATCAATGACGACGGCCTTCAGACTGATCAGGTTATCCTGAACATCATCAATGGCAAGTATTCTTAACGGTTCAGGCACCATACAGCTTCTCCCTGATTAACTCTTCCAGCTGTTTCCAATCTATCGGCTTGGATATGTAACCATCAAAGCCCCTGTCCAGAATCTCCTCGCGATTGCCGACCATGGCGCTGGCAGTGACCGCAATTACCGGTATCTGGCAGATCTCCGCATTATTCTTAATAGCATCCAGGGCCTTGTATCCATCCATGACCGGCATGGAAATATCCATCAGGATCAGATCCGGCCTGCGCAGCAAGGCCAGCTCAAAGCCAATCTGTCCGTCTCCGGCCTCCAGCACGTTGCAGCTATCCTGCAATAAGGCCCTGATGGTCTTCATATTATCGTGGTTGTCCTCAACTACCAGAACATTCGGCTTACCCACAATCGGACCCCTGACAATTACGGGTGGTTTAACAGGCTCTGTTTCCACATCGGTTGCCACCATCCTGCCTACGGCAGCCAGTAGTTCAGCTCTGTTGACATCACCTTTTTGGATCAGCTGATAGATATGATTTCCGGTCAGGAAGCTCAACTCATCTTTGGTTACATGTTTGGCGGTCAGGATCAGTACCGGAATATGCGCGGTTTCCTCCATACTGCGGATACCCCTCAACACATCAAACCCATCCACCTCAGGCATCATCAGATCAAGGATCATGGCATCCGGCAGACTTTTGACGATCTGTTCCAGCGCTTCTCTGCCGTTCTTTGCCAGCTGCACGGTGTAGCCCTGGCCAATAAGAATATCTTTGACTTGAATAATAGCAGACTCGTTATCTTCCACAACCAGGATACTTTTGCCGTATCCTGCTGCTGTAACAGGCAAAACACGTGGCTTTACAGCAGGTATGTATTCTTCTGTCTCCATCGCATTTCCGGCTGTAGCCTGGGTGTCAATTTTCAGCGGCAGCCTGAGGGTAAAGACAGAGCCCTTACCCGGTGTGCTTGCAACGGAGATACTGCCACCCAGCATAAAGGCATATTTCCTGGCGATGGACAGGCCCAGACCGGTACCGCCATAATTCTTGGTTGTACTTTCATCGGCCTGACGGAATTCTTCAAAGATACAATCCAGCTTGTCTGCCGCAATGCCGATACCGGTATCAATAACGGCAATCTGAACAGCTCCGTCCCGGATTTCCGCCTTGATTTCCACAGAACCTTGGGCAGTAAATTTCACCGCATTGGCCACCAGATTCTGCAGAATGTGACGACACTTGTTATAATCACAGCGCATCAGCGGCAGATCATCACTGACACTGTTCAGCAAAGCAATTTCCTTCTGCTGGGCCTGTAGTTCAATTATTGAGACAACCTCGCCAGACAGCGATTTGACACTGAAACGGCTCAGATATATTTCGTCGCGACCGGCTTCTATACGTGACAGGTCTAGAATATCGTTAATCAGCTCCAGCAGATTTCTGCCGTTACGTTCAATGACCTCCAGGTAGCTGTACTCTTCCTCCGGAATTGAGTTAACCAGACGCCGATTAAGCACACCGGCCAGGGCAATTACAGAGTTCAGTGGAGTTCGCAGTTCATGACTCATATTGGAGAGGAAAGCGCTTTTCAGCCGGTTGGCTTCGTCCAGCTGGTTTTTCTGCATTTCCAGCTCCACATTCTGCTCAACCATTTCGTCTTTCTGGGCCATAATTTCACGTTTCTGGGCATCCAGCTCGCTGTTTTGACGTTCCAGCCTGGAAGAGAAAGCCCTGATCTGCTGCAAAACCAGCACACCGTTCAAACGGGCGGTCATGACCGGCCACACATCGTCAATCAGACGCAGGGCAGCCTCACTGTATGCCCTGACACCGGACAGGGATACGATTGCAACCACTTCCTGATCGGAAAGAATCGGAATTGTAATAATTTCTTTCGGTTTAAAATCACCGCTGATGGTGGAAAAACCGAACTGAGAATCATTAGGAATATCCTTGATATGCTGAACCTCCAAAGTCGCCAGTGCAGCACCAAACTCACCTTCGCAACCTGTGGCGGAAAAGGAAATACGCTTGTCCGTAGCCATACCAATGGATTCAAAATGTACAAAAGCATTTTTCTGATCATCAAGCAGATAGATCGCCGCGACCTGGGATCCGGTCTGCTGCAACAACGCCTTCAGCAGTTCATGGCAGAAGGGACGCAGCTCATCTTCTTCCAGCATGACATTGGCGACAGCGGCGCTGTTCTCCCGACCGGCAAATTCCGCCTGAACCGTTTCAGCAAGGGCATTGAAGGAGCCAGATAGTATTCCGAACTCATTAGCAGAGACATAACTGCTGCGGACGTCCAGGTTACCGCTGCGGTACTGTTCCGCCAGCAGAGCCAGCTCCTTTAATGGCTCTTTGATGCCCCTCATCAGGAAATATCCGACAGAAACCATGATCAGTAAAATTGCCCCAAGCATTAATGCAAGCCGAACTCTTAAATCCTGATTTCTCTTTTGTGCGTCTTTGTAAAACTGGTCGCCCTTGTTGTGGGCAAACGTGCTTACTTTGTCCAGGTAACCCAGCATCAGCTCACGTTGAATGCCGATACTGCCGTTATCTTTGGTATTTATGACTACGTCGCCACGCTTTCCTTCTTTGATCAGACCGATATTTTCATCAATAGCAGCTTTCCACTTCACAAAATAGTTTTGTGCCGACTCAACATCTTCCTTTGGCCCCAGATAGCTTTTGCGCATAATATCAAACTGCCTGGTGGCATTAGCCGCATAAACTTCGATGTTCTGCATGGAAGCCTGTTTCTCCTGGTTCTTGTCGGACAGAATCAGGTTCCTGAACTCAAGGCGCATATTCAGCACGTCCGCCTTCAACTCACCAAGCGCCCTGCGGGTTGTGAGCGGATGTTCATACAATCCTTTGGTGTTCTGCCACAGGCTTTCCGCCTGTGTCCAGGCCATGCCGCCAAGCAGTGCCACCAGCAGAAAAATGGCGCCAAGGCCGATGCGTAACTGAGTGCCGATCTTCATATCCTTCAGGTTCATCGAGTACCTCTATGCATAGCTTTTCTGAATAATGCTGATGGCTTGGCAAAGCTCGTAAATCCACCATGCTTTTCCACAATGGATATTTCGGCTTCACCGGTAACAAGAATCCCCTCAACAGAAAGAGAACGCAAAACTTTGTCCAATACAAGCTGACGGGTTTCAGGGCGGTAATAAAAAAGGAGGTTACTGCAAAATACTATATCAAAATCGCCGTAGATACTGGACGGGGGGGAGATAGAACTTTGATCAAGCAGATCAAATAGAGAAAAATTAACCATTTTCTTCAAACGATCATTCAATAAGTAGGAATCACCACTCTTGTAAAAATATTTTTCCAGGTGTTTCAGCCGCACATTTCGCAACGCCGCAGCATCATAAACCCCCTTTTGAGCACAATCCAGTTCGCTGTAGCTGCGATCAGTAGCAAAGACCCGAAAAGAAACTTTCTCTGCAAGATCAGCAGTCAGTTCATCCAGCAGAATCGCTATGGAATAAGCCTCCTGCCCGGCCGCACAGCCGGCGGACCAGATTCTGATTTCTGTGTCACTCTTCTGTTTTGCTGCTATCAAACCGGGTAAAACATGTTGTTCAAGCAGGGAGAAGGTCAGCTGATTTCTGAAAAATTCGCTATATGATATGTGAAGTGATTGATAAAAAAGGTCTATTTCAGGATTATTAGCAGACAGGAAAGAGCTGTATTCTTTAGAACTGGAGATACCTGTTACGGACATTCGTGTTTCGATTGTCCTCATCAAAAAGGCCTTATCATACTGCGAGAGGTCATCATCACGCATCTGGCCAATTAACAGAATAATTTCGTCCAAATCTTTTTTCATTAGGCGACGATATATAAGCAGCTAAAGGTTGTCAAGGCAGGAATGAAGTAACTGCTACTTACTCACTTCTCCATTTGGGAGAAGGTGGCCAAAGGCCGGATGAGGTCAAAAAAATCACCACAAATCAATCGACGGTAAAGCCTGCTGTTGTCTCTCAATTGACTGCTGCCAGCAGTCACGATCACGCAGAGCAAGTTTTTTACTGCTGCCGGGACTGATTTTTCTGCGATGAACCGTAAAATCGCCATTGGAAAAATGAATGACCCGGCCAAAACTTCCCTCAAGATCTTCCGCATCCACCGGAATCCCTTCGCTGGCCAGGAATTCCCGGATGAATTTACTGTTGACCTGTCCGACACACATAAAATTACTGAACTCGGTTTCCTTGTAGGAAATGGTGGCGCCGCCAAAGACCTTGGCTCGCAACATCCTGCGGTTGGTACCCTTGGCCATCATGTCGTTGATCAGCAGTTCCATGGCATGAATACCGTAACGACCTGCCTCGGAAATGTGTATCGGCATGTCGCGGGAATAACGTGTATTGCTAAGCATGAAATGATTCATGCCGATCAGCTGTTTTTTGGGATCATACAGGCAGGCAGCAACACAGGAACCCAGCAGGGTGGAAATAACTCCGGGCTTGCTGGTGGAATAATACTCGCCCGGGTCAATAGTTACCCGTTCACAACCTTGATAAATTTCGGTTCTCATAATTTGGACCTGGTACCTTTTAAATCACGCCCCAACCGCCCTGTAGCAAAATCAATAACTATCGTTGTAATTCTATATCATTTTTACATTTCAACAATCGGCTTTTAACATTTAACTAAACACTGATATTCACAACTTTTGCACATTCAAAACAAAAGGGTTACAGCTTGTCACTGTAACCCATTGATTTTGTGGCGGAGAGATAGGGATTCGAACCCTAGGTACCTTTCGGTACACCTGATTTCGAGTCAGGCACCATCGACCACTCGGACATCTCTCCACGAGCGCATGAACATACCCCATTCCAGATATTAATTCAAGTCAAGAACATATTTGAAACTTTTGTCTAACATTTGATTAGTCTCTCTCACTAACTTCTTATTTCTCCAATATCACAATTTAATGAAAATTTCTATTTACAAAATTTATGAATAAGATACTGTTTTGTCCTAATATTTTTTTTATTTCCACATATTGTCGGCCATTCAATGGAGTCATTATGTCACCAACTTTGTTCAGTAGTCTTATTAAGTTAATGGCAGTGGTGCTGATATCAGGCATGATACTTACAACAGAATCAGTGGCAAATGAGGTCGTACTCGTTGGGGGGGCTGGATCTGGATTGGGAGTGATGAAGATTCTAGGTGATGAGTTCGAGAAATCCCATCCAGGCATATCTATAAAGGTAATGTCGAGTCTAGGAACTTCTGGTGGAATCAAGGCGGTTGCACAGAGAAAACTGGATATAGCAATTACATCAAGGGCATTGTCCGCAGAAGAGGTACTTAGCGGCGTCATCTCACTTGATTATGCAAGGACACCGCTCATACTCGTTGTTAACAACAATGTGGATAAACAGGATTTAACAACCGTTGAGCTCGAAATGATTTACAAGAACGAGCTTAAGAGGTGGCCAAACGGAGACCGCATCCGCCTGGTGCATCGATTAAAAACCGAGACAGATACTCTAATTCTAGCAAGTATTTCAAGAGATTTGCAGCAGTCAATTAATGATACGGGAAAAATTATTGATCGAAAAACAGCCCTGACTGACCAGGAAGCTATCGAAATTGTTTCAACACTTTCCGGGGCAATATGCAGTTCTACATTAGTCCAGTTTTTAACCGAAAAACCCAAGATCAAGATACTTTCGTATAACGGTATCAAGCCTACTATTGAAGCTCTTGAAAAAGGTATCTACCCACTTTCCAAACCTCTTTTCCTTGTAACTACGAAGAACAGATCCAATGCTGCAAGCCGGTTCATAAACTATCTCTATTCTGCAAGAGGTCGGGCAATTCTAGCAAAGTCAGGCACAATCCCATCCTTTAAATACGGTGGTGCTAAATGATTCCGACAAAAGACAAATCACTCAGAAAGTCCATCAAGTTTACTATATTCTTCTGTATTTTTATTGGTCTCATGTTCCCGACTTTTTATTTAATTTCATCAATTGGAAATCTGAAGGGAGTTCTGGCTACCGAAGCGGAAATCAATTCAAGACTTGTCAATAAATTAATTAGCGACAATCCAGATTTATGGCAGTACGAGACAGTGCGCCTGGAAGAATTGTTGTCACGCCGTCCACTTAAACATGTCCCTGAGGTGAGGCGCATAATCAGCAACAATAAGATAATTGCCGAGAGCCATGACCAAACCTCATGGCCGGAAATAAGTATTGAGCATGTTTTGGTAGATTCTGGAGAAGTAGTTGGAAAAATTGAAATTATACGCTCGATTCGCACTCTTATTTTAAGATCGGCAATATTTTCATTATTTGGATTAACGGCATCTTTCTTGTTGTACCGACTGCTTCCCTTTAACGCTTTAGCTGTTTCATCCATAAAACTGAAAGAGGCAAACAGTTTTTTAATTCAGGTAATGGAAGCAAGCTCTAAT
Organism: uncultured Geobacteraceae bacterium; assembly: GCA_964509295.1. GTDB lineage: Bacteria > Desulfobacterota > Desulfuromonadia > Geobacterales > Pseudopelobacteraceae > JBGSQR01. Next base: position 80,962 of record CAZDWS010000008.1, on the reverse strand, counting down.
TCCATTGTTGTACTCGATCTTGCTGGCAGGATCTTCATGGCCAACAATAAGTTTGAAAAGCTTACCGGTTATGAAAAGAAAGAGTTTCTGGGACAGCATATCTGTGACGTTTTAAAGGGAGAGGCGCGAACAGAGTTTGATAACTATTTTTCCATTATTGATTCAAATCATCTTAATGCTGAATTTGAGTCAACTCTATTGAATAAGGATCAATATAAGCAGGATGTGATTTGCAAGATCGAACCGATTTTAATTAATGGTGCTTCCGAGCATTTAGTAGTTTCAGTTGAAAACATTACCGCCCGCAGAAAATATGAGGAAGAAAAACTGGAATTAGAACAAAGGATTCAGCACTCACAGAGACTTGATAGCCTGGGGATGCTATCGGGCGGGATTGCCCATGATTTTAACAATATTCTGGCAATAATTATGGGCTATTGTTCGTTGATAAAACTTGACGTTGAAACTGCCTTGGAAAATGTTTCGGAAATTGAAAAAGCGGTTGAACGCGCTTCCGGGCTTTGCAGTCAGATGTTGGCCTATGCAGGAAAAGCTCAACTCACAAAAACTCGGATCAATATGTTTATGCTGGTAAGTGATATGGTGTCCATGCTGAAATCAACCCTTCCTAAGAATGCCGTAATCCAATCCAGACTTTCAACCGCTACTGCACTTATAGAAGGTGATGAGAGCCAGCTCAGACAGGTTATAATGAATTTGATTATCAATGCTTCGGAAGCACTGGGAATTGGCCATGGAGAGATCAATGTAATCCTCGATAACAAGCAGATACTAACTGACAAGCCGGAGTCGGATTATAATGGCAATGCGATTTCGCCGGGTATGTATGTCTTTCTGGAGGTTACTGACGACGGTTGCGGAATGGATGAAGAGACAAGATGGCGAATCTTCGAGCCATTCTATACTACTAAATTCGTTGGCCGCGGACTCGGTATGTCAGCCGTGCTCGGCATAATCATGTCGCATAAAGGATCTCTGCAACTTTTTAGCAAATTGGGAGAAGGTTCAACATTTAAAATATATTTACCCATAATTAAGATGAGTCACGAGGAGAAACAAAGCGGTTCGCTTCCTTTACCATGGCAAGGTAAAGGAACAATTCTGCTGGTTGAAGACGAGGATCAGATCCGATTTGTTATTAAAATTATTCTCGAAAAATTAGGTTTTACCGTACTTGAAGCGGTGAACGGTAAAGAAGCTTTGGAAATATATTCCAATTATGCATCAGAGGTTGTTCTGGTTTTTACGGATATAGGTATGCCTGTTATGGACGGCTATGAGTTACTTACAGAGCTAAGAGCTATGGATTCTAGCTTGCCGATTATTATTTCAAGTGGTTTTGGAGCAAGCGAAATCCATTCCAGGATTGGAGTTGACGAACGTGTAGTTTTAATAAATAAACCTTTCCGCACCGATCATTTGAGGACAATTCTAAAACAGGCTTTAGATTAAAAATCGGCTGTTTATGCTTGAGTAACCATTATTATTTTTGTTCAGCATGAAATACATTTAACAATGACAGCCAGTGTGCTTTTGTATAAATATGGTAAAATCAACCATATATCCCTGTACAAAGGAGAACAACATGTCACTGACCAAAAGCTGGTATACGGTAGAAGAAGCTGCCTCCAAGTTTGGTGTACCTCCATCGCAGATTTTAAGGTGGGTTGAAGACGGGCTGGTTCGCTATGAAGGTAAAGGTAAAAATCTTCTGATTGACGGTAATGATATCGCTCAGGAATTAAATCTTATTCCATCGGTATAACGACATGAAACTATTACGGACCAAGCCCTGGAGCTGGATTGACATCGGACTTTTGAAGTGGTGTGCTACTTTGTTCGGCATGATTATCGGAGCATACCTGCACGATTTCGTAAAAGAGTATGTCTGGTACTTTTTACTGGCAGTCATTGTGCTTGCTATCAAGCCTGCTGTTTCGTATTACAGGGAGTAGGATATTACCGAAATTCAAATATATAAACCGTAATCAGAAATGGGCTGACTTTTCAGCCAGCCCATCCAAAAATTCAAGTACATTTGAGTTATTCAATTACTTCCTAACCACTAACCACTTTAATCGAATATCAAGTCACTTTTTAGATACTGAAGAACATATCAACTTTCCCGTAACCTGATTCCATCAGCAGCCATCTCCACTAGTCTATCCTTGTAAAGTCCTCCTATGGCTTTTTTAAAGCTCTTTTTGCTAAGGCGTAACAGGTCTGCAATCGCTTCGGGAGAACTTTTGTCCGTTAGCGGCAGGAAACCGTTGTGAGCTTTCAGTGCTACCATCACAATTTCACGGTCCGCATCTGTGTCGCGTGCGCCGCCTTTCAGCAGGGTCACATCAATTTTACCATCCTCGCGGATTTTTTTGATGTAGCCGATCAACCTGTCACCACATACGGGATTGATATAAAGTTCATCACGGAAAAGCAGTCCACCATAACTGCCGTTAATTATGACCTTGGCACCCAGATCACTGAAGGCATAGATCAACAACTCAACTTCTTCTCCCTCTGACAAGGAAAAATCAGCCGGTTTAAGGAACTTTTCCAGTTTGGTTGATGCAGCAATTCGCCCACTGCTATGCAGATAAACTCTGACCAGGACTTTTTCCCCCCTCCTCAACGGAGTTGTCTGCTCACCAAAGGGGAGAAGCAAATCCTTACCCAGCCCCCAATCTAAAAACGTACCAACAGTTACATTGTCTTTTACCCGCAACAATGCAAAGTCATCGACCATTGCCTTGGGCTGTTTGGTAGTGGCTGTCAACTGATCTTCCGAATCCAGATAAATAAACACATCCAGCTCGGCTCCCGGCTCAATCCCTTTCGGAACCAGCCAGTTCGGCAGCAGAACATCGCCCTGATCTGTAGATAAATAAGCACCTGCTGTGGTTATTCTGGCAATTTTAAGCGTATTGATCTTGCCTATTTCAAGCATAATGTATCCCGTTCTTTCGAATCTTATATATGAGTTTCATATAATTCAGATATTTATTTATTCTTATTGTTCCTGGCTGCAAACAGTTCGGCAAAGGTTCCCATTCCCTTGGGTGCCTCAGCTGACTGGCGACGGAATTCTGCTAGTGTGGCCTCTTCCTCATCTGCGGCGCGAGCTGCACCGGCCAGGGCAAGTGAAATTCTCTTGGCAGCCTTATCCACGCTCTCCACCTTCACCTCAACGACCTCACCCTCTTTCAATACTTCTCTTGGGTGATTGATCCGTTTACCGGTTCCAAGTTTTGAAATATGAATCAACCCTTCAATGCCGTCACCGAGTGTCACAAAAGCGCCAAAATCCATCAGTTTAGATACCGTTCCGGCATGAAATGAGCCTTCGGCGTACTTGGCCACGGCCTGGTCCCAAGGGTTGCCAAGTGTGTCCTTGATACTTAAAGAAATACGCTGTTTTTCCTGATCAATAACCTTGATAACCGCCTGTACCTGCTGACCGACACTCAATACATCACTGACGTTTTTCACTCGACTCCAGCCTATTTCCGAGATCGGAATCAAACCTTCCAGCCCACCGATATCAATAAAAGCACCAAAATCCTGCAACGATGTAATTGTACCGGTAACAGTCATGCCCACGTTTATACCGGCCTGGGCTTCATCTCTAAGACGGCGCTGCTCATCTTCCAAAAGGCTCCTTCTGGATACTACGATATTACGTCCATTTTCCTTGTAGTCAGTGATTTGGAATGACAGGCGTGTGCCGATCATTGATTCCGGATTTTCAACCCGGCGCAAGGACATCTGTGAAAACGGGCAGAAGGCGCGGACAGTGCCACCAAGCTTGATCTCATATCCACCTTTGATCTCTTTTTCCACCAGACCTTCAACCGGAACACCGGCCTGCCAGGCCTCTTCCAATTGCGAACTACCGGATGAACCACCACCAACTTTTGTGGAAAAGCGCATTTCACCTTTACTGGAGGAGAGGAAATAGGCAGAGACGGAGTCACCTTCCTTCAAAGTTACATTACCGTCCAGATCAATAAATTCCTTAATATCTATGATGCCTTCACCCTTCTGGGCTGTATCAATAAAAATCCATTCCGAGCTGATTTTCAATACTTTGCCGGTAATTTTCTGCCCAGGCTCAAGTCGACCGCTCTGTTTGCTTTTCATACTCTGTTCAAACATTTCTGCAAAACTTTCGCTTTCATCTTCGATTACTTCGTCAAGTTTTTTGTCTTCCAACATTTTGGTATCCTCCTGAAATTATGCTTTTCTTGCTAAGTATTTACTGATCAGATCACTTTCTGCAAAGAAACGAACCGCCAGTGGCAGCAGTACCGCCATGAATATTATGCCGCAGCCGAGCCACTCTACCGGATTTAAACTTTCTCCCAATACAAAAAAACCGGCAATCAGGCTCCAGACCGGATCAAGTGTGTAAATCAGTCCGGCACGGGTCGGGGTAACATAGCGCTGATAACGGTTCTGTATCGTAAAGCAGACGATAGTGGGAAAAACCGCACAAAACAGGATCGCAATCAAAGCTGTGGAAGAAACAGGTTCAATCTGGACTTTAGTTAGAAGAGTTGCCGCACCGGCCATGACAGCAACAGTTGCAAACTGAACCATGGAAACCAGATAGACATCATCATCCTTGAGTACTTTTGAAACCGCAATGATGTGGCAGGCAATGAAAAATGCACATAACATGGAAATCAGATCACCACGATTTAATCCGGCACCGCCTCCTGTTGCCAGCAACCAGATACCGATTGCGGCGATAAAAATTCCGGCTATATTGACTTTACCGATGCGATCTTTCCAGACCAGTTTGGCTATCAAAGGTATAAACAGAATAAACAGATTATTAAGCACTCCAGCTCTGGAAATGCTTGTACCGCTGATTCCGAATACAAAGGTGATATTGGTTATACCCAGGGCAAATCCGACTGTAACACCACGACGAATCGTGCCCATGTCCATAGACTTGAGCCGTCTGCCGAATAGAATCAGCATGATCGTTGTTGCCAGGGCAAAACGACTTAAAACAAATAATAAGGGAGGTACTTCACGTAAACCTATTTTACTGAAAAGAAAGCTGCCACCCCAGAAAAATGTGGTTAAAATCAGGAAGAAATAAATCCGCCCCTGACTGGGTTTATCATTTGAATTGATCACTCAGACACCTCTCCGGCATGGACAGCCAACCAGACCGTCTGCTGTGACTGGTCGGTCCATTCAACACGATGTCTGCAATGAGAAGGAATCAACAGATAGTCACCAGCAACAAGCTTAAGTGGCTCCTGCTGTCCTTCCAGTGAGATTTCAGCACAACCAGACAGCACAACAACCCATTCATCCTGAGCCTGATCATACCACTGGCCTTCCGGAGTCGCCTGACCACTTGAAACAATCCTCTCTATTCTGATTTTTTGAAAATCAGCTATGGTTTCAAATACTTCCAGCTGTCTATCGTTGGGTAAATTTGAAAATAAATTTGAGAGTTTGATTTTTTCCATACTTTTCCTGTTTAATGCTGACTAACTTCGCTACAAGAGATTCTGTTGCTGATTATTTAGACACTTTCATATATACTATATTTAAGCTTAAATTGAGGCGATTAAGTTTAAGGAGGTAATAAAATGCCACCATACATAGAGTTTTTTGTTGTTACATTTACAATGTTGGGAGCATTTTTTCTGGTGTTTTTACTTATGTTTCTGCTTGCGCTTTTTCTGGCACCCATTGAACGGGAATTGTCAAAAATGGTTTGGGCGAACCAGCCTCAGACTGTGATTAAACCAGTTAAAGGCTCGTTTAAAGATTTCAGTAAAAAACACTGAATCTTAACAACTGTTATGACATCTACCTGACTCTGATAACAGGATAATTTAGTTAACGAATTTATTTTCTGCCTTAAAAGCGCAGAAAACAACTTCTAACTTACAAATAAAAAAAAGGGACTTTTCCAGTCCCTGTTTTTTTTGACAAAACCGTTTTGATGTAACTGACTGCTTCAAACATCCAGCCCAAAAACAACGTTTTCTACCAATATCCATCAGGTGAATCGCCAAATAATACCTGATATTCACAAACCAGGCTATATTTCAATCTTTGTCAGATATCTGGCAGCTGACTCCGGGGTCCATTGTTCGAAAAACTGCTTGAACTCTTCAGTCGGCATCGGCCTGCCAATCAGAAAACCTTGAATAGTAAAACACTTTTTATCAACCAGGTATGCAAGTTGTTCAGCGGTTTCAACACCTTCAGCCACCAGCTCCATATTTAGTCCATGTCCCATGGCAATAATGGTTTTGACGAGCGCCGAATCATTTTCGTTTTTCAACATTCTGTTGATAAAGGCCCGGTCAATTTTTAACTCTTTGATCGGAAGCCGTCCAAGATACTCCAGCGAAGAATAACCGGTACCGAAATCGTCCAGAGATAACGTAATACCCATATTGGTCAACGTCTGCATTCTTTCAATAGTTTTGGCGCTGTCCAGCATTAAAATACTTTCCGTCAGTTCCAGACAAAGTTGAGCAGGATTAAACCCTGTTGTCCTTAAAACTCTCTGGACTGTTTCATCCAGATCACTACGAATAAACTGAATAGCGGAAATATTTACAGACAGGCGCATGGCAGGGAGTCCCTGTTTTTCCCATTCCACGCATTGTGAACAGGCCTGCCATAGCACCCATTCACCCACCGGAACAATGTGTGCATTTTCTTCCAGCAGAGAAATAAATATATCAGGCGAGACCGATTGACCTTTTTCCGGCTGCCACCGCAACAGAACTTCCATACCGGATATTTGACCGGTTTCCATGTTCACTTGTGGCTGGTAATGCAACTTGAATTCGTTTCTATCCAGCGCATGATGCAGCCGGGTTGCCAGTTCAAAGCGATATTGCAGGCTGTTGCTGAGTTCACGGGTATAATAGGCTATGGAATTACGCCCGTTTTTCTTTGCCTGGAACATTGTGGCTTCTGCGTGCTTTAACAACGTTTCTACACACTCACCGTCCTCCGGATATCCAACAACTCCTATGCTGGCTGTCGCAATAACTTCCGTACCATTGATGATAAAAACGCTGTTCAAGGCACTTCGAATAGTCTCTGCCTGGGAGCGTGGTTCATCGGCATTTTCCGACAGTGGGGGAACGACAATAAACTCATCGGCAACAAAGCGTGAGACAATATATGTACTGCCACAGACCTCTTTGAGACGTTTTGCAACCTCTTTGAGTAATAGATCACCAAATTCGTGCCCGAAAGTATCATTAATAAACTTGAGATTATCAATATCAAGCAGCATCACAGTAAGATATTGATTGCTACGGTTCATTATTTCCATCTGCAGTCCCAGATACGACTGCAGGTAGTAACGGTTAAAAACACCGGTCAACTCATCATGGTGGGCCTGATACAAAAGCCGCTCTTCGTAAGCCTTTCGATCAGTAATATCTTCTTTGATAGCAACATAACTTGTGATATTACCGGCTTCATCCCTGATTGGCGCGATACTGCACAATTCCCAGAAAATTTGTCCTTCTTTCGTAATGTTAGAAAATTCGCCGCGCCACTCCCTGCCTGCGCTGATTGTTTTCCACAGTTCACTGTAATACTGTTCAGGATGCCTGCCTGATTTTAATATACGCGGATTTTTACCCAGGACCTCTTCTTGAGAATATCCCGTAACCTGGCTGAATTTGGGATTTACATACTCGATGGCGCCATAGATATCAGTAATAACAACACTGTTGGCACTCTGCTCGACCGCTTTAAAAAGTTTTGCAAGTTGAGCTGTTCTTTGTGTGACAATCAGCTCAAGATTTGTCTGGTATGATTTGTTTTCGCTTAAAAGTCTGGCGCGCTCTAAACAACGATTTACAATCATTTCAAGTTCGAAAAGATCCCTGACAGGTTTTGAAATATAATCCCAGGCACCGCGTCGAATCGCCTCCATTGCATCGTCCAGCATTCCGTTTCCAGAAAGCATTACTATCGGCAGATCCTTATCAAGTACCCTGACAGCCTCTACAACTTCCAGGCCGTTCATATTGGGCATACTTAAATCTGTAATGATAATATCAGGACGTTGACTGCGAATAATATCCATTCCCAGCCTGCCATCTGCTGCAGAGAGCACCATGAAACCACGAAACTCGAAAAACTCTGTAATTATCCGACGAATAGGAAGATCGTCATCAATAACCAGCAGATATGTTTTTAAAGGGGTAGAAATCACAAGGTCCTTTTTTACATTTCCAAGGCAAATAAAAAGAAATAGAAACAGTCTACGCTTAACTTTACCACAAGAATTAAATATTACAGTTTGAACTGACCAACAAGATTTTTCAGGTCAGAGGCAAGCGATGCAAGCTGATCAGCCGAATTTGCAGTAGCGTGTGTTCCTACTGCTGTTTCCTGAACAACCTGGGTAATCATATGCATATTATTGCTGATTTCACGACTTGTTGAACTCTGCTCTTCCGCTGCAGTCGCAATCTGGTTAATCTGATTTGTCACTTCGTTAATCTGTGAAAGGATCTCCTGTAGCGCCCCGCCTGACTTGGAAGCATCTTCAGTACCTCTTTCTACTTCGCTTACCCCGATCTCCATGGATGCAACTGCCTGCTTGGTCTCTGCCTGAATTGCTTTGATCATGCTGCCGATTTCTTTTGTTGCACGAGTTGTCCGTTCTGCAAGCGCCCGAACCTCATCAGCAACAACGGCAAAACCTCTGCCCTGTTCACCGGCACGAGCCGCTTCAATTGCAGCATTCAGAGCCAACAGATTGGTCTGATCCGCGATGTCTTCAATTGTACCGACAATCGCACCAATTTCATTGGAACGACTGCCAAGATTTTCCACATTCTCGGCTGTTGCCCGAACACGTTCTGCAATTCGTGCCATGCCGTCAACCGTACCCTGGACAATCAAAGCACCACTTGTAGCCAACTGATTCGCATGCCTTGAGCTTTCAGCAGCAGAGTTACAATTGCTGGCAATATCCTGCGAAGTCGAAGCCATCTCTTCACCGGCAGTTGCAACTGTCGAAGCCTGAGAAGAAACTTCGTCAGTTCCTCTCACCATATTCTGGGCCGTGGAATGCAACTCTGAAACAGCAACTGAGACCTCACTTGCTGCCTGTGAGACACGGGTAATTGCATTTTTCATTTTTGTTGCCATATTGGACATTGCATTCATGAGCTGTGTTGTTTCACAACGCCCACTACCTGTTGCAATCAACACGGTCATATCACCATCTGCAATACGGTCTGCAATTTCCACGCATTTTTTCAGAGGCGCTGTTATGCCATTCGTAATTACAAAAGCTGTCGCCATACTGAGAACCAGGCAGGCCAATCCAAGTATATACATCAAAGTAGTCGCTTTGGAGGCGCTGGATATGGCATCATCAACCCTGATACCGACCCTCTTGTCATAAAAATCAAGTAAAGCGCCGACAGCCTTATTCTTGATTTGAGTAACCTTATCTCCTTCTGAGTTCATCAAATTCTTGAATTTTTCTGAATCATTGGCCATGCCTAAAGCAATCAGCTTTTCATTTACCTTTGCTTCAGCATCTATTGAAGTCAATACATCGCTAACCAGTTTTTTCCCATCCGGAGTCTTTGTATTTTTTTCAACAATATCAATAGATTCTTTATATTTATTCCTACTCTCCTTAATTGTGGCAACAATCTTTTCCTTTTCTACTATGCTGGTGGCAAAATCAAGCTTTTTTACTGATTCATCAACTACAGCCAAAGCCGTTGATGCCTTGACAACATGATTGCTCAGTCCACTGATACGTTTTACATTGCTCAACTGTTCTTCACTCTTGTACAGACTGCTTACGCCTGTGCCAATAATGACAGCCAGAAGCAACAGAATAAATGAAAAACCTGCCAGTAATCTAGCTCTGATTGAAAAGTTGCTCATATTCCACCCCCAACACCTTGATTTTATAACAACGTTATTATAAGACGACAAATAAATACCACGATTTAAATAGATTTTATATCTAATTGTCGAATAATCTTACCACTATTTTAAAATAATAAAAGGCGAAGCTTGCGGCTTCGCCTTTTATAAAAACATACAATTAAACAGTTGAATTACTCTGCGCTATAGCCTTCAATCGGGCTTCCATCAGCATTAAAACCAAGTGCTTCCTTGCGTGACAGCTTAATCTTGCCGTTTTTATCAACACCGATACACTTGACCAGTACCTTGTCACCTTCATTGAGAACTTCGGTAACTGTCTTGACACGCTTGGTGTCCAGTTCGGAGATGTGTACAAGACCGTCAGTTCCAGGCATGATTTCAACAAAAGCACCGAAATCCATAATCTTTTTAACAGTACCCATATAGAGACGGCCTTCTTCGGCATCATCTGTCAATCCACGAATCATCTGAATAGCAAGATCGCACGCTTCTTTGCTGGTGCTGGCAATGTTGATTCGGCCAGTATCGTCAATATCAACTGTAACGCCGGTAGTCTCGGTAATATTACGGATATTCTTGCCACCGGTACCGATTACGTCGCGGATCTTATCCGTTTTAACGTAAATGGTAGTAATTCTTGGTGCAAATGGAGACATTTCTTCACGAGCTGCCGAAAGGGTTTCCGCCATTTTACCAAGGATATGCAGACGACCATCACGAGCCTGATTAAGGGCTTTTTCCATGATCTCTTTAGTAACTCCGCCGATCTTGATATCCATCTGCAGCGCAGTTACGCCTTCGGCGGTACCGGCCACTTTGAAGTCCATATCGCCCAAGTGATCTTCATCACCAAGAATATCGGAAAGAATAGCGACTTTATCGCCTTCCTTGATCAAGCCCATGGCGATACCAGCTACTGGAGCGGTGATAGGAACTCCGGCATCCATCAAAGACATACAACCGCCGCATACAGAGGCCATTGATGATGAACCATTACTTTCCAGTGTTTCAGAAACAATCCTGATTGTATACGGGAAGTCATCATGCTTTGGCAGAACAGCCGACAATGCACGTTCAGCCAGCATGCCGTGACCGATTTCACGACGACCAGGTCCTAAACGGAAACTTGTCTCGCCAACTGAGAATGGAGGAAAGTTATAATGCAGCAGGAAACGCTTGCGAGATTCGCCATAGAGAGAATCAATACGCTGTTCATCACTGGAGGTACCAAGTGTTGCAGCCACCAATGCCTGGGTTTCGCCACGGGTAAACAGTGCCGAACCGTGGGCGCGCGGAAGCAGGCCGGCTTCGGTGGTTACGGGACGAATGGTTACTGTATCGCGACCGTCAATACGAATACCGGTATCAAGGACATCAGCACGTACGCGCTCATATTCAAAATCACCCAGGAATGCCTTGATCTGCTTTCCCTTGCCTTCAAATTCTTCTTTGAGAGCCTCAAGAGTTTCTGATTTAATCAACTCAATCTGCTTGTGACGTTCCTGTTTGGTTTTAATCTTAACAGCTTCACCAACACGGTCATAGGCCAGCTCACGAACTCTGGCGAGCAGTGCTTCGTCTACGACAGGCGCAACAACTTCACGCTTGGCAACACCGGCTTTTTTCTGTAGTTCTTCCTGAATTTCGATCAGAGGAAGAATTGCTTCTTTAGCAAAGAAAACAGCTTCCAGCATGTCTGCTTCAGAAACAAACTTAGCTTCGCCTTCAACCATGATTACAGCATCACGACTGGCAGCAACTACTATTTCCATGTCGCTTTTTTCAATTTCTTCAGCCGTTGGATTGCAAATCAGCTTGCCATCAACGCGGCCGATCTTAACACCGGCAATCGGTCCAAAAAACGGAATATCAGAAACCATCAGGGCAGCAGAAGCACCCAGCATGGAGAGAATCGCCGGATCGTTGTCTCTGTCGGCAGAAACGACCGTAGCGATAATCTGAGTATCATTCAAGAAACTCTCAGGAAAAAGAGGGCGAATAGGACGATCTATCAAACGACATGTGAGGGTTTCAGCATCTGAGGGCCGCGCTTCGCGCTTGAAGAAGCCACCTGGAATCTTTCCGCCTGCGTATGCCTTCTCGGTATAATTTACTGTCAAAGGGAAAAAGTCCTGCCCCTCTTTTGCTTCTTTTTGTGCTACTGCCGTTACCAGCACCATAGTATCGCCTGAACGAACTACGACAGCACCACTGGCCTGTTTGGCCATTTTGCCTGTTGAAATACTGACGGTTCTTCCGCCGAACTCAACCTGTACTATCTGTTCCATACTTAAATCTCCTGTCTTCTTGGTTGCGCTGGGGCCGTCGCCACAACCTCCCTGATAAAATCCATTAACAGTAACTGATGTTTATGAACACTTTACACAGGGGGGCTCTACCCACGCCCCCAACAAAAATAAAAAGGGCTGGATAGCCCTCTTTTCATACACCGGCAACAAAATAAAAAAAGGCAATATACCCGGTTAAACAGGTATACTGCCCTCCATTATCTACGTATGCCGAGTCGCTCAATTACCGTTTTGTACCTGTCCAGCTCTTTGCCTTTAAGGTAATCAAGAAGGCGCCGCCTCTGGCCGACGAGCTTCAAAAGCCCTCTACGACTGTGGTGGTCTTTTTTGTGAATCTTGAAGTGCTCGGTCAAATAGGTAATCCTCTCGGTGAGAATTGCGATCTGCACCTCTGGAGAACCTGTGTCGCTTTCATGTTTTTTGAACGAATTGATTATTTCCTGTTTTTTGTCGGTTGCCAGCACTGCTAACACCCCCTTTCAATATTGCTTATATGTATATGAATAAGCATTGTTTCCGATATATCGCAAGCTGTTATTAATACCACACACAATTTGCCGTGTAAAGTACTAAACTGCTAAAAAAACCCGCTTAAGTTTGATCAACGTACTATCATCTGCAGAAGGTGATAGCTGAGCCACTCCGACAAGAACCCCATTTCTGGACAACCTGGCAAGAACAGGCTCTTTACAGACAATTTGCTCCAAACATCTGGTATCACACCAGTCAGGTGATTTCCCAAATCCGATCTTTTCCATTCCCAATTCTGTCAATGGAATATCAGACAGATGGGAAAGCGCCTGAAATGGAGTCATACAAGCGGACTCTTGAAGCCCCTGTTGAGTCAAAGTTTGCAAAGTTTCCAGACTAATTGCAGAACTTATTTCAAAAGGGCCGCTTTCCGTTCTACGCAATTCCTGCAGTACCGCCCCGCAACCAAGAGCCTTCCCGATGTCATCCGCCAGTGACCTGACATAGGTGCCACGTGAACAGTTTACACTGATACTGACATACGGCAACTCAAAACCGGTAATTTCAATAGAACGAATCACCACATGCCTGGACTTGCGTTCTACTTCCTGCCCCTGACGTGCCATCTTGTAAAGAGGTTGACCGTCAATTTTTATAGCTGAAAACATCGGTGGTACTTGATCAATCTCACCAATGAACTGTGGAAGCAGTTGGGCAAAGCGTTCTTTATCAATAGAAGAAAAATCAGCAGTAGAAAGGATCTTACCGGTTATATCAAGAGTATCTGTGGTGATTCCAAGTTTTAGTTTGGCTTCATAACACTTGACCCCCTCATCCAGAAAGGGGATTGCTTTTGTTCCTTCATTTACGGCAACTGGCAGTACACCTGTGGCAAATGGATCAAGAGTACCGGTGTGACCGACCTTTTTAGTACCGAGTATTCTGCGGACACGACTGACAACGTCATGGGATGTAATTCCGGCCGGTTTATCAATAACAAAAAAACCATTGATCAAAATGCGGACCTGACAACGTCATATATTTTGGATTTTACTTCATCAATCGTGCCACTGATTGTACATCCTGCAGCATTATGATGACCGCCGCCTCCATAGACCGCAGCAAAACCTGATACATTGACCTTACCCTTGGAACGGAATCCGACTTTTACTTTTGTGTCATCAACCTGTCGAAAGAAGATAGCCACCTCAACACCACTGATTGAGCGCGGGTAATTTACGAACCCATCTGTTAATTCTGCATCAGTGGAGGTTTCTTCGTACATATCCAGAGTAACAGAAATTGATGCTGCTTTACCGTCACAAATCACCTCGAGCGTATTCAAGGCTTTAGTCAAGAGTTCAAGTCTCTTTTGCGGCTGATTCTCATAGAGCTTCTCAGCAACATCCCACGCATTTACACCACATTCGATCATCTCCCCAGCCACAGCAAAAGCCTCTCTGTTGGCATTTGAATAATGAAAAGACCCAGTATCGGTAATAATTGCCACATAGAGACAAAGCGCAGTTTCCATGTCAAATTTATACCCTAAACAGGAGGCGATACGATATACAAGAACACCGGTAGCAGCAGCTTTGGAGTCTATCAGGTTATAGGCACCAAAATTATCGCAGGCCAGGTGATGATCCAGATTGACTATCTTGCCGATGCGTTTGAAATTACAAAACTCTGACCCTGCACGTTTGAATTCACCGATATCAAGCACAAAGGCCATATCGAAATCGCGGTCAGGTATTTGTTTGCAAACCGTATCCGTACCAGGCAAAAATGCATATAAATCAGGAATCTGATCGCAAAAATGGACGGTGACGTCCTTGCCGATTTTACGCAGGAAAGATGCCATGGCCAATGTGGAACCAACAGCATCACCGTCAGGACTTTCGTGGGAGGTTAGGAGAAAGGATTTATTACTACAAATCTCATTTGCTATTTTCTGAATTATTTCCGTCATGCTCTGTTCCGATCTCCCTGAGGATAGAGTCAATACGGTTTCCGTATTCCTGAGAATGGTCATATTTGAAAATAAGTTCAGGTATATGACGGATGGTCAGGACGCGACCCAGTTCTTTGCGGATAAAACCTTTTGCACTATTCAGACCTGCTTCCGTATTCTTTTTTACAGTTTCGTCACCGATAACCGTAAAATAAATCCTGGCAAGACTTAGATCCTCAATTACATCTACGGCAATGATTGTTACAAAACCAATACGTGGATCATTAAGTCCGCGAGACAAGAGGGCTGATACTGTTTCATGAATGGTTTCGGCTAATTTTTCTGATCTTTTGCTCATAGGAATCCAAGGTTAAGGTTAAGGTTAGGGTTAAGAGCTATCTCAACCTTAACCTTGACCTCAGCCTGTTTTATAATTTAGTTGCTATCTTCTCAATTTCGAAGGCTTCGATAAAATCTCCGATTCTTATATCATTATAGTTTTCAAGTCCGATACCGCACTCATAACCGGTGGCAACTTCCTTGACATCGTCTTTGATACGGCGAAGCGATGAAAGCTTGCCGGTATAGACAACAATACTGTCACGTATGAGTCGAACCTGAGCATTTCGCAGCACTTTACCGTCCTGGATATAACAGCCAGCCACGTTGCCGATCTTAGGTACTGAAAATACTTCGCGGATTTCAGCACGACCAAGAAACTTTTCTTTAAGAGTCGGATCCAGCAGACCTTCCATGGCCTTTTTAACATCCTCAACCGCATCGTAAATAATGCTGTAAAGGCGGATATCAACGCCCTCTTTTTCAGCCAGAGCCTGTGCCTTAACTTCAGGGCGAACACTGAATCCAATAATAATGGTATTGGAGGCCGCTGCCAGGTTAACGTCGGTTTCCGTAATGGCACCGACACCTGAATGAATAACGTTGAGTCGAACAGCATCAGTGGAGAGCTTGCGAAGTGTTTCGCTGACAGCCTCAACAGAACCCTGCACATCACCCTTGACAATAACGTTAAGATCCTTGACCTCACCACTCTGGATCTGCTTATACAAATCTTCCAGAGTAATTTTGGAATGTTTGGCCAACTCGACTTCACGATATTTAATCTGACGCAAGGTTGCAATTTCCTTGGCCTGTTTCTCATCTTTCATTGCAACAAAGATATCACCGGCATCAGGAACACCTGACAATCCGATAACCTCAACAGGCATGGATGGGCCAGCTTCCAGAACTCTATCGCCACGGTCATTCTGCATTGCCCTGACGCGGCCGGAATGGATACCGACAACACAGTAATCACCGTTTTTCAGCGTACCTTCCTGCACAAGCACAGTTGCAACAGGACCACGACCTTTATCAAGCTTGGCTTCAACAATAGTGCCTTTAGCCTGTTTGTCAGGATTTGCTTTCAGATCCATAACGTCGGCCTGAAGCAGAATCATTTCCAGCAATTCTTCCAGGTTAAGACGTTTTTTGGCAGAAACCTCAACAATTGTAGTATCACCACCCCAATCGGATGAAACCAGACCGAATTCCATCAATTCCTGCTTGACACGCTCAGGCTTGGCATCAGGTTTATCAATCTTGTTGACTGCAATAATGATCGGTACACCAGCCGCCTTGGAGTGATTGATTGCTTCACGGGTCTGGGGCATGACACCGTCATCAGCTGCAACCACCAGTACAACAATGTCAGTAACCTTGGCACCGCGGGCACGCATGGCGGTAAAGGCTTCGTGGCCAGGTGTATCAAGGAAGGTTATTTTACGTCCACCCAACTCTACGTCATAGGCACCGATATGTTGAGTAATACCGCCAGCCTCACCGGCAATGACGTTTGCTTCGCGAATAGCATCAAGCAGCGATGTCTTGCCGTGGTCAACGTGACCCATGATTGTTACAACCGGTGGGCGTTTTTCAAGAGTTTCAGGTGCGTCAGGAACTGTATCATGAATTTCATCCAGATCCACCGCTACGTTTTCAATTTCATATCCGTACTCAGACGACAGGATTGCAGCTGTATCAAAATCAAGCGGATGGTTGATTGTTACCATCATGCCCATTTTCATCAGCGATTTGATCAGGTCTGTAGCTTTTATGCCCATACGCTTGGCAAGTTCGCCGACGCTGATAGTTTCTGTAATCCTGATAATTCGCTTGATCGCCTTTGGTACAGTAATTTCAGTCCGCTTGGTTTCAACAGGGCGTTCTTTACCTTTTTTACGAGAACCTTTATATACCGGATCAAAAATCCGCTCGCGTTTTTCAAGTATTTCATGCTTTTTAGGCAACTCTTTTTTCTTTCCTGCAGATGGGCCGCCCTTCTTGCCGCCTTTTCCATCGTCACCATGGGGTCCAGCAGGCTTACCGGCGAACTTGCGACGATCTTCTCCCATAGAAGGTGCTGCAGGTGCCAAAGGAACCTGCTTCATGCGCGAACGGTCGGGTGCACCGGCAGATGGAGCTGAAGATGGTGCCGAAGAACCGGGACGAGTTGAAGCTGGTCGCGGAGCGTTCGATCTATCCTGATTTGGACGATCCGAACCTGGACGATCAGAACCGGCTGGCCTTGAAGGAGCAGATGTAGATGGACGCCTTTGTGAAGGGTCATTTTGGCGAGCAGGATATGGCTTAGCCTGAGGCACATCATTGCCGACGACACGAGTTGGACGGCTGGTAACACCAGGTATTTCCATGCGCCCCAGAATTCTGGCCTGATTTGGGCCGGTCTTTGGCTGTTCGGACACTGGAGTCTTTGGAGGTTCCACAGTTACCGTGGCAACAACTTTTTCCGGTGCAACAGGCTGTACAACTGGCTTTTCAACCTGTATTACAGGAGCAGCGACTACCGGTTCAACAACCTTTACCTCAACCGGAACCGGAGTTGCTACAACTACAGGAGCAACAACCGGAGCGACCTTTTCCTCTTTTACTTCAACCGGTGCAGATTCAGGCTCGTCACTGGCAGTAACGGTCTTGGCGCGTCTACGGATAATATTGGTTGTGACTCTGACCTCTTCGGTGCCGCCTTCTTTGGGCTGAGCTGCCATCAGTTTTTTGGCGACACTCTCGTCAACCTTGGATGTCGGAGTTTTAGCGTCTACTCCGATTTCCTTGAGCCGCTGTAAAACTTCCCGGCTATCCAGCCCCAGCGTTTCTGCCAGACTACTCACACTAATTTTATTCATAGGCCCCTCACCTCCACCAGGAAGTTTCTGTATCGTTCGATTTCCCACACAAGGCGCTCAACAAAACCGCCATGCCTTACAGCAACCGCACTGCGCGGCGCCTTACCAAGTATTGCTCCGAAATCATCTTTGGACATAATCCGTTCACAACGGATCCTGTTGACTTCGGCTAAAACTACAATCTTTTCACCAATTGCTTCTGAAACATCAGTGGACACAAGTATCAAGCCGGGTTTAATCTTGCCCCTGATGGCTTCGCTAACCATAGTACCACCGGATATAACTTTTCCGGCCTTATTTGCCAAACCGATATATCCTAAAATACGCTCTCTCATCAGACCGGCAACCATTGCCACCATATCTTCTGCAGGCAGAACGGAAACCTCGGTTTTAAAAGCGCGATTAAACCCTCGCTGCTTGATAGTTTTTGCAAGGCACTCCGAGCTTACACATGTATAAGCTCCTCTGCCAGGGAGCTTGGCATCCGGATCCGGCAGAACTTCACCCTGCGGGGAAAGCACGAATCTGAGCAGTTTATCCTTGTCACGTGGCTCTCTGCAGCAGAGACAACTGCGTTGCGGTTTTTCTTTAGTATTATTGCGGGGCATGCCCGTTATCTACTCCGTCTTCTCTTCTGAAACCGTATCAACAGAAGGAGCTGCCGTCTCATTTACCGCCTCACCTGAATCCTGTGGCTCAGCTGATTCGTCATCAGCCTCTTTACCATCAAATGAAGCAAATGCCTGAAGCTCTGCTTCAGCGGCCTTGGCCTCACTCTTGATATCAATGCGGCAACCGGTCAGACGGGCAGCCAGACTTACGTTCTGACCACGTTTTCCAATCGCCAGTGAAAGTTGGTCATCAGCAACAACTACTTCCAATGCACGATTTTCCTCATCCACAAAAACCTTGGTAACCTGGGCAGGTGAAAGAGCGTTACAGGCAAAGCGGGCAATATCTTCTGACCACGGAATAATATCAATTTTCTCGCCACGCAGTTCAGAAACAACATTCTGCACACGTGAACCACGCATACCTACACAGGCGCCTACCGGATCCACGTCGGGATCGTTGGAGGAAACAGCCAGTTTGGCACGGCTGCCCGGATCACGTACAATGGCATTAATCTCAACAATACCTTCGGCCACTTCAGGCACTTCAGCTTCAAACAATTTGGCCAGCATGCTTGGATGAATGCGGGACAAAATGATCTGAGGGCCTTTGGTTGTCATGCGAATATCGGTAATGATCGCGCGAATACGGTCACCCGGACGGTAAACTTCACGCGGCATCTGCTCTTTAGATGGCAGAATCGCTTCGGCACGTCCCAGATCGATCAACAAATCACCTTTTTCAAAACGACGAACCATACCAGTGATAATTTCCCACTGACGGTCACTATATTCATTAAAGATTGTATCCCGTTCGGCTTCACGCACCTTCTGGATAATCACCTGCTTGGCTGTCTGGGCGGCAATACGGGTAAATCCGCTTGCATCAAGTTTTTCACCAAGCGAGTCACCTACTTCCACATCCGGATCGATCTCGCGTGCCTCTTCCAGATCGATTTCCTTGTAGGAGTCTTCTACCTCTTCCACAACAGTAACAAACTCAAACAGTTCAACCTCACCTGAATCCGGATTATAACGGGCCTCCAGATCGCGAGAGTTGCGATATTTTTTATTGGCAGCTGTCAACACCGCCTGCTCCATGGCCTCGAGGACTACCTGTCGGTCAATCCCCTTCTCCTTGACGATCTGCTCAATAGCATGCTTGAGACTGATGTTCGTTTCCACGGTTGGTTCTCCTTACTGACGTATATAAATCAGATCAAAATTCGAATTCCAGGTTTGCCTTGGCAACCCGTTCCAGCGGTATTGAAGCTGTCTGCCCCTCTTTTAGCGCCATAACAACAACACCATCCCTGAGACCTTCCAGCGTTCCTAAAAAAGTTTTACGTTTATTGCCTGCATCATCAGCAAACGGCTCATAGGTCTTCACCTTGATCAGCCTGCCCTGAAATCTAGCATAATCAGCAACCGTCTTCAGCGGGCGGTCCAGCCCTGGCGATGAAACTTCAAGGTTGTACTCACAAGGAATAACATCCTCAACATCCAGCACAAGAGACAGTTCGCGACTGACTTCAGCGCAATCATCAAGCATTACGCCACCATCTTTGTCTATAAACAGACGCAGAACAGCCTCTTTACCGGTTCTTTTATATTCTATCTCTACCAGTTCAAGCTGTAATGACTTCAGGATCGGCTGAAGAATTGCATTAATACGATCACAAATTTCATCTTTGGTAAGTGACATATTTCAAAAAACCTCTTTAGAAACAAAAAAGTGAGCCTTGCGAGCTCACTTTTTGTAAGTAACAAAAAATTTTATGTTAAATACCACGCCGGTTAGCCAAAAGCAAGCTTTTTTTATCGATTTACCGCAGCTTTAACCTGCTTATCTTTACATATCTGTCCGGATTGTGCTAGCTTTAATTCTAATTTTATTGACCGAGTAAACCACCTTACTATCAACCTGGAAATTCCCGGCATCAATTCAAAGTTAAATCAATGTCAAAATAGGAATATTAATGAAACGTAAAGCTGTTGCCCTTCTGTCTGGTGGACTCGACTCCACGCTGGCAGCCAAAATGATGATTGATATGGGTATTGAAGTTATCGGAATCAATTTCGTAATGCCATTCAGTTTTCAAGTTGATACAGAGCAGGCAAACCAGAGTGAAGCCAGCAAAAGTGCCGACCGGCTTGGGATCCAGTTACACACCGTCCACCTTGGCCTTGAATATATGGAAATGGTTAGAAACCCTACACATGGACATGGCAAAGCAATCAACCCTTGCGTGGATTGTCATATTTATTTTCTAAAAAAGGCCGGAGAGTACATGCAGGAGATCGGGGCCGACTTCCTGGTTACAGGTGAAGTTTTGGGCCAGCGCCCCATGAGCCAGAAATTCGATCGAATGATCCTGATTGAACGGGAAAGCGGCTTTAGCGGTCTGATATTGAGACCTCTCTCAGCACAGCATTTCGAACCGACCAGACCGGAACTTGAAGGTTGGGTTGACAGAAGCAGGCTGCTTGCCATCAAGGGGCGTTCACGTCAGGAGCAGTTTCGCCTGGCAGAACAAACCGGAGTAAAGGACTACCCCACACCGGCCGGTGGATGTCATCTGACAGAGCTGTCATTTGTTCCAAAAATGAAGGACATCTTCACCCACTCAGACGAGCTTGACCTGCGTGATTTCAAACTGCTTAAAATCGGTCGCCACTTCCGTCTGGGTGACCGCACCAAAGCCATTATCGGCAGGGACGAGACTGACAATATCAAGCTTGAAAAGGCTTTACAGAGTAATGAAACATCGTTTCACTGGCTTGACGGCAACGGGCCTGTCGGCATTCTTGTAGGAAAACAGGGTGAAGATTATCTGAATTTTTCCATGCGGATTCTGTTGCGATATACCAAGGCCGAAACTGGTGCCTCCTGTCGAATTTCCATCCGGCACAATGGTGAAAATTCAATCAAAATGGTTACAAATGATATTACTGAGGAAACCATTTGCAAACTCCGTATTGATTAAATTGTTTCCCGGAGAATTGTCTTATAATTATGGGGGGTTTGAGATATGTGCAGCTGGTGTATCTGACATCTTATTCCCTTGACATAGACAAAAAAATTTCTATAGTTACCCTATGTCAATTATCAACCTACCACCCGGCAAAATCATAATGACCCCGCAGGCTTTTACTCTTGAGCCGGTTGAGCATATTCTCAAAGAATTGTGCGCACCGGGGCATGATTTCACCGGATATATCAAAATTGTTTCCGGAGAAAACCTTTATCTGTTATTTTTTTATAACAGTCGTCCATACGCTGCCGCTAAAACAACAAACAATAATCCATCCAATATTTCTTTAAGAGATTATTTCAGCATACTGGGGTCTCTGGAAAATTCCAAGGCTTTACTATCAATACATGCAACTGATCCAGTACTGTTAAAGTCCCTGTTGATATTTTTTCAAAACCCTGTAACGATAAAAGCGCCTGCAAAACTACTGAATCTGGAAACTACCATCAGCCAGATATGCAAAGAAGGTTCTGACGCCCTGATTGTTCTTCAAAAACAACAGCACATCAATCTTTTCTTCTTCAAAAACAACACCCCCGGCGCAGCATATTTTTCTGACACTAATTTCCCGATGGCTACTGATTCAACGATTGAGTCTCAAATGCTTGCTTATGCCTTGCAGCCGGGTGAGCCGATTAAAGCCAGCATCTTCAGAGTAACTGCAACCATTGAAGACAGTGATGCAATGGTTCTAAGCCAGCTGGAGATGTTCAGATTGATGCGCGGAGAAAACACTCAGGAAATACACGGTGAAAATCTTGTTTTGAAAGTACTTTACGGACCACAGAAAGGTGAAGTCCTGACTGGACCTGTTCCGTGTGTATTGGGCAGGAAAGACACAGACATTGTTGTTAATGACCCATTGGTCTCAAAAAGACATGCGGTACTACAACTTGTAAACGGCAGTCTTTTATTAATGGATATGAACAGCACAAACGGCACATTTGTCAATGGCAGCAGGATAAAACAACAGGCAATAACCCAGGGTGATGTTATTATGCTGGGAGAAACAACCATGTCTGTTGAAAAACTCTCCGCACCTGTCTAGTATTCTATTTAAGTACTTATAATACTGCAACAATCCCATTTTTCTTCAAAACAAAAAACAATCCTGTTGCTTCGTCCAGAGCATATCAAACAATAAATTATCAGCATAATATCGAAATACTGGAGCAGGCGCTGCTCAGACGGAGAATGTTGCTTGATTATCCTAGATTCAGCTCATCCAGTGATAACCTGTAACCTGGCAGAAACTTTTCCATGAAGTAGCGAACCTCCGGCAAAGTACTTTTGGCAAGCTGTTCTTCATGTTCACTGCCGGCACGGCGAAATTCCAGATTGCCGGATTTGATTTCTTCAATACACTTGGTCAACGCGGCAATCCGGTCGGCGGCCTTGACCAGCTGCACATACTCCTCTTGATCATCAAAAAAGAATAGCGGTTCATAGCTTTGTGCAAGTTCAGGCGGAAGCATTGCCAGCAGTTTTCGTCTGGCCCTGTCTTCCAACTGATGAAAGGAACGTTTAAAATTGGGATTGAAATGCTTGACCGGAGTAGGCATATCACCTGTAAAAATCTCACTGGCATCGTGAAATATACCGTAAAGAGCGGCACGATTAGCATCCAGTTGCCCATCAAAATAGGTATTGCGGATCATTGCCAGTGCATGCGCAATAACTGCAACATCAAGGCTGTGCTCCTGAATATTTTCCGGCACCGTATTACGCATCAATCCCCAACGGCTGATATAGCGCATACGGGATAAAAAGGCGAAAAAGTCATACTGGTCTTCTGTTTTTTTGGGCTTATTCATAACTGCCTTTATTCCAATCAGTTATTTACTAAAGAAGTCCTTCAGCAATCTGCAACACGGCATCAACTCTGTTCAGCGTATAGAGGTGTACCCCTGGTGCGCCACCAGCCAACAAACCTTCCGCCTGTTTACGCGCATAAGCAACTCCCAGTTTCTGAACTTCAGCGGCACCACCACGACTGTCGGCACCTTCCAACTGAGACAGATATTCTGTCGGAAGTGATGCACCGCAAAGAGACATGATCCGCTTGATTACTTTCAAATTAACCACCGGCAGAATTCCGGGTATAATCGGCTTTGTCACTCCAACTGCACGGGCGCGGCTTACAAAATCAAAGTAATGCTGGTTATCAAAAAACAGCTGGGTAATCGCAAAATCCCCGCCATTATCAAGTTTAGTCTTGAGGTAATCCAGATCGCTTTTGGTATCAACGGCCTCAGGGTGTGTTTCCGGGTAAGCGGCAACGGCCAGACCAAACCTGGGATAATGTCCACGAAGAAAAGCTACCAAATCAGTGGCATGTTTGAGGGAACTACCGGTAACAGCACCTGCGACAACATCCTGAGGCGGGTCGCCACGCAGGGCCAGAACATTATTTACCCCGACCTTGGACAACTCATGCATGAATTTAAGAACCTCGGCCTCATCTGCACCGATACAAGTCAAGTGTGCCATGGCCTCCAGACCATAATCCCGTTGCAGGCGTGTTACAATCTCAAGGGTTGAACTATGCGTGCTACCGCCAGCACCGTATGTTACGGAAGCAAACAGCGGGTCAAGTTGTTTCAACTGTTCAACTGTCTGAAAAAAAGACGGCCAATCCTGACGTTCTTTGGGCGGGAAAAATTCCAGGGAAATAAATTGCCTGCCTGGAATGATTGAATCAATGATTTTCATAAATACCACGTGGATTTTGGATTTTTGTTACTAAAAAGGTGGCTAGACTTGCATTAAAGCCTTTCATAAGGTTCAAACAAACGCTTATATTCATCCAGTGCAAACCGGTCAGTCATGCCTGCAATGTAGTCACAGATAACCCTGTGCAAACCGCAATGTTCAAAACGCGCCTGATATTTGGGCGGCAGCAGGGTTGGATAGGTCAGATAGGTTTCAAAAAGTTTTGTGATAAATATTTCAGACTTGACCCTCATTTTATCAACACGGTAATGACGGTACAGATTTTCAAACAAAAACCGCTTCAGCTCCATATTTTGAATTGTAATTTCATCGCTGAAATGAACCACCGCCCTGTTGACCAGTCGCAAGTCCTCAATCGTTTTAATCCCAAATTTTTCCAGATTTGCTGCAATTGTATTGCAAACATCTGTTACCTGTAATCCTATTAAAGCACTGATTGTCTGAAAAACCAGGCGCTTGTCATCAATTAACGGATACTTCTGTTTGACTGCAGTGCTGACCTGCTGCCAGAGAGAAATGTTATTCAGCATCTCCAGTGTTATATAGCCGGACTTCAAACCGTCATCAATATCATGATTATTATAGGCGATTTCATCGGCATAGTTTATCAGCTGCGCTTCAATTGATGGAACTACACCAGGCATAAAACCTGTCATTGTTGACTGGGGGGCATCATAGGGACTGGCATGTTTGATGATACCCTCCCGCAGTTCCCAGGTCAGATTAAGTCCGTTAAATCCGGGATAACGTTCCTCAAGTTCATCCACCACCCGGTACGACTGTAGATTATGTTCAAAACCTCCATAATCAGACATCAACCGATCCAGTACCTCTTCGCCCGTATGACCAAAGGGTGTATGGCCCAGATCATGAGCTAAGGCCAGTGCCTCGGTCAGTTCCTCATTCAGATGGAGTTTGCGGGCAACGGCACGACCGATTTGTGCAACTTCCAGCGAGTGTGTCAGACGGGTGCGATAATAGTCGCCTTCATGATTGACAAACACCTGTGTCTTATACTCCAGCCTCCTGAAAGCGGCGCAATGGATGATACGATCGCGATCCCTTTCAAATGCCGGTCGATTATCACGGAATTCTTCCTGATATTTCCTGCCCAGTGATTGGGCGCTAGTGCAGGCATAACTGGCTAAATCATTACGTTCTGTTGAATCAGTCATTTTAATAGCCTCCAAACCTGTAAAACAGAAATTTGCTTCAGACTATTTCTAGAACATGAATTTTCGGATACTGATACTCTGCAGCAGGCCGATTCCAACCATGGAGGTAATCATAGATGTGCCTCCATAAGAGAAAAACGGCAATGGCACTCCAACCACAGGAAACAGACCAATAACCATACCGATGTTGATAATAATATGCCAGAAAAGCATGGCGGTTACTCCCATGGCCAGCAATCCGCCAAAACGGTCATTACAACGCCTGGCAATGTTAAGTCCCCAAAGCACCAGTCCAAGATAAATAAAGATCAAAATCAGACATCCAACAAAACCCCACTCTTCGGCAAAGACTGAAAAAGCAAAATCCGTATGCTGTTCCGGCAGAAACCGTAATTGGGACTGAGTGCCGCTGATATATCCTTTTCCAACGATCCCACCTGAACCGACTGCAATTTTACTTTGAATAATGTGGTAGCCGCTTCCCAGCCTGGAACGGTCCGGATCAAGAAAGTCCAGTACCCGGTTTTTCTGGTAGGGTCGCAGCAGATATGTCCAGGAGACCCAAACCAAAGGTATTGTCACAATTATAAAAGTTATAATGGTTGACCAGCGCAACCCCACATAGACAATCATTGAAAAGGCGATCAGAATCACCAGAGTTGCGGTACCCAGATCAGGCTGTTTCATGATCAGTACGGCCGGAACAGCCAGAATCCCTAAAGGGATCAGCAGATCTTTTACGGACATGCCGCCAACCGAGTGGAAGTTATTAAAAAATCTGGCCATAGCACAGATAATGGCAATCTTCATCAACTCCGACGGCTGAATATTAAAAAAACCAAGATGCAGCCATCTCTTGGCGCCCATGGAACTTTTACCGACAACAAAAACCGCCACCAGCAAAATCACAATAAACAGATAAAACCAGTAGGAAAAGTCTTCAAGCAGGTGATAGTCAATGCTGCCGACAGCAAAGGCAATGAACATCCCGAACGACATCCAGTACAACTGTTTAATATAATAAGGTAAACCAACAACTTTATAGGGAGTGGTAGCACTATAGATATTCAGTATACCTACCAGACAGACTGTAATTACAAGTCCCAGCAGTGTCCAGTCGATATTTGTAAATAGACGGCGATCAATCATTGGCGGCACCATTATTCAGTTTTGGCTTTTCGGGCTGAATCTCATTTTTTTCTCTTACAACGGCCTTATTATTTTCAGTTTCTTCTTCACTGTCATCGTTGGTTCGTTCAACAGGTTTGCGAACAGGCTTTTTACCGTCAAAATAAGCCCGCAACATGCGGCCCGCTATCGGAGCCGCAGCCGAACCGCCATGTTCACCATGTTCAACGACAACAGCAACGGCAATTTCCGGCTTATCAAAAGGAGCAAAGGCAATAAACAGGGCATGGTCACGAAATTTATATTGTGAACTGTTCTTCCCGTCGCGCATTCTGACGACCTGGGAGCTGCCTGTTTTACCGGCGACCTTCACATCAGCAAGTCGAGCCATGCCGCCGGTACCACCAGCATCATTGACGCAGGACAAAAGGCCTTGCTTGACCAGCCTGAAATTTTCAGCGGAAATGCCAGTAGTGCCGAGCATTTCGGTAGCATATTCCTTGATCGGTTTGCCATCAGGATCAACGATGCGCTTAACCAGAGTGGGGCGATAAATTTTGCCGTCATTTGCGATTGTCGCAGCCATGGAAGCGAGCTGGATCGGGGTCATCAGCACGTAGCCCTGACCGATCGATGCAGTAATTGTATCACCCGGAAACCAGCGTTTACCAAATCGCTTCTGCTTCCACTCCGGAGAAGGAATCAGACCGTTTTTCTCATTTTTCAAACCGATACCAAGGGCTGAACCGAGCATAAACTTTTTAGCTGTCTCGGCAATCTTATCCATACCCAGCTTTTCACCCATCTGGTAATAATAGACATCGCAGGATTCCCGCAATGACTTTTTAAGACTGGTTGAACCATGACCATGACGTTTCCAGCAGTTAAAGCGCGACGAACCAACTTCATGATATCCATTACAAACTACGGATGATGAGTTATTGACAACTCCGTTCTCCAAACCAGCCAGCGCGGTTATTACCTTGAAGGTTGACCCTGGAGGATACATTCCGGTCAGCGCTTTATTTTCCAGCGGTCGACGTTTATCTTCAAGATAGGACTTCCATTTGGCAGCCGGGATTTTCCCGCTGAACAGGGCCGGATCAAAACCTGGATTACTGACGAATGCCAGGATTTCACCATTATTTACATCCATGGCCACAGCAGCCCCAGCCTGGTCACCAAAAGCACGTTCGGTCTGTTTCTGAACTTCGGCATCTATGGTTAATACAACACTATTGCCGACTGTCGGATAGGTTTCAGAAATAGTACGAAGAACACGGCCACGGGCATTAACCTCAAGCTGGCGACCGCCGTCACTGCCATGCAGCTCCTTTTCCCAGGCACGCTCAATGCCATTTTTTCCGATATAGTCACCCGGATAGTAATCCTCATATCCTTCGTTGTTCAATTCATCTTCGGAAACTTCGCCGATATAACCGAGCAGATGGGAACCCAGCATCCCGTTATTGTATTCCCGGACCGGCTTCATTTCCACTTCAACTCCGGGCAGATGCAGCCGGTTCTCTTCAATGATCTCAACCTGGTTGCGAGTGATATTGGAAGCCAATACAACCGGATAATACTTGGCCCTGCCTTTAACTTTTTCCCAGCGCTCCGCCATTTCAGCACGATCCAGATCCAGCAGTTTACTGAGCTGATCAAGCAATGCCTCCTTGTCCTTAACCTCCTGGGGAATCACAGCCAGACTAAAGGATGGACGATTACTGACCAACACTTTTCCACCCCGATCCATGATAGCTCCACGGGAGGCCGCTACCGGCAGAAAACGGAGCCGGTTGTCTTCTGACATGCCGCGATATTCATCGCCACTGAGAATTTGCAGATGCCACAGACGCAATATTAGCAGAAAAAAAACAAAACCCACTACAAAGGACAGCAGCACAACTCGCTGCTTTGACTCCATTATTTCTCGTACAAAACGCTTTTCGATCATGCAAGATCCTCATCTTCCGTAAAACCGGGGATCAGGGCGACCAGAGAAGCAGCAAATGCATTGATCAAAAGGTGTGGGATCAGATTATTTCCAATGGAGTAAGCGATGCCTGGAGTATTTGTAAAAACAAGCAGCAGCAGGTTGCCGCTGATACAGGCCAGTGTGGCGCCCATAACAGCAAAGACAAAAAGAAAGGAACTCTCGGCATAAAGACGGTCTGACATGCCTTTAATTATCAGAAAGATGATCAGAAAAGTAAAACCGTTCAAACCAAGATAAAGTCCGCCGAAAATATCTTTTAGCAACCCGAGGATCCAGGCAGCCGGAGTGCCGACTTCATATGAACTTCTCAATGCGATAAAGACAAGAATAACCAGCAACAGATCCGGTTTAAATGGAGAGGTCAAGAACACAGTTAAAAATGTTGTCTGCATTAAAATTGAAACAAATACGGCTGCAACAAATATCAGGAAACTACTTCTACTCATAACCGCCCCGCAAAACAACCAGAACTTCCTCCAGATGGGAACTGTTGACAGCCGGACGTATGGTTACAGTTTGAAAAATACCATATTCGCCACGTCTGACCATTGTCACTTCTCCGATCGGCAGTCCTTTCATGAAGATCCCACCGATTCCGGAGGCGATAACAATATCACCAACTTTCACATCTTCTTCACGAGTCGTGAATTCCAGCGAGCAGAGTCCTTCGCCCTTGCCTTTTACAACGCCACGAGCACGTGACCGCTGTATGGTTGCAGCAATACCGCTGGCATGATCAGTCAGCAGCAAAACTCGCGAACTTGATGAAGAAACTTTTACTATCTGTCCGACAACACCTTCTGCTGCAACGACCGCCATCCCTTCCTTCAGTCCACTGGAACTGCCGCGATCAATTATAATTGTGCTGAACCATGAGGAAACATCTTCTCCGATGACAGTTGCAGTCAATGTAGTTGCCTTGACACTATTTTTCATTTCCAGCAGTTTTGTCAGGCGAACATTTGCCTGCTGAGTTTCTCTACCGGCAAATATTTCGTTATTAAGCTCCTTAATCTTATCCTGCAGCTGTTTATTTTCACGCCTGACATTGACAAGATTAATATATTCATCCCAGGCTCCCCTGAAATACAGGCTGGTTTTTTGAACCGGCATCATGGCAGGCGCTAAAACTGACAGGGCAGTCCGCTCGATAAAATTGGCTTCGCGGCTTTTGGGTATATTTACCAGATAAAAAATCAGAGACAGAAAGATACCGACTGCAGCCACAATAACCAAAACATATTTTTTAAAATAATCCATATCAATTTCCTGAAGAACAGCGGGATAAAATCAGCTGTTCAATTTGCTTTTTTACAGACAGATACTTTTATATGTCTTGGTCTCATTCAACACCTGCTGCAGATAATCCTTATATGACGAATTGGGAGTCATCCCAATCACCTCCTGCATCTGATCACAATCAATAAAACCGCGACGCAGTGCAATTTCCTCCAGACAGGCAATTTTCAACCCCTGCCTTGACTCGATTGTTTCTATGAAATTACTGGCCTCCAGCAGGCTCTTGTGGGTACCGGTGTCAAGCCAGGCAATACCTCGACCCAGACGTTCAACCATCAATTCACCCCGACGCAGATAATCCAGATTTACATCCGTAATTTCCAGTTCTCCGCGGAGCGATGGTTTAATGGACTTGGCAGTGGCAACAATATTCTCGTCGTAGAGATAAAGACCGGGGACAGCATAATGTGACTTGGGCTGCTTCGGTTTTTCCTCAATGGACAGCACTTTGCCGTCGCAATCAAATTCAACGACACCATAGCGTTCCGGATCATGTACCTGATAACCAAAAATCCGCGCTCCCCCCTGAAATTCGGAAATAATCCGATCCAGGTTCATCTTGCCGTAAAAGATATTATCACCCAGAATCAGGGCAACGGACTTGTTATCGATAAACTTTTCACCGACCAGAAAGGCCTGTGCAATACCTTTCGGCTCCGGCTGAACAGCATAAGTTATTGAAATACCCCAGCGCGATCCATCCCCCAGCAGCGACTCAAAACGTGGGATATCATGGGGAGTTGAAATCAGGAGAATATCACGGATTCCGGCGGTCATCAGAGTTGCCAAAGGATAGTAGATCATCGGTTTGTCATAAACCGGCTGAAGCTGTTTGCTGGCAACCAGGGTAAGTGGAAAAAGGCGGCTGCCTGCTCCACCGGCCAGAATAATTCCTTTTGAGAGTCTACTGGTCATATTTCATCCTTGAAAATAAATTTAAATTATTGACTTTACACACTAATTCAGAATGTGTCAAACCCCTTCATTCCCATTAACAAGTGAACGCACCGCACTCAACAGATCATCACTTACTTCAATATTTTGCGAAAGACCTTCCTGTTCAACACTGCCGTAGCCACTTCTGACCAGGATTGGCCGGCAGCCGGCAGCAAGAGCCGCTTCAACATCAATCCGCTTATCGCCGATCATGACGGATTCTTTCAGATTTAAGCCATAACGATCTGCCGCTGACAACAACATGCCGGGTAGAGGTTTACGACAACTGCAAGGCAGAGCATAGCTCCCTTTACCGGCAGGATGATGGGGGCAGTAATACCAGGCATCCACATGCGCACCTTTTGCTGCCAGCCTTGCCGAGATCTCCCTGTGCAGTATCTCCACATCCTCTTCCGTATAATAGCCCCTTGCCACACCAGACTGATTGGTAACCACCACCACAAAGTAACCGGCCTGGTTTAAAAGCCGGATCGCCTCTTCGGCACCTGTAACAAACTCAAAATCTTCAATACGGTACAGATACTCCTTTTCCAGGTTAATCGTACCGTCCCGATCAAGAAAAACAGCTCTGCTCATAAAATAATCCCCTTTGACAAAACGGTCAAAAAACACTACATAAAAGAATGAGTAAAATTAATTTAAGATTGGAAATAATATCATGATCAAAACCAATAATCTAAAAATATCAGGAATAACACCGATCATCGCCCCTGGTGACCTGCGTCAGGTATTTCCTCTTTCAGAAAAAAATCGTGAATTTGTTCAGAAAAGCCGTGAACAGATAAAAAGCATACTTAGTCGTGAAGATAAAAGGCTGATGGTTGTTGTCGGCCCATGCTCAATCCACGACACTGAAGCGGCAATTGATTATGCAAAACGGCTCAAAACGCTTTCCAGCATGGTCAGCAATCAACTTTTACTGGTTATGCGGGTCTACTTTGAAAAGCCGCGTACCACAGTCGGCTGGAAAGGGCTGATCAATGACCCTGACATGGATAGCACTCATCATATATCCAAAGGTCTCGGCATTGCCCGCGGACTTCTAAGTAAAATCACTGACCTGGAATTACCGGTTGCAAACGAGATGCTCGATCCGATCACACCTGAATATGTAGCAGACATGATCAGCTGGGGGGCAATCGGCGCCAGAACAACGGAATCCCAAACACATCGGGAAATGGCCAGCGGCCTCTCCTTTCCGGTCGGCTTTAAAAACGGCACCGATGGCAATCTGCAGATAGCCATCGATGCTATGAAGTCGGCACAGCATCCGCACAGTTTTCTAGGCATCAATCGTGAGGGCAGGACCTCCATAATCCAGACAACCGGCAATCCTGATGTGCATATCGTGCTGCGTGGTGGTTCACGCAAGCCTAATTATCACGCCGAAGACATCAAACTTACGGAAGAATGCCTGAACAAAAATGGACTGTTTCCCACAATCATGGTTGATTGCAGCCATGGT
This sequence comes from uncultured Geobacteraceae bacterium, assembly GCA_964509295.1. Lineage (GTDB taxonomy): Bacteria > Desulfobacterota > Desulfuromonadia > Geobacterales > Pseudopelobacteraceae > JBGSQR01. The sequence goes on along the minus strand of CAZDWS010000008.1, from coordinate 48,672 downwards.
AACTCAAACAAGGATTACAATAAGCAGTCAGATGTCCTGGAAGATGTAATTCAGCAGATTATTAACGGAAACAGTTCTATATCAGGAATCATGATTGAAAGCTTTCTATCAGCTGGCAACCAGAAAGTCCCGGCAGACATTTCCCAGCTACAATACGGTGTTTCCATTACTGATGCCTGCATCAACTGGGAAACCACCGAAAGAATTATTCTGGCTGCACATGACAAGCTGAGTAACAGATAGAAAAATAAGGTTAAGGTTAAGGTTAAGGTTGAGTTTTTTTCTTGACCTCGACCTTAACCTCAACCTGTGTTCCTACTCCACCTCATACATCAATTTCATTCCACTGTTTAACCTTCCCAGCGATCCCCGTATCGATCCTTCCACACTTTCAGTCAACAAATCCATATAATCGACCTTCTTTTTGGGAGGCAATATCAGCTCCGGTTCACCCACTATCCCTGCCTGTTTACCCGCTTCTTCAATTGCATCCTGTAGAGTCCCCAGCCTGTCAACCAGCTTGAAGGCTTTAGCCTGTTCGCCGGACAAAATACGGCCATCAGCAACCTTGCGCACCTCTTCCACAGGCAGCTTGCGACCACTGGCCACCGCCTTGATAAATTGCTCATGGGTGCTGTCAATCACGGATTGCAGCATAGCACGATCCTCTTCTGAAAACTGGCGGACTGGCGAACCTGAATCCTTAAATTTCCCGGTTTTCAGTGTATGGGACTTGATGCCAATTTTATCCATCAAACTTTCAATATTGGATAATTTAAGAATAACTCCAATACTGGCCGTAATTGTTCCCGGGTTAGCGTAAATCAATGTGGCCGGTGCTGAAATATAATACCCACCCGATGCGGCCAGGCTGCCCATGGACACTATTATCTTCTTTTGTTCAGCAAACTTGCGGACCTCGTCGCTGATCTCCTGAGATGGCCCGACTATACCGCCAGGAGAATCAACTCTAAGTACAACTGCTTTCACATTGTCATTTTTAAGAAAATACCGTAACTGCCGGACCGGTTCCTTTGAATCCAGGATCATACCCTTGACTTCGACGAGCCCAACACCTTTTTTAACCGATACCTTGTCTTCTGTCCCGCCCATCAAAGTTTTTGCAATATAGACAGAAGCGGTAAACAGCAAAACTAACAATACAAAAGCCCCACAACCGACTAAAGCGATTTTTTTAATCATAGAAAACCCCGCCTCTTGTTAATTTTGTTTTTCATTAACCGTTTTGTTCTGGTAAAATACATTCATGCGATTTTTAGTAATTTCAGACAGCCACGGCAATTACCCTGCCGCACTCCAGGCAGAAGAACTTGCCGGTGATATAGATGCAATCATCCATCTTGGCGATGGTGCCAATGATGCACTGTTAATTGCACAGACACTCGGCATTGAAATCAAATTAGTAGCTGGCAACTGCGACCTTGGAGCATCAGCACCACGCGAACTGCTCTGGGAGTGTGAGGGGCTTAAACTGCTACTGTCGCACGGTGACAGATACGGTGTAAAATACAGCCTGGAAAGACTGAAACAACGAGGACTGGAAGTTGAGGCAGACGTTGTTTTGTACGGTCACACCCACATCGCCGCTATTACAGAAATATCAGAAATGCTTTTTGTAAACCCCGGCACTCTGATAAAATCCAGCCATCACAAGACCTTTGCTATTCTGGAAATCAATTCCAAAAGTGCAACGGCAACGCTGCATGACATTACTTGAAACTCCCGCAACAAACCCTTCAAAACAGATTGAAACAGCACAGGGCGGGTATAAAACCCGCCCTGCGCTATTTCAAACCATGTAAGCCAACTGTCAGTTACCACCGGTGCCATCGTGATTAGTACTCTCGTGCCCTTTGTGAACAGCCATCTCCAGCTTACGCCTTCGTGGCCAGGTAAACAGAAAGGCTATCGGCCCTGAAAGTACATAGCAGAGCATGATTGAGAAGGTCATAATCACAGGTTCGGCGGCCACCACTATCAGCAGGACAACAGCCAGCATCAAAAAGCCAAAAGGTTGACGTTTGATCAGCGCCGGATCTTTGAAGGAATAGTATTTAAAACCGGAAACCATCAAAAAAGCCAATAGATAAACCAGCACAATAATTCCTATGCGTATAAACAGATTGGGGCGACCGAACTGCTGAAAAAACAGTACTGTAGCAGCAACCATACAACCCGCAGCAGGAATAGGAAGCCCTATGAATCTTTTGCTTTCAACCGTATTTACCTGAACATTAAAACGGGCCAGACGCAATGCACCACAAGTGGCAAATAGCGCAGCTGCCAACCAGCCAACACGCCCATAAGGCTTCAGTGCCCAGGCGTATACCATTAACGCCGGTGTTGCGCCAAAAGAGATAACATCAACCAGAGAATCATACTCAACACCGAACTTACTGCTCGTCCCGGTCATACGGGCAATTTTACCATCCAGGCCGTCACATACAGCTGAAATAAATATCCAAAAGGCTGCCGTGCTGAAATTGCCGTTCATGGTTGCAACCATGCTGTAAAACCCGCAAAACAGACTGGCCGTTGTGACCAGGTTTGGCAGAATATAAATACCACGTCGTCTTATATTTTCTGTATTTACAGATGTATTATTCTCTTCACTAACACTCATAGATACTTTCCCTGTTTACTTGATTCGTCCCAATATGGTTTCACCGGCAACCGTCATGTCTCCAAGCTTAACGAGCGGAGTCACATCTACCGGCAAATAGATATCCACACGCGAACCGAAACGAATCAAGCCGTATCTCGTCCCTCGGATCAAGCGATCACCAACCTTTGGATAACAGATTATGCGTCTTGCAATCAAACCGGCTATTTGAACAAAGGCGATCTTAGCGCCATTGACGGCTTCAAGAATTACACAATTCCGTTCATTTTCACATGAAGCACGACCATCGCGAGCATCAAAAAAGCTGCCTTTGTTATAATTGACAGCAAGAACTTTGCCGCTTAACGGAGCCCGATTGACATGAACACTGAAAACCGACATAAAAATGCTGATTTTCAAAGCCTCTACACCCAGAGGTGTTTCAGTAACGCGCTCAAGTACAATCACCTTGCCATCAGCAGGGGCCACTACAGCATTTTCATCTTCAGGGGTAGTTCGTTCCGGATTACGGAAGAAATACAGAATAAATAGTGACAAGAGGAAAGCTAAAATTGTAGCCAACACAAAAACAATCGAGCAGGACTTCCAGGAGGCAAAAGCCAGAAGCAAGGTTGTACTTGCAGATGAAAAGATGAAGGGGTAGCCTTCCCGGGCAAACGGGGTAGAATTATTCATATACCTGCCTAGCCCTGATAATCAGGAAAAGTGCGTTAACTAATTTAGTTTCTGCCGAAAAAGCGCAGAAAACAAATTAAACTTACTAAATGCATCGACCCCCCTCTCCCAGAGGAAGAGGGGGGTCGGATTACGCAGAAGATTTACTAGTTTTTAGCTTTATCTACAACTTTGTTTTTGGCGATCCAAGGCATCATGGCGCGCAATCTGGCGCCGACTTCTTCGATCTGATGAGCGTTGCCGCGTCTGCGCAATGCATTGAACGTAGCCTTGTTAGCCTTGTTCTCCAGAATCCACTCTTTGCAGAACTCACCGGTCTGGATTTCATCAAGGATTTTCTTCATTTCCCACTTGGTTTCCTCTGTGATTACACGTGGACCACGGGTAAGATCGCCGTATTCAGCTGTGTTGGATACGGAGTAACGCATATCAGCAATACCGCCGGCATAAATCAGGTCTACAATCAGTTTGGTTTCATGCAGACACTCGAAGTAAGCCATTTCAGGTGCATAACCGGCTTCAACAAGTGTCTCAAAACCGGCCTGAATAAGTGCGGAAATACCGCCGCAAAGGACAGCCTGCTCGCCGAACAGGTCGGTTTCGGTCTCTTCACGGAAAGTTGTTTCAATGATACCGGAACGACCGCCACCCATGGCTGATGCATAGGCAAGTGCGATTTCCTTGGTCTTGCCGGATGGATCCTGGTGAATAGCTACCAGACAAGGCACGCCGCCACCGTTTGTAAACTCGTAACGAACCATGTGGCCCGGTCCTTTAGGAGCAACCATGAACACGTTGATATCTTCACGCGGAACGATCTGGTCAAAATGGATATTGAAACCGTGGCCGAATGCCAGGAAAGCGCCTTTTTTTACAAAAGGTGCGATCTCTTCACGATAAACATCACCCTGAACTTCGTCAGGCATAAGGATCATGATAATGTCAGCAACTTTTGAAGCTTCAGCAACAGTTACAACTTTCAGGCCTTGAGCTTCAGCCTTCTTTACGGAAGTTGATTCCTTTTTGAGACCAACAATTACATCGAAGCCGGCGTCCTTAAGGTTAAGGGCATGGGCATGGCCTTGTGAGCCGTAACCGATAATAGCGATCTTTTTTTTCTTCAATACCGCCAGATTACAATCCGTATCATAATAGACTTTCATGCTGTCACTTCCTCCGTGAAAAATGTCCGGTAAACCGGTTTAACTTATTGATAAACGAGCTCGAAAATACTACATGTGCCATCAACTGTCAATTAAAATGGTTATTTCAAGCAGTTACAACGGCCAGTCAAAAACCGTAAAACCACTGATTTTATTCCAAAAACAAAATACCATCGAAAGTTATTCCGGCAGCGAAGGAAGTTCCAGGCCTGCCATTTTCTGAATCACCCTTACGACCTGGCAGCTGTAACCAAATTCGTTATCATACCATACATAGAGTACGCAACGCTTGCCCTGCACGATGGTTGCCAGAGAGTCAACGACGCCGGCATGGCGCGAACCGACAAAATCGCTTGAGACGACTTCCGGCGAATTTGTATAATCAATCTGGTTCTGCAGTTGTGAATCAAGCGAAACATCGCGCAGATAACTGTTAAGAGAAGCAACATCCGTTTCTTTGCCCAGCTCCAGATTGAGAATCGCCAGCGACACATTCGGAGTCGGAACACGAATGGCGTTTCCGGTGAGCTTTCCAGCCAGTTCAGGCAGCGCCTTTGCCACGGCCTTGGCAGCGCCGGTTTCGGAGATAACCATGTTCAGAGGGGCACTGCGTCCGCGGCGCGAGTCCTTATGATAGTTATCGATCAGGTTCTGGTCATTTGTGTAGGAATGGCAGGTTTCCACATGTCCGTGTTCAATCCCGAAACGGTCACTGATCGCCTTGAGTACCGGTACAATTGCATTGGTGGTACAACTTGCCGCCGACAGTATGTTCTCTTCTCCATCTAAAGCGTCATTTACACCGGCAACGATATTCGGAATATCACCCTTGCCTGGTGCAGTCAGCAGTACTGTACTGATACCGGGTGCTTTCAAATGTCGGCTGAGTCCTTCACGGTCGCGCCATTTACCCGTATTATCCACTAGTATTGCATTGTTGATACCGTACTGGGTATAGTCGACATTCTCAGGTGAATCGGCATAGATGATGCGAATCATATTGCCATTGGCAATTATGGCATTTTCCTCTTCATCAATTGTTATAATTCCGTTGAACTGGCCATGCACTGAATCCCGTCTCAACAAACTGGCACGCTTGGACAGATCGTCAGGACTTCCTTTTCGAACAACCGCCGCCCTCAATCTTAATTTTTCACCACTGCCTGATTTTTCAATCAGAATGCGGGCCAGCAGGCGACCGATACGACCAAAACCATACAACACAATATCCTGCGGTTCATCCAGAATTGCACTACGCCCGGTATTTACGGAAATCAGCTCCCGACGAACAAAATCATCAACACTAACCCCATCTGTGGCGGACATGTAGCGGACAGTTAATTTCCCGATATCTATTCTTGCAGAAGCCAGATCAAGCCTGGCAACGGCTTCAAGCACAGGAAATGTATCACGAATTGACAGTTCCGTATCAAGCACAAGACGTGCAAACCGGTGAGCTTTAAGGATATCTACTGCAGAGCAATTCACCAGTGAGCGTCCATAAACGGTAGTCACCACATTGTTTTCACGATACAAACGACCGACCTGCGGAAGCATCTGCTCCGCAAAATCCTCAAGACATTGCCACTCTTTCAAGTACGTCTCCTGCTTTTGGTTGTTCATACTCTTCCCTCTTGATATTTAATTTGTTTCCATCCGGAAATTCTGACCTGAAACCGTAATTTTTGTTTTTAAATATGGCATTTTCAACCTATCTCAACCTAAACCAATCTACCACCATACAGGATGACGACCGGTCGCGCAAGTCAGGATGGTACGATCTTAATAATTGCAATGGTAACATCATCAACCAGCTGCTTGCCACCGGTAAACTCGGCCAGCTTCAGAAACACTTCTGCCAGGATCTGGTCCGGATCATTACAGCTTTGCTCGCGAACAACCTGGCAAAGTCTTTCAACACCGAAAAAATTACCACTGGAATCATCCGCATCCGAGATGCCGTCCGTATGCAGCAGGAGAATGTCTCCGGCAACCAGAGCAACCTGCTGTTCCTCATAGAATACACCACTTCGTATACCCATCAGCAGGCCATCGGCGTCAAGTTCTTCAAAGGAATTATCACTGGCGTGAAAAAGTAAAGGACGTGTTTGCCCAGCATTGGCGTATGACAGCACATTACGGTCAAGATCCAGGCTGACATAGAACATACTTAACTGCAATTCAGCCCGGGAAAGATCTTTGAGCAGTATTTCGTTCAGCTTGTACAACAGCTTGCCTGGTGAATTTTCCAAATTTACCTTGGCATGAAGCACACTACGTACCTCAGTCATCAAAAGAGCCGAGCCAAAGCTATGACCCGCCACATCTGCAATTACCGCATCAAGCCTGCAATGATCAAGAGTGAAAAAATCGTAATAATCCCCCCCCACATTAGCGGCAGGAATACAACGGCAGGCAATCTGAACACCGGCCACGCGGGGTGGCTCTTCAGGAAGCAATGACTGCTGAATTTCCTGGGCTATTTCCAACTCACGCTTGATCCGCGTATTATCAAGTAAAACCAGCTCTGCTTTTTTACGCTCGGAAATATCACGCATGATAGCCTGCAGATATGGATCGCCATGCAGTTCCAGCCTGTTCAAACTGATTTCGGCATCAAACGGCTCGCCACAAAACTGGGAATGGCGCCACTCAAAAAATTGCGCTTTACCGACAAGTGCCAACTTCATACGTTCCGCATAGGCCTCATCTGACATAACTCCAACCGGCTGTACCAGAGGGGAAAAGGAAAGCAGGCTGCGACCGACAATCTCATCAAGAGGGCAGCCAAAAAGCTCCTGGGTTTTTTGATTACAGGAAACAATCAGATCATCCTTGATCAGAATAATGGCATCGTTGGCAGATTCAAACAGAGTACGGTAACGGATTTCACTATCATGCAGCTCTTCAGTTCGCTGCATCACCAGGTCTTCCAGATTTTCCTGATAGGTTTTATTCTCCGCAATCAGTCTGGCACGTTCAAGCACGCGCAGAGCCACAATTTCCAGACACTCCAGCGCCTCAACCGGCTTGGTAATATAATCCCAGGCCCCGAGACGAATCGCCTCAATAGCGCTCTGTATGTTCCCGGTACCGGAAATAACCACAATCGGCGTATCCGGGCTGATATCCTTCAAACTGGAAATAAAGCCTAACCCGTCCAACTCGGGCATCTGCAGATCTGTAAAAACCAGGTCCGGTTTTTCCCGCGCAAAGACTTCAAGCCCCACTTTACCATTGCATGCCTCAACAACATCAAAACCGAACTCTTCCAGAATCGCTCTGATAATAGAGCGAACAAGATCCTCATCATCAACCAGCAAAGCTTTATATTTGGGGGCCATATGATTCAACACTCCGCTATTTATGATAAAGACCCAATCACCTTCAACAAATGAGGCACCATCTGCTTTTTGCGCGACATAACACCCTTCAGCTCATACAGGTGCGGCTCCAGCTGGGGATAGCCCATGACATAGGCCAGTTCATTTCTTCCCTCAACCAGAAAAAGTGTTGTCTCGGAATAGATATCTGTCACCATCAATCCGACAATATCCAGTCGATCATCATCCATAACCCGCTTCAACCCTTCTCTCAGATCACTTTTCAGCTCGTGAAATTCACCAAAACCAACCACCTCAACCTGTCCGATTCCAAAAACCGTATCACCTGAATTAAATTGTTTGAAATCGGAACGGATAGCCCGCTCAACCGTAGCATGGGCCGAAAAACCGCTGCAGGCTGAAAAAATTTCCTTGCCGAAAGCAACATGATCCATCCCGGCAAACCCTTCCAGCCACTCCACCATCTCACGATCGCGACCAGTTGCTGTTGGCGACTTCAAAATAACCGTATCCGACAAAATTCCTGCCAGAAGAAGTGCTGCAATCTTTCTGTCAGGCTCAATGCCACGTTCACGGTACAGGCTGGCAACAACCGTACAGGTACTTCCGACCGGAACAACCATAAATGTGATCGGCTGATTTGTAGGTGCATTTCCCAATTTATGGTGATCAATAATTTCAAGAATTTCCACAGACTCTGCACCGGGAATCGCCTGTCCCAGTTCATTATGGTCAACAAGAATCAAGGCATAGGGAATGGGGTTGAGCAGTGAGGATTTTGTAGCAATTCCGGCCAGAGTACCGTCCTCCTGCACAGCAATGACAGCAGACTCACCGGAATGAAGCAGCTTGATTCGCAAATGCTCCAGAGATTCACTGATGCCGACCTTTTCAAAACGATTGTCAACAAAACAGCCCAGCGGCACCGACAACCGCGCCAAACCGGATGCGGTAGACGTATCATGCGGAGTAGATATGATTGTTACTCCAGCCTGTTCAGCCCTGCCGAGCAGCTCCTGACTGACCGCATAACCGCCGGTGACCACAAGGACACGTACGCCCATATCAATTGCTGACTGAAGAATTGAAGGGCGATTACCGGTCATAACCAGCAGACGCGACAACTCATAGCCGGCGATACGCTCGGAAAAGGACTCTTCGGCCATGGCGCCAATAAACAGATGCAACTGTTCCAATTCGTCCGAAGGAATACCCACCAGAAATTGTCCGTCCAGACACTCGCAAAGCGAACGTAGAGTCGTATCCACAACTCTCTTTCTGTCGCCACCTGCCAACAGATATTTTTCCGACAGTTTCAGCAGTGAGACGATTCCAATAGGCTTTCTAGCCGCATCAACAACCGGCAAAGCCCTGATCTTGTGGCTGTGAAAAAGCTGAAGAGCTTCTTTCAGAGACGTTGTCGAAGTAGTGGTCACCGGATTCAGGCTGATAACATCCCGAACTTTCGGATGCACATCGGCCAGATACAGAGGCGCCTTGATATGAAGGTATTCGAGAATATACCTGGTTTGGGGATTCAACTCTCCTGCCATGGCAGGAACGACATTCACATGCCCCAGCTTCTGTTTCAATTCCGCATAAGCAATTGCCGACGCAATCGAATCCGTATCCGGATTGCGGTGACCAATTACATAAACCTGTTTATTCATATTGCCCCCTGAAATTGCAACAATAGCAGATATTATCTTTCATCTGCCTGATAAAAGTACTAGCCATTATGGAGTATAAAGAGCTGTCCAGACATTGTCAAACCGGCTAAAGTTCAAAAAAACCGGATTTGAAAGCACCCGACAAAACTGAAAACCCGGTTTCACGAAAATGTTAGACATAAAAAAAGGCCAGATGCCGCGACAAAGCGGCTAAAGTGGCCCTGATATTTTTACCGCCCGATATAATAATCGATTCAATTAAAAAGATCTTTACCAGCTAAAAATATAATTATTTTTACTCTCTGACAAATGTATTCATATCGGACTCGGCCACCATCCCCATCATGCGGGCATATTCAGCTTCAATCATCAGATAGTGATTTTTGGTCTCTCTGGCATTCAATTCATAAACTGCCTTTACTTCAGAATCGCTGATTTTTAAAGCCGAATCCAAAAGCGCTACATGAAGATCATTTTCCGTTTTCATGGCCAATTCCAGCGCTTTCTTTTCACTGAAATCCGAGTCAATCAACTTATTTAGAGACGAAATCAACACAGACTCTTCCGGTGGCAGAGCAAGAAATTCATCCAGAAAAGGAATATCAGTCCCTTTGTAATATTTATAAAACTGCCCTGCATGCTCACGCTCTTCCCGTGCCAGCAGTTCAAATACTTTGCGGGCAGCGCAATCCTTCATCCTGTCAGCCCCCAACCTATAAAAATCCATGATGTTTTTTTCTGTCTTAATGGAGTCCCTGATCGCTTCCTGAACATTCATTGTCATAACCGACCCCCTTAAATACATTCATCCTACTTTTTTTATAACACATCTGACAATTCGATAATAGTATCTGAGTGCTGTTTGTCAAGCGACTGTTGACCACAATCATGCAAAGCGATTGACAGTAACGGCTTCAGACGTGTAAAAATATTCCATCTCACTGCAGGAGGCTATAATCGTGGCAATTGAACCAAATAAAATCATCTATTCCATGATGCGGGTCAGTAAATTCTATGACAAAAAACCGGTCATCAAAGACATCTCCCTTTCCTACTTCTACGGTGCAAAAATAGGCGTACTGGGCCTGAACGGATCCGGTAAAAGTTCGCTGCTGCGGATCATGGCCGGAGTCGACAAGGACTTTAACGGCCAGGCCGTACTTTCCGCAGGTTACACAGTCGGCTATCTGGAGCAGGAACCGGTTCTGGACGAAACAAAAACCGTCCGTTCGATTGTTGAAGAAGGTGTGCAGGAAACCGTTGATCTGCTGGCCGAATTCAATGCCATCACCGACAAGTTTTCCGAGCCGGATGCGGACTTTGAAAAGCTGTGTGACCGTCAGGCCGTATTGCAGGAAAAGCTGGACCACCTGGACGCCTGGGACCTGGACAGTCGTTTGGAAATGGCCATGGACGCCCTGCGCTGCCCGCCCGGCGATACAGTGGCCGGCGTACTTTCCGGCGGTGAAAAACGCCGTGTGGCGCTCTGTCGACTGCTGCTGAAAAAACCGGACATCCTGCTGCTGGACGAACCGACCAACCATCTGGATGCTGAATCCGTAGCCTGGCTGGAGCACCACCTGCATGGCTATAGCGGTACAGTCATCGCCGTCACCCATGACCGTTACTTCCTGGACAACGTGGCAGGCTGGATTCTGGAACTGGACCGTGGCGAGGGCATCCCCTGGAAAGGCAACTACTCGTCCTGGCTGGAGCAGAAACAGGCTCGCCTGGCCGTTGAAGAAAAGACCGCCAGCGAGCGCCAGAAAACCCTGCAGCGCGAACTGGAATGGATCAAGATGTCTCCCAAAGGTCGACACGCCAAAGGCAAGGCGCGTATCAACTCCTATGAACAGTTGCTGGCAGAGGAAAGTGAGAAACATGCCCGCGACCTGGAAATTTATATTCCGCCAGGACCAAGACTTGGCGGCGTGGTTGTGGAATTCAATGACGTGGCCAAAGGCTACGGTGATCGCCTGCTGTATGAAAACCTGACCTTCAACCTGCCACCGGGCGGCATTGTGGGTGTCATCGGAGCCAACGGCGCCGGTAAAACCACCCTCTTCCGCCTGATCACCGGCCAGGAAAAATGCGACCGGGGCAATATCCGTATCGGCGAGACGGTCAAGCTAGGCTACATGGACCAGTCCCGCGATGCACTCAAGCCGGAACAGACCATCTGGGAAGCAATCTCTGGTGGCAACGACAACATCGAACTGGGCAAGATCAACGTCAACTCCCGGGCCTATGTGTCGCGCTTTAACTTCTCCGGATCCGATCAGCAGAAAAAACTCAGCATGCTTTCCGGCGGCGAGCGCAACCGGGTTCATCTGGCCAGAATGCTGAAAGAAGGCGCCAACCTGCTGCTGCTGGATGAGCCGACCAACGACCTGGACGTGAACACCATGCGGGCATTGGAAGAAGCGCTTGAAAACTTCGCCGGCTGTGCTGTAGTCATCAGCCATGACCGCTGGTTTCTGGACCGTATCGCAACCCACATCCTGGCTTTTGAAGGCGATTCAAACGTAGTCTATTTTGACGGAAACTATTCCGAATATGAAGAGGACAGAAAAAGAAGGCTGGGTGCAGCAGCCGACCAACCACACCGCATCAAGTACCGCCAGTTGACCAGGGCCTGATCCCCTGTCTGAAAAAACCCGCTTTCCCAATTCCGCCCGGCACTCCCGGGCGGAAACATTTCGCCTCCAGAACACTTCTTCACTCGCACTTCAGCCTTACAATCACAAACATTACTATTTGACATTTCACATGAAAGCGCTGTATATTTTTGCCGGTTTTTAACAAGGTTTTAAGTTGATAGGCAGGTCTTAATTCATATTTGACAGCTCAAACAATGGAGCAAGATGATGCTGATTGTTTTGCTATTAATCCCATTCATAACTGGAGCGGTGATCCGACTGCGAGGAAGAAAAGAATCAACGGCATGGTTGATATCATCACTTGTACTTCCAGCAATTGTTCTTTTTGATGAATTTGTCCTTCCATACCAAGGAGGCGGTGCATCAATGTGGCCTATAGCCTTAGTTATTGGCGGATTCTACGGAGTCATTTCTGGAGGCTTGGGAGTTGTAGTAGCGTCTTTTTATGTCAAGAAGAGAGGCTCCACCCAACTAGACAGCTAGACTCCGCCCGCCCGGAAAAACCTGGGCTGGCGGGTCAACTGCCGAGCCGTTGGTTTGAAGATTAGAATTAAAATATTTCTTGCACTATTCTCCCGAAGGTCGTAAATTATGCGCATACAAAATGCGTATAAGGAGTGCATTATGAAGCTTAATTTTTTCAACCCTAACGCACAAAAAAAACCAACTAATTTGAGTATTAACAGTGATCTACTCCAACAGGCCAAAGAACATCATGTTAATTTGTCACAGACTTTAGAGTTGCGCCTCGCGGAAATATTACGGGATCTGAAACGACGAGAATGGCAAGAGGAAAATCGAGAGACTATTGAAGAATATAATAGACGCATTGAAGCTCGGGGAGTTTTCAGTGACGGCTTGAGGCAATTCTGATGGCCCAGTTCGATGTATATACAAACCCAAATCCTGCAACAAAACGAACAATTCCCTATTTGTTAGACATACAGACAGACCTTTTGAACAACCTGGCAACACGCGTAGTTATTCCTCTCTATACCGTCTCTGCCATGGGCAAAGCCGCAAAACATCTAAACCCCCAGTTTTCCGTAAAACGGACCTCTGTCATAATGTCAACGGCTGAATTGGCTGGAGTTGCGGTAAATAACCTTGGGGATAAAGTATGTTCCCTCAGGGAACATCGTAACGAAATCATAGCTGCCATTGATTTCCTCGTCACCGGATTTTGATAAATCCACCAACTTCTGTTTTTCAAGGACAAGACAATTCCGGCAGCAGATGTACATGCATCTTTTATGGCGGCCCTGTCTGCTCCTTATGCCACTGTTATTTCTACATCAACAGTCTTGCAAAGTTTCCCCGAATAATTAATACTTCACAGCAACGAGAAAGAATTGTCCCTACATTAACTGGTTTTGGAGAACATATGAAACGTACCCTCATTAAAACTTCATATTTGCTTGTTTGCTGTTGTACTACATTAGCACTGTTTTGTGCCAAGCCCGCCACTGCCGAATCTGACAGCAGGCCTGCCCAGACTTACAAACCGAATATCTCAATATCAACCACCCCCGTATATCAGTTTGAAACACCGCTGCAAAACGGTAATGTCTCAGTATACCGCCAACACACCAATGTCAGATGGTCCACTGCCATTTCCGCAAATACGGAAATGGGACTGAACCTGAGTTACGACTATGCCGACTACAATTTTTCCGGTCAGACAAATCTGGCAGGGGGAATCAAGCCATGGGGCACAATACATACATTTAATCTGGGCAACAGTTACTCCGTCAGTCTGTCACCAGAATGGAAGCTGATGGCAACACCATCGGTTTCCATTTCCAGAGAGGAAGATGCCGATTGGGATAATGCTTTCAGTTATGGCGGATACGCGGCACTGGTCCGCAGCATCAGTCCCAACCTAAGTCTGGGGTTTGGTGCAGGTGCTTACAGCAATCTGGGCAAGGTTTCATTTTTTCCGGGGCTGGCAATCAGATGGCGGATCACTGATCGATTACTGCTGGCCAATCCTTTCCGACCTGGCTTGACCGGACCTGCCGGACTTGAACTCTCCTACCGACTGGATGGAGGATGGGATGTGGGGAGCGGCATGGCCTATCGCAACAACCGTTTTCGTCTCAAAGACAACAGCTATACCCAGGACGGCATTGGCAGTGTAACATCTATACCTACCTGGGTCAGGCTGTCTCACGGAATGGGAGACAATTTCAACTTTGATCTTTATTCAGGCGTTATGTTTGGTGGGGTGATGAGAGTAGACGATAAAGATGGTAACAAACTGTCTTCCGATCATCATCAACCAGCCCCGTTCGTGGCTCTATCAATTTCGGCAAAGTTTTAGGCAGTTCAATCAAAAAAACAAATACCGACTTTGCTGATCGCATTGTCGGTATTTTAATCTTCGCCTGGTGAGAGTGTATAAAAACTATTATCCAACCATCATAGCCTTGATGCTGCCATCGTCCTCTTCAATCAGGGCAGTCAACAAGAACAACGGGTTTTCCGGAATCAAAATCATGTTAACCTGATCGCCATCTCCGTTACTGCCATTGTAGCGGCTGTCTATTTCTGATTGCAGCTCTTCGTACATTTCCTTAAACAACGTGGTTGCAGTATTATTCAGCTCGCTCAGACTGCAGATGCCGGTCATCAACTCACCATTGATCTCTACGCTGAACCGTTCAGGCACAGGCATTCTATTGGCCAGCCCAAAATCGGTCAAAGCCAGCTGCTTCAACAGGGCTGTTTTTTCATCATCAGTACCTGATACACAATAGGCCCGACCGGCAAGTCCGTAAATGACCTTGTCATCCTGATCACAGATACACCATAAATTCATAATTACTTCAGTTTTTTCCACCTGCATCGCCTCCGCTATCTAACTATTATAACACTCTAAATCACATATATTATTTTACTGTTTCTATGCTGACCCGCATCAGGGCTGCAAAAGCTTCACGTGTCTCCGGATCCTCAATTGCTGCTGACTGTTTATTGATTTCAGCCTGTTGCTGCGCTGTCAGGTTTTTCCTGATCGGTAGCCGGTCTTCCATCGGCTCCGCTACTTTTGCCACCCTGCCGGATCTGAGCAATATTTCCTTAACAACATCGCCACCCAGGCGGTCATTGAGCTTGTTTTTCATCATGCCCTTCAGATAGGTCAACTCCTGCATCCAGGGGCCGCTGGAGACGGCCACTGTCAGCGTACCTCCAATAATTCGCAAAGGCTGCGCCTGGGTTGCAATCGCCTGCCCCACTATCTCGGGCCATAAACGCCAGATTTCAGCTTCTCGCAAACGCTCAGAGAGACCAAGCCCGGACAGAGCATCGGGCATCAGATCTGAAAGCGGTTTGGGATAGCGCATTTTAGAGCGTTTTTTCACACGACATCCTTCTGCGTTTAACACGGCCACCTATAATCTGACCAATAATGGAACCGAAAAAAGTCAGCGGGATGGCATGCCAATCCAGACCGGTTTCGTGCCTGGACATGATGATAAAAGGTATGGGAAGATGGATCCAGAAAAACCACATAAAAGAAAACTTTTTAAAATTCTGGCGCACATAGCCGCATGGAAAGCTTAGCAGCAATGATACAAAAAACAGACCTATGTAAACAGGGATTGAAGCTTGCATGAATCTACTCCTTTGAGGCATAGTAAAAATTTGGGTCAGCTTTGTCAATCTATTGCAGCGGGAACACTCTATGGAAAATCGTTTAATGGTTCAAGAGGGGCAACTGTTGGCCGTCTTCAACTCAGGTCACCGTGTCATGAAGGCCGAAAATCTGCTCAAGTCACACAACATGGCTATCCTTCTCATACCGGCTCCACGGCAACTTCAGACCGATTGCGGTCTGGCAATCCGCTTCAACGAGCAGGACCGTGACATTATCATGTCAGTACTTGAACAGAACGAGCTACTGCCGGAGTTTCTAAGCAGATACAGCTCCGCCGAGTTTGTTACCATCTGGAAACATAATCAAACCTATGTTGCTTAAAAGGATATGACTCATGAAAACAGTTGACTGCAGAAAAATGGACTGCCCGGCACCGGTAATAAGTGTCAAAAAAGCCCTGGAGACAGATACAGAACTGACAGTTTTACTTGATGACGGTGCTCCCCGGGAAAATGTCATCCGATTTGTAAAAAATCGCGGTTTTCAGGTGACAGAGAAAAAAGAAAGCAACTACTGGACCATAACAATCAGCCCCGCCATCAGCTTTGAAAAAACTGCCGTTCAAACATCTGCAGATCACGACCAGGTCATTTTGATCACATCCGACAGACTTGGTGAAGGCCCGGAAGAACTGGGCAAACTGCTGATGCGGAATTTCATTCATACTTTAGTAGAAGCTGAAACATTACCGTCAAAGATTTTTTTTATGAATAGTGGTGTTACACTAACCTGCGAAGGATCCGAACTGCTGGAAGCAATGGAAAAACTTGCCAACCTGGGTGTTGAGTTTTTTTCCTGCGGCCTCTGCCTGGACTTTTTCGGACTCAAGGACAATCTGAGAATTGGTAACACAACAAACATGCTCACAACAGCCGACACACTGCTTTCAACAGCAAAGGTAATAAAACTCTAGAATCCAAATATTTCTTGACAGTTTTCAACTCCATACTCTATAGTAACCCTCTTTATATATTCCGATCCAAGAGAACGTAAACTACGATGTTTGATAGCCTTTCAGAAAAGCTCGAATCGGTATTTAAAAAGCTCCGCGGACAGGGAGTAATGACCGAAGACAATATCAAGGAAGCCCTGCGTGAAGTGCGCCTGGCCCTCCTTGAAGCTGACGTAAACTTTAAAGTTGTAAAAGACTTTATTGAAAACGTTCGAGTTAAGGCCGTCGGCACTGAAGTGTTGCAGAGCCTTTCCCCTGGCCAGCAGATCGTCAAGATTGTCCATGACGAACTGATTACCATGATGGGCGGCCATGAGGATAACAGCCTTAACCTGGCAGCCAAACCACCAGTTGCCCTGATGATGGTCGGTCTACAGGGTGCGGGAAAAACAACAACCTGCGGCAAGCTTGGCAGACACCTGAAGGGCTTGAAGCGACGGCCTTTGTTGGTACCTGCCGACGTTTACCGCCCTGCTGCTATTGAACAGCTGAAAATAGTCGGAAAACAACTTGGCCTTGAGGTTTTCAATTCCTCGGCTGATCAAAAACCTATAGATATCTGCAATGCAGCCATGAAGTTCGCCGAACTTAATGGATACGATACAGTCATTCTGGACACAGCCGGACGTCACCAGATTGATGAATACCTGATGAACGAACTGACCGAGATTGCAGCTTCAGTCAAACCTCAGGAAATTCTTTTTGTGGCTGACGCCATGACCGGCCAGGAAGCTGTGAATGTAGCCAGCGGCTTCAACGATCTGCTGAATATCACCGGCGTCGTGCTCACCAAGCTTGACGGCGATGCAAAGGGTGGAGCAGCACTTTCAATCAAGGCTGTCACCGGTAAGCCGGTCAAATTTGTCGGTCTGGGAGAAAAACTGGACGCGCTGGAAATTTTCCATGCTGACCGTCTGGTTTCGCGTATTCTGGGCATGGGCGATGTATTGACCCTGGTGGAAAAAGCCCAGTCGGTCTTTGATGAAAAAGATGCCGCGCGCCTTAAAGAAAAGCTCAAGAAAAACCAGTTTGACCTGGAAGATTTCCTGGCCCAGCTCCAGCAGTTCAAAAAAATGGGCTCACTGGAATCGATCATGGGTATGATCCCTGGCATGGGCAAGATGATGAAGCAGATGCAGGGTGCCCAGCCAAGTGAAAAGGAAATCGGACGTATTGAAGCTATCATCCGCTCCATGACACCGGGTGAACGGGCAAACCATACTATCATCAACGGTAGTCGACGTCTCAGAATTGCCAAAGGAAGCGGCACCAGCGTACAGGAAATCAACCAGTTGCTGAAACGCTTTACCGAAGCACAGAAAATGATGAAACAGCTTCAAAAACTTGGACCCAAAGGCATGCTCAAAGGCATGGGCGGTATGGGTGGCATGGGTGGACTTGGTAAGGGCATGTTCCCTTTCAGATAGAATCAAGACCGTTATTTATATAACATAATCGCAACAAAGGAAGACTCAGGAGGAATCACAATGGCAACAAAAATCAGGCTTGCACGTGCAGGCGCGAAAAAAAGACCTTTCTACCAGGTGGTAGTAGCCGACGAGCGTAGCCGCAGAGATGGCCGTTTCATCGAAAACATGGGAACCTATGACCCGACTAAAAACCCTGCCGTATTCAAGCTGAATGCCGAAAAAATCCAGGCATGGCTCGACAAGGGCGCACAGCCTACCGACACAGTCAGACAACTGCTGAAAAAGGCCGGTATTCTGAACAAGGTTGCTGCTTAAATATAAGGCGTATTCTACATCCACCTCCGGTACTCCGGATAATCTAGATGAGCAGAGGTAACCGACATGAAAGCACTTGTTGAAACCATTGCCAAGTCACTAGTCGACGATCCAGCGCAGGTGCAGGCCACTGAGGAGATGGAAGAGGATACGCTGGTCATTAAACTGACCGTTGCTAAAGAAGATATGGGACGTATTATCGGTAAAGAGGGTCGTACTGCAAAAGCGGT
Organism: uncultured Geobacteraceae bacterium; assembly: GCA_964509295.1. Lineage (GTDB taxonomy): Bacteria > Desulfobacterota > Desulfuromonadia > Geobacterales > Pseudopelobacteraceae > JBGSQR01. Next base: position 29,928 of record CAZDWS010000008.1, on the reverse strand, counting down.
TCGCACCATACTAAATGCAGTATCAACCAAGGATAACAAGAAGGCTATCCTCAAGATTGTGGAATAATGCCAGATAAAGACGTATTGATCCCGGTCGGGAAGATTATAGGAACCCACGGAATCAAGGGTCAGCTCAAGGTTTATTCATTTTCCGGGAACATCGAAAGCCTGAATGCTGCCAATGAAATACTGGTCAGATCACCCAAAGGCGATTTAACCAAGTATGAACTTAAAAGCGTTGCCTATCATGCCGGTAAGTTTAACATTGCACTGGCAGGCCTGGACGATATCAATAACGTTCAACACCTTATCGGAAATGAGATTTGTCTCTGGCGCAGCCAACTGCCGGAACCGGAAACGGATGAGTATTACTGGTGCGATCTGATCGGACTGGAAGTTTCAACGGTAGATGGTCTGCATCTTGGCAAAGTTATGGACATTTTTGAAACCGGCAGCAGCGATATTTACGTAGTCCGCAGTGATAATCGGGAGTATCTGATTCCTGCCATTGCGGATGTTATTACATCTGTAGACCTGAACAGCGGCAGAATGACTGTTACTCCGCTTGAAGGGCTGCTTGATCTATGAAGTTTGACATTTTAACCCTCTTTCCCGGCATGTTCAGCGGTCCATTCGACGAGAGCATCATCAAAAGAGGTAGAGACAGACAGCTCATTGACATCATGCTGCATAATATTCGTGATTATGCCACTGACAAGCACCAGGTAACTGACGATGCACCCTATGGTGGCGGAGCAGGCATGGTGATGAAGGTTGAACCGCTTTCCGCCTGTATTGAAAAGGTAAAAGCTCTCAACCCTGAATCTGCCGTTGTCATGACGTCACCGCAAGGCAGAAGGTTAACCCACCAGGTTGCTTCTGAACTGGCGGGCCGAAAAGGTTTGATAATCGTCTGCGGCAGGTACGAAGGTATTGATGAGCGTATTCGCCAGCTTTATGTGGATGATGACATATCCATCGGCGACTTTGTTTTATCCGGCGGCGAAATTGCTGCAATGACCATTGTTGATGCCATTACCAGACTGATCCCCGGTGTCCTTGGCAGCAGCGAGTCAGCAGAAACAGATTCTTTTAGTGATGGACTGCTTGAATACCCGCAATATACCCGTCCGCCACTGTTTAAAGGACTTCAGGTCCCCGATATTCTGCTCTCCGGCAACCATGATCACATCAGAAAATGGCGTCGGCGGGAGTCATTGAGAAAAACTTTGCAACTGCGACCAGACCTTTTAAATGGTTTTGTATTGAGCAAAGAAGATAAAAAGCTGATGGCGGAAGTGGAGAAAGAAAATGGCTCAGCCAATAAATAACCTGGCCATTGCTCTGTTGCACTATCCGGTTTACAACAAACATCGTGAAATAGTAACAACGGCCCTGACAAACCTGGACCTGCACGATATAGCGCGTTCCTCCAGAAGTTACGGCCTGGACAGATTTTACATAGTGACTCCATCGCAGGAGCAGCGTAATTTTGCTCAGCGCATAGCGGGACACTGGCAACAGGGTTGGGGGGCAAGTTACAATCCGGATCGCAAAGAAGCCCTTGGCATAATACATATCTGTGAGACTTTGAAAGAAGCTGTGGCTGAATTTCAGAGCAATTTCACAAAGCCGGTTCAGACAATTATCACCGGGGCATCAAAACGATCTAACAGTTTGGATTTTAAAGAAATGCGCAGCATGCTGGAAGATTCAGACCAGCCATACCTGTTACTTTTAGGAACAGGCTGGGGTTTGACAGACGAATGTTTTGAATCGGCAAATCACATACTGGAACCAATTTCAGGTCCAGGATCATATAATCACCTTTCGGTACGGTCTGCAGCCTCAATAATGCTTGATCGCCTGAGAGGAAGTATTTAGTACGTTAGAAATTGTTTTCTGCTCTTTTATGACAGAAAATAACTTCGTTAACGTACTTATCCAGTTTATCAGAGTTAAGAAGTATAATTTTTTTCAAAGAGAGATTAGAGGAGGAAGATACAATGAACATCATTGACTTTATGGAAATGGAACAAATGAAGAAAAATATCTCAACTTTCAAAGTTGGGGATACTGTCAAGGTACAGGTAAAGATTGTTGAGGGTGACAAGCAGCGTATCCAGGCATATCAGGGCGTCTGCATCGGTCGCCAGAATGGTGGTATTCGCGAAACTTTCACAGTTCGCAAGATTTCCAACGGTATTGGTGTTGAAAGGATTTTCCCACTTCACTCACCTAGCATCGAGGCAATAGAAATCGTTACACGCGGCCACGTCCGTCGTGCCAAGCTCTACTACCTGCGTAAACTGCGCGGCAAGGCTGCCAGAATTCGCGAAAAGAAGTATGTTGCCGGCGCAAAATAACTTCAAAAAACCCCGCTTTTTGCGGGGTTTTTTTTTGAGAGTCCCATGAAACAAAACGAACTCTTCCATATTGCGCCGTTAGACACACTGGCCCTTGAAACTCAGGCCCGCAATAAAGGCTTCAACATTATTGCCGGTATTGATGAAGCCGGACGCGGTGCATTAGCCGGACCGGTCATTGCTGCTGCTGTCATACTGCCGGATGGATTGCGTATTCCCGGTGTGGATGATTCAAAAAAGCTGTCTCCGGAAAAACGAGAGCGCCTCTTTGATGTCATCATGGACCTTGCTGTTTCAGTCGGAATCGGCAGTGGCGATGCCCAGTTGATCGACCGGATAAACATCCTGCAGGCCACCCGTCACGCCATGCTGGAAGCGGTAGCAACACTTTTGCCTCAACCGGACTTCCTGCTGATTGACGGCATTTCACCCATTGAAACCGGCATCCCTCAAAAAACCGTAAAAAAAGGCGACTCACTCAGCCTTTCCATTGCCGCTGCCTCCATTATTGCCAAAGTCAGCCGTGATCGTTTGATGAGGGGCTTTGACCTGGTTTATCCGGGGTATGGATTTGCAAAACATAAAGGTTACGGCTGCCTAGACCATATGGAAGCCATCCGCTTGCTGCTGCCGACCCCTGTTCATCGCACAACTTTCGCAGGTGTCAAGGAACACCTCTTATGACGCTTTTCCTGATTACATTCCTGCTGTTGTATGGTGGAATGCATTGTTATGCCTACATCAGATTCAAACAGAGCTTCCGCTTTTCCAGACGTTCTTCACTCATCATTTCCAGTTGGCTCTGCTTTACGACTATTGCTCCTGTTCTTGTCAGAATATTTGAAGTGAATGATTTGGATCTGATAGCAAAAGCCATAGCCTGGCCCGGTTTTACCTGGATGGGCTTTATCTTTATCCTCGTTACAATCCTCCTGATTCTTGATATATTCTCCATAATTGTACGGCAATTCAACCGTCGCAAGAGCACAGCAACACCTTATCTTTTTCACCCACATATAACAGTAGAAATTGCCTTATTACTGGCGATAGGTATTACCATCTATGGTTACATGGAAGCCAGGGACATCCAAACCAATAAAATCACAATCAAAACAGACAAACTTGCACCCACATCCACCGGTATCAGAGTTACACAGATATCTGACGTACATCTGGGGCTGATCATACGCGAAGACAGATTGAATAGAATTCTACAAGTTGTCAAAGAATCAAAACCGGATATTCTGGTTTCCACCGGTGATTTGATTGATGGGCGATTATCTCTTCAGGACAGCATCAAAAACTACCAGAAAATGACAGACATGATTGCTGCTGTTTCAGCACCACTGGGCAAATATGCCATTACAGGTAATCACGAATACTATGCCGGCTTGCAGCAATCACTGGACATTACGGAAGCGGCCGGATTCAAGCTACTGCGCAACGGCTTTATTACCCTTCCAAATGGAATAACTGTCAGCGGAATTGATGATCCGGCCTGGAAGCGGATGTCGTTGCCCGCGCCAGCAATAGATGAGGAAGCATTGTTGAAATCGCTCCCGACCGGTCAATTCCGATTACACCTAAAACATCGTCCTGTTGTACCACCAGAAACTGAAGGGCTGTTTGATCTTCAGCTTTCAGGACACACACATCGCGGTCAGATCTTCCCCTTTTACTTGCTGACAAAGCTCCAATTCCCTATTCCCAGCGGTACGACAAACCTGAAAAACGGTACAAAAATACATGTCAGTAACGGCACCGGAACCTGGGGACCACCTATCCGCTTTATGGCACCACCTGAGGTCACAGTAATAGACATTATTCCGGCCAACACCACTGCTTCTTCAAACTGATTTATTTAATCTTTGAAAAATAATTACTCTGGCTGAGTTGGAATTTTTGATTGAGGATACTAACAAAAGGCTGGAAGATTGAAAACTGGGACTGGGGACTGGCAAAAGCTTTTTCAAAACCCTAGTCCCAAGTTCCCAGTCCCCATTATCTAAGATACTGTCTGACCGCCTGGTTATGCTCCGCCAAAGAACTGGAAAACTGGTGAGTACCATCCTGGCGGGCAACAAAATAGAAGTAAGGTGTTTTTGCTGGATTCAGCGCCGCCTTGATAGCATCAGCACCCGGATTACCGATTGGGCCGGGAGGAAGTCCCTTGATCTGATAGGTATTGTATGGCGATACACGCAGAATATCCGCTTTTTTGACTTTTCCACTAAAAGCCCGCACACCGTAAACAGCCGTAGGATCACTCTGCAGCGGCATCCCGACTCTCAACCGATTGTGAAAAACTGAAGATATCAATGGTTTTTCCTCTGCTGAAACAGCCTCTTTTTCAATCATGGAAGCCAGTATTACGGCATCATGCCTGGAAAGCGAGACCCCTGCCGGGCCAATCCCTGTATATGCCTTTTCGAAACGTTGGATCATCTGTGAAACAAGCTGTTCTGCAGTACTTGTTTTTGTCAGGTTATAGGTGGCTGGATAAAGATATCCTTCCACACTTTCAGTTCGAGCACCCAGCCCGGATAACAGTTGAGGGTCACGGCAGGCTTTCAGAAATTCATCCTTGCTGAAAAAGCCTTTCTGTTCCAACAGTTCTGCGGCCTGATAAATTGAATAACCTTCCGGCAGAGCAAAGCGCCGAAAATCCACATCTCCGTTAACCAGCTTATTCAGGATAGCCGTAACGCCCATGGCATCATTGAGGCGATAATCTCCTGCCTTGAGGCGTTGCGCCTGTCCCCTGAGCCTGCTGACCAGAACAAAATGCCAGGAACTCCGGATAACCCCGCCCGCCTTTAGTTCTGCTGCCAGCTTTCTGACTCCGCTGCCTGCCGGGAAGGAGACGTCCTTGACAGTTGCGCCGTTCCCGGGCGGTACAAACAGGCAGAACAGATACCAGAAGAGAAGGACTGAAAGGGAAAAGCGGACCGGCAGGATAAAAAAATATTTTGATGAGGGCTTGAAAGTAAACATTGCGTGCATTATGTGAATTTTTTCTCCATCAGTCAAGCCTGACCGCATACCTTGACAGCGGCGACTTATATTGATACAAAAAATGTCGTTTATAAATCACTTTTATGCAAACCTAATTTACTCTTGAGGAACCTTATGTCTTTTCCTGAACAGATTAACCTCCCTTACAACTTTTCCCTGATCAAAAACGATTTTTCGCTTGGGCACCAGCAACAAGAGCAAACAGTAGAAGCAGGTTACTGGGCAATTATTCAGGGGAACAGCCTGGTTTTGAAGGAAGAAAACGGATCTCTTTGTCTACCGGAAGGAGATCTGCCAAAATGGCTGACACCACAACAGGCTCCACTTGTCATCGGCAACTGGAAGAAAAAACCACTGCGCGCTTTCAATATCAGTTCCAGTCAGACAATAGAGCCAAATTATACTGCCGAAATGTTCACAACCGTTGATATTCGCATGGATTTTCAAACAATGACCCTGGGTGGATTGGCAAAACAGATCCTGCATTGGATTGGACAGAGTGGACACTGTTCCCGTTGCGGCAGTTTGACAGGGCCTGTTTACGGCAGCTGGGGCAGAAAATGTGGCAGCTGTAAAGCTGAACACTTTCCACATATTCACCCTTGCGCGATCATACTTGTAAAACGGGACGATCAGGTGTTACTGACCCGCAAAGCTGAATGGATTCCCGGCAGATACAGCCTGGTAGCCGGTTTTGTAGACTTCGGCGAGTCCCTGGAGGAATGTGCAGTCCGTGAAGTATTTGAAGAAACCGGCATAAAAATAGAAAATGTTCGCTACACCGGCAGCCAGAACTGGCCTTTCCCGGCCCAGATTATGGCCGGGTTTGTGGCAGATTATGCGGGTGGTGAAATAGTGGTTGACCATAATGAATTGGAAGATGCGCAATGGTTCAATGTAAATCAGCTCCCGATACTTCCACCCAAACGCAGCATAGCTCGCCATATCATTGACACCTATGCTGTTTAGTAATAAAGCAGCTCGCTATTTCCATTTTCGGTGATTGGTGTTATCTTATTCTGGCGTTTTGATTCAATGCAAGCCAAGGGGTGAAAATGTCAACACATTTAAATTTAATTTTCCTGGCCTGTTTTTTACTTTATCTGATTTCAGTTCCGATAACCTCTCCAGCCGCATCGGCAGAAGAGCCTTATAACCTGAATGTTGGTGTTTCCGGTACACAACCGGAAACACCTGCAGCAGACCTAACTGAGCAAACCACAGACTCTGAAAAAAATTCCTCCCGACCTAAAAAGAAACTCCGCAAAGAGTTCGATGACGACGAAGCTGTTAAAGAACCTGCTCCCAATGTAAAAATGACTATTCCACAGGTCATGTCTGTCTTGAGAACATCCCGCGACCTGTCCGGCTCAAATCTCAGCGGGTTGAGTCTGGTCGGGCTGAATATGAGCCGAGCGAACCTGAAAGGTGCCAATTTGAGTAAAGCCAACCTGGAGCGGGCCGACTTCACCGAATCAAACCTGGAGAGAGTAGACTTAAAAGGCGCCAACCTGAAAATGGTCAGTTTCTTTCAGTCGGCAATGACGGCAGCAGACTTGAAAGGGGCAGTTCTGGATAACGCAATCTGGGTTGACAAGCGGGTCTGTGCAGAAGGTTCCATCGGCCAATGTCTTGATAAACCTGCAGCTGTTCAATCGGCTCAATCATCACCTCAAGAGGCCGCTGTTCAACCATCACAGCCACAACTAACGCAACAACCTGCAACAACACCAACAGAGCCGACGAAACCGCCAGTACAAACCATTCAACCAATTCAACCACCTGTACCACCATTTCAACCGATACAGCCACCAGTGCTGCCCGAGCAAACGCAGCAACAGGCACCGACCAGGTAACGTATAAATTTTATAAACAAGCTTCAATACGAAAAGGGGTTTCAAATGAATACATTCAAAACGGGTAAACTTCTCCTTCTGATTTCTCTTCTTATTATTACCGCTTTCAGTTCCGGGTGTGTCCGCTATGCAAAAGATGTTTCCATACTCTATGAGCCGATAACAACCGTACGGGGAGGTTCAGGAACCCTGCACCTGGTTTCCGCTGCCGATCAGCAGACAAAAGTAGACAACATCAAATGGGTCATTGGAACAGTAAAAAATGACGAAAACAAAAAAATAGATGAAATACTGAGCACAACTTCCGCAACTGAAATTGTCAAAGATGCTTTTAATCAGGAACTCAGAAGAACAGGTTATTCCGTTTTATCCGTTACCTCGCGCCCTGCAGATTCGGCCAAGTTAATAGACCTGACCAGTGTGGATGTTAAGCTGGATCAACTTTCCGACATTGCAGACATTAAGGCAACATGCACTCTTGTCATATCAATGGATATCTATAAAAAAGGCCAACTGGTGAAAAAACTGCAGTACCAGTCCAAATCATCTGAAAATGCCATCAAAGACCGCGATCTTCTGGCTAACAGGGTTTTGAAAGAAGCTATTCAGTCCGCCCTGCAAAAGGCTGTTCCGGATGTAATTGCTATTTTTGAAAAGTAATTCAGAACTGCTTTAAAGCGGTCAGAGCAGCAATTGTAATGTACTTCAACTGCCTGCTCTGACTGCAACACCCTTATACAACAAACTTTTAGCGGACTTCATGGACAATACAGCTAAAAATGATAACGGTTGGGATACCATCTGCAACCAGTGTGGACGATGTTGTCTGGAAAAACTCGAAGACTCTCGGGGCAGGATTATCTACACCGATGATGCCTGCAAATATCTGGATCTTGAATCCCGGCGCTGTAAAATATTTGAACGACGTTTCGAGATAAACCCTGATTGCGTACAATTAACACCGGAACTTGTAGCTACATTGCGCTGGCTCCCCAAAGAATGCGCATATCGACCGCCAAAAGATCCTTTCACAAGAAAATCCAGCCGTTCAAGAAAAAAACGTTCCTCCTGATTATTTTCAGGCGCAAACTTGTTTTGAATCCACATGTACATATTCACAATCAATCACAATTCAATCACTGTTATTTCACAAACAGGTGTTATCTTTCACTCCTGGCTCATACTGGTTTCAACATGCTGTTTAAGCACAATATTGCATTATTACAGTGCTTTACATTTGTTAATAACTTCCACATGTGCTATTGATTTATATTCGCAAACACGCAGTTCATGAGGTCGCAAATGAAGAAAACCATCATCTTGACTACTGTAATCTTGGCTATTCTGGCTCTGGGAGGTTACTTCTATTATACCAAACCGAAGGAAGCCGTTTACAAAACAGCCAAAATAGAACGCGGTCCACTCGTGTCTGCCGTTTCTGCAACAGGCAACCTGGCCGCCGTAGTCACAGTGCAGGTAGGCACCCAGGTATCAGGAACTATCCAAAAACTGTATGTGGATTTCAACTCTCCGGTTAAAAAAGGCCAGGCCATAGCCCAGATTGACCCATCGCTGTTTGAGGCAGCAATAGAGCAGACAAAAGGCAATTACCTTAGTGCCGTGGGAAATCTGTCTAAAGCAAAAATTGCTGTGGCAGATGCAAAACGGACGTTGGAGAGAAACAAGCTGCTTTTAAAGCAGGGGATAGTTTCCCAGAGCGATTTTGATGCTGCACAGACAGCCTATGACCAGAATGTCGCTCTGGAAAGTTCTGCCGCTGCATCTGTCAGCCAGGCGCGCGGTTCGCTCAGGCAGGCGGAAACAAACCTTAACTATTCAACTATCCGCTCTCCACTGGATGGCACTATTGTTTCGCGTAACGTCGATGTCGGGCAGACAGTTGCTGCATCATTCTCCACTCCAACACTCTTTACAATTGCTCAGGATCTGACAAAAATGCAGATTGAAACCAGTGTCGATGAATCGGACATCAGCAAACTGAAAGTCGGCCAAACAGCCGGCTTCACCGTGGATGCCTATCCTGACAAGCAGTTCAAAGGCGTTGTAAAGCAGATCAGAAATGCCCCGGTAGTAACACAGAATGTGGTTACCTATGTGACGGTTATCAATGTTGACAACAAGGACATGCTTCTAAAACCGGGCATGACAGCCAATGTCAGCATAGAAACCATGAAAAAAGATGACGTCATCAAGATCCCCAATGCTGCCATCCGCTTCAGACCTAAGACAGGCAAGGAAATTCCTCAAAAAGCCAGCAGCACTCCTGCGGACAAAACTCCGAAGAAAAAGGGTGGTCAAACCGTCTATATCCTGGGCAAAGATAATATTCCGGTTGCCGTATCAATAAAAACAGGAATTGCCAGCGACCGTTTTGTCGAACAACTTGAAGGTGAGCTGAAAGAGAATGACGAAGTAATTACCGAACAGGTCAACAGTGCAAAAAAACAGGGTGGCACAGGTATGCCGTCAGGACCGAGGTTCTAAATGGGCGAAGTGGTCAGCCTTAAAGGCATCAGCAAGGTCTACACCATGGGTGACCAACGCGTAGAGGCCTTGAAAGATATTTCGCTCACAGTGCAGAGTGGTGATTTTGTCGCCATAATGGGAGCCTCCGGCAGCGGCAAATCAACCTGCATGAACATCCTCGGCTGCCTGGACAAACCAACCAGCGGTGAGTATTTACTGGAGGGAATCAATGTCAGCGACCTGGCTAAAAACCAGCTGGCCGATATCCGCAACAGCAGGATCGGATTTGTTTTTCAGGGGTTCAACCTCCTGGCCCGAACAACTGCACGGGAAAATGTTGAACTGCCGCTGATCTACGCCAAGGCCTCGTCATCAGAAAGACACGAAAGGGCCGAGGCGGCCCTCGCCATGGTTGGACTGGCAGATCGCGCCGATCACTACAGCAACCAGCTTTCCGGCGGCCAGCAGCAGCGGGTCGCCATTGCCAGGGCGCTGGTTAATCAACCGGCCATCATCATGGCCGACGAACCGACCGGAAACCTGGATTCTAAAACTACTCTGGAAATCATGTCCATCTTCCAGAAACTCAACAAGCAGGGTATCACAATTATCATGATCACCCACGAACCGGATGTTGCGGCCTTTACCGGTCGTAATATAGTATTCCGCGACGGCCATATAATTTCCGACACAAAAATTCTCAACCCGACCGATGCCGAAAAAATGAGGGAGATGATATGATTCAGTTGATGATGTCCCTCAGGATCGCCATTCGTGCCCTGCGAGTCAACAAAATGCGTGCATTGCTGACCATGCTCGGCATCATCATCGGCATTGCCGCCGTAATCGCCATGGTGGCCATCGGTGCCGGCGCCAGCAAAGTTATTTCAGACCAGATCGCCAGCATGGGCAGCAACCTGTTGCTGGTATTACCCGGATCAACCACCAGCGGCGGGCTCCGTACCGGCTCTGGCGGCACCCCGACACTGACCTATGACGATGCCAAGGCGATCAAAGCCGAATGTCCCTCTGTTTCGGAAGTGGCACCTACAGTCAGAGGAACCGCACAAGTCGTCTATAGCAACCAGAACTGGTCCACGATTGTATTGGGCACAACCCCGGAAATGCTGACTGTCAGGGAATGGGGACTTCAGTCCGGGAGAAATATGACTCAGTCCGATGTGGATGGAGCAACCAAATACTGCCTGATCGGGCAAACCGTTGCAGAAAACATCTTTGGTGACAGCGATCCGATCGGCCAGATTGTCCGCATCAAAAAAGTACCTTTTACGGTTATCGGTTTACTCGAGAAGAAGGGGCGCTCTGCACAGGGAACCGATCAGGACGATGTAATCTTCATTCCTCTGACCACTGCCCAGCGTAAAGTTTTTGGCAGCCGCTTCCCCAACACCATCGGCGCCATGATGGTTCAGGCAAAGGATGCCGAAGCACTGAAAAAAGCTGAAGAGGAAATCACCGCGCTGCTGAATCAGCGCCACCGCATTGGACCCAACAAAGAAGCCGATTTTACTGTTCGAAATCTGTCTGAAATAATGGAGGTTTCAGCACAATCCTCCAAAGTCATGTCACTGCTGCTGGGTGCAGTAGCCTCTATTTCACTGGTAGTTGGCGGCATCGGCATCATGAATATCATGCTGGTCTCCGTAACTGAACGAACCCGGGAAATTGGCATCCGCATGGCCATCGGTGCCAAAGAGGGTGATATCCTGCTCCAGTTTTTGACTGAAGCGGTATTATTGACAACCATGGGCGGTATTGTGGGAATGATTCTGGGAGTGTCCAGTGCCTTTGCAGTCTCCAAGCTGGCCGGCTGGCCGACCCTGATCTCTTTTCAGGCGATTGTCATTGCGGTTGTATTTTCTGCCGGAGTTGGGGTATTCTTCGGGTTCTATCCGGCCCGAAAGGCTGCCTCGCTTAACCCGATTGATGCATTACGTTATGAGTAATCCAATTTCAAATCAAAGATGAAACCAAGGCGGCGAGGATTTAGGCGACGAAGGCGTACAGTTAGTACGTTGAGGAGCCGAAGACGAGCCAACGAAGGTAGCGCTTTGATTTGGAGATTGGATAATGAGAGGATTTGAAATGAAGAAACTAACACTCTGTACCTTATCAGCGTTGACAGTTCTCATCTGCAATACTACCATCAGCTACTCTGCCGATACTCCGCCCGGCAAACCACTTACAATGACCGAAGCGATCAGGCAGGCAGCGGAAAAAAACCTTTCCATCCGGGCGGAAATATACAATCCTGCACAATACGAGGCGGACATAAATCGTAACCGGGCTATCTATGATCCGGTCCTGGCACTTCAGGCCTCATATAACGACAACACCAGCTACTCTCCCATACTGGCCAACCAGAATACGACCTCCTCCAGCCAAAGCCTGGCCTTAATCTCTTCACTAAGCCAGCGCATCTGGACCGGAGGCACAGCTTCATTGCAATTCAACAACAATTACGCCCAAAACAACTCCAGCAACACTCTTGCCAAATACTGGTCAACGGATCTGTCTGCCAACCTTTCCCAGCCTCTGCTGAAAAATTTCGGACGTGATTCCAACGAACTGGCAATCAACATTTCCATCCTGTCAAAGGGTGCCTCCATAGAAAAATTAAACAATAGCCTGTTGAATCTGATCGCACAGGTTCGAACTGAATATTTCAAACTTTACAACCTGAAAGAACAGCTGGAGATCAAGAAGGTTTCCATGCAGCTGGCCGACAAAATCCTGGCGGAGACAAAGTCCCGCGTTAAAGCCGGGGTCATGCCGGCAATGGAGATAGCAAGCGCCGAGTTTGGATCTGCAACAAGAGAGAAAGAACTGATTGACGCCGAAAAGGCGGTCAAGGATCAGATTGATGTTTTAAGGTTATTGCTGCAGCTGGACGAAAAAGATGACCTACAGATTTCGGATTCCCCCAAGAACGATCCTTTGCAGATCAATGAAGAAGAGGCCTTCAAGCTGATACTGGAAAGACCGGACATTAGAGAGCAACGTCGTAATCTTGAAATTGCATCTTTGCAAACCCGTGTTCTGCGGAACAGATTATTGCCGGACCTTACTTTTACCGCCTCTGCCGGTTTGAATGGTCTTGACAGAAGCTACAGTAAAGACTTGGAGAAAGTCGGCAGTCTGGACACACCGACCTGGGGTTTTGGCCTGTCATTGACCTACCCCTTTGGCAATAATGCTGCTGAAAATGATTATCGCAAAAGTCGACTACAGGCCGGACAGATCGATCTGCAAATCCGTTATCTGGAAGAAAACGCCCGAAAAGAGTTGCGTAGCGCCATCCGCAGCGTAGTCAGCGGTTACAAGCAGATCGATGTTGCCAACCGGGGACGGATTTATGCGGAAGAACGCCTGAATGCCTATATCCGTAAAAACCAGGTCGGACTTGCCACAGTCAAGGAAGTGCTGGATGTGGAAAATGATCTGGCAAATGCAAAGGGAAACCAGGTTGCAGCGTCGGCAAATTATGATGCCGCTATCACCAGATACTGGCAGGTAACCGGAGAACTTCTGGAACGCGAGAACATAAGATTTGTAGAAGGCGATGCGGATAAACTGTACAAGAACGTTTCAAATTAACCGGGGTATCCATGTTGCGGAGTATTAGCTCAGCTTTAATTTTGACCACCGTTTTTCTGTCCTTAATAGCCTGTTCAAAAAAGTCTCCACCGCCCCAACCAAGGCCACCTGCCCCGGTTGTTGTTGCGGTTGCAACTCAAAAAGATGTTCCGGTCCTGCTGCGCGCCATCGGCAATGTGGAAGCGTCAGAAATCATTACCATCAAGAGTCAGATCAGCGGTGAACTCACTAAAGTCAATTTCAAAGAAGGGCAGGATGTGCAAAAAGGAGCAATCCTATTTCAATTGGACAACCGCCCGTATATCGCTGCTCTAAAAAAAGCCGAGGCGGCTCTGGCCCGCGACCGGGTGGTCATGGAAAACGCCCGGACAAACTACGACCGTTATCGTTTACTGGTTAAAGACGGTATTGTCACAGCCGAGCAGGCCGAGGGCTACCGCACTACCGCCGAATCAGCCGAGGCAAGCGTGGCAGCAGATCAGGCCGAGGTGGAAAACGCCAGGGCACAACTGGCTTACTGCACAATCAAAGCCCCCACCAGCGGCAGACTGGGCATACTGGCTGTACATCAGGGTAATGTGGTCAAGGCTAATGACATGTCACTTGTGACCATCAACCGGATAACTCCCATCAAGGTCCTGTTCGCCATCCCTGAAAAAGAGCTGAGTGACATAAAACATCAGTTGGCAGGCGGCAGGGTTGCGGTTGAAGCGGAAGTAACCGGCACAAACGGCTTTACAGAGAAAGGCGTTATAGATTTTCTGGATAACACGGTTGATACCAGCAGCGGCACAATCAAGTTGAAGGCGGTCTTTGAAAACCCTAAAAAGCGTCTCTGGCCCGGCCAGATGGTCAACGTTTCCATCATCATGAATATCAGGAAGAATGCCGTAATTATACCGACCCAGGCGATCCAGACCGGCCAAAAAGGACAGTACCTGCTGGTTGTCAAACAGGATTCAACTGCCGAACTGAGACCTGTTACGGTCGGGCCTGTACAAAACGGCAATACGGTTATTGAAAATGGACTGCAACCGGGCGAGCAGGTCATCATTGATGGTCAGGTTCGTGTCATACCGGGTTCAAAAGTGGAGATAAAAACCGGTACGAGTGATACGAAACCGGTCCTCAATACACAATCTAAAATATCTAGTTCCTCACAAATACCAGCCAAATGAACGTTTCCGAACTATTCATAAAACGTCCCGTAATGACCAGCCTGGTCATGCTGGCGGTGTTGCTGCTGGGCATTACCGCCTATATGGGACTGCCCGTAAACAACCTGCCGAATGTTGACTATCCGACCATCCAGGTCCGGGCCGAACTGCCGGGCGCCAATTCGGAAACAATGGCTTCGGCTGTGGCAACTCCGCTGGAACGTCAGTTTTCCACCATTGCCGGTGTTGATTCCATGTCCTCGGCCAACGGTCAGGGGCTCTCCATAATAACCCTCAAGTTCAATCTGGATCGCAGTATCGATGCGGCGGCACAGGATGTTCAGGCCGCCATCGCCAAGGCTTCAAGACAGCTTCCTCCAGGCATGCCTACCCCGCCTACCCTGCAAAAAGTCAATCCGGCCGACCAGCCGATCTTCTACCTGGCTCTCAGCTCTGACACGCTGCCGCTGTCGCAGGTGCATGAATACGCCGATACCATGATGGCCCAACGCATTTCCATGATCAGCGGAGTGGCTCAGGTGCTGGTCTACGGATCACAGAAATATGCTGTCCGGGTCAGGCTTGATCCAAAGGCGCTGGCGTCGCGCAAGATTGGAATTGATGAAGTGGCAGCGGCGCTGGCCAGCGCCAATGTTAACATCCCCACCGGCATACTTCAGGGTACCCACAAGTCCCTGACCATTCAGGCCTCGGGCCAGCTGTATAATGCAGAACAGTTCAAGCAGATAATTGTTGCCTACCGAAACGGTTCTCCTGTCAGGATCCAGGACATCGGCACAGCCATTGACAGCGTTGAAAACGACAAGATCGCCGCCTGGTACAACCGGGACGGCAAATCAACCCGAGCCATTGTTCTGGCTGTCCAACGCCAGCCCGGCACCAATACCATTGAAGTTGTTGACAACATCAAGAAACTTATTCCGGATTTTCGCAGTCAGATTCCGGGAACCGTCAACGTCAACATTCATTACGACCGTTCCGAATCCATCCGTGAATCTGTTCAGGAGGTCAAGTTCACCCTGCTCCTGACCATCGCCCTGGTCGTCATGGTAATTTTCCTGTTTCTTCGCAACTTTTCCGCTACGCTTATTCCAAGTCTGGCTCTGCCACTGTCGATCATCGGCACCTTTGCCGCCATGTCGGCCCTGGGCTTTTCCATCAACAACATCACTTTAATGGCTCTGACACTATCTGTAGGTTTTGTAGTTGACGACGCCATTGTCATGCTGGAAAACATCGTTCGACACATGGAACATGGCGAGAAACCGATGGAGGCCTCATTAAGGGGGTCACGGGAAATCGGCTTCACGATTGTCTCCATGACCATCTCACTGGTAGCGGTATTCATTCCAATTCTGTTCATGCCCGGCATGCTGGGACGTATCCTGCACGAATTTGCCGTAACAATCAGTATGGCCATCCTGATTTCCGGCGTGGTTTCCCTGACCCTGACTCCCATGCTCTGCAGCCGCTTTCTCCGCCCTGCCAACGAACTGAAACATGGCCGCCTCTACATGGCCATGGAACAATTCTTCGACGGTATGCTGCACCTGTATGAACGCACCCTTAAGACCGTCCTGAACTGGCGAAGAACCGTTATTGTGCTCACTTTCCTGATGAGTATCCTGACTGTTGTTTTATATAAACAAATGCCCACCGGCCTCTTTTCCAGTGAGGATACGGGTGGCATCTTTGCCAATACGGAATCAGCTCAGGGTGTCTCATTTCAGGAAATGGCCCGCAACCAGCAGAAACTGGCCGATATCATCAAGGACGATCCGAACATTCTCGGGTTCATGTCTTCAGCAGGCGCCTCCGGCAGCCGCGTCGGCACCAACAGCGGTTTCATGTTCATCAGTCTCAAACCGATGCATGAAAGAACCATGAATGCTGACCAGATCATTCAATCGCTGCGCCCTAAACTGGCCCAGGTGCCAGGGATCATGTGTTTCATGCAGAACCCGCCGCCAATCAGGCTGGATGCTACTCTGTCCAAGGCCCAGTACCAGTTTGCACTGCTCTCTCCCGACACCAAAGAGCTTTACAAGAGCGCGCAAGAGCTGGAACAGAAAATGCGAGAGCTGCCGATGCTGCAGGAAGTCACATCTGACCTGCAGATCAAAAATCCGCAACTGCAGCTGGATATTGACCGTGATCGCGCTTCCAGCCTGGGCATATCGGCGGACCAGGTTGAAAACGCCCTTTATTATGCCTACGGCAGTCGTCAGGTCACAACCATCTACGCCCCGGTCAATCAATATCAGGTGATCATGGAGGTTGAACCGGCCTACCAGATGGACCCGGCAGCACTGGCATTGTTGTATGTCCGCTCCAATACGGGACAACTGGTACCGCTCAGCATGCTGGGCAAACTGACCCCAACACTTGGTCCGCTTTCCGTAAACCATATCGGCCAGATCAATTCTGTGACAATCTCATTCAACATCAAACCCGATGCCCCGCTGGGCGATGCAATAGCGGCTGTAGAACAGCTGGCGGCCAAAACACTGCCTGTAAAAGTCACCACCGCATTCCAGGGGACAGCCCAGGCCTTCCAGCAATCCACCAAAGGTCTGGCAATCCTGCTGCTGCTGGCAATTGTAGTTATTTATATCGTTCTGGGTATTCTTTATGAAAGTTACATTCACCCGCTGACCATTCTGTCCGGCCTCCCCTCTGCAGGAATGGGCGCGCTGATGACCCTGATGATTTTCGGCAAGGAACTGAACCTGTATGCCTTTGTCGGGGTAATCATGCTGATCGGTATCGTCAAGAAAAATGCCATTATGATGATTGACTTTGCCCTGGAAGCACAGCGCACTGAAAACAAATCTCCCATGGATGCCATTTATGAGGGATGCCTGGTCCGATTCCGCCCGATCATGATGACAACCATGGCCGCCCTGATGGGCACACTGCCGATTGCCATGGGTATCGGCGCAGGTGCAGATGCCCGCAGACCGCTGGGTCTGGCCGTAGTCGGCGGCCTGTTGGTCTCACAACTTTTGACCCTCTATATCACCCCGGTGGTTTATTACTATATGGACCGACTACAGGCATGGGCTGTTGAACGTTTCAAAAAGTAGGTTAATTTCATAAATTTATTGCAGATGTATTAATAAAATCCATATTCAGCCGATAGGAACAATATAGCTTAATACCTGTGGAGTTTCTGATGGCAGAATCAACCGTAATAAAAGTTCCGAATGATATTGAATACCGGGTAATTTCCAATGCGTTCGGTTTCATGATCGCCTGTGGCGGTCTGCTGGCCGGCACCATGGTTGACCAGAGAAGCATGGACTACTGGCTTGACGATATTGTCCCGCTATCACTTGTCCTATTGATGGGTCTTCGACTGTTCAGGTCTTTTGTCACCACAATGACCGTCTACCAGGGAACCGGTCCGAGCCCAACCGCTATTGTTTCACGTGAGAATATTCAGCGTGAGCATGCCATAGTTGCCCAATTGCCGCATACTTCCAGCTACACGCCGGAACAGGTTGTTGAAGAGGTTGCCAGACGCATAGAAGCACAAAAGGCTGAGGCCGTAAAAAAAGCCGGAAGGTAATCCAACAGACCGATGCCCGACCCTAAAAAACTTACCATTGAAAACCTTGCCAGCCTGCTTCACCATCGCAACCTGATCTCTTCAAAACAACTTAACCATGTTCTGGCTAATGGTAAGGCACAGGAAAAACGGCTGTTTTCCTTAAACCAGTCCGGCACTTCAAGACGTGTGCATCCAGGAACCGAGAGTATTCTGCCGACCGAAGTCATCGCCTCCTTTAATCTTGAAATCGTCGAAAAAACCGGCAAGTTTATCACAGAGGACATCATTACCGAGACTCTGGCTGAAGCAGCAAAAATTCCCTATTTGAAAATTGATCCCCTCAAGCTCAATCTGAATACTGTCACATCCCATATTCCGCGCCCCTTTGCCCTTAAAAACCTTATTGTAGCGGTCTCCGAAGTAAACGGAGTAATTACGGTTGCCGTAGCCGACCCTTTCAACAAAAGAATTATTGATGAACTGGCGTTTGCCCGCGACCTGAAGATTCAGCGCGTACTCAGTTCAAAAACTGATATTCTCAAAATCCTCCGAGAATTCTATGGTTTTCGCGCCTCAGTCATGGCAGCCGAGGCAGAAGCCGCCAATGGCGTTGACCTGGGCAATCTTGAGCAGCTTTTCAAACTCAAGGGACACAGCGATTTTGAAGACAATGACAAACATGTAATTGCGGCGGTTGAATTCCTGCTGCAATACGCCTTTGACCAGCGCGCCAGTGACATACACATAGAACCCAAAAGAGACACTTCCCTGATCCGCTTCCGGCTTGACGGCGTCATGCATAATATCCACGTCATTCCTAAACCGATGCATGCTCCGGTCATATCGCGCATCAAGCTGCTTTCCCGCATGGATCTGGCGGAAAAACGCCGTCCACAGGACGGGCGTATCAAGACCAGATTCAATAACAAGGACATAGAACTGCGTGTTTCAACGGTTCCGGTGGCTTTTGGAGAAAAAGTGGTCATCAGGATTTTTGATCCCGATATCCTGCTGCAGGACCTGGACAGCATGGGTTTTTATGGGCGTGAAATGTCTTTGTACCATTCGTTTATCCGACGGCCGAATGGCATTATTCTGGTTACCGGGCCAACAGGCAGCGGCAAAACCACAACGCTGTATTCAACCCTCAGGACTCTTTCATCACCGGAAGTCAACATCATTACGGTGGAAGACCCGATTGAGATGGTTATGGAAGAGTTCAATCAGATCGGTGTACAGCAGGGAATCGGTGTCGGATTTGACACCATATTACGCAACATACTGCGCCAGGATCCGGATATCATCATGATTGGCGAGATCCGTGACAAGGAAACTGCCGAGAATGCAGTTCAGGCTGCGCTTACCGGACATCTGGTGTTGTCGACCCTGCATACGAACGACTCTGTTTCTTCGATCGTGCGACTGCTGGATCTGGGCACACCACCGTTCCTGATATCAGCCACCGTTATCGGAATAGTTGCCCAGCGTCTGGTACGCAAGATCTGCCCACACTGCAAGCAGGAACGAAAATTGACCTATGATGAACGGGACTTCCTTCGTATTGGACCGGAACCGGTTAGTGTATGGGAAGGGGCTGGCTGCAAAGAGTGCCGTGGAACCGGCTACAAGGGGCGCACAGGAATATTTGAAGTGTTGGAGATGACAGACCATATCAAGTCCCTGATAAATGCATCTGTCGAACTTAACGAACTGGCTTCAGCAGCCAAGCAGGATGGCCTGATAACACTCCGTCAAGCTGCCATACAGAAAATGCTGGAAGGTCATACTACCTATGAAGAGGTTGTTGCCATGACCGTCTGAGACCAGCTACCATATAAACATAAAAAAACCGGTCTGGTTATTACCAGCCGGTTTTTTATACATAATATAATCAAGTACTACTTGAGAGTTTTAAGTCGCCTGTAAAGTGTGGCTCGCGACAGATTCAGACTTTTGGCAGCTTTGTCTATGTCCCCCCCCACCTCTTCCAGCACAGCCATAATATGCTTTTTCTCCACATCCTGAACAGTCCCTGAATGGTTACTATTTTTACCACTGTCGTGATTATTCTTAAGGCCCAGAAAATGCTCCGGTTTAAGTTCAGAACCTCTGGATAGTAAAAGTGCCCGTTCAAGCACATTTTTCAATTCCCGGATATTGCCGGGCCAGCTATAGTTTTTCAACAACGCCAAAACATCTTCACTGATCACGACGTGGCCCGAACCAAGTGAAGCCAGAAGATAAGACAAAAGTTCCGGCAGGTCATTTATTCTTTCACGCAAGGACGGCAGGCTGATTTCAATCAGGTTTATCCGATATAGCAGGTCCTGTCGAAACTGACCATTTACAAGCAGCTGGTTTATATCGTGGTTGGTGGCACAGATCAGGCGAAAATTACTTCTGTAAAGCTTCACATCACCCAACCTTCGATAGCTCTTCTCCTCCAATACTTTCAAAAACTGGGACTGAACCTCTACTCCCATATCTCCTATCTCGTCAAGAAACAGAGTTCCGCGGTCGGCAATATCCAGCAGCCCCTTCCGATCCTGATCCGCAGAAGTATAAGCGCCCCTGGCATTACCAAAAATTTCACGGGCAAGCAGCTCCCCCCTCAAACCGGAGCAATTAACGGCGACAAACTCATAATTAGAACGATCTTTACTGTTCTCATGAATCCATTTAGCAAGAACACCTTTTCCGGTGCCGGTCTCCCCTGTTACCAGAACAGGACTGTCACTGTCAGCTGCCAGACAGGCCAGTTCCTTAATCTGCTGCATTGCACTGTTTTTACCCCAAAAGACATCTTCTCTCAACTCCAACCGTGAACGGGCCGCCTGCCGCCTTTTTAGCGTACCGATCTCCAGTGTTTTATTCAGAAAAACAGCAAGATCTGCATTATCCACCGGTTTTGTCAGAAAATTATCTGCCCCTTTCAGCATCGCCTTTACAGCTAGAGGCACATCCCCCGAGCCGGTCATGACAATAATTGGAATAAAAGGATTGTTTACTCTGGCCGAATCAATAAAATCAATACCATTGCCATCGGGAAGGTTGATATCAAGAACAATTGCATCAAACTGCTGCTTTGACAGGAGCTCACCGGCCTGAGCCAAGCAGTCGGCCTCACTGACAACGTAGCCTTCTTTTGAAAAATACCGCACAAACCCAAAGCGTGTCCCCTCATTGTCTTCAATCAAAAGAATTTTCGGTTTCATCTCTGTCCTTTTTCGGCAACAGGAATTTGTATTTCTGCCGTACAGCCAGCTAGAGGGGTATTGTTACTGATCGTAACCACCCCTCCCATATTTTCTATAAAATGTTTAACCAGAGCCAGGCCGAGGCCGGTACCACCTTTACGACCGGAATAAAACGGGTCAAAAACACGGTTGATCTTGTCAGGCTGGATCCCCTTGCCTTCATCTATGACCTTCACAACAGCCATATTTATAACAGACTCAGAACAATTTATCCCAGCAACTTCCAATATAATTTTATGCTCAGGTGGTGAATGTTGAGCCGCATTTTCAACCAGGTTAAAAATTATCTGCTGCAGCCTGTCCCTATCAGCCATTACGAGAAGTTCTCTCTGGTCCTGATGGCAAACCAGCATGATTTCCTTATTACTGGCGGATCCGGAAGACATCCAGAGACTGATGGTATCACTGCAAAGCTGATATAGCTGGACAGGAACCATGCTTGAGGCGGGGATCCCCTTACCCAGATCCAGCAGGTCATTCATCAGGTTCGCCAACCGGTTGACCTGTGTACGGATATGCTGAACATAAGGAACAAAATCTTCCTTTCCCTCGATCTCTTTCTCTCTGAATAGAGCCTCCGTAATTGATAAAATTGCATTCAACGGATTTCTGACTTCGTGTGCGACACCTCCGGCTATTTGACCAATTGACTCAAGTTTTTTGGCTTCATAAAGCTCACTTGTCAATTGCTTATTTTCTGTAATATCACTGATAAAACCACTCCAAAGCACACTACCATCACTCTGTTGCTGCGGCTTGGCAACAATTGAACGCCAGCTGATCGACTTTTGGTTATCTATTATCCTACATTCATGGTACCAGGGACTAAGAGTACGTGCCGACTCTTTGATGGCATTTTGCACACCATCATAATCATCAGGATGGATCAGATCAAACAACAAATCAGGGTTACTGACTACCTCCGTAGCGGTTACTCCTGAAAAACCGCTTACTGCATCGCTTATATAAGGGAATCCATAGCTGCCATCTGGAAACAGCTGGAACTGAAAAAGAATTCCAGGCACCTGACTGGACAGGTTACTAAAAAGATCCTGACTCTTCTGCAACTCGTGAGTACGTTCTTCGACGCGTACTTCCAATTCGGCATGCGCTTTTTGAAGTCCTGTCCGGGCCTCTGTCAACTCTGCATTTAATTCGATCTCACCCTCGTACTGTGCCAACAGAGCATCCTTTTCTTTCCTTTTCCACCAGAACGAGACTCCGAAAACGAGTGTACTGATCAACATCAAGCAGGCCGCCAGAACATACCAGATATGAGTTGACATAGGTTCAACCGCTTCACTGGTATCAATCTTGGCTACCATTGACCATGTTGAACCGGGTATGGTTCTGGTTGCACTCTGAACAGAGACACCACGATAGTCCAGGCCTTCGAAAACAGCTTCCTCACCCATAACAGCTCTGGCTGCCGGCATTTTTACCTGAGAAATCGGGCGCCGGTACCTCATGGCGGCATTTTTAAGAAACCTGAGATCATTTAAAAACAGGATATCGTCACCATCCTGCCTGACCAAAAGGGTTTCTGCCGACTGATTGGCTGTCGGCCAGGATTGGATTATGGGGAACAACTCCTTGTAAGGATCTATTTCAAGTATCAGCACCGCAGCAAGGTGGGCATTACCATCTCTCGTGTAGATGATTGGAATTACTAGATTGAGACTGATTGTACCGTTTGTCTCGTCAAGATATAAATCTGTCAGGATGATCAATTCCTCTTTGAGCACCCCGTTAATCATGGATCGGTAATCTCTTGTCAACGGACTGTCTGGCTCAGAATAGGAGGCCAGTATTTTACCATCAGGCTTAAAGAGCAGCACACGCCTGTATCCGGAGATATCCGTCAGATTTTCTGCCCAGACACGGAATTCATCGGGAAAATATTGATTATGTTGCCCAATGGAAAACTCGTAAATCTGGTGACTCATCATGGCATTATTGTGAATTGAGTTTGCTTCAACAATTCGTTCTTTACGCCACTGTAAAATAGCAGCGACCTTTAAATCTGCCAGAGTTGCCAGATCAGCACGTTTTTCTTCAATCAATGTCTGGCGTTGAAGTTGCAGAAAACCAAAACCGATTGTACCAATCAGAAACGGTATAATGATAAAAACAAAAATAAAATAGGAGGACTGATTAAGTTTTAAGGCGGGTAGTCTGGACATAATATTTGGTTTTTATCCCTGATAAAAACTGATTTTACCGCAAAAAAATCCGGGTTTTTCAAAAAACAAGCACGTGTTCAACGCTCTTTTTCAGCCATTGCAAGAACCTTTTCATAACTTGACAGAATCCCGCCATGTTTGTTGATAAACATTTCGGCAGCTGATTTGTCTGCAAAGGCCCATTTAGGGGTATTGGTCATGATACCTTTGAGACCGCCTCCAATCACCCAGTAGGCCTTTTCAGCATTGACCAGTTTTCTTGTGTTAAAATCTGCTACCTCGATTACCTTGATCTTTTTTTTCTTTTGAGCTTTCAGCTCGATTACAAGACAGCGTATGCTGCATAAACCGACCACACTGTTATCTGCATATTTTATCTGCATCCTGGACTGACTGTATTGGCTTCTGTCCATACCACAATAAGCACATCCCCTGTGGCTTCTGATATCATCATGTTCAGATTTGGCTGCACCATGAGCATGAACATGGCTCACAACTATTACCAGTTGAAACATAACAGAAACCAGCAGCACAAGTCTTTTCATTGTCAGTCCTTTTAACATACTGAATAATATGAAAACTCATATTAACTTGTTGGTCACTTCTTTGCAATAACCATGTTAACCTGATTGCACATAAATTTAGTCGGCTATTCAACGCTTGATCAACATGATTTTATTCTACTTTTATTTTGACTAAAAACAACTTGTCAACCATCGCAGCCAGTATGGTTGACAATGGCTATGCACTATGCTATCGGTTTAAACGGAGGTAGCAAATGAATATGAGACAATTTATACAAAAAACGGCTGAAAGTGTTTTAGATGGTCAAATAATTTCCACTGATGATGCACTCAAACTAACAGAATCCAGCGGTTCTGACCTGCATTTTCTTTTTGCCGAAGCATCCAGAATTCGTGAACACTTTAAGGGTGATTCCGTTTCACTCTGCTCAATCATTAACGCAAAATCGGGCCGTTGTGCAGAAAACTGCGCTTTCTGCGCGCAATCCGCATCACATAAAACAGATACCCAGGTTTATCCTTTGGTCGATGAAGAACAGATCGTCAGTTGTGCCAAGGACGCCGACAAAAACGGTGCGCGCTGCTACGGCATCATTACCAGTGGTACCGGCATCAAACCTGGCGCCGAACTGGAGAGAATCTGCAATTCACTTCGCAGAATCAAAAATGAAACATCCATAGACCCGTCCTGTTCGCTGGGTATTATTTCTGAAGAAACCGCAACGCTGTTAAAAGACGCCGGTATGGTCACCTATCATCACAATCTGGAGACCTCCAGAAGTTTTTTCCCCAATATCTGCACCACTCATGAATATCAGGATGATGTAAATACCATCAAAGCTGTCAAAAATGTCGGACTGAAGGCCTGCTGTGGTGGTATTTTCGGTCTGGGCGAGAGTTTCAGCCACCGCGTGGAAATGGCAGAAACTTTGCGCGAGCTGGATGTGGACACGGTGCCGATTAACTTCCTCAACCCGGTTGAGGGAACGCGACTTGCCGATGCTAAATTTCTGTCGCCCATGGAATGCCTCAAAATCATTGCATTGTATCGTTTCATGCTGCCCAAAAAGAGCCTGACCGTATGTGGTGGGCGCGAGAAAAATCTTAGAGAGCTGCAATCATGGATTTTTTTGGCAGGTGCCAGTGGAACTATGACCGGCAATTACCTGACAACTCCGGGAAGGGCGCCGGAACTGGATCGCCAGATGATTAAGGATCTTCAACTCCACATTGGAGAGTGCGGTTGAAAAAAGGCATTTTTATTACCGGAACGGATACCGGAGTTGGAAAAACGATAGTATCCGCCACCCTGGCCAGACTTCTACGTCTGCGGGGTATAAATGTCGGGGTTATGAAACCGGCTACCAGCGGATGCCGTAAGGAAAACGGCCAGCTGGTTTCAGATGACGCTCTACTGTTATGTAAAGCTGCCGGAGTAACTTGCAACAATGATGTTGCCCCATATCTGCTGCATGAACCACTGGCTCCGGCTGAGGCAGCCAGAATTGATGGTATTCAGATCGATTTCGAGCATATCCACAATTGCTATGACAGGATTGCTGCAAAACATGATTTTGTTATTATTGAAGGCGCCGGTGGACTGATTGTACCTTTGAGTGGTTTCAAAACAGTTGCCGCCCTGGCTCTGGAGACGAAACTGCCACTATTGGTTGTGGCTCGGCCCAACCTGGGGACCATCAATCACACGGCCTTGACATGTCTGGTTGCAAAGCAGATGGGGATAGAACTGGCCGGAGTTATTATCAACAATTTTCCGGACAAGCCGAGCCTGGCAGAAGAAAGCGCCGCTGGATACATCAGCGCGCTCTGCCCTGCCCCGCTACTGGGTATCTGGCCCCACTGTGACAATATAGATGAATATGAGGCCATAGAATATCTGGCCCATTGGCTTGATAAACGTCCTGAGACCGATCAATTGTTTAAAAATATTGGCTGTCATACTTAATTTTTATCCGGGAAAAACTCCAGCATCATTGCTGTCGGATCAAGCAGGTTGGCTGGCCGCTGACCATACCAGCCCCTGGTCCAGTCTGATGTTCCGGAGGTATAGAACTCTAAATGGAGCTGACTTGTCCCGCTGACCCTGCCGATTATCTGCCCTTTTATCAATCGGGATGACACTGTGACTTCCGGTCTGCCCAGTTCGGCATAATTGGCAACTAAATCACCGTGATCGACCAGCACCCCATATGTCACTTCGCCATTGGCTCTGACATAGAACGGAGCGACTTTTAGCACTGATCCGCCTTTCATGGCTTTGACTATTGTACCCCTGCCCTCTGCCGGATAAAGATCAACCCCGGCATGACTTCGTTTGTTATTGTTTCTAGGGGCACCGAAATAAGGGTAGTCCTGTGACTTTTTATTCCAGTGTCCGCATCTGATTGAAGTTTCTTTCTCAAAAGGATATTTTAGCACACCATCCATGGGCGCAGATAAATCAGCCGCATAAGCCATAGTCAAAAAACCTGACAGCAGGATTAGCAAGGTAAAACAATACATCAGCTGGGCAAGCCCATTGCGATTCATCAGATAAATTCCTTTTAGTAAGTTAGAAGTTATTTTCTGCGCTTTTTTTTGCAGATAATAACTTCGTTAACGCACTTATCCTGTTTATAAGGGTTCGATTTTATATAACCATTTAGATAAAAACTGTAATATGAAGAGTGGATCCATATATTACAAGCAGATTGCATTACTTTTCAAGGAGTCATTCCCATGACAGATAACTCAACCTATTCAACCGAACAACTCAGGGCTTGGGACAAACGGCACGTCTGGCACCCTTTTACCCAGATGCAGGATTGGGAACAGGAAGAACCTATAGTCATCACTCGCGGCGAAGGAAGCTGGCTGATTGACAGTGAGGGAAAACGCTATCTGGACGGTGTTGCCTCCATGTGGACCAACGTCCATGGCCATTGTCGCAAAGAGTTGAACGAAGCCCTTAAAGCACAAGTCGACAGACTTGAACATTCAACCATGCTAGGCCTGGCCAGTGAGCAGAGCATTATTCTGGCACACAAACTATCCGAGATTACTCCTGCTGGGGTGGATCGTTTTTTCTACTCGGATAATGGCTCAACTGCAATGGAAGTTGCTGTTAAAATGGCCTATCAGTATCAGTCCCATACCGGACACCCGGAACGCAGCAGCTTCATAACATTTCGCAATGCCTACCATGGAGACACTCTGGGCGCAGTCAGTGTCGGCGGTATTGATATTTATCATTCTACTTTTAAGCCGCTGATGTTCGACGTGATTCAAGCACCTTCACCTTACTGCTATCGCTGCGAACTGGGTTGTGATTCTCCAGACACCTGTAACATGAGATGTATTGACGCGCTGGAAAATATTATGCAAGAACATGCAGCGACCTCAGCAGGTCTGGTAATCGAACCGCTCATTCAAGGTGCCGGTGGAATGATCGTACAACCGAAAGGGTTTCTCAAAAAGGTCCGCGATCTTTGCGACCGATACGATCTGCTGATGATTACAGATGAAGTGGCAACCGGATTCGGCAGAACCGGAGCCATGTTTGCCTGCAATCATGAGGATGTCATTCCTGATATCATGGCAATCTCCAAGGGTATTGCAGCAGGATACCTGCCGCTTGCCGTTACAGCCACAACGGAACGAGTTTACAAGGCCTTTTTAGGCGAATACGCTGAACTCAAAACCTTCTTTCATGGACACACCTTTACAGGCAACCCTCTGGCCTGTGCCGTAGCTTTAAGAAGCCTTGAACTTTTTGAAACAGATCGACTGCTGGACGCTTTACAGCCTAAAATTACCCGGCTGGAGAAAAGACTGGCTGAAATTGCTCTGCTTCCGCATGTAGGCAACATTCGACAGTGCGGGCTTGCAGCCGGAATAGAGCTTGTCGCTGACAAACAGACAAAAGAGGCTTATCCATGGGAACATAAGATCGGTATCCAGGTCTGCAGAGATGCTCGGAAACATGGCATTTTCTCCAGGCCTCTCGGTAATACGGTCGTAATATTCCCGCCTTTAGCAATCAACGATGATGAACTGGAACTTCTGATGGATGGGTTGGAACGATCCATCCGCACAATCACAGAAGACTAAAACAGCCCCGCTTTTATTTATGAAAGCGGGGCTGTTTCATATTTATTCATTTTTTCAATCAAGATTACCGTTGCATTTAGTTACAATTACCGTTTTAATACCCTCACTTCATACCTCAGAGGATATTGATGAAACAGGCGACACGCATTCTGCTGATAGATGATGATGACCTTGGCCGCAAAGCCCTGCAAATGCTGCTTAAATCCACCGGCTATGATGTTGTGCCGGCAGCAACCGGTAGCGAAGCCCTGGAAATTTTAGAACGAGAACATTTCGAACTTATTGTTTCTGACCTGCTGCTTCCAGACAAGAGCGGCATCGATATCCTGCAACACTCCCGCTTATACTCTCCATCCACAGAAGTAATTGTGATTACCGGCCACGCCTCGGCACAAACAGCTGTCAGTGCAATGAAGGAAGGCGCCTTTGATTACATAACCAAGCCGATTAATTTTGAAGAATTAAAGATAGTAGTTGTCAAAGCTCTGGAAAAACAGCAACTGATTTCAGAAAACAATTATCTGAGAAAGCAGCTTAACGAACGCTTTGAATTCAGCCACATTATTGGCGAATCACCAATAATGAAAAAATTGTTCGAACGAATGTCCCGAATCACCAGAACTGACTCAACCGTTTTAATTACCGGCGAGTCCGGCACAGGCAAGGAACTTGTTGCGAGGGCGCTCCACTTCAACGGAACCCGAAAAGACAAACCTTTTATTGCCGTTAACTGCGGCGCAATTCCCGAATCACTTCTGGAAAGCGAGCTTTTTGGCCATGTGAGAG
Organism: uncultured Geobacteraceae bacterium; assembly: GCA_964509295.1. Taxonomy (GTDB): domain Bacteria; phylum Desulfobacterota; class Desulfuromonadia; order Geobacterales; family Pseudopelobacteraceae; genus JBGSQR01. Next base: position 995 of record CAZDWS010000008.1, on the reverse strand, counting down.
GTTCATTTACCGGGGCAATCAGAGATAAGGCTGGTAAGTTTGAGGCAGCAAATTTTGGCACCATTTTTCTGGATGAAATCGGCACCATGCCCCAGCTGCTGCAGACAAAACTCCTGCGTGTATTGCAGGAACAGGAAGTTGAGCGTGTCGGGTCTAACAAGCCCATAAAACTGGATGTAAGAGTCATCTCAGCCACTAACCTTGACCTTGAGAATCAAGTCAGGATCGGTAATTTCAGAGAAGACCTTTTCTATCGTATTAACGTAATTCCACTGCACCTGCCTCCGCTGCGTGACCGTAAACAGGATATAATGGCTCTTGTCTGGAAGTTTCTCCAGAAGTATTGCCAGTTAATGGGCCGCCCCACAATGACCATCAGTAAACAGGCCCTGGAGACCCTGGAATTGCATTCATGGCCCGGAAATGTCAGGGAGCTTGAAAATCTGGTAGAAAGGCTTGTAGCCTTAACGGAAGGTGACGCAATTCAGATAGATGACCTGCCAATAGCCATGTGTGCCAATAGCAAGTCAACCGGCAATACCGTCCTCGATTTAACTGAAAAAGGGATCGACATGGTCGCATCAATTGCAGAAATCGAGAGTAATCTCATCATGCAGGCATTGCAGCTTTCAGGAGGAGTCAAGGCAAAGGCGGCAATTTTACTGGGACTAAACAGAACAACTCTTGTGGAGAAGATGAGACGGTTGAAACTCGGTGACATTGGTATTACTAAAGATAAACCATAAGATTTTATTCAACAAAAAAAGGTATCCGCTTCATCAGCAGATACCTTTTTTAATGGCGGGGTTGACGGGGCTCGAACCCGCGACTTCCAGCGTGACAGGCTGGCACTCTAACCAACTGAGCTACAACCCCGAATATACACTATTCGGTTTCAAAGAAAAAAAAGAGGGGAAAGGAATCCTTTCCCCCTGTGTTTTGGTGGGCGAAACAGGGATCGAACCTGTGACATCCAGCTTGTAAGGCTGGCGCTC
>CAZDWS010000007.1:0-224734 GCA_964509295.1 uncultured Geobacteraceae bacterium | reverse complement strand
GATAGTGCGCAGAAAACCATCAACACTTATAGTTATGACAGTTTTGGGAATACGACACAAACCGGCACATTAAACCAGCCGTATGCTTACACGGCCAGAGAATTAGACAAAGAGACGGGGTTTTACCACTACAGGGCCAGGGCTTATGATCCGGTGATTGGCAGGTTTTTGCAGAAGGATCCGATAGGGTTTGAGGGTGGGATAAATCTTTATGCTTATGTTGAAAATAATCCGGTTAATTTTACTGATCCAGATGGCCTGATGTCAAAACGACCACCAACAGCAGGAAAAGCCAAACCTATTCCATTTACACCTTTTCCCAATCCACCTCCTTGTGATCCAATAAAATGGTGTAACGATACCTATATTGAGATGATGAAACCATGCAGAAATATTCCTGGCTGTGGTATTGGTGCCTATGAATGGGTTAAAGCTTGTTTGTTATGGGCAGGTAAAGTTGGTGATTGTGCCCCAAACTGTAAGCAATAGTTTCTAGCTCAAAACGTTAACAACTAGCCCAAATGAATTGTTTCTTGGAGATATTGCCATGAATAAATCACTTAATTTTCTATTAGTTTTATTAATAGTCTGGTTTTCTTTTAGTTTTGATTCTTACATTGCAATATATATAAATGATATGTGTTTTTCGCTAACAAAAAAAATTATGACCTCTAATTTGTTTTCAAAAGAAATTTTATTTCTAATTGCAGCAGTTGTTATGGCTACTAATCAATATATAATGTTGTTCATTTCTGGCTGCTTCATAGGCGCACTCTTCTACAAAAAAAATATGGTATTTAAATACACAGTTATCACATATACAATTTATATTATTACATCAATTGCTATATCAATGGTTAAATACTCAGAATTTTATGCTGATGAAATATTGCTAAAAATATTCACCCAATTTGCTGTATTTGTGGTGTTATTTTGTGCAATATGCTTCGGCTCTTTCACCGCAAAAAACATTTGTGAAAGGTTTTTAGGGCGCGAAATGGGTAAGCCGTAAGAAAACAGGGCTCTACTTCTGACGTGCAAGGTATTATGACCCTATGGAAGGGAGATTTATTCAAAAGGATCCGATAGGGTTCAGGGGTGGAATAAATCTTTATGCTTATGTGAAAAACAACTCCGTAAATCGGAAAGATCCAAAGGGACTTCAAGATATCGGAGGCGACGATAGCTCGCAATATGACTTTTCTAATCCAGATTTTGGATTCGTCTATCATGGAAACTGGTGTGGCCCAGGATGGACGGGTGGTTTAGCAGGTCCATATAATCCAGGGCAATCGTATCTTTCTCCAGTTGATCCTCTCGATAATTGCTGTAAAGACCACGATACTTGTTATGCTGATTGTCGAGCAAAGTGGCCTTGCGACAGTAAAAAGAGAGGGGAATGTATGACAAGTTGCGACAGGACGCTAGCAAACTGTGCGGCATCTTGTGGACATAAAAAAAGCAGCCCTCTTTGGTGGTGGATGCAATATAATAAAAAGCCTGATCCAGGTCCAAATGCTCAATAAAATGAAGATATTTTCCAAAACTTTTGTTTAGCGGCTTAAATTTTACAATAAAAATATTTAAGCAAAGGAGGGCTTTTACTATTTATGAGATTTAAGTGGATAATTAATATTATCGTTCTAATGCAAGCTTTCTTTTTGCATATTTGAGACACTTCGCTCAGTTAGATGCCATGCATTAGGTTCGTCAGGTTCAGAATGCTGGTCTTGGTTTTATGCATTTGTTATAAATCTTCCAGCATCTGCTGTTTTCGAACAAGTATTTAGTACAATATCCGATATGCTCGGTATTGAATCGTTTGCCGCTCTTACTGCTATTCGTTTTTGTGTGTATTTTTTGGGTGGAAGTGTCTGGTGGGTGCTTATAGCCATTTTGCTGCGTGGCTTGGTGCGATTTTTTAAAAAATGTTTACCTCAAGGAGATGGAAGAAAACCATAACGTCAAACTTCATGAGACCACCGGAACTTTTAATGCGCCGTAAAACTATGTTTTTCGGCGTTTTAGTATGTAATTGTTGAGTGCCAGGGCATACGATCCGGTGATTGGAAGGTTTTTGCAGAAGGATCCGATTGGGTTTGAAGGTTGGGGATGTAAATCTTTATGGGTATGTCCACAACAATCCGGTGAATTATACGGATTCAACTGGGTTGGAGTACGATCAAAAAACTAAAGATAAAGTGAAAAAGACTTACGATAAATACAAGGCAATATGTAAAGAATGTGAGACTGATATGAGTGATATTGGTAACTGTACAAAATGCTGTAAAAAAATAAGTCAAAGTCTACCATGGTTTGGAAGTGATGCTTCTGGGTGGTGGGTATTTAATCAGCAGTGCGTCGCAATAATTTGCGTACCACAAAGTGGCTTATAACTGAGAGGTGTTTTATGAAAATGGTACTAAGATTATTAATAACAGCTTGTTTGGTTATGGTGATAAGTTATTTTTCTTATGTAATAGGATTTTATCATGGTTCCAGCAAATCAATTCTATTTGAACAATTTCTAGCGGCTAATATCAATATTCATGCAATAAATTATATAAAGACAGACAAACATGAAAGTGCAATTTCATTTTTAAATACTGAATTAGAGTCAAATATGAATGCCATTAACGATATTCATTCAAGTAATAGCAACCTAATCGAATTAGTAAAAGGGTATTCAAAATTTAAAGAATTGGTGTCTTACAATAGCAATGAAAATGTTGCTTTAATAAATAAGAAGTATAAGAATTTTATTAATAAATATAGCGAGTTGAAGGCAGAAAAACCCGTAGGAGTTAAAAGCAAACCGTAACAAATCAGCCTTACAGCTACACCGCAGGGAGTGGGATAAAGAGACGGGCTTGTATTATTACAGAGCGAGATATTATGATCCGATGGATGGGCGGTTCTTGCAAAAGGATCCGATCGGGTTTAGGGACGGGATAAATTTTTACTCGTACGCTCATCAAAATCCCGTCAACTTTACTGATCCAACGGGTCTTCTGACCTCGGCATAAGCTCTTACCCATTATCTTGGTGGTAGCGGAACTGCTTTGAACATGCAATTCAACGAAATTAACACAAGCAGTGTCAGTGTAACTCGCTTTCCCCAAGTACATTGGGGAAAGTAGAATTAATGGGCCTTGAGCAGCAGGTCGTTAATTATGGAGATAATGTTTGAGGTTCAGACATGATCAATAAATCTAAATATTTAAAATGCGCAAGATTAGAGCTAGCCCTAAAACCACACTAATTCAAGAACCAAAATTAATTCATGAATAACTCTTCCAGATAATCAAAACTCGTCTATAATGTCGCAATGTCTAATCTTGCCTTCACTTTGATTGCCTTCTCAGCCCTAATGCACGTATTATGGAACCTTCTGGTCAAACGGAGTCGCCACAAAACAGTATTCATCTGGTGGATGTTTATCGCATCAAGCCTGCTGTTTTCCATTACTCTGCCTTTTTTCCACGCCCCGTTTCGCGTGCCGGATCTGCATACCTTTTTAATGATTTCAATCGGTGCTACCTGTTTTGTTCTTTATCATATTCTGAACGGCAGAGCTTACCGAACCGGTGACCTCTCTGTTGTTTATCCACTAACCCAGACCTCCATAATTTATGTACCTATATGGGGAATGGTTCTGTTGAATGAAAGATTAACCGTTACTGGCGGGTGCGGAATTCTTTTAATTATTCTCGGCACATACTCTGTTCAGTTACAACGCTTGTCGTTTATGGATATGTTGCGTCCATTCCGCAATATACGCAGTCAATCGGTTCAGGCATCACTGGCCGCCGGTTTTATTTACTCGATCGGATCCATTGCTGAAAAGACAGGTGTAAAAAACTATTCACCGCTTCATTTCACCTATTTTCTTGTAATTTCAATGCTGCTTCTGATGTCGATTAATATCTGTCGCCCCAGGTATCACCAACTGATCAAGGAGGAATTCAGAGAGAACTGGCGTCTGATACTCTTAAGCGGGCCGGTTATCATGGCTTCGTTTCTTTCATTCCGTTATGGCCTGAACCTTGCGCCCGTAAGTTATGCTGTTCCGGTACGCCAAATAAGCGTTTTGATGGGCGTCTTAATAGGAATCCTGTTTCTGCGTGAATCATTCGGAAGAATCCGATTGATCTCTGCAACAATTATTTTTTCCGGGGTAATATTAATTCGCCTGGGTTAACTTGTTTCCATTTAAATTTTAAAAATTGCATAAGGTCTTATGAAGTCACTTAAGCTAACCGACATTTCCACTTCCGGGCTGAACCTGATCGAGGCCAGTGCCGGTACCGGCAAAACATGGACCATAGCCGCACTATACATGCGACTGCTACTGGAACGGAACATGAAACCGGAAGAAATCCTGGTTGTCACCTATACCAGAGCAGCCACCTCTGAACTAAAAGAGCGCATCAGGCATAGAATTGTAAATACGCTGGAAATGTTCAGTACATATCGTCAACCGGCTGATGAACTGGAAGTAGTTCTTTCAGAGCGTTATCATGACCGGGAAATGGCAAAGCGCCTGCTTACCAGGGCACTTTTCTCGTTTGATAATGCAGCTGTCTTTACCATCCACGGTTTCTGCCAACGGGCGCTTGTTGACAACGCCTTTGAGAGCGGCTCCCTGTTTGATACAGATATGGTGGCAAACCAGTCGGCAATAATCCAGGAAGCCGGAGATGACTTTTGGCGTGAATTTATTCTGACTGAGTCAGACCATTTTGTAGCTCAACTTATGGCAGACAGATATACGCCTGAAAAATTACTGGAGCAGCTAAAAGGACATTATCAGAATACTGAACTTAAAATAATTCCCCCATCAGGCGAATATGATTTCTCCTGCATTGCCCAGGAAAGAACCATACTTTTTAACAGGGCGGCAAACATCTGGCGATCGGAAAAAAGTAAAATTACAAATCTGTTGAGAATGCCCGGATTAAATCAAAACAGTTACAAACCTTCGCAGATAGATAAGGCTGTCATGTCTATCAGTAACTGGTTCATTGGTTCCCCCTACCCTGTCTGTGATAAATTATCCTTTTTTTCATCGGATGCATTAGCTAAAAAAACCGTTAAGGGCGCAACAACACCTCAACATACTTTTTTTGACCTTTGCAAAGATTTGATGAATATTTGTCAAACAGCTGAAGATGCATATAAAGCCAGACTCATCCATCTACAGCAAACTCTCCATAAATGGTTAAAAACCCAACTTCCACTTCGAAAAAAAAGGGCTAATTTACGTTGTTACGATGACCTTCTGATTGATCTGCATCAGGCACTATATGGTGATAAAGGCAATGAAATGGCTGCTTGCCTGAGAGAGCGCTACAAAGCCGCCTTGATTGACGAGTTTCAGGATACGGATTCTCTGCAATGGCAGATATTTAAGCGCATGGCGGAAGCGGACTCGGAAAACTACCCTTTATTTCTGATTGGAGACCCTAAACAGGCTATCTACAGTTTCCGTGGGGCTGATATTTTTGCCTATCTGGCAGCAGCTAATTCGGTAGGGGATAAACAACGCTGGACCCTGGAAACCAATCGACGTTCTACAACTCCGCTGGTAAAAGCTGTCAATGAGCTATTCGGTTCAGCTACAAATCCATTTTCAAGTGAAGGTATTAATTTCAGTCCCGTTCTGTCCGGACGAAATCCCGATGATCAACTACTTGAAAACGGTAAGATATCGCTATCTCCACTTCAATTTTTGATTTACCCAAGTGGATCAGAAAAAGCCCCGGCCAAATATATTGTTCGCCAACCTGTTGCAGATGCAATTGCCATTGAAATTATGAAACTTTTAAATGGCAACTGCATGATTAAAAATAAAAATGAAGAACGCAAACTGGATGCAGGTGACATTGCCATTCTTGTTAGAACACACTCTCAGGCAGAGTTAATCAACAAGACCTTATCGGCAGCTGGAATCCGGTCTGTTCAATACGGCAGTACAACAATTTTTGAAGCACCTGAAACACTTGGACTGCTTAGGTTTCTTAAGGCTCTTGCCAATCCCGGACAAACCGGACTGGCAAGAGAAGCCATGCTGAGTGGGCTGCTTGATATAAATGCCAACCGACTTGATGAAATCCTTTGCAATGACCTGCTCTGGGACAGCTGGCTGGAGCGTTTCAGGGAACTATTTGAGGCCTTCCGTTATGGCGGTGTGGTATCAATGGCAACATGCCTGCTGGACAAATGTGGAACACGACAGTTTCTACTATCACAAAGAGATGGAGAACGCCGTCTGACCAACCTGCTCCATTGCGTAGAACTGGCTCATAATCAAGCACTGGAATCTGGTTACGGTATTGAGCGCCTGATTGTCTGGCTCGAAAAACGTATTTGTACGCCTCAAGAAGACGAAACTGCTCTTCTTCGCCTTGAAAGCGATGACGATGCTGTCAAGATTTCTACCATACATGCCAGTAAAGGACTTCAATACCCGGTAGTTTTCCTCCCTTTTGCCTGGGACGCAACCTCAAAACCACCTGACAAAGTCATCTTTCATGACGAAAACCGGACATTGACGCTTGACCTTGGTTCGGAACAGTTACAGGACAACCGTCAAAAGAGTCTTACGGAGCAGGATGCCGAGTCCATGAGATTGCTCTATGTCGCCATGACCAGGGCTGAATTCCGCTGTTACATTGTCTGGGGAGCAATCAGCCAGGCGGAGGCTGCGCCGCTTTATAAACTGATCCATGGCAAAGCTGAAAAGTTATTTAAAGATTATTGTGATAGCGACATTTTGGCCGACCTCGATAAAATTTCACAACATGCACCAGGAATTGGAGTTAAACTGATTGATCTGAATGAACAGACCGGTTCTAACATTCAACCTACTGAAAAAGGTCCCAAACTGGTTTGCAGAGAATTTACAGGTGAGATACGTAAAGACTGGAATATTTCCAGCTTTAGTTCGATTTCAGGCGGGCACGAAAAACAGATTCAGCCCAGAGATCTTGATATATTAGATTCAAACTCCAGTATTTTTCAGCAGGAGCTGACTGTTTCCACAGGTACATTGTCCATTTTCAATTTTCCTCGCGGCCCGGAAGCCGGCACATGCTTGCATGAATTGTTTGAAAAACTGGATTTTAGCAATATTTCTTTCGGGGCTGTTGAAGTTCAAGCAACAAACTGTCTGTTGCGAAACGGTTATGACCATATTTGGGTTCCTGTTGTCACCAGTATGACTATGGAAATTGTTAACGCTCAATTGAATATTGGGGATGATTCTGACTTTACACTTTGTCAGTTAAAACCTGGAGCATGGATAACTGAAATGGAATTCATGCTACCATTGAAAACACTGAATTCTTCATGCCTGAAAAAACTGTTTACCGATCAACTCAACCCTTTAAAACATTGTAATTTTGAGAATTTAATCTCGTCAATACGCTTGCAGGAAACCAGAGGAATACTGCTGGGATTTATTGATATGGTCTTCGAGCATAACGGCAGATACTACATTATCGACTGGAAATCAAATCATCTAGGCAACAGTTTTGACGATTACGGACAAGATAAACTCAGCCGCTCAATGGCTGAACACGCCTACATTCTTCAATATCACCTCTACACACTTGCCCTAGACCGCCTGCTCTCTCAAAAAATACCGAATTATGACTATCAAAGACACTTTGGCGGCATTGTATATATCTTTCTGCGGGGTGTTTCTTCAAAATGTAGCGGTTCAGGAATTTACATCGACAGACCAACAGCCGATTTCATCAACAATGCCAACCTTTATTTACTTGAAACAGGTTTGGACAGCTAATACCATTTAAAATGATCTTTACAAAATCACTCCAGAAAAATTTTTTTTATGGTATTATTAAAACAAATGACAGGCTGCTTTTTAATGAATATTTAAAATAGTTTTGAGACAGTAATTTCACTGACATACGCAAACACAGGGGGATTAAATGAACAAAAGAAATGATGACAAAGATGTCTTGAACCTGCCTGTAAATTATCAGCGTTTTCACTCTGAATGTCTGCAACTTCTTCCTGCTAAACGAATCTATTGTGATCCACTCAGAACGCTTGCTTTTGGAACAGATGCCAGCGTTTATCGACTAATTCCCAAAATGGTAATTAAAGTCCTGACGAGCGATGAGGTGTCGCATATCCTGAGAATCGCTGCTACAAACCATGTTCCGGTTACCTTCCGTGCTGCCGGAACCAGTCTGTCAGGCCAGGCTGTTTCAGATTCAGTACTGCTCGTGTTGGCCGGCGGATGGGGCAAATATTCCGTCAGCAATAATGGAGAGAGCATCTCGTTGGAACCGGGTATTCTCGGTTCAGAAGCCAATGCCTACCTGAAAGCCTATTCCCGAAAGATCGGCCCGGACCCGGCATCAATAAATCATGCCATGATCGGAGGCATAGCTGCCAACAATGCCAGCGGAATGTGCTGCGGTACAACTGATAACTGCTACAAAACCTTGACCGACATGAAAATCATCTTTCATGACGGTACCCTGCTGGACACAGCGGATAAATCTTCTCGAACCGAATTTGAAAACAGCCATCGGCAATTACTGGATTCAATAGTACGCATGAGGGATGAAATTGCTGCCGATCCAGGTTTATCAGAACTGATTGCTCACAAATTCAAGATCAAAAATACAACCGGATATGGCATCAATGCTTTTATAGACCACAACGACCCTTTTGATATCATCAAGCATCTTATGATCGGCTCAGAAGGAACACTTGGTTTCATTGCAGAGATCACCTTCAGAACTATCATCGACCATGTTCATAAATCCTCGGCACTGATCTTTTTCCCGGATATGGAAAGCGCCTGTCACGCAGTTATGAAGCTGGACCGGGAAACCGTATCTGCCGCAGAACTGATGGATCGACTCTCCCTCAAATCTGTTGAGGAAAAACCGGGCATGCCTGGTTACCTGAAAACTCTAAGTGAAAACGTCACTTCACTACTGGTTGAAATCAGGGGAGAAACTCACGAACAGCTCGAACAGAAAACCAGTCAGGTAAAAAAACTGTTGAGCGACATACCAAAGCTTTTCCCCATAACCTTTACAGAGAAAAAAGAGGAATTTGAAGCGCTCTGGAATATCCGCAAAGGTCTGTTCCCGGCGGTTGGGAATGTAAGACGTATCGGAACATCCGTAATTATCGAAGATGTGGCTTTCCCGCTTGAAAGACTGTCAGAAGCGACCCTGGAATTGCGAAGCATAATGATCAAACATGGTTACGGTGATGCCATAATTTTCGGTCACGCACTGGACGGCAATCTTCATTTTGTATTAACGCCTGACTTCACTAAAAAGGAAGAAGTTGATCAGTACGAAAATTTTATGCAGGAAGTCTGTCAGATGGTTGTCAACACCTATAGTGGATCACTAAAGGCTGAACATGGAACAGGCCGTAACATGGCTCCGTTTGTGGAACTGGAATGGGGAGCAAAAGCTTATAAATTGATGAATCAAATCAAAAATACCTTTGACCCGAACAACCTTTTGAACCCCGGTGTAATCATCAACAATAACCCGGCAGTTTATCTGGAAAATCTAAAGCCCATGCCTCAGGCGGACGATATTATAGATAAATGTATAGAATGCGGATTTTGTGAAACAAATTGTCCTTCTAAAAATCTGACATCAACTCCTCGGCAGAGGATCACATCACAACGTAAAATTGCTGAATTAAAGCGTTCCGGGAGCAATCCCGAGATGTTAAAGCGGCTTGAAGAAGACTATGATTACTGGGGAGAAGCAACCTGTGCTGCTGATGGACTCTGTGCAACAACCTGCCCTGTTTCCATAAATACCGGTGAATTCACAAAGAATTTACGTTTCAGAGGTCATGGCGAGCAATCCAAAGCGGTTGCCAACTTCATTGCCAGGAATTTTTCCGGCGTCACTGCAGTTGTTAAAACCGGACTGACTCTGGCTGATTTCATGCACAGAATGGTTGGCACCAAAATCATGCTGCAAGTTACCGGCGGTGCGCGCAGGATGTCCGACAACAAGATACCGCTCTGGACCCAGTGGATGCCTCAACGTGGTCATTCACCCTGTATTTCGAAGTCGACTGCTGCGGTAAAAGCACCCAAGGTTGTTTACTTCCCGAGCTGTTCAAGCAGAATAATGGGTCCGGCTGCCAACGATCCTGATCAACGACCGCTAAATGAAGTAGTTTTATCGGTACTTAAAAAAGCTGGCTATGAGGTCATACTTCCTGAAAACATGGAACAGCTCTGCTGTGGCATGGCGTTCAACAGCAAGGGATTCTTTGAAGCCGCAGAGAATAAAAGCAAGGAGCTTGAAAAGGTATTACTTGAGTGCAGCAGCAATGGCCTTTATCCGGTTCTCTGTGATACCAGCCCCTGTCTTTACCACATGCGGTTGAATCTTGACAAACGTCTATCCCTGTATGAGCCGGTTGAGTTTATTCATGACTTCCTGATGGAGCGTCTGTTATTCAATAAAAAACCTGAGACAGTTGCAATTCATGTCACCTGCAGCTCTACCAAGATGTTGCTTACGGAAAAATTCAAGACCGTCGCCTCAGCTTGCGTAGAAAAGTTGATCCTTCCTTCCAAGGTTACCTGCTGTGGTTTTGCCGGCAGCAAGGGATTCGACACACCAGAACTTACGGAGGCAGCGCTGGCTGGATTAAAGCCAGCCCTTACTGCAGATTGCAAGTCCGGTTATTCAAACAGTCGTCCTTGCGAAATTGGCCTGTCGCAACATAGTGGGATCAATTACCAATCCATCGTTTATCTGGTGGATCGCTGTTCGGAAAGTAATACCCAAAAAATACTGGAAAGCGAGCTTCTCGAATCCACTAACTGGGTCTGACAAAATAAGTTTTAACCATAAAACTAAAGGGTGCCTGCGATCGCAGGCACCCTTTAGTTTTATGGATCATGTTTTTGAGGCTATTAATCTTCCAGCAAAGTTTCAGGTTTAATACCTGTAATAAAGGCTCCCCAATGGGAACCATTTATGTAAATTGGAAAAGACAGATCATTCATAACTTCCCCGGTATTTCTAACATATGTCTGTAATAGAAAAGGCTGTGTATTCTGCGAACGCCTGATTTCAGCTTCACTGGTAAAGTATTTAATTTTTTCTCTACTTCCAACCAGATCCACATCATAATTACCGGTAAGTGGTTTTTGATTATTGCTATGATGTGTTCCTACATATCCATTAATATCTGTCACCAATGAATAAGCAGCTCCTTTTACAGAATCTCGACCATTATCAAATACAGGTTGCAGCTCTTTGTCAAATGCAGAGTTATATGCAACTGAATATTTTTGCGGATTTGTATTTGGTACAGGTTTGTAACTTCGATCCATCACATTGATACCACGCTGTGCCATCTCGGTCATTCGGTTCTGTATCATATCTCTCTGGGCAGCTGCCCAGACAACAATCTCTTCAATTTTACCATGCCCGGTACGAAGCCTTGAAGTTCTCTCAAGCATACTTTCTGTAATCATACCCAAATCTTTTGTGAATTTTGCAGACTCGTTTAAATTTAGCAATGTACTGGTACTTAAAGAATGAATATCAGCAATCTGGCGGTTAATTTCTACATTTGTAACTGAAATTTCTTCTGTTGCTGAAGCAATCCTTGTCAACTGTGAACTATTATTTTCCGAGTCTCGTACAAGATTTTCAAAATGATTGGCTGTTTTTTCAACAACCTCTTTGGTTTGAAAAGTGTATTCATTAATTTCCTGGGTTTCTTTCTGAGTACTTCTAACGTTTTTAAGCATCTCATCAATATTTTTTGAAATTTCTTTGGTTGCTTTGTTAACTCTCTCTGCAAGGGCACGAACCTCATCGGCAACTACGGCAAAGCCCCTGCCATGCTCGCCTGCTCTGGCTGCCTCAATTGCTGCATTCAAAGCCAACAGGTTTGTCTGATCAGAAATGTCTTCAATCAGAGAAACAATATCCCTGATTTTTTCTGAGTTTGTGTTAAGCCCTGTTACAGTAGCACCAAAATTGATCAGTTTGTCACCAATCATATTAATATTTCCGGTAACAGCCTTCAACTCCCGCATTGAAGTTTCTGCTGTATGAAAATTATGATCTATTGAAGATGAAATGCCTTGAGTACTTTGAGTTATTTCACCGATTGCCAGTCCAGCTTCTTCACTGGCTGTCAGTATAATATTTGCCAACTCACCTTGCTGCGAGGCATTCAGGTGAGAATCTTTAACCTTCTTGCTCACCTTGGCACATTCAACGGCAATTTTTATGGTCATTTTTTTAGTATCTGCCAGGACATTCCGCATCTCTTCCAGAAACAGGTTACAATTAACAGAAAGATCCCTGATTTCATCATAAGTCATCAGTGGTACATCAAGGGATAAGTCCTTGGCTGCAAAAGTTTCAGAAATCTGCTTCAAAGGCCGAACCATCAAATATCGGAGAAAAAGAATCGCTCCTACTGCTGCGCAGAATGAAGTTGCGCAGAGTATGTACAGAACAAACTGGCCGCTGCCTGAAATAGTCTGAAATTTGACCAGAATATCATTATTTACGTTCATATCCTTAAGCAATTGATAAGCAGCGCTGTTTGAATAAATAACAACTGCAACCATCAACAACTGAAACAGAATCGGGAGCAGTATGTTAAACGAAAGTTTTTTGGATAGAGTATTAAAAAAGTTTTTTTCCAGAAAAACGTAAATACTCTTAAACATATCCATAAATTCCCCCCAGAATGCTAAATTTTAACCAACTAATTAAAACAACATTCAAATTTTAAACATGCTTTTAATTTTATCAACTATAAATAAATTATCAAACAGTTAATTGCAATCAAACTGTTAGCAATTGATTCAACTATTTTCCAGTCTGCTGAAGATACTTTTTTATACCTTTTTCAAAGATTTCTTCTATTTCATGTTTGGGGCGATTATTTGCATAACCCCATAAGTAATATGCAACCAGAAAAACAAAACTGCATAAAATTAATCCTAAAACAACCTGTTTTAAAGTTTTGTATTTTTCAATTTCCGGAAGAGCATCCCCGGTCAGACTGTCCCGAAAAGCGAACTGCATCCTAAGTTGGCGAATACGCTTGAGTTGTATATTGGAAATATAGTTAACTATTGAATCTCGATCACGTTCATTGATATTTACAAATTTCAAAGACACTTCAAAGCTTTCACGTTCATTTAATTTCGATTGTGTTCTCTTTACAGATACAACTTTTGCCACAGCATCAACGATATGAATGGGAATCGGTACCAGAATTTCCAAGAGCACATACTGACCTGCTTCAAAGATATGATGTACAATGATGCGTATTCCACCACCACTTATATTTGCTGCCAGCGGAATGATGGTATCCCACGAATTTTCTTCCGATTCATCTTCTTGTTCAATGAGGTTTTCAATCCCTATTTCTTCCAGATTCAAGTGACGTTCATCTGGGAGAACAGAACTGCCGGTTATTAACCTGCTGTCCCACGGCTGCTGTTTGCGAATAATTTCTTCGGCAATCCTCTGTTCACGTCGCTCACTCCATTCCTTTTCAAGTTCTTTTTGATTCTGAATATCGGGAATGTAATACTTAACAGGCAGGAAAGCATCTATTCTGTAAAATTCTCGTAATTCATCCGTGACGATCTCACCGATTAATCGGAGCAGTATTTGACCTTCAATACCTTCTGAAACAATAATTGCACGGCAGCTGTACCCTGCGTCCTCTTTACCGCCGCGCAACTCAAGTATCAGACCGACATGCAGGCTGACATCTACGGGCAGATGATCCCTGGAAAGCTGAAGAAACACCAGATCTTCATCAAGCTCATGGATGAGAGCCCAGTCTCTGAAGGTTTCGGAATTGGGTGCCGGTATACCGACACCAACTTTCATTCCGACAGAGAAGTAGCTGGCATATATATCAGTAGTACTGCTCATAATTTTATTCTTTTAAAAGCCAGGCAGGCGAAACAAAAGAATAAATTGATCATAAAATTACTTTATTGAGGGATTCAATCAGAATATCAATGTCGACCTTGTGAACATCTGCACCGTGTTGGAGGGTTTCCAGATCTGAAATCTGGCATTCGTAACATTCAAGATTATACTCTTTAAACACAGCAAGAGTTTCGGGGTGATTTCTGAGAACATCTCCAATAATCATATCTCTTGTTATCATCTATGCACCCCATACATTATTAGAATTTATATCACTCTAGCATTATCTAAAGCGAAAAGCTTATTTTAACAGTTTAATGGCCTCTTCAATTCTATCCATTCCCTTTTCAATATTTTCCATGCTACAGGCATAGGAAAGTCTGGCATAATTATCAGCTCCGAATGCAACACCTGGAACCAGGGCTACCTTGGCATTTTCAAGCAGATATGCTGCAAACTCGGAGGAGTTATTGATTTGCTTACCCTCAAATGATTTTCCGTAAAAAGACGAGAAGTTGGGAAATACATAGAAAGCTCCAGTAGAATTGAAACAGGTTACACCCGGCATGGAATTCAATCTGGAGACAATATAAGTACGCCTCTTCTCAAACTGTTTTATCATATCCGTAACAACATCCTGAGGACCATTGAGAGCCTCAACTGATGCCTTTTGCGCAACTGAAGTTGCATTTGAAGTAGACTGAGACTGCATTTTGGTCATTGCAGAAATCAGCTCTTTAGGTCCACAGGCATAACCGATTCTCCATCCAGTCATGGCATATGTTTTAGATACACCATTTACAACTACAACCCTTGACTTAAGCTCTGGTACTACCTGAACAATATTATTAAACACCAGACCATCGTAAATAAGTCGTTCATAGATATCGTCTGATATGATCATAAAATCATGCTTAAGACATACCTCTCCCAGTGCCTTCATCTCTTCAAAAGAATAACTTGTGCCTGTTGGATTACATGGCGAATTCAAAATCAAGGCTTTAGTCTTAGGTGTTATGGCTTGTTCAAGCTGGGTTGGTGTGATTTTAAAGGCGGATGATTCATCAGTTTCTATAAATACCGGAGTACCACCGGCTAGAACCACCTGATCGGGATAAGAAACCCAATATGGGGCTGGAATAATAACTTCATCCCCTTCCTGGATAAGAGCCTGGGAAATATTATACAAGCTATGCTTTGCCCCACAGGCAACAGAAATCTCGTCTCGCGAATATTCTATACCGTGATCCTTTTTCATTTTACCAATTATGGCATCCTTCAAGTCATCCGCACCGCCAACAGGCATATATTTGGTAAAGCCGTCATCAATAGCTTTTTTCCCGGCTTGCTTAATGTTCTCTGGAGTACCGAAATCAGGCTCGCCGGCTCCGAAACCTATAATATCAACACCTTGAGCAATAAGAGCCTTTGCTTTAGCATCAATTGCCAATGTTGGTGACGGTTGAATCTTATTTACTCTATCTGCAAGTTTCATCCAAACATCCTCCAAAAATAAACTACTGGTTATTTAAAGATAAACGAACTGAAAAAAATAATTATTCATTTCTGTCTAAACCGTATTTTTTCCTAAGGGCATCTTTCACTTCCTGTGGAACAAAACTATCTATGTTGCCATTCAGAGAGCAGACCTCCCTGACAATTGAGGAAGAAAGATAACCGTATTGCAGTGAGGTCATCATAAATAATGTTTCCACACCATACCCGATACAGCTGTTCATCTGAGCAATCTGAAATTCATATTCAAAATCCGAAATAGCCCTTAATCCACGAATTATAACAGAAGCATTCTGCTGGGCGACATAATCTATCAAAAGACCTTTAAAAGTGTCAACCCGGACCCTCTTCTTGTCTCTGACAACCGATTCAATTAATGCAACACGTTCTTCAGTAGAAAAAAGAGCATTTTTTTGTGAATTACAGGCAACGGCAATAACAATTTCATCAAAAACTTTCAGACCTCTGTCCAGAATATCCAAATGACCGAATGTTA
Source organism: uncultured Geobacteraceae bacterium (assembly GCA_964509295.1). Taxonomy (GTDB): domain Bacteria; phylum Desulfobacterota; class Desulfuromonadia; order Geobacterales; family Pseudopelobacteraceae; genus JBGSQR01. Next base: position 208,768 of record CAZDWS010000007.1, on the reverse strand, counting down.
TCGGGTCGAATGAACCGGGATAAATAGCAATTTTTTTCATACATCCTCCAGAACATAAAAAATTAGAGATGAATCTGCATAAGTTCTAGAGTCTACCTTCAAAAGCCTTGCAATCTTCTCAGGAAGAACATTTCTGGAAGAACTTTCAATAACTAGCAAGCCATCATGGCATAAAAGAGATAATTTACTAATTTCTTCAGGAATTGTCTTATATAGATCCGAGGAATATGGCGGATCAAAAAAAATAATATTATAACAACAATTACGCTTGGACAGAGTGTGTAGAGCTTTAATAGCATCAATGTTCAACACTTCAGCCCTGTCTAATAATTTTGATGCTGTCAGATTGCTTCTTATTGATTTAAGTGCGTTCACTTCAACTTCAATAAGAGTTGCAGATGAAGCACCGCGGCTTAACGCTTCTATTGCAAGAGCGCCAGTACCAGCACAAATATCAAGTACTTTGGTGCCACTCAGGTCATTGCGGCTCTGGATGATACTAAAAAGAGCCTCTCTTGCGCGATCAGATGTCGGTCGGGTAAGAATCCCAACAGGCGCCTGAAGCCTAATTCCACGCGCGCTTCCAGATATGACGCGCATACAGACTCCTACAAATACAGTGTTAAATCAATTGAAATTACCTTAAATTCAGATTTGCGTCAAGTTTGAAGGCTTGCACATCTACGTTAAAAACATAATTGCAAAAAGCGGTTGTAATTACTCATTATATAAGTACAATGACTTCTGTTCATTTTGAGCATAACTATGGAGAAACATGTGAATATTGGATTAAGAATACAAACAGTTAAATTCAACGAACTACTGTTATTCGCATTCATAATATTTATTTTTTCCCCGCCTCTAAAAGCTAATGCTGTTCAATGGAACAAACTTGCCCAAACAAATCGCCATAATGTTGCCATTGAAATGGACTCTATTCAGAAGAAACCTGATGGGAATATTGCTATCTGGCTTCGCTTTACGCCAAGAGGCGCACGCCAACGAATGGATGCTGCAAATGAGTACACAAAAAAAGAGTATTTTCAACACCTTGAATACTATGAAATTAACTGTGTTGAGCAGTCTGCGACATTGAAACAGATTGATATTCTGGCTAAAAATGGCAAGAGAGTTGACCGACTGATCAGCTTTAATTCTAGTGACACAATCATACCTGGCTCGGCATTGGATATGGCAGCTGCTGTTGCTTGTCCGGAACCTGAATCAGTGAACCTTGATGACAGTTATTTACAGGATTCTTCAACTTTAACAAACAGAGAAAATGGCCCCGAACTTCAATTACTTGATGATAAAAAAAATCGAGTAACCGAAGCATTACTTAAAACAAAATCCGAACCTGAAAATCACAAAACTTGGGCAGAACTAGGAAATGCCTACTACGACCTGGAAATGCCTAAAGAAGCCATTGATTCTTATAATGTGTCCTTAAAACTTAAACCCGACGACATTGAAGTTCTAAATGATCAGGGTGCCATGTACAGGCTGACAGGTGATTTCCAAAGAGCCATAAATAATCATGAACTCGTTCTTACTGCTGACCCAAACAACCTGGAGAGCCTTTACAGCATTGGATATATTTATGCTATAGAAATTAACCGAATTAAAGAAGCCATACCATTTTGGAAGCGTTTTTTGGCAATAGATACTTCAAGCGAAACTGCAAATCAAATAAGACAATATATTGATAAATATGACAAATAATATATTAATTGTTTTTTGCAAATAATGGTTTCATGAAATTTAATTCTGATATAGTATTATCGCCATATGCGCTCGTAGCTCAGCTGGATAGAGCACCAGGCTTCGAACCTGGGTGTCGGGAGTTCGAATCTCTCCGGGCGCGCCAATATTTTTAAAAAATATATAAAAGCAAACTAGTATCAACATTGATTACGCCTAAGTTCACTTTTTCAATAATAATGTAAACAATCTGTTTTTCGCTTTAATCCGGAAAGGAGGTTCTTGAATGAATAAAGTATTGAACAAGTTAAATTCAGTTCCCGGGGTCGTCGGTAGTATGATTTGTAATGACCAGGGGCATGTTATGGCACATCTGTTCCCGCAGGGTATTGACACCGAAATGTTGAAGTCAGTGGCATCCCTGCTAACCGACAATATTCCGGTTTTCCAGGAATGTACCGGCGGTTCAAGAACATTCAACTTCAAATATGAAAAAGGACGAATTGTCGTCAGGCATGATCATGACAGATATTATGTTCTGCTATGCTCTAATACAGTTGCTGTAAATATTCAAATACTCGACATGATTATAGATGTAGCGTCCAAACAGCTTGATAAATCAGCAAGCAGTGAACCAGAAAAACAATCAACAATTTCAACTCCAGCACAAAAAGCACCAATTGCCGCAACACATAATCCCGCAGAATTGATTGAAAAAGGTCCGCTTTCATCCTCTCTGAGTGGAATGCAAGCCAGTCTCACAAAGTTTTTAGGGCCTATGGCAAAGATAATTTTCACTGAATGTATTGAAAAATGGCTTGAAACCAATCAACCATCAAAAGACGCATTTCCAGAATTGATCGAAATCATCAATCTAGAAATTAATGATAACAACAAGTCAGCCCAATTCAGACAAATGATAGCACCATATCTTTAATTATTTAAAAGTAACAAATACAGGAGGAAACAATGTTTAAGAAAATTAGTGTTAAAGTAACCGTACTGGTTAACGTCATTCTATTTGTGGTTATTGCTCTGGGGTCTATTTTGCTGGTCAAGCAGCAGTTTACAAGACTTGAACAGCAATACCAGGCTCATGCCAAGTTTATTACCATCGTCGGAGCAAAATCATTTTCCCGACTTATTGAAGATGCGATCGATAACGGAGCGCTTACAATGGCTGACGCTTTCGACACAAACTACGTACTTTTTGGTAATTTTGATCCTCCTAAATATCATACAAAATACGATGCTTTTTCAGACAAGTCTTTGCTGGCCATGGAAGACGAATTTATGAAAAACCCAAACATTGTTTACGCCGTTGCTGTTGATAAGAACGGCTATGTTTCTTCGCATAACACAATGTACACCAGGCAAATTACAGGCGACAAAGAAACTGATGCTACTTGGAATAGGACAAAAAGACTATTCAACAATCCTGTTGAAATCAAGGGCGCAAACAACATGCAGGAAGGCTTAATTCAGGTATATCATCGTAATACTGGTGAGACAATGTGGGACGTCGCCTCTCCAATTATTGTAAAAGGCAAGCATTGGGGCAACATGCGTATGGGCCTTTCAATCATTGAACTTAATAAAGCAAAGAATGAACTTCTCTTCTCCCTGATCGGTATCATGTCTGCAATTATGTTTATCTCAATTTTTGCTATCATGTACATCGTAAAATATCTCTTGCAGCCATTGACCGTATTTACTCAAATTGCTTCAAACATGGCTGATGGAGACGTCAGTGAAAAAATTGTAGCAACTTCAGACGACGAAATTGGCCAGCTAGCTGAGGTTCTTGAGCGTATGCGTATCAGTCTCAAGATGGCGATGGATAGATTAATGAAAAAGTAACAGCAATAAAAATCCCCCCGGTTTACGCCGGGGGGATTTTTATTTTTTAAAATCCGAAATTTATTTTTTATCCAACCTCTCATATTCATTTAGTTTCCTGTACAAAGTAGCAATGCCTATATTCAGCTCTGAAGCGGCTCGGGCCTTATTGTCGCCAGTTGCTCTAACCGCCGCCAAAATATATTCTCTCTCCACATCTTCAAGCGAACGTATGGCCCCGCTAACAACAGGCTTTGGCATTGCTGCGCGGAGCTCTTCAGGTAGATCATCTACTTCAACGCGATCTGACATACATAGAGCGACTGCATGTTCTACAGCATTATAAAGCTCCCGTACATTACCGGGCCAGCTATAGCGAAGAAGCTGATCTGCTGCCTGTGGTTTAAAGGCGGATATTTTTCTGTTTGAGCGCTTAGTAGCTTCTTCCAGAAAAATTCTGGCCAATGGTAAAATATCATCCGTGCGTTCACGCAAAGACGGAACTTTCAGCTCAATTACCCTTAAACGATAGTAAAGATCTTGACGAAAACGCCCGGCAGCCACATCATCTGCAAGGTTTCGGTTAGTTGCGGCAACCACCCTGATATCAACAGAACGTGATTTATTCTCACCAACCCTGCGAATCTCCTTTTCTTGAAGTGCTCTCAACAACTTCACCTGTAACCCCATGGAAATATCGCCGATTTCATCCAGAAACAGCGTCCCGCCGTTAGCAGCCTCGAACAAGCCGATTGAATCGCGATCAGCGCCGGTAAATGCCCCCTTGGCATGGCCAAACAACTCTCTCTCCTGTAGACTTTCAGCAACTGATCCGCAGTTTACTGCAATAAATGGACGACCGGCTCTGGCAGATTGGTCATGTATCAGCCTGGCAATCCTTTCTTTTCCAGCACCACTTTCTCCAGTCACAATTACCGCTGAATCAACCCTGGCGACACGTTTTGCAAGACTCATAAGATGTCGCATTGCATCACTGCGAGCAGTAATACAGGGAGAGTCGTCGGACATATCTTCTAAGCATAAGAGCTTACGCTTACGGTCCTGTAACTGTTTTTCAGTTTCTATCAGCTGTTTATTAAGCCCTTTAAGCATCTCATCCAGAGATTCCACCTGATAAAATGGCAGATGTGGTTCTATTTCCTCACCCCATTTATCTTTAAAACGTGCAATCACATGGCAGTAGGCATCCCCTCTGCCAACACACTTATCTTCAATAAAATACACTTCGCGTCCTGTCCTGTATGAAACATAGCCACTGGCCCACCCTGTCAAAGTCCAGCAAACCGGTTCCTCAGAACGTCCCAGATGCAATAGATGCTGTTCTGCCTCATAGGAGTCAGTCCAGTCAGACTCTACCAAAGGTACATCTCCATTGCCGTCACTGCTCCTGCTGTTTGGTATTTTGAGAAGCCCATGCAACATGTGCAGCTTTGGACCTGTTTCAAGATCATTAAATAGCTTGGGAAATTCCTTATCCAGACTTTCTGCTGTTCGCCAACCATGGGCATATCCTTTTCGTGTAAGAATGTTTCTGGCGGCGGCAACGCCAAGATTTTCAATTAGCTCCTTTCTCATGAGCCCAACTGAAACAGCATCAAAAATAAGCGCTCTTCGCCCCATAAAATTGATCACCCCATCCTCTGGAGAAAAACTTAACAACTCTTTCAGGTTAAGATCTTTTGCACGCATGCCACCCCCTCTCAAAACGATAACATCAATATCATTTTGATAATAACTGTCAAGCCATATTTATAAATCAGCACGTTATTAGCTGATTATGCTGCCAAAATTAAATGGCATGGTAGGTGCAATATTGTGTCACCTTGATTGATTAATTTGAATCTGGAGGGTCTAAATGAATAAAATGCGGTTGATTTCCATCACTCTGACAATACTTGTGATTTCATACTTGTATATTTCTCCAGCCACGGCTCAAACATCGGGATTACGCGGGAAACATGCTTCAGAAGGAATTTCCTGTATAGATTGCCATAAAAACGGAAAGCCGACAGAAGCGGCAGGCAGCGCATCCTGCATGGAATGTCACGGCAGTTACGAAAAAGTTGCGGCACTTACCAAACATATGCATGGCAACCCACATGACAATCATATGGGACAGATAGACTGTACCAAATGCCACGGTATACACAAACCTACTGTTGTTCCCTGCCTGGAATGCCATGTGGATTTTGAGTACAAAATGAAATAACCGCACTACGATTTCAAGCCCTAAGGGGCAATTTCAAAAAGGAGGAATTCAATGAAACGATTTAGAAGTTTTGCAGCAGCTTTGATCGCAGTTGCTACATTCTCTGTTCCGGCTTTTGCAGAGAAAAACATGGAAACCGATTTTGCCATTGTCGGCGGAGGCACGGCTGGTCTGGCTGCAGCAGTCCAGGCAATCCAAGGTGGAGCAAAGGTAATTGTACTTGAAAAACAGGCTAAGGTTGGCGGTACAGGCAATTTCTGTGAAGGTGTTTTTGCGGCAGAAAGTAAAATCCAGAAACGTATCGGCATCAATGTTACAAAAGATTACGCCTTTAAACTAATCATGGAATATAGCCACTGGAAGGCAAACGGCGCCCTGGCCAAGGCATTTGTAGACAAGTCGGCCGAAACAATCGACTGGATGGATGATCTGGGTATCAAAATTGAATATGTCGGTGTTGGCGGCCACGGCGGGCCTCTCACATGGCACGTAATTGCTCCGGGACCTGATTACCCCAAAAAGAATCCACGCGACTTCCATTGTGAACGGATGATCAATGTTTTCAACAAATTCGTACTGGATAACGGTGGACAAATCCTTCTTCAAACTCCCGGAACAGACTTGATAACCGAAAACGGTAAAGTTGTCGGAGTTACAGCAAAAGATAAATCCGGCGAAGCAATCAAAATCAAATCCAAGGCAGTAATTATTGCCACCGGCGGTTTTGCAAACAACAAAGAAATGATGAAAAAATATGTTACTGATTATCCGGATGTAATTCCGGTTGGAAATATTGGCAAAGATGGCGACGGTATCAGGATGTCAGAAAAAACAGGGGCCGCCCTTGAAGGAATGGCTACTGTACAGGCCTATCGCCCTGGATTGGCTGGTTTCCATCCTGCAGACCAGATGATTGCACTTGCTGTTCAACCGTACTTTTGGGTAACTCCACGTGGTGAACGCTATACGGATGAGTCAAACATTGTTTTCTGGCCGTATTCAGGCAATGCAATTACAAGAATTGGCGGAACAGCTTACTCTATCTACGATGATGCTACACGGAAACTGGCAGTTGAAAAAGGTATAGAAATGCCTTTGGGTGAGTGGGTTCTGCAAGGTACAAAGCTGACAAAATGGGAAGAGCTTTTCAACAAGGAACTTGGCCGTAAGCGCGGAAATGTTTTCAAGGCAGATACGATTGAAGACCTTGCCAGGCAGCTTGGCATGGATCCGGCTGTATTAAAGGGTAGCGTTGATAAAATGAATGTTTCAGCGGCAACACGTGAAGACAGTGAATTCAACAAAGCCACTAAATTTCTTCGCCCAGTTGCAACAGCACCGTTTTATGCCACTAAACTTTTACCTCGCCATCTCGGTACGCTTGGTGGTGTAAAGATTTCTGCTAAAACTGAAGCGGTCAACGCTAAAGGCGAACCAATTCCGGGATTGTATGCAGTTGGCACAGATGCAGGCGGCATGTATGGCGACAGTTACGACCTGCTCTTAGGCGGCGGCACTGCAGGTTTTGCGGTAAACTCAGGTCGCATTGCAGCTGAAAATGCACTGAAATATTCCGGCATTTCCAAATAGCGGTCATTTTACAATCTGTTACAGCTGGTTGCAAAAACATATGGCCGCCCACCCCAGGGCGGCCATAGCTATTTTTGCACACAGCTTTGTTTTACTCATTTTGATAGTTTCATAACGACAAGCACATTATCATAATGATAGCCCCAACCTGATATTCCGCTTAGCCAAGTGACTGTTATTACGGTTTTTTCTTATGGCACACTATCTGCAAAACCAACCTCCAACCTCTCCCGACAATCATTTAACCGAGAGAAGCTGCCAACATCCACACACGTGAAACACGGCTGTAAAGTAAAGCTTAGCCTCCTTCTCTTTACAAAATCCGGTTTCACGTGTGTAGGCATTAAGTGTGTTCAATCCGGACAAGGCTATATGTTTATTCGTAGAAACTACAATCAAAGTCCGTAACAGATTTTAGATTATCTGTTAATTCAACGGACTATTTTATCAGGGAGGCACGAATGAAGAAATGGAGTATCGGTTTGGCCGCAGGAATGACTGCAATGGCATTGGCAACTCCGGCAATGGCTTTGGATGTAACACCTTACGGCGCTATCAGGGTTGGCACGTACTGGATGCAGAATGATTTTTACAGCGCTGCCGGCTTAAAAAAATCAGATAACGACTTTAGCCTTGATCTCCAGGGCGACAGTCTGGTCGGTATCAGGGTTAAAGAGGGCAGTTTCAGCGCAGTTGCAGAACTCGGAGCTTACAATCCAAAGGTTTATAGTACCGGTGCATATCAAACTTCACCGGCTCCAGCAAAAACAATTGGCAATACCGGCATCAATCCGGAAGTTCGCCTGCTCTTTGGCGAGTGGGATTTCGGTGGTGGTAAAATTCGCGTTGGCAAAACTCCCAGTCCATATGTTTATCGTACACAGCAGGTATGGGACAGCGATGGTGGCATGAACGGGTACGGTTCTCTCTGGGATGGACGCTATGCCCAGATCAAGCTGACATTGGACAACGGTCTTTATTTCACTGCGATGCAGCCAAGAAAAGGTGCCGCTTCAAATAATACTGACAACATCAACACTGCTGCTGCACTCGCACAATTCTCTGATACCGGGAATACATATTCTCTTGTAGCTTACAACAACTACAACACAGTTATGCCAAAGATGGTAATCGGCTATGAAGGCAAAGTCAGTAAATTGGCATACGGCGGCGGTGTTGCCTACAATTTTTACAACGTTGAATCTTTCAATGCGTCAGCAACAAAAACAGCAAACTACGACATACACTCCTACCTGATTTATTTCCATGGCAAGCTTGATCTGGCTCCGGTTGAACTCAGCTATAACGTTTTTGGCGGACGCAATACGGGCGACCTGATGAGTACTGCCAACTCTCCTTATGTTGTCAGCGGAGCTGCAGGCAACGGCCATAACACGGCCGGCTATTTCAATATGGCCAACGCTGCAAATGCTTCTACCTTTGGCGGTTGGGGACAGATCGGCTATACTGTTGATAAAAAGTGGAAAGTATATGCTGGTGCATCATACGTTGTTGACGATCACAAAAATTCAATCCATGCTGATGAACGTTTTGCCAGCTTCATCAACGCACAGTACCAGGTCACTAAAAACTTCAAGATCGTACCGGAATTTGACTTCATCAATGACATGCAAAATTCTGCAGGCGCAAAAGAGCCAAGACAGTATATTGCTGGCGCAAAATGGGAAATGGTTTTCTAACCAATGAAAGTTAAAGCTTAAATGACTAACAGCTAAAACGGCCCTGAAGCATACTGCTCCGGGCCGTTTTACATGTTTACCGCCTACCGTCACTTGTAGTAGTAAACTATTTAAATGTTTTCAATAACATCAGGAGAATACCGATGACGATTTCGCAATGGGCCGTTTCATCCATACTGGCAATTTTGTTTATGACCACAGGAATCAATGCTCGGGCAGAAATCATCTATCCAGCGCCGGATATGCCCAAAAGTTCACCAATCAAGCAGGCGGTTGACTCTGACAAAGGGACTTTATGGACCGGCCCTGCCATGAACGGCGTACCAGTAGGCATAGAAACAGGAGATTTTGATGGCGACGGCAAGCATGAAATTGCCGTAGCATTTGATGACAGAGTCGAGATTCATCGTTTCATCGACGGAAACCTGCAACAGTTAACAACCGTCAAACTCGGAAATGCTGTCAGGGCTTATCATCTTGATGGAATCGACCTGAACAAAAATGGTCGCATGGAGCTCTTTGTCTCAACGGTTTCAGGTAGCGGCAACCTGGCAGCCCTTGCGATTGAACAAGAGAATGGTAAATACCGTATCACCCATAGTGATATTCCCTGGCATCTTCGCAGCACAACACTACCCGGGGAGGGATCTGTACTTCTGGGCCAGAAAATGGGAGTTCAGGGGCGGGAATTTTCCGGTCCGGTATTCAGAGTCAACCTTTCAAAGAACAGTCTCGTTGAAGGAACAGCGGTAGAACTACCTGGCAAGACCAATCTTTATGATTTTGCCGTCCTTCCCGATAAAACACGTAAACTGTTTGCATGTCTGGATGATGATGGTTACCTGAATATTATTACTCTGGATGGACAGACTCTTGCCAGCAGTGTTGATCCGGTTGGTGGTAATGAATCGTATCTGGAGATGAACGAAGAGGTCCAGGGTGGCGGAGAAAGCAGGGCATCCTATTTTAAGGCACGAATTGAAGTGAACTCAAAAGGAGAAATATTTGTCCCGGTAAATAGCGGTTTCACTCTCCTTTCACGCGCAAAAATATATACCAGGTCGGAACTCAAGGCATTCAAATGGAATGGGTCCACCCTTAAAGATATCTGGCATACAAATCCGGAAAAAAATTATCTGGCCGATTTCAGGATTTATGATGCCGGTAACACCGGAAAAGAATCACTGATTACTGCTGTTGTATTTCAAAAACTGAATCCATTTTCTGATCGCAAATCCGTATTGCACTTATACCCATTGCCATAAGACTTTCATAATATGGTTACTGCAACTAAACAGATCAGAAATTTTTTCAACCTTTGCCAAGGAGCTTTTACCTGACCATGGAAAACAAGTTTCAGTTTCGCGCATTATTTCTGGTAAATTTTGCCATCACACTCGGATTCGGAATAACTGACGCCTTTTTTACTGTCTATATTCAAAATCTTGGTGCTAGTGGCATCATGCTGGGCTTGCCGATTGTTTTCTATGCGCTTGCAAAAATCTTTTTCAGTCCAATTATGGGTTCATGGTCAGACCGTATAGGCCGGCGTACCCTGATTATCGCCAGCCTTTGCCTTTATGCCGCTATCTCGTTCTGCTTTCTACTAACAACAAATCTTGTTGCAATTTCAATCCTGAGACTACTTCAAGGTGCAGGGTGTGCGATGTTTAGACCGGTTCTACAGTCATTGACCGGAGAGCTCTCCCCATCAGAAAACCGCGCAACAACCTTAGGAACATTTGATATATCTTTTTACGGAGCTTTAGGTATTGGACCTATACTAGGCGGTATCATCAAGGATTTTTGGGGATTTGAAGGCCTTTTTGCTGTGCTGGCTCTACTATGCCTTTCTGCCCTCTGCATAGCATTACTTTCAATACCCGTAAGCAAACCGAGTATTACAAATAGCAACCATTCGGGAATGATAACCCGGCTTTTCAACATTTTGCATACCAGCAGAAAACCAGGTTCTCTAAGAGGTCTAATGGCATTTATCTTTGGCCGGGCATGCGGTATTTCAACCTTTGGGGCATTTGTACCTCTTTTATTGACCAGCAAACTACACCTGAGCGGTAAGGAAATAGGGATCATAATGGCATCTGTCACTGTCGTGATCGCACTAATGCTGCGCCCCATGGGAAAACTATCTGACAAACTGCCACGCAGGTTACTGGTGGTTTCAGGGGGTCTGTCAGCAGCATTGCTGTATTTTTGTATTCCCCACGCCGATAATTTTTATCAGATGCTTATACTTGGAATTGGTATCGGCTTTTCCAGTGCCCTATCTCAACCTGCAAGCACTGCTCTGCTTATTGATGAAGGCCTACTGCACGGAATCGGAATCACAGTCGGGATGTTCAATGCCATGCTAAATGCCGGTTTTGTAATCGGCCCGCTTGCTGGCGCACTCTTACTAACCTCCTTTGGGCTACAGGCCGTGTTCTATGTCTCTGGCATGGCAGGACTTGTTACTGTGGCCTTATTTATTCTCTGGATGAAACCTGTTCAGATTCCGGCTCAAAACCTGAGTCCAATTTTGATCAATACTCCAGATTTCCAAAGAACAAAAATGTAGATATGGTTCAGACCAATTCAAAATACTTAACTTTACTTACTCACCACAAGAATAAAGGCCCCAGAGAAATAATCCCTGAGGCCTTTATATTTTCTGTCTGACATTAAAATCCGAATATTCCCTTGATCTTGTTCATGGGACTGCCTGATGACCCTGAATCCTCCTTGTCACGCTTTTCTCTGCTTTCACCGTCATCATCAGATTGAGGAGTCGTTTTACCCTTTTTAGAAGTATCCTTACGATCCTGCGTTTCCATCAATGGAATCATACCGGTTGATTTAAGACGTACTTTAACTGACCATTCCGGATTCCAGGGTTTTTTAGGGTCTTTTGGTTTAGGAGGATGGATCAGATTCAACTCCTCCCCATAAGCAATGAACTGCAAGGCCCCTGCCACATCCTTGAAAACCGGCGGAAGAGTACACGCAGTAGTTCCTGCCGGCATTACAACCTTTTCTTTGATAAACCTCTGCACATCACTGTTAGTGAGATAATTCATCAGAGCAAAACCGGGCTCGTAAACCTCACTTGATGACCAGAAAATTGTCTCTTCTGTTTTTGAATTATGGGCCATTACGGTTGCAAAATAACCGGTAGCTGTGGGAATTGCTTTCCATTCAACCTTCATGGCTCCATTTGAGACTGATTTTAGAGTTGTAAATTCTACAGGTGCCATGAAATCGCGTTTTTGATCAACATTAAAACGAATATCTTTTACATAATTGCCATGAATCAAATGGTCACCGATCAGTGAGCTGTCCTTGGGGATATCTTTGCTATCTTCCTTATTAGGCCAATCACCGTAAACCCACCCGTTACGAACTGAAGGTGGATACTGCTGTGTTGGCGAGCGGCCAACCAAAGCTTTGCCAAACTGCATCATGTCCATTTTCTCGGTATCAATAACCCTGGGCTGACCTTTACGGACTGTTTCACTGCAACCCCAATATATAAGCATTCGAGCCTTAGGTTTTTCAACCTTCTCAGGCTTGTCTCTTTCAACCGGTTGAGCCTCTCTTGTTTCTTTTACCGGCTCTGGCGTCAATAGCTGAAGTGACTTGCCCATTTTCTGACCTGCAGGTATATCGTGCTGTGCCTCTGGCTTTTCAGACACTTGTCGGGGAGATTCAAGTTGTAATAGAAGTGTGCGGCGGGGACCAAAGCCGGATTTCCCACTGAAAATGGAAGCAAATCCTGACATCTGTTCAGACATTCCTGGAATGCTCTGGTTACTTGTTGCAATACTCATCCAATAATGAGGATATGCAGGTGTACTTTCTTTTTTAGCTGCATGAGCATTAAAACTAACAACACAGATTGCAAATGTAACGACAGAAACTAAATGTTTAGCCATAACTTCCCCTTTCATTTTTTATTATTAAACAATATGATAATAGCTAAATTAACTTTTCAATATATTCTATCACCAGATTTTACGTTCAACAACATTAGCTATTAACAAAAAACACAGAAACAATTGAATACTGTCGACCTGAAATAGATTTACAGATCTATAAAAAGCAAGGGGGTAGTTACAATGGATAGAAGATCATTTATCAGAGTACTTGGAATTGCTTCATTTTTTCATAGCTCTCTTCTCAAAAGCCTGTTTGCTGCCGAAGGTCCACTGGTTGCAGTTGCAGAAGGCAATGATCCGGCTTTAACAACTCGAAACGCAATTAACAAACTTGGCGGCATGAAGCGCTTTGTTAAAAGCGGTGATATTGTAGTAGTAAAACCGAATATTGGCTGGGATAGAAACCCTGATCAGGCTGCCAACACGAACCCTTTTGTAGTAAAAGCAATTGTTGAAGAAGCATTAAAAGCCGGGGCAAAAAAAGTTAAAGTCTTTGACAGGACTTGCAATGATGCTCGACGTTGCTACGTAAACAGCGGTATGGAAGCTGCTCTGAAAGGAATGAAGAATGTTGAATTTAAACATATTGAAAATGAACGTTTCAAGAAAGTCGCCATAAATGGCAGGGTGCTAAGTGAATGGGAGCTATACAGCGAGGCTTTAAATGCGGATGTTTTTATCAATGTGCCTGTAGCAAAACATCACGGTTTAACCAGACTCACACTGGGGTTGAAGAATGTTATGGGTGTCATGGGTGGTAATCGTGGCAGCATCCACAAAAACATTGATAGCTCTCTGGCAGATATCAACAGTGTACTTAAAAGTCACCTGGTTGTAATTGATGCCACTAGAGTGCTGACGGCGCATGGCCCACAAGGCGGTGATCTGGGTGATGTCAAAAAACTTAATAAAGTAATAGCTTCCACCGATATAGTTGCAGCTGATGCCTATGCAACGACTCTGTTCGGTCTAAAACCGGAAGATATTTCGGTAACAGTGGCAGCCAGTAAACGTGGGCTGGGAGAGATCAATCTAAAAAAAATTCGGATTGTTAAAGCATAAAGATCGTAAAATCACGGAGTAAAGATGAAAAGGTTATCTACAGCAAGATTAAGCCAGATTATTTTCCTTATCATTTTTATTGTTCTTTTCATTCAAACCGAATATCGCGGCAACGACACGATATCTGCAGCAGTTAACAGTTTTTTCCGGGCTGATCCGCTTGTTCTGTTCAGTTATGTTGCTGCAGTCAGATCTTTTGACTTTCTGTTGCTACCTTCCTTGCTGATGGTATTTTTCACAATATTACTGGGCCGTTTTTTTTGCGGCTGGATTTGCCCGCTCGGCACAATACTGGACCTGGTTACTGTAAAAATTAAAAAAAGTGCTCCAATCAAACTGTTCAAAGGCAACTTTAAATATTGGCTGCTTCTTCCTCTACTCTCATCCGCCTTTTTCAATATCAACCTGGCAGGTATTCTTGACCCGATTGCCATTCTGGTCAGAGCACTGACATTTTTCCTGTACCCGCTGATTGGCGACGGATTCCGGACCGGCTGGGTGGGCATATACAACCTGATTGGCGACAAGCGGGATCTGCTTGCACCGGGGTACAATATTTTAAAAGATCACCTGCTGCCTTTTAGAGAAACATTTTACCCGCTGGCTTTTCTTTCTGCATTTATCTTTACACTGATCATTTATATTGAGCGATATGAACGTCGCAACTGGTGCAGAAACCTTTGCCCTCTGGGAACACTGTTTGGCCTGTTAAGTCGTTTTTCATTTTTTAAACGTACTCCGGTATCACTTTGCACAGATTGCAAGGCATGCCGAACCACATGCCCTACCGCTTTTGACGAAGAATATCTAAGCAATCAGGATTGCATCCTTTGCATGGATTGCCGGCACAAATGCCAACAGGCAAGAGTCTCTTTCACGCTTTCCCCATTCCCGACCCGCAGAGATAATTTTGCTCCAGAACGCAGAGTGCTGCTGGGAGGTTTATTAACAGGATTCATGCTGTCAGGAGTCTTCCGTTACCGAAGGCCTGATGCAATGGCTCAGATATTAAGACCACCAGGTGTCAGGGATGAGGATCTGTTTCTTCGAAAGTGTGTCAGGTGTGGCGAGTGCATGAAAGTATGCCTTAAAAGTGCCCTCTACCCCGCCGTACTTCAAGCTGGCTTTGAGGGTTTATATACTCCAATGCTGATTCCACGGCTTGGATACTGTGAATACAACTGTACCTTGTGTGGTCAGGTCTGCCCGACAGCCGCCATTCCAAACCTGTCTGCAGAAAAGAAGCAACTTGAAGTTATTGGCAAGGCGATACTTAACAAGAGCCACTGCCTTCCTTTGGCACGTAAAATCAACTGCATTGTCTGTGAAGAACATTGTCCCATACCACAAAAGGCGATCCGTTCTCGAACAGAACAACAAACCGACGACAACGGACTGAAAGTTACCATACAAGTGCCATATATAGTTGAAGAGCTATGCAATGGATGTGGAATTTGTGAAAATGTCTGTCCGTTGGAAGGCAAACCGGGAATTGATGTTTTTGCTGTAAAAAACAGAAGTCCCATTGAAATCTCTGTAAAAGGCACCATCAACAAACTACCGCTCCAAAAGGATAAATCAAATTATGGTTACTGAAATTAAACTCGGTGTCAGCTCCTGCCTGCTTGGTCAACATGTTCGCTATGATGGTGGCCATAAGCATGACCATTACATTACAGACATTCTTGGACAATATTTTAAATTCATACCTGTTTGCCCTGAGGTTGGATGCGGTTTACCAACACCAAGGGAATCAATGAGACTTGAAGGTGATCCTGGCAATCCGAGACTGATAACCGGAAAGAGTAAAATTGACAAAACTGATCAAATGCTAGCTTACTGTTTAAACAAAACAGTAGAACTTGAAAAAGAAGACCTGTGCGGCTTTATTTTCAAAAAAGATTCGCCAAGCTCAGGACTATATCGGGTCAAGGTTTATAATAATGGCGTTGCTGTCAAAAACGGAAGCGGTCTTTTTGCAGCTGCAATGGCACGTCAATTCCCACTGCTTCCAATGGAAGAGGAAGGACGTTTAAATGACTTGCCTATCAGAGAAAATTTTATTGAAAGGGTTTTCAGTTACCGTCGGTGGAAGGATTTTCTGACTGACAGCCCAACAGTCGGAAGACTAGTTGACTTCCATACCAGTCATAAACTCTTGATGATGGCCCACAGTCCACAGATATATAAAGAGATGGGAGCGTTAGTTGCACATGGCAAAGAGTTGGCAACTTCAGAACTGCTTAAAAAGTACGAATCATTGTTGATGAGAGGACTGGCATTGCACGCCACCACAAGTAAAAATACAAACGTATTACAGCATATAATGGGATACTTCAAAAAACATCTGTCACACGAGGAAAAATCCGAGATGGTAGAACTGATTGGGCAATATCATGCCGGTATTCTACCGTTGATTGTTCCCATGACACTTCTCAGACACTATATCAATAAATATGATCAGCAGTATTTAAAAAACCAGATCTATCTTTCACCACACCCGGCACAATTGATGCTAAGAAACCATGTTTGATTTTATCATTCAATAACTGTTAAAAAAAAGGCCCTCTGATTTTTCAAAGGGCCTTTCTGCTAATTATAAAACAAAACCTATTTCATTCTACTTTTGTACAATGGAAAGCGCTTCATCAGCTCATTTACCTGGGTTTTAATGGCAAGCAGTTTAGCTTCATTTCCGATATTAGCAACGGCATCGGCTATAAAACCAGCTACAGCGTCCATTTCAGACTCTTTGAGACCATGTGTAGTAGCTGCTGGCGTCCCAACGCGGATACCAGAGGTTACAAAAGGCGAACGGGTTTCAAATGGTACGGTATTTTTGTTAACTGTTATTCCTGCAATGTCGAGAGCTTCTTCTGCTGCTTTACCGGTAATTTCAGTGCCGGAAAAATCCAGCAGCATCAGATGATTATCCGTACCACCACTGGTAAGCTTAAATCCACGTTTTATAAGTGATTCAGCAAGAGCCTTGGCATTTTTTACAATCTGCTGCTGGTACTCTTTGAATTCAGGCTGCAATGCCTCTTTGAAAGCAACTGCCTTTGCAGCAATAACGTGCATCAATGGTCCGCCCTGAATACCCGGGAAGATCTGAGAATTGATGGACTTGGCAAACTCTTCACGACAGAGAATCATACCGCCTCTTGGCCCACGAAGAGTCTTGTGAGTCGTAGTGGTAACATATTCAGCATATGGAACTGGGTTAGGATGAACTCCAGCAGCAACCAAACCAGCGATATGTGCCATGTCAACCATTACAGACGCGCCGACTTTGTCTGCAATTGCACGAAATGCAGGAAAGTCAAGAACACGTGGATATGCACTGGCACCTACTACGATCATTTTAGGTTTATGCTCGATTGCAAGCCGTTCGACCTCTTCATAATCTATGGTTTGAGTATCAGGGGAGACACCATAGGGAACAATATTAAAAAAACGACCGGAGAAATTAACCGGACTACCATGTGTCAAATGGCCACCATGAGAAAGGTTCATGCCCAGGATTGTATCACCAGGTTTCAACGCTGAAAAATAAACAGCCATATTTGCCTGTGAACCGGCATGTGGCTGAACATTAGCATGTTCTGCGCCAAAAAGCTGCTTGGCCCTCTCAATAGCAAGGTTCTCAACCACATCGACGTGGTGACAGCCGCCATAATAACGCTTGCCTGGATAGCCTTCAGCATACTTATTGGTCATGATGCTGCCCTGAGCTTCCAAAACTGCTTCAGACACAAAGTTCTCAGAAGCAATCAACTCGAGATTATACTCCTGACGCTCAGTTTCCTTGCTGATAGCATCAGCGACTTCAGCATCAAAACTTGATAAAATAGACATGTAATCTCCTTCTTTACGAAATATTCTTTACACAAAAGAGAAACGGGACTCTATTAAAGTCCCGTCTTTGGATCTTATCACAATATCACTATTTACTATATTTTTTTTCTATTTCAGAAATCAAGGCCAATCTGTTTTGATGGCGACCACCTTCAAAAGTCGCATCCAACCATTCTCCTACCAGATCACATGCCTTTTGCTCATCCAGGATACGGCCTCCAAGTACAAGTACATTGGCGTTATTATGTTCCTTGGACATGCGAGCCATAAAAGCATCCGTTACGAGTGCCGCTCTTATGCCAGGAACCTTGTTGGCTGCAATTGACATTCCGATTCCCGTACCGCAAATCAGTATACCAAGTTCTGCATCACCATTTTTTACTGTTTCAGCGACTTTTAATCCAAACTCAGGATAATCCACTGAATCAGCAGAATCAGTTCCAGCATCCAAAACATGAATCTGACGTCTGTCAAGATAACTCTTCAGAGCTGTCTTTAGATTCAAACCACCGTGGTCACTGCCAATAACTATCATTTAACTGCCACCTAAATTTTCTTGAAAAGCAAAGTTGCGTTTGTACCACCAAAACCGAAAGAGTTACTCATAGCATACTCAACCTTGGCATCTCGTGCAGTATTGGCAACATAATCCAGATCACAATCCGGGTCTGATTCAAACTGGTTGATAGTTGGAGGAACAACGCTCTTTTCCATTGCCTGACAACAGTAAACAGCTTCAACACCACCAGCAGCACCAAGTAGATGACCGGTCATGGACTTTGTTGAAGAAATCATGAGTTTTTTTGCATGATCTCCAAAGACTGTCTTGATTGCCATTGTTTCATAAAGATCATTATAAGGGGTCGAGGTTCCATGAGCATTGATATAATCAACCTGTTCTGGATTTACGCCGGCATTTTTGAGAGCCATATTCATACAACGTGCAGCACCTTCACCATTTGGTGTTGGGGCGGTCATATGATAAGCATCACCTGTCAAGCCATATCCAACAATCTCGGCATAAATTTTCGCACCACGTGCTTTTGCAGACTCATATTCTTCCAGAATAACTATACCCGCTCCCTCACTCAGAACAAAACCGTCACGACCTTTATCAAACGGCCGTGATGCTGTCTCAGGATTTTCGTTGCGGGTTGACAGTGCCTTCATTACTGCAAATCCACCAATACCGAGCGGTGTAACAGTCGCCTCAGTACCGCCAGCAATCATTGCATCAGCATCGCCACGCTTAATCATATGAAAGGCATCACCAATAGAATGAGTAGCAGTAGCACAAGCCGACACAGTTGAACTGTTAGGTCCCTTAGCACCGTATTTGATTGAAATCTGACCTGGGGCAAGATTGATAATTAGCATCGGAATGAAGAATGGGGAAATCTTCTTGTATCCACCTTCCTGCATTATCGTATGATATTTTTCAATAGTCGGCAATCCGCCAAGGCCTGATCCGACAAGAACACCAACGCGTTCGGCATTTTCATCGGTTATTTTCAAACCGGAATCTTCCATTGCGAATTGAGCTGCCGCCAGCGCATACTGGATAAAAAGATCCATCTTCTTGATCTCTTTTTTATCGATAAAATCCTCAGCATTGAAATCGATAACTTCACCAGCAATTTTTACCGGCATGTCAGTTGAATCAAAACGAGTGATTAGACGAACTCCAGATCGACCATTTACAAGCGCATCCCAGTTTTTATCGTTACCGGTACCAAGTGGAGAAACAGCACCGATTCCCGTAATAACAACTCTTCTCATGATAAGTTACTCCCGATGTAAAATGACATTCACTACGGCTACAAAATGAAAGAGGGGAGTGGTCTCCCCTCCCCGTTTCAATAGCCAGTTACTGTTTAGCTGTGTTCAACTATGTATTCAATTGCGTCATTTACTGACTGAATTTTTTCAGCGGCTTCATCAGGGATCTCTAGATCAAACTCTTCTTCGAGAGCCATTACGAGCTCAACTGTATCAAGAGAGTCAGCTCCCAGGTCATCCATGAATGATGCCTCAGGAACTACCAGTGATTCTTCAACGCCAAGCTGCTCAGCTACGATTTCCTTAACTCTTTTTGCGATATCAGACATCTTCCACCTCCGTTTGATGTAAACCTTGTTCAGGTTCAATTTTGGTCCAATTAATTGGCAACGCTTTCTTAACAATGAATTTGTTAAAAGTCAAAACATAATTTTTAATTCTACATGTACATGCCGCCATTAACAGCGAGCACCTGTCCTGTTATGTATGAAGAATCATCAGAAGCCAGAAATAGCACAGCATTAGCAATGTCATCTCCACTTCCAAGCCTTTCCATTGGAATCTGTGATGCAAGATCCTGCTTGGCTTTTTCAGATAAAGCTTCAGTCATATCTGTAACAATAAATCCTGGAGCAACAGCATTTACAGTAATATTACGTTTAGCCATTTCTCTTGCGTTCGACTTTGTCAAACCAATCATTCCGGCTTTGCTGGCGCAGTAATTAGCCTGCCCCGGATTACCCATCTGACCAACTATAGACGTAATATTAATTACTCTTCCTGAACGCTGTTTGCTCATTATCTTGAAAACTGCCCTTGTACAAACAAAAGCACCTTTAAGATTTACGGACATAACAGTATCCCAGTCATCGTCTTTCATCCTCATCAGCAAGCCATCACGTGTGATACCGGCATTATTGACAAGTATATCAATTCTGCCGAATTTTTCCAGTGCCGTTTCAACAAGCCGTTCCACATCAGCAGTAACAGCGACATTGCACTGAACAGCAATGGCCTCCTTACCCTGTTGTGCAAGTTCTTCAACCAGTTTAATGCAACCTTCTTTAGTTGTAGCAACAGCGACAATCTTGGCACCAGCATCTGCAAGCGCCAGAGCAATACTACGACCGATACCACGGGAAGCGCCTGTTACTATAGCGACTCTATCCTTAACCATGACAAACCTTTCTGTATCCGGCTTAACCTTTAAGTGCGGCAAGACCAGAGGCATCTTCTATGTTGTTAATCGTGACACTTTTATCTATTCGCTTAACCAGTCCGGAAAGAACCTTACCTGGTCCAACTTCCAGAAAGTTATCAACACCAAGGCTAACCATCTTCTGTACAGACTGTTCCCATAAGACTGGAGAGCAGACCTGCTCAATCAACAGACTCTTGACCCTAGCTTTGTCCGAGTTAGGTGATGCATCAACATTGGCAATATAGGGATAAATAATATCTGAAAATGTAATCGCCTCAAGAACTGCAGTCAGTCGGTCAGCAGCAGGCTTCATAAGAGCACAATGAAAAGGTGCACTGACAGGGAGAATCATGGCTTTTTTGAATCCACGTTCTTTGGCTATTTCGATGGCCCGGTTAACAGCACCAACATGCCCTGCTATTGCTATCTGGCCTGGAGAATTGAAGTTTGCAGGAGAAACAACTTCACCCTGTGCTGCTTCAGCACAGATTGCTTCAAGGCTTTCTTTATCTGCGCTCAATATTGCAGCCATAGCACCGGTACCAACCGGTACAGCTTCCTGCATAAATGTACCGCGGGCACGCACTGTACGAACGGCATCAGCAAACGCCATAGTACCTGAACAGACGAGTGCTGAAAACTCACCAAGCGAGTGGCCGGCCAGAAAATCTGGTTTAATACCGACTTCCTGCTCAAGGACACGAAGGATAGCGATGCTGCAAGTAAGAATTGCTGGTTGAGTATTGGCTGTGAGCTTGAGTTCTTCTTCACTGCCTTCAAAACAGATATTGGAAAGTTTAAAGCCGAGTGCTTCGTCAGCCTCATCAAAAACCTGACGTGCGACTGGAAATGACGCTGATAGTTCCTTACCCATACCTGAGTACTGTGAACCCTGTCCTGGGAAAATAAAAGCGGTTTTACTCATAACAATAACCTCACTAATTCACTTGAATTTAGTTCTACAAAAAAGCGAGCTACCAGCGAATAAGGGCAGAACCGTAAGTATATCCACCACCGAACGCGTCAAGCAGAATAATGTCACCCTGCTTAAGCCTGCCCTCCCTGTTTGCCTCATCAAGAGCAATAGGTACGGAAGCGGCGGAAGTGTTGCCATACTTGTGAAGATTTACAAAAACTTTTTCCGACGGAACTTTTAAACGCTTGCCAATGGCTTCAACAATACGAATATTCGCCTGATGTGGAATAAACAGAGAAAGGTCATTTGCAGTCATATCATTTGCTTTAAGGGCAGTGAGTGCTGCCTCTTCCATCGACCTGACCGCCTGTTTGTAAACCTCATTACCATCCATCTGCAGGAAAAAGTTGCGCTCTGCAATAGTACGTTCACAGCCAACTGGATTTCTGCTTCCAAAACCAGGTTGATATAGCGTATTCCAATATGCTCCATTGCTAAAAAGATGTGTTGACAATATTCCTTCATCACCTTCTGAAGCCTCAACAATTGCTGCTCCGGCACCATCTCCAAAAATGATACATGTATTTCTGTCTGTCCAGTCAACGATACGCGACAGAACCTCAGCACCAATAACCAGAGCCTTCTTGACACTACCTGTACTTATATATTTCTCGGCAATTGAAAGTCCACAAACAAACCCTGTACAGGCGGCAGAAATATCAAAAGCTGTCGCGTTACGGGCTCCTAGTTCATGCTGAATTATACATGCTGTTGCTGGAAAAGGGAAATCTGGGGTGATTGTTCCAAGAATAATAAGGTCAATATCTTCAGCATTTATGCCGGCCATTTCAATAGCCTTACGAGAGGCTTCAACAGCAAAAGAGGATGTATATTCCCCATCTGCTGCGATTCTACGCTGTTTGATTCCGGTTCGGACTGTTATCCACTCGTCAGTGGTATCAACCATTTTCTCTAAATCAGCATTAGTTACTATCTTTTCCGGTAGTGCAGATCCGGTCCCGGTGATTTTGGCTCTAAGCAATTTCATACTCATTACACAGCCGCCTGGTTATTTAGATTTTCACGTTGTAAAAAAACAGCATGATTTTCGGTAAGCTTTTCAGCAACGTGTTCAGTCACTCCACTTCGAGCATATTCATTGGCAAATCTAATTGCATTTTTAATTGCTTTTACATTAGAACCGCCATGACAAATCATGCCAACCCCATTGATACCAATCAATGGTGCTCCACCATATTCAGCATAATCAACAATTTTTTTGAATCGAGCAAAGGCACTACGAACAAACAAGTACCCAATCTTTGATATCCAGCTTTTCAGAATTTCTTCTTTCAACATTCTACCAATAGCTTCGGCTAAGCCTTCCGATGATTTAAGGACGACGTTTCCAACAAAGCCATCACAAACAACAACATCTGCTGTTCCCTTAAAGATATCACGCCCTTCAACATATCCAGCATAATTAAGTGATGTTTTTCGCAAAATCATATTGGTTTCACGCGTTAGTTCGTTGCCCTTGGAATCTTCTTCTCCATTGGAAAGCAAACCAACCTCAGGATTCTCAATTCCCATGGCATATCGCGCATAAACCTCACCCATAATAGCAAACTGAACCAGATGAATTGGCTTGCAGTCAACATTGCCACCCACATCAAGAACGAGAGTTTTACCTTTTAGTGTAGGAAAAATCTGAGCTATTGCCGGACGTTCAATCCCCTTAATTCGCTTAAGTACAAACATACCTGCCGCCATTGTGGCGCCGGAATTACCGGCGCTGACAGCTGCACAAGCTTTCCCGTCTTTTACCAGATCAAAAGCGAGTCGTATTGATGAGTTCCGTTTTTTTCTGACCGCATCGGACGCGGAATCATGCATACCCACAACTTCACTGGCATGACAAATATCAATATCAAGACCTTTAATGGCATGCTTGGCCAATTCGGCCTCAAGACGAGCACTATCACCAACCAATGTCACTGAAATACCAAATTCACGACAGGCGGCCACTGCACCAGCCACTTCAATTTCGGGAGCATTATCTCCACCCATTGCATCTACAGCTACTCTCTTCAATTGTGGTAAAGACACGATAAAGACGCTCTCTTAGAGTGTTTTAGGATTTGCAATAACTTCTTTTCCCTTATAAACACCGCAAGTAGGACAAACACGATGAGGAAGCTTGGGAGATTTACACTGAGGACATGTTGAAACTGACTGTACAGTCAAAAAATCATGTGCCCTTCTCATGTTTTTACGTGATTTGGATGTTTTCTTCTTGGGTACTGCCATCTTGATTCTCCTTTTTCAGGTGGTTGGGATCTTGCCACCACCATCGCTGTTATCTATTTTACTTTAAAGTCCTTAAGAGCGCTGAACTTGAAGTTAAACGCCTTTTCGGTACATGTACATGATGACTTATTTAAATCAACTCCACATTCTGGGCACAACCCCTTGCAACTCTCTTCACAGAGCGGTTTTAAAGGAATTGCCATTGCAACCTGTTCTTCTATATCATGCGTCAAATCTATTTCATCCCCGCTATAAACAGAGGAGATCAGATCATCTTCGCTAAGCTCAGTTTCATCTTCACTAAAATCAGGATCAACGACTCCCTTTCTGAAGATAATTGTAAAATATGAACTTATGGGAGATTCGTATTCAGCAAGACATCGCGAACAGGATATCAGGACTGAAGTTTTAACATCACCGGAAACCCTTATATGCCCAAACTCTTTTGATGCCGCCAGGGAATAGCTTACAGGAGCATTAAAAACACATTCACCAGCCGCCTGAGCTTCAACAAGTGCCGGAAAAAATTCGATAGCTTTTTCGCCATTTAACTCCAGCGGTTTTCCAGTAATATGGTCTAAAACAATTTTCAATGGCTATATCCATAATAAAACATCATGTTACATAAATTTCAAAATCAAAGTACGCAAGTATATTCAATACAGCCTATTTGTCAAGATTATTTACAAAACCGACTTATCCACGGCGTCCGTAAAGTTTTATCATGTCAGCAAAATCAGACCAATAACACTGCTCGACCTGATCCCAACAAAAGCGCCATGCCCAGTTACCGGTTGCAGTCCCAGGGATATTCATCCTTGCCATGGAATCAAGACCTAGTAAATCCTGAAAAGGAATTATTGTCGTGTTGGCAACTGACATCATTGCTGTTCGAATCAGTCCAGCAACAATTTCATTTTCACAACACCCAATATAACTACAAACATGCAATTTTTGTTGTCTGGTGAGTCCATTATACCAACCAAGCGTAGTATCGTTATCGTGAGTACCTGTATAGACAACACAATTTTTAGAAAAATTATGGGGTAAATAGGGATTTTCTGATCCTGAATCAAATGCAAATTGCAATATTTTCATTCCGGGAAATCCACAACGATCTCTTAATTCAACAACTTCAGGTGTGATGACTCCAAGATCCTCAGCTATAATAGAAAGTTCTCCAAGTGCACCCTTCATGGCTGCAAAGAGACTATAGCCCGGACCTTTGGCCCATTTACCGTTTTTGGCTGTTCTATGTGAAGCTGGAACATGCCATGCCGCCTCAAACCCACGAAAATGATCAATCCGCACTGCGTCGAAAAGCGAAAGAGTATGCCTGATACGCTCTATCCACCAGCCATATCCTTCAGAATAATGCATATCCCAGTCATAAAGAGGATTGCCCCATAACTGGCCGTTTGAACTAAAATAATCAGGCGGAACACCAGCCACAGATTTAGGTTTTCCGTTTTCATCCAGTAGAAACAGTTTTCGATTACGCCAAACATCGACAGAGTCATAGGCAACAAAAATGGGTAGGTCACCTAAGATTTTAATACCTTGGGAATTCGCATAAGTCCGTAATGCCAGCCATTGACGATAAAACTGCCATTGTATATATTTTTGAACACCAATTTCTGTCCCCAACTCCACTGAAAATTTTTCATAAACTCCCGGTTTCAGATTAGCGCTTGCTGCAGGCCATTTATGCCAACTGGCTCCATTATAATTATTTTTTAGTGCCATAAACAATGCATAGTCATGCAACCATGGAGTTGTATCGCAAAAATACCAGAAAGACTCCATTCTCTGGCACTTGTTACCTGCAAGGAACGTTGTGGCTGCTTTTTTTAGAAGCTCCATCTTTAGCTCTGTTATAGACTCGAAATCAATCCGGCTTCCATCTGGATTGGACGGACAGGATAATTCTGGCAGATCACCTTCAAGTACTAGTTGGGAAAGATCAACAAGAAGTGGGTTGCCTGCAAAGGCGGAAAATGCGGAATAAGGTGATTCACCACATGCTGGTGGTGATAATGGTAAAATTTGCCAAAAAGAAATACCGGAATTTGACAATAAGTCAACAAAGTGCCTAGCATCTTCTCCTAATGTACCTATTCCCTCTGGTCCGGGTAAAGATGTCGGATGCAAAAGCACACCGCATGATCTGTCATTTAGCATTTATTACCTCTATCACTGAGAATAGAAACGACTATTAAGATATGCTATTTGTTCATAAAAAAACATACTCAAATTCCAAAAGTCATTACAACAAATTATTTTTATAGGAAAATCTAAATTTAATGTTTTGAAGATTAATACTTATTTGCTATATAATTGCCAAAATACAAAATTAATTGGCGTCAGCAATCAAGGCAAATTGTGGATAATAAACAGACCGAAACACCCGAAACTGTTTTCGACTCCAATCATCTCAGCGCTCTGATAATTGAACTGAATATAGCTCACCGTAATTTCCGCTCCTACCCCAAAGAACATCCTGTAATAGAAACTTCCTTCAACAAGGTAATCACCTTTTACAATAAACTTTTTACTCATGATGATCATATCTTGATCGGTATTGCACGAGAATCACTGATTGTTGGCGACGTAATTTTGGATAAAAAAAATATAGTTTTTAAAGATTTTGCAAAAGTACTTTATGAACATGGTATTGGCGTATTAATCCTGCATCCAGGCCTAAAAGCGGATGAACTCAGAAATTTTAATATTATACTGAGCCTGAAACGTGATGAACTGCTAAAACATGGCGGCATATCCGTCGTGTGGGAAAAATCCAGAATTAGCTCCATCTCCATCAAACCAATTCAATATGATTTATTCAGTGCCACTGAAGCTGAATCGATATCAGCAAATAAAATCCAACAGCCCCCAAAAGGGTTATGGGAGACATTCACACATAGCCTTATTCAGGGTACACAGGGCAACAGCAATTCATCAAATGACATCTTATCTGAAGAAGATATAGCCCCTGAAGCACTTGCAAAGCAACTTAACAGATTACTGGACGCATCAGACTTAGAACCTCAATTTACCTTTATTGATGCATTGTCTGCAGTTGAACAACAACAGGAAAGCTCGGAGGCTAAGTCATCAATACTGAAACCTAAAATCTATGACAAGCTTGCTATTTTTGTTAACAATCTTGCCCCGAAGTTGCGACAAAAATTTCTCAGCAACTGTTTTGATGTTAATTCTTTATCCGGTGAAGTTGTAGCTAATGAGGTCTTATCTCGTTTTTCCGAAAACATGTTAATTTCTACACAGGAAGATGCTAAACAAAACCGTTTGAATTTACCGTCAGGATATCTAAGCCTGATCCAGAAATTAAGTTCGCATGCGATTGAACGGCAAAACGAGCTTACCAGACAATCTCAAAATAGTATTGAAATCAATCAGAAAATAAAAGATATCTTTTGTGAACATGAAACAGAAGATTTTACTCCTGAATCATATCAAGCATTATTAGAACGAATTGTGTCCTCGGAACCACCCTCCATCCTGAGTGAGCCTGAAACCAGAGCAATAACTTCAACACTTGATGCTAATTTGCTTGAAAATCATGTATCTGAAATCATTCTCCAATTGATGCGACTTGATGCAGATGGAGAGCACAACCAGGTATTAATCAGCAATCTCAGTGACTCCTATTATTACCTTTTACAGACAGGAGATTATGAACAACTAATCCGTCTTGTCTTACAATGTGATGCACCGGAAATCCCTCTTACAATACGCCAAAGCCTTCGTAATAACTATACATCGAGAGAATGCCTTGAAGAAATGCTGGTAGGCTTAACAACATGGGGCAAATCAAGATATGACAATATTAACAGCCTGATAAAAGTTATAGGTGAACCTTTTATTGAAGTATTACTGGATAGACTGGCTGAAGAAGAAAATCTTTCCCTGAGGAGGTTCCTCATGGATAGATTACAGGAATTTGGTTTACTGGCGCGTGAACACATCCTGTCTCGACTCTCTGATAGCCGCTGGTTTGTATTACGTAATCTGATCATTATTCTCCGCACACTCAACGACAATAGTGTTCTTGAGCACATCCGACACCTTATGCATCATCCGAACTATCGCGTACGCCAGGAGGCGCTTCGTACATGTCTGCATTTTCAAGATCCAGGAGCGGAACGTCAAATTCTATATGACATGAGCTGCAACGACAAAGAGACGCAACTTGCAGCCATTAATCTAGCTGAAAGAAGCCGTTCAGTTGATGTATACAAAAAACTGATTGCTATCATATCAAAACCTGGATTCAACAGCATCGAATGTGAATTTAAAAGTGCAGCCATACAAGCTTTAGGTGAAATTGGTAAAGTTGAAGCACTTCCTGAGTTAGCAAAATTGCTTGCCTCCAAAAGCCTGCTGAATGGAAGACAACTAAACAAACTTAAGTCTGAAGTGGTTCGCTCACTGCGTCTCTACCCTGCTGAAATTGCAAGACCGGTCTTACTCCAGCTATCGTCCGGAAATGGTGATATTGCCATTCAAGCATCTGAAACACTTAAACTGATGGTGGAGAGAACTCCTTGAACAAAAATATTTCATTCATCAAAGACTTCATAAGGCACCTACTGTCTGCAATAGCCAATGCAGCCCTGTATAATGTGGAGCACCCTCAGGTTGTTCGACTATCTCACCAGGCATATGACAGCCTCAACAAAGCACTGGAAGAAAGAAGTGAATTTTCACTGGTTATCATTGAAAATGAAATAGTTATTGAGGGACAACCACAAGAAGTCAGTCTTTTTCTTAACCGTTTTGCACAGATTCTGACATCACGTGGTATAGGACATATAAGATTGATCCAGGGAGTTAAACGAACTGAAATAAATCAGCTTATAACTGCATTATCGAGACAAGGGGCTGATGCTTCAAAAGAGATAAATTCCACCGAACATATTCGCCTCGGTTGGCTTGAAATAAGGCAGAACCAAGGTCCAGGCGAAATAACTGAATATTCTGAATTTAAACATAGCGAATCAAATTCTTCACATACAACTGATTCACATGTATTACCCAACCCAAAAGGACCTATTACAATTGCAGAAATACCTCAAGCTGAAATAGACCGGTTCAGGGAAATATACGAGACAGTAAAGCTTCGTCATAAACTCAAGATAAACGGAGTCATCGAAATTGTCTCATCATTTGTAGATGCATATCACCAAGAAGGCCAGGCTTTACTGGTTATGGCTGCATTGCGACAAGCTGATGAATACACTTTCACTCATTCAACCAATGTCAGTATTCTCAATATTGCCCAGGCTTCCCAACTTGGCATAGATGGCCCACTGTTAAATGATATTGGAGTAGCCGGTATGCTCCATGACATTGGTAAACTTTTTATTCCTGAAGAAATTCTGACAAAAAATGAAGCTTTAACTGAACATGAATATGAAATCATGCAGTCTCATCCCATAAAAGGAGCCAGTTACCTCTTCGGTGTGCCTGGAGTTCCAAGGCTGGCAGCTATTAATGCTTTTGAGCATCACCTTAAATTTGATTTATCGGGATATCCTGCAGTACCAGCAGGATGGCAGCAAAATATCTGTAGCCAGATAACTACTATTTCAGATATTTTTGATGCGTTACGCACAAGACGTTCTTACCGAGATCCACTGGAATTAGACTTAATTATTGAAATGATAAATGGTTTTTCAGGTACTGAACTTCATCCAGCGCTGACAAGAAACTTTCTGACTATCATATCAAAACTGTCTGCTGCATAAACTTATCCCCAATATCAAAATTTTCCACAACCTTAACTACCACCTCACCTTGACTTTACAGTTCCCAGTGATTAACTAAAGTAGTAACTGATATAAATCATTATGTTTCAAAAGGTGCATATTATGGATTTCAACAAGCTTACTCAAAAATCTCAGGAAGCATTTGCTGAAGCACAAAACAAAGCAGTAAACCATGGCCACGTTGAAGTGGATGGAGAGCATCTGTTATGGGCTCTTTTAAACCAACAGGATGGCCTGATATCCAAACTGCTTCAGCGCATGGACATAAAGCCTGAAATGCTTAAGAATGCAGTCGATGCCGAACTTAACAAGCGTGCAAGTGTCTCAGGGCCAGGAGCTGAACCGGGTAAAATTTATGTTTCCCAAAGATTATCCCGGCTTCTTGTTTCAGCAGAACATGAGGCAAAAAGACTTAAAGATGAATATGTTTCAGTAGAACATCTGTTTATGTCTCTACTGGCTGAAGGAGAAAAATTGCCTTCAGGTAAAATACTCAAACAAGCCGGAATAGAAAGGGAAAAGTTTCTCAAAACTTTGATCGATGTTCGCGGAAATCAGCGTGTACAGAGCAATAATCCGGAAGCTAGTTATGAAGCACTTGAAAAATATGGTCGCGATCTTGTAAAAATGGCTCGTGGAGACAAATTGGACCCGGTTATTGGTCGAGATGAAGATATCCGTAGAGTAATACGGATTTTGTCTAGGAAAACAAAAAACAATCCTGTTCTGATTGGAGAACCTGGAGTTGGAAAGACCGCTATTGTGGAAGGACTGGCACAACGCATTGTTCGTGGCGATGTACCAGAAGGGCTTAAAGACAAAACCGTCTTCGCTCTAGATATGGGCTCATTAATTGCCGGCGCCAAATATCGAGGAGAATTTGAAGAACGGTTAAAGGCAGTTCTAAATGAGGTAAAAGAGGCCCAGGGCCGGATCATACTATTTATAGATGAACTTCATACAATTGTCGGAGCGGGTAAAGCAGAAGGAGCTATGGATGCAGGCAACATGCTGAAACCGATGCTTGCCAGAGGAGAATTGCACTGTATAGGTGCAACAACACTAGATGAATACCGCCAGCATATTGAGAAAGATGCAGCACTTGAACGTCGTTTTCAACCGGTGCTGGTAGAACAGCCTACTGTAGAAGACACTATTTCTATTTTACGTGGACTGCGGGAGCGGTTTGAGGTTCACCACGGAATCAAGATTTTGGATAATGCCCTTGTAGCTGCAGCAACATTGTCAAACAGGTACATAACAGAACGTTTTCTACCTGATAAAGCTATTGATCTTGTTGATGAAGCCTGTGCAATGCTGAGAACTGAAATTGATTCATTGCCATCCGAGCTTGATACCATCAGTCGCAGAGTCATGCAGCTTGAAATTGAAGAAACAGCTTTAAAAAAAGAAAAAGATAAATTCAGCAAAGAACGCCTTGAAGCATTGCGAAAAGAACTTGCCAATGACCGTGACAAATCAAAAAGCATGCGTGCCCAGTATGATGCAGAAAAATGTGCCATACAACGAGTACAGGGGCTGCGTGAGCAGATAGAAAAGACCCGACGTGATATCGAACAGGCTGAGAGATCGTACAATCTGGAGCAGGCCTCAAAGCTTAAGTACTCCGAACTGCCTGGTTTGGAAACAGCACTTAAAAATGAAGAACAGGCTCTTGCTAATGATCAGGGAGGCCAGAAGCTATTACGTGAAGAGGTCTCTGAAGATGAAATTGCAGAAATTGTAGCGCACTGGACCGGCATACCGGTTTCAAGACTTGTTGAAGGAGAAAGGGAAAAACTGCTCCGACTTGAAGATATACTACATCAACGAGTAATTGGTCAGGACGAAGCGGTTCAATTAGTATCAGATGCTGTATTGCGTGCTCGCTCAGGAATAAAAGACCCAAGACGCCCTATCGGATCATTTATCTTTCTTGGTCCAACAGGAGTCGGCAAAACAGAACTTGCCAGAACACTTGCAGAAGCACTGTTTGATTCGGAAGAAAATATCATACGTATTGATATGTCAGAATATATGGAGAAGTTTTCAGTATCAAGACTAATTGGTGCCCCCCCAGGATATGTAGGATATGAAGAAGGTGGGCAGCTTACTGAAGCGGTCAGACGAAAACCGTACTGTGTACTGTTATTTGATGAGATTGAAAAAGCTCACACGGATGTATTTAATATACTTTTGCAGATTCTGGATGACGGAAGGGTAACTGATAGCCAAGGGCGAACCGTCAGCTTCAAGAATACTGTTATCATTATGACCAGTAATATCGGAGCGCCATATTTAATTGAAGGGATTACGGAAACAGGAGACATAAAAGAAGAAACAAGATTATCAGTAATGCGTGAATTACGTTCAAACTTCAGACCGGAATTTCTGAATCGTGTTGATGATATTGTCTTATTCAAACCGCTTCATATGGACGAAATTGTACATATAACTGATTTACTGGCAAAAGAGCTAAAAAATCGTTTGGCAGAACAACATATAAATCTTGAAATTTCAGACAATGCCAAACACTTTATTGCTAAAAACGGTTATGATCCAGTATATGGTGCCCGACCACTTAAACGTTATATGCAGCGGGAACTTGAAACAAGAGTAGCACGTGCAATTATTGCCGGAGACGTTGGAGACGGAGGTGCAATAGTTGTCGATCTGATTGAAGGAAAACTTGGTATAATAGTTAACAAAAGTTATTTAAAGTAGTAACAATTCAAAAATTTATTTACTATTCCAACACTTCAGTAAGTCAACATAACTACCTGCATTTATTACATTTTTATATCCAAGCTTGGCAAGAGTCTGCTTGCCAAGCTCAGATCTTCTGCCACTCTTACAGTACAGAACAATCTCTTTATTCCTATCCGAAGGAAATTGCTTTAAATTTATATCTATCTGATCATAAGGAACATTGATTGATCCAGACAGGGAGCCTTGCATAAACTCTTCTTTGGTTCTGACATCCACTAGAACAGCCCCATGATTTACTTTATTAAAAAAATCCACACAAATAGAATGCTTATCATCAGCAAATATCTGTACTGGAGTTACCATCTGTAAGGCCATATATATTGATAACATTAAATATACAAATTTATTCACAATAGTACTCCTCTAAAATAATAGTTAATAAGTTCTACATTATATAAACAAAAAGGACTCAAGCATTTCTGCCTAAGTCCATATTTATGGTCGGTGCGACAAGATTTGAACTTGCGACCACTAGACCCCCAGGACTGTGACTAGGCTTCTAACTTACTAACTCTATTTTGTTTTTTTGCTTTTACGCCTCGCTATAGACGAGGCGTTGTTTATCCGCTGGACTCTGCGTTGTGCTTTTACATGGACATATCTTCGGGTTGTCTGGATATCGGCATGCCCGGCTTGTTCTTGGATATCGGCCAGAGAAACACCGGCGTCGTGCAGTTCTGACATGTGATTGTGTCGCAGCAGATGGTTGTAAATGTTTTTACTCACCCCAGCGCGATCCGCAGCGGCCTGAATCGCTTTACATAGATTCTTGTATGGCTCTCCGGTTTTGGGTTTGCAGATCAGGTATCCCGTTTTTACTTTTTCAATGCGGTCCTGCAACGCTTCAAACAGCGGCCCGACAATGGCAACTTCCCTTTCTTTGTCACCCTTCCCTATCACTCGGATGATGCCGTCATCAAGAAACACATCTTCAACTTTCAGCTCGAGCGCTTCCATCTTTCTCAGGCCAGCATAGTTGTACAGCATCAGGGCCCTCTTGGCATTATCATGGCATCTTGCAAGAATGCGATCAATTTCAGTCTGGTTTGGCAGGTTCGGTGTTCTGATCGGCAGCTTTTTATACTTCGGAATTTCGAATGTCAGCGGCAACATGTATTTCTTTTTAATGCAGTACTTGATGAACAGGCCGAAGTATTTTAATTCCGTATTAATCCGGCTTTTACCAGTTGGTTTACCTGGCGCATATTCTTTATTGGGATCAGGGTTCTGGATCGGTGGCCGCCAGAGATCCTTGCGGCGTTTGTCCATATATCCGGTGAACAGATCAAGAGTCAGTCGTGATAAATGCCAGGTTCCAAACCACGGCAGCAACCGGCCCGATGCATAGCCAATATCACTAATTGTGCTTTCAGCGTTGTCTCGAGCATAGTCTTTAAGCCATTCATGCCAGACCTGATTGACGGTAGGATCGTGAGGTGGTGGAGCATTGATGTTCTGGCGGATTAGTGCCAGCTCGATCAACTGAGCCTTGGCCAGAGTGGTATCTTTGACAACCTTCTTGATCTCTTTGCCCTTGGCTCCGTTAGGATAGCAGTTGATCAGGTAGGCGCCGGGTACGATTTCACCTTTCTTATTTTTGTAGGGGCGGACTGACATTTTGTTGTTTTAATTCCAAGTCTTTGTATAAAAGTTTATCGCTTCATCAATATAACTTGCAGATTCACTAAGAAGGCTTCCTACATACCAGCTTGTTTTATGATGGGATTTAATCTCTTCTCCCCATTTAACCAGTGTTAATTCACAGCTGGTAATAGCCGTCCCGATTTTGATATTTAATAGTTGATCTTCTTCAGTGCTATTTTTAGCCACTGCCTCAAATAATTTAGAATCTGTCATCGCGTCAGAAAGCAGCTCTGCATATCGATTAAATGAAACCCCAACAGATGATTGTGATTTGAGTTTGATCAGGGACTTAATAGCCGCTTTTCTTTCCACATAATATATGTCTGTAATTTTTTTTGTCTGAGACTCATTCTTTATGACCGCTTCTTTAACTTCCGGAATTCCCTCGCATACAACCTCATCCCTGTCGGGATATGAGATTATTTTACATTCCGCATATGAGTGTTTAGGTAATAAAACCAAACTAAGCAAGATTAATAAATATAGTGGTTTCATCTACACTCTCCCTATTTAATGACGCCTCTTGTCTGCAACGACTTATCTTGTCTCAACACCTATTGAACATTAGAAGGTTTTTTGTTTTATTAAAATTAACGTACTTCAAAAACTGTGACGAGGTGAAAAATGGAAGATGAAAATCTGATGTCGGGCGTAAGAAGCATTGTTTATTCCGATTATCCCTATGAACATTCGATCTACCTGATTATGTGCCTGCTCGGCCCGCCTTTGCCAGAGCCCGAAGAGCGTCAATTGTATCTGCCATTCGTTCTCTAGGAACTTTCAATAATTCTTCAATAACCATCATATCACTAGGGGTCAGGCCTTTAAGGGTCATGACCCCTTTTTCTTCGCTGTATTCAACTTCAGGTTCCGAGACTATTCCAATAGGTTTTGCCATTGATTTGAAAACTTCTGCCGCGTTTGGTTCTGGAAACAGGTCGCCTTCCAGTGTTTTCAAACAGTTCAAGTTAATACCCGGGCACTTAACAAGAAATTGTGAGTAATCAGCAATCTTATCCCGCTTTTTCCACTTCATAAGTACTTGATATTCAACGCCCAAATACCTTGCTAACCCGCTATATCCCTTTTCAATTTTATACCTGTCTATTAACTCAAAAAAAATATCAGCGACATCTGTATATTTTTTTATTGACATCTGGTTATCCTTTCGCTATTTCTATAGACAGTTGTCTATAGAAATCAAAACGCAATAGACATATGGTAAATAAAGGTCATTAGCAAAACTATAAAAATTCTATAGAAATTAACACGGAGCATAGAGCCATGCAAGAAACATCTAACAAAACAGTCGTTATGCCGCCTGATCAGTACGATTGGAGCGAATTCAGCCGCAAGGAACGCGGCTTTCTGGCCCATTGGTGTCGTGACCACAAATATGCAAACGGTGAAGAGTTTAATTACAAAACTGTCTTTGCATTGATCGCCGGTGATTACATTGGCGGCGCCGGTCCAAAGATCAAAGAGATCATCACGGCGGCCCTTGCGGAAAACCTGATATTCCCTCTTCAAGGTTTGGACGAAGCCGCCTGATTGACACGGTTTGACTGTATCAGCCGTAAAACAACAAAAACACTAGAAATACGAGGCAATTTCTATGGTCACACCTTTGGTTACTACATTACGGGACGCGCTGCATGAAAACATTCATGTGAAGTCGATTAACATCAAAGAGCTTTCTGATCGGATCGGTATTTCGTATTCATACCTGGCCAACAGCGGCAACCCCAACCTGGAAGAGTTTCACTTCCAGTTGCGCCACCTGATCCCGCTTACCCTTACCACAAAGAATTTCTCAACCCTTGACTACATTGAGCATGCCTGCGGACGTACGGCAATTGTTCTGCCGGATGTTACTTCCGGTGATCATGTCTGCCTGAATCAGAACCTGATGGAAATGGTCGAGCATATCGGTCAGATATCCGGCGCATTGCGTGAGGCGCTGGCCGATAACAAGATCACCCCGACCGAGGCCAGAGATATGGAAGGTCTGCTGTTTGATCTGGTCAGGCATTGCATGCTGTTTCTGGCCGAGGTAGCCCGGAGTACTGTGAAATGAATGCCGCCCTTTCTGCCATACGCGAACAGAACCGTCTGATTGCGGAGCAGAACGTTTTGTTGATGCAGCTTTCAGCAGGCAGCGAACAACAACAGCCGGACCGCGAATATTCAACAGGCCGGATGATGACCGACCACGATCTGCAGCTGATCCTGATGAGTGATGATGTATTGACAGCAATTGACCGTTGGAACAATAGCAGGCCCAAGAGGAGGAGATGACCATGGAGGACAGGTATCTGAAATACAAACTGGCTGTGGTTGCAATACTGACTATTGTCGGAATGACCATCGACTATGAGACAGAGGTGATTATCAATTCAACTTCACCGGATGCTCCGGTTATGGCGTCTCGAGGTGACAAATGAATCCGGTCTGGGTTGCATTTATTTCCGGCCTTGTCTTTGGTTTCCCTCTGGCTGTCCTGGTGATAGCGCTGTTTACCAGATTCAGGCGAGTCCGGTCAGAGATGGTCAGAACAGCCCCATGGCACGGAGGCCGGTAGCCATGCCAGCCATGCTCTGTTCAACCTGTGTCCGACCATGCAATGCCAAGGCTTACTGTGAGTATAGCAAGGCATGGTTCATGGCGGTGGCCAGCGATCAACCGGCGCCGGAATGCATCAGTTACAGAGAATCGAATTACCACGGCCTGGAAGGTGTCAGGCCATAAAAATCAGGGGATAGGTTAGCTACCGAACAGAGGGCTGCCTCACCCTCTCCTCCCCTGAGAGTTTTTATAGAGGTATCACATTATGACTGGAGGCCGTCATGAAGTACTTAACTCACCAAGAGCAGAAAATCCTTGTAAAAACCGTTTCAGAACTCAAAGGGAAAAAAGCGGAAAGAGACTCCTGCATTATTGAACTGATACTTGAAACAGGCCTGAGAGCCGCCGAGGTTATTGGTTTGAATGTAGGAGATGTGCGCAACAGGAACAAACTATATGTGCGCCCGGAGATAGCAAAGCGGAGTAAAGCGGCTTTTGTGCCACTGAACAAAGAGGCGCAAGGCGTTATCAAACGTCATATGAGGCAAAAGGTTGAGTGGAAGGAAAGTATTCGTGATGAATCGCCATTGTTTGTTTCCAGAAATGGTGACCGGCTTTCCAAGAGGAGCTTGCAGGAGGCTATCGAGGGTTGGATGATTCGCGCCGGTCTGGTTACGTCCAAGGCCGGTAAAACGGTTGCTCTTTATAGTGTTCACAGCCTGCGCCACTCTTATGCAAAACGCAAGATTGAGGGCGGCTGCAAGCTGGAATCACTACAACACTTGATGAGGCACACCAGTTTGGCAAGCACAGGGGTTTATATCGAACCGACATGGGATGAACTGGTTGAGGCAGCAGCAATTTAAAATGGCCCTGGTGGCCGGAATATAAAAAGGAGGCAATCGTGAATATTCAATTTAAAAAGATGGGATTTCAGGAAGTTGATGAAGAGGAAGATTTGGTCGTTAATGGAAAAGTTGTCGGCTACATGAAAACATATGTTCGTGAGTCGAAATATCGTTATCACGCCGGTTTTAAGCTTAACGGCGGTAGTCTCGGCCTTATCCAGGGCCATGGTTCAACAAAGGAAGAGGCCATACTTGCGGCAATCGAAACGGGCAAGAAAGATTCGTTAACCCTGTTGGAATCAATAGCAGCACTTGAAATTAAACTATCTGCGTAAAAGGGAGAAACAATGAAGCACTTCACCAAAGGAATAATCGTCGGACGTATCACTGAAATCAAGGACGAGATCACCAAGGAATCAAAGAAACCGTACATCACGCTTCAGGTTGATGTATCCAGCACTCTCAGCGGCGATGTAACCGCTTATTGCCGAATGTATGAGAAGAACGGCAACATCGAAGAACTGAAAAGGACCTGGAACCGTGCCAAGCAGGGGCTGTTCAAACTGACCGGCATGTATGCGCAGTATCTGAAGGAAGGCAGCACGGAATATCTCTCCAACTTCACCCTGTATGACTTCGAGCTGGTGACCGAGGGGCGGAAACGCGCTTACTTCATTGTTGTCGGTGAGGTTTCCAGCCAGCCGAGTGGCTTAAACGATGGTGGCCAGCGTTTCCTTGTCTCGGTGATCAAGAAGGGATTAAACGATCAGGAGCAGGAAGAGACATTCGAGTTCTATTCTCCTGGGGAAAAGATCGAGATTCCGGCTGTATCAAAAGGTGATCTGGTTCGTGTTAAGGGTTTGGTCAGGCAGAAAGATCCTGATGGTGTCTGCGGTGGCGATGGTCCGATCAGGGCATATCTAGAAAGCCTTGATATTGTTCCTGCTCAAGACGAATCAGACGATCTTCCAATTTAATTTAAGGAGTTTTTATGAGTTCCAGAGGAGATGATTGGAAAAAGTTTGCAGACCAGATTCACCAACATATCGAAACATATACCGTGCCCCAATATGGCGACAAAGGGGTTGATCAGGCGACTGAATACAACTCATCAGATCATGTTAAACAGGCTAAAAAATATCTTGCTCGTTACGGTACAAATTCACGTCCTGGACAAGAAATACTCGATCTTAAAAAGGCCGCACATT
The DNA here is from genome assembly GCA_964509295.1 of uncultured Geobacteraceae bacterium. Classification (GTDB taxonomy): domain Bacteria; phylum Desulfobacterota; class Desulfuromonadia; order Geobacterales; family Pseudopelobacteraceae; genus JBGSQR01. Next base: position 169,821 of record CAZDWS010000007.1, on the reverse strand, counting down.
ACATACAAATGGCCGCAATGGAACTGGAAAAGGAGATGACAAATGTTGCTAGTTAAACCTTCAGCTAAAATCATGTTTATTAATACCGAATCTCTGCGTTTGATCGAGTCAGCTGGACGTACTTGTTACAAAAGTGAGGATAGAATTACAAGTGGCTCCCATATTGAATTTGCCAAGATGATATTAAAACGGGGGCATGACTCTGTCATAGAACATGCCACTGCCACTGTTAGGTTTATCTGCGACCGTGGTGTGTCTCATGAAATCGTTAGGCATCGTCTGGCCAGTTATAGCCAAGAGAGTACGCGATATTGTGACTATGCCGGTGGCCATGTGGCTTTTGTCATCCCGCCTTGGTGCGAAAACGTAGCAGTCGGAAGATATGATGAATATCTTGCGACTGGCGATGATGCCGAAAATGATTGGCTCAATGCGATGTGGAATATCGAAAGTATTTATCGTGATCTAAGGGCAAAAGGCTGGAAACCAGAACAAGCTCGTTCCGTACTCCCTAACAGTTTAAAAACTGAGGTTGTTATGACTGCTAACTTTAGGGAATGGCGCCACTTCTTTAAACTCCGCACATCATCGGCGGCTCACCCCCAGATGCGGGAAGTTGCAATCCCTCTGCTCGTAGAAATGCAAACTAAGATCCCTGTCATATTTGATGATTTAGGCCACAACTAACCATGACTATCGAGGAGGCCGCCATGCTTGATAAATGCAAAACTGATTTTAAGGCCATGCTTGTCCGGATTGAGTCAGTGATAAAAGACCGCTGGCCAGAAACGCTGAAAGGCAACGGCGAATTGTGGACGTGGCTGGATGAGAACCGACCGGAATTGAGAAAACAGCAGCGCGATCTGACAAAGCAATTAAATGAGGCCTGGGAAAATTGCATGGCGGCTGAATTTAAAACCGTGCTTGTCGAATGGGGGCGAGTACAGCTGGAAATTTACAAGGGTTATGCCCTGCATTTGAGAGGTTTGCAATGAGTGAGGAAGATTTCAAGCGCTTGGGGCCTTACGCCATGCCCTGCCCGTTCTGCGCCGGTAAAAACATTTATCTGGATAGTACGATCCTTGATGAAGAGGAAAACTATTTTTATGTCTGTGTCAAATGCGGTTGCGAGGGACCTTATACGACTAGAGAGCATCTGGCGGAAATTCTCTGGAACGCCCGGGCGGTGCCTGCATGATTCCTCATTATTCATTTCCTCGGACACGGTTTGTGGACAAAAACGGAATCTGCCACCAGCTGCTGCATATCGTGTCCGAGCTTTGGGAAATCATCAAGGCCCTGGCAGTGGGGAATCTGGAACATGCCGTCCTTGAATCGTTTGATCTGATCCACTCGGTTGAAACCCTGATTCGCAAGATTGTTTTAAAAGCTGGCCGGAAAGGCCGGATCATAAACCCGATGACGATCAAATATGACGTTATCGAGAAGAACCAGAAGCGGGGCTATTACTCATGACATTTCAACTTTTCTCTTGTCATAGATTGCTGGCCAGTATTTCGAGAGGCCAGTGCAGTAAAAACCGAGCCAGGGGCATGGGCTCTTGTGTAGGTTGCGCGGGGTTGCCAAGTGAGCCGATTGGGGAAGTACTTCTCAATGCGTCGGCTCATGAAGAAAAGGCGGCGGCAGAGATCCCGACTGTTGTCTTAAGGTTTGAAGATACGGATGATCAGGAGCTGTTTCACACGTTGCAGCGTATCTGCAGCGATCTGGAGTACGACATTATTAGTCTGCTGCATCTGGCATGTCGCGGGGACCTCAATAAAATGAATACTGAGGCCTGCACCAAAGCATAAAAGCCCGTTACAGGGCAAATTTAGAGGCCGATTTTTGAGGAGGCACAGATGGGATACATGAGAACAATGATTATACTGGCGGATCAGATAAAAACCGCCAGAACTGATGCAATTAAGCTTCATGGCGATAAATATCCGCAGAAAATTGAGCCATTCAAGGATGCAATCATCAAACACATGGCGGCCACAGGTATGGAACTGCTGGATTCGACTTTTAAACTGGCAAAAACCCAGATGACTAACAACGGAGATCCGCTGATGATTCTGGCGGCGGGGGTTGAGTTGGTTATGGCTGGAGGTGAGGCGTGAACATAGCGGAGATGAATATTGAAACAACCAAAAGCCAGCCAACTTTATTTGATGGTGCAAGGCAGCTCATGACAGAGGCCATAGAGATCACTATCCAATCAATGCTGATTTACGGTGCGGCTTATGACCATTGGGTTTTTGCATACAGTGGCGGCAAGGATTCATCAGCTTGTGTGTCACTAATTATGCAACTCATAATCAATGGGAATATTCCACAACCAAAATCAATAACTGTTTTGTATGCCGACACACGCATGGAGCTGCCGCCACTCCAAAACTCTGCAATGGTAATGATGGATAAATTAAGAGAAATGGGTTGCGATTGCCGTGTTGTGCTTCCACCGATGGAAGATCGGTTCTTTGTTTATATGTTCGGACGCGGCGTTCCACCTCCATCAAATACATTCAGATGGTGTACTGCTCAAATCAAGATTGAACCTATGCAGGCTGCCCTGGCAGAACTCAGAAAACAGCATGATCAAAAGTTTCTGATGCTGACCGGTGTCAGGGTTGGAGAAAGTGCCCAGCGTGATGCACGTATAGCTTTGTCATGTGGCAAAAACGGAGCTGAGTGCGGTCAAGGGTGGTTTCAAGAAACTACTCCTGAACATGTGGCCGATACGCTGGCCCCTCTCCTACATTGGAGAGTTTGCCACGTCTGGAAATGGCTTAGACAATGGGCACCGATGGGAGGATTCCCAACCGAGCTGGTTGCCGATTCGTACGGAGGAGAAGAGGCGGAAGAAATCAACGCCCGGACCGGTTGTGTCGGTTGCAATCTTGCCGCTAGAGATGTTGCCCTCGAGACATTATTGACCAATGACCGATGGTCTTATCTTCAACCGCTTATGAGACTTCGCCCACTGTATGCAGAACTAAAGAAACCACATAACCGACTGCGCAAGCCTACAGGCGAACGAACAAAGGCCGGTGCCCTGAGTAAGAATCAAAACCGCATGGGACCGTTGACAATGGAAGCGCGTCGATGGGGAATGCAGCAGGTTCTTGATATTCAAGAAGCTGTGAATGTGGGGGCAAGGGCCTGTGGCGATCCTGAATATTTCCTGATCACAGCTGATGAACAGGCAGCAATTCAACAGATGATTGATGCCAATACATGGCCACAAAAGTGGACTGGTGAAGAACCGGTTGCAGATCAACCTTTCAATGAAATGGATGAGGATGGATGGCTGCAAGAAACACTTTTACCACATGATCGGGAGGCAGCATGAGCCTATCTGAATTACTTTCAAATGAAATACAGCAAGGGCGTTTCTGGAATAAGGCCTGGTCGTTGGTTGAAGGATGCAGCCCTGTTTCGCCCGGGTGCAATAACTGTTGGCTGGCCACAATGGAGCGCCGTTTAGGCGCAAAAGTTCAAAAGGGGCACACTGGCAGTTTGATTGATGGTACTGCCACAGGGTACTCAAAACATACCCCCTCTCCGCTTGCTCCCAATGGCGTTTTCAATGGTGTGATCCGTTGCCGCGAAGATCGTCTTGATATTCCGCTGAAACGCAAGAAACCGACAGTCTATGCAATATGGAGCGACCTCGGCCACCCGGACGTTTCACAGACTTTTATATTCAATGCCCTGGGTAGAATGAACGCCTGCAAACAGCATACATTCATCATTGTTACCAAAAGACCGGAGCGCTTTGTTGAAATTGACCAAGTTGCCAGAACATTTAATGAAGGTGTGCGAGTCAAATCAATCTGGCCTTTGGCCAATGTCATTATTCTGGTTTCCATGGAAGATCAGGAACGGGCTGATCAACGCGCTCCCCATGCAATTCAACTGGCTTCTTACGGTTGGAGAGTCGGGGCGTTGTGCGAACCGCTGCTTGGTCCGATTGATCTCGAGGAAGCTGGTCTCATTGCTCGCGTCGATACAGACACAGGCCCTGGCCACTATATAGGCGTTTCATTTCTGGACTGGATTATCGCAGGCGGAGAAACCGGACCCGGCGCACGATCTGCACAAGCCGAATGGTTCCGTTCCTTGAGGGACCAGGCCAGAAAAGCCGGAGTTCCGTTTCTTTTCAAGGCTTGGGGCGAATACGGTTTGAATTGGTTTAATGATGATGCCGGGCACAAGATTTCTGATTCTGAATGGATGGATAAAATGGGAAAAAAAGCTGCGGGGCGCCTGCTTGATGGGCGTGAGTGGAACGGGGTGCCGTCATGAAAACATTAACCATCTGCCAACCCTACCCCAGACTGATTCTGATCGGTGAGAAGCCGGTTGAAAACCGCACTTGGTATACGCCATACCGTGGCGATCTGCTTATCCATGCCGGTAAAAGCCGCGAATGGATGACCGAGCATGATGTCCAGATAGCGATTAAAGTCGGTGATCCGCTTGTATTCGGGGCGATTATCGGAAAATGCAAGCTGGTGGCCTGCCTGCGGGTGGAAGATATTCTGGCAGGGAAACACGATCAGCAGTTTCCACAGTTAAAGAGCCGGGCACACTGTCATGGCCCCTTTTGTTGGGTACTGGAGAACGTGGAGAGGTTTGCATCACCTATTCAGTGTAATGGGCAGCAGGGTTTGTGGAATTTTCCGGATGAGTTGTTGCCGTTAAATGATTAAAACAGTGGAGGCACATATGTGTGAAAGAGAATGTTGTGGCACGTTTCATGGTACGCCACATAGAAGTACATGCGAAAAATATAGAGGTAAAAAACCTATTCCATCCATTTCTGCTCAGGCTGTGGTTGTCGACGGAATCACATGGTTTCCTGTGTCGCAGCCGCCAAAAGATTCATTTGGATGGTTTCTCGGAGCAATTCTTCCGATGAATTACATGGAATTGACTCCCGTTGCTATAAACCGCTGGCGCAAAGAGTTTGGCACCACAAAGGTCTGGTATAACCGAGGCGCGTGTTCAGGATGGTGGGAACCAGATCCGCACGGGCATGGGAATAAAGAACTGAAGGACAGGATTACGCATTGGGCTGAACTCCCATACTGCCCGGATATATAACGGCCAAAGGGTTAGTAGCTTTTACCGCTGCACCGATTGTTAGATGCCGGAAAGGAGTAAATTATGGGTAACAAACCGGAAATATCAACATGTTGTACTTGTGGATACAAATGGAAAACTGGAATTAGTGGCGATCATTCATGCGTTGAATACCTGCTGGATAAACTTAAACGGCTTGAGCGTGACTGGCAGACTGAACATCGGATAATTGAACTTCTTATTGTTGGTGGGTTTGTCACCTCCGAGAAGGTAGAACAGGCGCGGGATTTATTGGCAGGGATGCCGTAGCACATCTAACGGCCAGCCAGTTCACCCCTTCGGGTGTAACTGCTGGTTAGCCCATTCGGGCGGATAGGAGGAAATCGTGGCAAAAATCACCATAGCATGTGCAGCACTGAGCGGCAGGATTTACGCCGGTCGAGTCAACAAGGCTGGAACCGCCTTTCTAGACGGGAAACAGGACGTGACAAGCGATGTTTTGAAGGCTGTCATTGACAAGGTGAAGCCGGGACATGTCGAAACCGTGACTGTTGACGGTGCTCCCCGGTACGAAATCGAAGTCAGGGAGGTGTCGGCATGAAAGTGCAGTGTACTCGGTGCCGAAACAAGCACGACGAAAAGGAGCGGGTTGAAGTGCCAAGCAACTCATTCAAAGGGCTCGCCGCAAAGGATCTTGTCTGCCCCAAGTGTTCAGGTCGCAATTATTACCTCCTGGACGATGACGGCAAGCGGGCAAGGGCATAACACCAAGCACAGCGGCGGAGCTTGCGGAGTCCGCTGCTGCGATAGTTAGAATCGAGGTCAACATGGAATGTCTTATCTGCAACAACTCAACCCTGGTGACTGATTCGCGACCAGTTGAAACCGGACGGTTTCGCCGTAGAACCTGCAGCAAGTGTGGGTACAGATTCACAACTGTTGAGATAGCCCTGGAGGATATGGGCGATATCGTAGAAGACATCAAGGCCGTTGTCGCTACTGAGTTGCAAAAGATGATCAGTGGCACAGATAAGCTGGACAGCAAAATTAAAGAAGTATTTACGAAAATCAAAAAGGATAAGCCCTCATGACAACACTCACCTGGCTATTGACCATACTTTCACTGATTGGCGTTATACTGAACACGCATCAGGACCGGCGCTGCTTTTACATCTGGATTGTAACCAACACTTCCTGGGCGGCGGTTGATTTTTACAAGGGCATTTATGCCCAAGGCACCATGTTTGTTCTGTATCTGCTCCTGTCCATCTGGGGGCTGTATAAATGGCGACACAAGGCAGTACACAAATCCGAGGCTACTGAACAGAGGCAATCATGAACGACTTTTCCCGCGTTAAAGACAAGATCAGCATTACTGCAATAATCACCGACATAACCGGCAAAACAACCAAGAAAGCAGGCGCACAACTGTTTCTGGAAGAATGCCCCTTCTGCCAGGGTCATGACTGTTTCAACATCCGCGAAGCGCAAGATGCCTGGAACTGTTTCCAGTGCGGTGGCAGCGATACCGGCGGCGATGTGTTCACGTTTTTGGAGAAGTATTACACCGAGTCCAAAGCCGAAGCGCTCAAGCGCGCGGCGGCCTATGCGAATATAATCATTGAAGAGAAGGGGACCGAGCGCAAGCAGAGGTTTTCGCGCGCCGAAAAAGTCAAGGTTTTGGCAGCTGAATACTACCATGGCCGCATGCTGGACAATGGCGGCAAGGTGTATCTGACCGAGACGCGGGGCCATAGCATGGATGTTCTCCAGCGTGAGAAAGTGGGCTGGTCTGACGGTAAACTGATCGACTATCTGCGGACACTGGAATATACGGACGAAGAAATTATTGAATCCGGCATGGCCACAATCAAGGATCTGGGCGAAGGGAATTCCCGCCTGCTTGATTTCTTTTCAAAGGGCCTTGTGATCTTCCCTCATTACGTGGGTGAAAAGGTTGTGCACTTCACCATGAAGGATCCGAACAAGAAACTTGCCTATCAGTTGCCCAAGGAAAAACAGGGCAAAGGCTGGATGTTTTACGGTCAAGATGCTATTGAGCGCCATGATGAAATTATTCTGGTTGAGGGTGAGCATGATCGTCTTCAGCCAATGAATTGCGGAATACGAAATATCATGGCCATGATCGGTCAAATATCGGACGAACAGATCAAGGCCCTGGGTAATCGGTGCCGGGGCAAGCATTTGTATCTGTGGGTTGATAACGATCAGGGCGGAGACAAGTATATTCGTAAGATTTGTGGGACTCTGCAGGATATGAACATCCGGATCTTTGTTTATGGTGTGCCTGGTGATGATCCGGACACCTATCTGAAAAACCTGCCGGCGGATATGGATCGCAAGTCGGAAGTCAAAAAGCTGGTTCTTGATTCTGTCGACTTTATCACCTGGGAGATTATGCAGGCGTCTCATATTGATACGCTGGAAGATAAAAGCAAACATCTGAAGGATTATGATGTTTTCAAGATGATGGCTAGCCGTGGCGAGATGGAACAATTGATTTACATGGAAAAATTAGAGCGCATCGGCTTTAGTCGAAAGTCTATAGAACAGGCACTTGATTTTTCACAGGAGCTTTACACCCGGGTGGCAACGTATTTTGCCAGTCATTCAGCCAAGGACGCAGACCCGAACGCAGTGGCGGCGATTATTTACAAGTATTTTTCAGAGAATGGCCGGTTTTATTGGGATGCATCAAACATTGTCTGGCTGATCTACAAGAACAAAACCTACGAAGTGAGCAACAACACGCCTTTCAATGCCCTGATGCACAAGCTGACCAAGCTGCTTTATACACGTTCTCCCGGGGGTATGGTCTGGGATGCGCTGAAATGCACGGCTTATAATCATGGTCGACGTATCGACCGGGCGCAGTGGGTACATACCGATGATGTGCGCGGGATTATCTGGTGTAACCTGAACGGACCGAACAACACTATCCTGCGAATTTCAGCGGACGGCATCAAGGAAATCACCAACGGCATGAATGATGATCACGTTCTGCTGTCTTCATCGTCGGAGATCATGACGTTCAACTTCCTTCCGGATGCGGATATTCAGGAAGGAATGGATCTGTTCAAGTCTCTGGTGATTGACAACATGGCCTGCGACAAGAAACAGCGCTATTTCATTGCCTGCTGGCTGCTTTCGGCATTCATGACGGATTTTTCCAGTGTCCAGGGGCATATGAAGTTTGCAGGTTCGGCTGGCAGCGGCAAATCAACCACAGCGGAACTGATTTCGTCATTGCTGTACGGTAAGGATTCCCTCGAGGACCCAACCGGCGCAGCGGCGTATTCCATGGCTGCACAAAACCCGCTGTTGGTTATCGATAACCTGGAGAGCAAAGACCTGACGCGAACAATGCAGAAGTTCCTTTTGCTGGCGGCAACCAGGGGCGGCAAGGCCAAGCGTGCCAGCGGCAGCGACAGCGCCATGGTCAAGGAACGCCCCAGGGCGCTGATCTGCATCACGGCAATTGAACCATTCACCCTGCCCGAGTTGATTTCCCGTATTTATGATATCTGGTTTGACCGCCGCAAGTGGCCGGCAGCGAACTTTTACAAGGCCGAGACATTCCGGCAGCTGAAAAAGAAGCGTGACCTGATCCTTTCAGCATTCATCAAGTTCATCCAGAGTGAAGTCCTGGTGAATATCGACAAGCTCTCTGAATACATGACCGTGCTGAATGTAGATTATCCCGGCCATGCCAAGGACCGTACAAATGAGTATCTGGCCCTGCTCTCTCTGATCCTCAACCGGTTGTTAAAATATATTCCGCTCTACAGCAGGGACGAGCTGCTTTACGGGATGAAGGATGACAGCGGCAAGTATGACCTGGCTGAGAAAGAGATCCGCGATGCATGGATTAGTGAGCAGAACAACAAGGCCAGAGATACGGAGGTTACGAGTAATAACATTCTCAAACTGTTTGATGGTCTGGTCCGTGAATATATGATGGTGGCCAAGGGTAAGACTTTAGAGCCTGAGATTGTCCATGGATTTGACGAGAAGGTTTTCAAGCTTGAGCATGGAGAATATGGGTTGACGCTTTACAAGACCGTGCCGGAACAAAAAGAGATTGATGGAGAGCGTTTCGAGGTGGCCACTGTTGAGTTCATTGCTCAGTCAAAGGAGATCGTTTACGCCCTGGACCGTTTCTGCCGTAACAACGGCCTGCGTAATCCCTACCCTGAGGCCTCGGTGTTTGGCGCCAGACTGCAGAACGATCTGAAGGTTTTGGAGAAAGGTGGCTGGAAGCTGCTCACCAAGGAAGGCAAAGGGATGTACTGGAAAACAACCAGCGGTTACAACTATCTTAAATTTCAACATACGTGGGTGAGGTGATGATTACCCCGAAAAGGCCCATACTGAGATACCACGGCGGGAAGTGGCGCATGGCTCCATTTGTAATGGAGTATTTCCCCGCACACAAAGTTTACGTGGAACCCTTTGGAGGCGGGGCCTCTATCCTGTTAAGAAAACCGCGAGCGGTGACTGAAGTTTACAATGAGTTGGATGGAGAGGTGGTTGGGCTATTCAAAATATTACGATGTCCCGAGCAATCAAAAAGGTTGAAAGAAGCATTGGAATCAACGCCCTACTCTCGAGATGAATTCGATGCGGCTTATGAATTTGCTAAGTGCCCTGTTGAGCAAGCGAGACGAACCCTTATCAAATCGTGGTTCGGAGCGTTTGGGAAAGGATTAATGAACAAAACCGGATTTGATACACGGGTAAATGCCGATGGATACTGCTCGAGGATAGACACATTTATTCAGCTCCCCAACCTGATTGAGGTATACCGCCAGAGACTAACCGGGGTTGTAATTGAAAACACCGATGCATTGCGGTTGATTCCTCGAATGGATGCTGCTCACACGTTATTTTATATCGATCCACCTTATGTACCAGATTCCCGATCGGGAAAATATTACCGGCATGAAATGACAGAAGATGATCATCGACGTTTGGCAGAAGTTCTCCATGCCTGCAAGGGAATGGTTGTACTCTCTGGGTATGCCAGTGAATTGTACGATAAAGAACTGTATGCAGACTGGCACCGCGAGAGTTGCGCGGCAAATACTGATGGTGGTCATGCACGGCGGGAAGTGTTGTGGATCAATCCAACAGCATGGGATATGAAGCAAGGGCAGCAGGCTTTCAAATTCACAGAAAAGAGATAGAAACATTGAGGATAGAAGGTCAGCTAAAAGCGTGGTGTTTTTGCAACACCACTATTTTTTTGCTTAGCGTTTTTCGGGGTACTGGTGGATATTTTTGAAACACTTCTAACTTTCACCATTTTATATATATTTATCAATTATATTAGTTAGTTAGTTATGGTGAAAGTCTGGTGAAAGTCTGGTGAAAGTCTGGTGAAAGTCTGGTGAAAGTTCCGGCTTGTTTTAGACTTTCACCAAGGCGTAAAGTAGCATGAATAGGGCGTTTGCCGCAAGTGGTGAAAGTGGTGAAAGTAAATAAATGCCCTGGCTCTTTCAAATTTCATAGTAGATCGGTTCTTGGGCCTTGATGTTATTCTCAGTCTGTGTGTGATTAGGCATCAAAAAAGGTATTTGATGGAGTATTTATATTAGTAAGTAATAGATACTCAAAGCCAGTAACACAGCCAGTCTAATCAATCCCTGTGCTTGCTTTCATTCCTCCTAAGATAAAAAACAGCTTATTCCAAACCTAAAAAAGCTAAATGGTTAACCGCACATTCTTACAAATAGTGCGGTTAAGTAGATAACCAGATACATAGAATCAGATAGTTAAGATATTCAATATTAGTGAAGTGTGCGGTTAGTTTCAAAACAGGGACAGGATCAGACCCACCCCCCTCTAAAAAATTCAAGGCTGAGTCTGAAACCGACCCCCCATAGCTCACTGTTATCGAGACCATAGTCTAAAACCCTTCTAAAAGCGGGGCGCACGGGGTTTTTTCTCAAATTTTGCGTTTTAATTAAGTGCAAAAATATATATCAAATGGTATAATGCAGGCGAAAAAACCAAACAAAAGCGGGGGCATGGGGGAATTTTGAGCGAAGTCGATAAACTGATAGCTGAATGGATGGAGTGGCTGTTTATCGTCCGAGGTAGACAGCCGCGCGGCATTGAACAATATGCTTCTGTCGTCCGTAGTTTCTTCGCCTGGTCGAAAGAGTCCTGCGCTGTTGATATTCATACGATCAGCAAGGCCAGCATTGAAGAATGGATGAAAGCACTGTTTTACGACTTCAACAACATCAGCAACCAGTCCCGTGCATCCAAGCTTTCAGCACTCCGGTCATTCTTTGCCTGGCTCATATATGCCGGGCATCGGTCAACGGATCCGACAGACGGTATCCCTACCCCACGGATCCACCAGAGCCTCCCGCAGAAATTCAGTACCGAAGAGCTCCGCTTATTATTTGCCGCGCCGGACAAAAGCAAGTTGATGGGCCTGCGCGATTTGGCGATCCTGAAAACGCTTTATGCCGCCGGTCCTCGAGTGTCCGAGTTGTGCAATCTGGACCTTAACCATATCAGTGATACCGGCGGATATATCCGCCTTCATTTTATCGGGGGAAAAGGAAACAAAGACCGGACTATTACACTTCGCAGAAATCCGTCAAAAACCCTCCGCGAATGGATACTGGCCAGACAACAGATTGAGACGAACCACAAAGCGTTATTTATCCGTCTGAAAGGGCAAAAACACACACGCCTGACCGTTGACAGTGCCCAGGACATCCTCAAAAAATATTCTCGCATCGTTGGTATAGCCTCGGCAGATGTTTTCGCACACAAGATGCGTGGGACGTTTGCCAGTGATCTTTATGACAGCGGTGATGACAAGTGCCCCCGCTGCGGTTGCGGCATTAATCATATTGACTTGCTTATGATTCAATTGGCCCTGGGTCATGAGGATCCGAAAACATCAGTCCCTTATATTGCTGTCAGCGACCGTCATTTGAAACGCACGGCCATACCCGACAAACGGTTCAACGAAATCGAGGAGGAGTAATGACCAGATCAGGCAATCAGGAAGCGATCGAAGAACTATTTGGGAGACTACAGCGCGAATTCGGCAATATGGCGCCGATGATTATCAAGGTAATGGTTGATACTGTGGGGGGCTTGCGCCTGACTTTTCCTGATTTGCAGGATTTGTATCGAGAAGAGAGGAATCGAAGAATTAAAAAAGAATTTACTGGGTTCAATTATGATGAATTGGCGATTAAATACAGGTTGAAGAATAGACAGGTCAGAAGAATACTAATTAAGGAATAAAAAAGGGGAGCAATTGCTCCCCTTGAGATTTAATTACAAGCCCGGCAGGAGGGTGAATCATTGATAAAATTCCATTGTTCCTTTGCCAACCATCCTTGCTTGTCTGAACACAATTGAGTGACCAAAAGTCTATCATTCGAGTCTATGCATTTTAAATTTAAAATATGAGTCGAGAGTTGGTCAGCACTTGCAAAATTTGATCTGACTATCCATGTTGTTGTTAAACAATGAATACTTTGTCCAGCGGATTTAATAGCACTGATAACGAGTTCTTTGGCTTTTGTATATGCAGCGCCTTCTTTGTTCAAATCATAAGTTACTAAATAAGTTTTCATTTTTCTGTCCTTTTAAGTTAGATTTGTACTAAAAAATAAAAAATGCCTTACATCAAAAAACTTTTTCTCCTTTAATGGGAAAGATTTTTCTTGAGCAAAGCATCATCCTTTGGTACAAACAAACCTCAAAGGAGCCTCCATACTCCGCAACAAGCCCCGATCCCCATCGGGCCCAATCATTGGCTACTAGACCCACTAAATCTAGTAGCCTTTTTTGTTGGTTGCACAACATATACTCTATAGAACTTTTTTTGTCAAGCAAAGTGAACGGATTCTTACTATATATCGGTTATTTATCAGCTATTTACAGAACAAAGCCAAATAGTGTCCATCCCTGCCAGAATAAGACCTTGAAAACTGTTATCTAGCCCTCTATGGCGTGGAAAAGATCCACCCAGGAGGGCTTTTTTATGTTTGAACAACAACAATCCTATAAAGACCGCCTTGCTGATCTCCGTGAACGGATAGATTCCGGAGAGCCGGGACTGATGGCCGAGTATGAGCTGTTATTGAAAGGCGATCCTGACGCGCCTGATCCGGTCATGGAGCGCCTGAGGGTCAAGCGGTCATATACTCTCTCGGATGCCGCGCTTAAAGCCCGTCAGGCCAACGCACAGCTTTCCACCGGCCCTGTTACACCCGAAGGCAAAGCCGCCAGCAGTATGAACGGCTGGAAACATGGTCTGCACTCCAAAAAGCGCATGCTCTCACTCGGCAAGCCCTGCAAATCCACCTGTCCACAATATCCATGCAACCTTGTCGATGACGGCGCCACTCAACCGGGCCAGCAGTGCCTGGACAAAGAGTACATGCTGCATACTATCAACGCCCTTTCCACTGCCATGTCCGATGGCAACATGACTGACCTGAAAAACGTTGTGACGCTTCAGCTCGGTCAATCTCTTCAAGTGATTGATGAACTGCAGGCCAGTATTCTTGAATACGGCGTTTACATGAAAAGCGAGAAAATCGACAAATCCGGTAAGGTAGTCGGGTTTGAGATAAAGCCCAACCCTTCCCTTTTGCCACTTTCCAACCTGCTCAAAGCCGTTGGTGTCACCCTGCCCGATTTCATGATTACGCCGGCAGCGATCGAGCGCAAGAAAACCGATGATAACGCCGCTGCCACCATTGCCGATATCTTCCGTAATGCCGGAAACGCCCTTGCCCAAGCTAAAAAGCAGGTGAATGGCGAGTGATTCAGCCTCTCGAGCATATTGCCGACCTCGGCAAAATGGTCATTGTTCCAGAACTGACTTTCGAGAACACCCTGCGCGATCTGGACTGGACCTGGCATCAGATCGCGCGCGGTGAATTCCCTCGTCCCTTTACTTCCCTGGAAGAATTCCAACTAGCGATCATCTGCGCTGATCCGGTCCTGTGGTGTGCTGCTTTTCTGCGTAACCCTGACGATCCGGACCGCCCCTGGACATATTGGGATTATCAGGAAGAATCAATCCGCTACAACGGAAACACCCTGCACGAATGCGGCGCCGAGGTTGGCAAAACCCGCGAGATAATCGGGTTCATCCTTTACAAGGCGTTCAATGTGTCAAACGGCAGCGGCCTGGTTACCGCTCCCATGACAATCTATCTGCTTGAAATCATCGACAGCATTGCAGAGCAGCTGAATTACAACACCCTACTTGGCAAAGCTCTTATTCTTCATCGAAAACAGCCACATCACCACATGAAGTTCAGTAACGGCTTTAAGATAGATTTCAGACCAACAGGCCATGACGGTGAGGCCCTGCGCGGTGTCCATGTCTCCACATTTGCTATGTTTGATGAAGCGGCCAAGGCAAAAAACCCCGATATCTGGAAAGAGTTCTGGCGCGCATCCAAGCCCGGTTGTGTCCATAAGGCTTACAGCACACCGGATGGTGACCGTTCAACGGTTTTTTATCGTCTCTGCCAGAAAGCAGACGGAAAACTAAAATCAGAAGATGAAGAATCAGGCGATATTGGTCTGAAAAACCTTACTTTCCATAAATTCCACTGGAGCAAGGAATTGATGCCGCCGCCATTCTGGACACCGGAGCGGCGCCGCTTTTACATTGAACAGTACGGCGGTGAGGATTCTCCCGGGTATCAACAAAACGTTCTTGGCAATTGGGGCGATCCTGAAAATAGCGTATTCCCTTGGTATCAGTTTCAGCGGCTTCTCCATGATATCCCTGAATACCGTTGCCTCAAGATACTGGTGGATGAATCACAGGGTGAAGTCAGTCTTTACGGATATGAGCTGGTTGCGCCCATTGTGGACGGCGTCAAGAGTAAGCCAGAATCGGTTACCCTTTGTGATAAGCGCATCAGCAAACACCAGTTTGATATCAAGGCAGAAATCAAAGCGTTTTTTGATGGTGCCCCCGGCCTGCATTTTGGCGGCGCTGACCTTGGTTTCTCGCAGGATCCGACAGAACTATATGTAAAGCTTGTCTATGGCAAAACTCACCGCCTGACCGCTAGAGTCCAGCTTAAAGGCGTCACTTATGATCAACAGGCCGATGCTATTGACGCACTGGATGATATCTATGATGCCGGTGCAGACACAATGGGTTGGGGCGTTGACTTCGGCAATGCCGGTTCCGCTGTTGTTCATAACCTTCAAGGACAGGAACAATATCAGCACAAGAGCTATGAAGACCGCCTGACCGGTTATCAGTTCGGAGCCGCTTATGATGCTGTTGATGAAGACGGCGAACCGATCATCGACAAGAAAACCGGCAAACCGCTTCGCCTTTCCGGTAAAGAGCTTTCAACAGACCTGCTGACAACCAAAATGCAGCGGGTACAGCTGCAATACCCCTACGACCCGGACATTATTCTGTACTACCCAAGCCACACCTACAGGAACGGCCAGACCCGACGCATATTCAAGGATATTGACGATCACGCTATTGACGCCGACAGGGTCTTGACCTTGAGAGTCGTTTTACCTGGAACAAATCAGGAGGATATATTCGCATGAACTTTTTAGGTATCGAGATACGCAGCCCATTTGCAAAAGCAAGAGTTCCAGGGACTACGGCAGCACAGAACGGCGTCCAGTTAAGACCTGCTGAAGGTCAAGGCATGTCTACCAAATATTTCAATCAGTTTGTGCCTCGCAAGGTGCAGCCCTGGTTCTTTGAATTCCTGGTTGAGACAATACCCATCTTCGGGGCGGCGATAGAGCGTCTGGTCACGCTGGACGGTGTTCCGGTTGTTACCGGCAACAATGAGAAGCTGGTGGAGGAGATCAGGGAATGGATGCAGCATGTTCCGGTCAATGGCGTCTGCATTGACGGGTCACCCTTGCAGGCGGGGTTGCAGGCCTTTCACCAGGGCTGGACCCGCGAGGGATTCGAGCAGGGTTTCGGTATCGGAGAATATATCACCGACGCCAAACGCACGGACATAATCGGCCTGCGCGTGGGAGACTCAAAATACATCAAGTTCTCCCGGGATGAAAACAACCTGCGGATCTATCAGAAAGCGGACGGCGATTCAGCCGAGCGAGAGCTGAATCCCGGCAACCTGATTTATTTCAGTATCGGCAACGAGAACCAGAATCCTTACGGGGTGCCTATTTTCCGGGGTTGTGAAACTGTCAGCAAGATCATGGCCACCATCTACAATGCCACTCAGAACTCCTGGGAGCGTTTCGGGGATCCTTCTTTTGCAGTTACATACAAAACCAGCAAAAAAGACGGCACCGACCTGGAGGCGCGGCGCAAACAGATCGCCGACGAGTTGACCGCCGCCGTCAGGGCCAAGCGCGAAGGCAAGAGCGCCGATTTTGTCCGAGCCATTGATATTAACAGCGAAATAAAAATTGAGATAATCGGCGCAGATGGCCAGTTATTGGAAATGGAAATACCCATGCGGCAGGTTGTGCAGGACATTTGCGGCAAAACCGGCCTGCCCTCCTGGATGCTCGGTTATTCGTTCTCCACAACCGAACGCCGTGCAAATTTTGAGGCCGAGATGGTCCTGGCTGATGTTTCCGTCCGTCAGGCGGCCAAACTGCCGCATTTCGAGAAGCTGATTACAACCATGCTCAGATTGAGGGGCCGTACCTGGAAGCCCGGCGACTGGAAACTGGAATGGCAGCAGGTCAACCTGCATGACATGGTAGCCCAGGCACAGGCCAGATTCCTGAATTCCCAGGCTGATCAGATGAGCGCACAAGGCGCATCATCCAGCCAACCACAACCCAAACATGCCAAGGGCTGTGATTGTGGAACCGATCACTTTGCCGGAGCTGGCAAACTGATAAATAACAACAAGGAAACCCGCCCTTCCTCCTGGCCGGAACTGGACCAAACTGAAACCGCCTATGAAAACCGCCTGAAAGCCGACTGGCATGAATTGGCGTTGCGGATATTCACTATCTGCAAACTTGATCCGGCCAGCCTGGCAATGTCAAAAGCCCCGCTTGATGAAAAGTTTACCCTTTCACCGGAACAACTGGCGCAACTGGAACAGGCCAGCCAAAGCATGATCAATGATTACGCTCTTGACGCGCCTGACAGCCCTATCCGCTCGTACTATGCCGAGTCCTACAGCTTGGGCCTGATCCGCGCCGCCCAGATCATAGGTAAAGAACGGCCTATCCTGGACATCATCAAGAATGCCGAAGTTTACGATGAACTATGCCGGAACGGCTTCCAGCTGGTCCGCGACAATGTGACTATATCTATCAAAGACAAGATCATCACAGAAATGCAGGCGCATGTTTTAGCAGGCAGCAACCCCATGTCGGTGGCGTCCAGGCTGAACAAACTCTTTGGCGATCAGAACAGCAGCTGGGAGCGTCTGGCCCGTACGGAAATGGCAATGGCAGCAGAAGGGGCCAAGCTGGATGAATGGCAGGCCTGGAAAATCCAGATGGTCGATTATGTGCCGGCGCCGGATGCCTGCCCGATCTGTTTGGCATTAAAGGGCGAATACAAGATCAGTGAAGTTCCACGGCCCCCCGTTCATCCGCGCTGCCGGTGTGCAACCAGGCCCGCAAAATCGGAAACTGTTTAAAAAAGTGTCCCCGCTTGCCAGAGTAAGACCTTGAAAACTGGTAACAGGACATACATCGCTCATAAAAGGTTACCTGAAAGGAAGGTTCGATATGGCACAGAAAGGTTCAACCACTAAAGTCGGAACGAATACTACGGATCCCGCTACTAAGGATTTCGCCGCAAATGGCATAGAAGGGGAAAAGTCCGAAAACGGAGATACCGAGAAACCTGCTGAGACTCCTGCTGCAGATCAAGGCCCTGCTGATGAATCACCTGCTGAGACTCCTGCTGCAGATCAAGGCCCTGCTGATGAATCACCTGCTGATGAATCACCTGCTGATGAATCACCTGCTGAGACTCCTGCTGCAGATCAAGGCCCTGCTGCCGATTCAGTTAAATCCTCTGAAGGAACTGGCGAAATTATGACCCGGGTTGAAGGCGACACCCTTACAAATGATGAAGAGCCTTCTGCAGAAGAAACACCTGTTGAGACAGAAGCCGCCCCGGAAAAATCGTTTATCACCTGTGAAGACGTGTTGAAAAACCTCCGCGACAAAGGAGTGAAAATCTAATGGCTCTTTCCAGCCGGCAATCATTCGGTGCAAAGTCATTCGGTTTCAAGGCCGTTGTAGCATCGGGAGCAGAGATCACGGCGGCAATGCTGGAGAAGATCAATTCTTTTGCCCTACGGCCTCTTGTGGTTGAGGAAATCTACGTCCGCAAATTCCTGTTTTGCCATTCCGCAATCGACCGCGACAACGAGCGTTTTACTGAATCCCTGCTGGATGATTACGCCGCCACCTTCCCGGGGAAATCATTTATTGCCGTTCACAACAGCAAGAGCCTCCCCCTGGGACTGTTTTTTGATGCCACCACGGAAACAATGAGCGCCGAGCAGTTCAAAACCCTGACCGGCGAAGAACCGCGTCTGCCGGAAGGCATAACAACCGTCAAGGTTGTCTGGGCCTGGGCGTATATGTTGCGTGAACACCGCAAGGAAATCATCGACAACATGGATGCCGGCGTTTATCGCCATGTCTCCATCGGCTTCGGCGCAGCCGATATCCGTCCGGTCAAAAAGGACATCAACGGGCCAATCCTGTATTGGGAATATGTCGGCCCGGGAGAGACCCGGGAAGGTTCACTTGTTTACCTGGGCGCACAGAACGGCGCTACCACGCAAAAAGGCCTGAAAGACCAGGACACCATAGATAAAGGAGATACAAACATGAAAATGATTGCCCTCATGCTGATCGGTCTCGGCATGAAATCACTGACCGAAACCGCCACTGAAGAACAGATCGCCGCAGGAATCAAGGCACTGGCCGCCGAGAAGGATGCACAGATCACAGCCCTGCAGGCAGAAAAAACCACCTTGATTGCCGATGCTGATCTTGGCAAGGCCTACAAGGAAAAAACCGTTTCCGACTATGTGGCCGCCAAACACAAGCTCGGAGAAGTTGGCGACGAGCCCGAAAAGCACGCATCCCTGAAACAGGTTGCAGCCGGCCTGCCCTTTGCCTTCCTCGAGGACGAGGTCAAATCGTTGCAGAAGCGTGTGGCGGAGAAGTTCCCGACTACCGGTAAGCTGCCGTCAGATGACAGACAGGACAAATCCGCCGATGGGACCAGCGGTGATAAAAACCCGCTTATTCCGGACGAAAAATAACCCGCTCACAAAAAACTCAGGAGGATATAAACCATGGCAACCGCAAAGATTCTCAGCGGGCTCAAAGACACCCGCACACTGAAATACACCCATAATGCCGCCACCGTCCCCGGCGACATCATTGTTGTCAATGGCCAGGTTCTGGTTGCTGTCAATACAGCCGCCGCTAATACTGCCAACATTTATGCATTTCGGGGCCGCATTGAATTCCCGAAAGAAGCCGCTCTCGCCATCGCTCCCGGCGAACAATGCTATTTCGTCGCAGCCAACGGCAATATCAACAAGACCGCCGCAGGGAATACCGGCGTAAATATCTGCGTTGAGGCCGCTCTTGCCGCGGATACTGTCGTAGTTGTCGAGCTGATGGAAAACTAACCCTTAACAAGAAATCCACTCAGGAGGATCTGACATCATGAAAATTTTTGGACGTGAAGTAATCAACTGGGGAAACATCGAGCAAGTCCCCCCGACAGAGCGCAAGGCAAAGGTACTTGAAGCAATCTGCCATTTTATGAAGAAAGTGGCTGATATTCCATTGGGTGGCATCAAGTCCGCTGCTCATGATTCAAATCTCAGCGGCCCTTCGCCAATCATCCTTGTCACCAGCGACACGGTAAAAACGCCGGACCGTGGTTACGAAGTGCTGTTTGATGAAGTCGACATGCGTCAGTCCAGCAATAGCGCCTTCGAAGTGCTGGACGTAACCGGCGGTGTTACCTTTTATCAGCAGGAACCTGGTGAAGAGGCCAAACTCTCCAAAATTCCGACATCTGCCAAAACCAGCGTCGGCTTCCTTCGTTTCATTGGTGGTTTTCCGATTCTGGATGACTGGTTCCGCTTCAACCAGTACTACAAGATTGATGAACTGACCCGCGACACCATCACCCGCTGGTTTGAGAAAAAAGCCGTTCTGTTCTATGGCTTGCTGACTTCCCTCGGCGCCGGCATCAACCAGGCTTTTGCTACCGATGATGTGACCACCATCAACAATGCCTGCGCTCAGATCATTACCGATCTGGAGGCCGCCGGTTATGCTGTTGATGAAAACGCCGCTTTCGTTATCACCTGCCACCCAACCCTCAAGGCTCGCATCATGAAAGCCCTGGCCAATACATTCCTTAATCCGAATGGAAACAGTAACCAGATCGTATTCAATGTGAATACCCTGATTACATCGGCCAAGGTCGCCAATACCAGCTATTACGTCAGTCTCCCCGGTGGAAAGAACAAGCGCGGTGAATGGGATGATCTGCAGGCCAGACCTCCACAGCGTAATGAACTGAAGCTTGGTGCAGATCATGTCTGGACCGGCGCATATAACGGCATCATCGGCGAATCCAAACAGCATCGCCGCTGCTCACTGGCTTAACCAGCCGGACGTTGTGATCAATATCAGGAGGGGGTTCCCTCCTGATATTTCCAGAGCGCCCGACTCATTCTGAGGTAATCCATGGCATCCAAGACAACCCCACAGGAAATGATCGAGCTACAGTTTGTTGAAGAACAATTCAACGGTGTAGCTGATTTTGAAGCGTTTCTGCAGGGGATCATTAACAATCAGGAAGGGCTTTTAGCCGGAAGAATCGGCAGCAGTACTTTCGACTCAACCAATCCGGCAATAGTTGCCCAGGTCAAGCGCGCGTCTGTCTGTGTTGTTGCCGCTGAACTGCTCCAAAGACGCATCAACCGTTTATCAGGCAATGTTGATGCCGATACAGCCCTGTTAATCCGTACACTCCAGACAGCAAAAACCGACTACACAAAAGAAGCCGAAGAGAAGATTTCGCGGCTGATATCCTCAGGGGCTTCCGCTGATTCAGGTAACTATGCCGGCGGTGTTCTAACTTCATCGGGAAATGATGAAGATTTGGTCCGTCTCTGGCCGGTTGGGGGTTCTGTCTGATGCTGGCCCTCAATGTAATGGTTTCCGGAGACAAGATCGTCATTAACGGCATGAAGCAATTTGTTGCCGATATCCCCAACATTACAGGCCAAGGGTTAAAAAAAGCAGTTCGTGGGGTTCATCGGTACGCCATGGATTTTTTGAACGGTGCGGCTTCCGTATCTGCACCAACCACAGGTAAGAAGAGTGTAAAAGTGGCCCTGCCCGGTGGCGGATATCCGGTTCCGGTTCGTACCGGTAACCTGAAACGTCTGCTTGATTTTCTGGACCCCGGCCAGAGTAAAGGCGGTTTTACTGCTGGCCCCATGGAAGCAATTATTTACGACTCTGCCGAATACGCTTCAGTTATCCACGAAGGGACCGGCAGCAGTGCCAAATTCGGCAAGCGTCCTTTTCTGGATGATGCTCTGGCCAGATTCAATCAGGGCAATGGAATAGCCTCTACAGTTGATAATGAACTTGATGTTGAAATCAAAAAAAGGGGGCTTGCCTGATGAGCGGAGTAGAACCTAAGAAATTAACACCCAGACAACAGGTTCTAACTGAAAAAGACATTGAGGCTTTGTCGACTCTCCTGAAAGAACACAACCATTGCACCCTGGGGCTAAAACCAGAGATAGCTACTGCATTAAACAACCTGACAGCAGAAGAGCTGGGCATGTTCAAGCGTGGCCTGGACATCATGGGCAACGCCGCTAATCTAATTGGGCGCGTCATACTAACGGCAGTAGTAGCCGGAATAATTGTCGTATTCACAAAAGGTTTCTGGGCAACGATCATCGCAGGTGTAAAGCAGGGAGTAAGTAAATGAAACCAACCGGCATTATCATTCATCATTCCCTCACCAAAGACGGCAAGTCCGTTGACTGGGACGCCATCCGTCGCTATCACATGCAGGAAAAGGGCTGGTCTGATATCGGCTATCACGCCGGAGTCGAGCGCGTTAACGGCGAACTGACGGCCCATGCCGGTAGACCTTTGGATATGACCGGCGCTCACTGCCTGGGGCATAACGACACAATCGGCATTTGCATTGTCGGCAACTTCGACGTGGCCCCGCCCGATGACGAAACTCTGCGTTATGCTGCGTCACTGACAGCCGGTTATCTGCGCATGTTCGCCCTGCCGGTTTCCAGTATTCACAAGCATCACGAATTTCATCCCAAGTCATGCCCCGGCACGCAGTTCCCCTGGGTGCAATTCATCAAATATGTAGAGGAAGCGCTCTAATGGGATTCTGGGCTCAGTTTCATAAACGCAATACACGGCTGATCCTGACTCTGGTCAGTAAACAGTGGCTCGTATTCTTCATCGGTACCGCCCTGCTCTGGTTCAAGTGCATCACTGCTGAGGTCTGGGTGGTATTGGCCAGTGTGGTGATCGGTGCCAACGTATTCCAGAAATGGCAGGGTGTGCAACCGGATCAGCCTGTCGTTAAGGTTCCGGAATGATAGTTTTTATTCTCAAATACTGGCGAGAAATAGTCATCGGCCTGGCAGTAATTGCCCTGATCTCCCTGGGTGTGTATGTCAAATACGTCTTTGCAGAACGCGATCGCCTGCAGACTGAAAACAGCCTGCTCAAAAAAGACCTGGAGTCAGCAGAGAAAATGCAGCAGCTGTCAAACCAGATCACCGAGGCAATCAGCCAGATCAAGATAAGGAGCACTGTCAATGTATCCAAGATCGAGCAAGAGCAAAAACCTGTCTTTGTTGACAATAATCGTCCTGTTGTGCTTGTCCCTGGCGGGTTGTTGCCAGCCGTGTATACGCCCTACTCTTCAAGTGGAAAACCACCCCGCAATGAGAGCGGTGGAAGCGTGGTCCCCAACGAGCCCAAACGCTGAATACTGCATTACAGATCGTGGGCGCCGGGACGTGCTTGTCAATTTTGAAGCTTATCGCGCAGCAATGGAAAGCTGTCGCGTAACCATACTTAAGTATAACCAGAGCTTAAAAGGTGAGTCGACTAAATGAGCTTTTCCGATGATCTGACATATCTGGTTGGTTTGATCGCTGCCGATGATGACATTGCCGCATTGTTCCCGGGCAAGCAGCTTAAAGTCGTTCGCCGGTACAAATCGCGTACAGAGATTCATGTTTCCGATTTGCCTATAGTCATGATTACCCGCCCCAGGGCCACAACAGAAAGCGGCAACAACGTCAGCGGATTTCAGGAGCATGCGACAGCCTTTTACTGCGGGTTTAACTGTGAAAATAAAGAGCAGGCACAAGACCTTGTAATCAGATTTGAAGAGGCCCTTGAGAAATGCATCATGAAAGACCCTACCCTGGGTGGCCGCGTCATGTATTCGGAACCGGGCGATTCTGCCAATGATGAGGGCAAGTATCATCCGGTCTACTTTTTGGTAAAAGAATTCAAAATAAGCAAGGAGGTTTTATGGCAAACATAATTGTTAAAGCAAAAATCGACGCCGGTATTCACATGAAATACGGTGAAATAAAGGCTGGCAAAACGTATACCATCGCGGAAGAGGATTTCGGCGCAGAACTTTTTGAGCGTCCAGAAGGTTTCGAGTCCCCACATGAAAAAGCCGACAGGGAACGTGCCGAGGGCGAGCAGGCAAAGTCCGAAGAAATCCCCGCTGCTGTAGCTTCAAAGTCCGCAAAGGGGGGTAAATAACCATGGCACTAGGACCAATGACAGGTAAAAACCAGGCGCTGGCAATCAAGAAATGTGGAGTCGGCGCTGCTGGTGTATGGGGTACAGCCGTTGCATGCGGCGTCACAGACGGTATTCAATTCCTCTCCGGACAGGCCAAGCGCGACGCCTCAGTAGTAGTTGACGAGTCCCGTGGCCGTGCGTTCCCGATTGACGGCACAGCCGGACCGATCAAGTGCGAGCAAACCCACAAATTCAATCTGCGTTATGCAGGTATGGAGCTGCTGGCAGCCATGTTGATGGGAACTGCAGGCGCTCCGGTAATGCAGGGCGCAGGCCCGGCTTATCTGCACACCCTGAAATGGAATACGGATCCCTTCGGTTACATGGTTTCCATCGTTAAAAACATGGTCACCTATATTGAGGAGATCCCAACTGCCAAGATTGTCGGCATTACTATTTCCGGGGAAGTCGGACCTAATCCGCTAACACTGGAAATTGAAACCATCGGCATTAATAAAGAGGTCGCCTCTTCGATCAATACTCTTGCCACCTATGCCAACGTTACTCTGCCGACTGATGCGGATCGTAATCCGGTCATGTTCGCCCATACAGTTTTCCGCATGAACAGCCAGTCCGGTATTGCCCTGGCAGCTGGCGACAAGATTTATCCGTCAAAGTTCACGCTTTCCATCAAGCGCGCCATGAAGGGTGAATACACCGGAGAATACAGAACCACAGGCAGCAGCCCACAGGATCTGATTGATCAGCCCTCCAACGACGGTTTCCCTGAAATGAAGCTGACGCTGGAATTCCCGAAACACACCGGAACTGCCTATCTTGTTGACCTGCAGAACGATGCACGCAAAAAGATGGACATTACCTGTACCGGTGCATTGCTGAACGCCACATTCTATTACACACATCAGTGGCAGTTCCCTCATCTGCAGTTGATGAATGCGAACCCGACAGATGATGATGGCCGCATCAAAGAGCCGCTGGAATTCAACATACTCGGTTGCGTAGCAGCTCCGACAGGTATGACTGGAATCACCGATCCACTCTGGTGGACGATTATAAGTAAAAGAACTACGGATCCACTGGCGTAAATTTGCGGGCCCCTTTCCCTCCTATGGGGTTGGGGGCTCACACCGCGCCCCCTTACCGCTTTTTTATCAGCCCGATGGGTTATTTATTCAATCAAACATAAGGAGAAGGTCATGGCAAAAGTAGGAATTTTTAAACAGACACCCGAAAAGTATTTTGATTATGAAGATGATACAGAAGTTCTTCTCCGCTACGTCAGTAAAGACGCAATGAGCGAAGTCATCAAAAAGGCCGATTCAGCCGCCAAGAAGTTAGGCACCTCATCTTCCAAGCTATATGACATTTTTTTAGCCCGCGCGGCTGTTATAGGCTGGCGCAAAAAAGGCCCGGTGCCTGACGAAGCCTTTGTTTCAGGTTTCCATCCTGGTCTAGTCATGCCAGACGGCGCCCCCTTTCCCTATACACCAGAAAACCGCGATGCAGTTTCGGCACAGGACCGCGCATTCTCGGCATTTGTTCTTCACAAATCAACTGATGCCGTGGGGTTCATGGATGATGGGCACATTATTTCCGATATGACAGACGAGGATCTGCGCGGTCTGGAACATCTGGTTAAGGAAGATGAGGAAAAAAACTCCTAGCAGCTCATTTGAGGGCGTCAATAGACTTCCCAAAGGTGAGCTGCAACGGTTGTGCAACAACATATGAAAGCGAAGGCGAAGAGCCGAAATGCTTTGATGGTAAATGTGATGCCCTGATTGACCTGCTTTCAGAAGAATCTCTCAGGATTCTTAATATCAGGGGAATATTGTTAACATTGAATGAAATGGGGCTGGCTCCTAAAGTGGCCAACTTGTTTGATCTGACTCAAGATGATTTGTTTACCCTGGCATGGATAGAAATGGAAATGAAACGATTACGACCCGAACCGGAGGCGACCTGATATGGCAGTTGTAAGTCTTTCCATAGCTGGACATGATAATTCCGGCGCCGCTGTTAAGTCGGCAGTCTCCAATATTGAAACACTAGGCACAAGTATTGACCGTCTGAAAGGCCGCGTCACTGCACTTGGCGGGGCCTTTCTGGCGTACTTTGCCGCCGATAAAATTGTTGGTGGGTTCAATAAGGGTATAGAAGCTGTTGAAAACTTCGCACAATCAGTAATTAAAACTTCAGCAATGATCACCTCTCTCCAGGGCGGTGAAAATGTTGCAGAAAATTATCGTAAGGCAAAGCTGTATTCTGAAGGTTTGCAAGTTACTTTGATGAAGATAGATGCAAACACTGCGTTGAATCTGGATAGCTTGCAGGCAATCACAGAAGAAATGATTAAACAGGGCATTATCCTGGATGGTAACAACTCATCACAGGTCGAGTCTTTCACCAGACTGGCAAATGCCGTGGCTGTTTATAGCAACAATGGCCGGAATGAAGTGCAGTTGCGTCAGGAAGTTTCAGCACTGCTGCGCGGAGAGGTTGACCAGAACAGTCAGCTTGCAAGTATGCTGCAAAGAACCGTTCAAGGCCCTCTGCAGCAGTGGGTAGAAAAACATAAACAGGCTGGTGATTTATTACAGGTTATCGGTGATAAGCTGACCGGTTTCGGTCCAGCCTCTAAAGATCTCGCGCAAACATGGTCTGCAGTTAAATCTTCACTGGAAACGTCTGTCTCTCTGATTTTGCGCGCAGGGTTCAGCACAATTGTAAAAGACCTTGTTGAATGGCTGAATAAAGCCAACGAATATTTAAAGGCAAATCAAGAGCTGGTAGGCAACAAAATAAAGGAAGCCTGGGAAGATGTTAAAAAAATAGTTTCCGTCATTGTCCCTATTATCAAGGGGGTCTATGACAACGCCTCGTTATTTGTAGGCCTTTTTGTTGGCGGTGTTTTTCTTAGCAGCCTGCGATCAGCTTATCTGATTTTCAGAGACATCAGGACCATGGTTGCTTCAATTGCAGCCATACAGATTGGCGGCGGCATTGCCGGAGCAGCAGGAGCAGGCACCGCCGCTGCCGGTGGAGCTGCAGCCGGAGCCGCCGCAAGTAAGCTTAAATATCTGCTTAACCCATATACAGCCGCTATTGCTGCAGGAGCATTAGTGCTTGGAGCAAAAAACGCTAATGACATTGACGATGTTGCTAAAATAAATGCCTTTAAACCTGCAAATGCCGCCTCAATAGCAGAAGCCCCAGTTGTTAAACTCCAAGACTCTCCAGAACAAGTTAAACGCAAGATTGATCTGCAAACTAAAGAACTTGCCGCATTCAAGGAGATGGAATACAGCAAGTCCGCTATCGCAAAAGAACAGTCCGAGGTCCAGCTTGCAACATTGAAAGGAATGTATGAGCAGGGCCTTGTTGCAACCAGAGATTATTATGGGGAAGAAAAGAAGCTGGCCCAGGATGCCGCCCAGGAAAAATTGAATAGCGCCTCTGAATATCTGGCAAAAGAGCAGCAACTACTTGATTTCATCAAAAGCAAAAAAGGTGTTCAGTCTCCGGAATATCAGGAAGAGCTTGCAAAAAACCGGAAAGCCGAGGAAGCCGTTCAAGTTGCTGCACTGGATTATGCAAAAATATCAATTGATCTGAATAATAAGGAAATAGAGGCCCTGCGTAAGCGGAGCGAAGAATACGACAAACTTGGAATAACTGTTCTTGATATGGCTGGCAAATATGAACAGGCCGTCTTGGCCCAAAACAATATGGATCGGGGCAGCATTGAATATAAGCGCTTGAAAGTTGAAGCCCTCAAAGGTGAGCAGGGAGCAGTTCAGGCATTATCTGCCTGGGAGCAGAAACGGTCAGTTGATCTTGTGACGGCACAGAATAAAGAAGCCGAAACGATTCGGACACTTGCTGCCGAAGTCCGTTCTCTCCAAAATGAGTGGGATATTGTTCTCGGGCGGGATCAGGCCAGTATTAACTTGGAAAACATGCTGATAGACGGCAAAAACAGACTCTTGACACTTCAAGGTCAATTGAATGTTGCAGTCGCCCAGGGTAATACAGCCGCAATAAGTGGGCTGACTCAACAAATTCAACTTCAGTCACAGTTGAATGGTCAAAAACAGTTGTCAAAAGATTTATCAGAACAGATGGGAGTGCTTTCTGGCAAAATTGTTGGTTTTAATAATGGTTCTGCGATTTATGCAGATGCATACCAAAAAGAACAGGCTGCCACCGGGTATAAATCTGCAGCTGATATGTTGGCCACACAGAATGCTGCTGCATCTCTAAATTCGGGTTGGTCCTCTGTTTTTAATTCCAATGTGATCACATCGAATCCGAGCGCGCCATTTATGGGTGGTTTTGCCGTAGGAACGAATTACGTCCCTTCTGATGGATATGCTTTTATCCATAAAGGTGAAGCAATAGTACCAGCGAAGTATAATCCCGCTGCAGGCGCATCAACCGGCGCCGGCATCACCATCCAGGGCGGCATAAACATCACCCTGCCAAACATCACAAAAGTAACCGATGCCGAGGCTGATCAGCTTGCTCGACAGGTGTATTCAAAACTAAAACAATTTGCCGGACGTTCGGTATAGGAGGTCTTATGTGGACAGCAGAAGCACGTTGTAGCACCTGTGAATTTAAAGATGAGTGTGTCGACCGTAAAACAATCATCCCTGATCTGGTTAACCTCTCCAATACCCTGAATACTGTACAGGCCAATATAGACAGCCCTGGAGACGGCATTCTGGTTATGGTTTGCAACGATTTCCGGCCTAAGCTGTGATTTTTTATCACCCCAGTGCATCAGTCACCTTCCGGCATGGTCCCAGACCATCCGGAGGTGATCGTGCCTATGACAACAATGTCATCAGCACATCAGCGGGTGTGGTGATCGTCAACACTCTCAGGGGTGGTTTCACTGTCTGGTCCGTCTCCTGGGGCAATATGCCGCTTGTAGACAGAACCAACCTGGAAGCCTTTTTTGATGCTGTAAATGGAATGGCTGAACTCTGGACATGGACCTGGTCGGATGGAACTGTAAAGACTGTCAGATTCAACAGCTCGGCCTTGGAATTCACTGAAAAATCCCACGACACTTACTCAATAACCGTAGAGTTAATGGAATAGCATGCTAAACCGTTTTCAAAGCATAGGATACATCGGGGCTGATTATGTCGGGACGAATTACGTCGACATGGGGACTATTATTGACACGCCCATGCCCACGTATCCCATGCAGATAAACATCGCCAAGTCTCAATCGGCAGCACGCACTCTGGGCGGCACCATGTATGTATATGATCGGGCGCTCACATCAAAAGAGTTCACAATGATTATTCCCAAAACTCCCCAGACGATCCTGAATCAGATCATGTCGTTTTTTGATAACGATATGAATGGGAACCAGAAGGAACTGGTCTGGACTGATCATCTGGCCGTATCCAGGCGCGTAAAGCTACGTGGTTCGGTCAGTGTCACTCCCAGCGGCCCCATATATAACACCGTCACCCTGACATTACTTGAGCAGGTGTCTGCATGAGAACTATACCGGCAGGATTTATAACTGAAAAAAACCGGATCACCGGGTCACGTCCTGCCTGGGTATTAAGAATAATGGTCGATGCAACTCCGCTTTATATCTCGGACCGTATCATTACTAATTTTAAAGATCCTGATTCCGGGCTGTTTTTTACAACCAAAGCATGGGTCAGCAACTGGGGACAGATTCTCGAAGGGATTACCGGCGAGCTGGGGGAATATTCCATCAGTGAGTTTTCTGTATCTCTGGCAGTAGACCTGAATGACCCCTTCCATATTCTGTATGTTGTTGACAACCACGACATTGAAACAGGAAAAGCGGTTCTTTTCGCCTGGTATGATACCGGCCTCGGGCAAGCTGTAACCTTCCCCGGACAGGTCATGTTTTCCGGTTATGTTAAAGAGGTCTCTTTTGAACAAAACGATTCAGGAGTTAACCTGAGTCTGCAGGATGATACGCTTAAACTCCGGAACAAGGTTGGCGGCATCGTTGATGTTGCCGTCTATCCTGACGCTGATCCGGATGAAATCGGGAAGGTAATCCCGGTTATAATCGGCTCTCTTGAGAAATTTCCCTGCCTGGCTATAGACGCGGGGATCAAGACATCAATATCAATCGGAATGACCGCTATTCAGACAACCATGACCGTTTCTGATCCGTCCGGTTTCTGGGTTGGCATGTGGGCTGGCATCGATGATGAAACGGTCCTGGTCACAGGAATCACCGGCTCAGTCATAAACATAACCAGGGGCCATGATGCGACAATCCCCACGACTCACACAAAAGGGACTGATGTCCTTGAAATACGATCCAATGACTTTGCATTCCAGGTCGCTGATCATGCCGTTACGTCAATTAGTAAAGTCTGGGGCCGCTGGGGTCAGAAGGTTATGGATATCACCCCGATTGCAACCGTCTATACCGGCCAGCCCGGAAATGAATATCCAGCCTATCCGGGAAAAGCTGTTGTCACAGTCCCTGGCTTCATCACTATAACCCAGGCTAATCAATTGCTGATTAACGATGGCATCGGGGTTGCTGACGCCATAACCATTGGCGACACAATAGCGGTTTCCGACACAATCGGAATCTCTGACGCCATAACCATCGGCGATACCATCAGCGTTGATAATAGTCTCTCTGTAAACCAGGGCAACCATGCCCATATCGGATCATCGGGCGGGGTCACTGTCGTTCGGCCTGACTATAATGTTTCTGTCGGGCCTTTTAACCCGGCTAATGCCTATGACAACAATCTGAGCACTTATATGCAGTGGCAGGGTGGCAATTCCAGAATAGGCCGTAACGCTGCTGTCTCCGTTTCATTGCCGCTCAAAATCAGGGCTTGTATTACATATACATCACTAAGCGCCGGAAACCTCCCCGCTGTAATTACCGTCAATAATTCCGCTGTTCAGACAATGAGCCTCGGTAACACCGGCGGGGCGCAGATCACCGTATATTCCGGCTGGTTCACGTTCACGGATATTACAAAAATCTATTACGGAACAAGCAATATATATTTTAACAGCGGTACGCTGGCCGTAAACGTGTACGAGGTCTGGTGGGAGATTGAGTCCGGATCGGCGGCATCGACGTATTCAACAGCAGACGGTGTGGCCCTGTCCGGTACGATAGCAAAGACCGGCGGAGCAACTCGATCAGGATCAGTCACAAAGACCGGCGGGGCAACTAAAACCGGCAACGTCACACGGTCCGGATCAGTCACCAAAACCGGCAGTGTTACCCTGTCCGGTAACAGCGTTTCAAACACCCTGATCGGCGATGCAGTCCTGGTTGATGTGGTCGGGATTTCAAACAACACGCCGCTGCAGGCCATATCGTGGTTGCTGGCCAATTATGGCGACTATGCCGGGGCTATCACTCAGGTTGGAGTTTACCCCGATGGATACAATGTCAATGGTGCCATAACAGAATCAAACTCTGTCCTGTACTGGATAAACCGCATTGCCTTTGAATTCAGATCATTTTTCAAGTTCTCTTCCGGCTCGGCAAAACTGTTTGTCCGGCCCGACTCCTTTGCATCAGTTAAAACGATCACCAAAGCCCAGACCAACAATTTCACCAGGACTAAAACCGCCTATGAAGACATCCTGAATATCATCAGCATCCGTTACAAACGGGACTTTACCAAAGCCAGGGGGATATCGGCATACCAGGGGATCACAACCGATCAGAATGACGCCTCGATCAGCAGGTACGGCAAAATTGAAAAGGTGGATAACTTCTTTTGCGATTTTATCACCAGCTCGGCACTGGCCATATCTGTTCGGGCCTTTTATCTGTCCTGGTATTCATCCCGACACTGGATCTATTCCCTGGAGTGCTTTCTGGATCAGGTAGAGCTTGAATTTGGTGATCAGGTGGCAATTGAAGTAAAAGCGGGGGCAGTCGGCATGATCAAAGAATCAGGCATTTCACCGGGCAATAGCGGCATGGATCAGGTCAATATCAAAATAGAAATTTAGGGGGATAATGTGGCGACACTTTTATCGTTAATGACGCTTAGACAAAACCTGGCCAGGGTACTGACAAATGCGGAGTTGGATAACAACTTCATAAATATAGCGAACCGGATTGATGGGTTTTATAACGGGCAGGCTTTAATACTAAATAGCTCAGTTATTCCAGAAATCGGCTCTCAGCCGTCTGCTTTAACACTTGGTAGAACTTCTTCTGGTTTGGGGTGGCTTCAGTCGTATAATGGAAGTACACCCTCTGATATATCTCTCGCCCCCTTAGGTGGTCTCTTATTTATAGGTTCTACTACAAACAATGGGTCTGACGCCAAGTTGCAGGTTAGTGGTGGTATAGACTCTACCAATCTCTCTGTGCGCGGTGGGACTGGCGCTATTGGGTATCATGGGATTTGGAATGGTGGTGGTGGCCCCTACGATGTTCATTCACTAACCGCAAATGTAGCGACTGGTGAAATTAAACACTATGCCTACACTAACTTTTTCCAAACATTCTATACTAACAATACAGAAAAAATGCGCCTTGATCTTAACGGCAGTTTACTTGTTGGGGTTACGAGCCGATTAGCAACTGAACGTTTAAATATTACAAGCCCATCCTCGTACACTGCTGTTATGAGCAATACACAAAATGTTAATGGTGACACTTGTTTATATTTGAATATGCAACCTAATGCAAACACAGGTGCATCAGCGTTTCTTGTAGGGAATATAGCTTCGGTTGGTATACGTTTTGCTGTTGCCGGAAATGGTGACATGTTGAATGTTAATAACTCTTACGGTGCAATCTCGGCACGTAAACTAAAACAAGATATCGTTGATGCAGGTTCTCAGTGGAATGACATTAAAGCCCTTCAGCTTCGCAAGTACCACTTCAAAAATGACCCTAATGGTTTTTTGCAATTAGGTTTAATTGCAGAAGAAGCTGAACTGGTATCCCCAGGCCTTGTTAACGAAACCCCTGACTATGAAGAACGGCAAAAAACCGATGAAGCCGGAAATCTCTTGTTTGAATTAAAAGAGGTTACACCGGCAGTTTTCGATGAAGAAACAAACGAAGTGATCACCCCGGCGGTGATGGAGCCTGATCTTGATAAGCCTATAATGGAACGGGTTGCAACTGGTGAAACAACAAAATCGGTCAAGTATTCTATCCTGTACCTGAAAGCCGTTAAGTGTTTACAGGAAGCTCAGGCCCGAATTGAACGGCTGGAAGCCGTTACCGGAATAAAGGAGGCTCTATGAAACGCGTATTGATGATTATTATTTGCCTGGCTCTTGCGGCATGTTCATCACCGATCAAGATGACCGGCATTGAACACAGTATTTACGGCAACCTGACCAGATCGCATTCCGGAGGTGAGGTCTATAGCATGGACCCTTCCGGACATCAGGAACAAGGCGGCAGCTGGTCAGCAGGCACAAAGATAAAAACGATCTGGGTCGTAAAATAATTAATAGTCGAGGTCTTAAATGGAAGAGGTAAAGATCAATTTAAACGTGAATGAAGTAAATGTGGTTCTTCAGGCATTGGCAGAATTGCCATATAGAATCTCCGCCGGTTTGATTGAAAAGGTTCACAACCAGGTCGGGCCGCAAGTTAAAGAAAAGCCTGCTGCAGCAAAGGCGGGTGAAGTAAAGCAGTAATTAGAAGAGGCAGCGGTTGAACCGTGCGTCAACACGATTCAACCGCCGACCCACAGAGCAAGCTGTGAGCCAACCAAGGCTACCCCACCCTGTACAGAGCTTGGGGAGCTTATCACAAACTCTATAGAAAATCAAAGAGAGGGCTCATATGCAAAAACATCAACCAATTATCCCCTGGATAGGTGGTAAACGCCGCCTTGCCAAGCACATATTGCCGTTATTTCCTGACCATCAGACTTATGTTGAGCCGTTTGCCGGCGGGGCCGCAATGTTCTTCTTGAAACGTCCGTCAGCCGTTGAGGTTTTGAATGACTGCAATAATGACCTGATAACACTTTACCGTGTTCTGCAGCATCATCTTGAAGAATTTTACAAGCAATTCAAGTGGGCTATTGTCTCCAGACAAATGTTCGAGTGGCTTAAAATCACCCCATCAGAAACGCTCACGGATATCCAGAAAGCGGCAAGGTTTTATTACCTGCAGAAAATGTCGTTTGGCGGCAAGGTCGCCGGCCAAACATTTGGAACGGCCACAACTGATGCCCCACGTCTTAACCTTCTCAGGATGGAAGAGGATCTAAGCCAGGCACATTTACGACTGGCCAGGTGTTTTATTGAACATTTGGACTGGATGAAATGCATAACCAAATATGACAGGCCTCAGACTTTGTTCTTCGCGGATCCGCCATACTGGCAAACTGAGGGCTATGGGGTTGATTTCGGGTTTGAACAATATGAACAGCTGGCCGAGATAATGCGGACAATCAAAGGTAAATTGATTCTGACCATCAACGATCATCCGGATATGAGAAAAGTATTTGAAGGATTCAGGATGGAGGTAGTAAAAATCAAATATACAGTTGGTGGAAATAATCGGGGCGTTGATCGTCAGGAGCTGGTTGTTATGAGCTGGTAAATAGTATGCGAGGATGTGCGAGGCGGATAATCAAAAAGGGTTTGCGGGATACCCCGCAAACCCTCTATTTATGGTCGGTGCGACAAGATTTGAACTTGCGACCACTAGACCCCCAGTCTAGTGCGCTACCAGGCTGCGCTACGCACCGATAAACTTACAACAAGCAACGTATTGCTTTTAATTCAGTTTTAATTTGCCTCAGAAGTACTATATGATCATCTTGATAAGCAGGATTGGTGTCTTCCACAAGCAGCTTACCACGGGGAGAAATTCTTTTTTTCACACCTTCTATAGTAAACTTTTCATCATAAAGAAGTCTTTTCACCTCTAAAATCAGGTCAACTTCTTTTCTTGTATAAAGCCTCTGCCCTGTACTACTCTTTTCAGGCTTTAAAAAATTAAATTCAGTCTCCCAAAAACGAAGTACAGATGTTTTTGCACCAATCAATTGTGCAACTTCGCCTATTTTGAAAAACAATTTATCAGGAAGAACAACGCTCATTGAGCAGCTCGTTTAAGCAGTTTCTATTGCCTCTGAATTAATTGATATTTTAAGAACTTGACTTGGCTTAAATGTCAATATACGTCGGGCGCCTATTGTGATAGTTTCACCAGTCTGAGGGTTTCTACCCCTGCGATTTGCTTTCTGCTTAACAACAAAATTGCCAAAACCGGCAATCTTGATTTTTTCACCTGTTTCCAGTGTATTCTTAATAATGCTGAAAACCGTTTCCACCATCTCGGCGGATTCTTTTTTTGAGAAACCAATTTTCTGGTGAATTCTTTCTACGATGTCAGCTTTTGTCATAACTACCTCAATCAGTGGGGTTTTTCTTCTCAACAGCAGGGATAATCTTATAGCACGGGGCAATCAATTTCGCAACAGGTTTTTATCTTATTGATACTTTTAACTTATTAACAAGATTATCTTTAATCGTATCATGAATAGCCCCAATAACATCATCAGTCAATGTGCGTTCATAGGAACGATAGCGAATCCTGATTGCAATACTTTTAAAACCTTCAGGGATGCCTTGCCCCTGATATACATCAAACACTTCAACCTGCTCAATCTCAGCTGACTTCAATGATTTGGCACACTCAATTATGCTTTCCGCAGAAACGCTATCTTCCGCAAGAATTGCAATATCCCTGGTGCTGTCAGGAAAACGGGAAGGTACTAAAATAGTTGGCTTCAAACGGCTGTATTTAACTATTTTCTCAAAATCAAGTTCAAAACAGTAAACCGGTTTATCCAGAGCAAAATTTTCCAAAACAGACGGATGAATTTCTCCCAGTGATCCGATACGCTCACGACCAACAAAAAGGGTACAGGATTTACCGGGATGATAATATGTTTCCGGACTGTCAGCTACCCATTTGACAGCTCCCATATTCAAAGATTCAAAAACATTTTCAAGAACACCTTTAACATCATAAAAATCTACAGGGGAACTGGTACGACACCACCCTTCCCTTTCACGAGAACCACTGAAAGCTCCTACGACAAAAAGCGGCTCTTGCGGCATTTCAACATCAACTGAAGGCAAATAAACCCGACGCATTTCAAAAAGGCTCAGATCCAGAGATCTATAATTAATGTTTCGAGCAACCGTCTCCAGTAATCCAGGCAAAAGACTGGTTCGCATAACGGAATGTTCTTCAATTAACGGATTTGCCAGCTTGATAACAGAGCGACGAATATCATCCTCAGTCAGCAAAAGCTTATCAGCAGCATCCGGTGTAGTAAAACTGAAATTAATAACTTCATTCATACCGTGCGTGACCATCAAGTCTCTTACAGCACGCTCCAGTGACTGGTGAATTGTACGGCGATCTGAGATAACCGCAGCGACCGGCAAGCTGGTTGGTATCTTATCAAAACCATTCAACCTGGCAATTTCTTCAATCAGATCAATCTCTCTTTCAATATCAATCCTGTATGACGGAACAGTTACCTTCAAAGTTTCAGCATCAATCTCATCTACTTTAAAATCAAGGCAATCCAGGATATTTATGATTTCTTCACGCTTTAAATTGATACCTATCAGGGCATTTGCTTTCTCCGGACGGAAAGAAACAATGACAGGTTTTACAGGCTCCGGATATACATCCAAAATGCCTTTAGCAACTGTTCCACCCGAAAGGTCGGCAATCAACGCAGCCGCTCTGTCAATTGCAGATAAAACTCCACCGATATCGATACCACGTTCAAAACGATGGGAAGATTCTGTGTGCAATCCTAAGCGCTTGCTGGTTGAACGTATTGCTGAAGGCTTGAACCAGGCACTCTCCAACAAGACATTTACTGTTGAATCAGAAATTTCTGAATTAAGCCCACCCATAATCCCGGCTATTGCAACAGGACGCTCGCCATCGCATATAACCAGGTCATCGGACTTCAATTGCCTTTGCTGATTATCCAGAGTAATGAACTGTTCGCCATCGACAGCACGACGAACAACAATTTGACGCCCTGCCAACTGATCACAATCAAATGCGTGTAACGGCTGTCCCAATTCCATCATAACCAGATTGGTTACATCAACTACGTTATTAATAGACCGGACTCCAATAGCGGCAAGTCGCTTGACAAGCCAATCTGGAGAAGTGGTAATCTTACAACCTGAAATATAGCGGGCGGCATAACGAGGACAGAGTTCTCTGTCTGCGACGGCAACACTGATTACAGAATCAGCAGCAAGGTCGCCTTCCGCTGGTTCAGCTATGGTGGTGTTTATCTTCTTGCCCATTTTAGCGGCAATCTCTCGAGCGACACCCAATACACTCAGACAATCTGCCCGATTTGGAGTTAAGCCAATTTCAAGCAATGTATCTTTAAGTTTCAGAAAATCAAATACCGGCTGCCCCAGAGGTGAGCCTGCAGGTAAAATCATAATCCCTTCACTGGACTCAGCAAGGCCCAATTCTTTTTCAGAACAGAGCATACCACAGGATTCTTCACCACGGATTTTAGAACGCTTGATTTTGAAATCACCGGGCAGAACGGAACCGATTTGTGCCAATGCGACAAAATCACCGGTTTTAAAGTTCTGTGCCCCGCACACGACATCCAGAATTTCTTTACCGTTATTTATTTTACAAACGGAGAGTTTGTCGGCATTGGGATGTTGCTGCTTATCTTCAACAACAGCAACAACGATATCATCCATTCCGGAGCCTTGCTTCTCCATCCCTTCAACTTCCAAACCAAGCATGGTCAGCAGATCAGCCAACTGATCAGCCGAAAGATCAAAATCTACGAATTCCTTGAGCCAGTTGTAGGTAAGTTTCATATTTAAACACCATTATTTGAAGTTTCAGTTAGTTAGATGATAAAAACAGGGGCAGCCATAAAACTTCTAAAATTGTTTTAAAAAGCGGACATCGTTTTCAAATAGCAATCTCATGTCACTAATTCCATACTTAAGCATTGCAATGCGCTCAATACCCATTCCAAAAGCAAAACCGGAAATATTTTCAGCATCATAATTTACATGTCGATAAACTTCCGGATCAACCATACCGGCACCCAGAATTTCCAACCATCCGCTGTTTTTACAAACACGGCAACCTTTTCCACCACAAATCACACAGGCAATATCAACCTCAGCTGAAGGTTCTGTGAATGGAAAAAAACTGGGGCGGAGCCGCACGCCTGTTTTCTGACCAAAAAGCTGGTTGGTAAATGTTGTCAGAATACCTTTCAGATCACCGAAAGTGATATTCTCGTCCACCATCAACCCTTCGATCTGATGAAACATCGGTGAATGAGTTGCGTCTGAATCACAACGATAAACAGTTCCCGGCGCAATAATACGCAGCGGTGGTTTCTGCTTTAGCATGGTTCTAATCTGAACCGGTGAAGTGTGGGTACGAAGTAACAAACCATTTTCAACGAAAAAAGTATCCTGCATATCACGAGCAGGATGTTCAGGCGGGAAGTTCAGGGCTTCAAAGTTAAACCAGTCGTGTTCAATTTCAGGACCTTCTGCAACAGCAAAACCAAGTCCGGCAAAAATATCACAAACCTCTTCAATTATAAGCGTAACCGGGTGCTTTGTACCGCATCTCTGACGGCGGCCAGGTAATGAAATATCAATCCGCTCGGTTTTAAGCTTTTCGCTTCTGACACTTTCACGAATTGAGTAAAGCGACGATTCAAGCGTAGCTTCAATTTCATCTCTGACTTTATTGACAAGTTGACCGACACCAGGGCGCTCTTCTGCTGACAGCGCTCCTAAACCTTTCATCAATGCAGTCAATTCACCCTTACGGCCCAGGAACCTGATCCTGACTTCCTGTAGGGCATCTTCACTGGATGCCGCGTCAATCGCTTTAATAGCGTTATCTCTTAATAGCTCAAGCTGTTCCCGCATGGTATCAGACCCTTATATAAATCGTAGTAAGACAGACATGAAAAGCCGAAATCATCTGGCGTATTTTAAAATGAAAAAAAATTGCGCTAAATTTAAAAAGGGGAATGGGATTGTTTCGCCCCATTCCCCTTTTTCACATCAAATCAATAAAACTTAAATGCTGGCTTTAGCAATACCGGCAATCTCCATAAAACCTTTTGGGTCGGAGACAGCAATATCAGCAAGCACTTTACGATCGATTTCAACATTAGCCTTTTTGAGGCCAAAAATGAACTTGCTGTAAGACAATCCGCTCAAACGTGAAGCTGCATTGATACGGGTGATCCACAGGCTACGGAAGTCGCGTTTTTTAACACGACGATCTCGGAATGCATAATTCAAGGCGCGATCAACCGCCTCAGTTGCACTACGGAAAAGTTTGCTTCTGGCTCCACGATAACCTTTGGCCAGCTTCAAAACTTTATTACGCCTGCGTCTCGCTTTAAAACCTCTTCTTACTCGTGACATGGTTCTACTCCTTCATCATGAATTTGCCCGATCCACAAGGGGAGACCTTCCTCATGGTTCTTGGCATGGTCCCGCTATTTATACGGGATAAGTCTTGAAATATTTTTCTGATCAGCGTCAGCGACCATTGAACCGCCGCGCAGATTACGTTTACGTTTTTTGCTCATGGAAGTCAGGATATGGCTGGTGAAAGCGCTACCACGTTTTACTCGCCCTGAAGCAGATTTTTTAAACCGTTTGGCAGCGCCACGGTTAGTTTTAATTTTTGGCATTTTTTTCTCCTTCTGAAAATATAAAGTAATTAGTTATTTTTTTGCTTTAGGTGCAACGATCATAAACATGTTACGACCATCTACACGAGGTTGTGATTCAATAACTGCCACATCTTCAAGTTCAGCTGCAAAACGCTGAATAACAGCACGACCGATATCCATGTGGGTAATTTCTCTACCACGGAACACTAGAGTAATTTTAGCTTTGTTGCCTTCCTCAAGAAAACGTCTGACGTGTTTAACTTTAAACATCAGGTCATGATCATCTGTTTTAGGTCTTAACTTAATCTCTTTGACCTCAACATGGATCTGTTTTTTCTTGGCTTCCTGCTGTTTTTTACTCTGCTGGTATTTGAACTTACCGTAATCCATGATACGACAGACTGGCGGATTAGCTGAAGGAGATACTTCAACCAGATCCAACTGCTGCTGTTCAGCCAGTTCAAGTGCCTTGGATGTCGGAATTATACCGAGCGGTTCGCTGTCGGCGCCTATTACTCGTACTTCAGTAGCACGAATGGCGTTGTTGATGTTTACGGTCGGTTTTGCTATGACTACACCTCCTGGGTGGGACGGCCAATGGCCGACACTTTGATCAAGCAGCTATTTATAATTCTTGGATTCCTGAGCAACAAAAGCAATAAAATCTGTAGCACTCATTGGATCAAGATTTTTCCCATCTCGGTAACGTGGGGTAACTGTTTTGGTTTCTACTTCTTTTTCACCGATAACAAGCATATATGGTATTTTCTGAAGCTGAGCTTCACGAATCTTGAAACTCAGTTTTTCGTTTCTGAAATCACCCTGAATTCTGACTCCTGCTTCCCTTAATTGAGCCAGCACTTCTTTTGCATAAGGAATATGATTATCAGTAACAGTCAACAGCGTTGCCTGTACCGGGGACAACCACAACGGGAAACTACCGGCATAATGCTCTATCAAAACACCAACAAAGCGCTCAATTGCACCCAAAATAACACGATGAACCATGACAGGACGTTTTTTTTCACCGTCAGCTGCAATATATGAAAGGTCAAAACGTTCCGGCAGCGTAAAATCGCACTGAATAGTAGCACACTGCCAACGTCTGTCAAGTGCGTCTTTCAGCTTGATATCAATCTTGGGGCCATAAAAAGCGCCGTCACCCTCATTTATCTCATATGGACGCCCCGTATCTTTAAGAGCGGCAAGCAGAGCATTAGTAGCCAACTCCCAAGCTGAGTCATCGCCGATAGACTTTTCAGGACGTGTTGAAAGTTCCATCTCATAATCAAAACCGAAGATAGACATTACTTCACTGACAAACTTGAGAACACCTTTAATTTCTGCATCAAGCTGTTCCGGAGTACAAAGAATATGAGCATCATCCTGAGTAAATCCACGAACTCGTAGCAAGCCATGTAAAACACCGGCACGTTCGTGACGATGCACCGTACCAAGTTCAAAATATCTCAGTGGCAGATCACGATAGCTTCGCAGGTTTGATTTGTAAATCATCATGTGTGCGAGACAGTTCATCGGTTTTACACCGTAGCTCTGTTCATCCACTTCTGTGAAATACATGTTTTCGCGGTAATTTTCGTAGTGACCGGAACGCTGCCAAAGCTCTGTTTTAAGAATCTGCGGGCCCAGGACAATGTCATAACCGCGCTTGAGGTGTTCGCGCCTTTCAAAATCTTCCAGAATTGTACGTAACATGGCACCTTTGGGATGCCAGATTACCAGACCTGCACCAACTTCATCCGAAAATGAAAAAAGGTCCAACTCCTTGCCCAATTTGCGATGGTCTCTACGTTTTGCTTCTTCAAGTCGGTGTAAATAGGCATCAAGCTCTTTTTTATCAGTAAAAGCTGTACCGTAGATACGTTGCAGCATACGATTCTTCTCATCGCCTCGCCAGTAAGCTCCGGCAATTGAAAGCAACTTGAAAGCCTTGATACGTGATGTAGATGGCAGATGAGGTCCACGACAGAGATCGGCAAAACCGCCCTGACGGTAGACAGAAACAGACTCAGCACCAAGATCGTTAATCAATTCAACTTTATATGTTTCTCCCATTTCGGAGAATAATGTTTTGGCTTCTTCGCTTGACAAAACCTGGCGAGTGACCTTCTGGTCAGCCAAAGCCAACTCAGACATTTTTGATTCTATGCGTACCAGGTCTTCTGGAGTAAATGCAGAATCAACGTCGAAATCATAGTAGAATCCACTTTCGATAGCAGGACCTATTGTGACTTTAGCATTCGGAAAAAGTTCTTTAACAGCCTGTGCCATCAAATGTGACGCAGAATGCCTAATAATTTCCAGTGCTTCAGGACTTTTTTCAGTTATTATCTCAATTGTTGCACCGTCGGACAGAATAAAGGAAAGATCCACAAGGGTTCCATCCACTTTTCCGGCGATTGCCGCTTTTGCCAAACCTGCGCCTATAGAGGCAGCCAGATCAAATATTGTGGAACCAGCAGCTAATTCTCGCTTTGAACCATCAGGCAGTATGACGTTGATATTGGACATTCTGAATTCCTGTTTAAAACGGTAACTTAATTTAACATGATAACAAACAAAGCTTCTGGTTGCAAATAAACAGAAAAGGCATCGAAACTATCGATGCCCCGACAAATACAACTTTTAAATGGTAGGCGCGGACGGTCTCGAACCGTCGACCTCTACCGTGTCAGGGTAGCGCTCTCCCCCTGAGCTACGCGCCTACATAAAAGCTAAAGAGTAATATCAGTAATCATTCCGGGTTGTCAAGCGGTTTTATCAGTTTTTACAAGTCGCACAACATTCTCAATGTGCATTGTTTGTGGAAACATGTCAACCGGCTGAACCTCAAGACAGGTGTATCCGACAGTTTTCAGAATACTCAGATCACGGGCCAGGCTTTGCGGCGAACAGGAAACATAAATAATAGTTCGTGGATCCATTGATGCAACACGCCTTAAAACAAGCTCTTCACAGCCCTTGCGCGGCGGATTCAAAACTGCAACATCGATCTTTTCTCCGTCAGAAATAATTTCCTCAAGAAGATCTGCGGCATCACCTGCCTCAAAAGTACAATTTGTAATACCGTTAAGCTTCGCATTTTTTTGGGCATCTGCCACTGCAGCATCAACATACTCAACGCCAATAACCTTTTTGGCATCAGGCGCCAGAGTCAGTGATATGCCCCCTATCCCGCAATAAAGATCAAGTACAGTTTCCGTACCATCCAACTGAGCCCATTCCCTTACCTTGTTGTAAATAAGGGCTGCACCATCACGATTTACCTGGAAAAATGAACGCGGAGATATCATTAAATAAACATCGCCAATCTGTTCGGTCAAATGATGCTTGGTTGTCAAAAAATGATCTGAGGTGCCCATAATCACATTCCCCTCAGAACTATTTACGTTCTGAGCAACTACCTCAACTTCCGGGAGCTGGTCTCGAACAAATTTTCCAAGATGATGGATTTCATTATAGGAACGTTCAGAAGTAACAAAAACAACCATTGCTTTCTGTTCCGCCTCTGAAACCCGGACAACAAGATAACGAAGCAACCCCATTTTGCTTCGTGGATTATATATTGGTACCTTTAACTTTGAAATTCCACGTCTCACAACTTCTACTACTTTATTTACTAAAGTATGATGAATTGGGCAATTTTCTAGATTAAAAACATCGTGGGATGAACGACGGAAAATACCTATGACAGGTTCTGAGTGTTTACCTGAAATTACCAAACGCGCCGTAGTTCGATAGTGAGACAGGCGAAGCGGAGAAAGCACCTGATTAACTGACAGTTCCGCCAGTTCACTGTATTCCCTAAAATGCTTAAGAATAAATTGGCGTTTCCACTCCATCTGGGCGGGATACTTCATTGCAATCAAAGGACAGCCAAGACAGTGAGAACTTACCCTGCAAGGTGAACGTTTACTGCGAATCTCTGACGGCACTAGAATTTTTTTCACATGCCCAAAAGCCATACGCAAGGCAACATAATCAATTCCCGTGCGAACTTTATCACCTGGCAGAGCACCACCAATTCTAAGTGCGTGGGTTTCACTGCAAGATATTCCATAACCTTCATCATCAAGACCTGAAACCACAACATCGAGTACAGTTCTTGCTGAAAGCTTGGGAAACGTAGTTTCACTAGTAACATTCTGATTTTTTATTTTATCAGGCGCTACAGGCCGCGTTTTTGAATATTTTTTATCTTTTATATTTTTATCTTTATTCATTGCATTTGTCCCAATCCACTTTTTTCCAGATAACTCCTAAATTGTTTCAACGCCTGACCTCGATGACTTATGGAGTTTTTTTCTTCAATAGA
Organism: uncultured Geobacteraceae bacterium; assembly: GCA_964509295.1. Taxonomy (GTDB): domain Bacteria; phylum Desulfobacterota; class Desulfuromonadia; order Geobacterales; family Pseudopelobacteraceae; genus JBGSQR01. The sequence goes on along the minus strand of CAZDWS010000007.1, from coordinate 125,826 downwards.
AAGTTCAGACATTGTGCGCCCGTATATATCCACTAAAAAAAACGGATCATACCCAAATCCATTTTCTCCACGTCCTTCAGGGAGTATGTGACCGAGCACTTTTGCACTGAAAGTTTTTTCTATACCTTCGGGTGTCACAAACGCTAAAGAACAGACAAAAGACGCCCGCCTCTGTTCTTCAGGAAAACCATCTAACTCAACAAGCAATTTATTATTGTTTTCGGTATCCGTTGCACCAACACCAGCAAATCTAGCAGAAAAGATACCTGGTTGGCCATTCAGACAATCAACTACCAGCCCAGAATCATCGGCGAGTGCAGGAAGTCCGCTGAAAAGCATTGCCTCGCGAGCTTTTTTCAGGGCATTTTCCTCAAAAGTAGAACCGTCCTCAATCGTATCAGAAAAACCATCAAGATCAGCTGCTGAAACAACCTGTTCGACTACCCCAAACAAAAAGGCTTCAATTTCCTTAAGTTTACCACGATTCCTTGTTGCCACTACAAGCTTATTCATTTCTGAAAAGCCTCCTGTTGAACAGCAAAAAGTTTATTAATACCTTTGATTGCAAGTTCACGCATTGCATCCATCTGATCAGCTGTAAATGGTTCCGCCTCAGCAGTCCCCTGAACCTCCACAAAGCGATTACTAGCTGTCATAACAAAGTTCATATCTACCTCAGCAGAAGAATCTTCATTATAATCGAGGTCAAGTATTGCCTCTCCACCAATAATTCCAACACTAACAGCGGCAACCGCTTCTTTCAATGGCAGTTCCATCAGAACACCATCTTTTACAAGTTTAGTTAAAGCATCTGCCAGTGCAACATATGCACCTGTAATAGACGCAGTCCTTGTACCTCCGTCCGCCTGAATAACATCACAATCGATGTAAATACTTCTCTCACCAAGCTTAGCCAGATCTGTAACTGCCCGCAATGATCGACCGATCAGCCTCTGTATTTCCAAAGTTCTGCCACCCTGCTTTCCCTTGGCGGCTTCACGAGATGAACGGGTATGAGTTGCTCGTGGCAACATGGAATATTCAGCAGTAACCCAACCGGTACCCTTTCCTCTCAAAAATGAAGGCACTGACTCTTCTATAGATGCAGTACAAATCACTTGAGTATCACCAAATTCTATTAAAACAGAACCCTCTGCATGCTTGGTAAAATTTCTGGTTATTTTAACTTGCCTCAAATCACCACTAGACCTATTTTCTGTTCTTGGCATAGAACAATACTCCTGTACACAAAATTTGATTGACTGAATTCAATAGCCTTTCAATTGCAACGTGTCAAACAAAAAGGGAAACCTGATATACAGGTTTCCCTTTTTATTAGAATATATTGGCCGACTTATCAGCCTAGATGGGAGTTGTTGCTACGCGCCCTGTTAACAAGAATTGTTGAATCTAATAGCTCACCACAGCAAGTACATTTCCATGCATCAAAAGAACGAACAAAATCATAGAATTTTTCTGAAAACATGCGGCCTCGGCAACGTGGACATTGCATAAAATGACCCTCCCCATGACTAATTAAATAATGTGAAGTAAGTATTTCATGAAACGTACCAAGTTGAATAAAAAATACCAATGGGCACAAAATAAAATTTAAAAATATTTAAAAACAGTCAGTTAAAGTAATTTTTTAATTGATTATACTTGCCAGAACCTATTCCGGAAACATTTAAAAGATCATTCTTTCCCATTTTTCCGCCATTTTTTTGGCGATAATTTACTATATTATTTGCCAACCCGGGACCAATCCCAGGAACATCAAGAAGATCGTTAACACTCATTTCGCTGATTTCAAGAGGAATGTGTAATAGAATCCTCTGTTTAACCGGCATGGTTCCAACAGTAACCTGCAATGTACCAATATCATCAGAAGAGACCTTAACATCACTCCCATTTCTTATATACTTACCATAAACAGCTGTTTTACTGTAATTAAATAATTTAGAGCTATTATTCGCCATTTTTATGACGTCATCCGTCATGCTATTGTCACCAACAACATAAATTCCCGGACTTACAATGTCACCGCTTATCTTTACAAATATTTTAGAAACTGAAAAATCAAAATTTTCCGAAGATTTTATTAATGGGTAATCTTGATAAACAAAACCGATTAAAACAGTGACAATAGCAGCTAATATCAAATATATGAGGCAGATATAAGAACTTTTATATTTTTCTACACCAGCTGAAATATATCTCATAACCCGATAAACCCCATAATCAATCAAGTTTACTCATCGACCTTATGAAGCTTGTAATCAATGCTATCTAGTAATGCCAGGTATGAAGCATCTATAATGTTATCAGAAACACCCACAGTCCCCCAGCGACTCTGCCTGTCTCCAGACTCGATCAAGACACGCGTATCAGAAGCGGTCCCCTGCCCAGCCGGTAAAACACGGACCTTATAATCCAAAAGCTTTACCTCTTTCAACTTTGGATAAAACTTTTCGAGGGCTTTACGAAGAGCGTTATCAAGGGCATTAATTGGCCCATGTCCTTCAGCAGCTGTGTGTTCGATCTTACCTCCAACTCTTACTTTTATAGTTGCTTCAGACATTGGTTTCTGATTTTCTCCATGCTTTTCATCAACCACTCTAAAACTTAAAATTTGAAAGTATTTTCTATGAGTTCCAAGAGCTTTTTTCATCAAAAGCTCGAACGAGGCTTCTGCACCTTCAAACTGATAACCACGGTTTTCCATTTCCTTAATCCGGTCTAGTATTTCAAGAGTCATCGGATCCTTGCTATCAAGATTAATCTTGAATTCAGCAGCTTTAGCTAAAATATTTGAACGCCCGGAAAGATCCGAAATCAAAACTCTGGTACTATTGCCAACAAGTTCTGGCCTGATATGTTCATACGTTTCAGCATTTCTTTGAATAGCACTGACATGCACCCCGCCCTTATGGGCAAAAGCAGAATTTCCCACATATGCCTGATTTTTACGCGGTGACATATTTGCCAGCTCGTAAACAAATCTGGATAACTCGCGTAAATGGCGCAATTGATCTTTGGAAATACAGTCAATATCCATCTTAAGCTTAAGTGCGGGAAGAATTGAACATAGATTTGCGTTACCGCAACGTTCTCCAAATCCATTTAAAGTCCCCTGTACCTGGATAATACCCTGGCTGACTGCCTGTAATGTATTGGCTACGGCGCATTCAGAATCGTTATGGGTATGAATACCAAGAGGAGTGTTGATATGTTTTTTAACTTCCTCCACGATACTCGACAACTCAAAAGGCAATGTACCGCCGTTTGTATCACATAGTATTATACAGTCGGCTTTTGCAGCTTCAGCAGCCTTAAGCGTTTTTATGGCATATTCGGGATTTGACTTATATGCGTCGAAGAAATGCTCTGCGTCATAAAAGACTTCCGGTACATTCATTTTAAGATATTCCAGAGAATCAAAAATCAGATCAAGATTCTCGTCCAGAGAAATTCGCAACGCCTCACGGACGTGAAAGTCCCAACTCTTGCCAAATATGGTAATAACGTCCGGTTCAGCTGCAACAAGTGTTTTTATATTGTTATCCTTGGCAGGAGTAACCTTTGAACGACGTGTTGAACCAAAAGCTGCAATTTTGGCTTGCGAAAGTTTTTCCTTTTTGATGTCCCTGAAAAAAGCAACGTCCTTGGGATTACTGCCTGGCCAGCCACCTTCTATATAATGAATACCAAGATCATCCAACCTGTGAGCTATACGAATCTTGTCTTCAAGCAAAAAAGAGATATCTTCCGCCTGAGTACCGTCACGTAATGTTGTATCGTATATTTTAATCAAACTCATAATTCTACCTCCTGTCACTTAATTTTAAGATTATTACTGCAATCAAATAAAAATTCAACTCAAATACCAACTTGCTTATATCTTGACCATGCTAAACCAGGTCTGTTATAAATATCACTTAATGCAACTTCAATGAGGCTTTAATTACTCTCGCTTTATTAATATAATGAGATAACAATCATGATCAAAAAACGTAGAATAATAGTATTTGCATGCGACTTGATTCTTATCGGAATTTCACTTTGCGCAGCTTTCCTTCTGCGCTTTGATTTTACTATTCCTGCTGATACGTTAACTTTGTTCTGGGAATGCCTGTTAGTTGTTATGATTGTCAAACCGCTGGTTTTCTTTTCAATCGGTTTTTATCAAAGCATGTGGCGCTATGCGTCGCTTCAGGATGGGGTTGAAATATTCAAAGGTGTAACATTAGCGTCAATTCTGGCAGTTGCATCAGTTTTTTTTCTTCGCCAATTCGCTCCTATTCCCCGCTCAATATTTTTACTGGACTGGATTTTATTATTTGCACTGATTGCATCCAGTCGTTTGATCTGGCGTATCTATCGAGAAACTTATGTAATAGATAAGAGCTGTACCGGGCCACGCACTTTGATTGTTGGTGCTGGAGAAGCGGGTAGTCTACTCCTAAAAGAGATTAGACGTCACCCTAACACCGCATATAACATCCTTGGTTTTGTTGATGACGACCCAGACAAAAAAGGCATGAAACTGCATGGTATAAGTGTCCTTGGCCCCTCTAGAAAGCTGAAGGAATACATACGTCTATATGAAATTCAGGACGTAATTATAGCCATGCCTTCTGCAGACGGAAAAACAATTCGTAATATTGTTGACTCCTGTAAAAATGCCAATGTGACCTTTAAAACGCTGCCAAGTATCGGTGAATTGATTGATGGTACTCTTTCAATATCACAGATAAAAAATGTTGAAATTGAAGATCTGTTAGGAAGAGAAGCTGTCATTTTAGATAAAGAGCAAATAGGTAACTATCTTACCGGTAAACGAATTTTAGTAACCGGTGCGGCAGGTAGTATCGGAAGTGAAATCTGCCGTCAGGTTTCTTTATTTAAACCTGCAAAACTGATACTTCTGGACCAGGCAGAGACACCTCTCTATGAAATTGAAAAAGAGTTAATTACTAATTTTCCAAATCTGCGAATTCTTCCGCTGATAGCAGACATCAGAGACAACAACCTTGTGGAACAAGCTTTTGAGGAGTTCATGCCGCAGGTTGTTTTTCATGCTGCAGCTTACAAACATGTACCTATGATGGAATACAACCCGGCCCAGGCCGTTTTAAACAATGTTTTAGGTTCCAAAAACATTGCAGATGCCGCTCACTATTTTAAAGTACAAAATTTCGTCATGATTTCTACCGATAAAGCGGTCAATCCGACAAATGTCATGGGCGCTACAAAACGCGCAGCCGAGACATACATCCAAGCGTTGTCACGTACAAGTCCAACAAAATTCACAACGGTCCGCTTTGGAAATGTGCTGGGAAGTAATGGTAGCGTAATCCCGCTCTTTAAAGACCAGATAGCAAAAGGTGGCCCGGTAACTGTAACTGATAAACGTGTCATCCGATATTTTATGACTATTCCTGAAGCAACCCAACTGGTATTACAGGCCGGCAGTATGGGAAACGGCAGTGAAATTCTTGTTCTGGACATGGGAGAACCGGTCAGGATTGTGGATCTGGCTGAGGAACTAATCAGATTATCCGGACTAACCCCTTATGTGGATATTGACATCACTTTTACAGGATTACGTCCAGGCGAAAAGCTCTTTGAAGAACTACTGATTGACGGAGAAAATATACTGCCGACTGAACACCAGAAAATAAGACTGCTGGCACCGGTTTCGATTGATATGATGCCAGTAAAAACAGAACTTGAATTTATGGCCACAGCTGCACGCACAAATAATATTAGCGAACTTATAAAATCGCTTAAGCGTTTGGTTCCCGAGTTCAAACCAACTTATAGCTTTTCAGGTGAAGCCCCAAAAACCTTTCAACGTGTACGTCCGGACCTGTTTCCACTGGATTTTTCAGCAAAAGCCAAGATTCTTCCAATCAGAAAATAATATAAACTCTTAAGGCAATATGCAAACAATGCAAATCACCCGCAAAATTATAAAATTTTTTAATTTAACTATTATGGCACATATTGCACTAATGGTTTTTATCTTCAGTTCAGTTAAAGTAGAAGCTGCAATGCTTTCATCTGCAAATATACCACTTGATAGCCAAATATATCATTACCTGGATAAGCTGTCCGGCCTTGGTTATATAAAAACTGATGTAAAAGGCATAAAACCATTCAGTAAGGCAGAGGCTGCCAGACTGGTACTGGAAGCTGAAGACAAACTAAAGCTTGAAAATGCTGAAACAAGCCTGTTTGCTTATCAGCTTATCAACCACCTGCGAGATCTTCTTCCACGTGAAGTTCTATTAAAAGTAAACACAGAACATAAACCCAATTTAGTTGACTTTAACCCTTTAACTTCAATGCGCATCCGCTATGCATATCTGGATGGAGTACCACGAAATTATGAAAGGCCGGTTCACGACCCGGGAAACGATGGAGTATTCGGAATTGGCTCAGGTCTACGCCCGGCCAATCCCTACCCATCACCAATCATGCAACGTGGTAGCGAAGGCACTCCATTATCAGAAAACAATAATGGCACTATCTATCAAAATCGCCATAATGGAGAAGTACGCTGGGCAGCAGAAGCTTACATTTCAGATAAATTTACAGGTCTCATCGAACCAACCCTTCAATATTCTCAGATCAATTCTGATACTACAATCAAGCTTAATCGAAGTTACGCTAAAATAGGTGGCGACTGGCTGGAACTGGAAATAGGCAAAGATGAAAACTGGCTCGGCCTTGGCTATCGAGGCAATATCACACTTACAAATAATGCAGAAAATTTTACACAAGTTAAACTTTCAAGCCCAGAACCATTCAATGTAAAATATATCGGAGCGATCAAATATGCCCTGTTAGGCTCACGATTTGAAAAAACAGTTACAAACGGTATAGAACGCCAGCCCTGGTTCTATGCATTCAAATTATCGGTTAAACCAACCGATAACCTTGAAATAGGTTTCAATCTTGGCAGACAGGTGGGAGGTCCAGGTGTTAACAACAGTATTGGTGACACACTACGTGGTGTCATAGGCGGCACAAGTGCTGACAACTCCAATGGACTGGCAGGCTTTGAAGTTCGTTACCGCATTCCATGGCTACGTAATACAGAGCTATATGGAGAGTTTTCAGGTGAGGACACAGCTGGATTCTGGCCAATAGTTGAAAGCTATGTCGCCGGTTTTTACATTCCGAGACTTTCGGACAGTGGCCGTGATGATATACGTTTTGAGTTTTTTCAGGGAAATCAAATCTTGTACACCAATGGAACCTTCCCTGAAGGCTATATTTACAAAAACATGCCAATAGGTCACTCTCAGGGTGGAGCAACACAGGATTTCTTCCTGCGTTACAGTCACTGGTTTAGTGTTCGCAACAATCTGGCCCTGGAGTACTTTTATACAAACCGTGGCATGGTAAGCCGTGTTCCTGTACCCGCACAATCCATAGAAAGAAAACATGCAGGTCGTATTTTTTGGACCGTTCCATTCTATGGAAACATTGATGCTAAAATCGGGTATGGTATTGAAACCATATCCAACCTAAATCTAGTCAGTGGTGTCAACCAGACAAACCAGCTCACTACTTTCGAAATTAAATACCTTTACTGATATCAAACCAAGTTAATATCCCCTCAAGACTTGACAAAAAAGCTCTGGAAGTCAATAATTCAAAGCATTCAGCTCACCCTACCCTAAAATGGATTTCTACAAATGCGTATTCAAAGTGATTTTCTGGTCATCGGCAGCGGTATCGCCGGACTTTCCTTTGCTCTCCAGGCAGCCAACCATGGCACTGTCGCCATAGTAACCAAAAGAGAAATTTCTGAATCAGCTACCAATTATGCTCAAGGAGGTATTGCCTCGGTCTATTCAGAAGACGATACTTTCGAGGCGCACTTAGAAGATACAATGGTTGCCGGCGTTGGTATCTGCCATGAAGACGTGGTCAGAATGGTTGTGGAAGAAGGTCCGCAAACTATTCGCAACCTGATCGACTGGGGAGTTAAATTTACCACCAGTGGAACAAGTTATGACTTGACTCGCGAGGGAGGACATGGCGCACGACGAATACTCCATGCTGAAGACATTACAGGCCGTGAAATTCAGCGTGCCCTTGTTGAAGCAGTAACAAACCACAGCAACATAGCAATATACGACTATCATATCGCTATTGATCTGATTACCTCGGCAAAGCTAGATAAACAGAATAAAGAAAACAACCGCTGTCTTGGTGCCTATGTACTTGATATCAAGCAGAATAAGGTTGTTACTTTTTCAGCCAAAACAACATTGTTAGCCAGTGGCGGTGCAGGTAAAGTATACCTGTATACCTGTAACCCGGATGTAGCCTCCGGAGATGGAGTCGCAATGGCATACCGTGCCGGGGCAACTATTGCGAATATGGAATTCATGCAATTTCACCCGACCACCCTCTTCCACCCAAAAGCAAAATCCTTTCTTATTTCTGAAGCTGTTCGTGGTGAAGGTGCGATTTTGAGGCTAAGTGACGGCACCGCTTTTATGGAAAAGTATCATCACCTGAAAGACCTTGCACCCAGAGATATTGTAGCCCGTGCCATTGACAAAGAGATGAAGAAGCGTGGTGATGACTGTGTCTTCCTGGATATTACTCACGAGCCTGCAGATAAGGTCAAACAACGTTTTCCCAACATTTACCAGACCTGTATGGAATTTGGACTGGACATGACCAGGGAGTGGCTTCCTGTGGTACCTGCTGCACATTACCTGTGCGGAGGTGTTGCTGTAAATGAAAACGCCGAAACTGACATCAGGTCATTGTATGCTATTGGAGAAGTGGCTTTTACCGGATTGCATGGTGCAAACCGACTAGCCAGCAATTCACTTCTGGAAGCTGCCGTTTTTGCAAGCCGGGCATATAGGCATGCTGTCAAGAACCTTGATGTCCACCATGAGATCCTGCAAAGGATTTCAGACTGGGACCCGGGCACTGCTACCAATAGCGATGAAATGGTCGTTGTTTCGCAAAACTGGGATGAAATCAGGCGTTTTATGTGGAATTACGTCGGAATAGTACGTTCAGATAAACGCCTTTCGCGTGCCATGCGCAGAATCCAGTTAATACAGGACGAAATAAGGGAATACTATTGGAATGTCACTATCAACTCAGATTTAATAGAACTTCGTAATATTGCTACAGTAGCAGAACTAATCGTTACTTGTGCCCAAATGCGTAAAGAGTCACGTGGTCTGCATTATAATATCGACCATCCTGAGTTGGACAATGAAAACTGGAGCAAAGACACTTTCATAAAAAAACAATAGCTGTATTTGGAGATCACATTGGATATTAATGAAATAAGAAAACGGATTGACCTTCTGGATGATGTTTTACTACGCATTTTCAATGAACGGGCACGATTGGCCCTTGAAATAGGACATCTTAAAAAAGAGCTTGATTTACCCATATTTGATCCATCCAGAGAGAAGAGAATCTTTGCTAGAATGAAAACAGACAATCCAGGTCCACTAGACGACGATGCAATTGTTAGGTTATTTGAGAGGGTTGTTGATGAGTCGCGCCGACTGGAACGTATCATGTCACATGCGGAATAGAGTTATATTCGCACATCAATCTCATCAATAATATTAATCTGTCACATCAAGGGGATAAACATATATGCTTGTTATTATGAAAAAAAATGCACCTGAAGAGTCTCTGGATCAGATAAAAGAATACCTAATTTCAAGAGACTTTGACATTCATCAATCAACTGGTGCCAACCGAACAATCATCGGGGTTATAGGCAACACTGACAGCCTTAATGATCAGGATATTGAAGGAATGCCGGGCGTAAGTCAGGTTGTAAGAATCAGGAAAGATGATTAACAACAACATATTACAATCAAATGAGACAATTGATTGTCGCATAGGATGTGCAGCATGTTGTATTGCTCCATCCATATCATCACCAATACCTGGCATGGCTAACGGCAAGCCTGCTGGCTTACGCTGTATTCAGCTGACTGATGATAATCGTTGCAGCATATTTGGCCTGGACACGCGCCCAGCAGTCTGTACAAGTATTAAACCAACCAATGAGATGTGCGGAAAAAGCAATTCAGAGGCTTTTGAATTCCTTGAGAAACTTGAGATTGAGACACTTCCCTACGTACAGTGAATTCTTTATTGCATGATTTTTTCCGGAAGAGTAAGATTAAAACATTGGGAAGAAGGGGGGACCTAAATGAATAATGTATCCTCAATTGCAAGCAGTGCACTAAATTTTTACGGAATAAAACAAGCCGTAACAGCTAACAATATAGCCAACCTTGAAACCACAGACTTTAAGACATCATCTGTATTAGCTCAAGACAAAGCAAATGGTGGGGTTAATGCCATTGTAGTTAAAACAAACGATAGCGTTGATATTTCCCGGGAAGCAACAAATATGATTTCTAACAGCAATGGCTTTAAAGCAAATATAAAAACACTTAAAGCTCAGGATGAAATGACTAAAGAACTTCTCAACATTAAAGCTTGATACTCAATTTTATTTTTTAAATATCGAATACCCATATCTTCATCTGATACAAAAACTGCAATAATTTCAAATAATATTGATTGAAATTCTTACCATCCAACTCTGCAGCAGATTATTCAACATCATAAAAACTAAAATGGGATTCTGCCTGATGGCAGAATCCCTATAAAAAATATCGCACTGACGGACTATTTAACTATTGCATCAATAGCCTTGAGTGTTTTCAAAAGTGCCGGAAGCTCCTTGAGAGGAATTGAATTTGGACCATCACAAAGGGCCTTGTCCGGATCTTCATGAACCTCCATAAAAATACCATCTATTCCCGTTGCAACAGCTGCCCGTGACAGATACTCAACAAACTCACGCTGTCCTCCAGAGCAATCACCCTGCCCGCCTGGCAACTGAACACTGTGTGTAGCATCAAAAACAACAGGATAACCCGTATCCCGCATTACAGGAAAACTTCTCATATCAACTACCAGATTGTTATAGCCAAATGATGCTCCACGCTCTGTAAGAATGATATTTTCATTACCTGATGCTGCAACCTTGCCTGCAACATTTTTCATATCCCAAGGGGCTAAAAACTGCCCTTTTTTGATATTTATTACACATCCAGTTCTGGCAGCCTCAACAAGAAGGTCAGTTTGACGACATAGAAATGCCGGAATTTGCAAAACATCGAGAACTTCGGCAGCAGGCATAACCTGTTCAATAGAATGAATATCTGAAAGAACAGGAATACCAAGCGAATTTTTTACCTTTGCCAGAATCCTTAGACCTTCCTTTAATCCGGGTCCACGAAAGGAGCCTATGGAAGTACGATTCGCCTTATCATAAGAAGCCTTGAATATCAATGGTATTGAAAGGCCATTACAGATAGTCATCAAGCGCTCGGCATGATAAAGAGTGTCAGCCTCAGACTCCATTACGCAAGGCCCTGCAATCAGAACCAGCGGACGATTTGCCCCTATTTTCAACCTGCCTATGGAAATTTCACGCGTCACGTTTTCACCCCGTTTCCAATATTATGCTATCTTGAATCACGATGTGCCATTACGGCACCGACAAAAGCACGGAAAAGAGGATGCGGGACCAAAGGTTTGGATTTGAATTCCGGATGGAACTGACAAGCCAGGAACCAGGGGTGCGATGGGATCTCAACTACTTCAACCAGATCTTTGTCTTTGTAGACGCCGGATAATACCATACCGTTCTGGATCAAGGTTTCACGGAATGCGTTATTAAACTCATAACGATGACGGTGACGTTCAGAAATTTCCAGTTCATTGTAGGCATTATGGGCAATAGTACCTTTGGTCAACGAACAGGGATAAGCACCAAGGCGCATTGTACCGCCTTTTTTACTAACTGTTTTCTGTTCCTCCATCAGGTGGATAACAGGTGTCTCGCAGTTCTTCTTGAATTCCGTTGAAAATACATCATTCAAGTTACAGACATTACGGGCAAATTCGACAACAGCCATCTGCAAACCGAGACAAATACCGAAAAAAGGTATATTGTTTTTTCGGGCATACTCGATTGCCATAATCTTACCCTCTGTACCACGCTCACCGAAACCTCCGGGAACAAGTACACCATCAACCTCATCCAGAAGCCCGTCAATCCCGGCCTGCTCAATTTTTTCCGAATCGATATATTTAAGGCTTACCTTACAGTCATTGGCAATACCGCCATGTGTAAGGGCTTCAGCAAGGGATTTGTACGATTCAGTCAGGTTGACATATTTTCCAACCATTGCGATACGTACTTCTCCTTTACCCGGATGGCGCAAAGTTTCAACTACATCCTGCCAATGAGTTAAAACCGGTGTCTTGGTCCAGATATTCAGCTTTTCAACGACACGTTCATCCAGACGTTCCTTGTTCAATGCTAAAGGTACGTAATAAATATGCTCAGAATCTACAACCTGAATTACATCTTTTTCCTCAACATTACAGAACAGTGCAATCTTGCTCTTCATATCCTGGGGAAGATCCCGCTCACAGCGACAGAGCAGCATATCAGGCTGAATACCGATCTTGCGCAGTTCCATGACCGAATGCTGAGTAGGTTTAGTTTTAAGTTCTCCGGCTGTTCTGATGTAAGGAACAAGTGTGACATGCACAAACAGCGTATTGCCCGGACCACGATCATGCCTGAATTGACGTATAGCCTCCAGAAACGGTAATGACTCAATATCACCGACAGTACCGCCTACTTCAACTATGGCGACATCAGCACCCTTAGCGTTCTCAACAATGTTATGCTTAATTTCATCGGTGATATGCGGAATAACCTGGACAGTGCCGCCAAGGTAATCTCCACGCCTTTCCTTCTCAATTACGGAAAAATATACCTGTCCGGTCGTAAAGTTACTTTTTTTGGATAATTTTGCATTAGTATAACGCTCGTAATGCCCCAAATCCAGGTCGGTCTCCGCACCATCATCCGTAACAAAGACCTCCCCATGCTGAAAAGGAGACATGGTTCCAGGGTCAACGTTAATGTATGGATCAAGTTTTTGCATAGATACGCGAAGTCCACGTGCCTCTAACAAAGCACCTAGAGAAGCTGCGGCAAGACCTTTACCAATAGAAGAAACAACTCCACCGGTTATGAAGATAAATTTGGTTTTCATATATACTGCTCCTGAAGGTAAATTACTGTTCAAAATTTTATAACGACTGAATGAGTTTGAAACGTTCGCAAGCTTTTAATAAATCTTCAGGAGTATCAACTCCAATAGATTCAAAATCAGTTTCTTCAACACGTATTTTTATACCATTTTCAATAGCCCGCAACTGCTCAAGCTTTTCAGACAACTCTAAGAATGTTGGAGCCATAGCGGCATACTCAAGTAAAAAATCACGACGAAAGACATAAAGACCAACGTGCTTATAGCAAAGTAGTTTGCCACTGGCAAAGGACTCATCTTTCAGATCACGCCACTTGTCTCTAAAAAACGGAAGCGGTGAGCGGGAAAAATAAAGAGCAAATCCACTTCTATCAGTTACAACTTTTACAACATTGGGACCAAGAAAATCATGAAGACATCTGATTCTGGTTTTAAGCGTACCCATTCTCAGTGACGGATCACTCAAAAAGGGCCTAATGGCCTGATCAATCATTTGCGGCTCAATCAGCGGTTCATCTCCCTGAACATTAACAACTATATCAGCATCAAGTGTTTCGGCAACCTCAGCTAACCTGTCCGTTCCGGTTTCATGGTCTGCCCGGGTCATTCGGCAAATACCGCCAAAAGAGTTAACCACACGCTGAATCCGTTCATCATCAGTAGCAACAATTACCTCATTAACCAATGATGCCTTAGCAGTACGCTCATAGACATGTTGAATCATCGGCTTACCACATAGTTCAGCTAGTGCCTTGCCTGGAAAACGCGTTGAGGCATAGCGAGCTGGAATTACAGCTGTAATTTTCATCTTGGCTTTACCTGTAAAAACGGGATTAAAGTGCGCTAAATGCGGATTGTCCTGTGGTAGGACGTGTTAAGTTACCTCAAAAGGTTGGGGGTGTCAAGAATGGAAAACAGCTGGTTCTGATATCAACTATCATGATCAGAACTAACCGGTATATACCATAAAATTGTTCCTTACAGGGTTAAGACGACAGAAATGCAAATATTTGCTTGATTGTTAATTGTTTGTGTATAAAATTCACAGATTAATAATATTCATCAACAATCCACATATGATCATGGGTTGTTGTATTTTTAGACTTTCAAGAGGTAAGCAACAAATGTCCTTTGCCGGCGACCTGGAACACCTGCCAATTGTCGATGTAATTCAACTCCTGCACTCCACCAGAAAGACAGGTACTCTATATCTTAAAAGTGATCGTGGCGAAAGCCAGATTGTTTTTGTTGACGGATTCATTGTAAGCGCAAACCATGTTGATAACAGTATCAGAATTGGTCAGATACTGGTTGGTATGGGCCTTATAACAACTGAATATCTCGAACAATCTTTAAGTATCCAACAGAGTGCCGGCCCTAACAGAAAACCGTTAATTGCCACCCTGATTGAAGCTAATCAGCTTAATAAAGAAGATGCATATAAAGGTTTGGAATCACTTATAGAAATGTCCATAGTTGAAATACTTACCTGGACTAAAGGAATCTTCAGACTTGATGTAAAAACAACAACAGTTTCAGATGAATACAGATACTTGCCGGAAATACTAAAACAAGAAATCAACTTAAATACCCAGAGTGTTCTGATGGATGCACTGCGCATATATGATGAAAAAATGCGTAATGGATCTTTAGAAGGTGGTGTTTTTACCACATTGGAACAGACAACAGAAAGTGTTTTCAGTGCTGAACAGAACGAGACTAATATCACAGTAAATATTCTTGGACTTGATGGACTGGATGCAATCGAAAAAAAAATCCCTGATGTCTATTCCGGACTAAGGGACTATAAGTTTTCCAATTACCAACCGAATAAAGACCATGATGAATTTGCAGACACAGATCTGGCTGAACAAAATAAGATTTTTTCATTTCTTATGGAGTTTTCTGATCACTCCAAAACTCTTGCAAATAAGCTCCAATCATCAATTCGTAATAATGTAGTATTAATTTACAGTCTTGATCAGTTTCTCAATCGCATCATAATGACAACATGTAAATACGAAGGTCTGCATGTATCGGTCAGTGCTGACGAAATAAGCCTTAACAAAAGTATAGAAAATGCACTTTCTAAATCAATCTCTCCGCTTATCATTTTTGATACCCCAAATAATCAGGATGCATTACGATCCGAAGAGCACATTTTAACCTTGCTCATGCAGACAAATGAAAAGTATCCAGACCAGATCTCTTGCTTGCAACTCTTCAACCCGGAGAATAAAGACTTTCCTATGCGCGCCTTGTTAGCCGGGGCTAATATCGTTTTCCCCAAACCGGAAACGGACGGACAACAGATAGTTTTCAATGAAGAGGTTGTTAACTTCTTAAAAGTAATTCAAAAACATTTCCAGACAACTATTTTAAAACCGTCAGAATTAGTTTTAAATTATTTCAAAGAGTGCATGACTGATCTGGTTAAGCTGCGTGAAGCCACTAAACTTGCATATATTCCCCTAAAATTTTCATCAGTAATGTTTGAGCGATCCATAACTTTCTTTGTTGGAAAATCTGAATTAATTGCAAAAAATGAAATTGGAATAAGTTCTCACCAACAAACTGGGACTCAACCTCCAATGTCACTTAGAATTCCCTTGGATCAACCTTCAATACTGCAGGATATTGTTCAGCACGGCAACTTTTACTATGGAGAAAAAGATGACATACTTCTGCATAAACTTCTTTTTTCCCATATTGGGATGCCCTTAAACCATATTTATGCTTTAATTCCAATCATAAGCTTTGGCAAAGTTGCTGCAGTGATTTATGCCGACTTTGGTCAAATGAAAGCCCGCTCTGTACAGATCGAGCTATTAAATATTGTTGCCCAAACAACTGGTTTGGCACTTGACAATTGTCTTTATAGAAAACAGCTTGTTAAGCAGACTAAACCTCTGTAGAATTACTCAATTATTATTTTAGAAAGGATTTTATGGACATAAATATCCTTAATCAGATACTTGAAATTGCTTTTCAAAAGAAAGTTTCAGACATTCATTTTGAAGTGGACAACCCGCCTTTTTTTCGTGGCAGGGGTCAGCTGATCCGTTCCAAAATGCCCAATCTGACGCCCGCTGATACCGAATTTATAGCAACGCGAATCATGGAAAGTAATGGTCGCCAGCTCAGTAAGGAAATAAAAGAATTTGATGCCTCATACTCTTTAGCCAGCGGAGGAAGGTTTCGAGTAAGCATATTCAGACAACGTGGGCACATCGGCATTATTATGCGCGTAATACCACCACATATTGGAGCTTTCCATGAATTAAACCTCCCGCCAATTCTTGAAGAGATCATCAAGGCACCCAATGGACTAATTCTTATAACTGGTCCGACAGGAAACGGAAAATCAACTACACTTGCTTCAATCTTGAGATATATCAACGAAAATTTCAGCTATAACATAATTACAATTGAAGACCCGATCGAGTTCATATTCACTTCAAAAAGCAGCTGTATCATTCAAAGAGAGGTCGGCTGCGATACGCAGAATTTCCATACCGCTTTAAAAGCCGCAATGCGCATGGATCCTGATGTAATTATGGTTGGAGAAATGCGTGATAAGGAAACAATCGATGAGTGTATTAAAGCAGCAGAAACCGGTCATCTGGTTTTCTCAACTCTTCATACCCAGGGTGCGGTTTCTACAATCAACAGGATCATAGGAAACTTCCCTTCAGAATCACAGGAAATTATCAGGCAGCGACTTGCAGATATACTCGTAGCAACAGTTTCCCTACGGCTCGTTAGAGATAAATCGGGTGACAATATCCTTCCGGTTGTTGAAATCATGCGTGTAACCACAACAATTCAGGCCTGTATTCGTGAGGGGCGTCTGGATGAGATTGAAAAGCATATTGAAAATGGCAGCGAACAGTACCAGATGCAGTCTCTGGATCAGCACCTGCTAAAACTTTACAAGCAAGATCTGATAAGTATAGAGGACGCTAAACGACTCAGCCATTCCATGGATCTGGAACGTAAACTGATGTTTGACTGATATGTATTTATCGTTAATCTGAAACAAATAAACCCGCTAAATGCGGGTTTATTTGTTTCAAATGTTCTCTATGGTGATGTAATCAATAATACTCTTCCGTGTAACCTGGAATTTCAGTCATAAACCCAGGGGACCTTTCTGCTCGACTAATGGCAGACTCCACATCCTGAATCAAGCGTTCGCGATCTTTCGGATAGCTCCCTGCAAGATTTAGAAAATTAGATACATGATTAGAACGCAGGATTGTTTTACTCGGATTAAGATTGCGTACCATTTCCAAAACTTCCAACATCAATGTACGACGGTCACATAACTGCAATCCCCTGATAAAACTTTCATTATGTCTATGAAACATTGTCAGCAAAGAAAAAAACTCCGGATTTACGCGATTAACCCATGCAGCTGTAGCTCTAGCATGTTCAAGACTCCTGGCCTTCCCCGCCAACCCTAAAATAGCGGTAACTGAAAGTTTTATTCCGGCATTACGGGCTTTCAATGCCAGCAAAGCCATATCTTCAATACCATACCCCTTATCAACAGTAGCCAGAGTAGGCTCATCACCAGACTCCAACCCGAAATACAACACTCCCAACTTTAAGTCTTTAAGTTGTTCAAGCTCTTCAGCACTCTTGCCATCTATGCTTATAGGCGATGCATATGCACCGACCCTGTTCAGGTTTGGGAAAGTTGCTGCCAGCGCTTCAAGTATAATAACCAGCCCTGACATGGGATAGACCAAGGCATCTCCATCTGCAAGAAAGACTCTTCTGACGCCGCCCCTATACTGAACAGGAACAGATTCAATTTCAGCAAGAATTTCATCAACCGGCCTGATTCGAAAATGTTTACCTTTGTACATTCCGCAAAAAGTACATTTATTTCTGGAGCACCCGATTGTAATCTGAAAAATCAGGCTATTCGCCTCACTTGGTGGACGAAATAAAGGTTCAACATATTTAATACGCATTATATAAACACCATCTCATTTCAATTTTTTCTTTGAAAAATTAGACTAGTACTTTGGAGTACTTATTCTTTCGCTGCTAACCCCACCTGTCCTCCCCTTAATTAAGGGAAGGAACGTACTATGTAAACTGGATGGCTTTGCTCCCCCTCTTAAATAAGAGGGGGTTGGGGGGAGTTAGGTTTCGATGTTACATTGTACTAGTGTCCGCCACCGGTAATAAAGGCGAATATCATCAATGCCAGCAATCCAAGGCCGGTAAACAGGGCAATAAAACCAAATCCTTTAACTAGGAAGTCGTATATGACACTGCTTGGTTTTTTGCATACGAATTGCTCAGTAATGCCCTCTTCCTCATACCGTTTCCACTGGTCTCCCCGTTCCTCCAACATCTCTTCTTTATCAATCTGACCATTGAAGATAACAAAGTCCATTGGGAACTTCTCAGGCCTGCCATGTGTGTTAAAAAAGTGGACAGTAAAAATAAATCCGGTCGCCAATAGTGCCTCATCTGAATGGATGATTGTGGCAACATTGAAAACCCAACCAGGCAGAAACATACCGAAAAATTCCGGGAACCAGAGCATCAGACCAGACCCACCAATAGCAAACATACCCCAGAAGACCGCAACAAAGTCAAACTTTTCCCAGTAAGTCCAGCGTTCAAAAGTTGGTTTTGGTCCCTTAAAGAAGAACCATTTGACCATTGCAGTAACATCCTTAATATCTCTAAGATTGAAACAAAGGGAATCCGGCCCAAATAGACGCTGAATCGGGCCACCTTTGATATCTTTTCTGATAAACAGAAAGTGAACACTCATGGCCAGGGCAGCGGCAAAATACACAAATGTCATTGCTGCACCAACACGATGCATGAATGCTGCGTTGGCAGTTCCACCAAACATGTTCATCATTGTGATCGCCCATGGCTGATTACTGAACTTGAGCGGCAGACCAGTAAGAGAAAGCAGAAGGAAACTGGTAATTACAATTACATGAAGAATTACATGTGTACGTCGGAAACGACGATACTGTTTCTTTGCCTCAAGAATAACATGGTGATGGGTACCGGCTGCAAGCAAAGCAGCTTTTTCCCTGTTTTCAACAAAACCACGGAACATCCAGAGGACAGAATGAAACCAGAAAACCGTAAAGGTTACAATCAACAGACCGGTCATAGCAATAAAAGTATAATACATAATCGGATACTTTTTGCGATCACCCATATCACCATGGGAGTAAAATTTGGCAAAAAGAGGTGTGGCTTTGGGGTGGCAGGCGGAGCACTGTTTAACAAGATTAGCCTCATTCAGTGATGATTGCGGGTCACTTTTGGGCAAAACAGCATGGGCGGTATGACAGTCAGCGCAACCAGCTACCTTGTCAGCAAAACCAAGTCGGTAATTTTTGCCATGATAACTTTCCAAATATGATTTAACTGCCACATTTGTAACGTTATTTCTGGCCATCATCTTCTGATCACTGTGGCACTTCAGACAAACATCTGTATGTGATTTGCTGCCTTTATGATCTTTAGAATTAGCCACCTTCTCAACAGCATGCAAGTTATGACAATCATGGCATGCAGCAGAATCCATATTGCCTTTTGCAACACCTTTTCCATGAACTGAGGTCATGTAAACAGCTTCTTGTTTATGACATTGAACACATTTGGCTACAGCAATCCGTTTATCATTCTTCCAGTAATTGTGAGTGTGAATATCAGTATGGCATTGGGCACATGTTACACCCTTTTCTGCATGAACACTGGCGTAATGCTCAGAATTCTGTTTCTTATGACAGCGTTCACACTGTACCTTTTGAACTGTTGTGTCACCCTTCATATGTTTGAGAAGGTCAGTGATATCAGTATGACAGCTGGTGCAGGCATTTTTACCATGCACGGACGCTGCAAAGTCTTTGACAGTAAACTTGTTTCCGTGACAACCGATACAATAAACCGGATCAATGGCCATACCTTGCTCAGATTGAGCAGTATTTGCAGATGAAATAATCATTAGAACAAACAAAAACACTGTAAAGAATTTTGAAATCATAGACATAATCCTCGATAAATTTTATAAAAAATACAATAGTTTAAAACATTAGTGATCAACAAAACTACTTGTTCTTATGTATTCCAGTTGCAATATTACTTGGAATTCCATGACAGTCACTGCAATTTGTAGTGAATAGTTCATTTCCTATATCAGCAGGATGCACAAACTGGTTAACCTGTTTACCTTTTGGAATATTTTCTTGAACCTGACTGACTACTTCGTGACAAATATTACAGTCTTTGGAAATAATTTTTCCGTCTGCGCTCTTATGTTTACCATCATGACACCGGAAACAACCATTAGTGTACAGATGCCCAATATGATTGGGGTAAGATCGCCAGCTGACTTTCATTTTTGGGAAGTAATTGCGAGTATAGATACCTTGAACCTGCTCAATAGCCTTGTTTAAAGAAGCTTCCTTATTCTTGGCAATTAACGGATAGTTCTTAGAATAGTACTCTTTCAAACCGCTCTTGATCGCATTGACGGCTTCATCCGACGAGGCATAGGGTTTTTCCAGCAGTTCAACAGCAATCTTTTTTACATAAGGCAGATTGCTATCAATGGTTTTTGAAGTAAGGTGCTTATCAAGCTCCTCACCTGGAGAGTGATAAACATGTGCAGGACGGTTATGACAATCTGTGCAATCCATTATCCGCTTAGAGGAAGAATTAATGGCCTCTCTTGACAGCGGATTAGCTGGATCAGTATATTCAGTAATTTTGCCATCCTTACCTTTAACAGCTATGTAGGGTATGGTCATTCGTGCTTCATCACCGGCAATATATGTAACTTCACGACCAACATGCCAATGAATACCTGTTTCATTGGGATTTTTTGGAGCATCACCTATTTTGATGTTCATATTAATTTCACGCTTGGTATTTTCTTCATTTGTTGCGAAATGATAGAAAGTTCTATATTTGCCTGCGTAAAACTTTTCTGGCCAATGACAATGTTCACAAGTATTTCTTGCTGGACGCAGATTATGTACCGGCGTTGGGATGGGTGTTGGCCAGGAATGTGTAATTACACCTAAAACCTGACGAAGTCCGGATATTTTTGCATTAATATACGCTTCGGCCCCAGGCCCCACATGACATTCTACGCATTTTACATTTGCGTGCGAGGAATTGCTCCAAGCGGTGTATTCCGGCTGCATAACCTCATGACAGAGTTTACCGCAAAAGCCACTGGACTCTGTATACTCAACACCCTTGAATGAAGCAAATGCAATCAGCAACATGAAAACAACCGTAGCCGCTACAAAGAAAATTGAAAGGTTTAGAACTCTTCTATTATTAAAATCAATCTTGGGAAGATTGGGAATGCCAAGTTCAGGATGTTTCCTCAAATTACTTCTGACTCTCCATGCCCCGACAGGAATCAGTATCAACCCTGTAATCAAAACAATAGGCAAAGCAAAATAAACAAAGAAGCCAAGATATGGACCTTTAAATCCGCTGAAGATGTCAACCAGAATGAACACTACCAGCATAATAGTTGCAACAAGTGCAATCAAGGCACCAATGATACTAAGAGCATTCATCAGATACTTGTATATGCTCGGCTTAATTTCGCTCATGGGGTCTCCTTCTGTTCTGAACAGATTTACATCAGCAGGGCTGGTTAATTCAAATATGTATTAATATTTTTGGACACTGCTGAAAGCAGTTAAAAGAAGGGCTGCAATTTATCAAAGGAAAATAACAGGGGACTACGTTAAAAACCTGACAGGCATAGAGCCTGTCAGGTTTAACCGAAAAATCAAATTTTAATAAAAAACTAGAGATGACATTTTTTACAGGTAGTTGGGCCTTTTTGCATTGTTGTGTGGCACTCTTTACACATTTTATGCGCCAAGTCCTTACCGAATCCATCTATTTTTCCACCAGTTTCAGTGGTATGGCACTTTTTGCAATCATTAACAGCTGCTGCATGAGCCTTGTGATTAAACTTCACATTTTTTTTCATATCAATAACATCCGGGGCTGCCGCAAAAGATGCACTGGCAAAAACAACTAGAGTCGAAACGGCAATAAGTATTGATTTCATAGGTTTCTCCATTCATTTTTAGATTTGGTTTACTATTACAAAACCTGACATTAAAACTTGAGTTATTATATGTGTATTGATGGTGTTTTACAATATTTTATTTATATTAAAAACAATCGGCAAACACTATTAAAAGATAATTATTTCACCAGTATTTAACAGATTTTAAAAAATTTATTCTGGTAAGAGTTAACACCTGGATGTATACTCACAAACATTTCTTAAAGTAATTATACAGGGGAATCACACATGAGCAAGATCATCAAGATGACATTTTTATTTTTTGTAATAATGGCAGGAAATTGCGCATTTGCTGACGATGTTAAAGATGTAACCTTTAAATTTAAAAATGCGGAAAAAGTTGTTTTCAGCCATCAGCAACACCTCTCTGTCTACAACAACTGCCGTATTTGTCACAATACCATTTACAATCTAAAGCAGCGTAAACGTTTTACAATGGCTGAAATGGAACAGACTAAATCCTGCGGAGCCTGCCATACCGGTGCCAAGGCTTTTAGCGTTTCTCAGGACAAAGACTGTATCCGTTGCCATACAGGTAAACAGCGAGAAGTTACATATAAAGTCAAAGGCGCAGGCAATGTACAATTCAGTCATGCCACCCACCTGACCAAGGCAGCAGGCAGTTGCAAGAGTTGTCACAACGGCAAGGTAATACCGGCCAAACTGAAACCGGTTAAAATGGTTGACATGGAGAAAGGACGCACATGTGGTGCCTGCCATAACGGTAAAAAGGCATTTACTGTTGTCGGCAACTGTGACCGGTGCCACAAGGGATATAAACCTGGCAACATCAATTACAAAACTTCAGCAGGTGAAGCGAAGTTCAGTCATGATTCCCATCTTCAGGCGTATAAATGCGCTGATTGCCACACAAAATCTTTCCCCTTCAAAGCAGGCACATTGAAAGCGACAATGGCAGAAATGGAGAAAGGCAAGTCGTGCGGAGCATGTCATAACAATGGCAAGGATGCCTTCACTGTCACTGAAAACTGCAATAGCTGCCACAAAGCCTACAAGCCGGGCAACATAACTTACAAAACATCTGCCGGTGAAGCAAAGTTCAGCCACGACTTCCATCTGCAGGCATATAAATGCGCTGATTGCCATACAAAGTCTTTTCCTTTCAAAGCAGGCACACTAAAAGCAACAATGGCTGATATGGAGAAAGGCAAATCATGCGGAGTCTGCCATCTCAAAGGTAAAGATGCCTTTTCTGTCAAAGATGATTGTGACAAGTGCCATAAGATGTAGAGTCAACAAACAGATCATACATTAAAACAAGAAAAGCCCCATTCACTTGCGAATGGGGCTTTTCTTGTTCAAAATTATTAAAGCAGTTAACAGCCGTTTCTAGGTTTAATCAAATTCAACTACTTATTTCCCACCATAACTATGCAATCCTGAGAGCAGCAGGTTAACACCCAGATAGCAGAACAACGTAGCCAGGAAACCGAAGATGGAAAGCCAGGCGGCCCGCTTGCCGACCCACCCTCTTGTAAATCGTGCGTGCAGGAAAGCTGCATAAATAAACCACACAATCAAAGACCAGGTTTCTTTTGGATCCCAGCTCCAGTAGGAACCCCAGGCATAGTTGGCCCAGGCGGCACCGGTGATGATACCCAGGGTCAGCAGCGGAAAACCGACCATGATTGATTTGTAGTTCATGTCATCAAGTATACGGATTGGCGGAAATACGGCCAGTATGCCACCGGCTGATTTGTCGTTTTCATTCTTTTCAAAGTTGGCTTTGATCAGGTACATGATGGAGACGCCGCAGGCAACGGCAAAGGCGGCGTAACCCAGAAAGCAGGTTACAACATGGTAAAGCAGCCAGTTGCTCTGCAGGGCAGGCATTAATGGGCTGATCTTGTCATCCATCATGACCAGCTTACCCAGGGCGTCGCTTCCGGTGAAACTGGCTACGGAGAACATCTGGGCCCAGGCCAGACTGAATAGTGCAAAGGGCATGACAAATACGCCTACAATCTTGTATTTGTATTTTATGTCGATGATCAGGAAGATCAAGACGATGGTCCAGGAGAAAAAGACTATGGATTCATACATGTTGGAAAGTGGCGCATGGCCATAGCCCAGGTTGTAGGATTCAATCCAGCGCAGGCCGATGGCGATGGTATGCAGGGCAAGTCCGGCATAGGCCAGGTATGTTGCTATTACTCCAATCTTCTTATTCTTGGCGGTTAGCAGAATAAGAAATGAAAACATGGAGAAAAAATAAAGCAGTCCGGTCCAGTTCAATAGCTGGGTACTAATCAGATTCTGTGCAACTCCACTCATATGTTAACCCCTCTCTTTGACGCATTCTTTAAGTTTTTCAGCCAGTTGTTCAAATTCAATTTCAAAGGCGGCCTGGTTCTTGTTTACATTGCCATACATGAAGACGTGGCCTTTTTTGATTACCACCCAGATCCGTTTGTGCGACATGAGGAAGGCGATATAGAGGCCAATGATCATCAGTGTGCATCCCAGCCAGACAAACCAGACGCCCGGGTCTTTGGCTACCTGCAGGCCGGTGTACATTTTTTCTTCTGTGCCTTTGTAGTGAATAATATTTTTCCAGCTATGCTCTTTAGCATGGTTGGTATTCAACTCCGGGTGATTCGAATAAATTACAAATTGTTCCGTTTTTCCATTTGGACTGATCAACTCAACTGCCGCTGCAGGTCCTGTGTGACCTGGCTCAAAAGGAGCAATATCAGCTGTTGTTTGCGCTACTTTGAGCACGCTTCCATCCGGTAATGTGGCGCCATGGTCGGCTGATACGGACAACATGGTTTTATTTTTACCGTTTATGTCCGTCAACTCGAAGAAATAGTTGCCTGCGTTGCCGTAGCTGGACTGGTAGAAAGTAATCCCCTTATATTGCAGCGGATCATTAACAACAATCCTGGCGTTTGTGAAATCTTTTACCGGTTTGCCATTTTCCAGAACAGTCAGAATACTCTTAAACTCTTTTGGTACTCCGGTATCGTAAAAAGTTGCCGAAAATTCATCACAACGCAGCTCAAAACCCAGAGGTATTTTTTTGCCGTTGCGACCGTCGATAGCCGAAACAGAGGTGCCTTCAACAATATTGACATACCCGTTAAATCCGAACAGAGATCCAATAATACCGCCGATAAAAATCACCAGGATGCTTGAATGAACAACGTATACACCCAAGCGGCTCCAGGGGTTCTTCTGGGCAAAGAGCTGCTGTTCGCCGTCCTGGTCGGTTATGACCGGTTTGGAGATTTCAGAGGCGAGAAATTCCTCTACCCTCTTTTTGATGATGTCAGCAGGTGCGGAGAAAGAGGTTTCCATTTTTAATGCAGAACTTTTACGGGCTGCTTCATCCAGTGTAACAATCGGCTCTGTTACGAATTTGAAAACATGGGGCAGTCGTTTGATCGAGCAGCAGACCAGGTTGAGGCTCATCATGTACAACAGGGTAATGAACCACCAGGAATGGTACATATCGAAGAAACCCAGGGTTGTGTAAAGCTGGAGCTTGAAAGGACTGAGTTGGGCAACGTATTGAGGATTCAGCTGACCTTGGGGAACGACTGTGCCGATAATCGAGGTCAGAGCCAGTGAAATCAAAAGGAAAATAGTTAGTTTTAAAGAACAGAAAAAATCCCAGAATGTTTCGATAAAACCGCGTTTCGATGTAGTCAATTTTGTCTCCTGAACTAGAGATGGTTTTGATTGTATCAAAGCATATAAAATTGAATGTTTGCCATGACTTTAGTCAATTTTTATCATAAATACTGTTGATGGGATAGTAGAAAGATTAAAACGTTATTCAAACGCCCTGCTTTTTATAAAACAGGGCGTTTTTACATCAACCAGAAATTAACTATTAATACCAGCCACCTTCAGATCCATGGCAGCCAGTTATTCCACCAGCCGAA
Organism: uncultured Geobacteraceae bacterium; assembly: GCA_964509295.1. GTDB lineage: Bacteria > Desulfobacterota > Desulfuromonadia > Geobacterales > Pseudopelobacteraceae > JBGSQR01. The sequence continues at coordinate 99,640 of CAZDWS010000007.1, read as the reverse complement.
GGATTGCATGAACCTTGACCGGAAGTACGCGAACCTGGAACCCACTGAAGTCCTGGTACAACCTGAGCGTTGGTTGACTTCGCACCGTTAGACCATCCGTGTGCAGTATTTCCCGTCGTAAACGGATGACATCTTGTGCAGGTAACCTGATGATCTCCTTTGCCATGTTCACCAGCCCTGTCAGGAAACGCAGAGCCTGTAGGACGTCCAGATGTTGAACCGTGGCAGGAGCCGCAGCCAACACCAGGATTTGCCTTTCTGTGACATCCACGGCAGTCAGGGGCATTTCCTGCAACTGCAGCAGGGTAAACACTGCTGGCCGTACCAATGGCATGACAACCGGTACACGAAGCACCTGAACCGGCAGCCAGATGGTTATTGTACGGTACACTATGGCTGGCACCAGGATTAACTTCCAAAATCCCATCAATATGCTGTGCCTTGTTGACAAAAATGTTTGAATAGCTGTTACCAGCCGGATTAATATTGGAGTGGCAGCTACAGCTTGTACCGATCGTGGCGGTTCCAGGGAATCCAGCCGGTACGGATACGGTAGGATGACCCGAAACAGTTGAAGGAGGGAATCCATGACAGGTTCCGCAGGCTGCAGCGGTCAATGTTGCTGGCAGATAATTGCTGTCCGGCCAGAGAGGTGCTCTGTTTGATCCTGAAACATCACCCCCCGGCATACTGCCGCCATGGCAATAAACCGTTGAACATTGCTGATTTGTTCCATTATAGGTTGGAGTTATTGCCCCATTAACAGATGCAATCGTACCAAAGGCAACCGGATTGGCCTGGATAGAAGACGTACGCAATCTTGCACGTTCAAAATGGTTGGTAGTTCCTGTACCTAATCCGCTGTGGCATTCGCTGCAACTAATACTTAAAGTAGAAATAAGTGTACTCTGATGAATGGCATGACTGCTGGCAATATTCGGATATACCGTCCCAGCAGGCGGATTGGCATGACAGGATGTACAACCTGTTTGTGTAGCCACCGGACTTGTCAAATGACAATTCTGGCATCCTGGCGGTGTCTGGGCCGGAGTTGGTGAATTTGACGCAACCTGATGACAACCCAGACAGTAGTTTGTGTTATTACGTGCCGTGGCATTATGATTGGCGTAAGGAACAGAGTGCGGAGCAACTCCGGGCCCATTGGCATGACAGGTCCTGGCCTGGCCGAGACCGTTTGTAAATGTTGTACTGAAACAGCTCGGTGCTGCGGGTAGAGGTGCTGTTCTTCCCTGTGTAACATCATGGCAAATAATACATGCTGTTGAAACACTCCCAGCTGTTCTATGGGAATAAACACCACTTCCCTGCCAGTCAGTAGGGTGCGCCTTTGCAGCTGTATGACAACTGGAACACGCCGTTGTTCTGGTTCCATCAGCCAACAATGTACCATCAAAAGCAGTAGTAGTTTTCACACCATGGCAGTTCTGGCAAACAGTTAGATCAGCCTTGGCAACCGGACCATGTACCGCAGGATTTCTATAAGTACCTATTGTATCAACCGCATGAAAGTGGCACATTGTCGCATTAAAGCAGCCGGCTGCTGTTCCTGTAGCTGCGGGAACCGGAGGTTTGACAGTCGAGTTGTTACCATTTATATGGCAGACGACACATGTGACGACATTACCTTGATCGGTTGTTGTATGAGAAACCCAGGGTTTCCTGGCATGTGGTGCATTTACAGCAGCACCATGGCAGGCAGCATTATTAAAACAGGTAACTGCGGCACCATTATTAAACCCTGAGCCATGGCAGGCTTTACAAGCTGAAAAACCTGTTGATGCAGTAGGCGCTTTCTTGGCTTCGGCCCCGTGAACAGCGGGAGCACTCCAACCAGCAGCATGCCCGGAAGCACCGTGGCAGAGTGTATTATTGAAGCAGCCTGTGAGACCTATCGTAGCCCCCACCTGCGGTTTTCTGTTTGAATTGGCACCGCCAGTATGACATACAGCACATTGTCCTGCATTACTTGTATCTGTACTTGTATGGTTCACGGCTCCGACAGTTGAGGAAATCCATGGGATACCCGGATGAGGTGCAGCCACATCCGCTCCGTGACATCCGGCTGTATTCAAGCAGGTTTGCTGTGCGGTACCGCCTTGATAATTTGTGCCATGACACTGGGTACAGTAGCTGAAGCCTTTGTCATTTCCGGCAACCGCCTTGGCTGCAGTTCCGTGAACATTTGCAGTACTCCAACCGGTGGGATGACCTTCAACTCCATGACATAAAGTATTATTAAAGCAACCGATTGGTGTTCCTGCAGGTGCAGCCGGTGAAGGTAAACGCGTGGAATTGGCACCATTAGTATGACAATTTGCACAGGTAACAGCATTTGAAACATCTGTAGTAGTGTGGGTGCGCCCACCTATATTTGAAAGCCATGGTTTCTGTGAATGAGGTGCATTAATTGTTGGTCCATGGCAACCGGCGGTATTGAGGCATGACTTTTTAGCCGTTCCACCGGAAAAATCTGCACCGTGACATAACTGGCAATGCCCAAGTCCGTTCAAACCTGATGCTGCAGCCTTAGCTGCTGCTCCGTGAGAATCAGCAGCAGCCCAACCGGCCGGATGTCCGGAAGGACCATTGGCATGACAGGACATACCATTTCGGGAGGCGGTGAAGCAACTGACTCCAGTAATACCGCCATCAAGGCTTTTGCCATGGCACTCTACACACGCCGAAGGATTTGACAGATAAGATAGAGGGTGAGCCCCCCCGCCACTTGCCGCAACCCAACCGGCAGGATGTAAACCCGATGCTCCCAGATTAACGCCAGACTCATTACTCTTACTACATCCAAACATAGCTGCGATAAAGAAGAGAATGGCTACATATCGAAGTGGCTTCATATCCGGCTCCTATTTTTTATTGTGGCAGGGAGAACAGCGTTCACTGTTGGCTCGTCCATGGCAACGGTAACAACTTGCCGGATCCAGCTTGCCTTCAATTTTGTGCATAGTCATGAAATTGCCACGATGCGGCATTTCACGGTCCGGTCGGTTACCATACAGGGCTGACGGCTTAATCTCTGTCTTGTTTGAGTGGCAGTCGTTGCAGAATGAAGGTTTATGGCATGACGAACAGAGCCGGTCATTTGAAGCGGCGTAAAAGCGATGATTTTTAACAAAATTTGGGGTATGGCTGAAATTTGAATAGGATTTGATCGTACCTTTCTGCTGATCTTCATGACATTCCGTACAGTTCAACTGCTGGCCGGTAGCAAGAGCTTCGGGATGTGAGTCAGGTGCCGTAGGTATGGATTTCATCTGGGCACAGGCGGCCAGCAGCATAACTAACCCGACAATAGCCAGGATGGGGATAGAGAACCTGTTTACTCTCATTACTTCCCTCCTTTAAAATCAAAATTAGTATTGTAGGTAAGTTTCAACAACCCTTTGACCTCTTCGGTAAACTGGGGGTTCCTGCCGTAACTCACATCACCTGATAGCGACAGATTGGGGCGGAAGTGATAACCCAAAGAAGCGATCATCTCCCAGGCGCTGCTTTTATTGTTGATTTTTTCTTTAAAAAAATAACCCATCAGGTCCAGAGCGGCAAAATAGGTTTTGGTATCATACATGGTATACCCGCGCAGTTCATGGTACGAAGCACCGTTAGTGCCGGTAATAGCGAAACCGTTTCCAGCTCTCAGATAGTGATATCCGCCCCCGCTACGCAACATATTATCAAGAAAATTCAGCTTTGTATTGAAACCGTAGCGGTCTGCGTTGCCAAGTTCTCTCTTATAATGTTTATAGTCTGCAGAGATATTGACATATTTGTTAATGTCATATGAACCGCTGCCACCAACAGACCGTGATTTGTCAGAAGGATTAAGTGCTGCTTTTGAATACATCGTCCAGGAATACAGATAACTCTGGTCATGCTGCTCGTTGAATTCCACACCAACAACCAGGCGCTCAAGCGGCTTCACATTCAGCAGATATGAGTGTTCGGCAATCTTCCTGATTTCGGAATTGTAGCTGCTTCGCCCCATAAATTCGATCATCTTGTGAGGGTTATACCAGAGGTCAATTCCCGCAAGCCGATGATTACCGTTAGTATAATTTACAAGCACAGGCGCTTTGCTTTCATGGATAGCAGAGACGCCAACTTCAAAAATGCCCCTGTAGCGATAATTAACACGACCTCCGAAAATAGAAGCGCCCTTACCGTCACTGGTTTCATTGTATAAATTACTGTTATGGACATTTGCTCCGCCAAAAGCAGAAACACCAAAACCATAAGGCAGATTTGTGCGTGCACTAACACCATCAATTTGCTCGTTAATAATTCCCTCACGTACAAACAGGCGACCGGCACGAATATCTGCATTGGCCTCTTTAAACCGGTAACGGAGATAACCGTAAGTCAGACTCCCACCTGCCCTATCATCGTTATAGCTTTTATCAGCCAGATCAGCACGAAACCAGCCATTAAAATGCATGGAAAGATTGCCATCCGCCAACTTATCCACATCCAGACCTAACAGTTGGATAAAAGGCATGTAGTTCTGTTTTTCGGTACCCAGATCACGCTGTTCCATACGCAATATGGTTGTTGATTCTGCTGTTATCTTTATTGGTGAGGAGACTGTAACGGATTTGACAGGGATTGATGGATCTGGTTTTGTGGCAGGTGCTGGAGACGTCTCTTTATTTTGATATTTCGATTTAAGGATACTGGCTTTTTGAACAACTAATTGATAATTACTGGTGGCATTTTTACTGTCTTTAATCTGGTTGTACTGTTCGGCCTTGGAAAAAGTAGCTTCAATGCTCTCCATCTCCGCCGGAACCTTTTTGTGAATACCGGCCTGACGCAGGTTTTCTATCATAGCCACTGCATCGTCACGAGAGTCAGCATATGCGGTCTGACAAAAGACGCCCACTACACCCAAAAAAGCAATTTTGGCCGGAAGCAAACGAAAACATGGCTTCGTCATAGTTACGCTCCTGTCATGATTATTATTTACGACTTAAATAGTCAACAAGTCCTTGATATCACATGCCAAGCCACAACACAAGCAACAGACCAAAAAGGTCCTTTTAAGTTACCAGAATTAGATTCAATATGCCAAATAAAAATAGTGTTCATATAAATTATTGATTAAAACTATACCACTGTTTGAAAAGTTGGCACTAAATGAATATTATAATTTCCGATTAGTACCAATTTTCCGCTAATCAGGTTTTAATTTAAAAACTATTTAACAACACTATTATCTACCGGATTAGTTTCAGCAGAAACAAGTTCGGCAGTCACACGCCCAAGGGCAATTGATGTTACAACTTTGACAGGAACTTTATACTGATCATCACTTAGCCAGATCAGAATATCGCCGTTTCGTTTAAAAATTCCTTCGGATTTCAATTGCGGTTGAATCAAAACAGCATCCACATTACGAAAAGCAGGAAGTGTTACATTCTCCTTACGGATCACGTCAACAGGAACTTCGGAGTAAGTATCACTGTCATATATATGAAGCAACTCTTTAGCCCCAATTTTTAATTCACGATTACGCAGGAAGTAAAGCCCTGAAAGAATGTCTACCACATCAGAATTTGGCAGTGATTCCTTAACACTGCGATTTGTCAGCCTGTCGATCCAGAACACATTCTTATCTCGTAAAAAAAGTGTAAACCCACGATCACCACGAAAGAATCCTTCCTGCTGACGAATCCTGGTCAGAATATAGTTCCCGTGAATATGTCGCGTTTCAATCAGGTCATCAACCGGATAGATAGTTGATAAAGCAAGATCGGATTTTACTCTCAAAGTAATCCAGACCTCTCCATTGACATTTTTTGCTTCAAGCTCTGCACTTCCTACCGGCATCCCCAAAAGACTGACTCGATACACAAGCTTCTCGTGATGGCTTCCCAAAAACTCGCCAGTAGATCGTAGTGGTGGATCGGGAGCTAAGACTGCCTTTTGTACTGGTTTGGTAGTTTTAATTTCATCAGCCCAACTCTTCTCAGAAATGTTTGTGCTTATTTTAGCCGGTTGTTCAGTAGTATTTCTTGTAATTTCAGGTTCGGTGGCAGATATAGCAGTAGCAGTTTTGGCAGGTATGAATGGTTTTGGGACTGATTGTGGAGAACTTTCAGTTACTTTGTTTGATTGAGGCATCACAGCAGGATTTTGAGGCTTAATTTTTGTAAACTTGTTTGGCGGTTGGGCTATTGATTTCAGGTCAACTTCAACATGTTGCACGGAGCTAACCGGCTTTCCGAAATCCAACGCACCAAGTTTCCCGAATGCAGAAAGAAACATCAGATGCACTGCAAATGAAACAAACAGGCATGAGCCAATCAGTAATTTTCTTCTAAATGATCGCATTTTTTAATTATAACATGAACTGTAAACAGCTGGATAGTTTTGCCTACATACAACAAAAGCCCCGTAGAACGGGGCTTTTGATTTAAATTTTTGATTTGTCCGTTTTGTGGGACGGATTACTCCGCCCCACAAATTTATTAAACCTAATTACGGACGGGTTGCACCCAGATAAGTCTGGGCATCGGTCAATGTCTGACCGGCTAATCTGAGTGCCAACTCTGCAGGCACCGAGTTATTCAGAAGACCATCATCAATATAGTCAATGGAATCCCAGATCAACCGCTTGGCATAGAAGCGGTTGTGTGCATATCCGCCTGGATCATGAAGCAACAGATTCAGGTTGAAAGCAGCACCCATAACATCCTTGAATGTGCTAGCTGTACCTGGCGTTCCTATGCTGCCAGCAGTTGTACAGTTTTTAGCAGTGGCATCCCATACATAGGTGTATGTGCCACCATAATTCCAGTTAAAGACAGGAAGATTCGTTGTACAATTTCCGACTTCAACATAAGCAGGGTTATACGGTGCAGTGAAGAAGTAAGGATGAGACTCTCCGAAGAAAATGCCTTTGGCAGCAAGCGCTCCCTTGAGCCCTTCAAGAGCTGCCTTGTATTCCTCATGCTCTGCTTCGAGTGAAGCAGCTGTCAGTGCAAATCCACCGGTATGACAGGATACACAAGAAGTACTGGTGATTTTACCTATTACTCCGGCAGTGCTTGTGCTTACATTGGTGAAGATGTGCTTTTTAGGACTGGTCATATGGCAGCTGACGCATGGGCCATTGGTGCCAGTACCAGGAGCAGCTGCAGTCCCGATCTTGTCATGTGCAAAGAAAGTTGGTGCAGTATAGCTCATGCCGGTATAGGTATAACCGGACTGTCCGAAAAGAGTTGCTCCAGCTGCCAGATAGTGTGAATTAACGAAGCCAAGAACGCCATCTGAATCAGTAATGTTCTTGATATTTTGTCCAACTTCGCGCCCAACATGGCAGGTCATACAAACGTTGGAGCCTTTGATGTCTGGATAGGCAACTGTTGCTACAGTACCGGTAGTTGAAGTTGCAGAAGCAACAACAGCTGAATAGGTCTCGGTACGTGCACCTGGTTCATAAAGTTTGCCAGTACCTGCGTTGCTGTGACAGCCCCAGCAGTAGAGCAGCTCATTCTGGTTTGAACCTGCTGCTGCTGTCCAGCCAGCAAGGTGACTGAAAGAATTGTTTGCTGAGTTGTATCCAGCTGGATTCTTCATAAAATTAGACGCGCCGGTTGAGGTGTGGCAACGCTGGCAAGAAGCCCTGTTACCGGTACCAGTGGTCTGATCCCAGTTATAATGAGTCCAACCTGGACCAATTGCATCAGTTACGCCAGCTTTTATTACAGCGTCAACTTGAGCCCTTCTTGCAGTATCACGGGCCGCCCCTGTAAGTGCAGGATTAGGAATATTAGCTGCTGCTGCAGCTACTTTCTGCTTAAGAAGCTTACCAGCATGGGCAGATTCGGCCCAATCAATGTAAGTTGTATTTTCGCGTGTTTTTACAGTTGCTGAAGCAGAAGGGTCAACCCTGCGTGTGTTGGTCTTGAATTCGTGACCATGGCAATCAAAACATGGGTTTTTAGTATTCTTACGAACAACATAACCCTCAATCACAGTACCACTAGCTGTTGTTCTAGATTCTGGCTGGTCATAGTGAGTTGAAGGCAAAGTACGATACCATGATGTATTATGGTAATAGGCGGCTGTAGACACATTCTTGAATCCAGTTACTCCGGATTGTACAGAACTACTGCTGTAAACTTGTAAAATATTGCCACTACCAATAATGCGTGATTTAGTCGCATCATTAGGGTTGGTTACTTCCATAGTGTGACAGCTGGTGCAAACATCATATTGATCAGTAACCTTATTCTTGTTTGGATCCCAGGTCACGATGTTGCCAGCTGCATCTCTTGTTTTTGTCTGACGCAGATTTGCACCATGCTCATGACAGGTTGCGCACTTGATCGTATTGAATGTTTCCGGATCACGTGCCAATACGGGTTGATATGCAGTATTGTCTAAGACTACCCTATCACCAGTAAATCCATCTTTTCCATAAAGAATTGCGCCTTCATGGGAGTGACAACGAGCACATTTGGCTTCATGGGCTTCTTCAGCGCTGAAAGGGTTGCCATGATTGCCGTTCGAAAAATTCGGCGAGCTACTCAGAGGCGCTATCTTACCTTGATAGGTGGTTACGCCATCATGACACTGGGCGCAACGTGCTGCCTTGGCAGCATCGCTGATACCGCTGTTCAAGGTAACCGGGAATGGGCCGATGCCGTTGTGTTGGGCGCCGCCACCGTGACAACTTTCACAGCCTATTTCAGCATGCAGTGACCGCTGATACTGGGTGACAAAAGTCTCACCTGTCAGTGGGTCTGCAGTTGCTGAATGGCACTGAATACAGGATGTGTCACCTACCAGGGCAACAGAGCTGCCCGATATTGCACTGTCCTTGCTGGACGTCCCGCAGCCGTACATAAACGCAGCCAAAGAAGTCACAACCATCAGCATAAAACTCAGCTTTTTAATACTCATACTTTTCCTCCTTGTTAGAGTGAACTGATGTTGTTAATAAGTACCCGGAATATGACACTTCAGACACATTTTAGCATTGGTTTTATCTTTAATATTACCTGACTTCCAGTTACGCGGATGTGGTCTGGTCTTGCCACTGGAATGGCACTGAATACAAACGTCACCTTCTGGATGGCAAGTCTGACATGATTGCAAGTTCCTGCGAGCTTCAGAAGCATGCTCGCCAGTTGCAAAGGAATAAGCCTGACCGTTTGCACCCGACATCATGTGGGACTTGATACGCAAGTTACCCTTTGGAAAACGACTGTGGCAGGAATTACAGAATGCCACTGCATCATGACAGCGATAACATTGTTGAGGATTGTCCTGTGCTTTAATTGGGTGAATGGAAACAAAGTCACTGCGATGACTCTTGGGCTTACTATCGCGGCCAAATTTGCTTTTAGTAAGGTTATCAGCGGTATCGCCGCCTTGATGGCAGTCAAGACACCACTTCTGATCGTGGCACTGACTACAGTTGTTGCCGGACTTACTGGCTAAAACACGATGACTGCGTACAAAATCTGCATCATGGTTCGGTGCAACGCCTTCGGATTTATGACAGGAATTACATTCCCTGATAGCCGTATCTTTGTATTCGGCATGGGCGGTCTTCTTTTCAGCATACGACTTCTGCTGGAGGCAGATCAGTCCAAAGCCAAGTATTGCAAAAACAAAAAGAATTTTTTTCATGCTAGCCTCCTTTCTTAGAAGTTGTAATTGAAAACCAGTCGCCCAGACCAGTCGCTGGAATATTGTCGATTGACATTATCCTCGATCCGGATGGATGCACTCATGCTTTTATTGATTTTGTATCTACTTCCAAGCCAGTATTTACGGGCTGTTTCACGGCCTGTGACGCGGTCACGCTCATATACGTCATAGTGAATACCGCCGGATACTTCAAGCGGCTTAATCGGCTCATAAATTGCCTCGATTGCGCCACCATTTAAAGTGCTACCAAAACCGTTACGATAATCATAATTCAAATTCACCTGGAGTTTCTCAATTGGACGGATTCTGGTACCAATTTCATAAACATCAGCACTATCGGCATCGTCGACATAAAACTGTCTACTATAGCCTGCATTTACACTGATCTTATCATTGATTGTGTAGTCGGCGCGGAAAACACCTTCCTGATAACGATTGACAGCAAATACGGAATAAATGGATGAGTTATCAAAGATAGGATAGCTCTGATACCACTCACCTGTAAAAACCAGATCCGAGGTAGGATAGTATTTAACTCCGACCAGACCTTCACTAAAGCTCTCACTTGTCATATCAAAGCGTGCATTGACATAAACTTTCAATGAGTTAAGCAGGTACTGCTTGAAGGATGCGCCAAACTGGTCACGGGCGATTCCAGCTTGATCCAGCTTCATGAAATAACTCAACTCTGCATCAGTGTTTTTGAAGTCTGCCAGATTTGCAGCGACTCCCCAAACAAAGTCTTCACCGGTGGAAGCTTCACCATCCAGATTGAAGATAACGTTGCGACCGCCCATTACTGAGAAGTTAACTGGCCCAACTTTTTTCAGGTCAATCTTACCACCGTCAACAAGGGCACTTCCGGCGGCATAATTGACAAACTGGCGACCGAGACGAATGTCTACCTTGTTATACAGATTACTGTAGTCTGCATACAGGAAGTAGAGCCGACCATTTAAACCCTGGCCGTTCAAAATATCCTGCGTCAAACGCCCATAACCTTGTAATGACAACTTGCCAGCCGAGTCGATTTTTGTGACAGACACACTGAGGGATTCGCCAAACTCAGCCTGTTTGTTGCCGGTCACGTAATCGGTAAACCAATGATACTGGGTGGAGCTTCTGCCATGAATTTCCGCCGACCATGCTGCGCCCGATGTTAGCAGCATGCATATGCCTGTCAGCAAGCAGAACATTCTTTTTATTGCCATCAGAAACCTCCTTTCACACGGAATACAAAATTTTGTTGCAATACCAATAGAACTAGAGTTTTACACCTCCCATGAAGTGGCCCTCTTTCAATTAGATATTTAAATCGCATAGTTGTTTTGTATTGCCCTGCAAAAGGCAAAGACACTAGTAAATAAGTAAATTCAAGTATTTATCAGAAAAAAATATTTATACTCAATTAGTATTACACACTTCTGAGACTTATCAACTTAACAAGTTTAAAATAGTGTTATGCTGTATCCCTACTATATTACTTTATTAAAAATCAACTCAATTCTTTATTATTATAATAATATTATTTTCGACAAAAATTAATTATAAAACAAACATTTAGATAATATTATTTAGCTTTTTGAACTACCTGATATTATAAACAAATAATTGCTACACCATCTCATCAAACTGCAGATATTTATAAATCTTAACCTTGTTCGGCTCAATCTTCTCTTTATACATCTGCAGGTATTCTTCTGTTTGCGGCAGCCTGCCTAAAAGTGCCACTACTGCGCCCAATTCAGCTGATCCGAGATAGACTCTGGTGTTGTCACCAATGCGGTCATCAAAGTTACGGGTTGATGTGGAATAAACATTGCCGTCTTTTGGGACTCTGGCCTGGTTACCCATGCAAAGCGAACAACCTGCTATTTCGATTCTTGCACCAAAATTGCCGAATACGGAGAAGTAGGCTTCTTCTTTGAGCTGGTCCTGATCCATTCTGGTTGGCGGACAGATCCAGGTTCTGGTCTCCGGGTTGTTTTTCTGTCCACGCCATAGTTCTCCGGCGGCGCGATAATGACCAATATTGGTCATACAGGAACCCAGGAATACATCCTGGATTGATTCGCCGGCCACTTCCGACAGAAGTTTGACGTCATCCGGGTCATTTGGACAGGCAAGGATAGGTTCTGTAATTTCACTTAAGTCGATTTCTATAACTGCGGCATATTCGGCATTTTTATCGGCTTCCAGCAATTGCGGATTTTTCAGCCAGTTTTGAGCTGCCTGTATTCTGTTGGCCAGGCTTTGTGCATCCTGGTAGCCGTCTTTGATCATTTGCTGCATGAGGGCTATATTGGATTTGAGGAATTTTGAGACCGTTTCTGTTGACAACTGGATACATCCGGCAGCGGCGGAGCGCTCGGCTGATGCATCGGTTAATTCAAAGGCCTGTTCTACTGTGAGATCAGGCAGTCCTTCCATTTCCAGAATGCGACCGTTGAAAATATTAATTTTGTTCTTTTTGGGTACGGTCAGGTGTCCCTGTTTGATGGCCCAGTACGGTATGGCGTTGACGGCGTCACGCAGGGTGATGCCCGGATTGAATTTACCTTTGAATCTGACCAGTACGGATTCGGGCATATCCAGCGGCATGAAACCCATTGCCCCGGCAAATGCGACTAGACCTGACCCTGCAGGAAATGAGAGACCGATGGGAAAACGTGTATGTGAGTCGCCACCAGTGCCGAGTGTGTCCGGCAACAGCAACCTGTTCAGCCAGGAGTGAATAACGCCGTCACCAGGGCGGAGGGCCACCCCACCCCTTGCTTCAACGAAGCGTGGCAGAGTTTTATGCATTTTAACATCTGAAGCTTTGGGATAGGCTGCGGTATGACAGAACGACTGCATGAACATGGGGGCCAGGAACTTGAGGCAGGCCAGTTCGGTTAGTTCATCTGCAGTCATGGGACCGGTAGTGTCTTGCGAGCCAACTGTAGTCATGGTTGGTTCACAGGCGCTACCCGGTGTTATGCCCTCCATACCGCAGGCCTTACCAACCATTTTCTGTGCGAGCGTAAAACCTTTGCCTGGCGCTTGTAATGGGTTTTCAGTCTGAATAAATAGTTCTGTTGGTGGAAGACCTAAAAATTTACGGGCTTTGTCGGTGACTGCACGACCAATGATCAATGGAATGCGGCCGCCAGCTCTATACTCGTCGGATAATGTAGCCGGTGACAGGCTAATGGTAGAGAGGACAATTGAGCCTGACTCGTCCATGATTTTACCGTTTGCAATATCGACGGTAATAATATCACCGGTCTTAATGGCACTGACGTCGGCTTTAATAGGCAGCGCTCCCGAATCCTGGGCGGTGTTGAAGAAAATCGGGGCAATGGCGCCACCAATAATGATGCCATTACTTTTTTTATTTGGGATATATGGAATTTCGTTGCCGATAGCCCAGAGGACGCTGTTAATGGCGGATTTGCGAGATGAGCCGGTTCCGACTACATCACCCACAAAAGCAACCTGGAATCCGTCCTTGCGATATTGGGCTATGGTGGCGAGTCCGTCTGGAAAGCGGGTTTTACCCATGGCCAGGGCATGTAGAGGAATATCGGGGCGACTCCAGGCATCACCTGCGGGAGAAAAGTCATCGGTGTTGATTTCACCGTCAACTTTGTAAACTTTAAGTTTATAGCTATCTGCTACTCCCTGACGCGAGGTGAACCATTCCGCTTCGGCCCAGGAATTTATAACAGTCTGGGCGGGTTTGCAGCCATTTTTAGCTAAAGCGGCGATCTCATCGAAAGCATCATAGACCAGAGTAATTTTGCTCAAAGCAATGGCAGCTTCCTGTGCCAGGTCGGCAACCTGCAGTGCGACAACCAGTGGGGTGATATTATAACCACCAACCATAGTACCAAGCAGTTTAATGGCGCTTTTTGCTGTGATCAGTGGCGAGATCTTTTTGCCAGTAACAATTTCAGAAAGGAATGCTGCTTTTACCTGGGCGGCGGGGTCAACGCCAGGGGAAACCCGGTCTGTTATCAGGCTGAGTAAAAGTTCTTCCTGACCTTTAGGGGGATTTACCAATAAATTACAAAGTTCTGTAGCCTGCTGTGCAGTTAATGGAAGCGGTGGTATCCCCTGTTTATTGCGTTCGCTTTGATGTTGAAGGTATGCTTCGATCATTGGGTTGGTCTCCTCAGAAAATTTAAATTTAATACTAATAAAATCATGTAAATGCGACAGCAGCATAAGCCACTACCTTGCTGTTGTCACCACTCACATCTCCACTGGTTGAATATGCGACAATTTCTGAAGCAGATGCCCCCAACTGTTGAACAGCAATCATCATAACTACGGAAGGAACCACACCACACATGGTAATATGCTCGCTCCTGCAAACATTTAACAGCCCTTCCGGATCTAATGACAGGACACGGTCAAGCGCCATATTATCCTTGAGCCTGGCTGATTCTGCCGTTTCGTAGTGGGTCATATCAGAGCTGGCCACAATCAGTACATCTTCACCATATGCTCGGACAGCATCGGCCAACCCCACACCAATTTCGTGCAATGCTTTATAATCACCATGCCCAAGACAAAGAGCTGAAATTGTAACATCAGGTCGTAGATATTGAATGAATGGTACCTGGACTTCAAGTGAATGTTCCAATTCATGGGCCACAGTATCAAACTGGACAAAAGGGGTATGCTGTTTGATTAATTGAGTCAGGTGACTGTTAACTGCTACTGAACCAAGAGGGGTCAGCCATTCGCCATCAGGATATAATGCAGCTGGTTCGCCACTTCCACGATGATTAGGGCCTATAATCAAAACCGTTTGAGGGATATCAATCTGACCGAAGATTTTACCTGCCACTCTACCGGAATACACAAAACCGGCATGGGGAGAAATAATGCCCGGTGTTTTCATTTTTGGGATGGATATTTTAACTAAGGAAGAAAGGTCTTTTCGCAGTTGAACAGGATCGGAGGAATAAAATTGACCAGCTACAGCAGGTTGTCGCCGCATATATTCCCCCGTAAGGTTTAATAATGGGAAATTATATCACAGAAAACTTAAATTTGTGACCTCTACAAAAAAATTTTAAATAAAAAAACAGCTGTAAAAATATTACAAAATTTTCATCATCAACCATCAGTCTACACTTTTGGTATTATTACATTTCAAATGGCATTTGTTCGACTTCATTATGACTGACATCTCCAACCAGTGGCAGTTCATCTTGCTGCTCGTAGTACGGTGTTTCATCCAGCGCCTGAATTTCCTTAAGAGTCGGCAGACCTTTCAGATTTTTGAGTCCAAAGGTTTCAAGAAATTCTTTGGAAGTACCATAAATTAATGGCCTTCCCGGTATGTCCTTTTTACCCAAGATACGTACAAGCTTCTTATCAAGCAGTGTTTTTAGTACCCCACCACAGTCAACTCCCCGCAGATGCTCAATTTCAGACCTGGTAACCGGCTGACGATAGGCAACAATTGCCAACGTTTCCAGTGCCGACTGTGAAAACTTCACCGCCCTGGTCTTGACATGCCTTACAACATACTGCTGCAGATCAGGAAGTGTTCTGAACTGCCAACCTCCGGCCACTTCCACAAGCTTAAACCCACCGCACCGTTCTTCATACATCAAAACCAGCTCTTTCAAGCCGGCCTTGATATCTTCCCGCTCAAACTCAGTGAGCAGATCGCACAAGCGGTCAAGCGACAGAGGTGTATCTGATGCAAAAACAATACTTTCTATAATGGCGGACAATGTCATGCTTATACCGATCAAATCAGAACAAATTATTCAAATACTGATGTGCACTGTGGGCAACGAGTTGCCTTTAGTGGAACCGTGGAGAAGCAGAACTGACACTCTTTTGTTTCTGGAGCCGGAGCAGCAGGCTCGGCCTTTTTAAGGCGATTTATCTGTTTGACCATAATAAAGACAACAAAGGCCATTATGGTGAAATCAACAATATTATTGATAAACAGACCATAGTTAAGAGTTGCCGCGCCGGCCTTCTTGGCCTCAGCCAGAGTTTCAAAGCTTTTGCCGGAAAGATTTATAAATAGAGATGAAAAGTCCATTTTTCCGGCAAGCATACCGATGGGAGGCATGATTACATCAGTAACAAGGGATTGCACAACTTTGCCGAATGCAGCACCAATGATTATACCGATTGCCAGATCAATTACATTGCCCTTAAGTGCAAACTCTTTGAATTCCTTCAACATAAGTCATACCTCCTTTTTATTTTGGATTTACGGTTCTATTTCTTCAACTTCATCCTGACATACAGCTGAAACAAACCAGATACTGCCATAGCGGTCCGTTTGAAAAATTTTAATCAACTTTAGTCGACATAACTCCAACAGGGCTAAAAAAGTAACTATAACACGTTCTCTGGTAAAATCATCCCGCACAAGTTCTTCGAACTGCACGGTTTCTTTTTCCTGCAGCAGTGAAAGTATTTCATTGATGCTATCTGCAATACTGAAAGTTTCTGCTGCCTCAACATCATGAAAGGTTTCAACCGGAATTCTGGCCAGCAACTCACGAAAGGCATCCACAAGTTCAAAAAGCTCAAGCTCCAGAGGACCATCGTCCAGCCTGGAATCCAACATACTGCTTTCAGTTACCGGTCTTACGAAAACCTCGCGACCAAGCAGTGCGCGTGCCCCGATGACCATACCGGCTTCTTTGTACTGCTGATATTCCAGCAACCGCTGAACCAGTTCAGCCCTGGGGTCAATCTCTTCAACCTCCCCCTCTTCCTGCTCGTCCACCGGCAACAGCATGCGTGACTTAATATGCAGCAAGGTCGAGGCCATCAACAGAAAATCGCCGGCCAGTTCCAGATTAAGGTCTTTCATAAGCTTGATGTAATCCAGATACTGCCTGGTGATTACCGCAATCGGTATATCCCTGATATCCAGTTCATTCTTCCTGATCAGATGAAGCAAAAGATCAAGCGGCCCTTCGAATGCCTCAAGATGCACATTATAGACATCATAAAAGCCATCCAGCAGACTGAGGTTTTCTTCACGCACCTGGCTCATCGTAATTCCAGAGCTTTATCAGTCATTAACATTAAAGTTTAAGCGCCTCTCGCACTTCCTGCATGACTGAGTCAGACATGATGGATGCTTTGGCACTGCCGCTCTGCAGAAGCTCCCTGACGAATCCGGGATTGGCCGCCAACTCTTCACGCTTGGCACGGTATGGTGCAAGACGCTGATTCATGCATTCAATCAGGATACGCTTACAGTCAACACAGCCGATGGATGCATTGCGACAGGCAGGTATTATTTCCTCCTGCTTTTCCTTTGGCACATAAATACGATGCAGATTGAAGGCCACGCAGATATCCGGGTCGCCGGCATCATTTCGTCTGACACGAGCCGGGTCGGTCATCATCGACTTGATTTTTTTATCCGTTTCCTCAGCAGTATCGGATAGATATATCGAGTTATTGTAGGACTTGCTCATCTTGCGCCCGTCCAGACCAAGCAGTTTTGGTGTCTCGGTCAGCAAGGCTTCCGGCTCTGGAAAAACGTTGCCATAAAGGTGGTTAAAACGGCGGGCTATTTCGCGTGTAATCTCCAGATGCGGCAGCTGGTCATGGCCAACAGGCACGCGGGTTGCCTTGTAAAGAATTATATCAGCAGCCATCAGCACCGGGTAGCCGAGAAAACCGAAGGTGGATAGATCGCGCTGCTCAATATTGTCCAGCATTTCTTTGAAGGTTGGATTGCGCTCCAGCCAGGAGACAGGCGTAATCATGGACAGAATCAGGTTCAGTTCTGCGTGGTGCGGCACCAGGCTCTGCTGAAAAACTATGGATTTTTCCGGATCAAGCCCAAAAGCAATCCAATCCAGCACCATCTCCTGAGTACTGTCCTTAATACCGGATGTATCGGCATATTCGGTTGTCAGGGAGTGCCAGTCTGCAACAAAGAAATAACAATCAAACTGTTCCTGAATACGGACCCAGTTTTCCAGAACTCCGTGAAAATGACCAAGGTGCAAACGACCGGTTGGCCTCATGCCACTGACAACTCTTTGCTTCATACTGACTGACTCCTTATAAATAAATCTTAGGTATTGAGACGGGAACAGATATCAACGCATCAAAAGCCGTGTAACTCCAAGCACCAGATTGCTCTGTGGACCGGCCAGCAGATGAATTCCAAACTGAAGGAATGGTGCTACGACATAGGAAAAAACATTTGTAAAAAACACCAGAACAATAATGATCATCATTCCGTATGGCTCAAGACGGGCAAGTGTGGCTGCCTGACGGTCCGGTAACAAACCGATCAAAACACGTCCTCCATCCAGTGGCGGGATGGGAAACATATTGAATATTGCCAGCAACAGGTTGATATAAACCGAAAAAGCCAGCATCAAAACAACAGGTTCCACAACCATAGCCAAAGTAGAACCGGATGCCGCAGGATTTCCGAAAGTCACAAGCCCTCGCAGCAATATAGCGGATATTGTTGCCAACGACAGGTTGGTAATCGGACCGGCTGCAGCAACCCAGATCATGTCTCTTTTGGGGTGACGGAGATTTTCAAAGACAACCGGAACAGGTTTGGCCCACCCGATTCCAATTACAAAAACCATTATAGTACCGATAATATCGATATGCTTGATCGGATTCAGAGTCAGTCGCCCCAGCATTTTTGCGGTCGGATCACCGAAACGCCAGGCGATATAACCGTGGGAAACCTCATGACAGGTAATTGCCAGCAAACCGGGCACCAGCATTATTGAGAGTTTGAAAAAGAAGTCTTCCATTAGAGTCCTTTTGATTTAAATTAGGTATTTATTAGTAACAGAGAGCTGAATCAAAGTCAATTGCAGCCGCCAACAGTAACGGCAATGAATGTATTGTAACTACAGTTATAATTATCGTATTGTAACAGCAAATAAAGATCGATTGGATTGTTAACAGCATGAAAAAAGTCGCCATAGCCACACTGGGTTGCAAAACCAATCAGTTTGAATCAGCCGCCATAATCGAGAAATTCACCACTGCCGGATACAGCATTGTCCCCTTTACAGAAAAGGCCGATATTTATGTGGTCAACTCCTGTACGGTTACGGCCAAAAGTGATGCCGAAACCAGAAGGCTGATCCGCCGTGCCCGGCGCTTGAACCAGGAAGCCAGAATTGTTGCCACCGGCTGCTATGCCCAGGTTTCGCCTGCCGAACTTGACAATATGCCGGAAGTGGACGTGGTTCTGGGAAATATTGAGAAACTGGATACCACTCTGCTTGCAGATGCAACCCATAACCAGATTGCTGACAGCTCCGTTGAGAATCACATTTCGCCGCTGAAACTAAGCAGCTTTGCCGAGCACACCAGGGCATTCCTGCAGATACAGAACGGTTGCAACAGCTTTTGCACTTATTGTATCGTTCCCTATGCCCGTGGCCGCAGCAGAAGCGTATCCGCTGATGAAATAATCCAGGGGATACAAAAGCTGATCCATAACGGTTTCAAGGAAGTTGTTCTGACCGGTATCCATCTGGGAGCCTATGGACTGGACAGATCGACCGTTTCCAGCCTGGAGTCTCTGATCAGGCAGATTCTTTCTGAAACAGATATACAGCGCTTGCGAATCGGATCGATCGACCCTCACGAATTAAGCGACGAGCTGATTGCTCTCTGCTCCGACTCAGACCGGATTTGCCGCCACTTCCATATTTCCCTGCAAAGTGGATGCGACTCTGTACTTGACCGTATGGGACGCACCTACGACAGCGCCTATTTCAGAAGTTTATTGAGCAAAATTATTGCTGTCATGCCGGAAGCATTTATCGGTACTGATATCATTGCCGGTTTCCCTGGGGAGACTGATCAAGAGTTTGCAGACACATGCAGTTTTGTAGAATCACTTCCGCTGGCGGATATGCATGTTTTCCCCTATTCAAGTCGGCCAAAAACAAAAGCTGCAGATATGCCGGGACATCTGAACCCTGCTGTAATCAATGAGCGGGCGGCTATACTGCGGGGAATTGCATCCAAAAAGAAGGAACAGTTTTTGTTGCGGAATGTTGGGCGGCAGATACTGGTACTTGGACAGCAGTATAATGAAAAAACCGGTTTAGTTACCGGTGTTTCCAGGGAGTACCTACAAGGAAGCTTTAAAGGTTCAGCTGCTGATATTAATAAGGAAGTTCCGGTATTGGTGACCGGCATTGGGAAGGGTCGGGTGATTTGTAGCAGAATTTCTAACAACAACTGACAACCTGCTTAAATCCTTCTCCCTCTGGGAGAAGGTGGCCAAAGGCCGTATGAGGGTAACAGCATTGACATATTTATCAACTCTGCCCCCTCACCCTGACCCTCTCCCTCATGGAGAGGGAATAAAAGAACATCAAATAATCCCATGCAACGGTCCACCTTTGGCCCCCAGCTGATCAACCTTGCGCTCCACAACCGGATCATCAATCAATTCTGGTGCATGAAACGGTTTTTTACGGGCATCAATCACCAGCGGCCCACTGCAGCCCCACTGCCGGCCACGAATAGCTGCCCCAATGCCGTAAACATCCGTAGCCGGATTGGAGCGGGTGAATGTGACCCAGAGAAAATTATTCAGTGTGGCTGCCGTAAAACCGCAATCATCACAAATAACAATCAGTGGTAAACCATTGAAACAATTCCTTTCCTGATAATAACGACAGAACTCTTCAATCGCCTCATCAGCTTCTCCCCTGCCCTGTTGCGATACGGGTCCGCTGATTGCCAATATGCCCGGCAGACAGACTGCAGCTCCGCCGAAACCTGATGGGAACTCCAGTCCTGCAGGTACTTCCGTAGTCAATTTACGGCGTGCAGGACCGGCAGCGGCAATAACCACCTTTGAACCCTGGTTAAGTTCGACTCCGCTATAATCAAGCGTATCAATCGTTGATGCGGCCTGGAAGTGTAGATTGGTGCTCCAGTCGGCCCGTTCCAACACATGTTTAAAAAAGTGGGCTATGTCATGCGTATCAAGCGCCGGTGCATCTTCCTGTGCCGTAATAAACAGGTACTTGGCCAGCGACAGCTGCCCCTGCCCCAGAATGGCATTGGCGGTTGTCAGCAATTCCAGTGGCTGCCTGTCGGCGGCATAGGGAACATACCGTTCACTGGCGATTGCCAGCAACAGCGGATGTACTCCTGCAGCATCAACGGCATGAACCTCTTTTACACCCGGCAGTACGGACGGAATCAATGGTCCTGTCAGCTCATGAATGAAATTTCCAAAACTGGTATCTTCCTGCGGCGGTCTGCCTACTGTTGTAAATGGCCAGATAGCATCGCGTCGATGATAAACCGCTTCAACCTCGATATATGGGAATTCATGGGTGAGACTGTAATAGCCGAGATGGTCACCAAAAGGCCCTTCCGGAAGAGTCTTTGAAGGATGGACCACACCGCTGATGCAGAAATCGGCCTCAGCCAATACCGGCAGCTGACCGGGTACCTGGCACATGGGCATGCGGTGACCGGCCAGCAGTCCGGCAAAGGCCAGTTCCGGCATCCCTTCCGGCAGCGGCATAACGGCAGCAACGGTCATGGAAGGCGGACCCCCCACAAAGACATTCACCCGCAGCAGGTCGCCACCTGCAATAGCTTCGGCGTGGTGTCCGCCGATGCCGCGATGAATCTGGTAATGCAGACCTGCCTGCCTGTCCTTCTGATAACTGTTGCCGGAGATCTGCACTCTGTACATGCCGAGGTTTGACTTGCCATAGCCCGGCTGACCGGGACTTTCCGTATAGACCTGGGGAAGAGTGACAAAAGCCCCGCCATCCATGGGCCAGGAAATGATTTGCGGCAGTTGTGACAGAGTAGTGCGACATTCCAGTACTGGAGCTTTCGACACGGTAGAAGGCAAGAGATTATAGGCGGCAAAAGGGGCTTTAAGTGCATCCAGTGGATTTTTTATAAAAGAAAACGGATTCAGCTTCAGATCTATCAAACGCTGAATATCGTCAATAGTATCGCGGAAGATATAGCGTGTCCGTTCCAGAGTGCCGAACAGGTTACCCAAAAGAGGAAAATGGCAGTTTACGGCATTTGTGAACAGCAGCGCCGGACCACCGGCGGCATAAACACGACGTTGCACTGCTCCGATTTCCAGATTCGGATCAAGAGGAACTTCAATCCGAATAAGTTTTTTCTGCTGTTCCAGATCTTTAACGCAATCCTGAAGCCTTAGATAACCCATAAGTACCGCCCAAAATAAGTATAATTAAAAAAGGACCGCAAAGCGGCCCTTTAGTATCTTTGATTCTCAACTAAAAATCAATCAAACAGGAATAATGCTGACACAGTGTGCCGCAGACTCGGCACGTTCTCTGGCCTGATCCGTATCTGAACCCTGTGTCAGGGCAACCCCCATGCGGCGTCCCGGCCTGGTATCCGGCTTGCCGAACAGACGCAGTTTGCTGGTTGGCACATTCAGGGCTTCAATTACACCTTCAAAGCAGACATTGTCGTTGCTGGAATCAGCCAGAATAACATGGCTGGCCGATGGCGCCAGATTAAGTATCTCCAGCACCGGCAACCCAAGAATGGCACGTACATGCAGCTCAAACTGGGTCAGATTCTGGGAAATCATGGTTACCATGCCAGTGTCGTGCGGGCGGGGAGAAACTTCACTGAAGAAGACCTCATCGCCGCGAATAAACAGCTCTACCCCGAAGATACCGTAACCGCCTAATGCTGTAGTAACAGCTTCAGCCTGGCGACGTGATTCCTCCAATGCAGCTGGAGACATGGCCATTGGCTGCCATGACTCATGATAGTCACCCTTGATCTGCACATGGCCGATCGGTGGACAGAAGGATGTTCCACCGGCATGACGGACGGTCAGCAGGGTAATTTCATAGTCAAAGCTGATGAATTCCTCAATAATTGCCGTATCGGAAACGCCGCGAGCGCCTTCCATGGCGTAGTTCCAGGCCTTGTCAACTTCACCGGCATCGCGCACAACGCTCTGCCCTTTACCGGACGAGCTCATGATCGGCTTGACCACATTGGGGAAACCGATCCGGGCGGCATTTTCCCGCATCTCTTCAATGCTTCTGGCAAAGGCGTATTTGGCGGTCGGCAGCCCCAGTTCTTCGGCAGCCAGACGTCTGATACCTTCACGGTTCATGGTCAGATTTGCTGCACGGGCTGTTGGAATGACGCGCTGACCAGCGGCCTCCAGTTCCAGCAGAAACAGGGTGTCAATGGCCTCTATTTCCGGCACAATCAGGTCCGGGCGTTCCAGCTCGATAACCCGACGCAGCGCTTCCCGATCCTGCATACTGATTACATGACACCTATGGGCTACCTGCATGGCAGGTGCGTCTGCATAACGGTCAACAGCAACCACCTCTACTCCCAGACGTTGAGCCTCAATGGCAACTTCCTTGCCCAGTTCGCCCGATCCCAGCAGCAGCAGTTTGGTTGCTCCCGGCTTTAAAGGTGTCCCAATTTTCATAATAATCTGTCCTCCGGATAATGTACTCTGAGTGTTGAATACAACTACATCAAATGCATAAAAAGTTAAAGGCAAATATTGAAGATTTGTTAGTCGTATCAATGTTGACAAGCCGGGATCAACTCCGTATAAACTCTGTCATCATAAACATTTGCAACAGGGACTAAAACACATGGAACAGAAACATGAAATCAGGCCGGGGCAGTCAATAGAGCTGCTGAAAGAACTGCACATCCTGACCCGCGACGGCAAGCTGAACCAGGACAGCAGGCGTAAACTGAAGCAGGTTTACCACCTGTACCAGTTCATTGAACCGCTGTTGAAACAGGTTCTGGAAAGCAATAACTCCATCACGCTTGTAGACCATGGTGCCGGTAAATCCTACCTGGGTTTCATACTTTATGATCTATTTTTCAAAGAGTTGGAATCAGGTTCCTGTATCTATGGAATAGAAACCAGGGATGAACTTGTTGATAAATCAAAAAAACTTGCCTCCAAACTGGGCTTCGGAAGCATGTCGTTCCTAAACCTTTCCGTAGCAGATTCCATTGAATCCTGTGAGCTGCCAGATCAGGTCAACATAGTCACGGCACTACACGCCTGCAATACCGCCACCGATGACGCCATCCGCTTTGCCCTGGCGAGAAAAGCGCAGTATATCGTACTGGTGCCCTGCTGCCAGGCGGAAGTAGCTGCCGTATTGCGCAAATACAAGGGTACATCCCTGGGGCAGAATATCCTGACAGAAATCTGGCGTCACCCCATACATACCCGTGAATTCGGCAGCCACATCACAAACGTGCTGCGCTGCCTGCAACTGGAGGCTCATGGTTATCAGGTCAATGTTACCGAACTTGTGGGTTGGGAACATTCCATGAAAAATGAGCTGATTATTGCCACCTACAAGGATCTGCCACGCAATCGCCCGACTGAAAGACTGAATGAGATTCTTCACTTACTCGGACTGGAAGAGCTGAATCAGCGTTTCTTTACGGAATAAAAAAAACGGCGGCCATGTAGATGGTCGCCGTTTTTTTTTATTTCTCAGAATTCAAAACAAATCAAGCCAGGTCAAAACGGTCAAGATTCATAACCTTGTTCCAGGCAGCGACAAAGTCGTTCAGGAACTTCCCCTGAGAATCCTGACATCCGTAGACTTCTGCCAATGCCCGTAGTTGGGAGTGCGAACCCAAAATGAGATCGACACGAGTGCCGGTCCATTTCAGTTCGCCGCTCTTGCGATCACGCCCTTCGAATACGCCGTCTTCCGAAGCTGCTTTCCAAGTAGTCCCCATATCCAGCAGATTCACGAAAAAGTCATTGGTCAGTGTTTCCGGCCTCTTTGTGAAGACACCATGCCGGGTCTGACCGAAATTGGCATTCAGTACGCGCAGACCACCTATCAGAACCGTCATCTCAGGTGCTGTCAAAGTTAGCAGCTGCGCCCGATCAACCAGCAGTTCCTCTGCGGATACTGCATATTTAGCTTTCACATAATTACGGAATCCGTCAGCAGCCGGCTCGAGTACGGAGAACGACTCCAGATCAGTTTGTTCCTGAGTCGTATCCGTGCGGCCCGGTGTGAAGGGAACAGTCACATTGTAACCGGCATTTTTTGCAGCTTGCTCGACACCACCGCATCCGCCCAAAACAATCAAGTCAGCCAGTGAAATCTGTTTCCCGCCTGACTGTGCGCTATTAAACTCATTCCGGATCATTTCAAGGGCCTGCAGCACAACCTTGAGCTGGGCTGGCTGGTTTACTTCCCAATCCTTCTGCGGTGCAAGACGGATGCGTGCGCCGTTCGCTCCGCCGCGCTTGTCGGAGCCACGGAATGTGGAAGCCGATGCCCAGGCGGTTGAAACCAGCTGGGAGATTGACAGTCCCGAAGCAAGGATTTTACCCTTGAGGGTGGCAATATCCTGCTCATCAATCAATATATAAGTAACGACAGGTACCGGGTCCTGCCAGATCAGCTCCTCAGCCGGAACCTCCGGCCCAAGATAGCGCGAGCGCGGACCCATGTCGCGGTGGGTCAGCTTGAACCATGCCCTGGCAAAGGCGTCCGCAAATTTTTCCGGATTCTGCAGGTAATTCCGTGCAATTGGCTCATAGATCGGATCGTTACGTAAAGACAGGTCCGCAGTTGTCATCATCGGTCGATGCTTCTTTGACGGATCATGCGCATCAACTACCATATCTTCTTCATCAACATCCTTGGCCAGCCACTGATTCGCTCCTGCCGGGCTTTTTACCAGCTCCCACTCATATTTGAACAACACTTTCAAATAGCCCATGTCCCACTTGGTCGGGTTCGGTTTCCAGGCTCCCTCAATTCCGCTGCTGATTGTATCGCCACCATTACCGCTACGGAAACTACTTTTCCAACCGAGACCCTGTTCCTCAATAGGTGCTGCTTCAGGCTCCGGTCCCACATGGGTTGCCGGACCGGCACCATGACACTTTCCAAAGGTATGTCCTCCAGCGACCAGCGCAACAGTTTCCTCATCATTCATAGCCATTCGTGCAAAGGTTTCTCTAACGTCGTGGCCTGAAGCGACCGGATCCGGGTTTCCGTCCGGCCCTTCCGGATTCACATAGATCAAACCCATCTGCACTGCAGCAAGGGGATTTTCCAGATTTCGTTCACCGGTGTAACGACTCTCTGGCTTATCGCTTGTTGCCAACCATTCTTTTTCAGCTCCCCAATAAATGTCTTCTTCCGGTTCCCAGATATCTTCCCGACCGCCGCCGAAACCGAAGGTTTTGAATCCCATGGATTCCAGAGCGCAGTTACCGGCCAGGATCAACAGATCCGCCCAGGATATTTTATTACCATACTTCTGCTTGATCGGCCAAAGCAGGCGACGTGCCTTATCCAGATTAACGTTATCCGGCCAGCTGTTAAGTGGCGCAAAACGTTGCGAGCCCGACCCGGCACCGCCACGACCGTCGCCGGTACGGTAAGTGCCTGCACTGTGCCAGGCCATACGTATAAAAAGACCGCCATAGTGCCCATAGTCAGCGGGCCACCAGCTTTGCGAATCTGTCATAAGCGCATAGAGATCCTTTTTCAGGGCATCCAGATCAAGCTTTTTAAATTCCTCTGCATAATTAAAACCCTCTCCCATGGGGTTGCATAAAGGGGAATTCTGATGAAGCATCTTGAGATTTAACTGGTTCGGCCACCAGTCCCGGTTAGATGTACCACTGATTGCAGTCGGTTTACCAGTCCTTCCAGTTACCGGACACTTACTTTCATTACTCATCTCTGCTCTCCTTTCAGGTTTAATTTCTCATTAACTTTTAAAGTTTCTGAGTTATTCAATCAATTTATATTAAAAACCAAGTACCAATAATTATTAGTTAATAATTATTCTTATTTGATTCATAAGTCAATGTAAAAAATATGCAATTTGAAACTGGAATTTAGTGGGAATAGTATAGTAAGATAATACTATTACAGATGCGTTGGTTGTCAACTAGCACCAATATTCAGACAGGCAGCTCTAAGCAAATCAATTTTTAAATAGTTGGTATATATGCACAAAAAGAAAACCATCAATATCAACGAAGATCTGATTTCTAAATTCATTGAATCCTGCAGAGAAGCCGGCCTCAAGGTAACTCATCAACGCATTGAAATATTCATGGCTTTGTTAAACAGCAAAGACCACCCGTCAGCTGAAATGCTTCATAAAATAATTTCAGAAAGACTACCTTCCATTTCTCTGGACACGGTTTACAGAACACTGGCAACCTTCGAACAACATGATCTGATATCACGCATCAATACTTCAGGCAGCCAGGCGCGTTTCGAGATTGTCACATCCCGGCACCACCACATGATCTGCAGCAGATGTAATAAAGTAATCGACTTTCATTGGCCAGCTTTTGATGAAATAGATCAGCCGGAATCAGTCAAGGACTGGGGGAATATTTCCAGCAAAAGTGTTGTTGTTTACGGAATATGCAAAAGCTGTCTCAGTAAAAGCTGATCTATAATTCCACCCTCCCTCTATTTCAAGCACTTCCTGCTTCTTACAATTAATTTTGGTCACACTAGATTTTATGTTGACTTTATTTTACCAAATTGATATTGATAACGAAATTCATTTGCACGGAGAAACTATGGCAAACTATTTTGATATGGAAGAAGCAAAATCAATTTCCAGGGTCATAAAACATAAACTAGCCAATAAATTTAAAGACCCCATAGACTGCCTTACTGCGCATCTGATTTATGAAAGCTCGGAAGTATTATCTAAAACCAAACCGGCAAATCTTGTCTCACTTGTAAACAATCCTTTGGCATGCGGCATTAATCTCTATCAATTATGGAATCAATACCATATTGAAGTTGCCAAAAGACTTGAAGGTATTAATCTGCACGTTTTAAAAACCAGCGAAAAATCCGTTCTTCTTTTTTGTTATGACAGCAATGTACTTTCCAAACACCTTTCACACCCCGGCATCATGGCTCTACTTTCTAAAGCCGGTTACAGTTCCCCTGCAACAAGTTCTATTCTCTTAAATGAGCTACAGTCAAAAATTGAACAGAGCGGAAACTTTCCGCACGAAATAGGTTTATTCATTGGCTATCCCGCCAAAGATGTTGCTGCGTTCATGGGTGTAATTAAAATACCATTTACCTGCCAGGGACCCTGGAAAATATACGGAAACCCCGCAACAAGCCTTACTCTGGTTAAAAGCCATCTGTTGTCGAGAGTTACAGTCGGTAAACAGTTATCTGGATGCAAATCCCCGCAGGAATTCATTGAGCTATCAAGAAACAACCTATTTTTATAAACACTATTTGATATTGCAATTCAATTACAAACAAAGGTGGCACTATGAGCATTGTACTGGTAGGTGGAATGGACAGACTGGGTTCGCAGTACCAGAAAGAAGCACAAAAAATGGGTATGCAGCTTCAGATCTTCAGCCAACTGGAACATAACATGGGCTCACGAATCAAGAGTGCGGATGCGGTTGTAATCTTCACAAACATGATCTCACACAAAGCCCGCAATACGGCAGTCACAATGGCTAAGGAGAGCGGCATTCCCGTATTCATGCACCACGCCTGTGGTGTTTGCTCACTTCGTCAATGCCTGAAATGTCTCAGCATAATTAACAATAAGAACCATGCTTAACCGGTATGGAATAAATCAAAAGGAGTAACAGATGAATATTGTAAAAAACAGTCTTGCAGCAGTTGCAGTTATGGCTCTTCTGGTAACAACATCCAGCCAGGTCTACGCCGGACCACCTCTGGCTACGGATGACGCAGGCACTGTAGAAGTTGGTAAGGTTGAAATTGAACTGAACGGCGGTTACACCTTTGACAAAGAATCTGCCAATGGCGTCACTACAAAAAACAGCACCGCCGATGCAGAAATGAAAATAACCACCGGCCTGTACAAAAATCTGGGCATTTCGCTGGCCGTACCCTACACCATCAGTGAACGCGTCAAGGAAGACGATCAACTGGTGAGTAAAAACGATGGCTTTGGAGACATGACTGTTGAGCTGAAATACGCTTTTGCCGAACTGGGCGGGGTTAACTTTGCCATCAAACCTTCGATAATTTTGCCGACCGGCAAATACAGCGCCGGCTTTTCAGAAGGACGCTGGCAGTTTGGCACAACACTGATAGCATCAAAAGAGTTTCAGGACGGCAAATATGCATTGCATGCCAACCTTGGCTATGAACACCACAGCTATCGTAATGAAGATGTCAGGGCAGCCAGTCGAAGCGATATCTGGTCCGGCTCTATTGCAGGCGAAGTCAAGGCCATGGACAAACTGACAGTTGTAGCGGACTTCGGACTGGCTACTTCCGTAGACAACAGTACCAACGAAGTGCCTGTCTACACTCTGGTTGGAGCCCGTTACGAGATCACCGAAAATCTGGATATAAATGCCGGCGTCAAACTGGGCCTGACCAAACCTGAAGATGATGTCAGTGTACTATACGGGTTGGTTCTTAAGTTTTAACGGGAGATTAAAATGATGACACTAGGACTGTTGAGCCCTGGCGAGAAGTGCGAAATTGTAGAAATCAAACATTGCGGCGGATGCGGTGGAAGCTGCCACTCTGATCACGGTCAACATGGTCATTCCCACAAGCAACATGCCAGCACTGCCACCAGGGCAGAGGAAATGGGGCTGAGAGCAGGCAAACAGGTGGAAATGCTTAAAAATGATGGCAACCTGCTGCTGCTGCTTGTAGATGAAGCGCGTATTGCAATAGATCGCCGCATGGCAATGAAAATAATGGTACGGAGGTAAAACATATGAATCTGGCAATGCTCAAGCCCGGCCAACAGGGCAGAATAATTAAACTCGACGCAGGTCTGGGTGCAATCAGGAGAAGGATGATGGACATGGGGGTACTGCCGGGGGAATTGATCAAAGTTGAAAAAGTTGCTCCGCTCGGCAATCCGATTGAAGTAACTGTAAGGGGTTACAACCTTTCACTACGTAAAGAAGAAGCCAGGGGAATTGAAATCGAGGTGGTGTCATGAGTCAAATCAAGTCGCTCGTCATTGCGGTAGCCGGTAATCCCAATGCGGGAAAATCCACACTGATCAATGCCATTGCTGGCAGTCGCCTGCACGTCGGCAACTGGCCAGGTGTAACAGTTGAGAAAAAAGAGGCCGAGTTTGAGCATGCCGGTCAAATGATAAAGCTTGTTGACCTGCCTGGTACCTACTCTCTTTCACCTTATTCCCAGGAAGAAATCATTGCCCGGGATTACCTGGTCAGCGAGAAACCGGATCTGATCATTAATGTTGTAGATTCAACCAATCTTGAAAGGAACCTGTATCTGACTGTCCAGTTGCTTGAACTTGGCATCCCAATGATAATGGCTCTCAATATCTATGATGAAGCAGAAGCCAAGGGGTACCGTTTCGACATCAAACACATTGAATCAACCTTGGGTATAACGGTAATTCCGACCTCGGCGACACGTAAAACAGGTCTGGAAGAACTTCTGGCCGCAACAGTAAAGATTGCAGGCGGCCATGACCAGAAACGCCCCAGAATTCTCAACTACGGCGAGGATATTGAGCTGGTTCTGCCTTGCATTCTGGACTCCATTGATAAAAAACATCCGGCT
The DNA here is from genome assembly GCA_964509295.1 of uncultured Geobacteraceae bacterium. Classification (GTDB taxonomy): domain Bacteria; phylum Desulfobacterota; class Desulfuromonadia; order Geobacterales; family Pseudopelobacteraceae; genus JBGSQR01. The sequence continues at coordinate 69,356 of CAZDWS010000007.1, read as the reverse complement.
CTGTTTGACAGATATCCGGAGCGTTGGCTGCTGTTGAAAATACTGGAGGGCGACAAGGTTGTCATGAAGGAAACCGGGCTGGAAAGCAACGATATTCCTGCCCAGCCGCTCAAACATCTGTATCAGGCTCACGGTGATGATATCGAGGGATTACTGGCTGATATCCGCTACGGTCTTGCCAGCGGACTCTGCCGGGAGGCATTGACAAAACCGGAACTGCGCAATGTGGCTCTGACAGAGAAAATCGACCGGATCGTACTGAACCGTTTTCTGGGCATCCCGATTTTCATGGCCGCCATGTGGCTGTTGTTCAAGCTGACTTTCGATCTCTCCGCCCCCTTCGGTGAATGGATCAAGGCCATGAATGAAGGCCCTTTCAAACGCTGGGCTTCGGCAATCCTCGGTTCTATCGGCGCACCGGACTGGACCATTTCACTGGTCAATGACGGGGTTATTGCCGGGGTCGGATTCGTACTGGTGTTTGTGCCGGTAATCTTCTGCATGATGTTCTTCATCACTTTTCTGGAAGGCAGCGGTTATATGGCTCGCGCGGCCTTTATCATGGACCGCGCCATGCACTCCATCGGTCTGCACGGCAAATCATTTATCCCCATGCTGTTGGGATTCGGCTGTAATGTGCCTGGAATCTACGCCACCAGAACACTGGAAAACCAGAAGGACAAGATTCTGACCGCACTATTGATCCCGCTGATGTCCTGCGGTGCACGACTGCCGGTTTACGTTGTCTTCATCGGAGTATTCTTCCCTGAAAACTCAGGTACGGTGCTCTGGTCTCTTTATATCCTCGGAATCCTGCTGGCTGTGTTTATGGGACTGATCTTTAAAAAAACCATTTTCAGAGGTGAAGCCCCCATGTTCATCATGGAGCTGCCGCCTTACCGCATGCCGTCCTTTTCCAGCCTCTGTCTGCATACCTGGGAAAAAGGCAAACACTTCATCTATAAGGCGGGAACCTACATATTTGCTGTGTCCATACTTGTCTGGTTCATGCTCAACCTTCCATGGGGAGTAGAAAGCAAGCGTGATTCCTATCTGGGACAAGCCGGAGCCGCTGTGGCACCAATTTTCCAGCCGGTCGGATTCGGAACCTGGGAAGCGTCAGCCGCACTGATCACTGGCGTAATTGCCAAAGAGATCGTTGTCGGTACCATGGGCGAAATCTATACACCTAAAAAAGAAGAAGAAAAGAAAGTGGTACCGACACTGGGTGAAGACCTGAAGGAAATAGTGGTGTCTTTCGGTGAAGCATCCAAAAAAGCTGTTGTTTCGGTACTGAATATCCCACAACCGGAAGAAAAAGAAGAGGATAAGTCTGCCTTGAACCAGGCTATCAAAGACGGGTTTACTCCCCTTTCCTCTTACGCATTCATGGCCTTTGTTCTACTTTATATGCCCTGCATGATTGTTGCTGCCGCCATGCGACAGGAGTTCGGCACATGGAAGTGGGTGGCGGTCGGATTTACTTATCAGACTGTACTAGCCTGGGTTGTGGCGCTGATCATCTATCAAGGCGGCAGGCTGTTAGGTTTGGGAGGTTAAAATGAATACTGTGGATATTATATTAATAGCACTGATAGCTGGAGGAGCCCTCTGGCTCCTCTACCGCACACTCTGGAAAACGAAAGGCGGCTGTCACAGTTCGGACTGCAGTGGTTGCAGTTGTGACAGCAAAACAAAAGATGAACATTGAGGTTTCAAATATGTCTCTACTTACGGTTGACAAGATGTACATCGGCGAAATGGCAGAGATCACCTTTTTCAATCTTGAACAGCAGGATGCAAAGCGCTTGCGGGATATGGGTCTTCGGGAAGGCAGAATCATTGATCTGATTCATTTTGATCCCTTTGTCAGTAAAAAAATTATTTTGCTGATCGACGGTATCCGACTGGCTTTTCCATCAGAACTGGCTCCGCTGATTATCGTAAGGCCGGTCAAAAGCCATTATCAGGCGCTCAAGAGCATGGCTCACTACGATATGCTGACCGGTTGCCTGAACCGCCATGCTGCTACAAATATTATCAATGAAGAGTTTCAGCGATTCAGCGAAAACAAACTGCCGTTGACAGTGTTGATGGCTGACCTGGATCACTTCAAAAAGATCAATGACAGCTTTGGCCATCAGACCGGTGATGCTGTACTGGAAGGTTTCGCAGAGTCAGCACGCAGCGCCCTGAGACGATCTGACCTGCTCTGCCGATGGGGTGGCGAGGAGTTTCTAATCCTGCTGCGCGGCACAGTCCTTAACGAGGCGCTACAGATTGCCGAACGTCTAAGGCATAAGGTAACTGAAATGGTAATCCCCTCCATGGAGAAAGCCGGACTGGTTACGGTCAGCATCGGTGCAGCAACCCTGCCGCCACAACGAAGTCTGGAAAAATTGTTGGCCGATGCCGACCTGGCTCTCTATCGGGCTAAAAATAGCGGCAGAAACCTGGTGATGGCGTGCTGAGGAAATATACAACAGTTCTGAGTAAGTACTACAATTCATGCGTTGCAACACTGAAAGGCTGCAGCGACTGCCATGTACCGATGCACCAGCTTGCGCAGTCACTTGGCAATGCCGTGGATGCAAAGGACCCAACAACTTACAACCATTCGGAAGATGTGGCCAAAGCCAGCGAATTACTGTCCAGGCTGCTCGGCTTACCGGAAAAATGCATTGAAACAATTCATCTGGCTGCTCATCTGCACGATATTGGTAAAATCGGCATACCCGATGCAATCTTGAGAAAACCGGGCCGACTGGACAAGTGCGAAATGGACCAGATCAAGCTACATCCCGAGATTGGAGCCAGAATAGTTGAACCCATACTTTCCTTTGGAGATCCCGCAGGTGTTGCCGACATCATACTGCACCACCATGAGCGTTTTGATGGTAACGGATATCCCCATGGGCTGAAGGGTAATGAAATCCCATTGGGGGCAAGAATAATTGCCATAGCGGATACGTTGTCAGCAATGCTGCAGAACAGACACTACCGTTGCGGAACAACATTTGACAAGACGGTTGAGGAAATTGTCAGATGCAGTGGCAGCCAGTTTGATCCTGAAATTTCCTCGGTCATGTATAATCATATGGATATGTTTCAACAATTATTTGCCGATGAAAATGAAGCGCATGAGACGGTTAGCGCCAACGAATCCAATATTCTTAATTATGTCTGGCCGGCAGATCAATCCACAACCCGAACAGTTTTTTGTAACAGGTCACTATAATTAGTTATCAAATACGTCAATTACAATACCAACTCCCGTTTAAATGCATAACACTACATGCGAGGCCCAGATGAAACATGAAGCGCGTAACAGATTTTTAAACTTCCTCTGTTCAAAAGAGCTAAAACTTAGCCGCCAGCGGCTTATCATTCTGGAAGCCTTTCTGGCAACAGATCCACAGACCAATGTTGACGACCTGTACACAAGCCTACGCACCCGTCACCCTGCAATTGGTCGTGCCACAGTTTATCGAACATTTAAACTCTTCACCGAATCAGGAATCGCCAAAATGAAGATCATTAACGGAGAATCTACTCAGTTTGAAATCTATGACCCTTCTAAAATGAAACAAAAGTCACATAACTTGTAAAACATCAAATAATTTATATTCAACATCAATTGAAATTGAATTTCAGTATTCACTTAAAATTGTAAAGAAAATCAATATGGATGTGTAACGGATATTCATCCCACCAGGCACACGTAAGTATATAGAAGACTCTTCAAGTAAGTTACGCGTGCATAAACAAGGAAAAATGCAATGGCGCCTTTAAGTATTTTGCCCGGCAGGGTTCGATTTGAAACCAGATCAGTTATTGGTTATTTGGATCGGGCCATATCAATTAAAGAACAGATTCAAGCTGTCAAAGGTGTAAGTGAGGTTTCAGTCAGTCACAGGACCGGAAGAATTCTTGTGGTGTTTGACGATAATGCGTTTACACGCAAAGAAATCGAACAGCGCATTGAGGCTGCTGTTCAAACAGCCGTAGGGAATTTCAGTAAAACAACTATTGCATATTCCGCGCAGCGGAAAACTGCGTCTGAATCTAACTTCCAAGCCGGTCAATTTGTTCTGGACATGGCACTACATGCATTGATTCCGGCTCCTCTGGACTTTTTCCTGCCGGTAGCGGCAAATGTTTTTCGCAAAAAATCATCATCTATAACATTTTAGAATTACAACGAGGGTGTTCCTCAAATTTCATACCTATGGGAGGTTGACCAATGGCAAGCGGTGAGCACGATAAAAGTGGCGATTACGGTGATGTTAAAAAGGGGGAAGAAAAAATGGATGGTCTGCATTTAAAGAAGAGAGATCTCTGGCTTTTGGCTGGCGGGGCACTGGGGGCATTAGCGGCGCTTGGTCTCGGCAAGGTTTCAGGAAATGTGCGCCCGGCAGCGGTCAGTGCGGTTCGCGAGGGCTACGCTTTCAAGGAGTGGCTGGCCGGCAAAGCTGAAAAGGTTAAGGAAGACGTGGAAGATATCGTCGCAGAGGGCGTTCATCAGTACAATAAAGATCTCTCGGCCACAGCTGACACCGTGAAGCGTGAGAAGGATATCCTTGAGAAAATCGAAAAAATTGTAGAAGAAAAACTGGCCAAGATAAAGCCTGAGAAGGGGGAAGCTTAGTCATGGAAAACAACAACACGCAAAACAATGGCATGCAAACAGGCATCAAGTACTTTACCAATGCCCTGAAAGTTACTCTGGGCGCCGGAGCGGTGCTTGGCGGCAGTTATCTGATCTCACGTATTGGAGAAAAACAGGATACGGAGGCCAGCCTGAGCCGTCTGGAGCAGATGTTGGCAGAGCTTGTTGAAACAGGAGAGCAGGAAAAGAAATCCACCGGCAAAAAGAAATAGGCTTCGGGAGGATACCATGTTAATTGCAAGCCATTTCGAGGGCAGAGCACGCATCAGGGATGAAAAGCTGACGAGTGGGTCACTTATCTCTGAAGTCAGGGAAAAGCTGCTGGAGATGCCCGGAGTCAGCGGAGTTGAAGCCAACTCACGAACCGGAAGCCTGCTGGTGTTATACAGTGCGGCCAAAACCGGATTTGACAGTATTATCGAACTGATATCCGAAATGATCGGTTCCTATGTGGAAAAGGAAACAACAGAAGCCGGGACGACCGAAAAAGGGTATGATTGTTGCGGGAAGATAAGTTTGACTATCCCGCCCGGATTCAGGAAAGCTGCTGTAAATATCGGTATGTTGGCCTCCATCTCTTTCAGTCTTGTGGCCATCATTTTCCACCTAAAAAAACTGCATGTTCTGACCGGCATCATCTTTGTCGCCCTTATGGGAGACCATGTTTTAGAAAGAAGACAACGCATTTTCGCATAGTTTAATCAGGGGGCAAGAGTGGAATACCGGATCTTACACGACATAACTGGCAGAATTCGTCTCTCTCTTGCCCTTCCGCGTTTTCCGGCTGTAGATCGTTGCGGTGTGGAAGCCCAGTTCAGGGATATTGCCGGAGTTGAGAACGTTTCCTTTTCTCCGAGAACAACCACAGTCCTGATCTGCCATGACGGAAAAAAAGCTACTAAAAACGCCATTTTTGAACGGGTTGGAGCAGCTCCGATCCCGCTCAGCAGAAAACCCCGCCCTGAAAACGAGCTGGAAAAGAAAAAGAAAACCGTTATTAGTTCCGGTCTAATGCTTCTCGCCAGACCTCTGATTCCTCCACCAATCAGGCCTATCATGGCTATTATGGGTGCAATGCCGATTTTCAAAAAAGGCTTCATCGCCCTGCGAAACCGGCAACTGAATGTTGACGTCCTGGATGCATCCGCTGTCGGGGCCGCAATGGCAACCAGTGAGTTTTTCACCGCTTCTTTGATATCATTTTTGCTGAAAACAGGTGAGTACCTGGAGGAATGGGCGCGTGGAGAATCAAAACGCCTGATTTCAAACATGTTCCATACCGGTGATGAGTGGGCCTGGGTTCTGCGGCAGGGAGAAGAGGTCCGCCTACCACTTGAAGAGGTGGTTGAGAACGATACGGTGATTGTCCGGATGGGTGGATTGATTCCGGTTGACGGGCTTGTGCTGGAAGGTGAGGCGCTGGTTAATCAGTCGAGCCTGACCGGAGAAAGTATGCCGGTTGCCAAAAGGAAGGGGCTGTCAGTCTTTGCAGGTACTGCCGTGGAAGAGGGCAGCCTGCGGATTTGTGCACAGCAGATCGGAGATAAAACTCGCGCTGCGCGGGTGGTCAAGACAATCGTCGAGGCAGAATCGGTCAAGGCTGAGAAGCAGAGCCGGAGTGAGCAGATGGCGGATCGCATCGTCCCCTACTCTTTCATACTAAGCGGACTGACCTACCTGCTTACCGGCAATCTGTCCCGTTCCGCTGCGGTTCTGCTTGTTGATTACTCCTGTGCCATCAAACTTTCGACTCCGCTAGCCATACTTACCTCACTGGCCCGTTCAGCCCGGCACCGCGTGTTGATCAAAGGTGGCAAGCACCTGGAAAACCTGGCCCGTGCCGATGCTTATATTTTGGACAAGACCGGCACACTGACTGAAGCCACCCCGGAGGTGATAGAAGTTGTCAGCTTTAACGGCTATTCCCGTGAATATATTCTGCGTCAGGCAGCATGCGTTGAGGAGCATTTCCCGCATCCGGTTGCATCAGCCGTAGTTCGCAAGGCCGCCCAGGAAGGGCTCACTCACTCCGAAGAACATGCGGAAGTGGAATATGTCCTCGCACACGGCATCGCATCACGTCTGCAGGGAGAGAGGATCGTTATCGGAAGTAGGCATTTCATTCACGAAGATGAGAGCGTAGAAACGTCTGTTGGCGAAACGTTTATCAATACATTTTCAGAGAAGGGGTATTCGGTCCTGTACGTTGCCATTGGCCGTAAACTGGCCGGACTGATCGCCATCCATGATCCACTGCGGCAGGATGCCAAGATGTTTATCGAAGCTTTGAAGCAGAGCGGCATCAGACGAGTCATCATGCTTACCGGTGACAATACGGCTACGGCAAAAACCATTGCCGACAATCTGGGAATTGAAGAGTATTACGCCCAAGCCCTGCCTGATGAAAAAGTTGAGGTAGTAAAGAAGCTGCAATCGGAAGGGTATATTGTTGCAATGATTGGTGACGGCATTAATGACTCACCCGCCCTCTCCTGCGCAGATGTGGGAATTTCCATGTGCCACGGCGCCGACATTGCCCGTGAGGCGTGTGATGTACTGCTCCTGGACGGCACTCTTGACGATATCCTGATCGCCAGAACAGTCAGTCAGCAAGCGATGCAACTGATTGAGCACAACTTTCGCACAATTGTCACAATAAATTCAGCGGCGCTGTTTCTGGCTGTTACCGGGGCCATGCCGCCTGTTTTTTCAGCCACACTTCACAATCTGAGTACTATTCTGGTAGGCTTGAGGTCTCTTCAACCTTTGAAAAAAGAACTTTCCTCAATCAATCCCTGATCCGATTCAAAATCCAATCAAAAAAACAATTATCTATTAACCCTGGGATCAAGGGCGTCACGAATGCCCTCCCCCAGCAGGTTGTAGGAGAGTACTGTTATCAGAATGGCCAAGCCGGGAAACAGGGACAGCCACCAGGCAAATTCGATGTAGTCCTTGCCTGAAGTCAGGATATTGCCCCAGCTGGCTGTTGGAGGCTGCACGCCTATACCGAGGAACGACAGGGCCGACTCGGTCAGAATTGCACCGGCTATGCCCAGCGTTGCCGATACTAAAACAGGAGACATGGCATTTGGCAGGATATGGCGAAAGATGATGCGGACATCGGAACAGCCGATACAGCGGGCCGCCAGAATATAATCCATTTCCCTGATGGAGAGCGTTTCAGCCCTGACAAGGCGGGCCACTCCCATCCAGCCGGTCAGGCCGATGACAATCATGATGTACCAGATTGAGGGGCGCAGAAAAGTAATGACGGCAAGGATCAGGAAAAAAGCCGGAAAGCAGAGCATGATATCGACCAGTCGCATCAGGAAGGTGTCAACAATGCCACTGTAGAAGCCGGAAACCAGGCCAACAACAGTACCAATTGCCACGGCGATACCAATTGCAACGAAACCGACCTTGAGAGAAATTTGTGAGCCGTAGAGAACCCGGCTGAAAACATCACGACCCAGCTCGTCCGTACCGAACCAATGCTGCCAGGATGGGGGCGCTAACACATGCCAGGCATTGATACTGTTTGGATCGTAGGGAGCAATCCAGGGGGCCAGAATTGAAACAGTGAAAAGCAGCACAACAACAGAACCACCGGCCAAAGCCATGTGATTTCGTTTCAATCTCTGCCATAAAACAGCATATAAATATGAATTGGCAAAACTTGTCATATCACGCTCACAAACGGATCAGATCTTCATGCTCTTCTTCATGGGGGTTGATGTGAATCATAACATCACCTACGTTGGGGAAACCGTCAAAAATCAGCTTCTTGACCTTTGACGCGATGTCGTGTGACTGTTTGACCGTCATGTTCGGGTCCATTTCCAGCTTCAAATCAATTATCATGTACTGCCCGGAACGTCTACCCCTGATATCATGCACATGTTCCACATGTTCCACACTTTCAGCAAGGCGGGTTACTTCGGTAATAAAATCAGGCGGCACGCTGCCATCCATCAGATCATGGGCGGCATCACGAAAAGTTTCATAACCGATGTGCAGAATAAAAAAAGCGGTCAATCCGGCAGCTAGAGGGTCCATTATCCCTATCCCGAAATATGCGCCGACAACGCCAACCAGAGTGGATATGGAGGTGAGTGCGTCTTTCCTGTGGTCCTTGGCAATGGCCAGCAGTGAAGGGCTTTGAAGCTTTTCACCGGTCTTCTGGGTAAAACGGTACAGCCATTCTTTGATGATGATCGTAATAAATGCTGCAGCGACTGCTATCATTCCAGGGGACTTAAAGTTCCGATCAATCACGGAATGAGTTGAATCAATCAGAATCCAGACACCTGTGGCGAAAATAATCAGCGAAATCAACAAAGCGGCCAGGCTTTCAGCCCGTCCATGCCCATAAGGATGCTTTTCATCAAAAGGTTTGCGCCCCATTTTGAGAGCAACCATTGTGGAAAAAATTGCCACAAAGTCACAGCCACTTTCGATACCATCTGCAAAAACCGCATCGGATTTACCAAAATATCCGGCTGCCAGCTTGAACAGCATCAATAATGCGTTGATCCAGAATCCGATCCAGATGATTCTGTAGGCGCTATCAAAACGTTCCTTTCGTTGCATAATTACTCCGCTGCCCGCAAATCCTTTATCTTCAGTTGCAGGCTTGAGCTGCCGTTCCACTCATTCATCTCAGGAAAAAAAGCTATGTCGATAAAACCATCTGTTTCCCGCTGAGCCATCTTAAATGCTATTGCATTAAAAGAGCGGCCTTTACATGTCAATCTCAATTTCAGATGGGCTTCACCAACTACACGGCGTTCAACCACTTTCAATCCACACATCATCAATACCGGCTCCGGGTTTCCGGCACCGAAGGGCTCAAGGCGTTTTAGTTCCGAAACCAGTTCAGCCGTAACTTCTTCCGGCTGCACCTCTGCGTCAATTTCAAGCCTCGAAATCAGATCATCGGCTGACAGCTTGCTTGCCGCCTCGGACTCAAAAGCCTTTGCAAAGGCGTCCAGATTATCGGGGTTAATACCGACTCCGGCCGCATAACGATGTCCACCGAAACGTTCCAGGAACAGTGCACAGGGTTTCAGGGCATCCAACAGATGAAAACCATGAATGCTGCGACCGGAGCCCTTGGCCGTACCATCCGGATTAATTGCCATCAGAATTGTTGGTCGATTATACCGCTCAACCAGACGTGAGGCAACTATCCCCACAACTCCCTGGTGCCAATTGTCTGAAGCAAGCACAATACTATGACAATCGGGATATATGCCGGAGGACTCAACAAGTTTGACCGCCTCATCAAAGATACTCCGTTCCAGATTCTGGCGCTCGGCATTGGCGGCATCCAGCTCTGAACTGATCATCTGCGATAGCTGCTCGTCATTGCTCAGCAACAGGTCAACACCAGGAACCGCACTTTCCATACGTCCTGCCGCATTCAGACGCGGTGCCAATCGAAAACCGACCTGTCCGCAACTGACCTCTCCGGTGATTCCAGCCACTTTTTTAAGGGCAATAATCCCTGACTTATTCGAGTTCGTCAGCTGCTTAAGACCATGATAAGCATAGATCCGGTTCTGGCCGGTCAGTGAAACAACATCGGCAATAGTTCCAAGTGCAACCAGGTCAAGCCACTGTCTGAGGTCAGGCCCGGCCTGGTTTCCGAATGCACCAGCATCTCGTAACCCACTACGCAAAGCGACCAGCAGATTAAACGCCACTCCAACTCCAGCCAGAGACTTGAACGGATAGTTGCACCCAGGTTGAAGAGGGTTTATTACAGCTGCCGCATCTGGTATTAAATCTCCTGGCGCATGATGATCGACAACAATCAGGTCGATGCCCAGTTCCTTGCAGTACTGAGCTTCCTTTACTGCTGTAATTCCGCAATCCACTGAAATAATCAAAGAAGCGCCAAGTGTGCTGATCTGCTTGATTGAATCACAGTTAAGCCCGTAGCCATCATCAAACCTGTTAGGAATGAAATAGCTGCTGTTAAACCCGGTTTCCCTAAGAAACGAAACCAGCAAGGCTGTTCCCGTAATGCCGTCCACGTCATAGTCACCGTAAATACAGACCGGCTCATTGTTGACGCGGGCTACAAGCAGGCGTTTAACGGCATCATTCATACCTTTCAGTTGAAATGGATCAATAATACTGGTCAGCAAAGGACTTAAGAATTGCTGTGCCTCTGATACTGAAGTTACATTTCGGCCAGAAAGGATTGACGCCGTAACCGGATGAATCTTCAAGCCGGAAATCAATGATCCACAGCTTTCAGAATCAGATTTTTTAAGTATCCATTTTTTATTCATTAATAGTCTTTCTGTTAAAACTTTTACCGACCTGTTTGACTTAAAAAAAAATCCCCCGACAGGCGGGGGATTTCGTTACGCAGTTCCCTGTAAAATCTAAACTTTTTGAGCCAGCTTCTGCAATGCACGATTCTCCAGGATAACAACAACCGGACTGGCCACGAACACTGAAGAATATGTAGCAATCAGGATACCGACCAGAAGTGCAAAAGCAAAATCATGAATAACTTCGCCTCCGACAAAAAACAACGCACCAGCTGCCATAAAGGTGGTAAAAGACGTCACAATAGTACGAGACAACACTTCATTGATACTGTCGTTAAAAATGTTATGCATGGAGCCCTTGAGGTTTTTGTGAAGATTCTCTCGGATCCTGTCAAACACGACAACGGTATCAGTCAGGGAATATCCCGCAATCGTCAAGACTGCAGTAATGAACAACAGGTTGATTTCCTTATCAAACAGATAAAACGCAGCAAACATGGCCAGACAGTCATGCATGGTAGATACTACGGCCCCAATCCCAAACTTAAAGTCGAATCTCCAGGCGATATAAAGAATAATCCCCAGGAACGAGATGGCAACAGCTGTCAGAGTATCGTTGCGGAGTTTGTCACCAATTGTTGGCCCGATCTCAGAAGAGCTCTCGATCACAAAAGGGTTGTTCACAAACTCTTTTTTCAATGCGTTCTGTACCGCTTCAGCAGGTTTACCAAGTGCTGATCCCACATTGTTGTCAAGTTTGATCAAAAGCTTGTTGCCATCTTTGACCTCTTGAAGATCGGCCTTGACAATCCCATTTTTGTGCAGTGCTGCACGTGCATCAGCAATCTGGAATGCCTTATCAAACTTCAGTTGGATCGATGTGCCACCTGAAAAATCTATACCCATATTGGCTGCGCCACGGGCGATCTGGATAATGCCGATAATTCCGATCAGGGATATTATTGCGGAAATAACGAACGATATTTTCTGCATTCCGATAAAGTCTATATTAGTTTTGCCCAAAATTTCCATTGACCCAATTCCCCCTATATGCTCATTTTTTTGACATTGCCCTTATGCAGAAACATGTCAAAGATTACCTTGGTACCAATCAAAGCGGTGAACAGATTGATAATGATACCCAGACTGAGTGACACGGCAAAACCTTTGACCGGACCGGTACCGAACTGAAACAGTACTGCTGCAGTTATCAAGGTGGTAACATGAGAGTCCATGACAGTCAGAAACGCCTTATCATAGCCGGCATCCAGGGCGGATTTAGGAGACTTCCCCAGCTTGAGTTCTTCACGAATACGCTCAAATATAATAACGTTTGAGTCCACTGACATACCGATCAGCAGAACAATCGCGGCAATACCGGGCAATGTCAGAGTAGCGCCAAGGGCCGCCAGCGAACCCATCAGGTAAAGCACGTTCAAGACCATGCCGAAATTGGCGATCATGCCAGACAGCTTGTAGTAAATACCCATGAAGACAATAACCAGAAAGACACCGATAACACCGGCATAGAGTCCTTTGTTAATAGAATCCTGACCAAGTGATGGTCCAACTGTCATATTCTGAATAATTTTAACCGGCGCAGGCAATGCACCGGCGCGGAGAACAATTGCCAGGTCGGCAGCCGTCTTTTCGGTAAAATTACCGGAAATTTGTGCACTTCCGCCGGAGATACGTTCTCTGATGACCGGTGCAGAATACACATTGCTATCAAGCACTATGGCAAAGCGCTTGCCAACGTTGGTAGCAGTAACCTGATCAAACAGCTTGGCACCGAGAGCATTAAATTCAATACCTACATAAGGCTGATTGAATTGTGAGTCGATCCGTACCTGGGCATCTGTCAGAAGGTCACCGGTTATTATCGTCTTTTTCTGAACAACCAGTGGTATTTCCGTAACAGCACCCGTTGTACGATCTACCATTTTTTCCTTCAGCAGTTCGGCATCTTCAGGAATACTTGCTGAGTTTGCCGGTATATCCTCACGCACCATCTTGAATTCGAGACGGGCTGTCTTGCCGATCAAATCGATTGCCCTCTGCGGATCCTTGATGCCAGGGAGCTGAACAACAATATGATTGATCCCTTCACGCTGAATGGTCGGCTCGGAAACACCGAACTGGTCTATCCTGTTACGAATTGTTTCCAGTGCCTGTATTACAGACTTATCCTTGCGATCCTGTACCTGAATTTCAGGCATTTTCAGGCTAAGCCCGACAAAACCACCTTCATCATAGATGGAGCTCTGATCGTAGTTGGGATACTTATCCTTGAGAAGTTTCTGAACAGTCTCAGCGGTCCCCTTCTCATACAGCAGCAACGATACTTTATCTGCACCTGAACGGTTGATTTTCTTGAAACGGAGATTCTTGCTGTTCAGTGTATCTTCAAGATCGGTAGCTACAATATCCAGTGTTCCTTCCACAGCCTTATCCGTATCCACCTCAAGCACCAGATGGGTTCCACCCTGAAGGTCAAGTCCAAGATGGATCTTGTCTTTAGGCAGAAGTCCGGTCCACCACGCAGGCAGATTGGCAACCAGTGTGGGAGTCAGATAGAGAAAAGACAGTAGAACGAAGATGCATATCAGGCTTATGCGCCAGCCAGTTCCTTTAGGCATAAAGCTTGGGCTCCCTTCGGAATTATTCCATTTGTTTATTATTTAACTGCAAACATAATGATAAATATGGGTATTTAAAATTACTTGGTAATAAGTCCGGCAATATGCTCTTTACCGATTTTGATAACCACACCTGTTGCGACTTCAAGAGCTACGACACCATCTTCAACTGACATAACCTTGCCAAAAATGCCGCTGGCAGTAACCACATTGTCACCTTTCTTAATAGCTTCCAGAAGGGCTTTATGCTCTTTGGCCTTTTTCTGCTGTGGACGGATCAATAGAAAGTAGAAAATGGCAAACATTAGTACCAGTGGAAGGAATTGATTTAAAGAGGCCATCATACCACCTGATGCTCCAGCAGCAGCTCCACCAGGTGCACCGGACATTGCAAAAGCTAAACCTAACATAGACTCATTCTCCTTTGATTTTTTGATTGTTTACCATATTTTTGAAAAAATTCCTACGAAACTCGGTGAAACTATTATTTTGAATTGCTTCACGCATCTTTTTCATCAAATCCAGATAATAGTAAAGATTATGATAGCTATTTAAATTTGAGGCAAGAATTTCTCCGGCACGATAGAGATGCCTGAGATATGCACGAGAATAATTCCTACAGACGTAGCAGCCGCATTCAGGATCCAGAGGCCCTGCGTCCTCTTCATAAATCTTGGCCTTGATATTAATCCGGCCCTGACTGGTAAAAAGCATACCGTTACGTGCATTGCGTGTCGGCATGACGCAGTCAAACATATCATAACCATGCCAGACCGCTTCTACAAGGTCTTCCGGTGCTCCAATACCCATAATATATCGAGGGGCGTCCTGGGGCATCATCGAACTACAGGCTTCCATCACACCATACATCTGCTCTTTTTCTTCGCCTACTGACAGACCTCCCAGCGCATAACCGTCAAAGCCGATGGAACAGATGTCTTCCAGGCTGCGGGCACGAAGGTCATAATGCATGCCGCCCTGAATGATACCGAACAGTTGCTGCCCTTCCCGTTTGTGCACATCTTTACAGCGCTTGGCCCAACGGGTAGTCATATCAAGTGAGCGAGCCACATAGTTTTTATCTGCCGTGGCAGGCGGACACTCGTCAAAGCACATGATAATATCGGCACCCAGTGATTCCTGAATCTGTGTGGCAAACTCAGGGGTCAAGACGTGATAGGAACCATCAATATGGGATTGGAACTTGACACCATCTTCAGTGATCTTACGCAATTCCCCAAGACTGAAAACCTGGAATCCACCGCTATCAGTTAAAATAGGGCGATTCCAGTTCATGAATTTGTGAAGCCCCCCCATTTTTTCAACCAGATGGTGGCCGGGACGCAGGTACAGGTGATAGGTGTTGGAAAGGATAATCTGGGCATTAATCGCCAGCAGGTCTTCAGGCGTCATGGCCTTGACCGTGGCATTTGTCCCGACCGGCATAAAAATCGGGGTTTCTATGGTTCCGTGCTCCGTCTTTAAAGAGCCAAGACGGGCGGAACAGGACGAATCACGATGTACAACTGAAAAATTGGAAGCTGACAAATATATACCCTGAAAAATTAAATAATCAGCATGGCGTCGCCATAACTGTAAAATCTGAAACTTTTGTTTACTGCTTGCCGATAGGCATCAAATACAAAATCCTTACCGGCAAAAGCTGATACAAGCATCATCAAGGTTGATTCGGGCAGATGAAAATTGGTCAACATGGCGTCTACTACTTTGAAACGGTAACCGGGATAGATGAAAATATCAGCTTCACCCTCACCGGCCACGACTTCATTATTTTCATTTGCCGCATATTCAAGGGTCCTGGTGGTCGTTGTTCCAACTGCAAAAACACGCCCACCGCGAGCTTTAGTTTCTTTGATGGCCTGCGCAGTGGCGTCAGAAATGGAATAGAGTTCTGTATGAATCTTGTGCTCCTCTACCTTTTCAACTCGAACCGGCAAAAAGGTTCCTAATCCGGTGTGCAGCGTAATCCAGGAAACCCCAACTCCTTTGGACTTAATTTTTTCAAGCAATTCCCGGGTAAAATGCAAACCTGCAGTAGGTGCTGCAACTGCTCCAGGTGCACTGGCGTAAACAGTTTGATATCGCTCACGGTCATTTATATCTGCATCGCGCTGCAAATAAGGTGGCAAAGGCATTTGCCCTTCCTGATCCAGCCATGACCAAAAAGGTATCTCTCCGCAAAACTCGATCTGCCAGGATCCAGCTTCCAGCTTCTTGCAAACCCGGGCAGTCATACCAGCCTCAAGATTCAACAACTGCCCTTCCTGCAAACCTTTTGACGACTTCAGCAGACAGGTCCAGCGTTCTGACGCCCCATCATCACGCCGTACAAGAAAAATTTCCACCTTGCCACCGGTGGATTTTCGACCAAAGATTCTGGCCGGGATCACCCTGGTATCATTCATGACCAGCAAATCGCCAGGATTAAAATAACCGGAGATATTGGCAAATTGATCATCACTGATGCTTTTTTCCTGGCGATTCAAGACCATCAAACGGGAGGCGTCACGCTCGGAAACCGGATAACGGGCAATCAGTTCCTGTGGCAAATGGTAGTCAAATTCTTTTACGAGCATTAAAGTACCATGTCAACGAACATCAAAGAGCATTTTAAGTTCAGTGCCTGGATAATAGTATGAAAGAATTTCCGTATAGGTAAAACCGTCCAATGCACGCTGTTTGGCGCCCCATTGACAAAGACCTACAGCGTGACCGCTGCCTGATCCACTAAAAACCGCTTCACCATTAGTTACTTTAATTCTGAGATTGGTGCTCTTGATAATACCATAACCGATTGTCTTGCGAAATTGATCTCCGGTCAGAGTCAAATTACCACGTGGTGACACTATCACAATCGACTTGAGTCGGCCACGGTTATTAACAGAACCTGCTCTGATATCAGTTATGATCGCCACCTTGAAGCCGGCGGAACGGAGCTTATCTTCAATATCCTTTAATGAAAGACTTTGTTCCCACACTGTAGAAGGGTTATTCAAACAATACTCACATTCAACACCCTTCAGGTATGGCAATGCAGCACCCCACACGTTTTCAGCCGCTTCTGTTCTGCCTCCGCAGTTGGAATGATAAAATGCCTGTATAACGGATTTGTTATGAACCAAGACCTCACCGGCTGTTTCTGTCACAGCCCGAGTGGCACGGCTATCCTCTATCAGACACCCGTCATAGACCTGATCTATTACAGTTGATTCCATGTGATAAACGGCATTTTTCCGGGTTTCTTTACGATACATTGCATATGTCCTGGCAATTACAGCCTGTGCTTTGACAGCTTCAATTGGCCAGGCCGAAGATATTTCACAGTTGATCAGTCCAACCAGATAGGTTTCAAGTGGAAGTTCATTTACAACCAGTAACCCTTTATCGGAAGGTATTATTTCAGCAATTCCGCGATAAGGCTTTCCATTTATAAATACAGCCTGTGGCGAACTGAAGGATAGTCGACGATAAGACACCCCATCAGCTAACAGAGTATCTTTTGATCGGGTAATTTTGACTGGTGTTATAAGTGAAACAGATTTGCCATTTTCACGGAAAGCCTGCAGCGCCTCACCATCCACTAAAATTTCAGGAACATTTTTAACAATGGCAATCCGTATCATTTCCACCGGCATGGCAGCGTCAGAATAAACACTCCCTCTACCAAGAAACAATAAAATGACAAGAAAAAATGACAACAATATGCGTATCAATATAGGCCTCAAAACCTGGTGATAGAACCACATGTAAAGGTACCCTGTCAATTTCTTTTCAAGTTCAGACAAGGACCTGAGCTGGATAATAGCAAAAAATTATAGCTTGGCACAATTACGTTATCTTTGTTAATCTGTCATGCATCCGGTTTGATGATTTGAGGAATTATGTCTGAACTGATTTCCATAAAAAATCTAAACACCTGTTTCAAAACGACAACGGCCACGCTTAATGCTGTCAATGACGTCAGCATTACAATCAATCGTGGAAATACGGTTGCGTTGGTTGGAGAATCAGGCTCCGGCAAATCAATGACCGCCTTGTCAATCATGCGCCTGATTCCATCTCCCGGTTTTATCAAATCAGGACAGATCTTCCTTGGCGACAAGGATCTTTTAACTATCACCGAAGATGAGATGCGTTCCATTCGCGGCAGACGGATTTCCATGGTGTTTCAGGAGCCCATGACCTCGCTTAATCCGGTGTTGCGCATCGGCGAACAGATTATGGAGCCATTGATGCTTCATATTAATCTGTCTAGAAAAGCCGCATCGGACAGGGCTGCAGACCTGCTGCACAAGGTTGGCATACCAGCTGCCGGTGACCGGCTGCGTGATTACCCTCACCAGTTAAGCGGCGGCATGCGCCAAAGGGTTATGATCGCCATGGCCCTGGCCTGCGATCCTGGGCTGCTGATAGCCGATGAACCGACAACGGCTCTTGATGTTACAATACAGGCTCAGATACTGGAGTTGATTGATTCACTCAGAAAAACATCCGAAATGGGCATTCTTCTGATTACGCACGATCTGGGAATTGTGGCTGAAAGATCTGACTACACCTGCGTAATGTATGCCGGACGAATTGTGGAATCCGCTGAAAGTTCGGAATTATTGGATAATCCACTTCACCCTTACACAAAAGCACTGATAGCTTCTCTGCCTCAATTTGCAGAGCCGGGAACTCAACTTGCTACTCTGAACGGTAATCCACCACAACTATCCGACAATCTTCCCGGATGCGGTTTCTGCAACCGATGTCCTGACATATTGCCACTATGTCTAAATCAGGTACCGGATCTTCACGAAATCAATCCCGGGCATCATGTGCGCTGCTGGAATTGCCAATGACCAACAACTTCCCCATCCTTAGCGGAACAAATCTCTTCAAACAGTTCAAGATCAAAAGCACACCCGCCTCTCCTTCCGGTATCCTGACAGCGGTTGATGACGTATGTCTGGATCTGTTTAAAGGAGAGACACATGGTATTGCCGGGGAATCAGGCTGCGGTAAATCAACACTGGGTAAAATAATGGCCGGGCTGCTCCCGCCAGACAAAGGACAGATCAATTATCTTGGCACATCAATTTCCGCACTTTCAAAAACAGACCAAATTACCTTTCGCCGTCAAACACAGATGATCTTTCAAGACCCGTTTTCGTCTTTGAATCCGCGCATGCGTATTGGGGACATTATTGCGGAACCACTGCTGATTTCTGAAAAACAGTCGGCCTCCTCCCTCCGTCCAAAGGTTGAAGAGATCATGCAGACAGTGGGACTTTCAGCTGGTCAGTACAATCGTTTTCCAAATGAATTTTCCGGTGGCCAAAGGCAGCGCATTGGTATTGCCCGGGCACTGGCCACTTCACCTAAAATTATTATTGCCGACGAGCCGGTTTCATCTCTTGATATTTCAATTCAAGCCCAGATTATCAACCTGCTTCAAAACATGAAATCCGCCTACAACCTGTCTTTGATAATGATTTCACACGATCTATCAGTATTACGTCATATGTGTGACCGCGTCAGCATCATGTATCTGGGCACAATTGTCGAAAGTGCTCCTGCGGCTGATCTTTTCCAACGCTGCCTTCATCCGTATACGGAAGCATTGATAGCATCAATTCCCGGGATAAATCGCGGGAAGAAACAAAACAAAACCATACTGACCGATGACATCCCCTCACCTCTTACTATTCCAACCGGTTGCCGTTTTCACCCCCGCTGTTCTTACGCCAAAGAAATCTGCCGTCAGGAATCACCACTGCTGGAAAACAAAAATACTGTCCATTGTGCTGCCTGCCACTTCAGTTCTGAAATTTTTCACGCATAACTTCTCAAGAGCACCATTAAATCACTAAAAAAATTATTAGATGTTTTTTCAGTATTTCGCTTGACGGAAAAAAAACTGCATATATAATTTTTACAATACATTATAAAAAGGCAGGCATATGGAATTTAAACTAGTTAGAGATTTTACTCCCGAGTCAGAAGTGTTGAAAGTACTGGGCCATCCGATCAGACTCAAGATAGTTGCAGGTCTTTGCACCAAGGAATGCAATGTGAAATATATCTGGGAATGCCTGGGTTTGCCACAAGCCACAGTGTCACAACATCTGGCTCTGCTCAAAAACAAGGGAATTATTGAGGGTAAGCGTGAAGGTGTTGAAGTGCACTACAGTGTAATTCACCCGCTAGCCAAAAGACTCATCGGAGCGATTGACTAGATCTGCCCGGGTCCACGTCTGGCAATAACATATATCACCTCGTATGTCGCCGGAATCTGTCCGTTACATTTATAACGAGTGCGATATATGTTGGCCATGTCGTTTATGACTCCACGCCATCCCAAACCGTTTCCAGCGTCATTTTTGGCTGTGGTTGATGCGCCAATACCCTTAATTGCACGCAGCAGGTCCGGCACATCTGGATGAAACTCCAGCTCTTCCTCTGAAGCAATAATAATCTTGTCAAACCCCAAGCCTTCAAGGGCCTGACATGCATCTTCCTTACTTCTGAATCGCTGCAATCGGCTGTTTCGTTCGTCTCCGACACTATATCTATTGGTAAGTGCTTCCCGGTAACTTTCCTGCAGTTCCCATAAGGTCTTTCCTCCAAAAAAAGCGGCACAGAAAACACCACCCTCCGAAAGCACACGACAACATTCTCCAAAACAGTTTTCCAGAGATTTTGCCCACTGGAAAGTTGATGCAGAGACGACCAGATCAAATGCATTATTTTTAAATGGAAGTTGCTCAGCATCTCCATTAACAAAAACAGCGTCAGGACCAAGGCGGGAAGAAGCCTTCAAAGTCATGTTATACGCCAGATCCAACCCGAAAATTTTGCTTTCAGGATAACGCTTTTTCATTGCCAGTGTCAGGGCGCCAGTACCGCATCCAATATCCAGAAGCCTGATCGGACTGGAAGTGCAATGATTGCCAACCATACGGTCAAGATTTGCAACAACGCGTTTTTGTACAATAGCATGTTGATCATATTCAGAAGCATGGCGGTGAAAACCCTTACCAATTCTTTTACTGTTATCTGACAAAGTCTGAATTCCCCCTGAAAAAATCACTGATACAATTGTTAAAATCTGCGGCATGTGACAAAAATGGCGCGTGACCACATCCTGAAAAAATTACATGCCGGCTTTCTGAAATATTTTCCGCCAAAAATGAAGAAGCTCCGGGCAGACAGATCGGATCCTGATTTCCGTTTATAATGAGTGTCGGCAACTTAATTTTACGAAGAATTGATCTTAAATCCGCCTGATAAAGGGCCTTTAGCCCCTGAATAGCTATCTCAGTCTCTGGAAGCGGTTCGGATGAAAGCAATTCCAGTATTTGTTCTTTATTGGAAGCATTTCTCAGTTCATTTTCTGCAAACATGTGGGCATTGAAACCTGACAGGGCCCTGCCCAGATTGCGTTTGACTTTGTTTGCCATTCCATTTGCCTCTGTTTCAGAGAGACCATGAGGAAAATCGCCAGAAGAGGTAAACCGGGGTGTACATGATACCAGAACAATCCCCCATAACCTTTCATGTAAAGCCAGACTTGCCTGCAGCACTATTTGCGCCCCTTGAGACCACCCGACAAGCAAGGTATTTTCGAGTTTCAGCGCATTGAACAAAGCAACAAGATCAGCAGCATAACCGTAAATATCAATCTCATCAGCCGGACAGCCGGACTTACCGTAGCCCGCCAGATCCGGTGCTATGACACGAAAATATTCTGAAAGGGCATCAAACTGAAAACGCCAAACTGTTGAGGATTTGCACCAGCCATGCACAAATACAATTACCGGCCCTACGCCTTTATCTTCATACCACAGGCTATTATTTTTGTCGTTCTCGTACCAGGGCACTAAATTACTCCCAGGCGTTTTCCTATTGATGTTATCCGCTCTGCGGCCATATTCAGGTCCTCACTGGTATGCGTAGCCATGATCGTGCAGCGTAGCCTGCAGGCACCTGCGGGAACAGTAGGAGGGCGGATACCGGACACATACAGTCCCTCTTCTAGCAATTCAGCGGAAAAACGCATCACGTCATCTGCCTCGCCAACCATTATGGGTACAATCTGCGTTGTGCTCTCACCAAGAATAAAACCTGCAGAGTGCAACAGACCTCTGAAAAGAGAGGTATTTTCATGTAGTTTTTCGCGAAGCAGCCTGCCTTCTGCACTTGCAACAAGTTTTAGGGCCGCAACTGAAGCTGCCAGAACAGCAGGTGGCAGTGATGTGGAGAAAATGAAGCTTCGGGCACGATTTATCAGATACTCCCTCATCTCAGCAGATAGTGCGGCATAAGCACCAAAGCTTCCCAAAGCTTTTCCAAATGTGCCAACATGAATATCAATCTCATCCATCACACCAAGCAGTTCAGCACAGCCCCTGCCATTCTCGCCCAGCACACCGCAACCATGGGCATCATCTACAATCAAAATGGCATCATAAGCTGTTTTAAGGCGGACGATTTCGTTCAGCTGAGCAATATCACCATCCATACTGAAAACACCGTCTGTGACAATAATACAGCGACCGCCGCCTCTTTTGGATTCAAGCAGACTGGCCAGAGCTTTCATATCATTGTGCGGATAACGAACCAATTTGGCACCGGAAAGAATTATGCCGTCCACAATACTGGCATGATTCAAGCGATCCGAAAAGACTGTATCACCACGACCTGCAACAGCAGGAATAATGCCCGTATTGGCTGCGTAACCGCTGTTAAACACCAAAGCCGCCTGGCTACCCTTAAAAGAAGATACACTTTGCTCCAAAAGCTCATGCAGCTCCATAGTTCCTGACACAAGCCTTGAAGCCGCACTTGAGGTGCCAAAACGTTCAATCGCCTTGATTGAGTTTTCAGCAATAAATGGGTGATCGGCCAGCCCCAGATAGTTGTTTGAGCAGAGCATCACAACCTGTCTGCCATCCAGTTCTACATGTGATCCCTGACGGCCTGAAACAAGTCTTGTTCTGCGGTATAAACCTTTATTTTTTATCTGTTCCAGTTCATCCCGAATAAGTCTTTCCATGTACTTCCTCACTAGTCAACCTAAAGCATATAGATGGTTGACAATACCGGCAATCAGATAAGATGACAACAAAAAAAGCAAAAGGCAGCCCAGACTACAAGGCTGCCTTTTACCTAAATACATTCAAAAAAAATCAAAGAACAGCTATTTTACAAATAACTGTCTGCGCCTTTACTGGTAAGCTCTTCAACAACTTTTTTCACATCCTGTGCACGATCTCGACTGCAAATCAGCAATGCATCCTGGGTAGAGACTATTATCAGATCCTGTACCCCTACAGTTGCTACCATCTTGCCATCCCCATAAATCAGACAGCCTGAGGAATCAAGAGCCACATGCCCGGAAACATTGACGCAAACCGTCCCTTTTTCATCTTCTTCAGCAACTTCAGGAAGAGCACTCCAACTACCCACATCACTCCAGCCCATCTCAACCGGTGCAACCTGTACCTTGCTGGACTTTTCCATGATGCCGTAATCTATGGAAACACTTTCTACCTCTTCATAAACATCAGCTATTTGATCATCCAGATCCGAAAGTTCCCAGACATCACAGTTGAACGAGATATTTGCCAGAGATTTGGCAAGAAGCGGCATATACTTGCCAAGTTCGGACATAATAACATCCGCACGCCAGATAAACATGCCGCTGTTCCAGAAGAAGTTACCTTCATCAAGATATTCCAACGCTTTTTCTATCGGTGGCTTTTCAACAAAACGTTTAACCGGAAATGGACCTGTGCCACGCATTTCCATATCCGCTTCAATATATCCATAACCTGTTTCAGGGCGTGACGGCATAATACCAAGTGTCATCAGGTAACCATTTTTTGCAGATTTTGCAGCAAATAAAATTGAATCTCTAAATGCTTCCTCATCTCTGATAAAATGATCTGCCGGGAGGACAACCATTAATCCAGATGGATCGTGGGAAGAGATAACTGCTGCTGCCAGACCAATTGCCGGAGCTGTGTTCCTGGCGCAGGGTTCGGCAAGGATGTCAATCGGCACACGACGATAGCCCGACAACTGACGTTTTGATTCAGCGGCCTGAAGCGTGTTTGTAACAACTATGATCCTTTTGGGTTTTAACGGCAGAACACGCTCCACAGTCCTCTGAAGCATGGTTTTATCGCCGGTTATGGAAATGAGCTGTTTAGGCTTTGAAGCCCTGGACAAGGGCCAGAACCGGGTGCCTGAGCCGCCGGCAAGTATGACAATGTACATCTGCAGCCTCCGTCATTTATACTGTATTCGATCAATATAATCTGCTATGCCTCGTCCAAGACTTCCTATTGATTCTGTTGTATCAAAAACATCCCATAGTGTCTGACGAAAAAAAGCGACTTCCTGACCTGTAATACTGTCAGTAATAACAGCCTCTATGGATATTTTAAATCGCCCCATATTTGTAAATTTACCCTTCAGTACGAGTGTTTTGGCTGAAGGAGTACCATCGCGTTCAACAGATCTGTAGATGTTTTTGGAAACTATGTAGCGTTTGACAAGATCAGTAAGTTGCGCAGGAATTTTGGCATAGCGTTGTTCCCGCTCACCAACCCTGGAAGACTGCTCACTGCTATACAGCTCACTTTTTAACTCAAAATCCTTTATTATCAAAGAGTTATATAGAGCCATCGGCTTCTGATTTGTAACTATTTCCTCATCTATCACAGTATTAGACGAGGATGCACAACCGCCTAAGCTCAGCAGAAAAATTGACATTAAAATACTAATAAATAATTGAATAAACCTGCTGTTTTTCATCTTATCCTTATTTTTCAGCTGTATTCTCACAGCGGTTATAGTCATCGTCAAAGCGTACAATATCATCTTCCCCCAGATATTCTCCGCTTTGTACTTCGATGATAATCAGTGTGATCTTGCCGGGATTTTCCAGTCGGTGATTTTGTCCGATCGGGATAAAAGTCGACTCGTTGACATTAACAAAAAACTCCTGCTCACCGCATGTTACTTTGGCAATTCCTGAAACCACTATCCAATGTTCACTACGGTGATGATGTTTCTGCAAGGAAAGCCGCTGACCCGGCAAAACCTCAATGCGCTTGATTTTGTAACTGCTATTTTCTTCAAGTACACAATACGAACCCCAGGGGCGTTCACCACGTTCCATAGAAGACAGATCTCCTTGCTTAATTTTTAAAATTAGCTACATGAATAAACATATAAACTTTTGGGCTAAGACCGAAGAGCAAGATAAGCTTTCAAAGCATCACGCCAGGGCTGTGGAGTATATCCCGTGTCCTTTGATAATTTACTGCAATCAAGTGTGGAATAAAGTGGGCGCGTTGCAGGTCTATTCAACTGCTCCGTCGACATACTGTTTACTTTTACCTTCAGGCCGGCTTCGTCAAAAATAGCACATGCAAATTGATTCCAGGAACAGAAGTCTGCATTGGCAGCATGATAAATGCCACGACTGTCATTTTTAAGCAAAGCGATAATCGCCCTGCAAAGATCCACTGTCCAGGTCGGAGAGCCGATCTGGTCATCTACCACTCCCAACTCATCCTTCTCCGATGCCAGACGCAACATGGTTTCCACAAAATTCTTGCCGTGAATTCCATAAAGCCACTGAGTACGAATAACGAGATGATCCGGATTCAGGGCCGCATTCTGCTCACCAAGCAGCTTGGATTCACCGTAAACACTCAATGGACCTGTTTTGTCATCTTCAAGATAGGGACTACCCTTGCCACCATCAAAGACATAATCAGTGCTGATTTGAACCAGTTTGGCACCAATGGATTTTGTGACGGTTGCCAGATTAGCCACACCTTCCCCATTGACCTTCAAAGCCAGATCCCTGTGGGCTTCGCACCCGTCCACATCGGTATATGCCGCACAGTTAATTACAACAGACGGCTTTAAAGTATTCAAGAGACGCTGAACGGACTCCATTGAAGTAATATCAATATCACCCACATCAACTCCACGCGCTCCGTCCCCCAGCAGTGGCAACAAATCGCGGCCCAGCATGCCGTTTGCTCCGACAACAAGAATCATGGCTGTTCCCCGTATTGTCCTGCATAATATTCCAGATACGCCCCGGAAGTAACTTCAGAGACCCACTCCTGATTTGCCAGATACCAGTCAATGGTTTCAGCAATACCTTTTTCAAAAGTATATTCGGGCTCCCAACCAAGTTTTACTTTTAACTGTGTGGCATCAATAGCGTAACGCCTGTCATGACCTGGGCGATCCTTGACAAAGGTAATCAATTGACGGTTTTCTCCTGCTTTGCGCGACAACTTTTCATCAAGCAGATCACAAACCAGATTCACAATATCAATATTTTTCCACTCGTTATTGCCACCGATATTATAGACGGAACCTGGTGCCGCGGTTTTTAAAATCACTTCAACTGCAACTGCATGATCTTTTACATGCAACCAGTCCCGCACATTACAGCCGTCTCCGTAAACCGGCAAAGGCTTTTTATTGATAATATTATGAATCAACAACGGGATCAGCTTTTCCGGGAAGTGATAAGGCCCGTAATTATTGGAACAGCGGGTATTCAATGTGGGCATGCCGTAAGTTTCATGATATGCCCGTACCAGCATATCCGCACCAGCCTTGCTGGCTGAATACGGTGAGTTTGGCGACAGAGGGGTCTGCTCTGTAAAAAAGCCGGTATCACCAAGGCTGCCATAGACCTCGTCTGTTGAAATCTGAAAAAACCTGAAATCATCAACTGCTCCCGATTGCCAATGTTTACGACTCTCCTCCAGCAAAGTCTGGGTACCCAGCACATTCGTACGGACAAAAATCTCAGGGCCGGTAATTGAACGATCAACATGGGATTCGGCAGCAAAATGAACAACGGCATCAATCTTTTGTGCCGCCAGTATATTGGCCACAAGCAAACCGTCACAAATATCACCTTTTACAAAACTATATCCAGGATAGTGCTCAATTGCTTTGAGGTTATTAGGATTGCCGGCATATGTTAAAGCATCAAGATTTGTTGTCCGACAATTGGGATTGTTTGCAATAAACGAATGAATGAAGTTCGAACCAATAAAACCGGCACCACCTGTAACCAGTATGGACTTGGGAGAAAAAACCACAGAGTACCTTCCTTTCAATGCTATTCACAGATATGATAACGTTTCTTTTTAGCATATTTTATGCTAGGATGTGAAAATATTTACTTGGTAATTAAAAAATTGGAAGGGAGGAAAAATGGAAAATCAGAAAAAATGTACTTGCGGTGCAGATCATCAGGGCCATATGTGTATGCTCAAAAGCAATGGAAAAGTTGATGAAATTGCGATCGTAACTTCTGCTCCGGAATTCTACTGTTTTACATGCGGCAGCGAAGCCAACTGTGCAGAGAATCTCTGTGTGCCGACAAAAATAGAAAAATAGTACCGATTCAAATATTTTTTCAAAACATGACATGTAATACACCGACAGGGTAAGCGCTTTAAGTCAAGGCACTTACCCTGTCGGTTATTTAAACTAGAAAAAAAACACCATCGTCTTAAAACTCAGCATCCCTTGTTTCCTCAAGCAATGCCAGCAACTCAACCACCTGAACATCGCTGATATCCAGAATCTCTGCTTCATCCGTATCTATCAAATCAAGCTCTGGTTCATTTTTAAGCCCAAGTCCGATCTTGTGACAGGACATATTTACGAATCTGACTATAGCCAGCATCTTATTAACTGCGTCCCATTTCTCCGAATGATGGTACTTGATGGCGTCACAGTACATAACCGGAAAATTCCAGTGCTGAACCAGTCTGACACCCTGCTCCACATGCATTACTGCAAAGATTTCCATAATCAGCTCATCATCAAAATTTGAACTGATTACCCCGGCATTCACCAATCGTTCCACGGCCTTGAGCAGATACAACTTGCCAACGTCGTGCAACAGAGCCGCCAGATAGCTTTCATCTGCCGCACCGCGCATACCGCAGTTTTGAGCCAGCCAACGGGCACCAATGGCACTACCATGACTGTGTTGCCATAGTGTTTTCATATAGCGATCAAGCACTGGATTTGCTGAGGTATGGGCAGATGCCTGAGAAGCGGCAATGGCAATATTAATTACCTGTTGAGCCCCAAGTCGAATAACAACTTCTTTTAAAGTCGCCACCTTGGTACGCCCCATGTACATGGGAGAGTTGGCCATTTTCAGCATCTGACTTGCAAGCGCCTGATCCTCATTGGCAACCATGGCAACTTCATCAACAGTAAAATCATAGTTGGAAAGCATCTGTTGCAGCTTGAGAGCCACCGGATGAAATATGGGGAGCTCTATCGGTTGGGAAGCAAGTAACTTTCTGACTGTTTCAGGTATGGTTACAGAAATCATATGGTTCCCCTCTTGCCAAATAAGGATGTGAACTAATCAAACTATTACACTGACTCAATGGTCCTTCAAGCGCAGACGGCCTTCAAAATCATCAATAAACTGCCTTGCTGAGCGTCCGCTCCTTCTGGCAGTAAACAAGCTCCATTTCAATGCTTTATCACATAATTCATTATCGGTTACAGGAAGCTTGCGAAGTGCAGCATACTTTCTGATTACAGCCAGATACTCATCCTGGTCAAGACTGTAAAAACCTAGCGAAAGTCCGAATCTGTCCGACAGGGCCAATTTATCTCCAATAGCTTCTTCCGGGTGTATTTCACTATCTCCGCGTGTATCCCTAACCTGCTCAGGCATCAAGTGACGACGATTCGATGTAGCGTAGATAAGAACATTTGATGGGCGTTCCTCAATATCTCCATCAAGCAGAGTTTTCAAGGCACGGAAGTCGCCCTCCCCCTCGTCAAAGGAAAGGTCATCACAGAAGAGAATAAAATAGCATGGAGCATCACGTAACATTGCAACTATTTGAGGGAGAGAAAGAAGATCCCATCGTTTGAGTTCAACGATACGAAGCCCGCGCGTTGAAAACGGTTTTAACAGACCTTTTACCAAAGAAGATTTGCCACAACCTCGTTCCCCCCATAAAAGAACATTGTTGGCAGGCAAACCAGCAACAAACTGTGCTGTGTTTCGTTCAACATCTTCACGTATGTCATCAATACCAACCAATTCGTTTAAATCAAAAAGATGTGGGTGAGCCACCGGGACAAGCCTACCTAGCTCCCCTACTCTTTCCCAGCGAAAAGCCAGAAAACGATCAAAATCCGGCGGTGTTGAAATATCAGGCGCCAGGTGATCCACAAGTCTTCCAAGCTTTTCAAGCAATAGATCCATTTTGTTGTCAGAAATATTAATCATTCTCTACCAGTCTCCTAACGGACATTCCATATCCCACTCTAAAAAGCCATCACCATTAATCGCAAGAAAACTATCAATACGTTTCTTGTAAAAATCCATCTGCCAGATTTCAAACAACAGATATTCAAGCTCTTCAACTGAGATATAGTGTTGTTTTTGCAGATAACGGTACAACTCATCCACAGCTTTTAGATGCTTTTCAAGCGCATCAATTTCAGGGTGCAGATTTCTGGTAATAAACCAGTTGCCAGCAAAGCTTTTAACTATACCCGGCTTTGGACGAATAACGTTCAGCCGCGAAAAATCCAGCAGGTAGTCTCTCAAATAATAGTCAGCACAAAATGCCCAATCCGAAGCAACCTGTTCATCAACTCCTTGAGCAAGAAGATCGGCATAAAAACCGTTCAGCAAAGAACGACATCGATCATCGACCCTGAGTTCTTCCTGCAGATCAGAAAAATCAAAATCATCATGTTCAAATTCAACATTCTGAATAGTCAAGTCACTCATCAAGACCTCAATTACGCGGGTTCAGTTCAAGGAGCTCATCAACTATAAAAAGCCCATTTTTCTGAATGAGCATATCATCAAACCAAATTTCGCCTCCGTCAGTCAACAATCGGACCAGGTCCCAGTGGACTGCTGAGCGGTTACCATTGTCACACTCATCATAAGCCTGGCCTGGCGTAAAATGGATTGAACCAAAAATCTTTTCATCAAAAAGAATATTACGCATCGGCTTATGGATGCCCGGGTTTATGCCCAATGCAAATTCACCAATATATCTGGCACCTTCATCCGTATCCAGAACTTTATTCAGTAACTCTGTCATACCGCCATCAGCTGTGGCGTTGACTATTTTGCCATCTTTAAATTCAAATCGGACGCCATTATATTCCTTCCCCTGGTAAATGCTGGGGCAATTGTAACTGATATATCCCTGCACAGAATCTCTGACCGGCGCAGAAAAAACCTCACCATCAGGCATATTCAATCGGCCATCACACTTGATGCCAGGCAAACCTGCAATACTGAAACTAAGATCTGTATCAGGTGCTACAATGCGGACGTTACTTGTTTTATCCATCAGCTTTTTGAGTTTTTCCTGTTTCTCTGATTCCACGTACCAATCAATACAGCAGGCAGAAAACAGATAATCTTCATATTCTTCAAGGCTCATTTTGGCATCCTGAGCTGCTGCATTAGTCGGGTAGCGGGTAACAACCCAGCGTGTATGCTTTACGCGCTGGTCAACCAGCGGCTTTGTAAGCTTTTGATAACTTACCATGGCGGATTGATTGGCATTAGCCATCTCCATGGTGTTATTTCCAGCGGCAATACCGATATAAACTGTCAGGGTTTTATAAAAATCCATCTTGTGCTGTGGAAAATGTTCAAGCTGCTGTTTATCAGCAAGATTGTAAAAGGCCCTGTCAATTTCAGGGACAGAGAAAGTATATTCCACATACTTGGCACCACGCTTCAGACAAAGTGCGTACAACTCTTTTACCAATGGCAACGCTTCAAGTCCGGCAGCATTAATAAGAACGACATCTCCCTCTTTTACGCGAGTAGAGTAATCAACAAGTATTTCAGCAAATTTTTCAATACGCGGATCTTTCATTCAAATAACCTTTCAAACGATTCAGTTGTTTTGATAAAAAATATGAGTTTCAACCGTAGTTTTTCTTTGATATGCTAAACAAAGTAAATCACGCTAACCACAGGAATTTACATGAACAGACACAAAATTGAAACCAAAATCATAAACAAATTAATAGGAACAAGCATTCCTCTGCCAACTTATGCAACCAGTGGCTCTGCCGCAATGGACCTGCGTGCCTGTATTGAAAATAGTCTTACTATTCAAAGCGGAGAAACGGTTCTGGTTCCAAGTGGAATTGCAATCAGCATCCACGATCCCGGCCTGGTGGCACTTATTGTCCCTCGTTCAGGCCTGGGCATAAAGCATGGTATTGTGCTTGCAAATACAGTCGGTGTTATCGACTCGGATTATCAGGGTGAAATTGGTATTGGCCTTCACAACAGAGGTAAATCACCCTATACAATTGAGCCAGGTGAAAGAATTTGTCAGATGATGTTTGTTCCGATAACCCAGGTTTCTCTATTAATAGTTGAAGAATTCAGTCAGGAAACTAATCGTGGTACGGGGGGATTTGGTCACACCGGAAGAGAGTAGAGTTATTTAAAAGTTCCTGTGCCGACCATTTGTTTGCGGTTGGAGCAGGAACTCACTTTAATCGCCAATCAACTTTTATAAATTAAGAATATCTGGTGTTAATCCTAAACTGCCTGCTTTTCCCATCACCTCAAGATTCAGGCATTCACCATTAAAGAAAAGACTACCCATTTCTTGAATATCCTCAACCGTCACCCTGTCAAATCCGTCTAAAATATCTTCAATAGTAGGCTGCTGTTTCATATATATTTCATTTTTCGCCAACCTGATCATTAGACTCTCACTGCTTTCCAGTGACATCAATGTCTTACCCTTCAACTGTTCACGAGCAGAATCAAGCTCATTCTGAGTAACTTTTTCACATTTCAACCGTGACATTTCAGTAAGAACAATATCAATTACTTCAAGACAGTGTGCCCTTTCCGTACCGGCATAAACAACTATCGCCCCTGAATCAGCGTGGGAAAGAATGTATGAGTAAACAGAATAAGCCAAACCTTTCTTCTCTCTGACTTCCTGAAATAGACGAGAACTCATTCCACCGCCCAAAATTGTACTGAGAAGGAATTGAGTGTACCTATCAGGATGATTCTGTGGCAATGCAGATGTACCGAGACATATCAATATTTGCTCAAGGTCCCGGTCACAAAGATTTATATGTTTACCGCTATGGCATAATACCGGTTGTAGTCCCGGAATCCATGATGAATTCAGTTCAGAATATGCTTTCTCGACCAAAGCAACCAACTCGGAATGGTTTACATTGCCAGCTGCTGCAATAATTACATCCTGCGGACGATAGCGTAACTGCTTGTAGGCTATTATTTCATCACGGGTCATACTGCTGATAGTGTTTACAGTTCCAAGTATGGAAGAACCAAGAGGGTGACCGCTCCAAAAGCTCTGATGAAAACGATCATGAATAAACTCATCGGGCGAATCGTCCCGCATCTTGATTTCTTGTAGAATTACTTTGCGTTCACGTTCAATTTCTTCTGCCGGAAAAACTGAATGTAAAAAAATATCCGTTAGAATGTCCGTTACTTTTGGAAGAAACTTGGCAAGGACCTTGGCATAGTAGCAAACATACTCATGGCCGGTAAATGCATTGAGAATACCTCCCATGGAATCAACCTCCATGGAAATCTGCCGTGCAGTACGCTTGTCCGTACCTTTAAAAAGCAAATGCTCAATAAAATGGGCAACCCCACTCAGTTCCGGTGTTTCATGCCGCGAACCGTTCGCCACCCACACTCCTATAGAGACTGTGTGCATGTGCTCAACAGACTGAGAAACGACTCTGACACCATTTTTTAAAATTGTTGTAGATACCATGTCCATAATCATACCCTGCTTTTATTAAAAATCAAACCTAACAAAAGTTTAGGTTAAAGAGATTGCTTAAATACCACAATGCCGAAATGATACCAACACCCAAATTCCATTTTGAATAAATAACTGTTTAAAAAAACCTAAAGTTTAACTTGCAGCATTAGCAGTATATTTGCTAAAAATGAACTCATATTCTGCTTAAAACAAACCGAGGTTTACCAGATGAAAATTATTCCAACTACAATTCCTGACGTCCTGATAATTGAGCCCAAAGTATTTGGGGACGAACGCGGCTTTTTCTTCGAAAGCTTCAACGAAAAAGCCTGGAAAGAACAAACAGGAGTTGATGCAAGTTTCGTACAGCACAATCATTCCCGCTCAAAAGGTGGAGTACTCAGAGGGCTTCACTATCAGATTCAGAATCCACAAGGGAAACTGGTCCGGGTTGTCTGCGGAGAGGTATTTGATGTCGCTGTAGATATTCGCAAAAGTTCACCAACTTTTGGTCAGTGGTTTGGAACCAGACTATCAGCAGAAAACAAGCTACAAATGTGGGTCCCTGCAGGATTTGCCCATGGTTTTTATGTAACATCTGACTATGCAGAGTTTCTGTACCTTACAACAAATTTCTATTCTCCGAAAAACGAACGCTGCATAGCCTGGAATGACCCGGACCTTAACATAACCTGGCCTCTAAATGGAGAGCCTTCTGTCTCCGATAAGGACCGTCATGGTAAAACATTCAAAGATGCCGAACTGTTTCTGTGATATACTTTTTAAATATTTTTTATGGAATAATATATAAAAAATAAAATAGCTTATTCTGCTTAGTATTAACTAAAATAATAGCCAAATCAGGAGTTCTATATGCCAAAAGTGCTGATCCCACTTGCAGATGGTTTTGAAGAAATCGAAGCATTGGCTGTTGTAGATGTATTGCGCAGGGCTGAATTTGAAGTTGTACTGGCAGGACTACATGATGGTCAGACCGTTAGTGCTAGAAACGTTAGCCTGGTGCCTGACAGTTATATCGACAACATTAAATCTGATGGGTTCGACATGATAGTTCTGCCAGGCGGGCAACCGGGTACAAATAACCTGGCAGCGGATAAACGTATCAAACGCCTGCTTAAGGAATTTAACGATAAAGGTAAATTGATCGGAGCCATTTGTGCTGCCACGACAATACTGGCTGATGCAGGTGTAATCAATAACAAACAGGTGACATGCTATCCAACTTACAGCAATAAACTTGGCAATGCCCATTATAAAGATAAAGCAGTTGTTACTGACGGCAACATTATCACCAGCCAGGGTCCCGGAACAGCGATAGCATTTGCTTTGGCAATCGTTGCCAGACTGGCCGGTGCTCATACCGCTGAAACAATTGAAAAAGCAATGCTGGTCCAATCACCGGTACACCAGGAAAACCTGTGGGGCCCTCATCTTTTCAACAGCACGATTCAGGCTCTTCTCTGGGCCTTGGAAATGAAAGATTCCTATACGCAAGGTCACTCAAAAAGGGTTTGTGAATATTCAATGAGTGTTGGTGAAAAACTCAAATTCTCTGAATCAGAAATGCGTGATTTATATCTAGGAGCAATGTTGCATGATATCGGCAAGGTTGCCACTGAACATGGCATCTTAAAAAAGACTGAAACACTGAACCTGCGGGAAGAAACAATTATTCGTGAACACCCGCTCAAAGGTACGCTTTTCATTGTTGGCATTGATAATCTGGACAAAATAGTTCCAACAATCCTGCATCATCATGAACGATGGGACGGAGAAGGCTATCCAACCAGACTGAAAGGCGAACAGATACCGCTTCATGCGCGCATAGTCTGCCTTGCTGATGCCTATGCGGCTATGTGCTTCCCCAGGTCATACCGTCCGGCCCTGGACAAGGAAACAGCCATAAAAGAGATTCAAAAAGAAAAGGGCCTCCAATTTGACCCTTACCTGGCAGATATCATGATTGAATGTATAAATGAATCGCCATTCTACATGAAGGATTTCAGTTATTATTTTTCAGCTTAAGGTATTGTCTGGCCAATAAGGAAGTACAGAATAAAAGCAGATTCATCATTACTATCGTGGCACTGGCGGGTAGATTGCTATAAAACGAGACAAAAATACCTGTCACAACTGAAATGCTCCCTTGAATGGCAGCATATGCCACACAAGCCTTGAAACTTCTCGCCACTTGTAATGCAGAAACAGCAGGCAGAATCAGCAGAGCTGAAATCAGCATAATGCCGACAAGCTTCATGGCCAGAACAACCGACAGCGCAGTCAGAAGCACCAATACAGAATTAATGATATTGGTTCGCACACCTGAAATTTTTGCCAGTTCTTCACTGAAAGTTATGGATACAAGTTCGTTATAGAAAAGTGTCAAAAGAACAGCTACCAAACAAAACAGACCAGCCGCAATATAGACTTCTTCCGTACTGATCGATAAAATATTTCCGAATAAATAGCTTAACAGGTCTACGTTGTACCCACCGCCAATACTTGCCAGAATAATACCTGCCGATATTCCAACGGCAGAAACGATCCCGATAGCAGCATCACCGCTTATTCTGGCTTTTTCCGTTAACTTCAAAATCCCCAGTGATGACAACAAAACCAGCGGCAGAGATATAAACAACGAAGAAGCTGAATAAAATTTTAATGCCAGTGCAATGGCAGTACTGCCAAAAGTCACATGGGCCAGGCCATCACCAATCAGAGACATACGTCTCAGAACCAGAAAAACACCCAGCACGGAGCAAAGCAAGGCTATCAAAGTGCCAGCCAGCAGGGCACGCTGGATAAAACCGTAAGAAAGTATTTCTATCAAATTCATTTCAATGCCTGTGGCAGATTATATGTTGTGATTGATGCCCGAAAAGTTCAGACATTTCTTTTGAATGGCAGAATTGATCAAAGCTGCCGAAGAAAAGTAGTTTCTTATCCAGGTAAAGCATTTTTGATGCGTGCTGACCAATAACACCGGTATCATGGGTTACCAGAAGGACTGTTACACCGCTGGCACGGTTGACGTCGGAGACCAGACGATAAAACCGTTCTCTTGTTTCAGGATCAAGAGCAGCCGTCGGTTCATCAAGGATAAGAAGTTGAGGATCATTTACTAAAGCACGCGCCAGTAAAGCCCTTTGCTGCTGCCCCCCGGAAAGTTCACCGATCAGCTTTTTTCGCAAATCGTAAACCCCCAAAAGATCCAGCACACTTGCAACTTTTTCCTTATCCTGCCGAGTAAACCTTCTAGGAAATTTCTTTAAAGACAAAAGACCAAGCTCAGTAGTTTCCTGTACAGTAGCAGGAAAAACCGGATTTAGGAGAGACATATTTTGCGGTAAGTATCCAACCCTGCCCCATTCATCAAACTTATCTGATGGTTTACCGAACAAAAAGGCTTTACCATCGCTTATATCGCACAAACCGAGCAGAGCTTTTACAAATGTACTTTTACCTGAACCGTTAGGACCTACGACACCGACATAGTCGCCTGCTTCTATTGTTAGAGTAATGTCCTCTAATACCTTACCAACGCTGTAACTGCAGCCTAGGTGTTCAGTTCTGACAATTTCAACGGGCATGCAATGCCTTTCTTGTTATTTTCAAAATGAATATTCGTGAGTTTGACTAAGAATAAAACACACTAAAATCATCCCGTCTAATATTTTGTCTGCCATGGAGTATTAAAACAGCAATAACTGATTCAGTATAAGCTTTTGTAAATCTGAATGATGATCAGGTTGCTTGAAACAGAGAGAATAAAATTGGATATGATTATAAACCAAAAACGAATAACACCGGCTTAAAAAAACTCTTCATAAAACAGATAAAGATAAAACACATATGGCTTGTAATTCAGTTTTAAACGTCGTAAGACCTCATGTACTAGCAAGAACTAGGATTCACTGCTAAGTTAATAAATAAGTACATGACGATTTGGTGTGATTTTGAGTCTAACCATCTTTATTATAATTAGCCAGTTAGAGCCACTCAAAAAAGACATCCATATAAAATATTAAATTTATATGGATGTCCAGGGAGGTAATCAACTAAAGAATAACAAAAAAACATATAGTTAAGAAGAAATGTCTGTAATTTTAAAAAATCAACTATCAATACTCATAAACCACCGAAACTAGACTTCTTTCGGTACTATTTGCATTACTAGTTGCCGAAACTTCGATTCGATACACAAAATGGGCTAGACTAGGTTTAAAACCTGAACCTTTTGAAACAACTCCACCTGTATTCCCAAGCCTATCAGCTGGGTAATCTACCCCAGGACTGCTATCTACAATCGCAGACTGTACCTGGAATCTATTACCACCTACGCCTCCTAATGTATACCTCAAGTCTGAAAACAATTGCGGATCCAATGTAGTTAAACTCGCCGCACCGCAAGGCGTAGTCCAGTTTGTGCCTGAAGAGTCTTTACGCAATTTTGCTGTTACGCAAGCATCGGAAACATTAAAGTTCAGACTGCCAGCACCGAATCTGGAAATCAAATCGGCCATCCGGCCGGAAACAGTTGCAATTGTGTCGGCAGATAGCGATGGTATTATTTCGTAGGCAATAACTTCGGCACCGCCATAAGAGGCTTCAATGGCGTTTTTATAAATTCTCTTGCTTGCTGTCGTGCGCGTACCCTGAGTTACTGACATCATGACACCCATAATAATTACTAACGATATCATAGTGATCATCAGGGATGTCACCAGGGCAAAACCTTGATTTCCTAGTTTTTTCATATTACACCGCCTGAAAAACAGATTTGTTATTCTACATTTTCAGATTTACAATGATTTTATGCAGCTTCCAGCGAAAATTGACCATATTTGGCACTGTCAGATCTACATTCGGTCCAACTAAAGCCAAAACAAGTGGATCGTCTGACATCCGGAAATTATTGTTGGTATTTCTAAAGTTACGATCCTGATTACCGTCCTGTGCAAGAATATATATCCGCACCTGTCGCAACCGCTTCCTGATTTCCTCTGCACTCGTCAGATAATTGTTCAGACCAGTAGCAGCGGCGTCAGTATACACAAATTTAGTTGGGTCCATTACTGTGTGGTCATCAGTCGTATTCCAACCCAAAACTATCTGCATGTTTGCAACACAATCAAGAATGGGAAATGGATTCAGAGCTCCACTATTAGCATTATCATTGTGGGTCATAATTCCTTTACGCAACACCCCAGTCCCTGGTGCGCAGTGGGCAGGCACCTCATTTGTCGCGACAAAGAAATCTGTACGGTTAAACGGAGCTCTCAAGCTAAACGCTGCAGTAGCGTTAGTTGCAGCTATCCCTCTCAGGGTATATCTTCGAGAGGGACGCGGCCTATATGGATTATCATCATCGGAATGAACTATGATATTACCTTTCATATCAATGTAATCACCGGTTTGCATATACTTGAACGCATAGTTGTCGATCGCTTTCATTATAAGTTTACGGTTTACCGACTGCGATACTTTATCAAAATACTCCTCCAGAGCAATCACACGAACACTGTCATTAAAGACTTGATTGTTAGCAAGGGTTGCAGGCACTGCTGTCTCAGTAACGTAAGTATGCAGTTGGGATACAGCCGTAGCTCCATCTGCACCTCCTTCGCCGAGAGAAGTTGCCTTTAATGCTATATAGTCCGTTCCGGGCAAAACACCGGCAGCCACCGGACTATCAAGTGTGACGACGGCCCGTGGAATCGCGCCGGCATCATTTGTATTTGCCGGGACATTGATAGCCTCATTGAATACAGGAGGATTTAAACTTACAGTGGAATCAATAAATTCCGTAAACAGTCCATAACCGGCCTGGGCTATATCATGGCGAAAAATCTCCATACCGATAACACCTTCGATATTGCTTTCTTCGCTCCGCTGGACAATATTGCCTTTGGTGAGCATTGAGTTAAAAGCAGAGGAGGTAATCATCAGCACCACTGTAAACAGCGATAGTGCTATAATAACCTCAATCAGCGAAAAACCATTATTTGAACGTATAAAAGGTTTCATGGACCATGTCCTTATGTTTTAATAACTATCAGATATTTGGGTTGGTTACAGTCGTTGCCACATTATAGTTTCTTATTACCCCTTTATAAGGCCATGTTACATCAACTGAAACAGTACTTGTATTGCTGTTGACACCTCCGACTGCATTGACTGTAGTTGTGACGGTGTAGTTTACAGCTGCATTTCCAACCAGTACAGATCTTGGTTGGTTAACAGCGGCAAGATCAGCAAGAGCGGCATAATCCGTATTTCTAGCCCTTGCAATACGTTCTTCGGCCAGTAAGGCGGCATCGTTCCGCATTTTAGTTTCCATGTTCGAACTCATGGCAAAGTTCAGTGTGGTTAGCAGACCAAACAAGCTTACCGTAAGCAAGAATACAGATATCATGAATTCTATTATTGTAAATCCTTTATCAGAGCGCAGTACAGGTATTCGCATTTGTCATCCTCCCAATATTTGTACGCAATTCCGTTACAACTATACAGTTATCTGCTCCACTGTTCAGATCGACCGGGAGAATTACTATTGTAAAATTATTGGCAGTACCCCTGCTGTCAAATACAATAAAGTTATTATTCAATGGAACTGCAAGATTTGTGCGATTACGGATTTCAAAATCAAGGTTTTTCGCAAACATTGTAACTCCGGCTGCAATCAGATCATCCGTATCATTTGCGTAACGCCTGAACTGCATATTCCTTGGATTAAGGATTATTGCCCGACGCTGTTTCGAGTACATTGCAGATAATCTGAAGCTGTTTATATCTGCAGAAATTTCTCGTGCCTGTCGAGCAATCTGACTCCTGCGCTGAATTAAATTATATTGAGGAATTGCAATAGATAATGCTATGGCAATCAGCCCAATTACAACAATTAATTCAATCAGTGAAAAACCGTGGCGGTTCATAAATTAGCGCTCCTGTATGCTCAAGATTCTCTTGATTGGAGTATGTCTGGCGTTGGTGAAAGTTGTGGTGGCTGTTCCAGGCGGGACACCGGCAACTTCACCCGACTCTCTGCCGCTACTGTTGACCAACTCATTTTTAATATTAACCATCTTCATGGCTCCGGTAGAAGTCTGTAGAAGCGCCATACCCATAGCCTTGGAAAAGGCTCCTCCGGTATTGTAATTTATAACCCAAAAGCTGGTTGAACCGCCGGAAGAACAGATACTGGTAGACGGTTTAAAGGATGTAAAAAAAATCATTCCGCTTGGAGTCGCCGTTGGATCTGAAATAACACGCTGGGCATTATTAGTACCAGCCGCAGCAGCCAAATTTATTTTAAAACCTGATGAACTAACTGATGACGAAACCGTGTTCGTCTGATCCGTCAGTGCCGTTGCTAATCTTGTATCGGTACAAGGAAGATTTTTCATAGCCTGTG
The DNA here is from genome assembly GCA_964509295.1 of uncultured Geobacteraceae bacterium. Classification (GTDB taxonomy): domain Bacteria; phylum Desulfobacterota; class Desulfuromonadia; order Geobacterales; family Pseudopelobacteraceae; genus JBGSQR01. The sequence continues at coordinate 29,472 of CAZDWS010000007.1, read as the reverse complement.
CCCCAGCATCATAGCAAGGTTCCGTTACACCATAGAAGGCTTCACGCTGATCCGGATAATCCTCATCGATACTTGCCCCGATTTTATAAGAATAACGCCCGGTCCCCCAAAATAACCATAGCGGTTTGCTGTCGCCAGGATCCTGAAACTTGGCCACGGAACTGGTCACTGGACCAATTCCATCCATTACAGTTGATATAGCCCATTGTGACGGATCCGGATTATGTCCGGTCAACAGTCTTAAAACACCGCCTTTGACATAATTGTTGAAGGTTGGTGATCCTGCTGACACATCCTTTCTAGTATATCCAAAATACAGCGCATCATCACTGTATGAACCATTTTTACCAAGGGTTGTTGCATTCAATCTCTCGGCATCAAAAGTCCCATCGCCCAGACGTCCGGCAAAAGCATTTGTAGGCATGCCTGCAACCTGAGTATGGGGCACGCCGGTTATGACCGGGCCTACGGCGGCGGAGAATGTCCTCAGTGGCGTACCGAATTTCAGATCAAGCACAAAGACTGTCAGTGGCTGATCGGAATACCCCTTCATCTGGTTTGTACCAGTATCTACCGGACCGGTCGGACCTGAAGCCAGCACCGCAAACCACTTGCCATTTTTTTTGCCAGCTCCGCCAATATTGACTTCCGAGGCATCCTTGATACGCAAAACAGCCGCACCAGCCGTGCTAAGACCCAAAGAAGGGTGTGCAAACTCCCATAACAGGCTTGGTGTCAACGGTTCGGTAATATCCAGAGCAAAAACAGATGAGTAACCTAGTCCGTCAATGGGAGCTTTAATACAGTCAGTGCAGCTGGCGTTTTTTTCCCGCGTTGAGCCACCCAACCCCATACCTCCCAACAGAAGCGTTCTCCAGCTTGTACCCCTGCTTTCGTCACCGGACGCCAGGGTCGGGTCTGTACTCGTATCATACAGTGCTACCTTACTGTTGTTGGAGTTAGTATGAATGGTTGTAACGCGAGGACATGCAGAATATGTGCTGTCAGTACAGGTTTGAATAACTAAATTACTATTTGAATCCTTTTCTGCCTTCTTTGTTACCCCGATACTGGCGTCCAGCAAGCTGGCAGTTGAATCGACATAATACAAATGCCTGTAGTTCGGATTTCCAAGATGTTTCAGAAGTGGCAGTGCATTTTTAGGAATGAAAGCCCACTGCTCTTCCCCCAGCGCCGTAGCAGGAGTACCGTCGGGATTTTTCAGGGAAGAGCTGGGAGAGCCCTCAAAGATCCTTCCTGTATTGAACGCATGAAGCATGCCGTCATTGGCACCGAAAAAGATCATTCCTCTTTCCTTGTAATTTTTAGTCGCAACAAAACTGTTGTAGGAAAGATCTCTATAAACTTCGTTGTAATCATTCAAAGTTGAATTGGCAAGAATCTGCGGGGTTGAATTAATATTGTCACCTAACTTCCAAACTTTACCGCTAATGCCATCGATCGTGACCGTACGGTTTCTATATCCAGACAGGTCAACACCGCGAACATAGTTAATAATATTATCAGTATCAACAAAAGAACTGTCAATACCCACATCAAGGTAAGAACGTAACTTAGTACCATTGGCAATATCAAAGTTGATCAAACTTCCAGCGTATGTGGGTACAGTCGGGTCATTTGTATAGATTTTCCTGGCTGAGGTTCTATTCCAGAGTTTTTTACCGGCTTTCCAGAGCGCACTTACCCCTTCAAGGTCACTACCTGTTGTTGCTACAAGAACAGATCCTCCATCACCATGTGTATCGACAAATTTTTTAACTTCCAACCCGGTTGCCTGACTGAAATCGTATTGTACTATGTTGTCGGTCTTCAACTTTAAAATATTATCCACAACTGTATCTTCGCGTACATTAATATATTTGAGTGTTGGAGATACATATAACCAAAGAGCATCCAGTTCTCCCAGCCATTTCATTGATGTTGAAGCTTGGAACTGTTTTTCCGGAAAATAAACATTGCGCGCAAGCATGCCTTCGCTGCTGGTATCATTACCGGAAACCGATGCAGCTGTTCCTGATGTAGCTTGAGAAAGAATTGAACTGATTGCTTCAAAAAGTGCCTGTTTCAATGCATCACCATCAGAAGCTTCATAGAAATTGTAAGGAAGGCCTGTGTGTGGTGCAGGCGATTTATCCCACTCAGTGCACTTAGCGTCCCAGATACCGGCTGGATTACAGTTTGAACGAGGATAAGTAATCGTTCTGCTATCCGTCGGAAGTGATGAAAATCCGAACGGGAAGTTAGTGGCGTCATAATCGTCAAACCCACCAAAGATTGCAGTAGTAATCATGGCCTGACGACCATTTACGCCATCACCGAATGCATAGACAGCATACGTTTTAGCAACCTGCTTATCTGTCATGGCGGCATCGAGTCGCAAATCAGTCATGCGCATAGAATAAGCTGGGGAAACCGGATCCACAGAGCCATTCCACTCACCATCTGAAATCAGCAATACAAATGCTTTTTTACAATAAGCCGGAAGATTACCTGTTTCATAAAAGGGATCTTTAAGATAATCAGCCTTGCCAATAACTGTAGTCTCACCGGTTGCAGTCATGCTGCTAGACTGCTGAAAATAATACTGAGCCTCCCTTAATGCCTCTCCTGTTGGCGTACCGTTGTATGCCAACTCGGTATTAATTGCTGTCAAATAATCCGCAACCGGTTTATTTTTTCCTGTCCGATAGGCAACATTAACGGTTGTATTATAAACTGAAAGTTCAAGGTCAACCATGCTGGGATACATCGATTGAACCAGGCCGGTAATGTCTGTTGTCGGAGTAGTAGTCTTGACATCCATATTGTAAGTAGACCCGCCACTGGTTCCAATAGCGCATGGATGTGTCGCATCACGGTTTTCTATTTTAAGAAGCCTGGTAAGTGTTGTACCGGCTGTCACAGTAAACTTGCACTGCAGAGCCGTATCAGTAAAAACATAGCGAGAGCCTTCGCTTTCAATAATATCTGTAGTCGAGGACTTTACCCGTCCACCAGTCAAAGCCTTGCGCAATACATCTGTACGAGTTGTTATAGCCCAGTTGAGAAGATTGCCAGAAATACAACCGGTCGATATTTTTCCTTTCTTGTCCGTATCCGTACAGCCAGCATTCTCTTCGAAGTAACCGGCGGCATTATACTTATAGTAAAGATTATTTTTAAAATTTCCGTAATAATTTTTGGCTGTATTGTATAGAAAACTTGCCGATGGTGTCGAATAGGTACCGCAATTTGCGACCTTGCTGGAGTCATAGCCGCCCCAGGCAGAACAATCCAGATATGCAGGAAACTGCATGGAACCGGAAAAATCCAGTACCATATTAATATTGGGCTTGACATTTGTTGTAATATATGGAGGGACCTGACAGTAGGCATCCTGGGCTGCCCCGGATGTGGGGTAAGCTGCAAAAACAGGTTGAGCAAAGAACAGGGTAAATATTGTCATCAAAATGATTTTTCTCATAGTCTTTACCTCGCTTAAACATTCATATTGCTATTTCAGAAACTAATTTCTGTCAGACAAGATTCTTTTAAGATCATCTGAACTCCGCATACCAACCACAATCTTTCCGTCATCAAGAACCAGTGTTGGGGTTCCGTCAATTCCGTTTTCATTGGCAAATTTGATGATTGCATCAATTGCAGCCCTGCTGTTGTCTTTTGTCGGTTTAGGCACTTCTTTGCCCTCAAAAGCTTTGTCCATTAAATCCTGACTCATTGTTTCCAAAACTACTCGCGCCTTATCGTAAGCACCAGGATGCATTGGCAACGGGAAGAGCATTATATGAATCGCAACATCCGGAGCGATCTTTACCAGTTTTTTCAATTCCGCATGCATCTTATGACAGTAAGGACAATCCGGATCAGTAAAGACATAAAGTTTTTTAGTGCCTTTTGGGTTACCCATGACAAATGCGGATTCTACGGGAATTTTTGTTACATCAAGTGATGTCTGCTGCTTTGACTGAAGCATGTCCTGCGGATGGGCGAATACGGGTTGAAGAGCGGCAATATCTAGCACCATGCCCTGAATGAGGTGTTTTTGGGCTTCATCAAGATAGACAATCCCGGTTCTACCATCTTTTTCAATAAGCAGTTCATACAACCCTTTAACAGGAGAAGGCTTGATTGATTTAACTTTGCCACCAATCTTATTGAAAATTTCAGTTGCTGCTTTTTCAATTTCGGTTTGAGATGCAACTTCAGACGGTTTAACTTCAGCTAGAGCAAACGTTGGTATTGAAAAAGCCAGGCAGGCTGAAAAGCTGATTATCATTTTTTTAAGCATTATAAATCCTTTCAAATTTTAAGTGATTTCAATAGAAGCAAAAATGGTGCCGTTACGGCACCAAGAGCTAACATACTAATTTTAATGTATATATTATTTTAGCCAAACACAACTATGCAATATTTTCATAGCAATAGACTATAATAAATAATAACCATGCAATATTTGCCTACTCAATCCCAAACTCTTTTAATTTGTAGAGAAGCGACCGGTGGCTGATTTCCAGAATCTTGGCGGCCTGGGTTCGATTTCCCCCGGTTTTTATCAGGGCCTTACTAATCAGATCCCGCTCCATAAGTTCTTCAGCTTTTTTTATTGAAAGATTTTCATCACCTGCTGAGTCAAGACCATCAACAAACTTTGAACGAACTGAAGTCGATAAACACGACTCAGAAATCACATCACCTTCACAAAGAATCATGCCGCGCTCGATGACATTTTCCATTTCCCTGATATTACCGGGCCACTGATATGAAACAAGGCAACGCATTGCAACTGGAGCAATTCTTACTATTGATCGGTTCATATTGGATGCACATCGGCTTATAAAATGCTCTGCCAGCAGAGGAATATCTTCAATACGTTCTCTCAGCGGAGGCAACTGAATACAGAAGACATTTATTCTAAAAAAAAGATCTTCCCTAAAGCGTCCTGCCTTGACATCAGCGTTCAAATCCCTTGAAGTAGCTGAAACAACTCTTACATTTACCTTGCGTGAAGTTTGAGCTCCAACCGGACGAATTTCCTCTTCCTGCAAAACCCTCAACAGCTTGACCTGAAGTGATAACGGCATTTCACCAATTTCATCAAGAAAGAGTGTACCGCCGTCGGCCTGCTCAAATAGTCCTGTTTTATCGCTGGAGGCGTCAGTGAAAGAGCCACGCATATGGCCAAACAATTCGCTTTCCAAAAGATTTTCCGGTATTGCGCCACAATTTACAGCAACAAAAGATCTGTTAGATCGGCAACCGCTCTGATGAATAGCCCTTGCAACCAACTCTTTTCCTGTCCCTGATTCTCCAAGAACTAAAATAGCCGTTTTAAGACTGGATATCTTGCTGATTTGAGAAAAGATATCCTCCATAACCGGATTACTGCTGACTATACCGTAGAAATCGTGTTTTCCTGCAACAACTTCACGTAACCTTGAATTCTCAGCTTTCAGTTTTTCGCGTTCTTCAGCCTTTTTCAACACCATGACTATTTCATCTTTTTTAAATGGCTTGGAGATGAAATCATAGGCGCCTTTCTTCATACACTCTATGGCTGTATCAACACTGCCATAGGCGGACATCATGATAATCGGTGTATAAATATGCTCATTTACAGAACGCTCCAGAAAAGTTTTTCCATCCATCTCCGGCATACGGATATCACACAGAATAAAATCATAGAACTTTTCTGTCAGCAGCTTCAGGCCTTCAGCACCATTTGCGGCTGTTTCAACATAATACCCCTGCCTGGTCAGCATGGCAGAAAGCATATGGCGGAGATTGTCTTCATCATCAATAATCAAAATGTGTTTATTGGTACTCATGGCAAAAGTCCTTCAGTTGAAAAAACTGGAAGCCAGACAGTAAAACATGTGCCTGTCCGCGGTTTGCTCTGTACTTTAATTCTGCCGCCCATCTCATCAATAATGCGCGAAACAATGGCTAATCCTAAACCGGTCCCCTTTCCTGGAGGTTTGGTTGTAAAAAATGGATCAAACAATCTGCCAATATTTTCCGGAGGGATACCGCTTCCGTTATCCAAAACATCGATGCGCATACATCCATTTGAGAACTCTGACAAGCTGACCGTATCGTCCATTGAGGCACATAGATTCAGCTTACCACCTTCTGGCATGGCATCCCTGCTGTTCAGCATCAAGTTTATCAATACTTGCTGAAGCTGATGAGGATCAACTTTTGCCGCCTTCAGAGGTTCATTGAACAAAGGTGTTACTTCAATATTTTTAAATGCTCCTTGCTGAGTCAGCATCTCGATTGTATCAAGGACCAGTCGCCGTATATCAACTGGCTCTACATTTGCTGGCCGTGGCCTGGAATAATCCAGTAAGCCACGAACGATACGGTCGATGCGGGAACAATCCTGTGTTATGCGCTGGGCATATTCGCTGTAGAGTTGATTTTCGGCCTGTTCACCTGTCAACATTTCTGCATAACCCATTATTGAGGCAAGAGGGGTGCCTATCTCATGGGCCATACCAGCAGCCAGCAATCCGACAGACGCCATTTTCTCTGAGCGCAGCGTTTCTTCACGCGCCTGATGCAGTTCAATATTTGCCTTTTCAAGCGCAGACAATTGATTTGTGACCTGACGATCCTTTAGTTGAAGTGTTTCAGACATGGCATTAAAAGACTCAGCCAGTTGTGACATTTCAGAGCTGCCTGAAATGCGGACTTGATGTCCATAGTGTCCGCCGGTTATTTTTTCTGTGGCAGACAATAGCTGATTGATCGGTTTGACAAAAACACGTGAAAGGATAAATGCGCCTATACCAAGCAATAAAACAAAATCAATTGCAAAATATGACATGAACATTTCACGCGAACGTTTCAGCCTGGCCTTTTCTGCTTTCAAAGAAATTACTATACCGGCTCGCCCGACTGATAAATCGTTACGAACAATATTCGAAACAAAACCAATTCCTGTCCCATCAGCCAGGACAAACCGCCCTTCTCCTTTATCTGGCAGATTGGAAAACGGAGAATAAACATTACTGCCGTCACGACCGGATGTATAAATATATTTACCATTTTTATCTAATAAAGTTAACCTTATGAAATCATTGTCTTCTGCCAGCTTTTGACCATAAAAAGCGGCCGAAGAACTGGGCTGAATCAATCCATCAGGATACGTTGGAATTGTATCAGGGAGCTGATTAATAAAAGCGGTCAATAATGTCCGGGCGTGATTGGCCTTTTGATCATAGAGGTCGTTGGCTGCTGTACGGAATGCAAAAAGACTGAAAAGCAGCCAGGTTAGCAAAAGCAGGCAGCTTAGAAAGGCAAGAATGGAAACAGTTAAGCTTGGTCGGAAGGTCCGCACGGCTACCCCCTTGAAAAACTACCCAATGCAAAATACCATTTAATTAACTGAGGTCCATAGAAAATATAGAATACAGCTGCCAGAGCAAGATAAGGACCAAAGGGTATGGCCAGCTTGGAGTCCTTCTTTTGTACTAACATGATAGATACACCCAAAACTGAACCAACTAGAGAACTAAAGAAAATAATGAACGGCACAGCCTTCCAGCCAAGAAAAGCCCCCATCATGGCCAACAATTTGATATCACCGCCGCCCATGCCCTCTTTACCGGTCAGTTTCTGATATCCATAAGCGACTAAAAGCAAACTTCCGCCACCGAGTATGATGCCAATCAAAGAATTAAGCCAGTCAACCCCCGGTATGAAAAAGGAAAACAGGAATCCGATTACGATACCGGACAATGATATTTCATCAGGAATTATCTGATGTTCAATATCAATAAATGTGATTACAACCAGTGCAGAACAGAAGATAAATAACGCAGCAAATTTGATGGTTGGCCCAAAACTGACAAACAGAGCCAAAGTCAATAGTCCGTTTATCAACTCAACCAAAGGATACTGCAGTGAAATTTTAACACCACAGCCACGGCATTTTCCGCCAAGGAGCAGATAACTCAATATTGGGATATTATCGTACCAGCGGATCTGATAGTTGCAGGCAGGGCAGTGTGATGGTGGTGAAACAACGGATTCTTCATTAGGCATGCGACAGATACATACATTCAGGAAAGAGCCGACAACGGCACCAAACAGGAAAGCAAAAAATGAAAATAACGCGGGAAGCGGCATGTTTCTCCTGTCAGAAAATCAATCTATACTTTCTGAAAAGTGACTGATGATGGATTTTTTAAGAAAGTCATCAACCTCAGCTGTGGTGCAGAACTCGAAACAAGCCTCAGTAATAATATCAGCCTGTTTTTTGGTACACCGCCTTAGCAATTGCTTAACCTTAAGAAGTGACGCTGCTCCCATGGATAATTCATGAAATCCCAAGCCAAGCAGAACAGGCAAATATTGCGGATCTCCAGCCATTTCGCCACAGATACAGGCATCTATTCCATATTTTTCTGCAGAGGCAACAATCTGGCGTAAAGAACGTAAAACAGCCGGGTGCAGCGGTTGGTACATGTCCGAAAGATGTTCGTTAGTGCGGTCAACTGCCAATGAATACTGGATCAGGTCATTAGTTCCAACACTGAAGAAATCACACTCACGCGCCAACAAATCTGCAAGTACAACTGCGGATGGAATTTCTATCATTATCCCGACCTGGATACTCTGATCAAAATCAATGCCCGAATTTTGCAAGTCCTGTTTCGCTTCCTCCAAAAGCATTTTGGCAAACCTTAATTCCTCAAGACCGGAAATCATTGGCAACAATATTTTCACTTCACCGTAGGAACTGACACGCAGAATAGCTCGCAACTGTTTTTTGAACTCTTCCGGCATACTTAACGACATGCGAATTGCACGTACTCCAAGAGCAGGATTTTGCTCAATCAACTGCGACGTTCCCTCCAGAAGTTTATCACCGCCTGCATCAAGGGTTCTGATTGTTAAAGAATGCGGGGCTATCGCAAGAAGCATTGATTTATAGACCTGATACTGTTCCTCCTCATCAGGCATTTGCGAGCGGTTCATAAAAAGCATCTCGGTCCGATAAAGACCGACGCCTTCTCCACCATGACGCAAAACTGAAGCTCCTTCTTCTGGAACCTCAACATTTCCTTTAAGACTGATTCTATGGCCATCTCGCGTTTCGGAAGGCAATAAAGCCAGCTTTAGCAGTTCTGATTCCAAATATTTATCACGTCGTTGCAACTGCAGGTATTCAATAAAAGTGGCTCGATCCGGGTTAAGGATCACAACACCATTATGACCGTCAATAATTACCGGAGCCCCGTCAAGCAGTAGCCCAGCTGCTTCATCTACACCTGCAACAGCAGGGAGTTCAAAAGCACGAGCCAGAATCGAGGCATGTGAAGTTTTGCCACCTACCTCCGTAACCATTCCGATGATTTGACTTCTATCCATTTGCAACAGGTCAGCCGGAGTAAAATCATGACCGACAATAATTGTCTGCCCCCCCTCAGGAACAATCGGAGCATGGGGTTCACCAACCATATTGCGCAATATTTTTTCAATAACGGTTTCTACGTCGTTAATTCGCTCACGCAGATAAGCATCTTCAATTCCGGTGAAAATCTCACGATATTTATGAAGAGTTCTACGAAGAGCACATTCTGCATTAATCAACCCGGTTTCAATATTTGCAGACGCTTCACTGAAAAGACGTTCATCAGTAAGAATCATCAAATGAGTGTCGATAAAAAACAGGTGTTCATCACCAACACTTGCCTGAAGTTGATCCTTAAGAACACTCAATTCGCCACAGGTACGATGAATAGCTAATTTAAGGCGGTCAATCTCCGCGACAACCCCTTCCCGGGTTACTGAATATTCTTCAATCGCTATGTGACGTCGATCAATAACACGCAGTCTCCCGAGAGCAATTCCAGGGGAGACGGCAATGCCAATCAACTTACGCATTTCACTCTTCGCCGAATCCATTTTCAATCAACTCTCCAATAACTTGCATCGCCTCAATTTCATCAGCACCTTCGACCGTAAGACAAACTGTGACCCCTTTGGAAGCGGCCAGCATCATTATCCCCATAATACTCTTACCATTAACCTCTACATCTTCCTTGGCAAGCTTAACTTCTGAAGTGAATTTGCAAGCTGTTTTAACAAACAGTGCAGAAGCACGAGCGTGAAGTCCAAGTTTGTTTACGATCAGAAAATTTCTTTGCTGCATAATATGGCTGTTCCTTTAGTAAGTTAGAAGTTATTTCCTGCGTTTTTTTGGCATAAAATAACTACGTTAACGCACTTATCCTGTTTATCAGGGTTTGTTATAATTACATTTGAGCAATTTACTTAACATGTCAAATGAAGTCAGTCAAGAAGTGACTATACTCTGGATATTATTATTATTTCGGCACTATATATATTACTGTAACTCATACTCTGAAAGCTTTACGAATCTAAACCCAAGTCGTTTTAATTCTGGTAAAGCAGCAATAACTCCATCAGCCGTTCCACCTTCCGGATGATTCATATGCAAAATAGCTATATCTCCGGAACGTGCTTTAAGGAGTGCCGACCTGACCTGATTTCTGTTATAAGTGGCTCCAGCATCACCAAGAATAGAAAACCCAATAACAGCATGTCCCAAACGTTCAGATACTTTTACTGCAACCTCATCATAATAGGCTGTACCGGAACGATAGTATTTTGTTCTCGTACCTGACATAGCCCATATTTTGCGGGCGTTGCCCTCTATCTCATCAACCAGCTCAGACAGGTTTCTGCTACCATTTATACCATATACACTACGTCCGTTAACAGAGGCAGGTCGATGAAGCAGACCATGATTGGCTATTTCAAAAAGAGGATTCTGAGCAAGCGCCTTAAACTGTTCCGAATTGGCATCTATCCAGCGGGCATTTATAAACAAGGTGGCCGGAATATTATTCTGCACTAAAAATTCAATCAACCTGGCATCAAAACCTTTACCTTTGGCACTGCCGCAGGCATCCAAAGTCAATGAGATAACCTTGTCTCTGGTTTTCAGTCTGGTATATACACCGCTGACATTTTCACCCCACTCAAGAGGAACTTCCCCCTTAAACTCAGACGTTACGGCATCTTTCAACTCGTGTAGAGGGATCTCTGAAGAGACAGCCAAACCAAAACTAAAAAACAACAACATAAATAAAACAAGAACTACAAGAAACATTTTATTCATGTTTTAACCTCACTATTTTTATTATTTGCGACCACAAAAAAAGGCGGGGTATAAGAACTCCCGCCCAGCTATAAAGTAAAATGTGGGATGCTATTTTAAAAACTCACCTGCACTTATTATTGCTTCTCTTCCACTTTTAAGAAGTGCAGCCGCCAACTCGGAAACCCCCATGCGGCTCCTCTTGGAACAAAAATCAATTACCATTGGCAGGTTTACACCGGTCAAAACTTCAACGCTCCCTTCTTTCAGAAACGACATGGCCATATTAGAGGGTGTACCGCCAAACATATCTGTCATTATAATTACGCCTTCTGCACTTACTTTTTCTACTGCTGCTACAACAAGAGACATTATCTTGTCGGAATTTTCATCAGGAGCAACTTCCACATACTCGCAACAATCAATCTTTTCAACAATCATTTCGGCAGAACGCAAAAGTGCACCGGCAAGTCCTGCATGTGTAACCAAAACCAAACCTATCATTTCTGCCCCTTTTCAATATCCCTATGAGTTATTCTTACATTTGGCCAGGCGGCGCTAAGATGCATGCCTGTTGCTTCTGCAATTGCCACCGAACGGTGCTTTCCTCCGGTACAACCTATTGAAACGGTCAGATAAACCTTACCTTCTTTGAGATGTGCAGGGATAAGCATATCAAGTAATGGAAAAAAATAATCCAAAAAAGCAGCCGACTGTGGACTGTCGAGAACAAAATCACGCACTTTGTCATCCAATCCAGTCCCATCCTTCAGTGCAGGCTCAAAAAAAGGATTTGGTAAAAAGCGCACATCCATCACAATACTCGACTCTAATGGAACACCATACTTAAAACCAAAGGACTGCACCTCAATAATAAGATTATTTTCACTATCCTCACCACGCACAATTCTAAGTACAATTTCTTTAAGTTGATGAACATTAAACTCGGAGGTATCAATAACTCTCGTCGCCAGCCTGCGTATTCCGGCCAGACGCGCCCGTTCAATCTTTATACATTCTGGGACAGTGGCATGTTCATCAGCCGGATGTCGTCGTCGTGTTTCTGAAAAACGCCGTATCAGCGATTCATCAGATGCATCAAAAAAGAAAATTTCAACTTTGTGACCTGCTGTACGAATGTGCTGAAATACAGCTTTATAGCCTTTAAGAAAATCACGTCCACGTATATCCGCAACAAGAACAATGCCTTTATAGGGTTCACCTGATTTTTCAATAAGCTCAATAAACCTTTTAAAAAGACGAACCGGTAGATTGTCTATGCAATAAAACCCTTCATCTTCCAAAGCTTTAACCGCCGTTGTCTTACCGGAACCGGATAAACCTGTAATAACAATAATCTGCATGACCTATTCTACCTCATTACCCAGTGATCTTGCTTTCATACGTGACAACAGGCGGTCATTAAAATCCAGAGCTGAATTATAACCCATTCCTTTTAACAGAAAATTACGCGCCGCAACCTCAACAATTGACCCCAGATTGCGACCTGGGCGTACTGGAATAATAATATGCGGAATTTCAACACCAAGAATATCGGTTTTACTATCATCTATTCCCAGTCTGTCGTATTCCTGATCCGAATCCCACTCTTTAAGCTCAAGCATTATGTCAATAATTTTCTTTTCACGAATAGAAGAAACCCCATACAGATCTTTAATATTAATAATACCCAGTCCTCTGATCTCCATCAGGTGTTGAATAGACTCCACCGATTGACCAACAAGAGAAGAAGGCATCTTTTTTTTGATGTAAACCATATCATCTGCAACCAGGCGGTGGCCTCGAATAACAAGATCCAGAGCACACTCACTCTTGCCTACTCCGCTTTTACCGGTCAGCAGAATACCTACACCAAGTACATCGATAAGTACTCCATGCATATGGGTTGTCGGCAGTAAATGTTCTTCTAAAAATTTGGAAATCAGAGAAATGAATGTGGATGTATTGAGTGGGGTATTTAATGTTGGGATTCCGGCTTCTTCAACAATATCACAGAAATAAGGAGGAGGAACTAGACCGGTAGTAATAATAAAACTTGTGATTTTGAAATCACATAAAGTCTTTACTGTATGGATTCCCTTTTGTTTATCGATGTTATTTAAATAAGATATTTCTGTATTGCCAAGAACCTGAATACGACCAGGATGAAAATGATCCGTATAACCGGCAAGCGCAAGACCAGGTTTTTGAATACGTGGGCTTGCTATGGGATTAATAAGACCTCGCTCACCAGCAATAAGTGTCAAGTCAAGACCGTACTCCTTATCTTCCAGCAGCTCTTTTATGGACAGACATATTTTACTCAAATATGATCTCCATTAATAAGTGGGGTAAGGCAGAAGAAAAATTCTGCCTTACCCCCACTTAGATTAAATCAAGCCTGATGCGGTTCAATCAGACCAAAGTTACCGTCTTTACGACGATACAGAACATTAATTTCATTATTATCGGCATCTGAGAAAACAATAAAATCCTTGTGCAAAAGATCCATCTGCATTACAGCTTCCTCAATTGACATCGGCTTGGCAATCTCTGTTCTTGTCTTAATAACAACAGGCTCTGCACTGGCCTCAATGCTTTCAGCATCAAAGACTTTTCTGGAGATCTGGCGACCATTGCCATCGTTATTTGGCTTGTGGGCCTTGATCTTTTCCTTGTAACGCTTGAGTTGACGCTCAATTTTATCAATTACTGCGTCAATCGCCGCATACATGTCATTAGTTTCTTCTGAGGCCTTGGTTGTGATGCCTTTGGCAGAAATGACTATTTCAGCAATGTGGCGTATCTTTTTTTCAACCGTAAAAAACACCTGAACACTGACTGGCTCGTCTATATATTTTGCCACCCGATCAAGTTTTTCCTCAGCGTAAGCCTTAAGAGCTTCACTCTGCTCCATCTGTCTGAATGTTGTTGATACTTGCATAATTCCTCCTCGTGTAATGTCGCTTTCTACTACAATTTAATATTACCTCAGACCTGAAAACAATCCAACTATTCAGACTCAATAAACTGCTGACTGATCAAAAATAAAAGAGCTGGTTAAAAGTGCCGCTTTCGTTCAGAGGATGATCCGAGTCTCAAGATTTCCCTGTATTTGGTAACTGTTCTTCTTGCTATATTTACCGTCTCGACCATAAGCATTTCAGCAATTTTCTGGTCCGAGAGCGGTTTTCTGGGATCCTCTTTTTCAATGATTTCACGGATACGGTTTTTAACGCTTTCAGATGCAACAAAATCTCCACCGCTTGTGGAAAGCCCGCTATTGAAAAAATACTTCAACTCATACAACCCCTGTGGTGTCTGCATATACTTGTTGGTTGTCACCCGGCTGATAGTGGATTCGTGCATACTGATGTCATCTGCAACATCTCTAAGAACCAGAGGTTTGAGATATTCGATACCATTATCAAGGAAATCCTTCTGAAAACGGACGATACTCTTGGCAACTCTGTAGATTGTACGTTGCCGCTGCTGAATACTTTTTATCAGCCATAAGGCAGAACGCATCTTCTCCCCAATGTACTCTTCTGCCTTGGAATCAACAGAACCGTTACTCCTCGCATCGTTATAAGCCGGACTAACCTTCAGGTTCGGCAATCCTTCTTCGTTAAGCATAACTACATACTCATCACCAAGCTTGGAAACAAAAATATCCGGTGAGATATAGTGAACATCTTCCGAACCATATATCCTGCCCGGCCTTGGATCAAAACCCGCAATAATCTTTGCTGCCACATGGATCTGGCTAATATCCGCATTCAGGCTTTTTGAAATCACCTTATAATTTCTTGTTTCAAGATCATTTAAGTGATGAAGCAGAATTCGCTCAACCAGGCTGCCCTGCATTCCTAAAAAGCGGGCTTGGATCAGCAGGCACTCACGCAAATCCCTGGCCCCTACTCCACTCGGATCAAACTCCTGAATCTGCTCCAGAACTGATAAAACCTCATCTTCCTCAACAGAACACACTTCAGCTATTTCAGCCAGCGACGACCTCAGATAACCACCCTCATCAATATTACCGATGACTTCCTCACCAATAGCAACCTCATCAGTGGCAAAGTGCCCCATATGGAGCTGCCAAAGCAGATGATCTATCAAAGTACCTTTACGGGTAAGCAGATTTTCAAACGAAGGACGTTCATCCTCGCCACTGTACTGCTCCCCAGAGCTGTAATTGTAGCCGTCAAGATAACTATCCCAGTCACGCAGGGTATCATCCCCGGTTTCTACCTCACGAAAATCCTGCGTTTCATTGACCGATTCAGCCTCCAGTTCAGCCGTTTCAATTGACTCCGCATCCGTAACTTCTTCCGTTTCGGCACTTTCTTCCAGCAGTGGGTTTTCCTCCAACTCCTGACGCACCACGTCCTGCAGTTCGATACGCGTCAACTGGAGCAATTTAATGGCCTGTTGCAACTGAGGTGTCATCACCAGTTGCTGGGTCATTTTCATTTGTTGGCGCATTTCCATGGCCATGAAGTTATATCCTCGTTTAAATCAGATTAAATGGAATCAAAGCTTGAAATCATCACCAAGATAAATTTCCCGGGCTTTACGACTGACGGCAATTTCATCGGGCGTACCATATTCAAGTACCTCTCCCGCACTCATAATATAGGCAACATCACAAACACCCAATGTTTCGCGCACATTATGATCAGAAATCAATACACCTATATTACGTTCCTTAAGGGAAACAATCAATTTCTGAATTTCGGCAACGGCTATGGGGTCAATTCCTGCAAAAGGTTCATCCAACAGGATAAATGCCGGATTTGTAATCAATGCTCTGGCTATCTCGACCCTTCTGCGCTCCCCGCCGGAAAGAGCAAATCCTTTGGCATTGGCAATGTGGGTGATCCCGAACTCTTCAAGTAATTGATCCATCCGATGGATACGGTTATTTTTTTCAGGCTCAACCACTTCCAGTATTGCCATCAGATTATCAGCAACAGATAGCTTACGAAACACCGATGCTTCCTGAGGCAAATAGCTGATTCCACTGCGCGCCCTTTGATACATTGGCATAGCGGTAATATCTCTGTCGCCAATAAAAACCTGACCACTATCAGGTTGTGCAAGACCAACCACCATATAAAAAGTTGTAGTCTTACCGGCACCATTTGGTCCCAACAGTCCAACAACAGATCCGGACTCGATCGAAATATCGACCCCTTTTACAACCTGACGTGGACCATAACTCTTCTTCAGACCAGAGGACCAGAGCCTCAATTTATTAGCGTGGGGAGACATTATTCTTCTTGTCCGGCGGATGTATAACCGCTTCTACTCTTGAGTCGCCACCACCTGAAACAACGCTTCGGTCCTCATCAATATAGTAGGTAATAATTTTACCGGAAATAGTATCGCTTCCCTGAGTAACCCTGGGATTACCAGTCAGGGTTATCAGACCTTCCTTGCTCTGATAAATAGCATGTTTAGCTGTACCGATCCTGTTTTCCTGAACAATTCGGACGTCATTTTCAGCTTCTATCTTCTCAACCTCACCCTTCTGGTTGCCATAGCTGACTGTCAGCTTTTCAGCATAAATGGTTATATCGCCATGTTTTGCCACAACCTTGCCGGTAAAAATCGCAATTTTACCTTTATTGTCAGCGGCCAAATCATTGGATTTGACAGTAATAGGCAGATTAGAACGATCTTTACGCAATCCTGATTTGGCAGGATCAGCAGCAAAAGCGATAGAAACCGGAACCAGACATACTGCAAGTATTTTAAGTAAATTTTTCATACAACTCACAAAACTCGTTTATCTGTGCTGTTGGCCTTCAATATTAGCGTCAACCGGTTTATGGAAATTGGCTTGTTGACTGCGTACTTCCATTTCCATGCCATGTGCAGTTAGACCAAGACGATGATGTTTGAACTTAACCGGTGCTTTAGTAATAAAACTTGAACGTTCAGAAATATAATCGATAGAATCAGTTTCAAAAACAGCGCCATCTTCCGTAACCAGCCTGACCTTGCCACGTAATTTTACGACTTTGCTTTTATCGGAATAACTGCCACTAGACGCAGTAACTGCAACTGAACCTGCAGTCGGAGTCTTTTCAAAATTCATTTTAATACCGGTCAAAGTGACAATTTCACCATCTTTGTCATATTCAGCCTTTTCAGCAACAAGAACCCAGACAACAGCACCGTCACGCATTTCGGTGAAACGGGCATTCTGTAAAGCGAGATCAATGTTTTTGGGGATATGCTGAGGGACCGGCTCCGGGGGAATCGACTTGGAGCCCTTTTGCGAAATGGCGGCCACAATGCCGATAGTAGCCGTCACAACAATAATAGCCAGCACAAGCCTGATCTTCCGTGGCGATACCATAGGCTGGACTATATCACCGTACTGGAGGACTGTCCAGCAGAACGTAAACCAGAATCCATTGTTGGCATAAAGATTGAATAGCTATAGTTCATAACGACTTGCAATTTCATCCCAAAAGCCACGACCTTTGAGTATCAAGTCGCAAACCTCACGAACAGCACCTTTACCACCACCGTTATAAGAAACATAATCTACCAGTGAAGACACTTCCGGAAGTGCATCCTTTGGTGCAGCAGAAAAACCAACCCGGCGCAGAACCGGTACATCAATAACGTCATCCCCCATATATGCGATCTGACAGTCCTGCAGTCCGGTTTTTTCCTTTATATCATCATAACTGACAAGTTTTTTGAGCGCACCCTGGTACACCAGCTCAATTCCCAGCTCTTTTGCCCTGAAATCAACAACAACAGATGTTCTTCCGGTAATTATGCCAACTTCTATGCCATGCCGCTGCAGCATCTTTATCCCATGACCATCTTTTACATTAAACCGTTTGGTTTCAAGGCCATTAGCATCATAGATGATACCACCGTCTGTCATCACTCCATCAACATCAAGCAGCAGCAGTCGGATATTTTTCAACTTTTCATTCATCAGGCTATCCCCGCTCTCAGAATGTCATGCAGATGAACAATACCGCATGGTGAAGTACTCTGATCATCTTCAAAAACAAACAAAGAAGTGATCGAATATTTTTCCATAATTTGAAGTGCTGCTGCAGCCAGCTCCTGACGTTTAATACGTAACGGATTCAGTTTCATGATCTCGGAAGCCTGATGACCAAGGATATCAAATTTCTTTTCCAGGGCGCGACGCAGATCACCATCTGTGATTACACCTAAAAGAACACCCTGATCATTAACAACGCCGGTCACACCCATCCTTTTAGCACTGATTACAAAAAGCACATCTTTCATTACCGTACTTTCCGAAACCAGCGGTATATCATCTCCGCTGTGCATCAGATCCTCAACCCGCAGAAACAGTTTCTTGCCAAGGGCACCACCGGGATGATACACGGCAAAATCCTCTGCACGGAAACCACGTTCAACCAGCAGCGCAACAGACAGGGCATCCCCCATAGCCAGCGTTGCAGTTGTGGATGCGGTCGGGGCAAGCCCCAACGGGCAAGCTTCCTCTTTGACAGAAACATCCAGAAACACATCACTGGCGCGGGCAAGAGTGGATGTCGTTTTACCACTCATACCGATCAGAGGCGCCCCCAGGCGCTTAATTACAGGCAAAATGCGCAACAACTCTTCAGTTTCACCACTATTTGAAATGGCGATGACCACATCACCCTTCATAATCATACCAAGATCGCCATGAATACCTTCTGCCGGATGGAGAAAAAGAGCCGGCGTACCGGTTGATGCCATGGTTGAAGCGATCTTTTGCCCAACCAGACCGGACTTGCCCATGCCAGTAACAACAACCCGACCGGTACTTGACAAAATCAACTTGACCGCCCGCTCGAAATCACCGTCAATTCGTTCAGCCATGGCAAGAAGCGCATCCGCTTCAACTTTGATGACCCTGCGTGCCTCATTTAAAATCATAACTGCCCCGCCTACTTTCTATTATTCAAAATATGCTCAGAAACAAGTACAGTGCGAAAACAGGCGTAGTAAACACCAAAACACCAAAAAATGCAACCGTCATGCCTTTTTGCTGTCGCCAAACCATTAGCCGGTTGACAATTACTCTGTTTAGACGAATATATGATATGAACTTACTGAAGAAAGGTATCTGCCCTTGCAAATCAGACTTGTAGCCATACACCCATACCCATCACCACAATCAATTCCGCTTGCAAATGCATTCCTGCAAAGTTATCTGAATAAGATAAATCCTGCCGGAAACGGACCAGAAACAACCAGAGTAGACTTTTTTCCAGGGTTTGAAACAGAGGAGTATATAAACGAACTAAGCATGGGAACTCCTGCTGCCATTGGATTTTCAATGTATGTCTGGAACCGTTCACTCTGTGTGGAAATTGCAGCGGGCCTGCGCAAGGCAATACCATCCATCCGGTTGTTTGCCGGAGGACCGGAAGCCACTGCAGACCCGGAAGGCGTTTTGAAGGAAAGCTGCTTTGACTTTCTGATTGTTGGTGAGGGTGAAGAGCCATTTTCTGCCGTCTATGAACGTATCAAAGACAATAGTGACGTCTCCGGCATACCGGGTGTAGCGCGTCTCATAAACACAAAATTTCTCCTGGAGCCCCGATCACCAATTGCCGATCTGGACAATATTCCATCGCCATGGCTGAATCACACTCTTGATGCAAGTCAGCTAAATGGGATCCTCTGGCAACTGTCACGCGGATGTGGTTTTTCCTGCGATTTTTGCTTTGACTCTCGTGGCAATTCAGGGGTAAGACGTTTTTCTCTGGACAGGCTGGATGCTGAATTAAAACTTTTTGTCAAAAACAATGTTTCACAGATTTTTGTGCTCGATTCCACCTTTAATCAGGATGCCCAGCGAGCTAAAACAATCCTTCGACTGATCAGGAAAAAAGCCCCGCATATTCATTTTCACTTCGAGGTTCGTAGTGAATTTATCGACAAAGAGATGGCACAACTGTTTGCTCAGATAACCTGCTCCCTGCAAATTGGTCTACAGAGTTCTGATCCTATCGTATTAAAGGGAATTGGCAGAGCTTTCAATAGTAAGGACTTTGAAAAACGTGTTGCCATGTTGAATGAGGCCGGGGCGGTTTTCGGCTTTGACCTGATGTACGGCCTGCCTGGGGACAACCTGAGAGGTTTCCAGCAAAGCCTGGACTTCGCTTTGAGGCAATATCCAAACCATCTTGACATATTTCCCTTGGCAATCCTTCCCGGAACAGCTCTGGCGTCCAGAAGCGAAAACCTCGGATTAATACATCTGCCCACCCCACCCTACACACTGATATCAACAACGGACTTCAACACAACAGACATGGCGCAGGCGGCTCAACTGGCAAATGCCTGTGATATTTTTTACAGCCGTGGCAAGGCTGTTGCTTGGTTCAACTCCGTAGTCAATGCACTGAAAACCACCCCATCCGGTTTCCTGTGCCAGTTCGCCGAATGGCTTGCAACAGATTCAGGCCGGACAACTCTTGAATCCGAATTTGATGACACCCAGATCTGGCAACTGCAGCGCCGCTTCCTGAAACAGAGATTCAGTTCAAAACAGCTCAGTCGTTTACTGCCTCTGGTACTGGACCTTGTTGACTATCATTACCACTACGCCGCAGCACTTCTGTCTCCGGCACCCGACACACCGGATGAAGCAGGATTGACGAACATACTGGAATATCCTGCCAGACTGGCAACTTCGACCAGAATGGCAATCTTCAACTATGAAATTATGGATATCCTTGAATCATATGAACCGGACCTGCGCAAACTATCTAATATGGCCGCCAGGACAGGCTCCTGGGCCACGATCTATCCGGCAGCTGATGGTATCCGTACAGAATCGCTGATTGAGCCTTACTATCGTTTACTTGAAGGTTTGGATGGTAAAACACCCTGCGGGCAGATTGCTGCCAACTTAGGGGTACCTGAAGATGAGGCCTTGGAGTTTCTTGAGTTTGCTGTTTTAGAGGGGATTATTTTACTAATGTAAAATTCTTTCCTACTTCAACATGTCACAACTGATTCCGATTCACTGAACATAATCCGGTTAAACTATTGAACAGGGTTTATATCGCATCTCTGATGGCAGCGCCATTAACTTGCTAGATGGGATGGATAAGCCTATAGTTTAAGAATGAAACTCATCCGCAATCGGCAACCAAGCTCGAATCAGATTTGGGCTGGAGGCAGTCAATGAACAGTTTATTTGTAGCTCTGCGCGTATTTTGCACAACCCTGGTGATTCTATCTTTTCTCGCGGCAGGCTGCGGGACTAAATCATCAACAGACACACCAGCGGTATCTCCTCCGATAGCGGGTACTGTTGTCAATCTAAATCCAGCTACACTGCTGGCAAACATCATATCCGGTGCTCAACAGACCGCTGCCAGATCTCTTGGCGGCTGGGACTGGGGCAGTTTTTTCAGCAGCTTTGGGAATCTCCTTTCAAGCATCAACTATACTCTTGACTTTCAAAAAGTTACATATCAATCAATCGGAGCAGACGGGCAGCCCCACTCAATGACCGGTCTGTTGATACTTCCCAGAAGGCTCATCGGCTCAAAACCTTCTGTGCCGATTCTGCTATACCAACACGGTACCGAGACATACCGCCCATATTCTCCCTCGCAGTTCCTGTCACATCTGGACAGGCCCGCCGACTACCCGGAAGTAATGGTGGCAGCGGCAATTGCATCCACAGGATATGCTGTAGTAATGACAGATTATGAGGGTCTGGGAGACAATACCAACACTCAACCCTATGTTCACGGCACATCGCTGGCCAGACAGGTTATCGACATGCTCAGGTCCAGCCGCGACATAATTGCAGGCAGCAATGCCCCCTGCAGCTGGAACAGTCAGCTTTTTCTGATTGGATATTCCGAGGGGGGGTATGTGACAATGACTACAACACGCGAACTACAGCTCAATCATGCGGCCGAGTTCACCGTCACAGCCTCGGCCCCGCTCTCCGGACCGCACGACCTTTCAGGCGAAATGCGCTCACTTATGCTCTCCAACAGCACCTCAAAAGCTCCTTACTTCCTTCCGTTCCTGCTCAGCGGTTACAATTACGCCTCGCAAGGGGCCCTTTTTAACCCTGTATCCTCTATGGTCGCCCCATACAACAGTACAATCCCGCCGTTGTTCAGCGGCACTTCACCATCCAATACAATCAGTGAGGCCATGGGAATGGTTTACAACCCGGTAAATCTTGTCATACCGAGGGATCTGATGGCTTCAACGTTCATTAGCCTACTCAGCAATCAATCAAGCCTGGAGTTCGCATTTCTCAGACAAAACAATTCATTCCTGAATCCTGCAGACCTAACTACATGGATACCATCCATACCAATACGAATGTTCCATCACAGGAGTGACGAACTGGTTCCGTATGGAAATTCCCAGGCCGCCTTCAACGCCTTCAGCTCTGTCGGTGCTAAGGCTCGCAGTGAACGGGGTCCCGGTGTCTCACTAATTGAATCACCCGTTTTCTTCAACCTGCCGCTTGCTGATCCGGTCAAGACAGTCCATTTCGGTGCCGCATTCCCTGAACTTAGCGCAGGCTGGAACTGGCTCAACGGGTTCAAATTATAAGAGTTGATGTTCTACCAGTATGTTGGACCCTGAAATTTAACATTTGGATTCTATTCATCAATTTAAAAAGGCCCGCACGAGGCGGGCCTAAAATCAACTTTTATTTTATTTGACAGACTCTTTAATTTTTTCTCCGGCCTTTTCCATTTTATCACCGGTTTTTTCTACCGCCTTATCAATTTTCTGACCAGCTGTTTCTGCAGCTTTATCCATTGACTTGCCGGCTCTCTCCGCCGGTCCTTCTTTTTTCTGGCAGCCGGCCAGCACGCCAACCAGGGCGCCTAAAACCAGTACTGTAACCATACTCTTGCTGATATTTTTCATCTGAATCTCCTTTTATTGTTTTACCGATAATGTAATTACAACAAACATGCCAAGAGAATAATCTGGAATATGTCGGATAATTCATTGTCATTGCTGGACAAAATGAGGAGCAATTCTGGAAGCAACAGGAATACTGTCAAAGATGGCCGCCACATCTGACAAGACCGTCAAATGCGGCGGATCAAACAGTTACATATAATAGACACTATTGCTTTTCCCCAAGCTTATCAAACACCCTCATCAACTCAATCGGCAGCGGGAAAACAATTGTGCTGTTTTTCTCCACCGAAATCTCAGTAAGTGTCTGCAGATAACGCATCTGCATAGCTGCAGGATTCTGGCTGAGAGTATTGGCAGCCTCCAACAACTGTTGACTGGCCAGCAATTCACCTTCGGCAGCAATAACCTTGGCGCGTTTTTCCCGTTCGGCCTCGGCCTGTTTTCCCATGGCACGTTGAATCAGCTCCGGAAGATCCACACTCTTCAATTCAACGGCAGAGACCTGGATACCCCATGGTTCTGTAGCAGAATCAATTATCTCCCTGAGCCTTAAACTCAGTTTTTCCCGATCCGCCAGCAATTCGTCCAGGGTCACTTCACCGAGGATGGATCTCAGGGTGGTCTGCGCAATCTGACTGGTGGCGTAGTTGTAATCCTCCACACCCAGAATGGCCTGTTTGGCGTCCATGACCTTGAAATAGACAACAGCGCTGACCTTCAGACTGACGTTATCGCGGGTAATGATATCCTGGCTAGGTACATCCAGTACCACGGTACGGAGACTGATGCGTACGGATGTCTGAAAGGGACGGAAAACAAAGACAAGGCCGGGACCTTTGGGTTCTTTGTTCACCTTACCGAGTGTGAACACCACAAGTCGCTCATACTCGTTGACCACCTTGAGACAGCTAGCCAGCCAGACAAATATGATCAGAAAAAATGGTCCGAATCCGAACAACATATTGTACAGAAACTGCATGATAGCCTCCCATAAGCTGGATCAGGTTATAATTTTTCCATATAAAAATTATAACTCCATAAAGGCCACAGTCAATGCGTTTGAGGTTGATTGATCAATTAAGGTAAATTGGGAAGGTATCAGGAATCAAAAACCTGGTCAGCGGCGAATAACGACAACATTACCATTGCGAAGCTTTCGTTCCAGCAAGCTCCTCAGCCATCTTTTAAAAAGCTGCCGGGTTGCAGGGACCAGAAAGAAAAGACCGATGAAATCGGTAAGAAATCCGGGGACAATCAGTAAAATCCCGCCAAACAGAATCAGGACACCATCCAGAAAATGAGCGGCGGGCATTCGTCCAACAGCCAGCTCGTCACGTATGGCAGTAATAATTCGAAACCCTTGTGATTTAGCCAGCCAAACACCAATTAGAGAAAAGACCATCAGAGCTCCCAATGTCTGGAGCGGACCGATCACATTGCCAACTTTAATCAGCAGCCAGATTTCGATTACTGGAATAATGAACAAAAGAATAAATATGCGAAGTTTAAAAAACTTATCTCCCATGCCGCCACTCGAAACTGACCGCCTTGCAACCAGGTAAAGCAGCGCGAAATCCGTTCAAACCATCCTCAGTAATACCAGTACCACTACAGGTCAGCCATTTCAGCTTGCGAAGTCTTGCAAGGTTCTCCAACCCGGCATCAGTAATAGCAGTATGATAAATATACAGCCTTTGCAAATCCGTCAAACCACTCAGTCTCTGAAGCCCGAAGTCACTGATCGTTGTATTGGACAGATACAACTCCTCCAGACCCGACAGATGAACAAGGTGCAACAGGGCGTCATCATCCACATCGTACATAAACAGAGCCTGAAAATCGTTGGACTGCATTTTGTCCAGAAAGCGGAGATCCGTGTCACCATTGCCATGAACATCCAGTCGTATGGCCTTATCCAGAAAGACCTCCCTGACACCCCTGGCACTCCCTAGCCGTTTCCAGTCACGATAATCCACGGAACCTTTGTTGCGCTCAAACAGCATTCCGCAAGACTTATCATCCGGGAAACGAATTATCCTGGTTTCCGCAAATTTAAGCTCGCCCTGGGTATCCTCCTCACCGCGCAAAGCAGATAAACGCCTTTTGGCTTTTGCAATATCAAGATCGACTGTGGCTGCCATCTCTGCCATCAGGTCTACACCATCTTTGCTGGCCTCATCAACTCTGACTTTAAAACTGTAGATATCCGAGTCTTTTAACTCTTCTATCTGACTGATGACCGCATGAATATCCTGCTGAACCCGCGCAATCTGGCGGATCACCCTAACCAGTTCTACAGCAATATCCGGTGCTGATGACGATTCAAGCGGTTGTTCCCGGTCAGAAAGCATTTTTTCCAGTGTCCGACGGTCTCCGCTCTCATAAGCCTGATTGGCAATTGACATCAATTCCTGACGTCGCTTCCGTTCGCCATCATCGGTTGCAAAGTCAGGGTGAACAGCCTTGGCAACCTCACGGTAGATGCTTTTCAGACTTTTAAACTGCAGGTCAAGACTGGGCTCCTCTTCATCCAGCAGATCGGTCTTGTGCGGATAGTGTGTACGGATCTCTTCCTTTGTCTTGTAATCATTATTCCTGTTAAGCTCGTCCTTGCCAAGCAGGCCATTCAACTGCCATTCCAGGTCTTCGAGTTTGCCGATTCGGTTTCCGAGTACCTGTTCATAACTGCTTTCAAATCGACGGATTTCGGCCCGCAGAGCATTATATCTCTTCTGCCATAGCGAGAGATCCTGCTGACACTGGTCAAGTTTTTCGCGCTTCAACTCAAGTTCTATTTCTTCGGGGGTTTTAAGCCGGTTGCGGAAGGGTGACATTTCAATGATCTCCAGCTAGTGCGCATTCTCTGGATTCTTTTGCCAAAGCAATAGTAATTTTCCTTTTTTCTGCCATTGAAAGCCGGTAGATTGACTCAAAGGCGTTTATCAATTCACCAACTTCGCGACTTGTTGTGACCAGAATGTAGTCAACCACATCGTCAGGAATGCGAACCTGTCTGTCATCAGCAACTTTTTTTAGAATCATCATACGAGAATGGTCGTCAGAAGCATCGACTCTGGCCACAAGCCCCCATAGTAACCGCGAGACAAGATGATCGTCAATATGCGGCAGTTCACGCGGCGGATAAAGGCCGGCCATTACAATTGGACGTCCGGCAATATAGTATTCATTAAAAACCTGCCACAAAGCGGCCCTTACATCTGCATCATCTGGTAAAAGATGCAGATCGTCTATCAGCAGAGCAGATGAATTTTTAAATGTAGTTGCAACTGTTTCTGAAGATACTGGTGTTTTGCAGGAAAGATAAGCGACGTTTCCTGTGCCGGTTATGGCCAGTTCCTGCATTACTGATTTAATCAGGTGAGTTTTGCCGGAACCGGATGGGCCGTGCAGATAGAGTAGTTTGTCAGAGTCTGCAATATCAACAATACGTTTTGCAAATTGCAGGGCGGCGGCGTTTCCATCGCAAGCGACAAAGCTGTCAAAGGTTGATAGCGAATCAACTGGAAATTCAAGGATCTGTTGTTTCATATTAAAACAGTTTCGCCTGTACGGAATCAGGTGCTATGCGACCAAAATGCTGATATGCCGACAGCGTGGCCACACGTCCGCGCGGTGTGCGGTTAAGAAAACCATTCTGGATCAGGTACGGTTCATATACATCTTCAATGGTATCGCTCTCTTCGCTGATTGCTGCTGCAATAGTGTCAAGACCGACCGGACCGCCACCAAACTTGTCGATGATTGTCAGCAGAATCATGCGGTCCATGTTATCGAAACCCATCTTATCGATCTCCAGCAGCGCCAGTGTTTCCCGCACAACGTTAAGAGTAATCACGCCATCTGCCCGCACTTGGGCATAATCCCTGACCCGGCGCAACAGGCGGTTGGCAATACGAGGCGTGCCGCGACTGCGACGGGCCAGTTCACTGGCGCCTTCCGGGTCTATTTTCATCCCCAGAATACGTGATGAACGGGTAATAATCGTGGCCAGTTCACTATCAGTATAGAATTCAAGACGCGAAATAACACCAAAACGATCCCGCAATGGTGAAGACAACAAACCGGCACGGGTGGTGGCACCGACCAGGGTAAAACGTGGCAGGTCAAGTTTTATGGAGCGGGCACTGGGACCCTGTCCGATAATGATATCAAGTTGAAAGTCCTCCATGGCCGGATAGAGAATTTCTTCAACAACGTGAGAAATACGATGGATCTCATCAATGAAAAGCACATCATGCGGTTCCAGGTTTGTCAGTATGGCGGCCAGATCGCCCGGTCGTTCGATCACCGGACCGGAAGTGGACTTGATATTGACACCCATTTCACAGGCCACAATATTTGCCAGAGTTGTTTTTCCCAGACCTGGTGGGCCGTAGAAGAGAACATGATCCAGCGCTTCACCACGGCCCCTGGCAGCTTCAATAAAAAGTCGCAGATTGCCTTTGATTTTTTCCTGCCCGATATAGTCATCCAGCGCCCTTGGACGCAAGGTAGAATCAAACTGGGAGTCGTCTTCACTTTTTTCAGGGGTAATAGCGCGGTTCTGCATCTTCTCTCCGGTTTTATCAGGCCAGGATTTGAAGCGAAACTATGACCTAAAATGCAGTTTTTGTCAAAGAGGAGTATTGATATATGTGCCGAAGGCAAGTCCCCGGTTCGAATCAAGCAGATCACCAAAAAGGCTGCATCTAATAGCATCTTGTGATAATCTGCCCACACAATGCCACCTTCTCATTCAAACCACATAATTTTGCT
Source organism: uncultured Geobacteraceae bacterium (assembly GCA_964509295.1). GTDB lineage: Bacteria > Desulfobacterota > Desulfuromonadia > Geobacterales > Pseudopelobacteraceae > JBGSQR01. The sequence continues at coordinate 1,619 of CAZDWS010000007.1, read as the reverse complement.
GATTATCAGCGTTATATGCGTTTCGTTCTTCTCAGGCTGTGCCAGCCAGCAAAAGGTAAGACAATATGACAGCACACTGAAATCGCCGCCAAAAGCGACTCAGAAACCTTATACCGTCAACGGCAAAAGATATGAACCAATGGTAAGCGCTCATGGCTTTGAGCAGGAAGGTATTGCCAGCAGCTACGGACGTGATTTTCATGGTCGCAAGACCAGTAGCGGCGAACCATTCGACATGTATGCCATGACCGCAGCACACAAAACTCTTCCAATAGGTGTCTATGTCAAGGTCCGACACAGGCGAACTGATCGCGAGGTGGTTGTTCGCATTAATGATCGCGGCCCTTTTATTGGAAACCGTATTATAGATCTGTCAGAAGGAGCGGCTGGTAAACTGGGAATGCTTCAAGAAGGACTTGCACCTGTAAAGGTTACAGCACTTGGCTATAAATCTGAATCCACCGCAGGTAAGACCATTTTCAAACAACCGGAAAATTACGACGCCGGAAACTATACGCTGCAAGTAGGAGCCTTTACTGTTAAAGAAAATGCCTACCGCTATGCAGCAGATTTGCGGAGAAAATATGGTACTGCTGACGTTCAGGAAGCGACCGTAAAAGGCACAAAATACTACCGTGTCCGAATGGGGCGCTACACTTCACTCAAGACTGCCCAGTTTGAACTGGAAAAATATTGGAAGACCGGCTTTGCAGGCAGCTTTACCGTTGCTGCTGATTGATCAATAATGTTTACCTAGGCTACCGTCACATTAAGCCTGCCAACCTGATCAATTTCTGCAACAATATCATCCCCGCTTTTAATAGCCCCTACCCCTGCAGGTGTTCCGGTCAATATTATGTCTCCAGGTTCAAGTGTGAATATCCCCGACATGTAACTGATAATATCTGCTATTGAATGAATCATCAGGGATGTATTGCCGTTCTGACGTTCTTCACCGTTTATCTTCAACCTGACATTAAGATGCTGTGGATCTTTTACACTGTTCGTCGAAACAAAAGAAGATAACGGGCAGGCCGTATCAAACCCTTTGGCTATTTCCCACGACAATCCCTTCCTTTTTTGCTCCGCCTGCACATCACGCAGAGTCAGGTCAATAGCAACTCCAAAACCGGTAATATAATCCATTGCCTCGTCAGGTATAATATTTTTAGCGGTTTTTCCGAGCAAAACCGCCAGTTCAACTTCATGATGACAATCATTGGAATAGCCTGGAATAATAATCTGTTGGCCCTCTTCAATAACTGAACTGGGCGGTTTGATGAATATGACGGGCGCGGAAGGTGTTTCATTCCCAAGCTCTTTGATATGGTCCACATAGTTGCGCCCAATACAGATTATTTTGCTGATTGGGTGTTCAAACCGTAATCCATCCAGAATTGCATATTTCATGATGGGTTCCTCCTGATGGCTTATAGAAACTTGCATCAACTAAACCGTTTATTTTGTCAAAGTCAAGCACCACAAAAAAACAAAGGCCCGATATTAGTTATCGCGCCTCAAAACAAACCGGAAGATGATAAACGAAGCCGTTATGCTGCAGCTAACGCCATCGCCTTATCAAAGCCGATATTATAGGCTTTTCTGTTCAATTCCACGAA
>CAZDWS010000006.1:0-226561 GCA_964509295.1 uncultured Geobacteraceae bacterium | reverse complement strand
AAGAACATCTTTCTTTAGTTGCGGAGAAAAAGCTGGAATATGAAGAAGATAAATAGTTGTTGTGGAAACGACAGTTAATTACGGCGGGAGTCACTAATAAAAACAGGCCCAGAAGCTGATCAGCTTCTGGGCCTGTTTTGTTTCTTCATATCAACTGACGATCAGATTTTGAATCTTCTGACCATATCCTGCAGATCAACCGAAAGCTGGGAAAGACTTGAGGATGACTGGGAAATATCCATTGACCCTTTGGCACTCATCTCCACAACATCGGATATCTGCTGAATGTTATTGGAGATTTCACGAGTAGTTGCGGTCTGTTCTTCAGCGGCCGTTGCGATCTGGCTGATCTGAATTGTCACCTCGTTGATCTTCTCAAGAATTTCTTCCAAAGCCTGACCGGAACGGGCGGCCTCAGTTGTTCCCTGCTGAACCTCACGTACGCCGTCTTCCATGGCTGCAACGGCCTTGCGGGTTTCACTCTGGATATTCTTGATCATCTCACCGATCTCGCGGGTGGCACGAGAGGTACGCTCGGCCAGGGCCCTGACTTCGTCGGCAACAACGGCAAATCCGCGCCCCTGCTCACCGGCACGGGCAGCTTCAATAGCCGCATTCAAAGCCAGCAGATTAGTCTGGTCGGCAATATCTTCAATCGTTGCAACAATTTCGCCGATCTGATCGGAACGGGTTCCGAGCTGCTCAACTACAGTTGCAGAACTACGTACTTTGTCGGCAATACGGGTCATACCATCGACCGTATTCTTGACAATGCTGGCACCGGCCTGGGCGGTCTTGCTGGCCTGGTTGGAGCTTTCAGCGGCGCGGTGACAGTTATTTGCGATATCCATACTGGTGGCAGACATCTCTTCACTGGCAGTAGCCACGGTATTGGCCTGACCAACAACCTCGTGAGAAGCGCTGGCCATCTGCTCGGCATTACCGTTCAGCTCAACCGATGCGGAAGCAACATCCTGGGAACTTCTGTTAACCTTGTCCATAACATCGCGCAACTGGACAACCATCTGCCGCATGGCTTCGTAGACTCCACCCTTGTCCGTTTCAAAGCGGTAGGTCAGGTCGCCGGCAGCAACCTGCTGGGTAATCTCAGCCAGATGTGCAGGCTCAGTTCCGATTGCCCTCAGAAGTCGTTTGGTAACAACTACAGAAACGATTGAGATGATGATCGCAAGCACCAGCGTAACACCAATGATCATGTAGATACCGCTTTTCAGGCTTTTCATGCTCTCATCAGCAGCCTTTTTGACCATAGCATCCAGATCATCAACATAGTTGCCAGTACCGATAACCCAGCCGAAAGGTTTGAACTCCACACTGTATCCGCGTTTTGGTGATGCATCCTTTTCACCAGGTTTTGGAAACCAGAAATCAGTATATCCACCACCCGGCTTTTTGCCGTTCTCAAGAATCTCTTTGATGAGCTCTTTACCCTTGGCATCTTTCAGGTCGATACGGCTCTTACCTTCTGTCGGTCTTCCAAGTAGAACAACATTAACCCCTTCAGTGGTATCAGCCCAAAAATAGCCATCCTTGCCGTATTTCAACGCCCGCAGCAAGTCAGCACCCTGTTTTTTAGCATCATCCAGAGAAATTTCACCTTTTTGCTGGTTGTCAGCAATCTTCTGAAGCATGCTGGTTGCTATTTCAACTTCACTTTTAGCAGCGATATCAAAATCTGTAAAAAGCGATTTTTTATACATTTCTATAAAACTATGATAGGAACCGACATATAATTTCAAAGCAATTGCGCATGAAATGGTTGCCAATCCGATACTGCTGACTAGCACCAGAATCATAATTTTTGTTCCGAAACCGACACCTGTTTTTCCCGTACTCATAACCAGTTCTCCTTTGGCTTCATTGCCAGATTATTTCTTTTCAGGCAGCATCCGCGAGCCTAGAGTAATTTTTTAGCAGCCTCAATAACTGCATTGTAATCAGGTTCTGACGCGACCTCTGGAACTATCTGGATATAACGGATAACGTCATCCGCATCCAAAATAAAAATTGCACGCCCCAACAGCAGCAGTTCCTTGATCAGGACGCCATAGGCATTACCAAAGGAACGGTCACGGTAGTCGGAAAGGGTCACGACCTTGTCAATTCCGGCAGCTCCGCACCATCGGGACTGGGCAAATGGAAGGTCAAGACTGATTGTCAGCACAACCACATTGCCAGGCAGACCGGCAGCTTCCTGATTAAAACGTCTGGTTTCTGTGTCGCAGGTCGGTGTATCCAGCGAAGGAACAGCAGAGATGATCTTGATCTTGCCGCTATAATCAGCCAATGTTTTTGGTGCCAGACCGTTATCAACAACAGTAAAAGCCGGGGCTTTGTCCCCAACCTTAAGCTCCGGTCCGACCAGTGTCAATGGATTGCCCTTAAATGTGATGATTCCTGTACGTTCATTCATTTGGTAGTCCTCCTGTTAAAGTTAAGTTGCTATAAATATAACTGACTGTTCATTAACCAATGAATATTGGTATTACCAGTAACCTGATTTAATGAAAAAAGCAAGCACGAGATCCGCATTATAGACAGATATCAATAAACTGTTTGGTCAAACGGTAAGTCAATCCCCATAAAACCGGTGCTCCTGGCCATAACAAACATATTGCCGGCGTTTCAAAGGCCTCCCCTCCAAAATTCACAGTCGAAAGGATCTGACTTTCAGCAGCAACAATATCGTCCAGTCCTGCCCAGAAGACATCAAAAACCTCTTCATTCAGTTCCAGTCTTCCTGGCGGTCCAGGCAGCCAGTAAACAAAGCATGTAACCCGGACAGGAAGATATGAGCCGACTACTTCCGGCATGCGGCCAAGATACAATGCCTCTGCCAGATCAAGACCGATTTCCTCCGATGTTTCCCTCTCTGCTGCCTGTTTCAAGTCCTCTCCCGGCATAGCCTTTCCACCGGGAAAAGCGATATTTCCGGACCAGGGATCCTGTTCGTGTTTTGCGCGCTGAATAAACAGCAACTCCGCTCCACACTCCCCCTGACGCAACACCATCGCCACTGCAGCTTTGGATCTGCCGTCTTCAGGTAAATCAGCCGTATTGTGCCTGTCCAACAGAAGAGATATTTTATCAATTGAAAAAGTCATCGTATTTATGTCCTTAATAATACCATATCAAAATGCACATGCAAATTCACCCGCTAGTTTTGCATTCTACACCACCATGCCTGCTTGACACTCTCTGAAAGTGCAGGCATTAATTACAATATAATAAAAAAAAATTCAGGGCTATGACTTAAAGGAGACCTGATTATGAACAAAAAAGCGGTGATCGCTCTGATAGTTATTCTGATAATTGCTGCCGTTGTGTTTTTGGTAACTCGTCATAAGTCCGGAAATATGAACGAACTGAAAGTATCTGGCACAATTGAAGTCACCTCTGTTGAACTGGCATTTAAAGTAGGCGGCAGACTTTCAAAGCGACTGGTGGATGAAGGTGAAATTGTCAAATCAGGGCAGATACTGGCCCGCCTGGAAGATGAAGAACTGCGTGATGAGCGCAATGCCAGGGCAGCGGACCATCGCGCAGCACAGGCAGGCCTGGCTGACCTGCAAGCCGGAAACAGGCGCGAAGAGATTTCCCAGGGAGAGGCTGCTCTGGCCCGCATCAAGGCGGACGCCGACAGGGCAGCAAAAGATGCCGTCCGCATGGAGCAGCTTTTCAAGCGGGAAGTTATACCGCAAAAGGAGCTGGATGCGGCGCGGGCTGGCCGTGATGCATCTGCTGCCGCTGTCCGTGAAGCTGAAGAGCGGCTCAGATTGCTGCGTATCGGCCCCAGACCGGATGCGGTCAGAGAGAAGCGCGCCCGCGCCGAATCATCGGGAGCCGGTTTTTCAATTGCAGAAACCAGATTATCTCAAACCGTATTAACATCAACGCTGGACGGACTGGTGCTGTCCAAGCATGCCGAACCTGGAGAAATGCTGACCCCTGGAGCCCCGGTTTTGACCATCGGTAAAATGGATGAAGTCTGGTTGCGAGCCTACATCCCTGAAAATGAACTGGGTCGTGTCAAGGTCGGCCAGACTGCTCGTGTAAAGACAGATACCTGGCCGGACCGCTGGTTTGAAGGTCGGATCAGTTTCATATCGGCCCAGGCCGAGTTCACACCCAAAAATGTACAAACCGAAAAGGAACGGGTCAAACTGGTTTACCGGATCAAGATCACCCTGCCCAATCCCAAGATGGAACTGAAACCGGGCATGCCGGCTGATGCGGTTATTGTTTTGGTAGATCATAAGCCATAGCCACAAGGCAACATTTCTTTTAATCCTTCTCCCTCTGGGAGAAGGTGGCCGAAGGCCGAATGAGGGAGTTTCTAGAAATTAAAATCAAAACCTCCCTCACCCTAGCCCTCTCCCACAGGGAGAGGGAACCTTTTTAGATTAATAATCCGGATAGTACATGACCATAATCGCCAAAGACCTCACAAAACGCTTCCACGACCTGACCGCCGTGGATAACCTGAATCTGACAATCACCAAAGGTGAGCTGTTCGGTCTGGTCGGTTCTGACGGTGCCGGTAAAACCACCACCCTGCGTATGCTGACCGGTGTAATGGATCCGACAGAAGGTGAGTCACGCCTGCTTGGTCAGTTGAGCACAAACCTGGGATCGGTACAGAGTGAAATCGGCTACATGAGTCAGCGCTTCGGTCTTTATCCTGATCTGACCGTTGGGGAGAACATCAGGTTTTATGCCGACCTGTTTGATGTTTCGGAAGCTGAAAGAATTGCCAGAATCGCGCGGTTGCTGGCTTTCAGCGGCATGACACCATTTATCGGTCGCCAGGCGGGCAAACTTTCCGGCGGCATGAAACAGAAACTGGGGCTCTGTTGCGCCCTGATCCACAAACCGGAAATATTGCTGCTGGATGAACCGACCAATGGCGTTGACCCGGTTTCCAGGCGCGATTTCTGGCGCATCCTGCAGGAGTTGCGCGGCGAAGGTGTGACTATTCTAGTCGCAACCGCTTATCTGGATGAAGCTGAACGCTGTGATCGCGTCGGCCTGCTGCACCGTGGAAAGCTGCTGGCCTGCGACACGCCTGAAAACCTCAAGCTGCTGGCAAAGGATAAAGTTCAGGATCCTACACTTGAAGATGTATTCATGGTTATGATGGGTGGGGAGGAGCAGATCAAGGTCAAGGTTGAGGTTAAGACTGAACCCAGCCTTACCACGCCAACCGATGCGGTTTCGCTTAACCACATCTCAAAAAACTTCGGCGACTTCAAAGCAGTCAATAAAGTCAGCCTGACCGTACCTCGCGGCCAGATTTTCGGTTTCCTGGGCCCGAACGGTGCCGGCAAATCCACCACTATCCGCATGATGTGCGGAATCCTGCCGCCCACTTCCGGTAGCGGCACCGTTGCCGGTTTCGACATCTCCACCCAACCGGAACTGATCAAAGAAAATATCGGCTACATGAGCCAGCGTTTCTCACTGTATGAGGATCTGACCGTTGAAGAAAACATCGCCTTCTACGCCGGTGTCTACCGGCTTTCGGCAGAAAAGCGTAAGCAGAGAACCGAATGGGTGATTGAAATGGCCGGCCTGACTGAGCGTCGCAGTTCCAACGCCGGAGAGCTGTCAGGCGGCTGGCGGCAACGTCTGGCTCTTGGCTGCGCCATTCTGCATGAACCGCCGATTATTTTTCTGGACGAACCCACCTCCGGCGTTGACCCGCTAAGCCGCCGCAAGTTCTGGCAGCTGATCTACACATTGGCCAACAAGGGTGTGACTGTTTTTGTCACTACCCACTACATGGATGAGGCCGAATACTGTGACCGCCTGGCCCTGATTTACCAGGGGGAACTGGTGGCTGTGGGAACACCGTTGGAACTGAAACAGGAACGGGCTGTTGACGGCAGACTGCCGACACTGGAAGATGTGTTTATCGGCCTGATTGAGGAACATGACAAACCATGAACCTGCGCCGCCTGAAAGCTGTTGCCAAAAAGGAATTTCTGCACGTACTGCGTGATCCGCGCAGCCTGATGATGGGGATCGGCATGCCCATGCTGCTGCTGTTCCTGTTCGGCTATGCCTTGACCATGGATGTGGACCGGGTTCCGCTTGTTGTCTGGAATCAGGGGGACAGCATCGAAAGCCGGGAACTGATCAGCCGCTTCAGCGGGTCTCGCTACTTTGACCTGAAACAGCATGTTTCCGATTACCGGCAGATTGAACTAGCCATCGACCGGCGCGATGCAATGATCGCCATAGTCATTCCGCCAGACCTGACACGCCAGCTGTCACAGGGTGAAACCGTCACCCTCCAGGTTATTCTGGATGGCAGCGACCCCAACAGCGCCACCATCGCCCTCGGTTATGCCGAAGCGACCGCCCTGACCTTTTCACGGCAGATTGCACTGAAACAGCTGCTCCGCACAGGCGTAAAAGCAAAAGCCCCATCCCTGGAGCTTGTACCGCGAGTCTGGTACAACAGCGACATGGTTTCCCGCAACTTCATCTTCCCCGGCCTGATCGCAGTAGTCATGATGATCATGGCCGCCATCCTGACTTCACTCTGCATCGCACGCGAATGGGAAACCGGCACCATGGAACAGCTGATGGCCACTCCGGTTACAGGTGCAGAACTGATCTGGGGCAAAATGGCCCCTTATTTCTGCATCGGAATTCTGGACCTGATTCTCTGTATCGCTGTCGGCGAATTTGTCTTTGATGTACCCATGCGCGGCAGCCTCTGGCTGATGACACCCCTGGCACTGATCTTCCTGTTCGGGGCAATGGCCTTTGGCATGCTGCTCAGCATTATTACCAAAAGCCAGCTATTGGCCAGTCAGCTGGCGATTATCACAACCGTACTGCCGGCCTTCCTGCTCTCCGGTTTCATCTTCCCTATTGAAAACATGCCGGCACCCATACAGGGCGTGACCCACATCATCACGGCCCGTTATTTTGTCTTCATACTGAGGGGGATTTACCTGAAAGATGTGGGGCTAGGAGTAATGTGGCCGGAGGTGCTGTTTCTGGTTTTGTTCGGGGTAATTGTGATGACGGTGGCGGTGAAGAAGTTTAAGAAGAAAATCACTTAGCCACAGAGGTTGTTAAATGTTTGAACGCTTACGTGCCATGCTGATCAAAGAGTTCATCCAGGTCTTTCGCGACCCGCGCATGCGGATTGTGCTCTTTGTGCTGCCTGCTCTGCAGACTGTAATTTTCGGCTATGCGGTCAATATGGATGTGAAAAACATCCCCACGGCAGTCATGGATCGGGACAACAGCAGTGAAAGCAGGGAACTGGTGGAGATTCTGACTTCGTCCGGGCATTTCCGGCTGACCCGTCACATCACCAATGATCAGGAAGCTACTGCCCTGCTGGACCACGGCAAGGTGCGGGTTGTCATCAAGATCGAGCACGGTTTCAGGGAGCTGCTGACCAGGGGAGAAAACGCCGCGGTTCAGGCGCTGCTGGACGGCAGCGACTCCAACACAGCCGGTGTGGTCATGGGCTACCTGGGGCGTCTGTCTACGGAATACAACACCAAATTGCAGACCGATTTCATCAAACGCCACAGCGGAAACGCTACGCGTATCGGCCAGGTACAACTGGCCAGCCGGGCCTGGTTCAACGAAAACCTGGAAAGTCCCCCCTTCTATGTTCCGGCGGTCATTACCAACATCCTCTTTGTCATCACCATGCTGCTCTCCTCCATGGCCATTGTGCGGGAAAAGGAGATCGGTACCATCGAGCAGGTCATCGTCACACCGATCCGCAAGAGCGAGTTCATTCTGGGCAAGACGCTGCCTTTTGTGTTGATCGGTTATATTGATGTGGCACTGATCAGCCTGGTGGGAGCGCTGGTCTTCGATGTACCGGTACGCGGCAGTCTTTTGCTGCTTTTTCTGGCCACCACCCTCTTCCTGATGAGCTCGCTCGGCATCGGCCTGATGATCTCCAGTATCAGCCAGACCCAGCAACAGGCAATGATGACCGCCTTTTTCGTCATCTTTCCGGCTATGCTGCTCTCCGGTTTTGCCTTCCCCATCGAGAATATGCCCGAGCCGGTGCAATGGCTGACCCTGCTGAATCCGTTACGTTTCTATATGGTCATCATCAGAGGTATTTTTCTGAAAGGAACCGGCTTCTGGGTGCTCTGGTCACAACTGGTCGCATTAGCCGCGATAGGCATAACGGTACTTTCATTTGCCATCTGGCGATTCAGGAAGACAGTCGGGTAATTCCGTATTCAATATTAATAACCCCTGCCATTCAAGCAAAACCAGCTCGAACTTTTCGTCAATTAACCGCCAACCCCCTCAAACCGCATCGGATCGTTTTTGATGGCATCTATAAAAGCCTGCGCAGCATGGGACAGATAGCGCTTTTTGTTCCAGGCCAGTCCGGCCTGAACATACAGCGGTTCAACAAGTGGACGGCTTTCAATAGTCGAGTTTTTGTTTACCAGAGATTCTATCAAAAAGGTAATCCCCACTTGCTGTTCCACCAGCCTGAGTACTGTTTCAATCTGATTTGATGAAAAGGCGATACTGGGTGTGAACCGGTTTCTAGCGCACTCTTCCATAACAATCTGTCTAGCATAGGTATCTTCCTTTAGCAGTATGAACTTCTCATCCTTCAATATATTGAAAGGTATTTTATCCAAATGCCGGAGTGGATGTTCATGGTGAAAACAGACGGAAATTTCACTTTTGGTAATCGGCGTGGTTTCCAGGTCAGTACTGGTCTCGGTAACCATGATTATCCCCACATCAAGCTCTCCCTGTTCCAGCAGAACTTTTATGGCCAGTGTGCCCTCTTCTATTATGGAAAGTTCCAGATCCGGATGTTCTTTTTGAAATTTGCTGAATATGTAGGGAAACAGGAAGGCTCCCAGCATGGGCGGAATACCTATGCGTATGGCACCTCTCTGCAGTTTTCTGTAATCATCCATCTCTTTTACCGAATTATTAACACGGTCCAAAATATCATCTACCCGCTGCAGGAAAATATGCCCGATGGAAGTCAGCACTATTTTTTTCTGGTAACGATCAAACAGCTGCACTCCCAATTCCTCCTCAAGCTTCTGAATGGCAATCGAGATGGCCGGTTGAGCTACATGGCACTGTTCCGCCGCCCTTGTAACACCACCCAACCTGCTGACCAGCTGAAAATATTTAAGCTGCCTTAGTTCCATAAATCACCTCACTTTCATATATTATTTCAATCATTTCATAAATAATCAATATTTTAAATTTATATAAAAAGTAAATATACTCCAATTACACATTCAAGCAGTCGTCACCGGAAGCCAAATAAAAAGGAGTAGCAAATTATGGAAAAGTATCTATACGCAAATGAGGAGACTGAAGCCAGCGAGGAGATGCAAACGGAGTTTATAATAGTCAGGGGGACACCCAAGTCCGGCATCAAACAGGTTCGGGAGATTTTGTACGGTGATGAAACTGAATGTTTCAAACCTACGGATGATTTAAACTGCGGCAAACTGAGCAAACTGATCCGTTACATCATGCAGGGCACCATCGGTGTTTCGGCCTGGTTCTGCTATGCTGAAACATTGACATACAAGGCATAATCAAACCGGCTTTTCGCGATTTAGTCCGCAAAGACACGATTGCGCCCTGCACTTTTCGCACGGTAAAGATTATCATCGGCAAGGTGCACAAGTTTTTCCATACTATCCAATTCACCTTCAAGACTTGCCACCCCGGCACTACAGGTCAGATGAACCTTTTGTGTTCCATCCTGTGTGTTGGCCAGATATAAACTATTTGCTTCGATGCGCATGCGCAACCGCTCCGCCAGCTCGACAGCATTCTGGTGGGGCGTCTGCGGAGCAACGACCATGAACTCTTCGCCACCATAACGCGCAAGAATATCAGGCTCTCGAAGTTGTCTTTTAAGCAGATTTGCGAATGACGCCAGTACCTGATCGCCAGCCTGATGACCATAACTGTCATTTATCAACTTGAAATGGTCGATATCAATCAGAATTATGGATAATGGCAGGACGTATTTGCGCGCCCGTGTGACTTCCTCGCTCAGGTGGCGCTCGAGAAAACGGCGATTGTAAACGCCGGTCAATGGATCTACGCTGTTCTCTTGCTCAAGCAGACTTAATCGCAAAACATCCACGGCGGTTTGCAGCGAAAGAGAGGTCGTAAGCCACACAAAACAGGCGCCAAAAAAGAACACGAACGGAACAATCAGGTCAAGCAGATGCGAGTGGTTATCCCGGAAAGCCCAGGCGTATCCCAGATAACCAAGGACAAATAACACGATTAGCACCGAAAGTGCATACCAGTTGGTACGCACCGGGCCTTGGGTCAATCTTGCAATCAATCGCCGTGTGGTAAACAGGGAACACACCAATATCAGGGCACCACCAAATACAAGACTATTTGCCATGAATGAAATCACGGTAGGTCCCTTAAGCTGATCATTATGGGATGATCCAGACTTGCTAAGTTAGAATGATACGCCTTTGTAAAGGGATTTCAATAGGCATAACGTTCGGAATCTCTGATATCGTGAAAACCACTATCTCGGCAAGACTGATTGAATGGCCTGCAATCCGCTCCAGGCACTTCGCATCTAAAAAAAATGGGAAGATTTAAACAAGTACTTTAAACGCAATAACATACACTTATCTCAGATTCAAGTCTTTTGAAGGCAAGTCATTGTAAAACTAAAATATTTGTATTAGTATCATCCCGCCTTTAAAACTATCACGACTTCTCACCTGTAAAATTTCCGGCAAGCAATGGTGGCAACAGCATGAACAGCCATTTCAACAAAGAAATCATCGAGCTGATCTACAGAACCATCAAACCAGACTTGGTGCTGCTCTTTGTCCGCGACAATGATGATCTTAATCTGGTGGCGACCATTGGAAGTGACCATCTGGTCAACCATCATAATACTCCACAACACAAAATTGATGAATGCCTGTGCGGTATAGCCACACGAAATGGCAAACCGATGTATAGCCTGGACATCAAAACAGATCCAAGCTGCACCTGGCACGAGTGTAAAAAAGCCGGTATGAGTTCCTTTGCATCCCTCCCACTCCTGCATGAAGACAGAGTAATCGGCATACTTGGCCTCGGCTCAATGTCCTCACGTGATTTTTCTGAACATGCCAATATTCTGGAGCCACTTGCCGCCGCCATCACCATCAGCCTGAAAAACAATATACTGCTGGCAGAACATGAAAAGGCAGAAGAGGCACTAAGGCAGAGTGAAAGTCGCTTCCGCCAGCTGTTTGAAAGAATGAACGAAGGCGTCGCCCTGCACCGAATTGTCCTGAACCCGGATGGCAGTCCCAAAGACTATATTATTGAGGATGTAAACAGATCATACGTCAAGACGCTCGGGATCCGTCGTGAAAAGGTCCTTGGGAAACTGGCCACCAAGGCCTACGACACGGACCGACCTCCTTACCTGGCAGAGTATTCCTCTGTTGTCTCCACCGGTAAACCGGTTGATTTTGAAGCCTATTTTGAACCTTTAAAAAAGCAGTTCAGCATCTCGGCCATTCCATGGGACAAAGATGGTTTTGCAACAATATTTTTTGACATAACCTCCCGTAAAAAGAGCGAAGAAGCAAGTCACAAAGCTTTAGCCTTTCTTGAAACACTACTGAAAAGTTCACCCATGGGCATACGGGTTTTTGAGGGGGATTCGGGAAACTGTCTGCTGGTTAACCAGGCTGCAGCAGATATTGCTGGTGGAAGTATCGACGAAATGCTTCGGCAGAATTTCAAAAATCTTTTTTCATGGCAGCATGCCGGCATAACTGAAGTTGCAGAAAAAGTTCTGACTGACGGCATTGCACGACCAATAGAAACAGAACTTTTCACAACTTTTGGCAAGCATGTGGCGGCCCGGTATTTTCTATCCCGTTTTTCCGTTGAGAACAAACCGCACCTGATGGTAATCGGGCGTGATGCCACCGAAGAAAAACGGCTGGAGGATCAGAAAAAACAGATTGAATCCCAGATGCTGCATGTGCAGAAGCTGGAGAGCCTGGGTGTTTTGGCTGGTGGTATTGCCCACGACTTCAACAACATTCTGATGGCAATTATCGGCAATGCTGACCTGGCACTGATGACCATGACATCCGCTCCGTCAGCCTCCAACTATATTCATGAAATCAAGCATGCAGCACGAAGAGCAGCGGACCTGGCTCATCAGATGCTGGCCTATTCCGGCAAGGGCCACTTTATTATTGAGCCGCTGGATATTAACAAGTCAATTTGTGAAATAACCGCCCTGCTTGATGTTTCCGTATCTAAAAAAGCTACACTGAACCTGGAACTGACGGACGATCTGCCCCGCGTAAAAGCTGACTCTACCCAGCTCTGCCAAATCATCATGAACCTGGTAATAAATGCATCAGAAGCAATTGAAGACAACAACGGCAACATCAGCATCCACACCGGTGTAGTAGATTGTAACCGGTCTTTTTTTTCCAAAGCATGGATTGACGACAAACTGCCGGAAGGTAAATACGTCTATATACAGGTAACGGATACGGGCTGCGGAATGGATAAGGATACGCAAACCAAGTTATTCGAACCTTTTTTCACAACTAAATTTACCGGTCGCGGACTGGGCATGTCTGCCGTGCTTGGCATCATTCGCGGGCATAAAGGGACAATCACTGTCCATAGTGAACCGGGCAAAGGCTCCACATTCACAGTTTATCTACCGGCGGCAGATTGTTCTGAAAACAGCCCCCTGACCCAGGCGGTGTATGAACAATCATGCTTGAACATGACCGGTACGATCCTGCTGGTTGATGATGAGGAAATTATCCGCCACATGGTGAGTACCATGCTGGAAATGTTCGGTTTCAAGGTTTTGATGGCTTCTGACGGAATTGAAGCACTTGAGAGATACAAACAAAGTGCTGATAAAATTGTTTGCGTTTTACTTGATCTGACAATGCCACGGATGGATGGTGAACAGACTTTCCTTCAATTGCGCCAGATGAATCCCGACCTGCCAATAATAATTTCCAGCGGTTTCGGCGAACAGGATATTGCCAGCAAGTTTATTGAAAAGGGCTTGGCCTATTTTATCCAGAAACCATACCAGATGAACAAACTGGAACAAAAAATCAATGAAGTGCTCGGTATAAAACTGCCAACGCCATAACTATCTAGTAATGCGGTGGCCTCTCCTCCACATCAGCCTCACCCGAACTTGACGCAGCTACCGTCCGCAACTGCTGGGCAAGAATACCCAGATCACGTTCCAGACGAACAATAGCCTGTTCCTGCCTGTAAACCGTGTCACTCAACTCCTGTATGGTATTTTCCTGCTGCATGAAGCGCAGTTCAAGCTCATTTATACGTTCTTCCATTATAACCTCATATATGTAGTTACTACCTTCGATTCAAAAAATCACAATATTTGACGGCTTCGCTTATAGAAGATTTAACAGAATCATCATTCCAAGGTTTGCTTATGAACTTGAGGACAGCCCCATGGTTAATAGCCTCGGTTACAGCTTCAAGATCAGCAAATCCGGTCATGAGGATTCGTACAACATTCGGATGAATATCTTTTATTTTACTAAAAAATTCAGTCCCGGTCATTACTGGCATCCTATGGTCCGAAATAACCACAGAAATCGAATTGTTTGCCAGAAGTTCGAATGCATCCTCCGTACTTATTGCCGTCAGGACATTATAACCTTCCATTTCAAGCATTCTTTTCAATGCGCTTGTCACATTAACTTCGTCATCAACCAGAAGAATCGTTCGTTTTGAATGTTCTTCCGCCATAAAATTGTTAACAAGTCGATATCCTGAACTTAAATATTCAACAATTCCCTCTTTAGGCACAGGACGACTGAAGAAATAACCCTGCATTTCATCGCAACCAAGAGTACGCAGGTAATTCAGTTGTGCTTCTGTTTCAACACCCTCGGCGATCACCTTCAGACGCAGGTTATGCGCCAGCGTAATTATCGCCCTGGCAATTGCCGCATTATCAGGATTGGTTGTAATATCTGCTACAAAGGACTGGTCGAGCTTGAGCTTGTCAAACTGAAATTTAATCAGGTATCCCAGATTTGAATAACCGGTACCGAAATCATCCATAGACAGACAGATGCCAGAAGATTTCAGTTTATTGAGTGTCTCCATGACTTTTTCGACATTTTGTACAAGAAGACTTTCGGTAATTTCCACATCAAGATAGCGATGGTCAAGCCCGCTATCCTGAAGAGCGCTTTGAATAATTTCGCAGATATTGGCTTGTACAAATTGTCTGGCAGAAAGATTTACAGCCATTATCAAAGGCTTCAGACCCAAATCCTGCCAGTATTTGTTGTCTTTGCAAGCGGTCCTAAGCACCCATTCACCAATTGATTCTATCAGTCCAGCCTCTTCAGCCAACGGGATAAAATAGCCAGGTGAAACAATGCCTCGCACAGGGTGCTTCCAGCGAACCAGCGCCTCAACTCCGACTAATTGTCCGGAAGCGATGTTAACCTGCGGCTGGTAGTTCAGGTAGAACTCGTTACGTTCCAATGCAAGTCTCAGGTCGCTTTCCATTGACAAACGTTCAAGCGCTTCTTTATGCATTTCACGCGTAAAATATTGATAGTTGTTACGTCCTTGCGATTTTGCATGGTACATTGCGGCATCGGCATTTTTCAGTAAATCTTCGGCAGTCAGACCATTTTCAGGGAAAATACTTATTCCGATACTTGGTGTACTGCTCAATTCGTGACCTTCAATCACAAACAGGGCTGAAAAAGCTGCAATTATTTTATTAGCCACATGTACTGCAAAATAGCTGTCAGAGATATTAATTAAAACGATAACAAATTCATCGCCGCCAAACCTGGCAACAATATCAGCTGCACGAACTATATTCTTCAATCTCTCTGCGGCTTCACAAAGCAGCTTGTCGCCAATCGCATGGCCCAGCGAATTATTGATATTTTTAAACCTGTCAAGATCGATGAGAAGAATTGCCAGATTTTCATTGTAACGTTTTGCATGCTCCAGTAGTTGGGAAAACCTTTCATAAAAACCAAACCGGTTAGGAAGACTCGTCAGACTATCACTGTACGAAAGGGTTTCAATTGTCTCGGCAGCCTCCTTCTGTTCGGTAACATCGTAAAAACCACCAATGTAATTGGTTATGATGCCGTCAGAATTCCTGACTACAGAGATGGAAAGCAGTTTTGGATAGTATGTACCGTCTTTTCTTTTGTCCCAGATCTCTCCCTGCCAGTAGTCATTACGCAAAAGAGATTCCCACATCGCCTGATAAAACTTTTTTGGTTCTCTGCCCGATTTCAAAATTTTGGGGTCTTTACCGAGTGATTCTTCCTGGGAATAACCGGTCAACCTGGTGAAAGCCTCGTTCGTAGCAACAATTTTATTGTCTGCATCGGTAATAACTATAGCCTCACCGATATGTTCAAAGACCTTTTCCATTATCAATTGTTTATGTTTAATACTTTTCAGCTCGGTAATATTCTCAAAGATGATTGCGAAAAAATCTTTTTCCGGGCTGAATATTTTAATATTACGCCAGATAGATAATGGCTTGACGTATATTTCCACAAGCTCCGTCTGTCCGGTCAGGGCCACGCGACAGTATTTCTCAAACAAATCCGGAGACGACTCTTTGAAGCCTGGAATTACTTCCGAAACTTTTTTTCCTTCCGGATCCGCCAGGCCGGTCAGTTTCTTATAAGCACTGTTGACAGCCGTATAAATAAAATCATCTGGGGTACCATCCGCATCGAACAGAAGCTGACAGCAGGCATAGCCGTTAAACATGTTCTCAATCAGCTTATTACACAGAGAAAGAGGATCAGGACAATCCTTGGCTTTATTATTGATCATAATGATTCCATTGTTTTAAAAACCATCAGAATGATTTTATTCACAGGCGTTGCGGGAAAGGCTTCCGTTGAGCATTGACAAAACCGGCCATTTCACTGTCCAGATTACGAATATGCAGAATAAACCATTGCACCAGCCTCCTGTCTACTTCCAGTGAAAGCCTGTGACCGTCCACTCCTTGTTCACTTTCGGCAGACAAGGCAATAATATCCTTTTTGAATGCAGCATGTTGCTCACTTTGAACAGCCAGACCATGATAACTCAGCATTTCCATTAAGGCTTCTTCGGCAGCAAAATGCGTAGCCACATACTCATGCAGATAACTCAACAACTCCTTGACCTCCTCATAGCCAATCTTGTTCTGGCAAGCCAGAGATAGCTTGTCGAAACGGGCAAATATCTCTTTGTGCTGATCATCTACTACGGAAACACCAATAATCAAATTATCATTCCATGATATAGCCATACATGCCTCCTCTGGATGCACAAAATTACATTTCTGCTGGCTGAATGTTTTTTATTGCAACTTGCATTCGCCGCAAAGCCTCATTCAGCAGCTCTCGCCGGCAACCAAAATTGAGACGTACAAAACCTGGCTGTCCAAAGGCAGTACCGTCCGACAGTCCCACTCTGGCCTTTTCGAAGAACCGGGTTGGTTCTTCGATACCGGACTGCCTGGCATCGATCCAGGCCAGGTAAGTTGCCTCCACCGGAGTCACCCGCAAACCAGGCATGCTGCCGACCGTTTGTAGCACCAGCTCACAATTGCCTCGCAGATATTCAATCAGTCCGAGACGCCATTCTTCACCATGGAGGTAGGCTGCTTCGGTGGCCGCGTAACCGAGCAGGTTGACATGCGGCACAATCCCGGCCATGGCCTTTTGAAACTTTTTCCGAAGTGCCTGCTCAGAAATCACGGCAAAGGAGCAGCCCAGACCGGGGATATTATAGGTCTTGCTGGGGGCATTCAGGGTAATAGTACGACGGGCGGCTTGGGGAGACAGCACGGCAATCGGAATGTGTCGTTTTTCATTGTCCAGCACCAGACCGGCATGGATCTCATCCGAGCAGATGATCAGATCGTGACGTTCAGCCAGATCAGTCAATCCTGTCAGTTCCTCTTTTGTCCAGACTCGTCCAACCGGGTTGTGCGGGTTGCAGAGCATAAACATTCTGGAACGTGGAGTAATGGCCGCCTCCAACGCTTCCAGGTCCATTTCCCAGCGATCACCGTTCTGTTTAAGCGGCACCTTTACTGCTGTTCGCCCTGACAAGACCGGCGCAGTCATGAAAGGCGGATAAACCGGAGTAAAAGTAATCACCTCGTCATCCTGAGCGCCGATTGCCCGGCAAGCAATATTCAGACCGCAGACCAGTCCCGGCAGCCAGACCAGCCATGATGGCTCAACATCCCAGCCATATTCATTTTTCAGATATGATACGACCGTTTTCACCAGACTGTCCGGTGCAGCCGTATAACCGAACACGCCATGATCGACCCGCTGATGCAGCGCATCAATAACCGCTGGTGGAGAGCGAAAATCCATGTCCGCCACCCACAACGGTAGAATATCGCTCCCCTTGTACTTATCCCACTTTTCGCTGGCCGTATGCCGGCGATCAATTATTTCGTCAAAATCAAAAACATGTTCCATGACTATTTCAACTCCCAGGCGGTCAGCTGTGCAACTGTATGCTGAAACTTACGGCGTGTTTCCTTAATAACGAACGGCACATCACGCGGTTCGCCAATCATACTAAAATGCGGCGACAGCGCTTCCTTGAGACCGTCCAGAGTCCAGACCGGTTCCCCGGCATCACGATAGCCGCCCAGCCACTCCTCTTTTTTGGTATACTCCTCCAACCAGGTATATGGGGAGGTAATCACCAAAATACCGCCTTTATTGATTCTTTCATGAATACTACCGAGGAATTTGCGCGGTGAATAAAGCCGGTCAATCAGATTGGAAGCCAGCACCAGATCATAACCGTGAAACTTTTCCGGCAGGTTGCAGGCATCGGCCTGAGAGAAATCCACCTTTTGCCGGCATTCCTCCAGTCCCAGGTCAGACAGGGCAATTTCGTGAAACGAGACAATTTCACCTTCTTCCGGGAAGGCATAGCGCAGATAACCCTCCTCCTGCATGCGTGCCGCCAGGCGGAAGAAGCGGGTCGAAAAATCAAGGCCTGTAACTCTTTCAAAACCACCCTTGGCAAGTTCAAAGGTGGCCCGGCCAACGGCACAGCCCAGGTCAAGGGCATGCCCCATTTTTCGTCCCTGCATCAACTCCAGACAGATGGCAGCACAACTTAAAGAGTAGTTGGACACACCAAAATACCCGGCTCCATAATGGGCCTCGCAATACTGGGCGGCCAGCGTATCGGTTTCGTACTGGTCCTGATGAATTTCAACAGGCGCGCTGCTCTCGATGTAACGAAAACCGGCATGCTGAAAGAAGTGTCTACGGAAAGCATAACGGGCATCACGTGTTGCTTCGTTACCGGTGGAGATCCATGACCCGCCCTTGATCAGATTATGACGGGTATCAAAAGTCGGGGTGGAAAAATCGTCATACCAGGGATGGATTTTAAATCCATGAAACGGGTAGATCGGGGTCTCGGTCCACTGCCACACATTGCCGATGACATCGTAAAAGTCGCCGTTGCGAAAACGGTCTATGGGACAGGAAGAACTCCAATGTTCCAGATTGATATTGCCCGGCGCCTTGTCCCACCAGGGCTGATCGGGAATATTGGCAACGTCTCTCAGTCGGGTCCACTCATCCTCACTGGGCAGACGGACCGGAGAGCCGCTCAGTTCGGCCTTCCAGTTACAGAAGGCCTTGGCTTCCAGCTGGTTGACCTCAACCGGCCAGTTCCAGGGCAGATCAATAATCTCCAGCATGGTTCTCAATTTCCAGGCCCCAGCATTCTGTTTCACCCAGAAGAGCGGGTGCACGGCCTGTTTAAAGTTGCGCCAGTTCCACCCTTCCTCACTCCACCAGCGTTGTTCCTGATAACCGCCCGCATCGACAAATGACAGATATTCACGATTGGAAACCAGATATTGACCGGCCTTGAACCCGGAAACTTCAGACTGATGCATACCGAATTCATTATCCCAGCCATACAGCGGGTGGGCATCGGTTTTACCCAGTATGACCTTGCCGCCGGGAACATCAATCAGTTGATTTTGCGGCGGCTCACCTGCTTCGCGGCAGATATCCCAGAATGGGTGCTTTACTACCTGATCAATGGGGAGCTGACGGATCAGGACCGACGAGGTTTCCAGATGAATCCGCTCATGTTCGATCCCCATCATGATCGCCCAGAAAGGGTTTTCCCAGCTGATCGGCATGGTCAGCGGCATGCGGCGAATCAGAGCATCAATCACTTCGCGGACTTTGTCCCGGTAATCCTTGACCGCCTGACGGGTCGGCCAATCGTAATGGGCTGAGTCCAGGTCATCCCAGGACATTTCGTCTACCCCGACAGCGAACATGGATTCGAAAGCCGGATTGATGCGTTTATCGATCAGTCTTGCTATGGTCAACTTATTAATAAAGAAGGTGGCTGTATGGCCAAAGTAAAAGATCAGTGGATGGCGGAGCCGGTCGGCACGGAGATAAAATGTTTGATCATCTTTCAGTGTTTCGTAGAGCCGCTCGTCCAGATCGTATGTTTTGTGAAAATACTCCAAAATTTCAGAACGCTTCTGTTCCGGGTCACCACTATTTAATATCGTAGTACGGGTATTACGAATATCCATAACCGATCTCCTTAAATTTAAATCCTGCAATCATTCGGGAGCAGCAACATCTTCCTCGATTAAATCAGCAGGAAATTGCGGAGTAAAATCACTTAAGAGATTACCGGTCAGCTTGTAGCTGATTTTATTTTCATACATCCGCTTATCTGCCTCGCTTAGGAGGCTTGCTATTTCATTAGAATTAAATGCCGTTGCACTACCAAGAGACATGCGCACCTGCGCAGAAAAACTATTAAAATTAAACAGCCTTTCAGCTTCACGGACACGTGCAGTCAATTCGGCAGACAGTTTTGGGTCTGTTTCTGAAAGCAAAATGGCAAATTCATCTCCGCCAATACGAGCCACAACATCATCCGCCCGAAAAACACTGGAGAGAACTTCTGATGCACACTTGATCAAATGATCACCAGCCTCATGTCCGTATGTATCATTGACCTGTTTCAGACCATCCAGATCGGCAACAATAGCTGTTACGGGGTACTTCTGTGCTTTAACAATCCGTTCAAACTCTGCCTCAAAATGGGAGCGATTATAAAGTCCGGTCAAGGCATCATGGGAACTCATAAATTGAAGTTTCTGCTCAATTTCCTTACGGTCGCTGATATCCCGTACGACAGCCAGAACCCGACCTTCCCCGCCAATATGAGAAGAATTGAGCGACACCTCGGCCCAGAACAGGTCGCCGTTTTTCTTTCTGCCCAGCCACTCATAGGACTGCGGACCAACTTCATAGGCTTTTCTGATCCACCTGATGGCCTCGCGTAATGAGTAGGGGGACTCACCCGAGCTAAGGTCATTAACATTCAAAATAAAAATTTCTTCCCTGGTATACCCGTAAATTTTTTCTACAGCCCGGTTAGCTTCAACAATCGCACCCGTATAGGCGTCATGGACAAAAACCGCATCATTAGTGGCGTTGAAAATCTCCCAATAGTTATTCTCAATAATATTGAGGGCCTGTTCCGCCTCCAGAAGTTTTGTGTTATCGATTATTGTGACCATAACGCCTTGCAGCGAACCGTCACCTCTCAGCAATGCCTGGGCGACCAGATGCCCCTTGAACTCACTGCCATCCTTGCGGACAAGACGCCTTTCCGAGTCTATCTGCTTTGCTTCACCCGTAACCAGCATATGCATTTCAATTTTTACACTTTCAATTTCAGCAGGATGAACAGAATTGATAAATGCCGAACCGGCCAAATCTTCTGGAGAACTGCCCAGTATCTCGGCAATACGCTTGTTGGCGTAGGAGATAGTCCAGCTGTTTCCGCTGGTCATGAGAATTCCGGCTTGAGACATATCCAAAACAGCCTGAAGTTGCTGTTCTTTATCGCGTAAAGCCCGATCTTTCACTGAGGTTCTCCACCTGATTAATAAAGTCTTTATGAGCTGAATAACTTCTGCTAAATGACTTCAGCTTATACATGGAAACATTTCCATCTAAACCACTGAAACTTTAAAACAAATACTTATAACTTGAATAAATTAGCATCAATATTTTTCAAAGGCAACGTGTTAAAATTGCAAATTCAACAAACAGACATGTGAACACCGACCTCCAGAAACGGCCTGACAGATAAACTGAAAATTTTTGTAGACTGAAAGCCGATTTATTTCGTATGCTGTAAAAATTATATGGCTCTGCAGCCTACCACAAATTGAAAGGTCCAAAATGGCACAAGCAAAGAAAGGCGACAAAGTAGTTATTAACTACATCGGAAAACTCGAAGACGGAACTGTTTTCGATTCAACTTACGAAGAAGAAGAATGCTCAACTGACAGCTGTAACGACGACAGCTGCAGTGATGAAGGCTGCGGTTGCGGAGACGAAAGCGGCCCCATGGAACTGACCATCGGCTCGGAAGAATTCTTTCCTCTGGTCGAAGACGCACTGGTCGGCATGGCTATCGGCGAAAAGAAAACCGTTGTAATTCCAGCCAAAGATGCATTTGGCGAATATGATATGGAAAAGATTTTCAACGTACCCAGAACCGATATGCCGGAAGACCTGAAGCCTGAGGTTGGCGACGAACTGACCATTACCAACGATGATGACGATGCTTTTGATGTAACCGTTGTCGAGGTAAATGATGAGAGCGTTACTTTTGACTCCAATCACCCTCTTGCAGGCGAAGAT
This sequence comes from uncultured Geobacteraceae bacterium, assembly GCA_964509295.1. GTDB lineage: Bacteria > Desulfobacterota > Desulfuromonadia > Geobacterales > Pseudopelobacteraceae > JBGSQR01. The sequence goes on along the minus strand of CAZDWS010000006.1, from coordinate 204,755 downwards.
CTCACCTTTGAGTTGGAGCTGGTGGAAATTCTTTAGTTAGGTTAGAAGTTATCCTGTTTATCAGGGCTAATCCGACCGACTGACTTTAAGCAACAACGACTCCTGTGTTTTCTCAGGAGTCGTTGTTTTTTTTAACACAAAAAACTACAACCAATCCAATAAGCATCAGTTTCCAGGACATACATGACCGCACAGCTTCCATGGCCAAAGGAGCAGTTCCCTTTAATGCTGGCACCAATGCAGGGGCTGACCAACAGCACGCTGCGCTCCTTCTTTATCGACTGGGTCCGCCCGGATGTTGTTTTCACGGAGTTCATGAGAGTAAACCCGGCCGATGCCAAGCAAAAACTTTCCAGTGGCGATCTGCGCGAAATATCAACTAACAATGATACTGTTCCGCTTGTGGTACAACTGATCGGCCACGGGCAGGCAGCACTTGTTGCAGCAGCCGAGTCGGCACAGTCAGCCGGTGCCAGGCATATCAACCTGAATATGGGATGCCCATATGGCCGTATGACAACAGGCCTGACCGGTGGTGGCATGTTGCGGGATCCGGCAGAGCTGAACAACATCATTCCTGCTCTTCGCAAGGCTATTTCATGTTCCTTTTCAATCAAACTTCGTGCAGGCTATGACAATCCCGGGCAAATTTTCGACCTGCTGCCGCTCTTTGAAGCATCCGGCGTCGATTTCCTGATTCTTCATCCAAGAGTCGTAATTCAAAAATATTCAGGTCAGGCCGACCACAACATAACCGCCCAGGTAGTTCAAAAAACCCGAATTCCGGTTATCGCCAATGGCGACATAACCGATACGGCGGCCGGCCTCCATGTACAAAAAATGACTGGTGCTTCCGGATTGATGCTGGGTAGAGGCGCCATAAGTGATCCGTTGATTTTCAAGCGTTTACGCGGCAAGGCCACAGCAGAACCTGACCACTCGGAACGGGCTTCCATGCTGCGCTATTATATGGAAGAAATACTGGTCAGATATAGCAGCCTGTTTTGTGGAGAGGCTCAGATTCTGGCAAGAATGAAGGATATCCTCTCGACTATCGATGATACGGGATTTGAAAAACCCTTTAAATCAATGAAAAAAGCAGGGCGGGTAACCGCATTTTCAGACGTTCTGAAGGAGTTAGGCTAGATTATGGAGGACATTTCAGTTTTCGACCACCGGCAATTACTGGAACTGAGCAAAACGCGCATGCCCTATGGAAAATATGCCGGGCGACTCTTGATAGACCTGCCTGAACCATATGTAGTCTGGATGAATCAGGAGGGTATGCCGAAAGGAAAGCTGGGTGATATGCTTCGTGCGGTCTATGAAATAAAGGTCAACGGACTGGAATATCTTTTTGATCCATTGCGATAATCGATACACCAAACAAAAAAACAGGGACGATTTCACGTCCCTGTCTGTCAAAAAATTATTATACATGGAAAAAAAATTTAAAAACAGCCTGTTTTATTTTTTTCAGAAGATTATATTAAAAACAAGGTAGCGCTACCTGAAACATAATGACAGACACAGGAGGTCGGAGTAATAGAGGAATCTGTTTCCGAACACCATAAATTATCAGCAATGTTATCCGGCAAAGTATCTCGCCGGAGTGACCCATGAAAAGGGTGCAAAGCAGTTAAATACAAATAAGGCCCGCGAAAATTGCGGGCCTTACATTTTTTCGGTCTTTGATCAGGTAACTAAATCAGCGTCTTCTGACAATCAGCATCAGGCCGATACCGGCCATCAAGCCACCCCAGGAAATCATCAACTCCTGAGCAGAGTATTTGCCTTTCATATGCGGTGCGTTCTGAATAATCCAGTTTGTCAACCACTCGGTGGCACCATCAGTATAAGCGCCATAAAACGTAACCACGCCAATAGCCACTAAAATACCACCTATCATCTTCTTTACTTCCATTCCTGCCTCCGATTCCATTGATATAAATTCAAGTTTGGTAAATCAGGTTTGATGCGGCTTTCCCAGTCCCTTTCCAATCTGGAGCAAACGACAGATGCGGATGGCCGCTGTCTCTATCAGTTCGTCAGCTCTCTGCATGCAATCCTCCAGAGGCATCGGACTGGATACAATGCCGAGCAGGGCATCAATACCATGCTCCAGCACATGTTCCGACCCTACTCCCAGTCCACCGGAAAGACAGATTACCGGCACTCCGCTGTTTCTGGCAAGCATTGCCACACCAAGCGGGGCCTTGCCATGGGCGGTCTGGGCGTCCGTACACCCTTCACCGGTAAAAACCAGATCCGCAGTTTGAACAGCCTCTGCAAAACCGACAGCATCAAGTACGATCTTTACACCGGGCAGCAGGCTGGAGTTGGTAAAAAACAGCAGGCCTGCACCCAATCCACCGGCAGCACCTGTACCGGGCAATTCGGAAATCTTTCGGCCTGTTGCCTGTTCCACTATCCGGGCATATTGACCTAATGCCAGATCAAGCTCCGCAACCATCTGGGGAGTAGCGCCCTTTTGCGGTCCATAAACCGCTGAAGCCCCTTTTACTCCACAGAGAGGATTATTAACATCACAGGCCACCTGGATTGTGGTTTCTGCCAGTCTGGGATCAAGCCCGTCCAGGTCAACCTGCGAGAGGTTGATCAGTGCTGCGCCCCCCTCAACCAGATCATTTCCGTTACTATCCAGAAAACGCGCACCAAGGGCACGGGCCATACCGGTTCCACCGTCATTGGTTGCACTGCCGCCAATGCCGATTATGATCTTTCTTAATCCGGCATCCAATGCAGCCTTGATCAACTGGCCGGTACCGTATGTCGATGTAATTCTTGGGTCGCGCTGTTCACGCGGCACCAGAGTCAGGCCGGAAGCGGTTGCCATTTCAATTACTGCGGTCTGCCCATCCCCGAACACTCCCCAGTTGGCATCAACCGGTTCGCCCAAGGGACCTCTGACCGATGTTGTTACAATCCGGCCACAAGTGGCAGTCACCAATGCTTCAACAGTACCTTCCCCACCGTCGGCAATGGGAAATTTGATAATATCTGCATCAGGAAACACCTGCTTGATACCGCGCTCCATGGCATCTGCCACACCAACAGCAGAAAGACTGCCTTTGTAAGAATCCGGCGCCAGAATAATCCGCATAAAGTCACCACCCTTTATAAAATGGGAACAGAACCAGCAAAAATATTTCAAACGGCAAATTGTAAGACCAATTGTAAGTCACAAATCATGGAGTGTCTATTGATTTGATATGCGGAATTCATCTATTTTCTGATTTATCTGCAGTCAATACAAGATCAGCCAGACAGCTGATAAATCTTGGGGAAGAGTTAAGCGCCTCGACCCGGCTAAACTCATTTAACCCAAGCGATAAAGCCTCTTCACGGTACTGAATATCGATCTCGTAGAGTGTCTCGATATGGTCTGAGACAAAAGAAATCGGAACTACCAGCAATGGTCCGGCACCTTTAGCAGCGAGTTCGCTTATTTTGTCCTCGGTAGAGGGTTCCAGCCATTTGACCGGCCCGGCCCTGGATTGGAATGAAAGGTGGTGGGAAATATCTGCGAAGCGCTCCATTACCAGCCGGACTGTTGTTTGGATCTGCTCCAGGTAAGGATCGCCGGAATCGATGAATGATTGCGGCAGGCCATGTGCAGAAAACAGCAGTTGCACATCGCCCCTCTTCTCAATTCCGGACAGCCCTTTTTCAATTTTTTCAGCCAGGGCAGCAATATATTGCGGATGATCACAAAACTGCCTGACTATGGTCAGTTCAATTTTTTCATTGGAACGAGCCAGATCCCGCTCCAGCTGATTCAGGCTGGAACCGGTTGTGGCTCTGGAAAAATGAGGATAGAGCGGCAGGGCAATAATACGTTTGATACCTTCACGGGAAACAGCTGCCAACGCTTCGGCAGTATCAGGCCTGGAATAACGCATGGCCACAAAACATCTGTACCGGTCTCCCAGCTTTTTTTCCAGCTCTGAAGCCTGCTGTTCGGTCAATTCACGGATCGGTGATTTTCCGCCTATTTTACTGTAATAAGCTGAAACCTTACACGAACGTCGGCGGGCAATAAGCCTGGCCAGTAGCGGCTGGAGAAATGCCGGTCCCATACTGATGATATCCCGGTCGCAAAACAGGTTATACAAAAAAGGTTCGATATCGGCAATCGAATCCGGCCCACCCATCTGTAATAACAGGACCGCAGTCTTGTTCATGGTTTCTCCGTAAGGCTCTGGGTTTTGCAGCTCAGGCATAATTTATCGCAGAGGAGAATATCACACACTGAACCAAAGGTCATATTGATTCTCTGCTGCGGATTTTGCGGGACTATAGCCAATGCCTTGACAGCTTGTCCAGATGTTTTTGTTGAAACTGTCGAACAGACAAGCTAAGTTACCAGCTTATTTTGCCGCAGACCATATTATGGAGAATTTAACACGATGGATTACATTAAAAACCTGAAAAAGTACCTGGAAGGAATTTACGACCGCAATCCGTTTGTCCATCTGCTGGACATGAACATTGTCGCCATTCGTGAGGGTGAAGCGGAAATAAACATGCCGGTAAACCCAAAGAAGCACACAAACCTATACAACTCGCTCCATGGCGGAGCAGTGGCATCCCTGGCCGACACGGTCATGGGAGTAGCATGTGCAACCATGGGCAACCGGGTCGTCACCATAGAGCTGAATATCAACTACATCAGAAATGCAGCAGCCAATGAAGTTGTACATGCCATCGGCAGGGTCATACACTGCGGCCGCCAGACCATGGTAGTTGAAGCAGAGATGTTTGATACGGCAGAAAAGCTGGTGGCCAAATCCAGAGCAACATTCATGATTATGGGCAAGTTTGAAAATCTGACTCCATCGCCCTGAGATCCAGCCACTGTAAAAGTTTTTCTAAGCCCTGATCATCACCAGCAGCATCTTGAAAGGCTTTACGGCTTTCAAAGCATGGGGGTGGTTGGCCGGCATGATAATCATCTGGCCGGCAGTAACAACCTGGGCTTCTCCGTCAATAGTTACTTCAGCCTCGCCGTCAACTACCTGCACAAAAGCGTCAAACGGCGCTGTATGTTCACTCAGTCCCTGCCCTGCATCAAAAGAAAACAGAGTCACAGTACCGATTTTCTTATCGATCAGAGTCTTGCTGACCACCGAACCGCCCTGATAAGAAACCAACTCACTCATTGTCAATGCTTTGCCTGTTAATTCCATGATTTTCCCCTTTCGTTTCTGTTGTAATTTCACGATATGCCGGATGAGGCATAAAGTATTTGATTTGAATCAATTATACGCAAAAAAGGCCGGAAGCATATGCTCCCGGCCTTTTTTATCAATAACAGTTTTATGTATTAATTCCGAACCAGCCGGAATTAATACATGCCGCCGCCCATTCCGCCCATGCCGCCCATACCACCAGGCATTCCGCCGCCCATGCCGCCGTCTTCCTTAGGCTTCTCGGCAATCAGAGCTTCGGTTGTCAGCATCAGACCAGCGATGGAAGAAGCGTTCTGCAGTGCGCTGCGTGATACTTTGGTCGGATCGATGATGCCGGCCTTGATCATGTCAACATACTCATCTGCTGCTGCATCGTAACCGAAAGCATCTTTTCCGTTTTTGACCTTGTCAACAACGATGGATGCATCGATACCGGCGTTTTCAGCGATCTGACGGATAGGGGCTTCCAGGGAAGCTCTTACCACGTTTACGCCGAACTGCTGCTCAGGCACCAGATTCATGGAATCAAGAGCGCTAAGTGCGCGGATGTAAGCTACGCCGCCGCCAGGGACGATGCCCTCGTCAACAGCTGCGCGGGTTGCGTGAAGAGCATCTTCAACGCGTGCTTTTTTCTCTTTCATTTCAACTTCGGTAGCTGCGCCGACTTTGATAACTGCAACGCCGCCAACAAGCTTGGCCAGACGCTCCTGCAGTTTCTCTTTGTCGTAGTCGCTGGAAGTTTCTTCGATCTGGGCACGGATCATCTTAACGCGGCCGGCAATTACTTCTTCCTTGCCGTCGCCGTCAATGATCGTGGTGTTGTCTTTGTCGATGGTTACGCGCTTGGCACGGCCGAGCATATCCATGGTTGTCTGGTCAAGCTTGTGACCAACTTCCTCGGAAATAACCTGTCCACCGGTCAGGGTAGCGATATCTTCCAGCATTGCCTTGCGGCGATCGCCGAAACCGGGAGCCTTGACAGCAGCAACATTCAGAACGCCGCGCAGTTTGTTGACAACCAGAGTTGCCAGCGCTTCGCCTTCGATGTCTTCAGCAATGATCAGCAGAGGACGACCGGACTTGGCGGTCTGCTCCAGAACCGGGAGCAGGTCCTTCATGTTGGAGATTTTCTTGTCGTGGATCAGGATCAGAGCGTTTTCAAGAGTTGCTTCCATGCGCTCTGGATCGGTTACGAAATAAGGGGAGAGGTAACCACGGTCAAACTGCATACCTTCTACTGTTTCCAGTGAAGTTTCCATGGCTTTTGCTTCTTCAACAGTGATAACGCCTTCTTTGCCGACTTTTTCCATAGCTTCGGCAATGATATCGCCGATGGTTTTGTCGTTGTTGGCAGAGATTGTACCAACCTGGGCGATTTCCTTGTGATCTTTGATCGGTTTGGAGATTGCTTTCAGTTCAGCAACGATGGCTTCAACAGCCTTGTCGATACCGCGCTTGATTTCCATAGGGTTGTGGCCTGCAGCAACCAGCTTGGAACCCTGCTTGTAGATAGCCTGAGCCAGAACAGTTGCAGTTGTTGTACCGTCGCCGGCAACGTCAGAAGTCTTGGAAGCAACTTCCTTAACCAACTGTGCGCCCATGTTTTCGAACTTGTCTTCCAGTTCAACTTCTTTTGCAACAGTAACGCCGTCTTTAGTGATCAGCGGTGCGCCGAAAGATTTGTCGATAACAACGTTACGGCCCTTAGGTCCGAGAGTTACCTTGACAACGTCAGCAAGGGTATTTACGCCTTTCAGGATTGCATTACGACCATCCTGATCGAACTTGATAATTTTTGCAGCCATGCTTTATTCCTCCATGTTTTTGTTTTTAATATGATGTAATCATGAAACTACGGAAAAAGACCGTTCCTACTCGACAATGGCTAGGAGGTCGTCTTCGCGCATGATGAGATAATCTTCCCCATCAACCTTGATTTCAGTACCGGCATACTTACCGAACAGAACCTTGTCGCCAACTTTGACATCCAGAGGCAGCACTTTGCCGTCTTCGGTTTTCTTGCCTTTGCCGGCAGCTACAATTTCGCCACGCTGTGGTTTCTCTTTAGCGGTTTCAGGGATAAACAGGCCCCCTGCAGTTTTGGTTTCTTCTTCTACCCTCTTGACGAGGATGCGGTCCTGAAGTGGTCTCAAATTCATACTGTACTTCTCCTTTCTATCCTTTGTGGTGTATTTGTCTCAAAAAAATTAGCACTCAATAGACGCGAGTGCTAACTGAATAGGAATATAATCAGGGTTTGCTCAAAAATCAAGGGGGGATATGAAAAAAACCTTTTCTACCGGTTTTGCTTTTGACTTTTAACGGTTTAACTGTTACAAGAATTCAAACTGTTTATTCGTTCTGGTGCCGCACTTTTAGTGTGGATAAAAGGAAAGATGGGTGAAAATCCCGCGCTGACCCGCAACTGTAAGGGGGGACCGACTTCGCAACATGCCACTGATCTAAAAGATTGGGAAGGCGCGAAGAAGGGACGATCCCCAAGCCAGGAAACCTGCCAGTCCGATTGCTTTTGGGAACCTCCGTGGAAAGAGGGGCCGGGGGCGGATATGATTCGACAATCCTGCTTTTCGAGCCCCTGTCCCGTTATGGAGAGGGGCTTTTTATTTTACTGGAGAGAAGCATGGCACAGACAATCTTCATCACCGGCGGCGCCAGAAGCGGCAAGAGCAAGCTGGCAGAGCATATCGCACTGGAGTTCGGTGCACCGCTCTGCTACATCGCCACAGCCCAAGCACTGGACGGAGAGATGGACCAGCGCATTATCAAGCACCAGCAGAGACGCGGTGAGGCATGGCGGACTATCGAAGAACCGCTGAATCTGACCCTGGCTTTGAAAAGCTGTAACGATAGCTGCAAGGCTGTGCTGATTGATTGCATCACGCTCTGGCTTACCAACCTGATTTTTAAATATGAAGATCATGGCGACGCCATGGAAGATTTGGTTATGACAGATGTGCGTGACCTGGCATCCACCTTGAACAGTATAACCATACCGGTGATTATGGTTTCCAACGAGGTCGGTCTGGGTATTGTGCCTGAGCACAAGCTGGGACGGATTTTCCGGGATATTTCCGGACAGGCCAATCAGATACTGGCGGCTGCGGCGCATCATGTATATACGGTGATAAGCGGAATACCGCTGAAACTTAAATAGGGACTGGGGAAAGCAGATGAATATCATTGAATCCACAATTGCTCGCATAAAACCTGTTGATACGGATGCGCTGAAAACAGCACAGGACCGACTGGACAACAAAACCAAACCGCCCGGATCACTTGGTAGACTGGAAGAATTTGCCCGTCGCCTGGTTGCCATCAGCGGCGAGAAGAATCCCGACACATCAAAAAAAGTCATCTTCACCTTTGCCGGTGACCATGGTGTGACAGAAGAAGGTGTCTCGCTCTACCCCTGCGAAGTTACCACCCAGATGGTCTACAACTTCCTCAACGGCGGTGCCGGGGTTAATGTACTGGCCCGTCACGCCGGTGCAGAAGTGCGGGTGGTTGATGTGGGTGTATACACTGATTTTGAAGATGCACCCGGCCTGATCAGGAAAAAAGTTGCCAAAGGCACCAAAAACCTGGCCAAAGGTCCTGCCATGACCCGCGAAGAAGCAATTGCGGCCATGCAGGTCGGCATTGAGCTGGCTGACCAGAGCAAGGCAGAAGGGATTGCCCTGATCGGTACGGGTGATATGGGCATCGGCAACACGACACCATCTTCCGCCATCATTGCCGCCATCTCCGGCAAGACAGTCAAGGAAGTTACCCATCGCGGCACCGGCATCAACGATGAAGCCCTGGTCAAGAAAATTAACGCCATTGAACAGGGTCTGGCCATCAACAAACCTGACCCGAATGATCCGCTGGATGTGCTGGCCAAGGTCGGCGGCCTGGAGATCGCCGGTATTGCCGGACTGGTGCTCGGCTGCGCAGCCAACCGTATCCCGGTGGTCGTTGACGGCTTCATCTCCACAGCCGGTGCGCTGATCGCCTCGGAACTGCACCCCAATGTCCGTGACTACATCTTTGCCGCCCACAAGTCCGTGGAAGTCGGCCATTCATTCATGCTGGAACGCATCGGCGCAGAACCGATCCTTGACCTGAACTTCCGTCTGGGCGAAGGCACAGGCGCAGCGCTGGCCATGACCCTGATCGATGCCGGTGTAAAAATTCTGAAAGAAATGGCCACTTTTGAAGAAGCAGGTGTGACTAGTTAATTATGTTCAATGTTCATAGTTCGTGGTTAAAACCTTGAACATTGAACATTGAACCTTGAACCGGATTCTATGAAACAGTTTCTGATAGCCATACAGTTTTTGACCATCATCCCTCTCCCCTTTCAATTAAAATGGGAGAAGGATGACCTGGCACGTTCATTGTCCCTGTTTCCGTTGGCCGGTTTGACCATTGGCGCCCTGCTGGCCGGATTGAACTGGCTGATTGCACCTTATCTGGCAAGGCCGCTGGTCGATACCCTGCTAATCACAGCCCTTGCTGTCATCACCGGCGCCCTGCATCTGGACGGGCTTGCCGATGTGTGTGACGGCATTGCCGCCCGGGGCAGCCGTGAACGCTTCATGGAAATTATGAAGGATTCGCGGGTAGGCGCTGTAGGTGTTGTGGGAGTGGTTCTAGGACTGCTGCTGAAATGGCAAGCCCTGGTCGGCGTACCGACAGATACCAAATGGCAGGCGCTGCTGCTCTTTCCGGTCATCACCCGTTTCTGCCAGGTACAATCGATTGTATTCGGTCGCAATGCCAGACAGGACGGACTTGGTTCCGTACTGGTCAGCGGAGCCGGCAAAACCCAGTTTGTGGTCGCCGCTGTTCTGACGCTTGCAGCCAGCTGGTTTCTGCTGGGTATCAATGGCCTTATGGTTCTTGCTGCAGCCATGTTTTCCACCGTACTGATTCAGGTCTGGTTTACCCGCAAGATCGGCGGCATCACCGGCGATGTTATCGGCTGCACCAGCGAATTGAATGAAATACTGATTCTGATACTGCTCTCGGCCATGCCGCAGCTCCATCTATGAATCGATCCGGTCAGGACTTGGATAACTATCCGGCCGTTCTGCTGGAATCCTTTTCTAAAACGGATTTCGGACGTTCTTTCTCTTTTGAAGAACCTGAAGTAATCATTGTCGCCCACTCTCTGTCTGAGGTACTGCCTGCCCTGGCCAGCATAGAGCAGGCGGTTGCAGCCGGCAGACATGCCGCCGGCTTTATCGGCTACGAGGCGGCCAGCGCACTCAATCCGGAACTACCGGTTATGCAACAGTCTGACCTGCCGCTGCTCTGGTTCGGCATCTTTTCACAACGGCGAGAGGTCACTACTGAACGTAACGATGAAAACAGTGACTGTTGGATCAGCGAGCCGCGGCTTGATGTCAGTCGCTACCGGTACTGCCGGTCGATCAACAGCATCCGGGATGCCATTGCCAGAGGTGAAACCTACCAGGTCAACTACACGGTCAGGCAGAAATTTTCCGTAACCGGCGATCCATTTGCCCTTTACCGCAGAATCTGCCGCAACCAGCAGGCCCCTTTCTGCGCCTGGATTAATACCGGCAGCCACAGGATACTCTCCGCTTCACCGGAGCTGTTCTTTGCCCTGCAGGGTGACCAGCTAACCATGAAGCCCATGAAGGGAACCGCTACCAGGCTGCCGTCACCGTCTGAAGACTTGCGGCAGAAGAAAAAACTGGGACTGAGTCCTAAGGATCGGGCCGAAAACCTGATGATAGTTGATCTGGTGCGCAACGACCTTTCAACCATTGCGGTCAACGGAACAGTAGAAGTGCCCAGGCTGTTCGAGATCGAAACCTATCCGACCGTACACCAGATGACCTCCACGGTCACGGCCCGCATCGCTCCGGAAACAGGCATAACGGATATTTTCTGGGCACTGTTCCCCTGCGGCTCAATCACCGGCGCACCGAAACGGCGCACCATGGAGATCATCCGCGATCTGGAAACATCACCGCGCGGAGTCTATTGCGGTGCCATCGGCTATATTTCACCAGGCCGCGAGGCACTTTTCAGCGTAGCCATCAGAACAGCGGTGATTGACAGCGATAACAGAGGTGAAGTCGGCGTCGGCGGCGGCATCACCTGGGATTCAGATCCGGAGGCAGAATTTGACGAATGCCACGCCAAGAGCGCCTTCCTGACCAGGGACAGCAGCCCTTTCAGCCTGATTGAAACCTTGCGCTATGATCAGCACGGTTACCTGATGCTGGACAGGCACCTGCACAGACTGCTAAGGTCTGCGGAATATTTCGGGTTTCACGTTGATCCGGACAAGGTTATCAACGACCTGGAAGAATATGCCAAACAGCTGCATGGCATCCACAAGGTCCGGCTGCTGCTTGATGCTGACGGATCAGTAACAATTGAGTCAGTCATGATCGAACCGACAGACCTTGACGCGCCTCCGCTAAAACTGGTTGTTGCAGAGAAGAGAATAGCTTCGGGCGACCCGTTCCTGTACCACAAGACCACAAGGCGGGATGTCTATGAGGACGCACGCAGCAGCCACCCGCAAGCCGACGATGTCCTGCTGGTCAACGAACGAGATGAGATCACGGAAGGCTGCTTCAACAACATAGTTGTCAGGATTGGCGAAGAGATGCTTACTCCGGCAAACCAGTGCGGCCTGCTGGCGGGAGTATTGAGGCAGGAATTGATTGAAATCGGCGCCATCCGCGAGGCAGTGCTGACGTTGGATGATATTTACAATGCCGAGAGAATCTGGCTGATCAACTCGGTGCGTGGCTGGCGTGAGTGCAGAATTGATTCAAGCCCCCTCTTAAGTTAAGAGGGGTTGGGGGGGGTTATGTAGCGCGGCTATTTAACCCCTCCCAACCTCCCCTTAATTAAGGGGAGGAGCTAGAAACTGAAAACCAAGATAATCAGCAAAAGCTATAAAATACCGTTCCGGATGGTGGCTTCGAGCCACACTTAAATTGCAGTTAAATTAAAAAGGAGATCCAAACAGATGTTGACTCAAATCGAATCCGCCCGCCAGGGCATCCTGACCCCACAGATGATCACAGTTGCACAGAAAGAAGACGTTACCCAGGAATTCATCCTGCAGATGGTTGCCGAGGGAAAGATTGTTATCCCCTGGAACCACAACCGCAAGCCTTCCAGAATCGCCGGTATCGGTAAAGGCCTGTCCACCAAGGTCAACGCCTCCATCGGTACTTCTTCCGATATCATCGACTATGATGCTGAAATCAGAAAAGCCCTGATCGCCCAGGAGTGCGGCGCAGATACATTGATGGAACTTTCCGTCGGTGGTGACCTGGACCGTGTCCGTCGCGAAGTCATCGCCGCAGTAGACCTGCCGGTGGGTAACGTGCCGCTCTACCAGGCTTTCTGTGAAGCTGCCCGCAAATACAAGAACCCCAATAAGCTGGATGAAGAGATGCTCTTCGACATCATCGAGCAGCAGTGCGCCGACGGCATGGCATTCATGGCGGTACATTGCGGCATCAACCTCTGCACCATCGAGCGCCTGCGCAAGCAGCACTACCGCTACGGCGGCCTGGTATCAAAAGGCGGCGTTTCCATGGTTGCCTGGATGATCGCCAACAACCGCGAAAACCCTCTTTATGAGAAGTTCGACCGCGTTGTATCGATTCTGAAAAAATATGACACCGTCCTGTCCCTGGGCAACGGCCTGCGCGCCGGCGCCATCCACGACTCATCCGACCGCGCCCAGATCCAGGAACTGGTATTCAACTGCGAACTGGCTGAAATCGGCCGCGACATGGGTTGCCAGATGCTGGTTGAAGGTCCGGGCCACGTACCTCTGGACGAAATCGAAGGTAACATCCAGCTGCAGAAGCGCATGAGCGGCGGCGCACCATACTACATGCTCGGACCGATTACTACCGACGTTGCTCCTGGTTACGACCATATCACCACCGCCATCGGCGCAGCCCAGTCCAGCCGTTTCGGTGCTGACCTGATCTGCTACATCACCCCGGCAGAGCACCTGGCACTGCCAAATGAAGAAGATGTTCGCGTCGGCGTCAAGACCGCCAAGTTGTCGGCCTACATCGGCGACATGAACAAGTACCCTGAGAAGTGCCGTCAGCGTGACAAGGAAATGTCCAAGGCCCGTCGCGACCTGAACTGGGAACGCCAGTTTGAACTGGCACTCTTCCCTGAAGATGCCCGCGCCATCCGCGCCAGCCGTACACCGGAAGAGGAAGATACCTGCACCATGTGCGGCGACTTCTGCGCTTCACGCGGCGCAGGCAAGCTGTTCAAGTGCGACCTGAAGGGCGACAAGATTTAATTTGGTTTCATATCAGGAAAAAGAGGCATCGGATTCAGTTCCGGTGCCTCTTTTTGTTTTTCTGCCCTCTCCTACCAGCCCCCGTAGGCCTCAAATGACATTTTTTATTTTAATTTACAGTCTACAAAAGGATACGTATATTCCCATACATAGGAGCAAATGCAGTGGTGATAAATCCACATAATTTTATCGTTAATTACTGCACAAATGTGCAACCGTGGTGAACCCGCTATGTTCTCAGCCGTTGGGGCCATTATGATGGAGAAAAACATGAACTGGAAAACTATTGCTATAATCGCTGCCTTTAATTTCTCAGCTATGCAGGCACATGCGGACAACTTTCGCTGTCCCAACGGCAATATTGTCTCGACCGGCGACCACATCTCCATAGTGGAAACAAAATGCAATCCCCCTGCTATTAAAACTAACGACATGAACGCCCCGATAAGTTTCAACACGGAAGTGAATCCCTGCCATAAGAGCGGTGAACCCTATTCATGGCCGAGAAAAGAACCTTATGTGGAATGGATATACACTGAGGGTTCTTCATTGCAACATACTTTGGTATTTTATCAAGGGTGTCTCAGGGAAGTGCGAACGGGTGGTTTTGTAAAATAACCACCGGGTGCCGATTTCTTACTGACAGATAAAAAAACAAAGACCTCAAACAACCTATTAAAAAAGGTAAATTTATATTTAAAAATGCCTGATTTATCCCCATTACAAGTCACTCCCTATAGATGCATCTTCTGAATTTCTTGCTATAATTTACACACTCCCATTCCGGTATACCCCTGATTATCACATTAATACAGAGAGGTGACCATGCTGACCAAACCGCTTTTTCCGCTACGCATCTTCTATGACGGTTCATGCTCTGTCTGTGCCCTGGAGGTTGAACGTTACGGCAAGCTGGACCGTGCCGGTCGATTGATGGTGGTGGACATCAGCGACCAGCAGTTTGACCCGACTCCGATGGGTATCCCACTGGCGGACTTCATGTACCAGATGCACGCCATTGACAGCAGCGGTCGGGTTTTCCGGGGAGTTGAGGCATTCTGGGCCATCTGGCAGGCTTTCCCAACCTCGTCCCTGCTGGGTCTGTTGGGGACTCTGATCACCCTGCCGCTGATAAATCCACTGGCCCGTCTCTGTTACCGGGGATTTGCCAGTATCCGCCGCTTTCTGCCAAAACGGCGCAACAGCTGCACTAGCGGTTCCTGCCGCATCGGCGTGGATAAACCGCCATGACAAACACTTATTCCGGCAGCATAACCTTGGGGCTACTTTTGCTCTTCAACCGCTTGCATTTAGTCACATCAATATTACAATTGAAAAGATTGGAGCATCGATTTTGAGTCAAATAAGGGAAGTGCGAACAGGCGGTTTTGTAAAATAATCAGTTTCCGATTTTACCCATAAGTACATGGTGAAAAATGACAAAGTTAAATTACCTGAAACAACTCAGACACTTCTATAGCCCATCAGCAAAAAAAGTGGAAATTGTAGATGTGCCTCAGATGAATTTTCTGATGATCGACGGAGAAGGGAATCCGAACACATCCCAGGCTTTCAAGGATGCGGTTGAGGCCCTGTTTTCCCTTTCCTATACTCTTAAATTCATGATCAAAAAGGGTGAAACCGGAATTGATTATGGTGTGCTGCCGCTTGAAGCTCTCTGGTGGTCTGATGACATGTCTGCATTCCGCTCAGGGAATAAAGATTCCTGGAAATGGACCGTCATGATCATGCAGCCGGAAATCATTACGCAGGACATGATTGAAAAGGCAACATATGAAGTGCAACACAAAAAAATGCTGCCAGCTCTTCCGCTGGTACGGTTTCAGGCCTTCAAAGAAGGAGAAGCTGCACAGACAATGCATATCGGCCCGTTTACAGAAGAAGGTCCGACAATCGAGAAGGTGCATGCATTTATTGAGAGTTCCGGCAGCCGGATGGTCGGCAAACACCATGAAATATATTTAAGCGACATCCGGCGCGCTGCGCCGGAAAAATGGAAGACAATTGTCAGACAGCCCATGACGTAACCAGGTTGCAAAAGAGACATCGGATTCAGTTCCGGTGCCTCTTTTATACCTGACGTACAATTTTATTTCCTGCCAGCCATGCTTGCTGAATGGAGTTTCCCCCCCTGTACTATCAATCTATTATATGTTATTGAATCTACCGTTAAACATGCTGTTGTGAAAAGGTGTTGTATGATTATGACTGGGACGGTTGTAAATGCTGTTGCGATTTGTGCTGGCGCTCTGGTCGGCCGCTATGCCGGCCGTTTTATTCCAAACAGGATGCGCCAGACGGTTATGATGGCACTGGGTTTGGCTGTAATGTTGATTGGCTTGCAATTGGCCCTGAAGAGCAGGCAGCCGTTGATAGTTATCGGCAGTTTGATTACCGGAGGAATTCTGGGTGAACTCCTGCAGATTGAGTCACGCCTGGAATTGTTCGGCATGTGGCTGCAGAAGCGTTTTGCAGGTGATGGAAATTTCGCCGAAGGATTTGTGTCAGCCAGCCTGTTGTACTGTGTGGGGGCTATGGCGATCATGGGGGCACTACAGGACGGGTTTGGCGGAGCACCGACAATACTGTACGCAAAAGCCTCGCTGGATGGTGTTGCGGCAATTGCTCTGGCTTCCACAATGGGAATAGGCGTACTGTTTTCAGCCCTGCCGGTTTTGGTTTACCAGGGATGCATCACCATTGCCGCTGAATCAGCCAGAGTGTTACTAACTGAAACGGTCATACTTGAGATGAATGCTGTCGGTGGTCTGCTGATTCTTGCAATCGGGCTAGATTTGGTCGGAATCAAGCGCCTTCCGGTGGGAAATCTGCTGCCGGCTGTCTTTGTTTCAGTAATAATTGTCTGGTTGTCGGGACTTGCCTGAGTTTTTGGTCTGGAATTTATGTAATTATTTTACAAAACATGAGGCATGCAGCATGCAATTAAGTTACGAGACATACGGTTCCTGTGCCAAACGAATTGATTTTGAAGTTGAAAACGGTGTTGTTATCAACATTTCCTTTGTTGGTGGATGCATTGGTAATACACAGGCTTTGGCTGCATTGGTCAGCGGAATGCATGTGACTGAAGTGATAAAGCGCTTGAAAGGCATTGCCTGCCAGGGGGACACATCATGCCCTGACCAACTGGCACGTGCCCTGGAGCAGTTGAAGTGACACAGTATTTGCCGGGCACGTAATATGAGACTTTAAAGACAACCTGTAGATACTTGCATATTCGGGTAGATACCTCCCGATTTTTCCAACAACTTCTCTGAAAATCACAAATAACTTTAAAAACAGATCTAATCCACCCTCAGATTTTTCAATTATTTCATTCCAGGCTCAATCCTGCTATTATTAACTTCATATCATCGCGGAGGGACCCACCAATATGGCTATTGAAACTTCACCAATTACTGGACAAATTCTGGCTTTGGGACAGGCCCAGGAAAAGCTGATTGACCAGGCCATCAAATTCGGTCCCAAACTGTTTACAGCTGTTCTGATTCTTGTTGTCGGCTACTATGCCGGGCGCTGGGTTGGGGGCATGCTGGATAAAATTCTTAAGCGAATGGATCTGGACATCACCATTCGGCAACTGTTGATGCGCGTTGTGCGGGGACTTGTTCTGGGACTGTTCCTGATCATGGCGCTCCAGAATCTGGGCATTGACCTGTTACCTTTGATAGCCGGACTGGGCATGGCCGGTGCCGGTATTGCACTGGCAATGCAGGGGGTATTGTCAAATCTGGCGGCGGGACTGACCATCATCTTTACCCGTCCCTACAGGGTTAATGAATACATTTCCATAGCCAACGAAGAAGGCATGGTGGAAAACATCTCTCTGTTCAGCACTACCCTGAGCCATGCCGACCTGTCTCTGGTTGTGATTCCCAACAGAAAGATCGCCGGCGAAATTCTGCATAACTACGGTCAAATCCGTCAGGTTAATTTGACCGTCAGAGTTTCTTACAATACTGATCTCGGCCAGGCAATTACGGCTGTAGATGAAGTGCTGCTCTCGAACCCGCGTATACTTCAAGATCCCAGGCCGGTCGTCCAGGTCATCACACTGGCTGACTCATCCGTCAATATCAGCGTTCGCCCCTGGGTCAAAGTGCCGGATTATTCCGATGCCATCGGCGAAGTGAACCGGGCAATCCTGGAGATCTTCCGTCAGCGCGGCGTCAGTATCCCCTACCCGCAGCAGGAAGTTCGACTGTTAGGCGAAAACCGCTGATCGCAAGACGAAGTAATGATCTCCCTAACATTTCTTTTTGAACATAATGCTGTTATTATTCCCGCGACTTACACCAATAGCCAAACGGAGCACAAATATATAATGATAAAAACAACCCGCATCCACTTAATCCGTCACGGCCAGGTAGAGGGATATGACTCACCACGCTATAACGGACAGACTGATGTAGCATTGACCAAGACTGGTGTTGAGCAGTACCATCGCATGAAAGCACGCTTGAAAGAGATGAATATTTCCGCCTGTTATACCAGCGATCTTTCCCGCTGCAGTATCGGTGCGGCTATCATCTGCCCGCAGTTCGGCATTGAACCTGTAAAAAAAAGCGAACTGCGTGAATTGAATATCGGTTTATGGGAGGGCCTGACCTGGGAAGAGATCAACAACCGCTGGCCGGAAGAGTGGAAGGCAAGACTGGCGGACATGGTCAACTATCGCGTGCCGCAGGGCGAAAACCTGCTGGATATCCAATCCCGCGTAATGCCGGTCATAAAAGAGATTGTTGAAAAACATCAGGGCCAGGAAATTCTGGTTGTGGGACATGGCGGAGTCAACCGGATTGTCCTGCTGAACGCTATCGGAGCACCGCTAAGCAGCGTTTTCAACATCGAACAGAACTTCTGCTGCTACAATGTTATCGACTACTACTCGGATGGGCCAACAACAGTCAAGCTTATGAATGAACAGCTACTGTAAATCATTAAAATTCGGTCCGAATCAGGCATGTATAAAATCAGTCTGTAAGTACATTCAATATTTTTTTTATCCGAACAAGTTGCATTTGAATACAAATATGACAAACTAACTCTATGCAAGGACATATCAAGCTTGATTATTGCATGTCTTACATGCTAAATTTGCCCAATTAATGAGTAATAGATTACAAACACCATTTGCATAAATGCTCTGAATTATTAGTTTTTTTTGCATTCAGGAGGAAAGCATGAGTAACGCACTAGTCCCTGTTAAATCAGATGAATCTCGTAGTGAGCTGATCCAGCTCGTCAGTTTCAATCTCGATCAGGAAGAGTATGGTGTTGATGTTTTAAAAGTCAGAGAAATTATTCGTATGCCCATCGTTACACGGGTTCCAAACACACCTCATTTTGTTGAAGGTGTTATAAACCTGCGTGGCAAAGTTATTCCGATCATTTCCATGCGCAAAAAATTCGGACTGATGGAAACAGAGTACGACAAACAAACCAGAATCATGGTCATGGATGTTGATGGAGAGTTGATGGGATTTATCGTGGATTCGGTTTCTGAAGTCATCAGGGTTTCCGGCAGCGAAATACAGCCATCTCCTGCGGTTGTAGCAAGCGGCATTGATCAGGACTGCATTGCCGGTGTTATCAATCAGGCAGAAAGACTGCTCGTACTTCTCGACCTCGAAAAAATGTTCTCTAACGATGAAAAAAGCCTGTTTGGTTCCCTGTAGTTTATTTGAGATTTTCTAAGGAGAGTTTAAATGTCACCGATTGATTGTGAAGATGCGGAACTGCTTGAAGGCTTTCTCGCGGAGACAACAGAACTGCTTGAAAAACTCGATGACGATCTGGTTGCGCTTGAAAAATCTTCCGAACCTGAAGAGCTGCTGAACCGGATTTTCAGATCTATTCATACGGTTAAAGGCGCTTCCAGCTTCCTCGGTTTTGATCAGCTGGTCAAAGTAACCCACAAAACAGAGGATGTACTTAATCGTCTGCGTAAGGGTGAGCTCTATGTAACTCCTGAAATAATGGATGTTATTCTTGAAGCAACCGACCTGGTAAAGGTGCTTGTCAGCGATATCAAAGCCGGCGAGATCCAGGAACGTGAAATTGAGGGCACAATAACAAAACTGCTGCCGCTTCTTTCTGAAGCAGCCTCTGCCGCACAGAAGAAAGCCGAAGTTGCACCGGAAGCCAGTCAACCGGCTGAACCGCCTAAAGACACTGTAACTGAAACCGATGCTAACGCAACAAAACCGGTAACAACGCCAAGTGCCCCAACATCGGAAGAGCCCGTGAAAGAAGCACCGCCAGCTCCCCCGACACCCAAAATCAGTTCTGAAGTTGTTCCCAAGAAGACCCCTCCACCACCCAAGTCTTCTGAAAACAAAGGTGAGGATTTATCGGACAATACCACTGTTCGTGTTGATGTTAAACGCCTGGACGACCTGATGAATCAGGTTGGAGAACTGGTGCTGGAACGTAACCGGATGATTCAGATCAACCAGAATCTGCAGCAGGGTGATTTTGATTCGGTTGAATTCAACGAAGATTTTTCCAAGCTGACCAAGCGGATGAACTTCGTAACTTCCGAGCTGCAGATGCAGGTTCTGAAAATGCGGATGCTACCGGTTGAGAAGGTCTTCAAAAAGTTCCCGCGCATTGTCCGAAGTATGGCTCGCGACCTGGGAAAAGAGGTTGACCTGCAGATTTTCGGTGAGGAAACAGAACTGGATCGCTCCGTTGTGGACGAAATCGGCGATCCGTTGATCCACCTTATCAGAAACGCCATGGACCATGGCCTGGAAACGCCGGATGTGCGTGTTGCCGCCGGTAAGCCACGTGTTGGTACATTGGTTTTGGCCGCAATTCACGAAGGCAACCAGATCATCATCAGCATCAAGGATGACGGAAACGGTATCGACACGGAAAGAGTAGCCCGCAAGGCGCTGGAAAAGGGTCTGGTTACTGAAGATCAACTGGCCGCCATGAGCCAGCGTGAACTTTTTGACCTGATCTTCCTGCCCGGCTTTTCCACCAAAGACAAGGCAAACGACCTGTCAGGCCGTGGTGTAGGCATGGACGTTGTCAAAACTAACATCAAAAAACTTAACGGCCTGATCGAGATTAAAAGTGAAAAGGGTCAAGGCTCCGAATTCATACTGCGCCTGCCTCTGACACTGGCAATTATCCAGTCGTTGCTGGTGGAGGTTGAAGGTGAGATCTATTCCCTGCCGCTTTCATCCGTTCTGGAAACCTTGCGAGTTGACCAGCGCCTGTTCCATGTAATCGGTGGACAGGAAGTGCTAAAACTGCGCGACATGGTACTGCCCCTGGTACGACTGGAAACGGTTTTCAGGGTACAAAAGAAAAATGAACAGGAAGATTTCTGTTATGTAGTTGTAGTAGGCAGTGCAGACAAACGTATGGGACTTGTGGTCACCCGTCTGGTAGGACAACAGGAGGTTGCCATAAAATCACTGGGTAACTACCTTGCAAACATTCCCGGTATTGCCGGTTCCACAATTCTGGGAGATGGTCGCGTAGCTTTGATCATTGATCCATTTGGACTTATTGATGGTGGCGAAAGTGGTTCCGGACGTTAGCCGGAACTGAAGAGCAGTAACAACTAACATCATCGAAGGGATAATATTGTGGCTATTTCTGATAAAGACTTTGAACAATTAAGAGATTTCATCTACAACCTCTGCGGCATGTACTTCCACACGACCAAAAAGTATTTTCTGGAAAGCCGTCTGACTCGCAGAATGGAGGCCACCGGCACCAAAACCCACCAGGATTACTATTTGCTTCTGAGATCTCCGCGCGGAAACGAAGAAATAAAATTCCTGATGGATGAAATTACAACCAATGAGACATATTTCTTCAGAAATATTCCGCAACTTAATGCACTGGAAACCAAACTTCTGCCGGAAATAGTCGAAATCAAGAACAAAATGGGCTTCCGCAAGCTGCGCATCTGGAGCGCCGCCTCTTCATCAGGTGAAGAAGCCTATACCATGGCCATGATTTTGAATGAAAAACGTTCCACCCTGCTGAAAGACTGGATTATTGAAATTGTCGGCACCGATATCAATGAAACCGTTGTTGCCCAGGCCAAGGAAGGTGTTTACAACGCTTATTCCGTACGCAATATTCCGGACGTGTACAAACGTAAATATATTCGTGAAGACAAGGGGCTGTTTACTCTTTCACCCGAAATCAAAAAATTCGTTACCTTCAACAAGCTGAACCTTTATGATGACAACAAGATGATTTTCATGAAGACCTTTGACATCATCTTCTGTGCCAATGTTTTAATTTACTTCGACACCGCCTCCAAGTCCAAGGTTGTCCAGCATTTCTACAACAACCTGCAACCGTACGGCTACTTCTTTGTTGGACAGTCAGAATCCCTGCACGGGGTGAATGATAAATTCAAAACTGTTCACTTCCCAGGCGGATTTACTTATAAAAAATAGTCTGAAAGGTCTGATCTATGAATAAGATTGCAATGATTGAAAAAGCAGAACAGATGGTTGCAAAAATCGATGATCTACCCACTATTCCGGCTGTTGCCAACCAGATATTGCAGCTTCTCGATCAACCGGATGTTCAAATTGAAGAAATTGCCGACCTGATGCTTTCCGACCAGGTCATGACAGCCCGGGTAATGAAGCTTCTGAACTCTCCGGTTTACAAACCAACTCATGAGATAACCTCTCTTAAACGTGCGCTGGTTTACCTCGGCCTGCGGCATGTGCGTGAACTGGCCCTGACCACATCACTGATCGGTGCATTTGAAAAGGATACTGGTGCTTTTGAAATCAGCAGTTTCTGGGAACACTCCTTTGGCACCGGCATGGTTTCCAAAGTCATTGCCAAGATAGTCGGCTACAAGGATCTGGAAAAAGCCTATATCAGCGGTATAATACATAACCTGGGTGTTGTATTCCTGAGTGCCTACATGCGGGATGAGTTCAAGTCTGTCCTGAATGCAATCAAGGACAAACCAATTAAGCTGATCGACGAGGAAATCAAGCATTTCGGCACCAGTCACTGTGAAATAGGTCTCAGCATGGCCCGCAAATGGAACTTCCCGGAAGCCTACTGCGAAGTCATCGCCTACCACCATAGTCCGGAGGAAGCGACACTGGATCCGGTTTTATGCTCCATAGTAAATCTGGCAGATATGTTCTGCAGTGTACGCGGACTTGATTATGGCGGAATAGAGTGGGTCAGCTTCAACCTGCATGAAGAACCGGCCTGGAAAATTCTGAAAGAGCAGTATCCAAGCCTTGTTGATATGGATGTGGAGCGATTCTGTTATGAGCTGGACGATGCAATCCCTGATGTAAAAGAGCTTGTCAGCTCCATTTTCAATTCCAAGTAACAGGCGGGCTTTAATGCAACCAACACAAAGTGGCAAAACACGCGTTCTGATTGTGGATGACTCATCATTCATGCGCATGGCCATTCGCAGCGTTTTATCCAAAGATTTATCAATTGAGATTGTCGGCACAGCTGCTGACGGCATGGAAGGCGTAGAGAAGGCGATTGCCCTCAAACCTGATCTCATTACAATGGATGTGGAAATGCCGCGCATGGACGGCATTGCGGCATTGAAACAGATCATGGCCAAAGCACCTACAAAGGTGATCATGGTCTCGACTCTGACCAATCAGGGCGCCAAATCCACATTTGAAGCTCTGGATGCCGGTGCCATTGACTACATCCCAAAGAACGTAACTGACTCTTCTGAGGCACAGAATATTTTCCGTGAAGAGCTGCTTAGAAAAGTCAGGGCTGCAGGCGGCTCCAGGTCCTTTTCTCCATCCGTATCAACAATGGCCAGATCAGCCCCCACACCACCACCGGCTCAACGAACCAGCACCAGAAGTAAAATTGCCGGAAAAAAAATCAACTATGTTGGTATCGGCGCATCTACCGGCGGACCTGTGGCACTGCAAGAGGTACTTTCCCGTATTCCTGTCAACTTCCCGTACGGAATAATTATCGGCATTCACATGCCAAAGGCCTTTACCGGACCTTACGCTGACCGTCTGAATGCCAAATGCTCCTTGACCATCCGTGAAGCTGTTGATGGTGACATCCTCAAGCCCGGGTTGGCACTGGTAGCCCCAGGCGGAATGCACACAACTCTGGTGCGTCGCGGTACAAATGTTACCGTAAAATTGGAGCCTATCACCAATTACCCGCAACATGTCTATATCCCTTCCGTAGACCTGATGCTTTCCAGCATGGCTGAAGCAACCGGTGGATCAATGCTGGGAGTCATACTGACCGGAATGGGCAATGACGGTTTTAAAGGTATGCAGACCATAAAAAGCAAAGGCGGGGTAACACTGGTCCAGGACGAAGCGACTTCAACTATCTACGGCATGCCAAAAGCCTGTGTGGATGGCGGTGTTGCCGATGAAGTAATGCCTCTGGGACAGATCGGTTTTGAGATATCTAAATTCGGCGGGTAAAGCCGGTTTACAGCTCTAAGTTTAATCTTATAATGAAAGACCCCGAAGCATTTAAAACTCCGGGGTCTTTTTTATTCTATTGCTTTTAGGTTCAAATCTTGATCAGTTCGTACGTCCTGCTGCCCAGGCCGACCTTTTCAGCATGCTCCAGTTGAACCTCCCAAGGTATGGCCGGGTGAACACCGCGAAATTTGTCACCGCCCGGCTCCAGCCCACTCTTAAGCGCTGTTTCCTGATTACCGCGCGCCCCATTGACCAGGTCGGCACAGGCCTGGTCCAGCGCAACCGGATCACTTGAAGCACAGATACCGATATCGTTGACAATCGGTGCATCGGCATGCCCATAGCAGTCACAGGCAGGTGATACCTGGGTAATGAAATTCAGATAGACCATCCGTTCTTCCTTGCCGGTCACCGCACCCTTGGCATATTCGGCCATTTTTCTCATTACCAGATCAGAGGCCTCATTCCACTGAACATTGATTGTCTTGACCGGACAGACGGTAATACAGCGACTGCAACCGGCACATTTGACTGCATCGATAGAGGCCTTGCCATCAGTAATGATAATAGCGTCGTGGGCACAGGCCTTGAGACAGAGGCTGCAGCCGATACACCTCTTTGCATCGACCTTGGGAGCAACGGTAGAGTGTTGTATCAGCTTGCCCTTGCGGCTGGCGCAACCCATACCCAGATTTTTGATAGCGCCACCAAAACCGGTCAGTTCATGACACTTGAAATGTGACAAACAGACCAGTGAATCAGCCTCTACGATCTCCGTCCCGAGAAAAACCGACTTGAGCAGATCACCTTCAATCTTGACTTCCGTTTCAGTCACACCACGCAAGCCGTCGCTGATAATCAGCGGCGCCCCTACTACAGCATAGGCAAAACCGTTTTCAATCCCGCAGGTAATTGCCGAAACTGCCTCTTTACGTTCACCCGGATACAGCGTTGAGGAATCTGTCAAAAAAGGAAGGGCATTCAATTTTTTGATCTCTTCGATCACACGCCTGGCAAAAATCGGACGAATAAAGGTATGATTACCCTTTTCGCCAAAATGTATCTTGACCGCAGTCAGATCGCCTTCCTTGACCGCCTGCTGAAGTCCGCCCAACAACAAAAGTTTGGTGATCTTGTCAAACAGGTTTTCCTTATGTCCGGCACGCATGTCGGCAAAATAAACCTTACTCATGATTTAATCTCCTTGGAATGTATTTTTTAGTTATCATTTTTTCAGCTTAAAGCGATTCCGGTCGCGAGGCTCCGATAGTCACCACCTGATCACCAGCATCAACTTTTTCCATGTCCGGAATGTTTAACCTGATATTACCTTCCCTGCCGAGACCGAGCGCCAGATGCCCTTTTGTACGACAGTGTTCGGACAGTTCACGGAACGTCTCCGACCTGGAAACCTGTGTGAAGTAAATCTGCTGACCGCTACGGGCACTGAACAGGTCTGCAATAACACCCTGAACTCCAGGATTAAGCAGTTCCTGGCTTATGAATAATGAGTCGAATCTGGAAGTACAGACAACCCTGTCGCTGCCGGCTTTATGGAGCAGCTCTTCCGAAGCCTGATCCACACATTCAACTACGGTCTGTACATTGCGGCACCTGGCTTCTATGGCAAGTGTGATTGCAACATTGAGATTATCAGACTCCGGATCTCCGGAAGTCCGGCAAAGCACGATGGCATGGGAGGCACTATCGACAGAAGCCCTGCTGAGCGTTTCATCGCGGGCCGGGTTACCGCGCACAAAATGCACGCCACGTTTTTGCAATTCAATCGGTAACTCATCTAAAAACTCATCGATCAAGACAATCTGGCGATGCCTGCCAAAGGTGGGATCAAGAAACAACTCGTCCAGCACACGTTGCACTTTGCCCAGACCGGGGAAATTAAAGATTACCAAATGGTTTTTCAGGTTAAAAGACGACATGCCTTTCACCTCCCTTGTCTTGGATGTCACGAGTGCAGCTGCAAGCAGCGACAGAGCATAACCGAGCAGTCCGATACCGACGACCATAATCGGCCAGCCAACCAGAAAACGACCGCCAGCCGTTTTGGGAAAAAAATCGCCGTAACCGACAGTGGCTATAGTAACGATGGTATACCACAATCCGTCACCCCAGGTCAGATCAGGATTGCCAGGCAGCTCGAAATACAAAAAGCCTGTGGTGCCATAAGCCAATACTGCCAGCATTAACACCAACACACGGATTGATTCGGATGGATTATGCAAGAGGTGCTTCGTAAAGTATGCAATCAGTTGCTGCATCATTGACTCTGACTCCGCCACTCATTTATCAGAACCTGGGACCGTTCTCTGGCCGCTGCACTGGCCCACAAACCCCGGCGCCCTGATCTGGCTATTTCCTGTTCATGCAGATAACTCTGCATTGCAGGAAACGGGTAAACGGTATAAACCAGTGCCAGCCCCTCCTGCACCAGGTGCAGTGCAACATCTTTATCAGCAGCAAACAGGGTCGCCAGATAACGGCCATTCTTATCCTTGGGAGGTGTATTGAGAAGCACCCGCGACGGTCGTTCAAACATCAGACGCTCCAGAGCCTCAACTGCGGCCTGACCAAATGTTGTAACAACATCTTTTTCAACTTTGGCGTCAAATGTTTTGATCCCGATCAGCCGCACCGTCACAGGCTCCTGCCCTTCACGCACAACCTGAACAGTATCTCCGTCAATAACCTTGACCAGTCGCACAAGATCTCCACTATCTATTTTACCACTGCCAACCTGCAGGCTTTTTCTTCGCTGCTCGGCGTTCAGCCCAAAAAATAGCGATGCAGAGAGAAGCACCACAATCAATGACCAGAATAAAGTTGTTGACCGTTCCATATAAAATCCCAAAATACGTTGTTAAAAATCAGGTAAATCTCACCAGCAGAAAGATCCCGATCATTGCAATCCCTATTGCCAGTTTTCCAGCCACACCAAGCGCCATTCCTACTACGGTACCAAATCCGGCGCGACTGGCCTGATCCAGACTGCGCTGCAGTGATAATTCGCCAATCACAGCACCAACAAAAGGCCCGAACAGAATTCCCACAATACCGAGAGACATGCCCACAATACCGCCTATGGCAGCGCCGATCATGGCCCGGCTTGAACCACCATACTTTTTAACGCCCAGGATAGAAGCCACAAATTCAACCAGATAGGTCAAACCGGCCAGAAGAGCCAACAGTAAAAGAGTCCAGATTCCCACGTATCTGAAATCCTCTGCCCAGGCAGCACAGACCAGACCTGCCAGCAACAGTGGCGCACCAGGCAGCAGGGGCAGCAATAGGCCTGCCAAGCCAGTAAAGGCAAGAAAAACACCGATTACCCAGAGAATAATTACACTATCATGCATATTTCCACCTGCCAGGTCTGCGAATAAAAACATTTCAAAATGAGTAGAAAACAATACATCCAACAATATACCCATATTTGCTGTTTGGGCAAGTCGGATACTATGTCAGCACAAATTATTACCCAATTTTTCTTTTTCTGCTTTTTTTGACAATCGTCAAGCAATTTGAATAAAAAACGGTATACTGTCACTACACAAGCAAGAAACAATTAATCCGCAATTATGTCGGACAATCTAAAACACAAGGAGAATCTAATCATGAGCATGTTCTGTAATCAATGCGAGCAGGCAGCAAACGGTACCGGTTGTAACATCTCAGGCGTATGCGGTAAAAAACCGGATGTGGCTGCACTTCAGGATCACCTGTTATACGGCCTGAAAAGCCTGGCACTTTATGCCGATAAAGCTGGAAGAAATGCTGAGATTGATCGTTTCACCATTGAAGGTCTATTCAGCACAGTTACAAATGTTGATTTTGATCCAGCTAAAATCGGTCTGTTAATCAAAAAATGTTATGACCTGAAGGAAAAAGCCAAAGCCATCGCTGGCGTAACAGTTCCTGGTGAAGTTGCCGCCTGGCAGCCTGTTTCTGACCTGGAAGGTATGATCAAACAGGGCGAAGCCCATGGCATCAATACCCAGCATGTTAATGAAGACATCCGTTCCGTAATTGAAATTCTTATGTACGGCCTCAAGGGAATGGCAGCCTATATGGACCATGCCATGATCCTGGGCAAAAACGATGACAACGTCATGGCTTTCTTCCAGAAGGCTCTGGCAGCAACCACTGATCCAAGCCTGGGCCTGATGGACTTTGTCGGACTGGCAATGGAATGTGGCAAGCAGAACCTGACTGTCATGGGTCTGCTGGACGCAGCAAATACTGGTGCATACGGCCATCCAGTCCCCACACCTGTTCAGCTCGGCACCAAGGCTGGCAAGGCAATTCTGGTAACCGGACACGACCTGAAAATGCTTGAAGAAATCCTCAAGCAGACTGAAGGCAAAGGCATCAACGTTTACACACATGGCGAAATGCTGCCTGCCCACGGCTATCCAGGACTCAAAAAATACAGCCACCTGGTCGGCAACTTTGGCGGCGCATGGCAGGATCAGGCCAAGGAATTCGTCAACTTCCCCGGCGCAATCATCTTCAACACCAACTGCATCCAGAAGCCTTCCGATTCCTATGTGGACCGTCTTTACACATGGGGCCTGGTAGCATGGCCGGGTGTCAAGCATATAGAAGGCTGGGATTTCAGCGAAGTTATCAATAAAGCGCTTGAGTGCCCCGCCCTGCCGGAAAATCCGGGTCAGGAAATTCTGACCGGTTTCGGACACAACACGGTTCTTGGTGTTGCCGATAAAGTTATTGCAGCAGTAAAGGCTGGCCAGATCAAGCATTTCTTCCTGATCGGCGGCTGCGACGGCGCAAAATCCGGCCGCAACTACTACACCGAGTTTGCTGAGAAAACACCTAAGGATACCATCATCCTGACACTGGCCTGCGGCAAGTATCGTTTCAACAAGCTGGACTTCGGCGACATCGGCGGCATTCCGCGCCTGCTGGATATCGGACAGTGCAACGACGCCTACTCAGCCATCCAGATTGCAGTGGCCCTGGCCAATGCCTTCGAGTGCGGCGTTAATGATCTGCCACTCTCCATGGTTCTTTCCTGGTACGAGCAGAAAGCTGTTGTCATCCTGCTGACACTGCTCTCACTCGGCATCAAGAACATCAAACTCGGACCAACCCTGCCGGCATTCATTACGCCGAATGTCCTCAACTTCCTGGTTGAGAACTTCAACATCGGACCGATTACAACGGTTGATGCTGATATGAAGGCAATGCTGGGCTAAGATTAAAGACAGTATAGTTTAAGCAAGAAGAGTCCCGGCAGCCTGCCGAGGACTCTTTTTGTTTAAAGCTGGTAATAATCAAAAAATGTTTTATAAATAATACTGAAATGGTTACAATACAACTTTAATGAACAAATCGCGCACTGCACTAAAAGAGGTTTTGCCATGGATGTCTTGATTTATCTTGTTATTCTGATTTGCGGCATGACAATCGGTATGATTCTGCACCCACTGCTCAGAATGATTAATCTGCAATCAATCAATGATGCTCTGGATGCATTTGCCCGGATTTTCATTGCTCCGTTCTCTTTTATTGTGAATTATTTCAAGAAAAAATCTGCTTTAAGCAGTGCGGAAGAAAACCTGGCTGAAACTCCTGCCCAAAAAGTAGACCCGCGTGAGCAACAGATCAGTGACTCCGCCCAGACGATTCGCAGTATTCTTTTGACCCTGGCTACTGCCATTCATCGTACGGATAAGGCTGCTACAGACTCATCCCAGGCTCTGGGTGATGTAAAAAATTCCATAGACAAAATGCCCATCCCCAAGGATTTGATGGATGCCCACACGACTCTGATGCAGGAGATCGACAGGGTTATTTCAACCAACACAACTCTTAAAGGTGAGTTGGCCAGTTCACAGGAAATTCTGGCTGAACAGCGACAGCAGATCGAGCAGCTTCAAACTGCAGTGCGAATTGACGGTCTGACTCAGCTGGCCAATCGGGCCTATTTTGATGAAAAGTTGTCAGAAATGATCAAGGTACTGCAGCGCTACAATGAGTCATTTTGCCTGATGATGATTGATGTGGACAACTTCAAGACAATTAATGATTCATTTGGACACCCTGGAGGAGACAGAATCCTGAAAGGTGTAACCTTCAAGATCAAGGAATCTTTGCGGGGAAGTGATTTTCTGGCTCGTTACGGCGGCGATGAATTTGCCATAATTCTTATCAAAACATCCGCCAAGTCCGCCATTGACGTGGCCTGGAAGCTCTGTGCCACAATGCGTGAAAGCCGGTTCCTGCTTGATGAAATTCCGGTCAATGTGTCGCTCTCCATCGGTGTAGCCGAAGCAGGCCCCAATGACACGGAAGAAACCTTGATAAAACGTGCTGACCAGGCGCTTTACAGAGTCAAGGAAACCGGGCGCAACAGCGTCATGTTTGCAGAAAAGGAATAGTTGCTCAGGTTATAGGCTGAAGGCTACAGTTAAAGTCTGTTTAATGTTTTTCAGCATTAACCTTCAGCCTTCAGCCTAAATACCTTTTACAATCAACAAAGATCTTGAACCTCATCCCGTATTATCGTAGACTTCCGCCCATGATAAATTTTGAAAGCATCTCGCAAAAAGTTGAAAACAATCAACGCATATCCACCGAAGAAGCATTGGCACTGTTTGAGTCCAACGATCTGCTGGCTATCGGCAAGCTGGCGGCAAAGATCAATGAACGCAAAAACGGCAGGAATGTCTTCTTCAATGTCAACCGTCATATCAACCCCACCAACATCTGCGTTAATCGCTGCGCCTTCTGCGCTTTTTCCAGAACAACCGGCCAGGAGGGTGCATATGCGCTCACACTGGACGAAATCTGCCAAAAAGCCGTAGCGGCAGAAGCGGAAGGCGCCACTGAGGTTCACATCGTTGGCGGGCTGCACCCGGACCTTCCCTTTGAATTTTATATTGAAATGCTGCAAGGTTTGCGGAAAGCCGCTCCAAGCGTTCACGTCAAAGCCTTTACAGCCGTTGAAATCGATTACTTTGCCCGAATTTCGGGACTTACCGTCGAAGAGGTTTTCAGGCAACTGATCGCTGCCGGGCTCGGTTCCATGCCGGGTGGCGGGGCTGAAATCCTGGTGGAAGAGGTGCGAAACAAAATCTGCCCAGAAAAAATCTCCGGGCAGCACTGGCTGAAAATCATCCGACTGGCTCACCTGGCCGGCCTTAAAACCAATGCCACAATGCTTTACGGTCATGTGGAAAGTTTTGCCGACCGCATTGCCCATATGGAGATGCTGCGCAACCTGCAAGACGAAACCGGCGGTTTTCAGGCGTTCATCCCGCTGGCTTTCCAGCCGGAAAACTCCGACATGAAACTGAACATCAGGGGCACATCAGGACTGGATGACTTGAAAACCCTGGCGATTGCCCGAATTTTCCTGGACAACTTCGATCATATCAAAGCTTACTGGATCATGCTGGGCGAGAAGATTGCCCAGGTTTCACTGGCCTTCGGAGTCAACGATCTGGATGGAACAGTAGTTGAGGAAAAAATCGGCCACGATGCCGGTGCTGCCAGCCCGCAATCCCTGACCAAAGACGGCATTATCCGCCTGATCAGCAAAGCAGACAAGATCCCGGTTGAACGGGATACACTTTACCGACCGATCCGCACGTTCTGATGTTCAGTTTTTCCCCGTCCCTTGATCATCAGGACGCCGCTAAACACCTTCAACAACTGTTCTCACCACCCATTTTATCGACCGGTTTAGACCGGTCGATTCTGAAACTGCAGCAATTATTCGACAATTTCATCAAATACGGTCCCGCACCCTGGCCTGCACCAGGGCTGCGGCTGTCACCGGAGATTCACTACCAAAGTGAACTTTGGCTGCCACTGGTTGAAATACGACCGGTTTTCATCAACTTCTACCAATCCTCACTCAACTATCGCCCCATATTTGCCAGCACACCTTTTGCCGGTACAGCCAGTTGGGCCGACATTGTTGGCCATATGCCGTCATTTTTATTTAATGGTACCAGCAACCCGGCCGCAATACTGAAGCGCCTGCAGATTGATCCGGAGCTATGCAAGAAATTCATATTCTGGTCCTTCATGCCGCTGCGCTATTATGGCTACGATCCCGACCGCTACCCGGAACAAACCAGGTTTATTCTAAACAGGCGGACTAGCCATCAGCCAGGAACAGTTCGACTGAATATTCTGGATGCGGCCTGTGGAGATGGTCTCGGTACTTATATGCTGGCCGGGGAACTGTTGAAAACAGGTCTTGCCCCGAACAGCTTTCACATGGAAGGCTGGACTCTTGACCCACTGGAAGCCTGGTCGGCAGCACATGCTTTATTTCCACATGATCCAGGTCGTGAAACCTCATTCAGACGCATTGCTCAACCAGTAATCTCTTCATCAGCAGATGTTTCAATCCTGTTCAAGCAGATTGACCTTTTGAATCCGCCAACGGTTTCCGAAACATTTGATCTGATTCTCTGCAATGGCCTGCTGGGTGGGCCGATCATTAACAGTTTTGATGAAATGAATCGGATCATCAGAAACCTGGCAGATTTACTTGATAATGGTGGAATTCTGCTGGCCGCGGACTGTTTCCATGGTGGCTGGAAACAGAAATGCCCCCAGGCGAACCTGAAGGCATTGTTTGAACTGAATGGTTTGAAAGCTTTGAAAGCCGGAGAAGGTCTTTGCGGAGTTAAACAGGGCTAGAACTATTTATCATCAGGTTCCCCATGTGTCTTGCCATTCCTGATCACGTCAAACATGGCAAAACCCCACACAACCCCGAATGCGGCCAGAAGCGCCTTGCCATAGCCGGAAACACCCTCAATTGCGGAATGCACTTCATTATAGCCAACCTGACCTGCCGTTATTTTTGCGGCAATTATTGGCGATGCGCCTTTAAGAAGTACGAACAGTGCCAACAGCATCAGAAAGTTGACAATCAGGATGATTATAATCCCGGTTACCCTGCGTCCCAGAAGCAGCTGCCCCATTCCAGGCAACAAAAAAGCATTCATCAGTATTGCTCTTGTTTTACGGGTCACAGTTTCCCTTCCTCTTTAACCATTGCCAGCATTTCCACCATTTCCTGATGTATTAGTCCATTGCTGGACAGAATGCGGTTATTGAAAATATCATAGGCTGACCCATCAAAGCTCGTCACAACCCCGCCAGCCTCCCTTACCAACAGCACGCCGGCAGCCACATCCCACGGTTTCAGTTTCAGCTCCCAGTAACCATCCAGACGTCCGGCAGCTACACTTGCAAGATCAAGCGCAGCCGCACCGGCCCTGCGGATTCCGCGAGCAGCCTTCTGAAAAGCAAAACTGTTGGCAAAGTTGTTTTCCGGGTCAGTGGCACTGTCATAGGGAAAACCTGTCCCCAACAGCGAGTTCTTTACGGGAGATCGGCCTGATACCTGTATGCGATGACCATTCAGAAAAGCGCCATTGCCCTTGGAAGCTGTGAATAGCTCGTCATAAATCGGATTATAGACAACTCCGACCACCAATTCACCTTCATACTCCAGACCGATTGAAACGCAAAACCAGGGATAGCCGTGGGCAAAGTTTGTCGTACCGTCAATCGGGTCGATGACCCAGCGAAACGGTGAATCCGTCTGGGGATAAATATTCTCTTCCGCCAGAATAGTATGATCCGGATAACAATTGAGCAGATGCTCCACAACCAGACGCTCCGATTCCTTGTCAACTTCGGTTACAAGGTCTTTATCACCTTTCATGTCCACTGCAAAAGGCATGGTAAAACGATATCGTTGATAACCGCCTGCAACCTTCGCTGCAGCCACGGCGCACTCCAGGCATTCTTTCCACTCGTTCATATTTTCTCCAGTAAAAAAACGGTTTTTCACCGCATTTGAGCAACATTTATATCAGAGTGGCCGGAGCATGGCAAGTTGATCGCATTCACCTTTGACATTGAAACCACTTTAGGGCATATTTGTTCGTATTTATCTTTCCATTATATTTTGAAACAAGTCTGGAGACAGCTGTGGTTCTGATCGCCAACATACTTCTGGCAATAGCTAAAATAGTTGAAATCGCTGACGGACTGCTGACTATTTACAAATACGTCCTGCTGGCCAGCGTTATCCTGTCCTGGGTCAATCCGGACCCTTATAATCCGATAGTAAGATTCATCTATCGTATTACTGAACCGCTGTTAAGCAGAATCAGACGCCATATGCCGAATACCGGTGCACTGGATCTGTCTCCTTTGGTAGCATTTGCGCTGATTTATGTCATACAAATAGTAGTTTTCAACACCGCTTATCATTACCTGATAACTTCAAGTACAGCACTTAGATACTGAAAGGTAGACAGATGAAAATCACCCCGATTGACATTCAGCAGCAACAGTTCAAGGGTAAGATGTTTAACGGTCTTGACCCGGACGATGTTGACGCTTTCCTGCAGACCATTGCTGGAGAAATGGAAAACCTGGTTCGTGAAAACAACGAGCTCAAAGAGTTGCAGGCCCGCCACAATCGGGAAATGGCAGAGGTTTCCGAAAAGGAAAAAGACCTGCGCGAAGCAATGCTGGCCGCTCACAGGGTCATCGAAGAAATGAAAAACAATGCCCAGAAAGAAGCTGCACTGATTATCGGTGAAGCCGAACTGAAAGCGGAACGCATCGTGGCGGATTCCGAACGTCAACTGGGTGATCTCAAGGCCAGGATAGAAGACATTCGCAGACAGAAAATACAGTTCGAAATCAGCCTTAAATCCCTGCTGGACAGCCACGCACGAATGATTACCGGCGATGACCAGGCCTGATCACGCATTATTCTGTCAGACCGATGACGGAATAATTATCAACCTGCGTGTCCAGCCCAGGGCATCTAAAAATGAAATCTGCGGAATACAGGACAAGGCACTCAAAATCAGACTGACTTCACCACCTGTTGATGGAGCGGCCAATAAACTCTGCTGCGAATACCTTGCAAAACTTTTTGGCGTATCAAAATCCTCAGTAGAACTAGTTTCCGGTGAAACCTCACGACATAAAAGAGTACGGATTACAGGCGCAGACCCACTGCAGCTGGATAAAATAATATCGAGCATCAACTCGAAAAACTGAATATTCTGAATTTAAGCTGAACTACACAAAGAGAGGATACAACAATGGCACAAGCAAAAAATGGCGATAAGGTTAAAGTACACTACATCGGTACCCTGGATGACGGCAGCGTATTCGATGCATCGGAAGAAGCTGCAGATCAATGCGGAGACGGCTGCGATGATGGCGGTTGCGGCGATGACAAAAATAGCGGCGGCTGCGGCGATGGCGGCTGTGGATGCGGAGGGCATGAGACTTCCGGCCCAATGGAATTCGTTATCGGCGAAGGCAATCTGATTCCAAAATTTGAAGAAGCGGTAATCGGACTGGAGCCTGGTCAGAGCGTAAAAGTACGCATCGCGTCAGATGACGCCTACGGCCCACGTGTGGATGAAATGGTGGCTGTTATTGACCGCACTGAAATACCATCTGAAATTGAACCGACTATCGGGGATCACATGGAAGTGATTCTGGAAGACGGAACACCAATGCCTGTAATGGTAATTGATGTAACTGAAACATCAGTCACACTCGATGCAAACCACCCACTGGCCGGCATGGATTTGAACTTTGAAATCAAACTGGTTGAAATAGCATAACCGTTTAATTTTCGGATTTAAAACAGAAGGGCCGCTGACTAAATCAGCGGCCCTTTTGTTTTATCAATAACATACGCGAACTAAAGTTACTTTTTAGCTGGTGCAGCACCTGTTGAGCCGATCAGATCGCAGCCGATCTGTTTTGCTTCCGCAGGGACATTCGAAAGAACAATTACAAACGGTATCGCTTTTCCAGGCGCAACTTCCATATTTGCCAGTGAATCGCCAAACTGGTTGGACATGGCAGCTTCAATCTTTTCCGCTGTCATGGTTGCCAGCTGCTCTTTGGAAATAGGATTCCCCGCATAGGCATTTTTGGTCATCAGCACCTTGTTGTCTGCGGAATATAGTGTTCCCATAACCTGGATGGCGGCCCTTGGCGTATCATAGTTATTGACAGCCTCACCGGATATGACAAGCAGGTCACCAACGGTGCTGTTCTTGACAAAAGAAGCCTTTACATTTTGCAGAGAAATCTTGATGCCGCCTTCACCAGGTTTTGATACCACTACGGTTGACTTTTCAAGGCCGAAAAAAGCAAACAGAGCGATAACTCCGGCAACAAGCAGGCCGACCATGGCCATAAACATTGTTGATGGTGACTTACGTCGTGAAGAGATGGAAAGCGGCGGGAGTTCTTCCTGGGCAGCTACCTCAGGCACCTTGGTGGTGTCTTCCGCTACTGCAGCCACAGCAGGAACTACAACTGGCTCAAAGTCATCAGCGGCTTTAACTTTGTCCAGCGGTTCTTCAAGAGGAACAAATAGCAGATTGTGATCTTCTTCAACATTCTCCGGATTGATCTGGTGACTGGTTGTAGTATCCAGTTCGTCGCCAAAATCGATTTCTCCCAGATGAAATTCTTCATCGGTATAGGTGGATTTCGAGACATCTGACCCGGCCGGCTCATGGGACTCGATGGAATCCATAAAACCATCCAGATCAGGCTTACTCTGATCAGAAGGCGCCTCTGAAACCATATCATCCATACCTGTAAAACTGGATGAAGCAACCATGGCCTTGTCAGTATCTTGAGCAATTCCGTCGGCAGCTATTTCGGAAAAGTCCATTGTTTCACTGCCCATCGCAGATTGCTCAACAGCAAATGCTGTTTCATCATCAAGGGCGAGAGAAGAAACATCAAACTCTTCCGGTGAAACAGCCGGCAGGGTAAATTCATCATTTGAAAGTTCGAAAGTCTCCTTCTCCGAACTTAATGATTTATCACTAACCTCATCCAATTCAAAAGTAGAGGAATCAAAATCAGATCCAGCTGTTGTTACTGCCTCTGAACCGTGATCAATTTCAAATGCAACGGGAACGGCACTGACAACTGCAGCATCAGCGCTATGCCCAAGCATTGCTGCAAAGTCTGGTTTTTCGGCAAGTTGCGACTGATCTTTAGAAACCTTAAAGACATTCCGACACTTTGCACAACGAACCTTGACCCCTGTGTCTTTAACCTTGGCATCATCAAGCTTGAACTTGGTTCTACAATGTTCACACTGGATTATCATCTACGACTCCCCGGTTATTTGTGGTGGGACAGCTTGTTGATCATGTAACTAGCTGAAACAACGTATCCTATATCAGAAAGGCTTTTGAGTGTCAATTTATTAAAAATCCCCTCATGCTTTGATAGCGCTGTTTTGAGAACAGATTCCTGAAATCTGACAGGAACGGCAAACAGCCAGATCTTTACCGTCACAACCTTCAGATATTCCAAGGTGTGCAATGGAAAAATCATACTTTACAGGATCATCCTGATCCAGCAATCGCAAGGCCGCTGTTATTTCGCAAGCCATGCGCCAGTCTGCGCTTTTGCGGGTTGTAAAACCCAGATACCTGCAAATGCGCTGAATATGTGTATCAACCGGTATAATCAGCTGTGACGGACTGACACCTTGCCAGATCCCCAGATCAACACCGTCTGATGGCCTGACCATCCAGCGCAGATACATGCAGAGGCGCTTACAGGCACTTCCGGAGGCAGGTGCCGGAAAGAAAAAGGGGAAATAGGCGTCTCTTGGAATTTCCGCCTGACCATATACAGAGCTGAAATCAAAACTCTTGATCGACGCGGAAAAACCATCCAGTGCAGATGTCAGATTTACAGCATCCACATCATGCTGGCGCAAAAAATAGGCGTTGATACTGCCGGATTCACGAATCATCAGCTGGATAGCCAGAAACAGGGCACACAGATCACGGCTGTCATTGAAGCGATGTTTGAAACCTTTGAACAGTTTCAGTCCATCTAAAGGTTCAAACTGCCTGACAAAACCTAGAGGAGAATCGCCTGTTTTTGCGAAAATCCCGTCAAGCGTCCGCAGAATGATATTCACATTGCCATAGGCAAACGACGATGCAATCAGTCCGGCCACCTCCTGATCGGCCGGATCACTGAAACGGTGGCAGAAGGAAAGTGGATCATTAGCCAGCTGTGTAGCTGACCTGTTTTCGTAAAGGCTGTCCAAAACAGCTTTAATATCGTTAGAAGTCATAGACACCTTTTTTGTTCAAAGTTCAAAGTTCAAAGT
Source organism: uncultured Geobacteraceae bacterium (assembly GCA_964509295.1). Classification (GTDB taxonomy): domain Bacteria; phylum Desulfobacterota; class Desulfuromonadia; order Geobacterales; family Pseudopelobacteraceae; genus JBGSQR01. The sequence goes on along the minus strand of CAZDWS010000006.1, from coordinate 166,514 downwards.
TCGTGGTTCAAAGTTCATGGTTCAAGGTTAGTGGCCTCCCAGCCCCTAGTCCCGGTTTCCCATGAACGCCTCCAGAGCATCGGGAAAAGGCTGCAATGCCCTCTGGCAAATGCCTAGGGAAAAAGCAATGGCTATGCCGTAGTTGGTAATCGGCACCCCGGCCTGGCGGCAGCGGATGATCTTTGTCAGCACCTCGCGCCTGTTCTGCATGCAGGCTCCGCAGTGTATCACCAGCTTATAGGGTGTCAGGTCAACGGGAAAATCATGCCCCTGCACATGGATGAATTCCAGCTTGCCCCCCACATACTGGGTCAGCCAGCGCGGCAGCTTGACCCGGCCGATATCCTCGCCGATCGGATGATGGGCACAGGACTCGCAGATCAGAATTTTATCGCCGGAGCGCAGCCGGTCAATCGACCGGGCGCCACGGGCGAACTCGGGTAGATCTCCCTTGAAACGGGCGAACAGGATCGAAAAAGAGGTCATGGGAATTTCGTCCGGCGTATCGGCAGCCACCTTGAGAAAGGCCTGCGAATCCGTAATTACAAGAGCAGGCGGCCTTTTCAAACGGTCCAGCGCGTCGCGCAGTTCACGCTCCTTGACCACCATGCTGTAGGCATCATTGTCAAGCAGGTCACGGATTGTCTGCACCTGCGGCAGTATCAGCCGCCCCTTGGGCGCCTCCTTGTCAATCGGCACAACCAGCACGGCCATCTCACCCGGAGGCACCAGATCACCGACAATAGTCGGAGTGTTGATAAAATCTTCCGGAGCAGAGTTGACAATTGCCTCGCGCAGCTCGATCAGCCCCTGGCCGGTTGTGGCTGCCGTATGCACGTATTGGATCCCCAGCTCTTTAAGGCTGGACATCTGTACTTCATTGTCCGCCGTAAGATCGCACTTGTTGAATACGACAACTACCGGTATTTTCCGCTCGCACAGCTCAGACATAATGGCGGTTTCATACTCGCCCCATTCGCCTGATGCCGTAACCAGAACAGCCAGGTCGGTACGGTCAAAAACCTGCAGTGTGCGCTGAACACGCATCTCACCCAGCACTCCGGCATCATCAATACCGGCAGTATCGATGAACTGTACCGGTCCGATCGGCAAAAGTTCCATCGGTTTTTCCACCGGGTCGGTGGTTGTCCCGGCCACATCGGATACAATAGAAACATCCTGCCTGGTCAGTGCATTCAACAGAGAAGATTTACCCACATTGCGACGGCCGAACAAGCCAATGTGCAGGCGCATGCCTTTTGGTGTGTTATTCATGGTTTTGTTTCATCCTTCCCGGCTGGAGAGCCAAGCCGCGTGACACTCGCCGCAGATGTAAGCTCGTCAAACTGCTCCACTGTCATCATGCCGCGCTCGACAAGAATGGAACGTATACTTTTGCCGCTGCACCTTGCTTCCGAGGCGATCTCTTCAGCAGCTTTATATCCGATCAGGCCCACCAGCGCAGTCACCGATGCGGTTGAGCTTTCCACATATCCGCCACAACGCGCCTCATCCGCCTCAATACCTTCCACACAACGACTGCGCAGCAGAAAACAGGCATTGGAAAGCAGATCCAGACTGGTCAAAAGGCTATCTGCGATCAGCGGCATAAACGGGTTCAGCTCCAGACTCCCCATGGACGAAGCCTGGGTAATAGCATGGTCATTGGCCATGACCTGCATGGCAGCCTGTGAAACAGCCTCCGGAATGACAGGGTTGACCTTGCCCGGCATGATCGATGAACCGGCTTGAAGCCTCGGAAGCTTCAATTCACCAAGGCCGGCATCCGGACCGCTGGAGAGCAGCCGCAGATCACCGGATATTTTCAGCAGGTTACTGGCGCAGGCTTTGAGGATACCGCTGACCTCAACAAAAACATCGGCATTCTGGGTGCAGTCGATCAGGTTTTCAGCCCGGGCCAGACCGAGTCCGGTTAAGCTGCGCAGATTTTCCACAGCACGGAAGATGAATTTACGTGGTGCGCCCAGGCCGGTACCGATGGCCGTCCCCCCCAGATTAACCACCCTCAGCCGCTCTTCGCACTTGTAAACCCGCCAGCGGTCACGGCCAAAGGCCTCGGCATAGGCAGACATTTCCCTGCCCAGCGTGGTCAGGACGGCATCCTGCATCTGGGTCCGGCCGATCTTGACGATATGGGCAAACTCCTTCTCCTTCTGCTGAAAGGCCTCCTGCAGCGCAACCAGTTCGCGCTCCAGCAGGCGCAATTTCAGAATAGCCGCCACCTTGAGTGCGGTCGGATAGGTATCATTAGTTGATTGATGCAGGTTGACATCTGCCAGCGGACTGACGAAAGCATACTCTCCCGGCTGGCGCCCCAGCAGCTGCAGAGTACGGTTGGCCAGCACCTCGTTCACATTCATATTGGTCGAGGTACCCGCCCCGCCCTGCAAGGCATCCACAAGAATATGGCTGTCCAGTCCTCCCGCCATCATCTCGTTGCAAGCCTGTTCCATGGCATCGGCCTTGGTTTCTTCACAAAATCCCAGTTCACGATTGGTGCGGACGCAGGCAAGTTTCACAGCACCGTAAGCGTGAATCAGGCCCGAGTTCACCCGCCGCCCGGAAAGCGTAAAATTTTCAACAGCCCGCACGGTATGAATGCCGTATAGTGCATCGGCAGGGACTTCGCACTCCCCCAACAGGTCTTTTTCAATGCGTTGTTTAGTCAAAATACCGGTTCCTTTATCGTAAAGCGCTTATTTTCAATCATTATTCCGATTGATTAGATTTACAATTACTTTAACGATAGTGTCCTTCTCGTCCGGCCGACTCTCGGCGATCAACAATGTCAGTGCCACCAGGGCATTATCCGCCAGTCGCTTGCTCCCATCCGGACGATAGAGCACATTATTCATACCAAGGAAGTAGACAAACAGGGCAGCAGCGATCCGTTTATTACCATCACTGAAGGCATGATTTTAGACAACAAAGTAGAGGAGATTGGCGCCTTTCTCCTCAATGCTCGTATAAAGCTCTTCACCTGCAAAAGTCTGGTAGATGGCCCCAAGAGAGCTCTTGAATCCGTTATCCTTCTCCATACCAAAAAGACCATCAAACGCACTCTTCATAGACTCGACAATCGCAATGGCCTCATCGTACTTAATTACATGCAATGCCAGCCTGGTAGTGCCATCTATGGCAAGTGTACCGTGGTCATAGCGATCCAGCAGATTCAGAGCATAGGCATAGTCAGTGATAACCTTCAACACATCTTTACCGGTTTCGCTGACAAGCTCCTGACTGGCAAGAGTTCGAGCCATCAGTTCAACCGTCTGGCGCATTTCAGTAAGCTTTTCGGCCTGCTCACGAAAACGCTGATCGTTGATTGTATACCCTTTGACAATATGATCTTTTAAAACCTGGGTAGCCCAAATACGAAAACGCGTTGCCTTGGCTGAATTGACCCTGTAGCCAATTGAAATAGTCATGTCTAGGTTATACATTTCGTGGAGCCGCTTGACCTTTCGTCCACCTTCGATTTGAACTCTTTCCATTTTGGAAACAGTTGACAAAACATCAAGCTCTCCGCTAGCTAAAATATTACGAACATGCTTAGAAATTGCCGGAACATTTACTTCAAACAACTCTGCTAACTGTGATTGCGAAAGCCAGATTGAATCTCCGTGAAGGTTTACCTCTAAGTTTGCACGACCATCTGGACTTTGATAAAGAATGATTGACTTATCAGGAACTGTCATCAACAAATCCTCTCAATACAGTCTAAGAGCGCTTAACATTCTCCAAGCATATCTTTTCCAATAAGTTAGTTAATCAAAATCCGGTTAATTCAGCCAGGTATGCAGCTCGACAAGCCCGAACAGATACAAAATACGATACTATCATGATACTACCAGGTCAAGATTATACAAAGTCCCGCACCTGAAAACTCACCTGCGCAAACACCCTAAAGATTATTAACAAAACTCCCTTTGCGGCTCAGTCGACACACACAATTCTTTCTTTGACATTAACAAAAAATTATTTTAAATATGTTTCCATATTATAATAATTTTTTAATAATTAGTTGTACAACTAAAGTTAGCTAACCATTTTATGCCGGTAAATCAGGCGCTCATTTGGATATCCTGCTCGCGCGCTTTTAAATGGTCAATAATGTGTTGAACGACGTGACAAAACCGTCTGACGGTATTTCTTGGAGCCAAAAGGAGGGCATTACATGAAAACAGATATTATCAATGTGATGTTGGCGAAGGAGGAAACATGGCTGTTTATTTGAATTGCAACGCAGAAAACGCCAGACCGGCAGCGCGTGCCGGAGATAGCGTCTCTTGTCCGAAACATGGCACAGTCACGATTGTGACAGGTTCACCCAATACCTTCCATAATGATCAACCAGCTGCGCGGGTTGGCGACAAGACTTCTTGCGGTGCCACGATTATCGAGGGAAGCAGCTCTGTCTTTATCAACGGCAAGCCCGCTGCTTATGTTGGTTGTGCTACTGATCACGGCGGCAAGATTACTAGCGGATCGCCGACTATATTTATTGGTGCGACAAACATTGAACCGGAAAATTACGAACACGACCAGCACTTGATTTTAAAAGATCAAGACGGGCAGTTGCTTGACAATATTCCATATCGGCTTACTGATCCGCGTAGTGAAATTATTGTAGGAACGACCGGAGCAGATGGTAAAACCACTATTATTGAAGGCAACAGCAACAATATGCTGAGTTGCGACATCGCCATAAAGGAGGAAGTATGAGTGGAATGGGGCAATTATCGCAGCTTGTAGTCAGAGGCGTGCCGTTTACACCTAAATCAGACCAAACTGGGGTTATAGTGCAGCTTAAGGTCTTTTGGAAGACCACAAGATTTTGGACCCAAGCGGACATAATTGACTTTCAACGGAGCGTTCCAGCCATCGCCGAGCGATTACGCACCGAAGAATACTGGAACAAATACGGCGAGATCAAGTATAACAAATTCACCTGTGAAGATTTTGCAATCCGCATACTTTGTGAATATGCGTCATCGAAAGAATTACCGGTCAAGCTGACCACCGGCGTGAGAACATATCGTAACATGGAAATGTTAGACCGCAGTGTGCATGACAAATACGCCTCGAATAAGTACGGATTTTCCGAAATGGTCATGAAAACTTACGGCGCACGTGATATGCAGCGCACAGGCATTAATACTGTCGCAGTAGAGAGCCCGGACGACCTACTACCGGGAGACATTCTGGCACTTTCCCATGATCTAAAGGCTGGCCCAAGCCACACTGCACATCACATACAGGTTGTCTATCAAAAGTCTTCAAATGAAGTAAAAATCTACCAAGGCAATTCAAATGCAACAATTCATTGGCCGTTATCATGGGCATATAAGGCAACAGGAAGAAATGTAGCTGACCCACAGGATGCAGCTTATGGTGGGCAACCAATTGAGGTTGTTAAATACATAAAATCACGAGGAGAATGGGATTATGATAATTTTAAAACAAAACATCGTGAGAAAAATTACTTGAAATATTTCGATTTCTTTCAGTGGAATTTCAAGGAGTTCAACAAATGAAACAATGGCCAGAACAATTTTTTATTGCGTGGGCGATGCTTAGCGACAACACATGGATGGGAGTGTTTAATCTAATAATTATCCCATTATTCTTATGTGGCTTATCAAAAAAAATATGGGCATCTAAAATTTATAGAATAATTACTCTAGCTATTTTATTTGTTTTTATTGTTTTAAGTTTGATAGGGTTTTTCTATATATCAAGACCACCTGCATGATAATCATGGAGTATAAGTTGTGCAACGTATTAAGGAAGAAGAGGATCAGCAGAATATCCTCCATTATTCAACCTTTACAAATCAGGATACAATACTTGCTACTCAGCAAAGCAATTGATACCGAAACCACACTTCTAGAGGAGTATTGAAATGATATGTAAAAAAATGTTGTTAACAGTTGTTTTCGGACTGAGCACCCAACTGGCCTGGGCCAGCTCGGACAATTCCTGCGAACCGAACTGGTCATTAAGCCAGCGCGGTTATGATCGTTGCAGCAGTTTGCCGATCCTGTCCCCGGGCAATGATACGCGGGTCAATCTGAAACTGCTGCTGGTTGACAGAAACCTGGCCGGATTGCAGGCAAATCCGGTCAGCAAGGAAGATATGGAGTTTGGCTACGGCAAGGTTCCATTCACCCTGGAGACTTTTGAAAACCGTTTTTTCAGATCAAAAATACGTGGCGAAGATACCAGTGCCGAAACAGCACGCCATTATGGTTCGGCTACACGCTGTATCAGCAATGAGAGCGGTAAAGCGGATTTTGCGGAGGCTGTTGAGAAAAGCAGGGACCTATCTGCAGCGGAGAAAAAAGTTCTGACTGAAACACGGTTGAAACTGACCCCTGCCTGTATGGACGATGCAACGCCTAAAGCGCCGGGCAAGGGCGGTGCCGTAAATAAGGATATAAAAAACACTGAATCACCGGTATTCCGGGAGTTTATGCAGTATATAGATGCTGCGACGGCCTTTTACGATGGCCGCTATGATGATGCTGATGCCGGTTTTGAAAGCCTGGCTGACAGTGAGCAACCCTGGCTGAAAGAGTCGGCATCGTACATGCTGGGGCGCACAGAAATCAATATTTCGCAACAGAATGCCTTTGATTCCTATGGTTTTTCAGATCTGGCCAAAGTCGACCAGGAAGTACTTCAAAAAGCTGAAGAAAAATTGCGCAACCACCTGACAGAGTATCCGGACGGTCGCTACAGCGCCTCAGCCAGAGGCCTGCTTCGCCGCGTTTACTGGCTGTCAAACCAGCCGAAAAAACTGGCTGACGAGTATGCCTGGCTGCTGAGCAATCCCGAATCCCGGCAGAACAATCTGACGCTGAATGAGCTGGTTTTGGAAGCTGATTCCAAGCTGCTCGCTTCGGCAGACCCAAAACAGATAAATAACCCCATACTGCTGGCAACCCTGGATCTGGCCCTGATGCGCCAGAGCGACCCGTCCGACAAAAAGCAGATCAGCTTTGTTGACCTGCAAAAGCAGCAGCCGTTATTTGCAGACCACAAGGCACTGTTTGAATACCTTCTGGCCGCGCATCGCTTTTATGTGCAAAAAAACCCGGCTGCCGCCCTGAAAAATATGTCTGATGAAATCCCGCAGAAAATGACCTACCTGGATCTCAGCCGACTGGCATTGCGTGGTTTGGCGCTGGAAGCGACAAAAGACCACACTGGCGCTCGCAAGTTATGGCTTGCGATGTTGTCTGCATCCAGAGAGCCGCTCCAGTCCGAGACACTACAGCTGGCACTGGCTATCAACTATGAGCAGACCAACCGGGTTGAAGCGGTTTTTGAGCCCGGCTCTCCGGTGACAGAGCCATCGATTCGCAACATCCTGATACGCAATGACGCCTCTGCCCCTCTGCTGCGCAGGATCATCAAATCAAAAAACAGCTCCGACCAGGAGCGCCATATAGCCATTTACACCCTGCTTTACAAGGACCTGCTCCAGGGACATTATCAGGATTACATCAAGGACTATCAGTTTCTGCCCAAAGATGCGGCCAAACTGAAACCATCACCCGGTAACATCAGAGACGAAAGGTCAAAACTGGCGCTTTTCACCTGGTCCGGCAAAAAAACAGATGACAGCTACAGTTGCCCGTCAACCCTGGAAATTGCCAAAAAACTGGCCAAAAATCCGCTGGATCCGCTCGGCCTGGTATGCCTTGGGGACTTTGCACACGACAACAGCCTGGAGCCTGGCCACTCGATATCACGTCCCTCCGGCGTTTATAGCGCCTCGCTCGGTTCTGCTCCATCGCAATTCCCGGGAAAAGTGTTCTCCAGGGGCGAGGCCTATAAAACCATCATTGCCAACCCTGACGCAGCAACTGACCTGAAAGCATATGCACTCTTCCGCTCTATCAAATGTTACGCCACATCCGGATATAACCACTGTGGCGGAGAAAGTGTCGAGAAAACAGTCAGGAAATCCTGGTTTCAATCATTAAAAACCCGTTATGCCAACACGGATTGGGCAAAGTCGCTCAAATACTACTGGTAATGATTTCAATGCGTCAAACCAGAGTGATTCTTACGGCAATATTGATTGCAATCCTGTACACCTGCCCTGTTCATGCCGGGGTTGTTAATGCAATGGATTATTCGTCATTCTGGATCTGGGGCGGCGTCAAGCCCCAGCCGTTTTTATCACAGACTGAAGATCTGTATATCCTGCAAGGCCAGATAGTTGAAAGAAGGCGCCCTGGCATAACCGAGACAATTGTTATTGCCCAGGGGATGCCTGTGGCGCGTATTAAAAAAGGCAGGATCTGGCTGGTTTATCGGGCAGATACATTGCGCTGGGCACCTGATATCATGCCGTCAATCATTTTGCGGCTGCAGCAGTGGCAGCATGCCGGCAATCCGGTTGTCGGCATGCAGATCGACTTTGATGCCAAGACCAGGCATTTGCAGGAATACGCTGCTTTTTTGAAGCAAATACGCACCATACTGCCCCCGGACTATCGGCTCGGCATCACCGGCCTGCTGGATTGGAGCAGCACCGGCGATATCAAAACCATCAACCAGCTTAAAAACATTGTTGATGAAGTTACGGTGCAGACCTATCAGGGACGCAGAACCATTACCACCTATAATGCCTACCTTCCGGCACTCCGGCGCTTGACAATCCCCTTTAAAATCGGACTGGTCCAAAACGGCGAGTGGCATGCGCCATCCCATTTGGAAAACAACCCCTGGTTCAAGGGGTATGTCGTATTTTTACTGAATCAGGGTCAGCAATAATCACAGCCCTGTCAAACCATGAGAACTATTTTATTAACCAGCATATTCCATTATTTTATTTATTTTAAAGTAAGTCGCCAAGAGTCTGATATTGTTTTGAAAGTTCAAGCCACACTTGCTCTGCCGCTGGTTTTACAGTGAAAATCAGTTGACAAATAGATTGCCCGTGGTTGATATTGCCTCTAGGAAATATGTCAATTGGTATGGCCAATCACGGTTCAATCTGGGCACCCAAAACAATTGAAGGCGTATTTCCGATGCATTTATTATTTTGATCTTTCTTAAACTAGTTGATCCGGCATCTCGAGAGATGTAGACAGACGTGTTGGCAAAAACCAAGTAAAACCGCCCGTACCGATGTACTCAGATGCCGCCAGATGCAACCGCTCATCCCTGTGCCGATCCACAGAGAAAAAATGACCGTTGCAAGCCGTTCCATGAAAAGCATTACTTTGTAAACCGTCTCATCCTGCTGTACAGGCGTTTAAGTACTTTGGACCTCTTCCGCGAAGGATTTCCCCCTGATTTTTGTGTTGTTTGCAGTGCAGCATTCCAACAAAATCCTATTGACCTCCACCCCATTTGCTTTGTCGAACCCCAGCTTGCGAACACTACCACCACCTGGCCATGATACATCTAATCACACTGAAGTGATCCATCACAGCCAAGGTGTTCGCAATGCGCTGCCGCGTGGGCAGAATCCACCCGGTTCCAACAGCACAGGCAGTTGTATTACCGCGTATTTCCCCGTCAGTCCTACCTTCGCAGAAGCAATCAGAGTCCATCCCCAAAATGCTTGAATTGGCTGTGAATCAATATATTTCCCCGCTGCTGCAAAACAGTGACGGGGTGATGATTATTTATGGCCTCGATCAGTAGATGCCGGTTTTCAAGTTGCCGACTAGAACCAGAGTGCCTTTCCGGTTCGAAACATCTAAAAACATTTTGTACACATGGAAAGATTCAACTCCGTTTTTTTCCATGCAAAAGAAAGAGGGAACAAATTATGAACGTGTATGTTTTGTCACTGATTGCATTCATACTTATTGCCTGGCTGATGCCTTCTTTAAGCATGTTGAAGATGTCCCCCCTGAAGAAAAACTCTTTTTCTTCAGCAGCAGCAATTTTACTGGCAGTACTGTTTTTTAACACCCCGCTTGCTTCTGCGGCGGCGGCACCGGCAACAGCCGGTGAAAGAAAAAGCGAAGCTGTCGCCATGGTGGAAAAAGCGCTGGCATACATCAAGGCCAACGGCAAGGAAAAGGCCCTGGCTGAGTTCAACAACCCCAATGGCGCTTTTGTTGATCGTGATCTGTATGTGTTTGCCTATGATGTTTACGGCGTAAATAAGGCCCTGGCAACCAACCCCGGCATGGTCGGCAAGAACCTGATCGACATGAAGGATGCCGACGGCAAGGACATGATCAAGGACATGATCCGGATCGTCAAAAAAGGGGGCGGCTGGTACGACTACAAATGGGACGGACTGGAGAAATCCTCCTACGTGGTCAAGGTCGATGACACGCTCTGGATCGGCTGCGGCGAATACAAGCACGAAGCTGTGGCCATGGTGGATAAGGCGCTGGCTTACATTCAGAAAAACGGCGTACAGAAAGCACTGGTGGAATTCAACAAATCGAACGGCAAATTTGTTGAACGCGACCTGTACATCTTTGCCTATGATTTTAACGGCGTTAATCAGGCTCTGGCAACCAAGCCGTCAATGGTCGGTAAAAACCTGATCGACATAAAAGATGCCGACGGCAAATATTTCGTCAAGGATCTGATCAAAATAGCCAATAGCGGCGGCGGCTGGTACGACTACAAATGGGACGGCAAGGAGAAATCCTCCTATGTAGTCAAGGTCAACGATAATCTCTGGATCGGCTGCGGTGAGTACCGTGCGCATACTACCTGGGTCTACACTCTGTTTTTCGTGGCCCTGATTCCGATAGCCTGGCTGATGATCTCGCTGGGCGTGCTGAAGATGCCGGCCCATCAGACAACATTATGGACTCTGGTTATAACCCTGCTGCTGGCCCTGATGGTGTTCAAGATGCCTCCGGTTGCCGCAATGAGCGCCACACTGGAAGGAATTGCACTCGGTCTGTGGCCGATCGTCCTGGTAATCGTCGCCGCCATCTTCACCTACAACATGGCCATATTCACCAAAAGCATGGATACGATCAAAACCATGCTGGCCAATATCACCACAGACCGCAGAATCCAGGTCCTGATCCTGGCCTGGGGCTTTGGCGGCTTTCTTGAGGCTGTGGCCGGTTACGGAACTGCTGTTGCCATCCCGGCCAGCATTCTGGCGGCGCTGGGCTGCGATCCGCTCTTTGCGGCGCTGATCTGCCTGATCGCCAATACGGTTCCGACAGCTTTCGGCGCCATCGGCATCCCGGTTTTGACACTTTCCCAGATCACGACTCTGGATGTAAACATACTCAGTTATCAGATTGCCATCCAGCTGACCCTGTTTATCATTGTCATTCCGCTGCTGCTGGTTGTCCTGACAACCAAGAGCATCAAGGGGCTGAAAGGCGTAGTCGGCATATCACTGGCATCCGGTCTGGCTTTTGCCATCCCTGAGTTGCTGGCGGCCAAATATCTCGGCGCCGAACTGCCGGCACTGCTGGGCAGTATCTGCAGTATGGCTGTTACCATCACAATTGCAAAAGTCTTCTACAAAGAAGAAAGAACTGCTGATCAGAAAACTGAAACCGTTACCTTTAAACAGGGTTTCCTGGCCTGGCTGCCATACATTCTGGTCCTCGTGTTCATATTAGGCAGCAGCCCGCTGGTCAAGCCGGTTTATACCGCGCTGGCCAAGATAAAAACCTCGGTAATGATTTACCAGGGTGCCGGAGCGACACCGTTTGTATTCAAATGGATCGCGACTCCGGGTACATTGATTATTTTTGCCACCATCATCGGCGGCTTGATTCAGGGCGCCGGAATCATTGACATCACAAGAGTCTTCGGCCAGACCGTATACAAGCTGTCCAAGTCTGCCATGACCGTTCTCTGTATCGTATCAATGTCCAAGATCATGGCCTACAGCGGCATGATTTCAGCTATCGCAGTCGTACTTGTCAAAACAACCGGCTCTTTCTTCCCGCTGATTTCTCCGCTGATCGGAGCCCTGGGAACCTTTGTAACCGGCAGCGACACTTCCGCCAACGTATTGTTTGGAAAGCTGCAGGTTGAGGTGGCTTCGCAAACAGGCGTGGATCCTTACTGGCTGGCGGCGGCAAACACGGCAGGGGCAACCGGCGGCAAGATGATATCACCGCAGAGCATTGCCGTTGCCACGGCAGCTACAGGGCTGACAGGTTCGGAAGGAAAGATACTGGGGCAGACCTTGAAATACTGCGTCGGTTATGTAATTTTCCTGGGGGTCTTTGTTTATCTTGGCAGCATGATCACAATACCGCACTAGTAAAATTGTAGGCAGTAAAAGAAAAAGGCCCCCTCAAGTGCAACAGAGCCGTTTCGCACTTTAGGGGGCTTTTATTATAAAGTTCCCTCTCCCTGAGGGAGAGGGTTAGGGTGAGGGGGCAGAGTTGAATTTCTATGGCACTGCTGCCCCCTCATCCGGCCTTCGGCCACCTTCTCCCTCAGGGAGAAGGAATTAGCGGAAGATCAATCTTAATCAAGTTTTGCAAGACTCAAATTGCAAGAGACTAAAGTCTGATTCCAGTCTCCATCAGAAACAAAAATCCCGATCTTTACCCTCGCTGATCAGCTTCAGACGTTCGACCACAGTATCCTTGATCTTTCCATCCGCCAGCTGGCTCAGCTCCTGCTGAATAAGTTTCTCGCCTGCTGCGCGGGTCTCCGGCGAGGCATAATCGACCAGATATTCTTCCAGTGTCAGCAGCGCATTGGGTGTACAGAACTCCTTGATAAAACCGGGGATACTGAACTCCATGAAATGCTCGCCTGTGCGCCCGACCCGGTAACAGGAGGTGCAGAAACTGGGGACATAGCCGTCGGTCATCAGTTCGCGCATGACCTCGTCCAGGGAGCGCACATCGCCCAACTGAAACTGTTCCCGCTCCATCACCTGGGCGTCGCCGGCCTCGGTGTACCCGCCCAGCTCGATACGGCTGCCGGCGTCGATCTGAGAGACTCCGAAGGACATGCAGTCGCGACGGACCTGCGGATTCTCGCGGGCTGTCAGGATCAGGCCGGTATAAGGAACTGCCAGGCGCAGGATGGCTATGATCCGCTTGAAGTCGTCATCGTTGACAAGATACTTTTCATCCTGCTGCACGCCTGCCGCCGGCTTCATGCGTGGAAAACTGATGGTATGCGGACCGACATTGAAGCGCTGCTGCAGATGCAGAGCATGGGAGACCAGTCCCAGTACCTCGAAGCGCCAGTCGTATAGGCCGAAGAGCACACCCAGGCCAACGTCGTCGCAACCGGCCTCAAAAGCACGACTGAGCCCGTCCAGGCGGTAGAGATAGTTCCCTTTGCGCGTATTCTGCGGATGAAAATTGGCGTAGGTTTCGTGGTGATAGGTTTCGTGGAAGATCTGGTAGGTGCCGATGCCGGACTCCTTGACGATCCTGTACCCTTCATGGTCCAGCGGCGCGGCATTGACATTGACCCGGCGGATCTCACCATGACCGGCTTTCGTGTCATAGACTGTTTTGACTGACCGGGCGATGAACTCGGCATCATAGGCCTGATGCTCGCCAAAAACCAGGATCAGCCGTTTATGCCCGTTGTTCTCCAGCGCCTCCACCTGCTGCCGGATATCCGCTTCGCTGAGTGTGCGCCTGATTGCCAGGGCATTGCTGCGCTTGAAGGCGCAGTAGCTGCAGTCATTGACGCATTCGTTACCGATATACAGCGGAGCGAACAGGACGATGCGGTTGCCGTAGACGTTTTTCTTCAGTTGCCGGGCTGCCGCAAAGATCTCTTCGATCAGCTCCGGTGTATCAGCCAGCAGCAGGGTTGCGGTTTCCTCAACAGAAAGGGCCTGCTTGGAGAGGCTCTTGGCAATGATCTCACGAACGCGGACAGCATCCGGCTTTGCTCCGTTGAGCAGAGAGTTGATATAGGGTTCGTCGATGAAATCAACGGCGCCTTTGCTTAGTTCCAGTGATGGCATTTTACTCATAATTATGTTTTTCCTTTACATGCATTTAAAACCGTAGCGCGCGGATGACATCTGAAAAAATCCGATAAAAATCTGATTCGTCATAACCCTGAAAAAAAACAGTTGATCACGCGGAGGCGCAAAGAACGCGGAGAAAAACAAAATAATCGGATAAAGTCTTTTGGGGTAAACCAATAAAATATTTTGAATCCGGTTTTCTCCGCGTCCTCCGCGACTCCGCGCGAAACCGCCTTAGATTTTTTCTGTTTGATTCTTTTTTGCATTGTTCAACGAATCCCCCCTGCCCTTGCCGACGGTTCTGCCTATGGAAAGGATTCTGCCGGCCATACAGCTTCGGCACTCCTCTGCTGTTTCATCAATACAGGCCTTGGACGGGTAAAGCTCATACAGCGCCCGGTATTTACGCGGTGTCATGTTGGGCATGACAATATTGGCGCCACGCGACAGACCAAGCTCACGACCGGAAGTCTTGTTCAAAGTGGCCAGGGCAGTGGTGCTTGGAATATTGGCCTTTGGGCAGACCAGACGGGTCAGGGCAACAACCTTGTAGGTCATGACCTCATTATTAGGCACCTGTTCACCTTCCGGTGCCGCCGGATAGAGTCCGCTGCCCAGCGGGGTCGCCGGGTGCGGGATAAAAGGGCCGACACCGATCATATCCAGATCAAGCGTTCTGAACATTTCTATGTCATTGGCCAGATCCTTCCAGGTCTGGCCCGGAATGCCGATCATCACGCCGCTGCCGATCTCGTAGCTGATCTGTTTCAGCCTGGTCAGCATTTCAATCCGGTCCGACACAGCACCGCCCAACGGGGGATGGATCAGCTCATACAGCCTGCGGTTGGAGGTTTCGAAACGCAGCAGGTAGCGGTCAGCCCCGGCTTCCTTCCAGGCCCTGAACTCTTCGTCGCTCCGCTCCCCAAGGCTCAGCGTGACAGCCAGATCTGTTTCGCCCTTGATGCGCCTGATCAGGTTTGCCATCCACTCCAGCGTAATACCAGGGTCCTCACCGGCCTGCATGACGATTGTGCCGTAACCATAACCTGCAGCTTCAACGGCGCAGGCCACAATCTCGTCTTCCGGCATGCGGTAACGCTCGACCGATGTATTTGCAACGTTGATACCGCAGTAGGCGCATCTGCGGATACAGCTGTTGGAGATCTCCAGCAGGCCGCGCAGATGAACCTCATCACCGACATTCAGACGACGTGTTTCGTCAGCCGCCAGCCACAGTTCTTCCAGCCTGTCCTGCTCTTCGCACCTCAGCCAATCAAGAATTTGCTGATTGTTCATATGAATATTTTCCCGTTTCCAGAGTTTCCGGTCAAAAGTCACTGCCTATTCTATTTAAAACCGTTCAAGTCGCTTCAATTTAAGGCTAATATAGCGTAAACTTCTTTTGTTATGCCAGCCCTTAACAGGTCTTTCGCAAGCAATCCAATATTATAAACACGTTACAGGGCAAAAAAGCTACCTTCATGTCATTGAAAAACCCTATAAAAATTGTAGACAGTTATCTGCTCAGGCTCCTGCTGATCGGCATCGGCTGGTTATCCATCATACTGGGCATAATCGGCATATTTGTTCCGGTAATGCCGACGGTCCCGTTTCTGCTGCTTGCTACGGCCTGCTTTGCGCGCAGTTCGGAGCGTTTTCACTCCTGGCTTGTCGATCATAAATACCTCGGCCCGATGATTCGCAACTACCTGAGCGGATCCAGCATGCCGCTGCGGGCAAAGATTTCCGCACTTGTCATGATCTGGGTTTCACTGCTGATCTCGGCCTTGCTGCTGGTCAAAGTTTACTGGGTAAAGCTGCTTCTGGTCGGCATCGGCGCCTGCCTGACATTCTACCTGCTGCGCCTGCCGACAAGCGGAGAAGACGAAGAGCCGCCGGTTTAGCACTCCTGATCCCCTAAAAGCTGCAGCCGGATGTTGCCACCCGGCTGCAGTTGTCTTTGAATCCCCCATCCCCTTGCGGAAGAAACTATTTCCCCTTCTTGAAATAATGTGTATGCAGCAGGTGATGCGACTTCTCGCTCAACGGCTTGCCGAGATACTTCTCGTACAGTTCGATGATGTAAGGGTTTTCGTGAGACTTCCTGATTTTCTTTGCCGAATCCTCTGAATAAAGCGCCCTGGTTCTTTTCTTCAGCAGTTCCACATTGCCGTGGTGATACGGCTGTCCGGCGCCGCCGATACAGCCGCCGGGACAGGACATGATTTCAATGGCGTGGTACTCCGACTTGCCGGATCTGATCTCGTCCAGCAGTTTCCTGGCATTGCCCAGCTCATGGGCGATGCCGATGTTCAGGGTATGCTCGCCGACCTGCACCTTGGCGGACCTGATTCCCTGCATTCCCCTGACAGCTTCGAATTCTACCTTTTCCAGCTCTTTGCCGGTTGCCAGCTCATAGGCGGTTCTCAGGGCCGCTTCGATAACACCGCCGGTCACCCCGAAAATCGGGGCCGCGCCGCTGGACTCGCCAAGCGGGGCATCGAAATCCTCATCCGGCAGATCAACAAAATCAATGTTCATGATCTTGATCAGACGCGCCAGTTCGCGGGTGGTGATGGAGTAATCCACATCGGGATTGCCGTTAACCGTAAATTCCGGACGCGAACATTCATACTTCTTTGCCACGCAGGGCATGATCGATACAACCACCATCTTTTCACGCGGCACACCCAGTATGTCGGCATAGTATGATTTGGCAATGGAACCGAACATCTGCTGCGGCGACTTGGCCGTGGAAGGTATGTCGATCAGGTCAGGGAACTGATGTTCGAAGAAATTTACCCAGGCCGGACAACAGGAGGTCAGTATCGGCAGCTTGACGGTTTTATCGCCATCCAGATAGCGGGTCAGCCGGTCCAGGAACTCGGACCCTTCCTCCATGATGGTCAGGTCGGCGGCAAAATCCGTATCAAAGATATGGTTAAAGCCCAGTTTCCTCAAGGCGGCAGCCATTTTGCCGGTTACGGAAGTCCCCGGCTCCAGGCCGAACTCCTCGCCCAGGGCCGCGCGAACCGCCGGGGCGGTCTGGACAACCGTGATCTTGTCCGGATCGGCCAGGGCGTTGACAACCTCCCAGGTATGATCACGCTCCACCAGTGCGCCGACCGGGCAGACAGCGGTGCATTGCCCGCAGAAGGTACAGGTGGAATCCTCCAGACTCATCTCGAAGGCCGGAGCAACAACCGCATCAAAGCCCCTGTTGACTCCGGAAAGCACATTGCATGTCTGCACCTCGTTGCACATGGTTTCGCAGCGGCGGCACATGATGCACTTGTCCATATCGCGGATGATTGATGCGGAATAATCCTTCCTGTAGGTGGACATGGCGCCGTTATACCTGGCTTCACGAACGGCAAATTTTTCCGCAATATCCTGGAGCTCGCACTCTCCGGATTTAGAGCAGACCAGGCAATCCTTTGGGTGATCGGACAGCATCAACTCCAGCACGGTCTTGCGGGCATTCAACACCCGCACCGTGTGGGTCAGCACCACCATCCCATCGGTAACCGGCGTGGCGCAGGCCGGCGCCAGATTTTTCCTGCCTTCCACTTCCACTACGCAGATGCGGCAGGAAGCCTGCATATTATTGTAAGCCAGCTCTTCCATCTTCAGGAAACAGAGTGTGGGGATATCAATATGCAGCTTGCGGGCGGCATCCAGTATCATGCTGCCTTCCGCTACTTCGGTATTTTTACCGTCTATGGTTATTTTTAGCATTGTCATGTTTTGGACTCCTTAGTATTAGGTTCACACCTTGACAATCGCACCGAACTTGCATTTTTCAATGCAGACGCCGCACTTGATGCAGACATCCCGATCAATATGATGAGTTTCCTTGATTTTTCCGGAGATGCAGTTAACCGGGCAGATGCGTGCGCAGAGCGTACAGCCGACACACTTCTCTTCCAGAATGACGATCTCCATCAGCTTGGAGCAGACGCAGGCCGGACATTTCTTATCAACCACATGTGCCCGATACTCGTCCTGAAAACTGTTCATCGTAGAAAGAATCGGATTCGGCATGGTCTGGCCAAGGCCGCACAGGGCGGTGTCCTTGATGGTATTGGAGAGCATCCTCAGCTTGTCAAGGTCGGCCTCACTCCCCTTGCCAAGAGTGATTTTATCAAGGAGCTCATAGAGCCTTTTGGAGCCGATGCGACAGGGAGTGCATTTACCACAGGTTTCGTCCATGGTGAAGTCCAGAAAGAACTTGGCGAAATCGACCATGCAGGTATCTTCATCCATGACGACCATCCCGCCGGAACCCATCATCGAGCCTTTGGCAACCAGGTTGTCATAGTCGATCGGCACATCGATATCCTTGAATGTCAAAGCGCCTCCGGACGGGCCGCCGGTCTGTACCGCCTTGAATTCTTTACCGTTGGGGCAGCCTCCGCCGATGTCAAAGATGACCTCTCCAAGTGTGGTCCCCATGGGAACTTCGATCAGACCAACATTTTTGATCTTGCCGGTGAGGGAAAACACCTTGGTTCCCTTTGATTTTTCGGTGCCGATTGAGGAGAACCAGTCGGCCCCCTTGATCAGGATGGCTGGAATATTGGCAAAGGTCTCCACATTGTTGACGACCGTCGGCTTGTGCCAGTAGCCGGAAGTGGCGGGAAAAGGCGGTTTTGTATAGGGTTCTCCGCGGTTGCCTTCCATGGATTTGATCAGAGCGGTTTCTTCGCCGCAGACAAAAGCGCCGGCGCCATACTTCAGCTCCACATCAAAATCAAAACCGGAATCGAGGATATTCTTTCCCAGCAACCCATAGGCCCGCGCATCATTTATGGCATGCTGAAGGCGCTTGATCGCCAGCGGATATTCGGCCCTGATGTAGACAACACCGATGGTCGCATCAATTGCATAACCGCAGATGGCCATGGCCTCCACAACCGAATGCGGATCCCCCTCCAGCACCGCCCTGTCCATAAAGGCGCCCGGGTCGCCCTCGTCGGCATTGCAGACAACATACTTCTGATCGGACCGGTTGGCAGCGGCCAACGCCCATTTCTGACCTGTCGGGAAGCCGCCGCCTCCACGCCCCCTCAGACCGGATTTTTTCATTTCCTCAATCACCGCCGACTTGGAACCTGCCGTCAGCACATTGGCCAAAGCTTCATAACCACGTACACCTAAATAGTCCTCTATGTTTTCGGGGTCTATGAAGCCGCAGTTTCTGGTTGCTATTCTGAGCTGTTTTTTCACATCCATTATCTGCCCCCTATAGTGTGACCCTGTGATAGTTAACAGGAATGACCGTGCCGGTCGGTTCGCCATATTTTATATAATTTTCCACCAGCAATCTGGCTCCACGTTCATCCAGTTTGCCGAAAACAAGCGGTTCGTGACCGGGAAGGGAAACCTCCACCGTCGGCTCGGAATGGCAATAGGTCATGCAGCCGCTCTGCCTGAAAACAACATTTTTCAAACCCTGCTTCTCGACTTCATCCTTCATGGCCGCCATAACCGCGTTGCCGCCGGATGCTATGCCGCAGGTGGCCAGAGAGACATTGACCACGATCTTGTCCCTGGCGTCGGCCTCTTTTTGGGCCTGGTATTTTTCCTGGTATTTTTTCAGATCCGCTATGTTGGATATCTTAGGCATATATGGCCTCCATTTTATCTTCTGAAATGCAAAACACCCCTCATCCGCCCTTTCAGGGCACCTTCTCCCAGAGGGAGAAGGAACAAAACGAACCCTCTACCTCTGGGAGAGGGTGGCCGGAGACCGGGTGAGGGGACTTTTAATACTCTTCAAGTATTTTCTTGATCTGATCAGGTGTAACATTCGCATAAACCTTACTGCCGATTGTAATTACCGGAGCAAGGGCGCAGGCCCCGATACACCGCAGCACGTCAATGGAAAACTTACCGTCATGGGTTACCTCACCCACATTAACCGCCAGAGATTCCTTTAGAGTTTCCACCAGCTTGTTGGCTCCCTTGACAAAACAGGCGGTGCCCATACAGACCGAGATAGGATGTTTCCCTTTCGGCACCATGGTAAAAAATGTGTAAAAACTGACTACGCCATATACCTTGGCAAGCGACAACCCCATATGATCAGCTACAAACTGCTGCACCTCTCTGGGAAGATAACCGAACAGCCCCTGAGCCTTGTGAAGCACCGTGACCAGGTGCCCCTCTTTCTGCGGCAGGCTGTTGATGAACTCCTCCAGTTCCAGATACAGCCCGGCTGTAACAGCATTTCGATCCGGTGCCCGGCACTCTTCGGTTAACTGGCATGTTGATCCTGATTGCATAGTCTTTGCCCCTCCTTTTTGTGTTTGTCACTTCCTCACTTGGTCACTATTGACACAAACCTGAAACCAACGTCTTGCTATCAAAAAACAAAAAGCGACCCTTATCGGTATCGCTTTTAATTAATGCATCAACTTGATTTTTTTTGTCGTCGTCGCTTGCTGAAAATCATATTTCCGCCTCACGCAGAAAAACAGCCGCATCTTCCGGCGAAGTCGGGTTGATGAAAAAGCCGGTACCCCATTCAAAACCGGCCAGTTGGGTCAGCCTGGGTACAAGTTCGATATGCCAGTGATAATCGTATTCCAGTGAGCTCCAGTAGCCCGGCTTACCGGGACGGGGGTGCATGGGCGGGGCTGTATGAAGGATAAAATTATAGGGTGCATCGCGCAGAACCGTTTTTACACGCATCAACATGTCTTTCATGGCAACGGCCAGTTCAGCAAGCTGGGCATCATTCATCAATGCAAAATCATGACTGTGGCGTTTGGGGTACAGGCGCAGTTCAAATGGAGAGCTGGAGGCGTAAGGTGTCAGAATAACATAATTGGAGAACTCACGCACCACACGCTCGCCAACACGAATTTCAAAATCAATCAGATCACAGAAAATACATCGTTCCTTGGAAAGAAAAAACTCCCGTGCAACCTTAAGCTCGGTGGATGCCACCGGCGGAAGCAGCGGCACAGCAATCAGCTGGCTGTGGGAATGGTACAGGCTGG
The DNA here is from genome assembly GCA_964509295.1 of uncultured Geobacteraceae bacterium. GTDB lineage: Bacteria > Desulfobacterota > Desulfuromonadia > Geobacterales > Pseudopelobacteraceae > JBGSQR01. The sequence goes on along the minus strand of CAZDWS010000006.1, from coordinate 145,562 downwards.
CACCGGCACGCTGGCCGTGATTTTTAAAAATCACCATATACCTGAACCGGAAATCACGACGCAAGTCCAGGTAACGTGTGCGGTAAGCCGTTAAAACATCCGATATCTCACTGGACGTCAGATCAGCCATGGACCGGTTGTGATCCGGGGTTTCAATAATAACCTCGTGGGCGCCGATGCCGTTCATCACGTCATACAGGCCATAGCCACGACTTTCCAGTTCTCCTTCAACTCGCAGAGCCGGATATTTATTCGGGATAACACGTACACGCCAGTTTGGGGCATTTGGCATTCCACTGGGACGAATGGCAAATATTTCCGGTGGCGTTTTATCTTCATTACCATAACAGAATGGGCAGGATGTCATGGAACATGTTTCCTGCTCCACATGGAAGTCCCGAGGCCGCCTTCCACGCTCCGTGGCAATTATCACCCAATGTCGTTTCAGCGGGTCCCAGCGCAATTCTGACATTTTATCTCCTTGAAAAACATTAAAGGCAGTTCGTGGTTCATAGTTCAAGGTTTTAACCATGAGCAGCGAACCAAGAACCACGAACTAAATAAGCCAGTTATCCAGCTCTATCTCAGCTCCCGCATAAAACAGGATCAACGGTGAATCTGTCGGCCATCTGCCGATCTCTTCTTTATTACGTATCAACGTTATGGATGCAAACAATTTACTCTTAGGTTTCATTTTAAGCTGTTTCAGGCTAACCGAAACTTCACATATGCGACCGATTTTCCAATAACAATGGACTTCCGTAGGTGCCCAGACCCCATTTTCCTTAATCTGCAGCAATCCATCATCGGAACGCATCTGCATTGGCACCCGGTATTCATGATCCGTGATCAGGTGCAGGCTGAGCAGATCATTTTCCTGCAGCATGGCCGAAAGGTCCTGAATGCCGTCAATACGGAAATACAGTGATGATTTATCATAGCCGTAATAGAAACTTTGCAGCAGACGATCGGAGGAATGCATGGCCGACCCTTGACGGGTCAGGTCAAACAGTCCTGCTGCCAGCCATTCGAAATAATCACTGACGCGACCATCAAGATCTGGCGTCATAAACGCCGCCGGCTCACGAATCAAGCCAGCCGGGCTGACCTTCTTAATCGGCTCCAGCAGCTCTCTTGGCGAATCAACCCCCAGCATACGATAAACATTCATCAGGTGCTGGCGGAAAAGTTTGTCAAACCGGTCGCTGTGCGGAGAGAAGTGATCGTCACCATACCACCAGAACCAGTCACTTCCTTCTGCAGCAAAGATCGCCTGACAGATCAGCTCTGCTTTTTCGCTGCTGCTTTCAGCGTTTCCATCCAGAATAGCCGCCACTTCCGGATTGCTTGCAACAGCAATCTGACGTGTTTTTTCCAGCAGATCCCAGGCCAGGTTTTCTTCCGGATGACCGATCCAGATGCCGTAGTTGCCATTAATCCAGGAACCGGGAAATATATGGTGCAGCTTGCCATCAAAGCGGTTATGGGTCAGGACATCAGAACAGGTGGTCAGATTCAATTCCCGCGACTCGGCTATTCGACGGTACATGCTCTGTAAAAAATCATAGGCGTTATCCGGGTAGTATTCCCAGGCATTTTCACCATCCAGAATAATAGAAACAACCCGCCCATCGCCGCCAATACGCGACTTTATAGTAGTCAGACGATTACAAAGGTCATTGGCTGCCCTGGTTGCATCCCACTGGGAATAGGTGAAACCGACCAGATCTGATAGTTGGTGATCGCGAAAAAACATCCCCACTTCTCCCTGCTGACAGCTGTAGTGCCAGGGCCGGTACAAACGTTCCTTATGGTCACCCAGCCCGCCTTCCAGGCTTTTTGATAGAATTTCCTCATCGGTTGCAATCCAGGACAACCCGCATTCGGCGATGATTGAGAGCGTTGCGTCGCTGACGGACCCTTCTGAAGGCCACATGCCTCTGGGAGTGAATCCAAAAATCCCTTTAAAGTATTCAATGCCGCGACGGATCTGGGCCCTGGCGTCTTCCGGGTGGTGAAAGTGTGACTCAGGCAGGTTGACGCGGGGCATGCAGGTTCTGGCAACCCGGTTGTCGCACAACAAAGGCAGAATCGGGTGATAATAAGGGGTAACCGAAAGCTCGATGCGCCCCTCTTCCCTTAACCGCTTGTAGAGCGGTATAATTGACTGGAGTAGTTCGCGCTGTGTTTTAAACAGAAGCTGTTTGTCTGCAGTGGTAAACTTCTCGCCTTTTGCCACCAGTTCGCTGAAAACCGGATAACGCCTTCTGCCAGCTTCACCGGTCCAGGCCAGAAAAAACCAGACCTGCAGATCCAGCAGATCCTGATCGGAAAAATGCCGTACACGATCCCTGGCGCAACCGGCTTTTCCTTCCCCGGCCATGGAAAGCAGCTCCAGATAGCGCCGGGACGGTTCAATCATGTTCTGGCGGTTGGCGGAGAAGAAATTCTCCAGCAGAAAAACCCGGTCATCCTCGTTGAGTTTGGCCGGATCAGCCATGCCCTTTACCAGAAAAGGATCATTTGCCGTACCGTTTGCATAATCCTGCAGCTGTTCCAACAGAGACGGAACCAGATTAAAAACAGCCCTAGCTCCGGGGGTGTCTTCAACAATTGCCGGCATATCAAAGTAATCCTTGATGCCGTGCAGATAGGTCCAGGGGAGCAGGTATTCATTTTTAAGCGGATCTTTGTAGTACGGCTGGTGCATGTGCCATACAATCACAACATCCATCGGTACAGTCATGTTTACCCCTAAAATCAGGTTGAGGCTAAGGTTTAGGTTGAAAAAGCTCAACCTCGTCCTCAACCTTAACCTGTCTTTCTACTCCAGTTCCTTCTTCCACTTTTCCACTTTCTGCTGATAGGAACCGAGCAGTTTCTGGGCTGCTTTTTGATCCTTGCCCTCGGCAAAAATATGCACATGATGAGTATATTGATCCGGCAGTACCAGAGCCCATTCGTGCCCGAAATGGACCTTGATACCATCGATAAAGGTTGCCTCAAGATCAAGACTGTCCTCACTCATTTTGCGCATGATACCACCCTTCATCTCCCATGGGCAGGTAATGCTGGTCTGCATGAATGCACTGACCGGTACAGCTTCCATGGCCCTGGAGAAAGTAATACCGCTCATGATACCCAGCTCCATGGCCCGGACAATGGTAAACATACCGTCAAATGATGCCTGGAAGGCTGGAATAGCCAAACGGCCGTCCGTTGACCCACCAAGGATAACCTCGCTGGAATTGGCCGCCTCCAGCATGGCCCGGTCACTGCTCTTGGTGCGAATTACCTGGCAGCGATTCTGTTCGGCCATTGTTTCAATTGTGGAAGGTGCCTGAACCGGCACCGTAATGGCACCTTTCTGACCGCTCTTGATGGTCAGTGAAGTAATCAGGGTCAACAGCTCAATGCCAGTCAGTATCCGGCCGCTCTCGTCTACCATGGTAACGGACTCTGCCGTCTGATCGAGCCAGAATCCGGCCTGGGCACCCAGCGAAGTGACAATCTTGGAAAGCTGCTCAAGCGCGGCCTGTTTATCCATCGGCTTGTTGGTTGAACGCCCTTCGTCCACATAAGCGTTCAGGGCAATCACATTGCACCCCAGTTCATTCAGAATCATGGGTAGGATCTGGCTGGCCGGAGAGTGATTGAAGTCAATTGCTATCGTCCAGGCGGCCTTTTTCAGCAGATCCCTGTTGACCGCCCGCAAAAAACCCTCCCGATAAAAATCGGGAACGTTACTTATCTCAATAATTGCACCCGGTTCGTTGTGATGAGCCCTGCGGAAGTTTTCCTTGTAAAAAATCCTTTCCACATTTTTGGCCATGCCGCTTGAGAAATCCAGGCCTTCACCATCCATGAAAACTATCTCAAGCACCGAGGCATCTTCCTCGGCCTGGCGGAAATGAAAACCACCAACTTCACCGAAGGTTTTAAGTTTGTACCGCATCAGCGGTTGTGGCGTCATTTTAACATCGCGCACATGAACACCGGCTGAAAGGATACCGCCCACAAAGCTCCGCTTCAACATACGGGAAGCCAGGTTGGAATCTCTGCCACCCAGAACATAGCTGCCTTTTGGCAGGGTCGTACCATAGGCACAGCCCAGTTTGGCAACAAACTCGGGTGTCAGTTCCACATTGGAAAGCCCCTTGATAATTGCTCCTTCAAAAAGCGACTTTCTCCATTTTTCACCGGTAATCAGATTGGCTGTCACGGTTGAACCGGCTTCAATTATTTTGCGTGGCCAGATTTTCACATCAGTTTTGACAACCGACTCATCACCAATCGATGTTTCATCGGCAACAATTACACCCTCTTCCAGAACAGCTTCAGTGCCGATTCGAACATTGGAACAAACCACACTGTCTGTGATCTTTGCTCCCCGCTTAACGTAAGTATTATCCCAGATAATGCAACGACTCAGCTTAACTCCCTGTTCAATGGTACAGTTACGGCCAATAACCGAATCCTTGATCCGCGCTCCGGCATAAATCTGCGTGTTGTCACCCACAACAACCGTTCCCTCCATGCCGGACGGATCCTGTACAGTCACATCATCACCCAGGCGGAGATCCTTGCCCACATAATCGGTTTTAGGCTCGTCGATTTTGATATTGACCTTACCCCTGAAAATGTCGTGATGTGCCTCACGATAAGAATCCGTATTACCTATGTCGCGCCAGTACCCCTTTGCCGTATAACCGTATAGGGCGTCCTTGTTCTGCAGCATCAACGGGAAAAGATCCTGGGAAAAATCAAAATTTTCACCTGCCGGAATATATTTCAGAATTTCCGGTTCCAGCACATATATGCCGGTGTTGATGGTGTCTGAAATAACTTCGCCCCAGCCCGGCTTTTCCAGAAACTGTATGATCCGCTTTTCCTTGTCCGTAATTACAACGCCAAACTGAAGCGGATCTTTGACCGATGTCAGCGTAATAGTTGCCATCGCCTTATTGTCATTATGAAAGTCCATCACCTTTTTAAGATTAAAGTCGGTCAGCAGGTCACCGCTGATCAACAGAAAACGCTCATCCAGATACTTTTCCGCCGCCTTGACTGCGCCGGCTGTTCCCATATCCATTACCGGTGTTACATAGGTAATCTTGACTCCAAAATCCGAACCGTCACGAAAAAACTTCTTGATCACTTCCGGGTTGTGATAGAGCAGCATGACCAGTTCTGTAATGTCATATTTTTTCAAATGTTCAACAATGTGCAGCATAATCGGTCGGTTAAACAGTGGAATCATCGGCTTGGGTACTGAACTGGTGAGGGGCTGGATTCTGGTTCCGAAACCACCGGCCATAATTACGGCTTTCATAGTACAACTCCTTGTCTGATTGGTTTTGGTGTCAGGAAAAGTACAATCAAAACTAATGCTTTATTCAGACCTTCAAACGCTGGGACTTCTTCTCCAGCACACGGGCAATTTCATGTTTCAACTCATCAAGGTTTCCCGATTTGACAATATAACCGTCCGCAAGCCAGGCAGAAAAATCATCCTTGTAACAGGAGAACGCCGAACATAGGATCACCGGCATATCATGACGCTCCTTAACCAGTTTCTGCAGCAGCTCGATGCCGCTCTCATTCTTCAGCTTGATGTCCAGCACTGTCAGATCAAATTCGGACTCCTGCAGCCTTTCGACAGCCTCTGCCGTATTTGCCGCAGTTACTACTTCATATCCTTCTTCCGCCAGTTCATCGGCATACAGGATACGAATATTCGCCTCATCATCTACAATCAGTATTTTTTTCATAGTTGCTCCTCCTTCCTTGTGGGAAGTGTAATAGTATAAGTGATGCCACCCTCAGGAGATGCAAAAACATCCAGAGGCACGCCCTGCTTTTCCAGCATAGTTCTGCATAGTGCTACTCCAAGGCCGTTTCCCATGTCATTTGTTTCTGAAAACGGGGTCAACAGCTTATCTATCTCTTCCTGTGAAATTTTATGTCCGTAATCTTCAATCACGATTCTGACGTTCCCGTAATATTCAAAGACCTTGACTCCGACCTCTTCTCCGGCTCGACCTTCTATATCATTAAGTATCAATGCCCGCACACAATAGGAAACCTGCTTGAAGTCCACGTAAACCATGGGCAATCCGTCAGCCGGATCAAAATGACAGACCCAGCCTTTTTCAAGAAACATTTTTTGTGCATCCTTGATGGACGTTACTACCAACTGGATTACATCCCAGAAATCTTTGGTCGGATAAAGCGAGTCCGAATAGTTCAGGATCTCATCCAGGACCCGTTCCAGTTGACTTGCTTCGCCAAGAATTGATTCGATGTAATTCTTTTTAGGATCTGTGGATGGCGTATTTTTCAGAATGGAGCGAGCAAATCCGCCAATAATCATCAGCGGATTTCGGATTGAATGTGCAATGCTTGAGGTAATCCGACCAACCAATGCCATTTTTTCCATTTTAACTATCAGTTCCTGCTGTTCTTTCAGTTTGTTATTCGCCTCTGTCGCCTTGTTGAGTTCCACCTGCAGGCGGTCATACAATGCTGCCCGTTCAATGGCAAACGCGACCGTAAAGGTGAATGTCTCCAGCGACTGCATATCTTCTGCGGAGATTTGCCGGTGTGTTATGCAGTTGTCAGCAATGATCAGACCAACCTTTCGGTTACGGGAAATCAGCGGCATGATCAGAAAGGTGTCCACATTCAGCAGGCGGGCAAATTCCGGATCCACATCAGGATTGCGAAAGGTATGTTCAACAAGCAGCGGATGTTTGCTTTCAAGCGCCTTGATCAAAATATGGTCCGTGTTTGAAAAAGGAATGGAAAGCTGTTCAAGCACATCATGAAACTTGGCTTTTTCAGCAGTAAGTTTGTTTTTACGAAAATTTTGGGCGAGAGTTTTAAGATCCAGGTCATTGCGGGATATTTCATCCCAGGCTTGAGAGGCCTCTTCAATATTTCTGGGACCAATTGCCAGGTGTCCCTTCAGCTGGGCTTCTTCACGATTAGCCATCAGCAGAAAAGCCCGGTTCATGCCAAAACCTTTTCCGGCTGTGATGGCTGTCAATGCCACTGACAGGACCTCATCCAGGTCAACCGAACTCTGCAGAACAGAACCAAGTTCGTGAAGAAAACGAACTTCGAGGGTTTTGTTATCGAGGAAACTGATCAGGGATTGAATCTGGGCTTTTTGCAGCAGATATTCTTCATTTATGATGGAAACAACAGAGGCCCATGGATTGCCGCTATTGCGAAAGTTGATCAGATCGCGCTTGAATCTGTCGCAATCTGAACATTTTTCCAAAATTCTAGCCTGTTTTGAAAGCAGCAACTCTTCATCTTCATTGGCGAAGATATGAGGGCAGTCGCCCCGTACCACATGATCACTGTTCCAGCAGCATTCCCAGTCCAATAGGATTCCCCGTTACTCGTAGTAATGGTAAGTATATCAGACAAAGTTCAAGGTTCAAGACTAAGAACTGTTCGTGGTTCGTGGTTCGTGGTTTAAACCAAGAACTACGAACCGCTTTTAACCGCCTTTCCAACTGTTTTCATTTATTTTACATTCCATGTTGTGCCTTGCGGAGAGTCTAGCAGCAGAATTCCTTTCCCAAGCAACAGATCCCTGATCTCGTCTCCACGCTTGAAGTTTTTGGCTTTACGGGCTTCAGCTCTTTCAACAATCAGAAATTCGATCTCTTCTGGTGATATATCAATCTGGGAGGCCTTACTGCTCTTTTTCTTTTCCAGCCATTGGCCCGGACTACTGGTAAACAGCCCCAAAACTGAGCCTGCATCAATCATCAGATGACGGACACGTGCCACAAGTGACAATGCAATCGGATTATACTCAGTTGTCTCTGCAAGAAAACGGTTGGTTGCACGTACAACTTCAAAAAGGCCTCCCAAAGCCAGCGCCGTGTTGAAATCATCATCCATTGCTTCAATAAAGCGAGGAATCAGCTGTTCAGCCTTTTGATGCAGTTCTGCACCGGATATGGACAAGGACTCAATAGTTGGAAGCTCCACAGGAGACTCCGTGCCCCCCAGTATTTCGTCCAATCCGGCCAGACAGGAGTAGATCCGCTCCAGAGCGGTTGAGGCGTCCTCCAGATTTTGATCTGAGAAATCAATGGGGGAACGGTAGTGGGCCGACAGAATAAAGAATCGTAAGGTTTCAGGGTCGTACTTCTCCAGCACTTCGCGAATTGTAAAAAAGTTGCCCAGCGACTTGCTCATCTTTTCCGAATCTATATTCACAAAACCATTGTGCAGCCAGTAACGGACAAACTGGCAGCCGTTAGCACCTTCTGACTGGGCAATTTCATTCTCATGATGGGGGAAGACCAGATCTTTACCACCACCGTGAAAGTCAAAGGTTTTGCCGAGAAATTCCATACTCATGGCCGAACATTCGATGTGCCAGCCGGGACGGCCATTGCCCCAGGGAGATTCCCACCAGGGTTCGCCTGGCTTGGAGCCTTTCCAGAGCGCAAAATCCATGGGATTGCGTTTTTTGTCTCCCAGCTCAACCCGGGCGCCTGCCAGCATATCCTCCATATTGCGTCCGGACAGCTTCAAATATCCCGGAAAACTGTCTACAGCATAATACACATCCCCTTCCGACTCATAGGCATGGCCATTTGCAATCAGCTTTTCGATTATGGAGATGATACCTCCAACATGATCGGTAGCCTTAGGTTCTACAGTCGGCTTACACAGACCCAGACGGGCCATATCCTCATCAAAGGCTTGTATATAACGTTCGGTTATGACCTTGAAATCAACGCCTTCCTTGTTGGCCCTGTTAATGATCTTGTCATCAATATCCGTATAATTTCGCACATAGGTAACTTCATATCCTGAATATTTCAGATAACGAAAAATAACATCAAACACCACATTGGCCCTGGCGTGGCCGATATGGCAATAATCGTAAACTGTTACACCACAAACATACATGCCGGCTTTACCCGGCTCCAGAGGAACGAATAGCTCCTTGGTTCCGGTTTGTGTATTATAGACTCGCAATGCCATGGGAAAATCTCCTGTTTAAAGTTAAAGCATTTTGCATTTTTTTGCTTTGGAAGGCAAGCAGGGAAATATGATTAATTATAATGGAAAATCAGATTAGTCAGTAGATAAATGGCATTGATTTTTGAACTCAATAAACGTATAAAGTTTATCTGTTTCTAAACAATGTTATTAAATTATTACTGTTCACAAAAACACTTGACAAAGCCCCGCAAAATGGCTAATTGGTATGACAAGTTCAACCTTTTACAAACTGCGGGCTTTACGTTTCATTTTTTAATTTATTTGCAGTATCAATAACTTGACACAAGGAGAAACTATTTTGGAAAAGATCGTTGATATTACCGAACTTGCCCTGCGTGATGCTCATCAGAGTCTGATCGCAACCAGACTTGGCATCGAAGACATGACCGGGATTTGTGAAACTCTTGACAACGCCGGCTACTGGTCATTGGAGTGCTGGGGTGGAGCTACTTATGACTCCTGTATCCGCTTCCTGAACGAAGATCCTTGGGAGCGTCTGCGCACCTTCAAAAAATTGATGCCAAAAACTCCTCTGCAGATGCTTCTGCGCGGACAAAACCTTCTCGGCTACCGTCACTATCAGGACGAAGTTGTTGAGCGCTTCGTAGATAAATCAGCAGAAAACGGCATGGATGTTTTCCGTATTTTCGACGCCCTGAACGATCCACGCAACCTGGAAACCGCCATCAAGGCCGTTAAAAAGACCGGCAAGCATGCCCAGGGCTCAATTTGCTACACAATCAGCCCGATTCACGATACAGCTCACTTTGTCGAAAAAGCTAAAATCCTACAGGACATGGGCGCTGACTCCATCTGTATCAAGGACATGGCCGCCCTGATCAAGCCGCAGCCAGCCTATGACCTGGTCAAAGGCATCAAGGAAGCCTGCCCGGGTCTGCGTGTACACCTGCATGCGCATGCTACAACAGGCGTTACCCTGGTCAGCTACATGAAAGCTGTTGAAGCCGGCGTTGACTGTGTTGATACAGCAGTCAGCTCCCTAAGCCTCGGACCTGGTCACAACCCGACCGAGAGCTTCATCGAAATGCTTGAAGGTACCGGCTACACATCCAAAGTTAACATCGACAAGGTCCTCGAAGCAAAACTCTACTTTGCCAAGACTCTTGGCCGTTACAAGAAGTTTCAGTCAAGTGTTACCGGTGTTGAAACCGAAATTTTCAAAAGCCAGATCCCTGGCGGCATGCTTTCCAACCTGGAAAGCCAGCTCAAGGAAATGGATGCCGGCGACCGTATTACCGAGGTTCTGGAAGAAGTTCCAAGAGTACGTAAAGACACCGGTTACATCCCACTGGTTACTCCAACCAGCCAGATCGTTGGTACACAGGCAGTTATGAACGTTCTGATGGGCAAATACAAAGTAATGACTGCAGAATTCTCCGACGTAATGCTCGGCTACTATGGCGGCAGCATCGGCGAGAAGAGCCTGGAAGTTATCGAACTGGCAAAAGAGAAGTCCAAGAAAGAACTCATTACCTGTCGTCCGGCTGACCTGCTTGCTCCTGAGTGGGATAAACTCAAGGCAGAAGCTCTTGCAGTTCCAGGCAACAATGGTACTGACGAAGACGTTCTTACCTATGCCATGTTCCCGAAAGTTGCCATCGACTTCTTTGCCAAGCGCAGCGAAGGTCCGATCAACTTCGGCAAGATCGCTGATGCAGAAGCCAAAGCTGCTGCAGCCAAAGCTGCTGAGCCAGTACAGCCAGTTACTTCAAGATCTTACAATGGCACATACAATGTAACAATGAACGGTATGCAGCACACTGTTGTTATTGAAGGCGCATAACCAGCTGCTTTCATTACATGATTAACCAAAAGCCCCGACAGATTATGTTCTGTCGGGGCTTTTGGTTTTATTATTGCTGACAATCTAACCGTATTCGGAAGAAACTGCCCTACTTCCCCTGCAACCGTCTATTGGTTACGGATTCGCCACCAATACCCCAGTTGTCAGTATCAACTTCATCTATCACAACTACCGTAGTGGCCGGGTTTTTACCCAGAACATCAACCAGCAGTTGCGTAGCTCCTTTGATCAGGGACGCCTTCTGTTCTGGCGTTGCACCTTCGCGGGTAATCTTTATGTTTACGTATGGCATAAATAACCTCTCAGCCGATCCAAAACTGCAATCACGGCTTTGGTTTATCCAGATCGGCCATCTTTTTTTTCAACGACGACATTTCCAACGCAGCTTTTATCCGCATGGGAACAGTAAACAGATACATGGCAAGAGCTCCTGCAGCAAAGGTTCCAAGCAGAAACACAACCAGTTGGCCTTCAAACTGAGCCCCCATGAATCTGATCTGTACAACTTGGGCATTCTGAATTGCAAAGATAGTTGAAATTGTTGCCAGAGCTATTCCAACGACCAGATACAGGTACTTCATCAAATCCTCCGCAAACAGGAATTTTAAAGACCGTTATTCTTCGCCCAGATGCCTGTTTGGTACAAGGTACTCCGTAACGTATTCAGCAACTGACTTTTCCAGCAAAGTAGATTCCTGCCAACACCCGGACCGCTTGATCTTTTCAGTTTCTGCACAGGTGTGGTACTGATACGTCTCACGTATGGATTCGGGCATATCAATGTATTCGATCTTTTCCGGCTTTCCAAGTGCTTTGAAAATTGCCCCGGCCAAACGGTTCCAGCTGGCGGCCTCGCCACCACCGATATTAAATACTCCGTTGGCCTGATGGTTGGACATGAACTTGAGTGTCATGGCAGCGGCATCTTTCACATAGATAAAATCTCTCATCTGCTCGCCATCAGCATATTCTTTGCGGTGTGACTTGAATAACCTGATGCCGCCACTGGAAACAATCTGCTCGTAAGCCTTGAGAACCAGTGAACGCATTTCGCCCTTATGATACTCGTTGGGGCCAAATACATTGAAATACTTCATTCCGGCAATTTTATCCAGAATACCATTATCCCTGGCCCACATATCAAACAGGTGCTTGGAATAACCATACATATTCATCGGTTTCAACTCTGAAAGACGGCTGTCATCATCATTAAAGCCTTTGATGCCGTCACCATAAGTTGCCGCACTCGAAGCATAAATGAAACGGGCATTGTGCTTTTGGGCAAACAGAGCCAACTGTTTTGTGTACTCAAAGTTGTTTTTGACCAGATAGGTGGCATCCAGCTCTGTTGTGGCTGAACAGGCACCCAGATGAAAAACGGCCTCTATCTTTCCGCTGGAAGGAACTTTATTTTCAGTAACCATCTTTATAAAATCATCTTTTTCCAGGTAATCCGCAATACCCAGAGACACCAGATTTTTCCATTTTTGACTCATTCCCAGATTATCCACAGCCAGAATATCTTTCCTGCCAATCCGGTTCAGGGACCATATTATGGAACTTCCGATCAACCCTGCTCCACCAGTTACTATTATCATAGGACATTCCCTTCGGTTTAAATTGTATCTAATAAATATAACCATTTCAGGTCATAAGGCAACAATTTAAATGCATTCCACCAGACGAAAAACAGGCTATGAACAATAGCCTGTTTTTTAATTAATTGCAGGGCTCTGCGATAAATGATAATTTCATTAATAGATGAAACAAAATATAGGAAGGTGCCCCATGAAAGCAAATCTGAGAGCAATGATTGCCTACACCGCGGGATGCGCAATTTCCAAAAATAGCTTTTCGTATGTTTTTGATCAGTTCCAGGATCGGGTAATCAAGTTTGAAGGACGATTTGACAACAGCTACGTCACCATCATTGAATCAGAAAATGGCAGTGAATTGATGGGAACCATATTAGGCAAGGAAATTTCCCTCTTTAATTCAGCAGAAAGTTCAAACATAAAAATTCATTTGAACGACTCTAAATTTACCGGTACGATTTCTGATTCCAAAGGTTTTAACGGTGAGGTAACAGACAGGATCGTCAAACTATACGATTATGATGAAGGTAAATATTTTAATTTCTGTCTGATAAATGAACCGGCTGGCTCATGATTTAACAAACAAAACGGGGTGCACCATCTAAAATGGAGCACCCCGTTTTCATTTCAACAGAGAGAGTGATGTTACTTGCGTGAACGTTTGCGCAGAAATCCTGCCCCCAGCAAACCTGCACCAAGCAGTAATAAAGTTGAAGGTTCCGGGACCGGTGCACCGACCAGTTGTGATTGACGATAAGTTCCGCTGATCCCGTCGTCCACATATTTTTCCAGGTTCATGACTTTTACATCATATGCAAGCGGCTGTGACTTGTCAGCAGCTACCGCTTTGTCATAATAGATTTTTGCTGCCCCGCTGAGATTTGTGTAGCTGTACTCACCTTCAAGCGTCCAGATTGCAAGTTGCATTGCATAATCGTTCTCTGCTACTCCGGTCACAGCGAAAATATCTTTGCTGAGAAAATGCGAGTAAAGCCATTTTGTGGCCGGATCAAGATAATCCTGATGATTTACAGCTCCACTCAAACCGCCGTTTGCAGCGTAGTCTGCAATATTTGTAACCTTATATTTCTTACCGGGTGAAAAATATTCGTTTTGCTCAAGGCAAAAAGTACCAAAAGTAACCCCTGCTGCAGTTTTGGCTTGATAATTACCTTCATACTGTACAGCAGAGTGATCTTCGCTTAACATTGTAATTACATTACCCACACTTACCGGATAAGGCAACGCCCAGGCATTTACCGAGAAAGCCATCAATAATGCAATTACTCCCATATACACTTTAAAGCTGTTTTTCATTTCATCCCCCGATTTGTGCACTCACTCCATTAGTACTAGAACTAACGTCATCACAAGGATGCACAAAAAGGGCCAAAACCTAAACTACTGATATTGAGAACTATTTTCCAGGCACACATCAACTTATTTTTAATGTGTAAATTATTTCGACAGTAACCTGGTCAATACACTTCTGGCAGCCTCAATTATATCCTCAAAAGCCGTTCCCTTGACAGCACAGGTCAGCTTGTAATCCGGGCTGAACTGATAGCGCTTCGGTTCGCTACGCATCATTGAAATGATCGTATCAGCTGAAGCCGGTGTTTTCGGGTGGAATGAGATAATTACATTCCTGCCGTCATAATCAATCTGGCGGGCCAGAAGACGCTTGAGCATAATCCGCAAACGCATGATTTCAAAAAGGTATGAAGTGGCCAGCGGATATTTGCCGAAACGGTCATTAACCTCGTTCTGCACATCCAGCACATCCTCTTCATTCTCGGCCTGGGTCAGCTTTTTGTAGATCACCAGGCGCTGTCCGGTATCCTTGATATATGCTTCCGGAATAAACGCCGGCACCTTCAGATTTATTTCCGGCTCAACCTTCTCGGTCATCTCTTCGCCACGCAAACGGCAGATTGTTTCCTCCAGCATCTGGTTATACAGCTCGAAACCAATTTCCGTTACGGTCCCTGACTGACGACTGCCCAGCATGTCACCTGCCCCACGGATTTCCATGTCGTGTGTGGCGATGCGAAAACCGGCGCCCAGCTCTGAGATATCCTGCAGTATTTTCAGGCGCTCGCGGGCATCGCTGGAGATTATGCTTTCACCCGGGATCAGCAGATAGGCATAACCGCGCTGGGTGGAACGCCCGACCCTGCCACGCAGTTGATATAGCTGGGAAAGTCCGAAGGTATCGGCCCGATCAACAATCAGTGTGTTGGCATTGGGGATATCCAGTCCGGATTCAATGATCGTAGTACAGATCAGCAGATTGGTTTCGCCATGCATGAAACCGAGCATAACCTTTTCCAGTTCATGCTCCCCCATCTGTCCATGTCCGATGGCAATCTTTGCTTCCGGTACAATGGCGGCAATCTGTTCGGCCCGTTTGGCAATACTGGCAACCCGGTTATGAACAAAAAATACCTGTCCGCCGCGTCGCAGTTCACGCATGACAGCCTCACGGATCAACTCTTCCGAAAAACGCGACACAAAGGTCTTGATTGCCAGCCGGTCCACCGGCGGAGTATCGATTATTGAAAGGTCGCGGATGCCCATCATGGACATGTAAAGGGTGCGCGGGATCGGAGTCGCAGTCAGGGTCATCACGTCCACCACGGCCCGGAAGGCCTTCAACCGTTCCTTATCCTTGACGCCGAAACGCTGTTCCTCATCCACAATCAGCAGGCCCAGATCCTTGAAAGCCACATCCTTCTGCAGCAGACGATGGGTACCGATGATAATATCAATATCACCCTTCTTAAGTCGCTCCAGAATGGCCTTCTGTTCTTTGGGCGTCCGGAAACGGGAGATCACCTCCACCGTGACCGGATAATCCTTCAACCGTTCATGGAACGTTTCGAAATGCTGCTGGGCCAGGATGGTTGTGGGGACAAGAATGCCGACCTGCTTGCCGTCCAAAGCGGACTTGAAGGCACCACGCAGGGCAACTTCCGTCTTGCCGTAACCCACATCGCCGCAGATCAACCTGTCCATTGGCCTGGAATGTTGCATATCAGCCAGCACATCATTGATGGCTGAGAGTTGATCCGGGGTTTCATCCCAGGCGAATGAAGCCTCAAACTCCCGGTACATCTCATCCGGAGGCGAAAACGAAAAACCTTCACTGATCTGGCGTTGGGCGTAGATTTCCAGCAGTTCGCCAGCCAGTTCTTCGATGGCCTTTTTGGCCTTGCCCTTGGATTTTTCCCAGGAGGTGCCGCCCAACTTGTCCATACTTGGCTGACTTCCCTCCGGTCCCACATAACGCTGGACCAGGCCAAGCCGGTCTATAGGCAGATAAAGCTTGTCGCTGCCCGCATACTCCAGCAGCAAAAAGTCGCCACCCACGCCGGACACGCTGATATGCTGGAGACCTCTATAATGGCCGATGCCATGATCAACGTGCACCATATAATCGCCCGGCTTAAGTTCAGCCAGTGACGAGAGAATCTGCTTCTTGCGTACCTCGGAAATACCGCTGCGTCGAACACGTCTGCCGAATAGCTCCTCCTCGGCAATCACCACCAGACCGGCATCCGGCATGCGGAATCCACGGGAAATATCGGCCAGCAGAAGGGAGACCATCCCACCTCCACCAGCGGGATAGGATTGGGGCGGGGGAATCGGCGGAGCAATTCCGCTTGCCTCTGCAAAACCGGTCTCGCTAACCACACAACTTATTCCGTATGGAGTAAGCAACTCTTTCAGTCGTTCTGCCTGGGCCTGCTGATGGCAGGTAATCAACACCTTCAGCCCCTGTTCTTTCCATTCACGCAACGTATTTGAAAGAGGAGTCAGAGCATGGGTAGTTTCTTTGGATACGGTCACGCGAAGACCGGAATTATCCTGACATGGAATGACAATAGATAGACATTCCTTCTCCGCTCCGACAGTAAGGCCGCATAACTCCAGACGGCTTCGTGAAGTGACAATAGTCTCAAATTGCTCTGCACCCAGAAACAGCTGAGCGGCTGGAGAGTGGGGAAAGGATTCACCCCGCGCTTTTTCCTCGCAAGCGGCAACCTCGTCGCAAGAGCGCTGGATCGATTCCCTGATCGCCTCCGGGTCCAGCATCACCACTGCAGAGTTTGGCGAATAGTCAAAAATGGTTTCCAGCCCCGGATGCAGCAAAGGCTGCAGGAACTCCACACCTCGGTAGTAAACGGCGTTGCGCAGATCTTCAAGGACATCACGACGACGATTAGCCGGGATATCAAGATCGTCACAGCACTCTTTCAAACGGGGTGCGATATCTTCCAAGACTTCGTCGGTCAACAGTATTTCACGGGAGGGGAGCAGTATCAGTTCATCTGCCGACTGCAGCGAGCGCTGGGTCAGCGGATCAAAGAAGCGGATTGTTTCAACAGTATCGCCAAAAAACTCTATCCGCACCGGTGCCGCCTGGTCAGGAGGAAAGACGTCCAGAATACCACCGCGCACAGCAAAGCTGCCGCGATCCTCAACCAGCGGCACATTGGCGTATCCCATCCTGATCAGCTTGGCCAGCAAGGCATCCCGTTCAAACTCCTCACCGCTAACCAGGTAGCAGGAAGCTTCGTTAAAGATTGAACGGGGCAGAACTCGCTGTAGCGCCGCAGCCACCGACAGTACCACAATACGCCCTTGGCCGTTCTGGAGCTTGAAGAGTGTATCAAGACGGGCAGAGGAAATGTCCGGATGCGGTGAAGCGGTGGTAAAGGGCTGTGTATCCCAGGCGGGAAAAAGCAGCGGAGTCGTCTCCGAACCACCAAAAAAGCCGAGTTCACGGCAAAATTCACTGGCCGAATCCTGATCTGCGGTTATCAATATCAGGCTTGGGGAGTTGCAACGCAGCAATTCGGAGACAACATAGGCTGCTGCAGATCCTTTTAGCCCTGGAAGCACAATACGCGACTGACTTTCCTGCAATCCGGCCAGAATGTCATTTATTTGAGGAAAACCGGGGGTGATTATCTTGTAGGTCATTTATTTTCGCAGGCTAGCCTTAATTTTGGGTTTACCGTCTTCTACAACAACTCGGAAGGAAAGGTCTTCAGTACCAAGCCTGGCAGCCAGGGCCGGCCTGGATTTATCGATAGTGGATGCCACCATCTCCCTGCTCAACTTATCCACAGGCAGATTGCAGGCCTTGCGGGCTTCCACAAATTCATTAAAAACACGATCCAGATCCATATCATGCTGGGAACGCTGCGGTTCTTGCCTGGTTTTGCTCTTACTGCCAGACTTCTGACGCAGATGAAGATCGCTGATAAAGCGGTCACGGGAATACTTGCCCTCTTCCATCTGGCGTAGGATACGATTCCAGTGTTCCCGATAGGTATTGAAGCGGGCTGTCAGCATATTATATTTATGTTTGTACATTGTATTGTTAATGGTTGTGTTGGCGTACCGGCGCACCATCACCTCAACTTCACCCAGAAGTTTGAGCGGTTCCCTTTTTTCCAATCCGCTAAAAAACTGTTCATAGCGTATGATCAGGCTTGCCAGTTGTTGTTCCAGTTGAGCCAGGTCTTCAGGTATTGCCATACAGATAGTCCCTACTCTTTTAGTAAGTTAGAAGTTATTTTCTGCGTTTTATGGCAGAAAAAAAACTTCGTTAACGCACTTATCCTATTTTATCAGGGTTAGTAAGTTAGAAGTTATTTTCTGCGTTTTATGGCAGAAAAAACTTCGTTAACGCTCTTATCCTACTTTATCAGGGTTAGTAAGTTAGAAGTTATCCTGTTTATCAGGGTGAGGTTGAATAACCAGGGTTTAACTTTATATCCAAACCTACATACAAGTAAAGCCTTAATCAGTGCAGATTATTCGCAATCAGCACCTGTATTGGCTTGACGATGGCACTCAGTTCTAATAAAATCGCGCTTTGTTCACATGAACTGATCGAGGTATATTTTAATGAATAAAATTGCTGCCATAATACTTGCCGCCGGCAAGGGAACCAGAATGAAATCCAAACTGGTCAAAGTACTTCACCCGACAGCCGGACGCCCCATGATATCCTGGCCGGTTGATGCCGCCCGTACTGCAGGTGCCGCCCCGATTGTCCTGGTCGTTGGGCACCAGGCAGACACCGTCAAGAACTGTTTCAAAAATGACAGTGATATTGTTAGCGCCATGCAGGAAGAACAGTTGGGAACCGGACACGCAGTATCCTGTGCCGCCGATGCATTAAGATCCTTCAAAGGCACGATCATGATACTCTGTGGAGACACACCATTACTGCGCGCCAGTACACTGGTTGACATGGTGGAATTCCACCGCTCCAACAAATCCTCCGTAACCGTTTTAACCGCCATCATGAATGACCCTTATGGTTATGGTAGAGTAATCAGAGACGGTAGTGGCCAGGTATTGCGCATTGTTGAACAGAAAGACGCCACACAGGAAGAGCTGGCTGTTCAGGAAATCAACAGCGGCATTTATTGTATGGAATCGGAGTTTCTGTTCAGCAATATCAACTCCATCAGCAGCGACAATGCCCAGGGTGAATTCTACCTGACCGATCTGATTTCCATGGCCAACCGTCAGGGCGTCACCTGCCTGGCAAAATCAGCAGATGATACGGATGAAATCATGGGAGTCAACGACCGTGCCCAACTGGCAGAGGCGGGCAGGATTCTGCGCCAGCGTATCAATCGCAACCTGATGTTCTCAGGTGTAAGCATGATTGACCCGGATAATACCTACATTGACCATGACGTAGCAATAGGACCCGACACCACCATATATCCCAATTGCAGGATTAGCGGCGGCACGGTCATCGGCAGCGACTGCACAATTGAAACAGGCTCCACTATCAACAAAAGCAGAATCGGACCAGGCTGCCACATCAAAGCCAACTGCATGCTGGACAATGCAGAACTGCATGAAGAGGTCACCGTCGGCCCCATGGCCCACCTGCGCCCCGGCTCAATACTGCATTCACATGTTAAAATCGGCAATTTTGTTGAAACCAAAAAAACCGTCATGGGAGAAGGCTCCAAAGCCTCTCACCTATCCTACCTGGGCGATGCTGAAATCGGCCAGGAGGTCAATATCGGCTGCGGTACGATCACCTGCAACTACGATGGCGTTAACAAGTTCAAAACAATTATCGGAGACGGCGCTTTTATCGGCAGCGACGTACAACTGGTGGCACCTGTCACGGTCGGTGCCAATTCGCTGGTTGCAGCAGGCACCACCGTCACTGCTGAAGTACCGGAAAATTCACTGGCCATTTCTCGTGTTCGCCAGCGTAACATCCTTGGATATCGTCTGCGCAATCAGCCTGAAGATTAGTACAAAAAATGCCTACATAAATACCATTAGGCGAAAGATATAAGTGACTGACTCCACGCAGCAAATAGATAAAAATACCCAGATCCTGATCATTGAGGATGATGAAGCTTTTTCCGAGCTGATTGCATCAACCCTCGAAGGCGAGTGTTACAGTTGCAATCGCATCTCAACAGGCAGCAGGGCCCTGACCTGGCTGGCATCCAACAATGCCGACCTGGTTATTCTGGACTACACTCTGCCTGACATGAATGGTGCAGCGTTCATTGACAGAATGTGGGAGCTGGGCTGCACAACTCCGTTTATCATGGTAACAGGTCTGGATGACACAAATCTGGCGGTCCAGATGATGCGAACCGGTGCCTGTGACTACATGATCAAAGACACCTCGTTCCTCAACCGGCTGCCAATGGTTGTCACCCGGGCACTTCATGAAACAGAAACCAGAGAACGCCTGCAACGGGCCGAAATATCGCTGCGGCAGAGCGAAAACAGACTCTCCAGGGCCCAGAGTATTGCCCGTATGGGCAGTTGGGAATGGGATTTTACTACCGGCGAAATTTATTTTTCAGACGAACTGTACCGTATTTTCGGCATATCCAAGGAAGAACACATTCAGGTACAGCTTAAATGGATTTTCAACCACGTAAACAGATATGACCGGTCAGCCCTGCGCAAAGCCTTCTTTGATTCAGCCAGAAACGGTCGCCCTTTCAATATAAGTGTCCGCATCAACTCTCCTGCAGATGGAGAAATAGTCGTCAGTAGCCTGGGTGAAATGCAAACCGGCGAAAACGGCAAGATCCGCCTGTTCTCAGGCACAACCCTGGACATCACAGCCCGTATCAAAGCTGAAAGTGAAATCCAGCAGCTGATCAGCTATGACCGTCTGACCTCCCTGCCAAACCGCAATCTGCTGCATGATCGTTTGGCTCTGACCATGGCCCAGGCTCACCGCGACCATCAACTGGTCGGCGTACTCTATCTTGATTTGGACCGTTTTAAAGGGGTCAACGAAACTCTTGGGCACCGGGTTGGCGACGTACTATTGCAGAAAATTGCCAGCAGACTGAAAGCCTGTGTGCAGGAAAGTGACACCCTGGCCCGCCTTGGTGGCGATGAATTTGTTATTATCCTGGCAGGCGTCACCGATGTTGAAACTATCAGTTCTACTGCCAAAAAAATTCTGGCACTGGTTTACGAACCATTCTTCATTGAAAGCCACGAGATCTACACCACCGCCAGCATCGGGATCGCGGTTTACCCCATGGATGGCGAAGACAGCCACACCCTGCTTAAACATTCCGACCTGGCCATGTACCAGGCCAAGGAATTCAACCGCAACAACTTCCAGTTTTTCTCAGATGAAATGAATACCAGGGTGCTGCATCGCATGAAGCTGGAAATTACCATGCGAAAAGCATTGGAACGGGAGGAGTTCTTCCTGCTCTATCAGCCTCTGGTCAATGACAAGTCAGGTACAATTGTAGGTGTTGAAGCGCTGCTGCGCTGGAACCACCCGGAGTTGGGCATTATTGCTCCGGACAAATTCATCTATCTGGCAGAGGAAACCGGTTATATTGTACCTATTGGAGAGTGGGTCATACATACCGCCTGCCGTCAAAACAAAACCTGGCAGAACAAGGGGCTACCTCCGGTAAGAATTGCAATCAATCTGTCAGCCAGGCAGTTCAGTCAGAGCGGCCTGGATGAGACCATTGCAACCACTTTGCTGGAAACGGGCCTGGCGCCACAATGGCTGGAACTGGAAATAACCGAAAGTACTATCATGAAAAATGCTGAAACAAACATCAGCATTTTAAACAAACTTAAAGGAATGGGGATCGACCTGGCCATTGACGACTTCGGCACCGGTTATTCATCATTGTCCTACCTGAAACATTTCCCCATCACCCGCCTGAAAATAGACCGTTCCTTTGTAACAGACATCTCCACAAACCCTGATGATGCAGCAATTGCAGAAATCATCATCACCATGGCAAAAACCCTGAAACTCAGTGTTATTGCCGAGGGTGTTGAAACTCAAGCCCAGGTAGACTTTCTGTCATTCCATGATTGCGACGAAATGCAGGGTTTTTTCTTCAGCAGACCGGTTGCGCCAGAAGAGATCGAACGGATGCTGAGGAATGGTATTAGTTATTAATCTGAACTACTTTAAAGTACCAGCCAGGCAAAAGTCCTTCCTTATCAACGACGGTTCAGCAGCGAATTCAGCAGAATATCAACCTCTTCAAGCACCTCATCCGGTAACTGGTCAATCCTTACGATCCGGCTGATCAGATCAGCCTGAATAAAGGAAGGCAGCAGCTTGATAATTTCACTGGAATGCTCCGGCTCCAGCCTGGCCAACGCCACCGCGATAGTCTGGGGATGCTCCTGCAAAAGTCCTTTGGCGATTTGGCGATAATCCATTTGTAATCCTTTAGATAATTATTTCAAACACATAATAAGCATCAGTAAAACCTTTGTAGTCCTATATAGACGCTCTTTACTATGGGGACGTTCTTAAAAACTTTACTATAAACCTCAACTGACAAGCGTTAGTAGTTGCGGAAATGTCTCGATAAGGCATTTCCCTCGCCTGGCTGCAACAGTCACACCTGGCCCTGAGATTTTAAGCCGACGGGCTATATCGACTCCTCTATAACCTGAGAGATAGGCGATATGGCAGATAATGCTTCGCGCGTCAGCCAATTGTATAAACCGTTTCCGCGTCATCAGTTCTGTTTAAGGTATGCCTAACTCCCAAAGAACAATTTCAATTATCTGATCAAGGGTGTTTGCTTTGCCGGAACAGACCTTTTCGGTATGCAGAAGAATTTGTTCAACAAAATCCCCTCTCCCCAGTACGCGGCTATCCTTCAATTCAGGATCAGGTGACTCGCCAGACCGAAAAACACCGATCCCAACCAGGTCATTTCTTCGCCCCATTGTAATGCCGTCATTTATGAATGAGCGATAATTCTTGCTGGCGGTTGATACGGTCTTGGCAAATCTTGAGAGAATTTCGGCTGTTTCCTGTCCAGGCAGTTCGTTTCTTTTCATAAGGACAGAGTGTCCACACCAAGGATAGTTATCAAGGTCTTCAAGTGTGGAGACCAAGCCAGCGCGAAGCGGATTGAGATGAATATAGCGAACCAATTCAAGCAGATATTCTTCTTCATCACAGACAATTGATTTGTAGCGGTTCTGAAAAAGATGGCTGGTTCGATCATGACGGCGATTAAACTTGACGGCATAACCGGTAAGCAACCGCCTCATAAATCTTGAAAGCGGGATGTCAGCTGTGCGCAACAGCAAGTGGAAGTGGTTCGACATCAGAGACCATGCTAGGCATTCTGTCCCGGTTGATTCGAGGAGTTTTGAATAGCGCCGAACAAAATCAAGGCGGTCGTCGTCGCTAATAAAAATATCGCGTTTTTCAATACCCCGCACGATTACGTGTTGGAGCAGATTCGGTATGTCAATCCGAGAGGAGCGAGGCATAGTGGGAAAATATCAGAAAAAAATGTTTAGTAAAATTTTTAAGTACGTCCCCCTGGCCGTCCCCTTCGCCTAATCCCTGGGGTATCGGACCCCACATAAGGTCGATCAACTAAAACTTGCAGCTTAACTGACTATCCACGATTTCGGGGCAAATTCAGGTAGTCTCTCGTCCCCTTGGTAGTCCCCCAAAATACACTTACTTAGTTAAAAAGAATCTTACTCCATTTATACAATTAAATAATTGCCCACCTTTGTCAAAAAAGAGATACCAAAAAGAAAATATAAATAAAAACAGTCCATAAAAAATTATTTCTAAAGAATAAGTTCCTAACCCTGAGTCAATAAGATAGTTTTTAGGCAATTTACTAAATCTGTACTTCACGAAGCCCTCTATTCCCTTTTTGATCAAATATATAGAAAATGGAACGCCAAAAAAAACTACTACTAGTGTAAATATGCTAAAAACAGTTAAATCTAACCAGTTATCTATTCGCAATATAACCTCCTCCACTAGCACCAGCTGCTGCCCCATATGGCCCCAAAAGTAATGGAGCTGTCGTTCCTACCTCACTACCAATAACCGCAGAAGGTATATACAATCTACTACCTATTTCACCTAAACCAAATCCGAACAAGCTTCCAGCAGCACCATATGCTCCGCTTCTTGCTAGCTTCTCCGCGTTGAGCGATTGGCAGGGGCCACCCAATTGTTGATAACCAGTATTAAATATATTGGCTGAGGCTCCAAAAGCCATCGCCTTAACTGCTGTATTACCAAATCCTCCTAAAGCACCAGTTACTGTTGCCACAAACAGCCGCCCAGGATCTAAATTACCAGATTGATACTGACTATGCCCCTCAAACCCAAGATTAATAGCAGCACCAATTGCCTGAGGAATCCAAAGTCCGCTAGGGTCTGTCCAGTTAACCGGATTATTTTTAACATACTGATACAAATTCCCCTGCCCACCTCCAAAGAATATCGGATCCTTGGCAGCCCATCTGCCAGTTTCAGGTTCATAATCCCGGTACCCAAACCGAACCAGCCTTGTCTTAGAATCCGCAATCCCGCCAGCAAATCCAACCGGGATGCTGAAGCTTGGGTTGCTGTCAAACGTTGCCCAGCCAAAGCTGTCATACTCCATTATCTTGACGACTGTTCCGATTGCATCGCTGATTACCTTCGGAGTACCCAACTGGTCCGTTGCAACGTAAAACCTTGTTGTTCCCTTGTCAAAGGCAAAGAGTTTGTTTGTGTCGTCGTAGTAATAGTAAGTCAGTACACCTGCCGGATCGCGCATAGCGGTGAGCTGGAATGGGTTCTTTATACTGCTGTAGAGATATTGACTTGTGCCGCTACTGTCGGTTCGCGCTGTAAGCCTGTGTCCGCCGTCGTAGGAATAGGTAATGTTCTGCCCGGATACCGTGGCCTTGAGCAGTTCGCCTTGGGCACTATACTGAAATGTGTCGCTGTTTCTTTGTGTCAATTGCCCGTCTGCATTGAACTGATAGAGTGTACCGCCGACTCGTACAACCCGGTCTTGAGTGTCGAAGTCGGACAGTAAGTTCCAGTTCGGTTGCTTGTATCCTGTCCGGTTGCCGTTTACGTCATAGGTGAATTCTTCTACGCTGACTCCGTTTATTTTAGTATTTACAAGCTGTCCGTCTGCATCGTAGCTGTAATTCTGTGTCGTGGTTGTGCCTGAGACAGTTTCTGTTTTACTGGAAATATTGCCACGACTGTCATAACCCAACTGGATGGAGTAGATGCTTGCACCATTTACAGTATAAGTACGCTGTGACAGCCTCCCCATGTTGTCATAAGAAACTGTGCTGTTCAGCGCGGGTCCGGTAATCCCGCTCAATGCCCCGGCAGGACCGGTACGGGTGTAAGTGAAGGGGCCGTAACCGGTTACAAGGCCGTCTGCATCCCGGGTTATCGGGGTTGTGACGTTATCCGTGCCGCTGGTCAACTTAATCTGGCTCAGAAAGAAGCTATTGTCATAAGAATAGGTAAATTGACCACTGGCAGCGCCTGTATAATTGCGCCCGGTAACGAGACTGCCGTCATAGGTCAAGGATATCGCCTGATTTGCAGACCCTATGATCGATGTAGTGCGGATCAAATGGCTGATCCGACCGGTATTGTCACCATAGTTAAGGCTTACAGTTGCTTCCGGGTAGACGATCCCAAGCGGACGGCCACCGCTGTCGTATCCAGCATCAACCGTCCGGCCACCGGGAAGAGTGGTCCTGAGCCATTCCTGATCGAGGCTGTATTGCCATGTGTAGGGAAGGTTGCCGGGCGGAGTATAGCTGCTACCCAGATCTATGACCGTATAACCAAGCGCATGCACCGCACCATTCGGCATGGTGATCTGGGTGCGATTGCCGTTGGCGTCGTAGGCGAAACCGTACTTATTACCGCTGGGAAGTGTAAATAGCGTCAGCCGGTCTGCGCTGTTGTAAGCATAATTCGAAGCATTGCCCAGTGCATCGCTCCTGCTCGCAACTCTGCCCAAGCTATCGTATCCGTATGATAACTGCTGATTACCCTGTGCCGCCTGAATAAGCCTCCCCTTGACATCATACGAGATTGTGATCGGGGTGATCGCTGGATCAAGGGTAAGAGAAAGTGGTTTTCCCAGGCTGTCTGTGAGCGCTGTCAGCTTTCTGCCGGTTGGCGTTGTTATTGTGTATGTTTTTTGCGCTGCATCAAACTGCGAGGTATAAACGCGGCTATTAACCGTGAGAGTGTCGGTCTGGGGTGACAGGGAAAAAAGATTGTTATTATCTGCAAGCGTTGCGGTACGGGTAAGGGTGGTGGTGCGGGTAAGTCCTGCCGGAGTTTGAATGGTTGACGAGGCTGGTATGTAAACCTGTGAGCCGAATCGTGGATCTATACCAAGCGTGACAGAACTGGTCGTTCCGTCCGGCGAGGTGGTCTGTTCATTGCCGTTGGTCATGGTTAGCATCACGCTCTGTCCACCGGTGGGGGTGGTGATTGTCTGGCGTTGGTCACCGGTGGAGAGATATTCCGTCAGGTACGTGGACGTTCTGCCGAGTGCCGTGGACAGAACTGTTTGTTTGCTGGTTTGGTTGTATGTGCTGGTAAGTGCTGTGTATCCGCTAGCCGGGTTTTCGTCACGCATAAGTTGACCCATGGCGTCGTAGGTGAAGTTGTGAATGTTATTCTTGGGGTCGGTAAAGGTGGCCATAAGCCCGCTGTCACTGTACGTCATGCGGGTTGTATTGTTTCCGGGGTCTGTAACGCTTGCGAGATAGCCGTTTGTGTCAAGCGTAAGAGCGGTGCGCTGACCGAAAGGGGCTACAATAGTTGTGGGATTACCGCTGGCATCTCTGGTTATGGTCGTGATGTTGCCGGAGCCGTCGGTGACAGTGGTAAGCTTTCCATTGGTGTCGTAGTTGAAAGTGAATATGGTTGCGCCGGTCATCGCGTTGACGGTGCGCTGGTGTTTGCCTGAACTGTTGAAAATGTAGAGCTGACTGCTGTCTTCAGAAGGAATTGAGATGTCGGTAGTCGATACACTTGGAAAATATGAAGTAACACGGCGAATACGATTATTGTCAGTATCTGCTATGTATATGCTGCCGTCAGGGCTGATTGCAACAGTATAATAAAAACCAAACGAAGCGCTGGTGGCATAGCCGCCGTCACCACTAAAACCATTTTTGTAATCAGTACCGGCCACGGTCGACATGACCCCGTCAGTACCTACCCGGAGGATACGACCTGTACTTGGAATGTATATACTCCCGTCCGAGCCGACTGCAACGCTATTTGGATACATGATACAATCATTGTAGCAATACCAATGATTGCCAGCTACGGTCGAGATGATTCCGTCAGGACCTACCCGGCGGATAACGCTATTAGGTTCATCTGCTGTATATATGCTCCCGTCCGGGCCGACTGCTACACCACGTGGTAAGTTAAGCGAAACACTGGAGCTGGTGGCAGGACCGCCGTCACCGCTGTAATTTCGGATGCCATTACCAGCTACAGTCGTGATGGTTCCGTCAGTACCTACCCTGCGGATACGGCTATTGCCTAAATCTGCAATGTATATGCTACCGTCTGAGCCTAATGCTACACCATATGGTGCGTCAAGCGAAGCGCTGGTAGCAGGGCCGCCGTCACCACTATAGCCTTGAGTGCCATTGCCGGCCACGGTCATGATATTACCGTCAATTCCTACCCTGCGGATACGGCTATTACCTAAATCTGCAATGTATATGCTACCGTCTGAGCCTAATGCTAAGCGATTTGGGTAGTAAAGCGAAGCACTGGTGGCAGGACCACTGTCACCGTTATAGCCTTGGGTACCATTACCGGCCACAGTTGTGATAATTCCGTCAATGTCTATCCGACGGATACGGTTATTCATAGCATCTGCTATGTATATTCTGCCGTCTGGGCCAACAGCAACATCAGATGCAGTGATCCCGGCGTTGGTGGCAGGACCACCGTCACCGCTATAACTCTGGGTGCCATTGCCGGCCATGGTCGTAATGATCCCGCTGCTAATTGAATCTGCAAAGCGCAAACTGCCGTCACCTAACAAGAGCACCTTGCCAACAGGGTCGTACGAATGATGAATGTTCATACCCCATCCACCTAGCCCTTGTGAATGAGCATCAAAGGTGACTAATAAGCCGCCAATTGAAAACTGCTCTGTCTGCCAGAGAGTAGCTTCTCCCCCGGTCTCCCTGCTGGTGTTTGCCCCAAGAGATATTGCGGTATCTGAATAACTGCCAAATGATTGAACTCCATTGTTCGGCTGCACATAAACCAGCTCATAAACATAACCAATTTGTACGGTGGCAGGCTGTTTGCCCTGTAGTGTCCGACCGTAGGCATCCTTACCGTCCCACGTAAAGGTGTAGCTCTGGTTCGGCGCTGCAGGGAAGCTCTTCGAAAACTGCCGACCAGCGACCTGGACGATAAGATCGATCCTCTTGATGCTTGCCGGAACATTAGCTCCACTAAGTGGTATATTTACTGTGTAATCTGAAGTATGGCCGAGAACGCGGCTGCTTCTGTAGTTCAGGGTGTAGGGCGTGCCGGGAATATTCAGTCTCTCACCCAAGACCTGGTTCTGACATTCAATTATGGAACCACCCTTTTCACAGGGGTTTTTAGTAGGATTGACTATTACAGGCTTAGGCTGTGTTGGCGTAGTTGCATCACCAGGGAAACCCCAGGGCCAGTTGCAATCCCATGGAGAAAAGTGGGTTAAAGGGGATCGCCAGAGAGTTTTGCTGGACAAGTAGAGAGTTGCCAACTTCTGGCGTTCTGTATCGGTTACATTGAGCGCGGCAAGTTTTGCAGCATCTGCAGGCTGACCGCTGCCGTCAACATCCAGTTCCGCCAGTCCGTTGGCAATGCTCAGGATTTTTATAATCCTGCCGTTATCTGATGGTATCCAGGCCGCCTTTTTACGGTCATAGTATCCCACTGGAACAACGCCGCCTACAGGAAAGTTGAGGAAGTTGTCTACATAAAAGTAAACCGGCTGATTGAATGTTATCTGTGTGGCTCCGGAGGCAATGGCCTCATCACCACTCAGTTCAACCGCATAGGTGTAGCCGCTGGCAGGAGGAAGTGCCCCTGGCATGGCTGAGGGACCGTTGGGACCTACTGTGTATTCCGTGGCCCTGATATTAAGACTGCTGACGGATTGTTTGCTGCCGTCAAACATGACCATCTGAGCGGTTGTGCCGGGCGAAAATAGCAGGGTTGCCTGGCGTGTTCCGTCCTTGTCCGTTACCACATTTCCTCGATGTACCTGAGGCTGAGTAGCTGAAGCAAGGTTGATTGAGGTAACCTGGACATCAACGGGAATCAGACTTACAACAGGCAGCCAGGCATAATCCTGCCAGGGTGCGTTTATCTGCCGATGGGAAGGAAGGTAGCCAGTTTTTTCATAATTAACTGTGAGAATCCCGCCGCCATTTACGGCCATATCAAACATGCCGTCGTTGCGCGAGATCGTCTGGCCGAATTCAGGATGGTTGAGAACAGTGACAACTACGCCGGACAGAGGCCTGCCGTCGCGGTCATTAACCTGTCCACGCAGAACAGCCGCCCGCCTGACTTCAATTGTTCCGGGGGCAACGCCCGTCTGTATCGGATTGTCACCTGAATAGAGAAACGCAGAACCAGCTGCAACTGTTGTTGCAACAGTGCCATCAACAGGAGGGGCCACGGTTACCGGGTCTGGAGGAATTACTACACCAACAGGTCCACTGGAAACTACCAGGGCTATCGCTGCCCCCTGCGCAACTGAAGCGCCTGCCGAAGGGGTCTGGCTGATGATGCTGCCACTGGCAACGGTACTGCTGCTTGCTGTTGTGATGGTTCCAACCGTCAGGTTTGCTGTTGTGATTACTGATTGTGCGTTTGCCTGGGTCATGCCGACGATATTGGGTACCGTAGCGGTGGCAGAGCCACTGGATATCACAAGAGCTATGGCTGTACCTTGTGAGACTGACGTGCCTGCCGCCGGTGTCTGGCTGATAACGCTGCCTGCCGGTACAGTGCTGCTGTTTGCCGTCGTAATATTTCCAATTGCCAAAGCTACTGCTGTAATTGCCGACTGCGCATCTGCCTGAGTCATGCTACTGAGATTGGGCACCGAAACTGGCGGAGGCCCACTTGATGCAACAATGTTTACAGTACTTCCAGGCTGGACTAATGTTCCTGATGCCGGGCTCTGACTAATAACATTCCCTTCAGCCACAGTTGTGCTATACGCATAAGATACAGTCCCAAGTACTAAATTTGCAACGGTAAAGGCTGCCTGAGCATTCGCCTGGTTCATTCCGACAACATTTGGGGTTAAAACTGACGCGGCCCCTTGGGAAACCGTCAAGGCTATTGCACTGCCTTTCGCAACTGATGCGCCTGATGCAGGATTCTGGCTAATGACACTACCGTTTGGAACGGTACTGCTATACGCGTTTGTAATTGTACCTATTGTTAGACTTGCGGATGTAATGTCGTTCCTGGCGGCTTCAAGCCCCAGACCGACAATGTTCGGGACAGTTACATCAGATGGCTGGCCGCTCCCTGTCTTTGTTATGGCGATGAAAATAAAGCTGTCGTGTTTGCCGTTTAGCTTTACCTTCAATACATTTTGTGGTTTTAGAGATACCCGCCGCTCGAGTATTCCTGTCTGCTGATTAAAATCGGAAGAGCTAAAAACTTCTTCGCCATTCAGGATTATTTGTGCGCTTGATACCCTGTTGCGGCCTCTCCAGCCCCCATTCTCTATTTTCATGGTAAAATTGGAGCCGCCTTCGTGGGTACGAAAACTCACGCTTTCAATTTTCGGCTTTCCTTTTTCGCGCTCAAATTTCTTTGGTCCAAAAACAAAATGTTTGCCCCTGTCATGTGATTGCGCATTAACAATAAAGAGAGGACACACAAAAACTAGCAGAAGAACTGCCGGTAAAATTTTCATCAGACCGTATAAATGTTTAAAAATAATTTTGTTACTGAAGTGAACGTATTTAGTTTCCATTTACTGTCTCCAAATTTGAAAAATTGATAATACAATATTCAAACAATTAACCTGCTTCATTGATGCAAAAAAACTACAATTGAATTTAATTAATATTTGCCATATCACATTATTAACTATTATTTCAACAATTCTAATGTTTGAGCGTCTAAATATTTTTTAAAGATGCCACAGTAAACTATGAACAGTACATATGATTCATCCCCCTTGCTTTTATGACTCCATCCAGATAATCTTAATAATTAAATTTAGAACAACTCACCTACTACAAGAGAGAATAATGGCACATACAAGTATATTGGTTAAGGGCGCTTGCGAGCATAATCTCAAGTGCATTGATGTGGAAATCCCCAGAGATCAACTGGTTGTCATCACCGGACTGTCCGGGTCAGGCAAGTCAACCCTGGCTTTCGATACTATCTATGCCGAAGGGCAGCGACGCTACGTTGAATCGCTTTCGGCCTATGCACGTCAATTTCTGGAGCAGATGGAAAAACCGGATGTGGAATCCATTGAAGGACTTTCCCCTGCCATCTCCATCGAACAGAAAACCACCAGTAAAAACCCGCGTTCCACCGTCGGAACCGTCACCGAGATTTACGACTATCTGCGCCTGCTGTTCGCCCGCGTCGGTCGTCCGCACTGCACATCCTGCAACAAGGAAATCACCTCTCAGACCGTCTCCCAGATGGTGGACCATCTGCTGACCCTGCCGGCAGGAAGCAAGCTTACTCTGCTGGCCCCCATGATTCGCGGTCGCAAGGGTGAATACAAAAAAGAGTTGAATCAGTTGCGCAAAGAAGGTTTTACGCGAGTAGTAATCGACGGCAAACCGTTTGAGCTGGCCGAAGAAATTGAGCTGGACAAAAAGAAAAAACACGATATCGATATCGTTGTCGACCGGATCGTTGCCAAAGAAGGTGTGCAGAGACGACTGGCCGACTCTCTGGAAACGGCCCTGCATCATGCCGAAGGCCTGGTCAAAGTAGAAGTGCTTGTGCCGCAGGACAGTACTCAAACTGGAGATCACCCGGAAGAACCGACACAGGGAAAGAAAAAAACTAAGAAGGAACCGGAAGCACAAACCCTTATTTTCTCGGAAAAACTGGCCTGCGTGGAATGCGGCATTTCATACCAGGAGATCACCCCGCGCCTGTTTTCTTTCAACAACCCGCACGGCGCCTGCCCGGACTGTACCGGACTCGGCACGCGCATGTATTTCGACGCCGAACTGGTAGTACCGAACCAGGAGCTATCCCTTCGCGAGGGCGCCATTGCACCATGGGAGAAGCGTCTCTCAGGCTGGTTCCACATGATCCTGGATGCCCTGGCAAAGGCATATAAATTTGACATCCGCATGCCGTTCAAGGATCTGCCGGAATCTGTCCGGGATGTAATCCTGAATGGCTCCAAGGGTGAAAAGATCGAGTTCTGGTGGGAAGAGGACGGCGACCGCCGCCATACTTACCAGAAAGAGTTCGAAGGTGTATTGAACAACCTGCAGCGCCGCTGGCGGGAAACCGAGTCGGATGCAGCACGGGAAGAGCTGGAAAAATATATGAATGTCATGCCCTGCCCGACCTGCCATGGTGCACGCCTCAAGCCTGAGGCACTGCATGTCCTGGTCGGAGGACTGACCATCCGGGACGTGACCGCCTTTGCCATTCGCGACGGCCTCCGTTTTTTTGAAGAGCTGCAGTTAACCGATAAGGAACGTGAAATCGCCCGCCGCATTCTCAAGGAGATTCGCGAACGGCTCTCTTTCCTGGTCAATGTGGGGCTTGATTACTTATCCCTGGACCGCACCTCCGGCACACTGTCCGGTGGAGAAGGACAGCGCATCAGACTGGCAACCCAGATCGGTTCCAGCCTGGTAGGCGTACTCTATATTCTTGACGAGCCTTCCATCGGCTTGCATCAACGAGATAATGGACGTCTGCTGACCACTCTCAAGCGTTTGCGTGACTTGGGCAACACGGTTCTGGTTGTGGAACATGACGAAGAAACCATCATGGATGCGGACCATGTTATCGACATGGGACCGGGTGCCGGTGTTCATGGCGGCGAAGTGGTTGCCCAAGGGACTCCCGAGGAGGTCATGCGTAATCCTAAATCACTGACCGGTCGCTACCTGTCCGGCGAACTGACCATCCCCTACAACAAAAAACGGCGTAAAGCCACTAAACAGTTGCGCATCACAGGGGCCAGGGAAAATAACCTGAAAGATGTGACAGTTGACATTCCGTTGGGGGTCATGACCTGCGTCACCGGCGTATCCGGTTCCGGCAAATCAACTCTGGTGATCGACACGCTCCACAAAGTCCTCAGCCAGCGACTCTATCGCAGCCGTGAAAAGGCGGGTGCAGTTACGGACATTTCCGGCCTGGAATATCTGGACAAAGTCATCAACATCGACCAGTCCCCCATTGGCCGGACCCCTCGCAGTAACCCGGCTACCTATACCGGAGTTTTCGGCGATATCCGCGACCTGTTCGCCAATCTGCCGGAATCAAAACTGCGCGGCTACAAGCCGGGACGCTACTCGTTCAACGTCAAGGGTGGGCGCTGTGAGGCCTGCTCCGGCGACGGCATCATCAAGATCGAGATGCACTTCCTGCCGGATGTGTATGTGGAATGCGAAGTCTGCAAGGGTGCCCGCTACAACCGCGAAACACTGGAAGTGCTCTACAAAGGCAAATCCATCGCTGACGTGCTGGGCATGACCGTATCCCAGACACTGGAATTCATGGGAGCCATCCCGCGCATCAGGAACAAACTGCAGACCCTGGAAGAGGTCGGACTCGGCTATATCACTCTGGGACAGGCGGCCACTACGCTTTCCGGTGGCGAAGCCCAGCGTGTGAAGCTTTCAAAGGAGCTATCAAAAAGGGCCACCGGGCGTACCATCTATATTCTGGATGAACCGACCACCGGCCTGCATTTCGAAGATATCCGCAAATTGCTGGAGGTAATCCAGCGACTGGTGGAGAGCGGCAATACCATTGTTATTATCGAGCACAATCTGGATGTAATTAAAACTGCCGACTGGGTAATCGACCTGGGACCGGAAGGTGGCGACCGGGGCGGAGAAATTGTTGCCACCGGCACGCCGGAACAGGTGGCTAAAGTGACAAGATCCTATACGGGGCAATATTTGAGGAAAATGCTCTAGAACAAAACGAGGCCCGCAAAAATGCGGGCCTCGCTGTTTTATCCAATGAGCCGTATGTAATATTACTACTTCAGCACACAACCATTACCGCTACTGGTGACAACCACGATACCTGTTTCCGTCACCGTATATCCTCTACTGCGATCCAGATCATGATCATAACCGATTTCAAATTTATCCGGAATTGTAATATTCTTATCGATGATAGCTCTTTTGATTTTAGCATGACGCCCGACTACCACATTTTCAAATAGAATCGAATCTTCCACCAGACTGAAGCTGTTGATACGGCAGCAGGGTCCTATTATGGACTTTCTGACCGTACCGCCGCTGGTTACACAGCCGCCGCAGACATAGGAGTCAAGATTGTGGCCGCGACGGTCATCATCGTCAAAAATGGTCTTGGCAGGCGGCAGATTACCCTGATTGGTCAGGATTGGCCATTTATAGTTGTATAGATTCAGCTGCGGTGAAACATTTACCAGGTCCATATTGGCTTCATAATATGAGTCGAGCGTACCCACATCCTTCCAGTACCCCTTCTCTTCCTGCCTCATGCCCGGTATCAGGTTATCATTAAAATTATAGGCAAAAACGCGATCACCATTGGCAAGCATCATGGGAATAACGTGCATACCAAAATCCAGATCAGCATGTTTTTTCTTCCCTTCCTGCAGCACCTCAATCAACTTTCTGACGGAAAAAATATAGTTACCCATGGATGCAAAACAGGTATCACGCCCAGGAATGGTTTCCGGCTCTTTTGGCTTTTCTGTAAAACCGGTGACCCGGTTATCATCATCAACCGAAAACACTCCGAATCGTTTTGCCTCTTCAGCCGGAACTTCAAGTGCTGCTATCGTAATATCAGCCCTGGTACGCTGATGATTTGCAATCATCTGGCTGATATCCATCTTGTAGATATGGTCGCCGCCAAAGATTGCCACATAATCGGCGTCACTTGATTCAATAAATCGCAGATACTGATAAATTGCGTCGGCTGTGCCCTTGAACCATTCCTCGCTCTCATTTTTAGTTTCAGGAGATATGGCCACATAGAACTCACCCAAACCGGTCCAGCGCCCCCAGGACTCCCTGATATGCTTCATCAGTGAATAGGCCCGATACTGAGTTAAGACATATACTTTTTTTATTCCCGAGTTAAAAAGGTTACTCAGAACAAAGTCGATTATCTTGTATTTACCACCAAAAGGGACACCAGGCTTGGGCCTGTTTGTAGTAAGCGGACTTAACCGTTCTCCCTTGCCGCCCGCCAGAACCATGGCAATAGTATTTCTGGTGATATTTCCCATTGAATACATGCTAGACGCCCCCTTTTTCAGTCAGAATGATGAATAAATTATGTTTTGAATTGGAATCTCTTTAAAACAGATACCTACAAATACGCAGGAGATAAAAACACCTTCACTTTCGATATCAGTGTAGACCAATTATGTCAATAGTTACATACACGCTAAATCACAAAGAAACACCTGGCCAAAACCAAACAATGGCTTATCAGCCAGGGCGCTTGTAAAATATCATGTTAAAACAGCCTGACAAGGCAAAAAAAGAGGGTGAGTGCATAAGACAGCGCCTCCCCCTTTTCTCAATATATGTCACATGAAGCTGGCTACATTTGCCTCATTATTTCTACGAATGCTACAGATCTTCATTCAGCAAATTGTTATCGATCAGCCTGGTTTTTCCGACCTTGACCGCCATAACCATCAGTGTGTCTTTATCTGCCACCGCAGTTGTCTCCAGTGTAATTCCATTGCAAAATTCCAGGTAATCTATCTGCGTTGACGACTCCTTTTCTATTATTGCCAAAGCCATGCTGCGAAGAGTGGCAATATCCTTCTCACCGGCTTTATATGCCGCCCGAACAGCTATAATCGACTTAATCAGACAAAGGGCGCTCTGCCGCTCCTCCGGCGAGAGGTAAACATTGCGGGAACTCATGGCCAGTCCGTCTGCTTCCCGGACAATCGGCATCCCCAGCACATGTACCGGAATGCTGAGATCGCTCGTCATCTGCCTGATAACCGCCAGTTGCTGATAATCCTTGCAGCCAAACAGGGCCACATCCGGCATAACAATATTGAATAATTTATTGACCACTGTTGCCACACCGTCAAAATGTCCCGGACGACTGGCACCGCATAACGGCAGCGAAATATGCTTAACCGAAATAGAAGTCTGAAATCCGGACGGATACATTTCCGTAGCGGTAGGCGTAAAGACAACATCCACACCACACTCGGCGGCAATACGGCAGTCACCCTCCATATTGCGCGGGTAACGATCCAGATCTTCGTTCTGGCCAAACTGGATCGGGTTTACGAAAATGGAGAGAACTAGAACATCGCCTTTCTTGCGACCTTCTCTAAGCAAAGAGGAGTGCCCTTCATGCAAAAACCCCATGGTCGGTACAAATGCTATGCTTTTACCACACTGTTTCAAAGAACACGCATAAGACTGCATTTCAACAATTGAACTGATAATTTTCATATTATTACTGATCCTTAGTTAAACGAGTGCGCATCGGTCGGAAAGTCACCATTGCGTACCTCTTCCAGATACGATTGAACAGCCTCTGTTATTACCGGAGCAAGCTCGGCATAACGTTTGACAAACTTGGGTGAATACTTTTCACATAGCCCCAACAAATCATGAATCACCAAAACCTGGCCATCGCAATGTACACCGGCACCGATACCGATTGTCGGAATACTCAGTTTTTCAGTAATCCGGGCGGCGAGCTCCGCCGGGATACCCTCCAGCACAACTGAAAAAGCTCCGGCCTCCTCAACCGCAATGGCATCTGCCATGATCCGCTCGGCCTGATCCTTCCGCCCCTGAACCTTGAACCCGCCCATGCGATGGACAGACTGTGGTGTCAAACCTATATGCGCCATAACCGGAATATCAATTGATGAAATGGCGCGGATGGTTTCTGCCGCATTCACCCCACCTTCAATCTTTACTGCCGCTGCTCCGCCTTCCTGGAGCATTCTGCCGCAGTTGCGACGAGCCTCTTCAATGCTGACCTGGTAGGACATAAACGGCATGTCCGCTACTACCAGGGCCATTGGAGTCGCCCTTACAACTGCTTTGACATGATAGAGCATCTCATCCAATGTTACCGGCAGGGTATTCTCATAACCGGAAAAGACAACCCCGGCGGAATCACCCACAAGAATAATGTCAACACCGGCATTATCCACCAGACGTGCAAAGGGATAATCGTATGCTGTCAGCATGGTAATGCGGCGTCCGTCCTGCTTCATCTGGAGAATCTCGGGTATATTGACTTTTTTTCGCATGTCGTGCTCCTGATAAATTTATGGCCTAAATAACAAAAACGCGCTGGAAGGCGCGTTGACAGGTACATACCTGGCAGCCCTTGCCGCCATACCTGTTGGGATATCCCCTTCCGTCCCGGTTCGCCCTGGAATCCGTGCAGTATATGAATGTATTTCGCAAAACAGCCGATCAACGCCCTTCAGGGTCGCTGTCATCTCTTTTCATATATCAAATATTAATTGATAAAATCCATATAAAAATATTTTTACCC
Organism: uncultured Geobacteraceae bacterium; assembly: GCA_964509295.1. Lineage (GTDB taxonomy): Bacteria > Desulfobacterota > Desulfuromonadia > Geobacterales > Pseudopelobacteraceae > JBGSQR01. Next base: position 107,995 of record CAZDWS010000006.1, on the reverse strand, counting down.
TTAATAACTCTACTTTACACCAGCCAGTTTTTCATCGATAGAGTGATGAATTTCATCATTCACCTTTTCCGCATCATCAATATTATATGCGATAATATTCTTCAGATGCGTATAAGAATCCAGATCAATTTTTTCAAAATTAAACCCCAGCCCTTCATCGGTAATTCGGCTGATCCTGCCGCTGAAACCGACAGAAATTTCCGGTTCCGAACCATCCAGAATTATGGTTATGTCAACCAGCTCACCAATCGGTAAACGTTCAGATGTCACCAGAAACATGCCGTTCATGCTAAGATTCTCAACTCCACCGTGAAACTTGCGTTCAGCGGTTGTAATTGAGGCATTCACATTGAAAGTAACCCTCGAAAATTTTCTGGTTGCCATAATCAGTTCCTCCAAGTGGTGAAAATATCGCCAATAATAGCATGAAATCAGCATGGTACAAGACTATATTCAGCAGATCCGGATTGCCAGACCACTGATAGTCATTTATAGTGTCCACTGGAGAACTAATTATGCCCGAATCAATTTCATTTTCACCAGAATTGCTTGATAATCACTGTATCGTTGATGTACGCACACCACTTGAATTCGCAGAAGATCACCTGCCTGGAGCCGTCAACGTACCAATACTAACCAATGAAGAAAGGGTGGAAATAGGTACCATTCACAAACAGATCGGACCGAAACAGGCCCGCATGAGAGGTCTTGAATTAACCTGTGGCCGTTTTGCTGCAATGGTTCAAGAGATTATCAGCCATGCAGCAGGAAGAACCGTTACCGTCTACTGCTGGCGTGGAGGTCTGCGCAGCAAATCCATGGCTATTCTGCTGGAAGCAACAGGCCATCCTGTTTTTCAACTGCAAGGCGGATACAAGACTTTTCGTGGGATTGTCAACGATTACTTTGAAGACTTCAAACCGCCCGCTCCGCTGCTGGTAATGCACGGCATGACCGGCATCGGAAAAACAACTTTTATTAACGGGCTGGACCAGCAAAAATGGACTTCTATCGACCTGGAAGGACTGGCCTGTCATCGTGGATCAGCTTTTGGAGCGATTGGTCTTGATCAATCACCTAGTCAGAAAAGGTTTGATACCCTGCTATGGGATCAATTCCGTCGCGCACCAGCTGACCGTCCAATTGTTCTGGAGGGAGAAAGCCCACGCATCGGCAAGATTTCGCTGCCCGGCAACCTGTATGATGTCATGGCCGATGGAAGCAGAATCTGGTGCAAGGCTTCTCTGGAAACGCGTGTGCAACGCTTAACGGTAGAATATGCCTTTCCGGAATTCCGTGAGGCCATGGCCGATTCGCTCGTCCGAATCAAAAAGAAACTTGGCGGACCACAATTCACAGAGCTTTCAGGCATGTTGGAAAACTGGGATATCCCCGGTTTAATCAAGGGACTGATTGAGAACTATTACGACAAGCTTTACTATAAGCATCGCCCTTGGACACCTGTGGCAGAGTTGGATCTGGAGGATTACGCCCTGGCGGAACAGCAGTTGTGGCAGTTCTGGAAACACCACAAGGCAGATTCTTCAATCTGAGGTTGCAAATAAAAAAACGGGGGCCAGATGGCCCCCGTTTTCAATACTTTGATATAGCTCCAACCCCTGAAAACAGGATCAGCTTATTAACGAAATTAACTAGTCGTCAAAGTTACCTGCAGCACCCTTATCACCATCAATGGTTTTAGCACGCTCAATGATATGCTCTTTGGTCCAGTAGGCTGGATCCTCAAGCAGGGATGCCCTAGGCCCCACATCATGGGAACCGGCTTTCAAAATGGCTTCGATGGCAAGTGGCGCCGTATCTTTAGCATTAAAAACATCAACCAGCATCTTGTAGACAAACTCTTCCACGCGCTTGGCCATGCGGTCACGAACAGCTTTCGGCTGTGCCAGCAGCTTGTTTTCAAAAGGAAGGTTCAGGCTCTTGTAGTCACCTTTCTTCCACCCCTTCTCAGCCGCATAGGCAACCATTTCTGCCCACAGTTCTTCGGTAACGCCCTCACCCACAATCTTGATGAAGTTGCCGTCAGCATCCAATTTTGCATTGCCGTAGTCGTTTACTTCCAGTCCCCAGGAAACCATCTGCAATGCTGTCGCCACATTTGCTTTGGTGGTATGGGTTTTATCGGCAATTTCTCGCAGACGCTCGGAACTGTTGCCGGAAGTACCGTGCTGTGCACCGTTGACCTTGTAAGGCTTGAGGGCTTCATGTATGTCAGCTGTCAGACCGACCTGGATACCGGCATCGCTGGCTTCCAGACCATGTGTGGTGCCGTTGTTAAGTGCAATCCAGTCGGGGTAGATTTCATGGGCATTCAGACCCTGGATCAGAAACTTGGCCTCGGAAACCGTTGACAGCCCGCTGTTGCCCTTGATTTCACCAACTTCGGTTTCAAGTCCGGCCCACTTGGGGATATAAGGGTTGATCGCCAGATTAGCCAAAAGGTTCTGATCATCGGGCAGATGAGAAGCGTCTATGGCAATAGAGGTAATTCCGGCCTCAAACATGGTCGGCACTTCAACCTTGGCATCAGCAAGATCCTTATCATTCTTGATGCCGTAATGATCGGCATGAATGGCAACCGGGATGGTTATCCCCAGTTCATTGCAGAGTGAATCAACGATGCGGGCCATATTCCAGTAGTTGACCGGGCAGTAAGCCTTCTGGCCACCTTCCGACTTGGCGATTTCAATAATAATCGGGGCATTGGCACGCTGCGCAGCCAAGAGTGCACCACGGATAACAAAAGAGTTGCGACCGTTGGCAGCCATTGTAATGGCCTTGCCTTTGGCCGACATCGCCCTGTCAATCACTTTACCGCTGACAATCAGTGCCTTGGAGTTGGGAAAGAGCTGCCTGATGTTCGGTGGTCGCCCAATCTGGAGGGCTTTTTCAAAGTCTGCGGAATACGCCATGTCCATTCTCCCTTTTATTAAAGATTCTTTTAAGAAGTTAATAAAACTTAAATCTTATACCACCGCATTATTATGAAATCAAGAGCCACCGAAAACAAAAAACCACATCCAGTCAAACCATTCTGTTTCTGATTGCTAGTTACAGTCAGGAATAACTCGAACAGCAACCACACCATCAACCGCTTTCAGCTTTGCAACCAGGTCATCCGAGACTTCATCGGACACATCAATTATATTATAGGCAACTTCGCCACGGTTTTTATTTAGCATCTCATCAATATTAAGACCGTTGCCACCCAGCAATGAAGTGATGTTACTGATTACTTTCGGAACATTATTATTAATAAGTGTTATGCGGGTCTTGCCGGTCGGGGCAAGTTCACAATTCGGGAAATTAACTGAATTCTTAATATTGCCGCGCTCCAGGTATTCTCTAATCTGGTCTGCGGCCATAATGGCGCAGTTGTCTTCACTTTCCGGTGTGGAAGCACCCAGATGAGGAATGCAGAGAACCTTGTCAAAGCCCAAGAGATCGGCTTCAGGAAAGTCGATCACGTACCCGCCCAGCTTACCGCCAGCAATCGCAGCTTTGATGGCATCGTTATCAACCAGGCCTGAGCGGCTGAAGTTGAAAAGACGGGCACCTTTTTTCATGCGGCCAAGGCGTTCAGTATTAAACAACCCTTTTGTGTCCTTATTCAGCGGCACATGAATTGTTATGTAATCGGACTCGGCTACAAGCGCATCCAGATTTGCAGCTTTTACCACATCATGGGACAACTTCCAGGCGGCCTCTACACTGATGAAAGGGTCATACCCTACCACTCTCATCCCCAGTGCGGCAGCGGCATTGGCCACCATGACACCGATAGCTCCCAAACCGATGACACCCAGAGTTTTGCCCTGCAGCTCCGGCCCGACAAACTTGGCTTTACCCTTTTCAACCAGCTCTGGCACCTCTTCGCCCTTATCCTTCAGGCTCTGGGCCCAGGAGATACCCTCATACAGGTTGCGGCTGGAGAGAAATAGCGATGCAATTACCAGTTCTTTTACTCCATTTGCATTTGCCCCGGGTGTGTTGAACACAACAATTCCCCGCTGGGTACATTTATCGAGAGGAATATTGTTTACACCGGCACCGGCGCGGCCAATAGCCAGTACACTGGTCGGAATATCCAAGGAGTGCATATCTGCCGAGCGGAGTAGAACAGCATCAGGATTGAGGATTTCAGTAGCAGTTTCATAGTTGTCACGCGGAAGACGGTCAAGCCCGCAAGCCGCAATTTTGTTAAGTGTCTGTATTTTGAACATGGTTTCCATACCCTTATTACCCGTTTTTAGATGCGAATTCATTTATAAATGTTGTCAGCGCCTTAACACCTTCCAGAGGCATGGCGTTATAGATAGAAGCACGCATACCGCCAACGGAACGATGCCCGGCCAGATTAACCAAACCGGCGGCATCGGCTTCTTTAACAAACTTTTTATTGAGCGCTTCGGCCTTCTCAGGATCAGTTTCCCGAGTCAGGAAAGGAACATTCATCAATGAACGGACGCTATTTTCAACCGGACTGTAGAAAAATGGCGAATTGTCCAGACAGTCATACAGCACTTTGGCCTTTTCTGCATTAAGCTTATAAAGTGCTTCCGGTCCGCCAATTTCACGAATCCATTCCTGGACAAGCTTGAAGATATATATGGCGTAACATGGCGGCGTATTGTACATGGACTGGTTGGCTGCTTGTACTTTGTAGCTCAGCATTGCCGGGATATTTGCCGGAACGCGATCCATCATATCCTTGCGGATAATGACCAGCGTAAGACCGGCCGGACCAAGGTTTTTCTGGGCTCCGGCATACAGCACGGCAAACTTGTTGACATCCAGTGGCTCGGACAGCGCTGCCGAGGAAATATCGCCAAACAGAGGGACATTACCCACATCCGGCAATTGATGATACTGGGTTCCTTCAATCGTGTTGTTGTAGCAGATGTGGAAATAATCCGCCTCAGGATCTGCACCTTTGATTTCAGGCAGATACGACCAGCTCTTATCCTTTGAAGAACCGACAATGTTCACCTGACCGAGCTTTACCGCTTCATCTATGGCCTTCTGAGCCCAGGTGCCGGTTAGAGTAAAATCTGCCTTTTTATTAACGGTCATGAAGTTCAGCGGCAGCATGTGAAACTGCAGGCTGGCACCGCCCTGCAGAAACAGAACGTGATAATCGTCAGATATTGACATGTTTTGACGAATAAGTGCCTCTGCTTCGGCAATAATCGGCTCATAATCCTTGGAGCGATGTGACATTTCCATTACAGACTGACCGCTGGTACCGTAAGAAAGCATCTCGTCGGCGGCTTTCTTCAAGACTGATTCAGGCAAAACTGATGGACCTGCTGAAAAATTAAAAACACGTTTCATGAGCATAACCCCTTTGATTTTTTGTAAAAAAAACGACCCTACTCAGAATCAGCTAACACAGTACAGGTTTCAAAAAAATACCATACCAGAAACTGGTCTGAAGGATCGAACAATTTAGCACGAAGAGCTGATTTATGTCAACCGCAATGGCAGCACATCTTCCTATAACTATCTGCTTTAAATATGATTTTAATCTAAAACCATCCATATTGATATGCCGACTGGACCGTTTCCACAACCTCATGCTATATATGAATTTCAATCACAATAAAGTTTAAGGGGTTGTTGTATGAAGTCTTCTTTAGAAATCCAGAGCAAATATGAAAACCTGAAAAACATTATTCAAAACCTGGAAAGCTGCGTAATCGGATTTTCAGGGGGGGTTGATTCAACATTTCTTTTCGCGGTAGCAGCAAATGTGCTTGGCGACAAAGTACTGGCTGTAACCGCAACATCCGAGACATACCCTGAACGCGAATTACTGGAAGCCAGGGAATTGGCGCAACGCATTGGCGGCCAACATCAACTGATAGTCTCAGAGGAACTGGATATCCCCGAATTTCAGGACAACCCACGGGACCGCTGCTATTATTGCAAGAAAGAACTATTCGGCAAACTGAGAAAAATTGCAGATGAACAGGGTTATAAACATGTACTGGACGGCACCAATCTGGACGATCAAAACGATCATCGCCCGGGGCGACGCGCTGCAACCGAATTCAAGGTACGCAGCCCTCTGGAGGAGGCCGGATTAACAAAAGAGGACATCCGTAACCTCTCCAAGACATTGAACCTGCCGACCTGGGACAAGCCGGCCTTTGCCTGCCTTTCCAGCCGTTTTCCTTACGGTACCGCCATTACAGCCGAACGGGTCCGTAAGGTGGGAAAAGCAGAAGAGTCTCTGCGGGGACTGGGATTCAAGACCCTCCGCGTACGCTATCATGGCGATGTGGCCAGACTTGAGCTTGGATCGCAGGAGTTTTTGGAAGCGACCGGACTTTTGCGCGATGCTGTTATCAACTGCGTAAAAGAGGCCGGCTTCACCTATGTCGCAATTGACCTGCAAGGTTATCGTAGCGGTGCAATGAACGAGGCGCCCTGGAGAATAATTCCATAATTGGTTTTGACAGAACAAGAACAAACCGGCAACACCGGATTCCGACAAATCAGAAAGCAGACAACAAATATGACCCGATCTAACTTCAAGCGCCTCCTGGACAACCATAACCTGGAACTATCACGGGCAGAAACCAACACACTGCAGATCAATGTGGGCCTGGCCTGCGACCTTGCCTGCCGCCACTGTCACCTGGAGGCCGGACCAGCCCGAACAGAATCCATGAGTATTGAAACCATGGAAGCTGTAATTGATTGCGCCAAACGTCTGCATTTTGACACCATTGATATCACCGGCGGAGCCCCGGAACTGCTGCCGCACTTGCAAAGATTGATCAACGAACTGGCCCCGCTGACGCCGCGACTGATCGTGCGCACCAACCTGACCGCCCTGTCTCTGCCCGAATCTGCCGGACTCCCTGAGCTTTACAAGAAACATAAAGTCGCCATTGTTGCTTCACTACCAGCCACAAACCCATCACAGAGTGAATCACAGCGAGGATGCGGCATCTGGGACAAATGCATCGACATGCTCAGACGCTTAAACCAGCTCGGTTACGGCATTCCCGGCAGCGGCCTGGAACTGGATCTGCTCTCCAATCCGACCGGAGCCTTTTTACCGAACGGCCAGTTGCAGACTGAATCCAGATTCAGAAAAGAACTGGAACGTAAATACCTTATCTCCTTTACAAACCTTTTTGCCGTTACAAATGTGCCGCTGGGACGTTTTCGCACCTGGCTGGAAAGCTCCGGCAATCTTGACGGATACATGCAAAAGCTGACGGATAACTTCAACCCGTCCACCCTGCCCGGCCTGATGTGCCGCACGTTCATCTCTGTGGATTGGAATGGCTACCTGAATGACTGCGATTTCAATCTGGCTGCAGAACTGCCGCACAATGGACAGAAGCTGCACATTTCCCATCTGGAAAATCTGCCGGAAAGCGGAATTGTCATTCCGGTTGGCGACCACTGCCTGGCCTGCACTGCCGGTTCCGGCTTCACCTGTGGGGGCAGTATTGTAGACCCATAAATATTGAATCTGCTGAACATTATAATTCACAAACAGGCCTGAAGCAGGCACATTCCCCTTTTTCTTTGCTTTAACCGAAGAAAACCTATATATTTATTACTTTTATAAAGACATACCGCATGCAAAACGCCATAAGGATCACAGAAAGAAATCAATAGCTGATTTAGCTCTGTCGCAGTTTTGGATGCAGGTTTACTCGTGTGAGTCCATCTCATATGAAAGGGATATATACAATAATGGATAAACAGATTAGCAAGAAGATGTTGATTAACGTTGTTCACCCGGAGGAGGCCCGTGTAGCAATCGTTCACGACAGCCGCTTGATGGAACTGAACATCGAAATCACAGGTAAGGAACAGACTAAAGGCAACATCTACAAAGGCGTAGTTCTAAGGGTTGAACCGGGACTGCAGGCCGCTTTTGTGGATATCGGACGCGCAAAACCGGGTTTTCTCCAAATGGGTGAACTGCACCCGGACTTCTGGCAGTGGCGTGACGATGTGCCGGAAGATCAGCGCAAACGACGTCCACGCATTCAGGAAGTGTTGCGCAGAGGCCAGGAACTGCTGGTCCAGGTGGAAAAGGACGAGCGCGACAACAAAGGTTCTGCCCTGACTACTTACATTTCCCTGCCGGGCCGCTACATGGTTATCATGCCTGGCAGTGACTCCAGCGGCATCTCCCGCAAGGTTGAACAGGAAGGCGAGCGCAAAAAGCTGAAGGAAATTGTCGCCGGAATGAATGTGCCGGAAGGGATCGGGTATATCATCCGCACCGAAGCCGTCGGTCGTTCACCAGAGGAGTTGCAGAAGGATTTTGGCAACCTGATCGAACAGTATGACAATATCAAACTCCGTGCCGCTGAAATTAACGGTGCCGGCGAAGTCTACCGCGACAGCGGTCTGATCACACGCTTCATCCGCGACTATTTTTCCGACAGCATCGATGAAGTCCTGGTTGACAGCAAGGAAGCCTATAAAGAAGCCAAAGAATTTTTCCGCGACAACATGCCCAAATGTGAAAAACTGGTCAAGCTGCACAAGGAAAAACGCCCGATCTTCTCCCGCTTTCAATTGGAAGAGCAGATCGACCAGATCTACGAAAAAAAGGTCACCCTGCCGTCCGGCGGTTACCTGATCATTGAACCTACCGAAGCTTTGGTAAGTATTGATGTCAACTCCGGCAAGACCAGCGGCGAAAAGGGAATTGAAGACACCGCTTTTAAAACCAACATGGAGGCTGCAGAAGAGGCGGCCCGCCAACTACGCCTGCGCGACCTGGGCGGCCTGATCGTGATCGACTTTATCGACATGCGTGACCGTAAGCATAACCATGATGTGGAAAAAACTCTCAAGCATGCGCTCAAGATGGACAAGGCCCGTGTCAACCTGGGCCGCATCTCTGACTTCGGCCTGCTGGAGATGTCACGCCAGCGCATCGCCAAGACCTTGAACGACGCCATTCACCTGGCCTGCCCGCACTGTGAAGGACGCGGCAAGGTCAAATCCGTGGAAGCCATGGCAGTCTCTTTCCTGCGCAAGGTCCACGCCGTAGCAGCCAAGGGAAATGTATCCCACGTGCATGGCGGATTGCCGCTGGAAGTTGCCTACTATCTGCTTAACCGTAAAAAACGTGAGTTGTCACAGATAGAGGACGATTACGAGATTGAGGTAACAGTCAAAGGCAAAACCTCATTTTTGCTAAACGAACTGGAACTGGAAGTTACCAAACGCGAAAAAGTTCGCCAGGAAGAACTGCCTAAATCCGAGTTGGTACCTGAAAAGACTTTTGCACCTGTTCCGGCATCATTACAGTCAGAAATAGAGGCCGTCCCGGAAGAGGCAACACCTCAGGAAGCGGCAAAAAAGAAAAAACGGCGCCGTAAAAAGAAAAAGCCTGCTACAGAAGCCACTGTTGCAAATACGGACTCTGAAGTATATGAAACTGACGAAGCAGCAGAGCCTGAAACGGAATCGGCACCGGAGCAAACCGTTACCACTGAGGTGGCTGAGGGTAGTGAAACTGCAACAAAACCAAAAAAACGCCGCAGACGTCGCAGTAACCGCAAAGGTGACAAGACAGTTGATGCAGTTGCATCCTCAGAAGCGTCATCAGACCAGCCTGATACCGGGGAAATTGCCAAACCAATTGAACAAGCGGCTGATCAGCCTGTTGAAACAGGGGTACCAGCAACTAAAGATAAACCCAAAAGAGCCAGAAAACCGCGCCCCAAAAAGGCTGAACCATCTGCAGTTGAATCTCCGGCAATAGCCTTAGAAGCGGTTGAAGCGGCAATTGCTGCTGTTCCGGCAGAACCGAAAAAATCACGACCGCCCAGACCCAAAAAAATCGCTGTAAAAAGTACCGAGATTCCAGCTATTGAAGTTGTTAAAACGGTTGAAATGGCAGTAGCTGCAGAGGAGACTCCCAAAAAGACAAGTCGTCCACGCCGCAAGAAAAAAGCAGAAGAAGAGTAAAACGGACTGAAATACAGTAAACAATCAGGAGCCCTATTTATGCGGAAGTACGCTTTTATTGCACTTATATTATTGATTGCTTCTTTTATTGGCGGTTGTGGAAGCAGTGACGGAGCTGGCAGCACTCTGGTTGCAAGTTCTAACGATCTGGTTAAGGCTGCGGATATAGGCAGCAATATATCTGGTAAAACTCTTTACTCCGTTTCTTCCACAACTACAGTGACCTCCTACACATTCGGAGCTGGAACTACAACCGGTACAATAACTAAAAACGGAGTTCTTGATGGTACGTGGACATATATTGAAACAACGGGCGAAATAACAATTACTCCGGTTCTTGGCAGCATTATGAAGCTAAAGCGTATCCAGGTTGAGGCCAAGGGGACATCATCCGAATACTGGCTGATGTATGATTCCAATGCTTCAAATAAAATTTACCGGTTTTATATCAACCAGGCTGATGCTGAAGCCTACCTGACTTCAATAACTACACCATTTGGCTTTACCTACCCTAAGGTTTTGATGGGCGGTACGGTTCAAGGCCAGCCACTTTCCTTCACAGGAGCAGCAGATACCAGAACTGTCACCACACTGGCCGGAAGCAATGCTAACACACCCGGAACCCACGAAGACACTGTCACTGTTGGGTCTGAACGCTTTAACCACCCCACCGGCATAACCACAGACGGTACTAGCCTGTATGTAGCTGACACAGCCAACCATGTTATCCGTAAAATATTGGCAAACGGCACAACAACGACTATTGCAGGAACCCCAAAAGAGGCTGGATCTGCCGATACAACGCCAACAAGCACTAAAACCACATTCTCTTCACCACAGGGAATTACATTTGACGGGACTTATCTGTATGTAGCCGACACCGGAAGTGCTGTAATCCGACGAATAGACATGTCAACAACTCCGGCCACAGTCACAACGATTGCCGGTTTAGCAAACACGCTTGGTGCCGTTGACAGCACTACCAGCGGCGCCGATGCCCGTTTCTATTCACCATTTGGCATTACTACTGACGGAACCAATCTTTATGTAACCGATACCAGTTACCACACCATCCGCAAAATTAAGATTGCTAAAACTGCAGCAGGATCTCAATACAGCCAGGCCGTCACAACCCTGGCCGGATCGCCGGGTTCTGCCGGGTCAGTTGATGGAACAGGAACGGCAGCCCGCTTTAATGTTCCCAATCGCATCACAACAGATGGAACAAATCTGTATGTGACTGATTTCAACAACCATACTATCCGCAAGGTCGCCATTGCAACAGGCGAAACCACGACTATTGCAGGCAGTTCCGGAGTGGGTGCATCTTCATCTGACTCAAAAGTTGGAACATCTGCCAGATTTTACTATCCAAGCGGAATTATAACCGATGGTACAAACCTGTTTGTTACTGAGTTTAATGACACCAACTCAAGTTCACCAAACTACAATAACCTAATCAGACAAATCATTTTAGTTGATAAAAACGAAGTTATTACAATTGCAGGTGGATCAAAAACTGATCTGAAGTCTGTGGATTCGGTAGATGGACCGGCTCGTTTCAGTAAACCGATTGACCTCACAAGCAACGGAACAAATCTCTTTGTTTCCAACTATTCAAACGGCTATACTGATCCGGTTACCAATATTGTTTATCCGGATTACAATAATATCAGGAAGGTAGGCCCTTAAATACAAACACAGACAGACTGTTTTTTACTTTTGCCAACCCGATAAAAATACTTAACGATTACAGTGAGCCCCATTCGGAGCCCCCTTTTTCTCTTGACGTTAACATGCTTCAAAGATATTTTTATTAGTCATTTTCCGCTTACCCAAATTTGAAGCAATACAAGAAAGGCATGACAAAATGGAAGAACTAAGTGAACTGCTGTTACAGAGAAGACGTAAGGTGGACACTCTCTGGGAAGCAGGCATTAACCCTTATCCCAACGATTTCAGACCTCAGCATACCTCCGCCGATATTAATAATGCATATGGCGACAAACAGGAAATAGACGCCAAAGATGATACTTTTATCGTAGCCGGTCGGATTATGGCCCGTCGCTCATTCGGCAAGGCCGCTTTCATTCAGCTTCAGGACCGTAAAGGCAGAACCCAGCTTTATGTCAAAAAAGATGAAATCGGCGAAGAGGCTTTTGCCCAGTTCGAATCATTTGACATCGGCGACATTATCGGTGCTGAGGGTCACCCGTTCCGCACCAAGACCGGCGAGCTATCTCTGCATATCAGGAAAATACGTCTGCTGGTCAAGTCACTGTTGCCGCTGCCGGAGAAATTTCACGGCCTGACAGATGTGGAAACACGCTACCGTCAACGCTATGTGGATCTGATCGTCAACCCGGAGTCACGCGAGCTGTTCATCAAACGTTCCAGGATTGTCAACCTGATCCGCGCCTTTATGACCGAGCGCGACTTCCTGGAAGTGGAAACGCCGATGATGCACCAGATCCCGGGCGGGGCTACGGCACGGCCGTTTATAACCCACCACAATGCACTGGATATGGAGCTTTACCTGCGCATTGCCCCTGAACTGTACCTGAAGCGCCTGGTTGTGGGCGGCATGGACCGGGTTTTTGAGATTAACCGCAACTTCAGGAATGAGGGTATTTCTGTCCGCCACAATCCAGAATTCACCATGATGGAGTTCTACCAGGCCTATGCCACTTATGAAGACCTGATGGATTTCACCGAGGAGCTTTTCTGTCACGTTGCCCAGGAAGTACTTGGAACACTGGATTTTGTCAACCAGGGGCTTGAAATCAGCTTCCAAAGACCATGGAAACGCCTGACCGTCCGGGAAGCTATCCTGGAATACGGCGACATTGAACCTAAACATCTTGATGACCGTGAACTGGCCCTGACCTATGCTCAAAGTATCGGACTGGGGCTGCCGGCTGATATCAGCTACGGCAAGTTGTTAATGGAAATATTCGAAGAAGTGGCCGAACACAAGTTGATCCAGCCGACTTTCATTACTGCATACCCGACAGAAGTTTCACCACTGTCCCGGAAAAACGACCATAATCCTGATATTGTCGATCGATTCGAGCTGATAATCGGCGGTCGTGAAATTGCAAATGCATTTTCAGAGTTAAATGATCCGGTCGACCAGAAGGAGCGTTTCCTGTCGCAGGTTGCTGAAAAAGACAAAGGCGACGAAGAAGCACATTATATGGATGAAGATTATGTTCGCGCCCTTGAATACGGTCTACCACCAACAGCTGGTGAGGGCATCGGTATTGACCGTCTGGTAATGCTGCTGACCGACGCGGCTTCTATCAGAGACGTAATCCTCTTTCCGCAGTTAAGAAAAGAGAAATAAAACAGTTCAAGGTTCATAGTTCGTGGTTTAAACCAAGAACTATGAACCTTGAACCGACTAACGGACGTATAAATGCCTTTTGAACTTCTCATAGGCCTGCGCTACCTGAAAGCCAAGCGCAAGTCGACTTTCATATCCATAATCACCTTCATTTCTACTGCCGGGGTAGCCCTGGGGGTCATGGCACTAATTATCGTATTGGCTGTCATGACCGGTTTCGAGCATGATCTGAAAGAGAAAATACTGGGCACAAACGCCCATGTTGTGGTCGTTCGCAATGGTGCTCCCATGGATGATTATCAGCAGATCATGGAGAAATTAAAAGGAATGAAAGGTGTGGTTGCCGCGACCCCTTTCATTTACAATCAGGTCATGCTCTCTTCCGGGAAAAATGTGTCCGGAGTTGTTCTGCGTGGAATTGACGTTCAGTCAGATCGCCTGGTGACCAGACTTAACCGTTCCATAGTTGAAGGCAACATGGACACCCTGGACCCCAAGACTGTTGACGGAACGGCGACCCTGCCCGGACTTCTGGTGGGGAAAGAGCTGGCCAAACATCTGCGCCTTCACCTTGGCGACAAGATCAATGTCATCTCACCCATGGGAAATATCACCCCGCTCGGAATGATGCCCAAGATGAAACCTTTCCGGGTAACCGGCATTTTCAACACCGGCATGTTCGAATACGACTCGACCCTGGCCTACGTCAGCCTGGAACAGGCCCAGACATTCTTTGATCTGGGCGACACAGTCACCGGCATTCAGTTAAAAGCGGAGGATGTGTACCATACCAATGAACTGTCGCGCAATATCAACCGCACCCTTGGGGTGGACTACTATGCCCGTGACTGGATGCAGATGAATCACAACATTCTCTTTGCACTTAAAACTGAAAAAGTTGTCATGTTTATTATTCTGACGCTGATAGTTCTTGTTGCCGCTTTCGGAATAGCCTCAACGTTGTTCATGGTGGTAATGGAAAAAACCAGAGATATCGCCATCCTCAAATCAATGGGTGCAACAGCAGGAAGTATCATGAAGATTTTTGTTCTTGAAGGATTGATCATCGGCATCATCGGTACTGTTCTGGGGGTCGTCTCAGGACTGCTGATCGCCTCAAACCTGGAACCCATAATCACCGTAATCCAGAAAGTTACCGGCCAGAATTTTTTCAGCAAGGACATTTATTATCTGGATCATTTCCCATCCCAGGTTGTTCCGGCTGATGTCCTGCTGATTTCAGTCACTGCGATCTTTATCTCGTTCATAGCAACTCTCTACCCTTCATGGCAGGCTTCCCGCATGCTTCCGGCCGAGGCGATCCGCTATGAGTAACCTGATGGAGGTCAGAGGCCTCTCAAAAACCTATACCAGTGGCCCCAATAGGGTTGAAGTACTGAAAAACATCAGTCTCACTTTTGAAGCGGGTACAACCACAGCTCTGGTTGGAGCCTCCGGAGCTGGCAAAAGCACTTTGCTACACCTGCTGGGAGCGTTGGATCGCCCTTCAGACGGCACAGTCCTTTTCAGGGATGAAAACCTTTTCCAAAAAAGTGACCGGGATCTGGCCCTGTTCCGCAACAAAAATATCGGTTTTGTTTTTCAGTTTCATCATCTGCTGCCTGAATTCACAGCGGTAGAGAATGTGATGATGCCGGCACTGATAGCAAGGGTTGACAAAGCCCAAGCAATGGAAACAGCCCATTCGTTATTGACTGATGTGGGTCTTGGTCATCGCTTGACTCACAGACCGGGTGAACTATCAGGCGGTGAACAGCAGCGTGTTGCCATTGCCCGCGCTCTGGCCCTCTCGCCTGACCTGCTGCTGGCAGACGAGCCGACCGGCAACCTGGACATGAAAACCAGTGAAGATGTACATGCACTGCTTCATGAAATGCAATTAAAACGCGGCTTAACTCTGGTAATTGTAACTCACAACGAACAACTGGCTGCCGCCATGGGACGTACTATACGGCTTGTGGATGGACAGCTGGAATAATCAGAAGATACGAGGGAATCTTGCCTATACTATCATTTTTATGTCTGTCATTCCTGCTGATCCAACTGTTTTTTGCCGACATTGCAAAAGCAGAAGGTGAAAAAATCTCCGAAATCCTGATCAAAGGTGAGAGGCGCATATCAAAGTCCACAATCCTTAATGTTATCAAACTAAAGGACGGAGATATCATTGCCAACGAAAAAACCGACAGAGATGTGCGTGCAATTTACAAGCTCGGCCACTTTCAGGATGTGCGGGTTTCAACTGCTGAATCCGACAAGGGCACTGTCCTGATTTATACTGTTGTAGAAAAACCGGTAGTTGCTTCGATCAAATTCGTCGGCAACAAGGAAATCAACACCGAAAAACTAACCAAAGAGGGACTTGAAATGAGCCAAAGGTCTGTTTTTTCCACAACAGACCTGAACAAAAGCGTAACAAAAATCAAAAAAATGTATATTGAAAAGGGATATTATCTGGCTGAAATAACCCCTGCAGTTGAGGATATTTCGGCTACTGAAAAGAATGTTACCTTTACGATAGATGAAGGCAACAAGGTACTGATCCGCTCCATTCGCTTTGAAGGCAATAACAGCTTTCCTGACAGTGCTTTTTTGGGTAACCGCCTCCTTTTTAAAGGCGGAGTGATGGAAACAAAAGAGTCATGGTTCATGTCCTGGCTAACCGATGCCGGTACCTATCAGGAAGAGGTACTAAAAAACGACACCCTGCTGATTGCAGACTTTTATATGAATAATGGCTACATCAACGTTAAGGTTGGCGAACCGACCGTTAAACTTACCGATGCCAAGGATGCACTGGAAGCCTCCATTGCAATAACTGAAGGTGAACAGTACCGCATGGGTGAAATTGATTTCAAAGGTGATCTGCTGGAAGCCTCGTCAGTCCTGCGAAGCAAACTGAAAGCCGAACCCGGAGCAGTTTTCAACCGTTCCACCATGCGCATAGACATTTCTACTCTAACTGATGTTTACGGTGACAAAGGCTATGCTTTTGCCAATATTGTCCCCCTAACCAAGGCCAACAGCGAAAAGAAGGTTGTCGATGTTACCTTTGACATCGAAAAGGGAGAGCTGGTTCATATTGAAAGAATATCTGTATCGGGCAATATAAAAACAAGGGACAAGGTTGTCCGACGGGAAATGCGTGTAACAGAGGGAGAGCTGTTCAATGCCACCGGCATGAAAAGAAGCAAGCAAAACCTCATGAACACAGGTTTTTTTGAACAGGCCAATGTGGCAACAGCCAAGGGAAGCAGTGATAAAAAGCTGAATGTCAATGTAAATGTCAAAGAAAAGCCGACCGGCTCTTTCACCATCGGCGGCGGTTACAGTTCACTGGATGGAATTATCGGCCAGGGCTCTGTCCGTCAGGACAACTTTCTGGGCCTTGGCCTGAAAGGTAATCTTTCCGCTTCTCTCGGCGGCAAGACACAGATGTACTCCGTCGGTGTTACCGATCCGTACTTCCTTGATTCCAAGTGGATGCTGGGAGCAGACATCTACCGCTCCGAACGTATCTATACCGACTACACCCTCAGGTCAACCGGCGGTGACATCAAAACCGGCTACCCGATCAGTGACACTATCAGCACATTCTTTTTATACAAATATGAAATCAAAGATATTTTAGAACCGTCTATCGCCTACCAAAAACTTAATGAGACTCAACCGGATATTTACCGTACCGGCAGCAGCACTACAAGCTCTATCTCTGCCAGTATCAGTCACAACAACACGGACTACCGTCTTGACCCTTCAACCGGCATGATCAACAGCCTGTCTGCAGAATATGCCGGGCTGGGTGGAACAAACAAATATGCCCGTTTCATAACTGATCACACTCTGTTTTACCCACTCACTAAAAATGTTATTTTTTCTAAAAAACTGACCTTGGGCTATATTACCCAAGTAGGTAGTACACCGATTCCGATTGATGAAAAATTTTATCTGGGTGGTATTTATTCGCTGCGAGGCTATAAAGCAAGAACTGTCTCACCCGTTGAAGCAGCGCTGCTATCAGATGTCAGTGGAAGCCAACGCAGTGAAACCGTATACCTTGGTGGTACAAAAGAATTCTACGGCAGCGCCAGCATTGCCGTCCCACTTTTACAGGAAGCTGGCATCAAAGGAGTTGTTTTCTTTGACTATGGCAACTCCTACGGCGAAAAGCAAAACATGTTCAGCTCGGTTCTGATGAGTTATGGAGCCGGGATACGCTGGGCCTCCCCTCTTGGCCCGCTCCGCCTGGAATATGGTATTCCGCTTAATCCGCGTAGCGGACTGGACAGCAGCAGTGGCAGGTTTGAATTTGCAATCGGAAGTCTTTTCTAATAGCATTAACAAAAATAAAGGAGAATCACCATGAAACGATTTGTAACAGCAGTACTAATTGCAAGTTGTATTACCGCCGGCAGCGCTTTTGCCGCTGACACCAAAATCGGCTATATCGATATGCAGCGTGCAATCAACACTTCAGAAGCCGGTAAAGAAGCCAAAGAACAACTGGCAACCAAGGTTAAGAAATTCCAGGATGAAATCAACGTTAAACAGGAAGATCTGAAAAAACTTAAAGAAGAGCTGGAAAAGCAGGGCATGCTGCTGTCCGAATCGGCCAGAGCAAGCAAGGAAAAAGACTACCAGAACAAACTGAAGGATTTCCAGCGTTTCACCAAAGATGCCCAGGAAGAACTCCAGGGTAAGGATGAGGAGCTGACCCGTAAAATTCTGGTGGAAATGGAAAAGGTTATCCGCGAATTCGGTAAGAAAAACGGCTACACTTTCATCTTTGTCAGAAATGAAAACATGCTTTTTGCTGACGAAAAAGCCGATCTGACCGATGAAATGCTGAAACAGTTCAATGCAAATCGCAAAAAATAGGTGACGACATGCAGGAAAACAAAACTCTCAAAGAGTTGGCAGAATACCTGGGCGGTGTTGTCCGTGGTGACGAAAACCATCTGATTAACGGACTGGCTCCACTTGATTCGGCCTATCCGGACAAAATAACCTTTCTTGCCAATCCCAAGTATGCTGCCAAAGTAGCCGAAACAAAGGCCGGGGCTGTACTTATGGCTGCTGGAGGAGAATCTTACGGACGTAATGTCATTGAGGTTGCCAACCCTTATCTCGGTTTTGCAAAACTGCTGACCCTGTTTTATGTAAGACAGCAACCGGCAGTGGGACTGATGCCAGGTGCAATACTCGGCAAAAACATATCCTGTGGAGAGCAGGTTTCCGTACATAACGGTGCAACAATCGGCGACAATGTCACCATGGGCAACCGCTGTGTCATACATTCAGGAGCGGTCATTTATGATGGCGTAACTATTGGAGATGACGTTACAGTCCACTCCAATGCAGTTATCAGGGAGCGCTGTCGAATCGGAAACCGCTGCGTTATTCAACCGGGTGCAGTCATCGGCAGCGATGGTTTTGGCTATGCACCTGATGGCAGCAGTTATTACCGCATCCCGCAAATAGGTATAGTTGTACTGGAAGATGATGTGGAAATCGGTGCCAATACCTGTATTGATCGTGCCGCCCTGGAGGTCACCCTGATCAAGAGGGGGACAAAACTGGATAACCTGGTCCAGATTGCCCACAACTGCCAGATTGGCGAAGACTGTATGATCGTTTCCCAGGTCGGCATTTCCGGCAGCAGTAAAATAGGAAACCATGTTACCCTGGCCGGGCAGGTAGGTGTAGTTGGCCACATAAAAATTGGCGACAACGTTATCGTCGGCGCCAAATCCGGAGTGCCGAATTCTCTGGAGGCAAACGCCTACTACAGCGGTTATCCGGTAGCTCCGCACAAGGAGTGGCTTAAGTCCACCGTCATTCTGCCAAAACTGCCTGAAATGCGTAAGAACATAAGCTCTCTTTTAAAAAGAGTTGAAGAGTTGGAAGCCAAACTGGCTGCTAAATAATAATTTTTAAGGGGCTGTCTATGATAATGGATATCAATGCAATCATGAAAATACTGCCACATCGCTTTCCATTCCTGATGGTTGATCGAATCATCGAACTGGAAAAGGGAAAACGTTGTGTCGGTATAAAAAATGTGACTATCAACGAACCATTCTTCCAGGGTCATTTTCCAAACCACCCGGTTATGCCAGGTGTAATGATCATTGAGGCACTGGCACAGGTTGCCGGAATTATGGCGTATGAAGCCTCCGATGAGGCGACCAAAAAGAAAGTCAGCTATTTCCTTTCCATTGATAACGCCAGGTTTAGAAAACCGGTTTTCCCGGGAGACCAACTGCGTTTGGAGATTGAAACCACCATGCAGCGGCGCGGTATCTGGGGTGTCAGCGCCAAGGCCTATGTGGGCGACACACTGGTTACGGAAGCTGATCTAAAGGCAACCTTTGCCGATTCTGCAGCATCTAACTGATCATGGTGTTAAATCTATATTGAGAAAGGCATCGAAGCAGATGCGGGGAGCAACTCCATGATACACCAAAGTGCAATCATAGATAGCAGTGCAATCATTGCAGAAAACGCAGAAATTGGTCCTTATGCAATTATCGGCAAACATGTACAAATCGGTTCCGGCACCAAAATCGGGGCACATGCAGTTATAGGCGATTGGACGACAATTGGCGAAAATAACGATATATTTCACCAGTCCTCTGTAGGTGCTGCACCTCAAGACCTGAAATACCATGGCGAAGAGGCCTGGACAAGGATCGGTAACAACAACGTCATCCGTGAATTTGCAACAATCCATAGAGGGACAGCAACCGGCAGCGGCGAGACCGTCGTTGGTAACAACAATCTCTTTATGGCGTACTCCCATGTGGCCCATGATTGCCGCATTGGCAGCGGCGTGGTCATGGCTAACGTGGCCACACTTGCCGGCCATGTCACTGTTGAAGACAATGTTATCCTGGGCGGACTTGTGGCTGTACACCAGTTTACCTCCATCGGCGCTTATGCCATGATCGGCGGCGGCACAATGGTCGGGCTTGATGTAATCCCATACGCAATCGCTACGAACGACAAGCGCGAAGCAAAACTGCGCGGCCTCAACCTGATCGGGCTCAAGCGTCGCGGTTTTTCAGACGAAGCTATCACAAATATCAAAAAAGCTTATAAAACGCTTTTTATGGCCAAATTGAAGCTCCCTGATGCCATTGAACGCATTAAAACAGATATTTCAGATTCTCCTGAGATTAATTATCTGCTGGCATTTATTGAACGATCACAAAGAGGTATCTGTCGAGGATGAGTAAACTTAGAACCGCTGTCATAGGGGTAGGCTACCTGGGGAATTTTCACGCCCAGAAATACGCTGCAATTCCGGACGTCGAACTTGTCGGCGTAGTCGACAGCATTCCGGGTCAGGCCGATAAAATTGCTGCCGAACTCGGTACAAAAGCATTTTCAAACCATCTCGATCTGATCGGGAAAGTTGATGCCGTCAGCATTGTTGTGCCGACACAGTTTCACCACCATGTGGCGAAAGACTTCCTGGCTGCCGGTGTGCATGTACTGATTGAAAAACCGATCACCGTAACCATTGAAGAAGCTGATGAATTGATCTCCATGGCGGACAAAGCCGGTGTGGTATTTCAGGTGGGACATCTGGAACGCTTCAACCCCGTTCTGGTTGCACTTAATGATGTCCTGCTGGAGCCACTGTTCATCGAATCAGTGCGCATCGCACCATTCAAACCTCGCGGAACGGATGTTAATGTTGTGCTTGACCTGATGATTCACGATATCGACATTATCCAGCATATTGTCAAATCCCCTGTGGAACGTATCGATGCAATCGGAGCTCCTGTTTTCACCGGAGAGGAAGATATTGCCAATGCCCGCATTCTTTTTGCAAACGGTTGCGTTGCCAATGTAACTGCCAGCCGGATCAGTCTTAAAAGTGAACGGAAAATGCGTATTTTCCAGCATAATGCCTATTTGACCCTGGATTTTCAGAACCGTAAACTGCTTGTGGCAAAAAGGGGCGAAGGAGAACTGTTTCCAGGCATCCCCAATGTAAAAGTAGATGAACGACAACTGGATGAAGCGGATGCCTTGAGAAGCGAAATTGACTCATTTCTATCTGCTATCCGGGAAGGCAAGCAGCCTCAGGTAAGCGGGCGTGACGGAAGAATGGCCCTGGAGACAGCTTTAAAGATCAACACGAGCCTTGGAAGGAAAACGTCATGATACCGATGGTAGATCTGAAAACCCAATATCACAGCATCAAGAACGAAATAGATCAGGCTGTTCTTGACGCCATAGAAAGTGCACAATTTATACTGGGACCAAATGTTACAGCCCTGGAGCAGGAAATCGGCACTTATCTGAACTCTCCGCACACTGTTACAGTGGCTTCAGGCACAGACGCACTCCACCTGGCCATACTGGCAGCCGGAATTGGACCGGGCGATGAAGTAATAACGTCTCCGTTCACCTTTATCGCTACAGCAGAAGCGATCTGCTATGCTGGTGCTACGCCGGTTTTCACCGACATTGACCCTAAAACATTCAACATTGATCCACAACTGATCGAAGCCGCCATTACGCCTCGCACAAAGGCAATCATGCCGGTACACCTGTTCGGGCAGCCGGCTGATATTTCTCCTGTTATGGCTCTCTGCGAAAAATACAACCTGATCCTGATTGAGGATTGCGCTCAGTCATTCGGTGCAGCAACTAATGGCAAGATGACCGGCACAATCGGTTCCATGGGTTGTTTCAGTTTCTTCCCCAGTAAAAACCTCGGATGCTACGGCGATGGCGGCTTATTGACCTGCGCAACGGCAGAACTGGCAGAGAAAGTCAGAGTACTGCGCAACCACGGTAGCAAGGTCCGCTATCACCACAGCGTGATCGGCTACAACAGCCGTCTGGATGATATTCAAGCCGCAATCCTGCGTGTTAAGCTGAAACATATTGACGAATACAACAGCAATCGCCGCCGGGTAGCGCACCTGTATTCAGAACTGCTGGCTGATGTTGCCACAGTGCCATTTGAAGATGACAAGGGCAGGCATGTCTATCACCAGTACACCTTGCTGACCGACAGACGTGAAGCTGTAATGGCCAAACTGTCAGAACGACAGATTGCATCTGCCGTATACTACCCGATCCCTCTGCACAGACAAGATGTTTTTGCAGACACTTTCCGTCATATCTCACTGCCGGTAGCTGAACAGGTTGCTGCCGGTTGTATGTCGCTGCCCATTTATCCGGAAATGACCAATGAAGCTGTCCGCATGGTTGCGGAAACTGTCCGAGAGGTTCTGATTGGATAAGCAAACACGGCGTATCATGATAGTTGCCGGAGAAGCTTCCGGCGACATCTACGGTGCCGATCTTGCTCTGGAAGCACTTAAACTTGAACCAGAACTTCACTTTTTCGGTATCGGCGGGGCACGCATGCGGGAAGCGGGCGTGGAGACACTGGTCGACTCAGCCGAGATGGCTGTTGTAGGGCTGGTTGAAGTACTGAAACACTTTGATGTAATTTCATCAGCTTTCCTGAAACTGAAGAAGATTCTCTTAAACAACCCTCCTGAGCTTCTTATTCTGATCGACTATCCCGGATTCAATCTCCGTCTGGCTAAAGTGGCACGTAAGGCCGGTGTAAAGGTGCTTTACTATATCAGCCCGCAGATCTGGGCCTGGCGTCAGGGACGTGTCAGAAAAATAGCCAGGTTGGTAGATCATATGGCGGTCATCCTCCCGTTTGAGCTGCCATTTTACGAAAAAGCCGGAATTCCGGTCACATATGTGGGCCACCCCATGACCGATATGGTTAATGTAACCATGGGACGAGATGAGGCGGCGACCAGTTTCACTCTTGACCCGACAAAAAAAATCGTTGGACTTTTCCCAGGCAGCCGGAAAAATGAGATTGAGCGTTTACTGCCCGTAATCATCGGGTCAGCGCTCAAACTGAAAGAGCGTTTTCCTGAGATACAATTCATACTTCCTCTGGCCTCCACCCTCAAATCTGAGGACATAGTACCTCAACTGACCGCTGCCGGACTCAATGTGGCCATAACACGTGAACGGATTCACGATATGATTCGCGCCTGCGATGCCGTCATCTCTGTGTCCGGGACGGTAACACTTGAGATTGCTCTGGTAGGCACTCCCATGGTAATCATTTACAAGCTTTCTCCCCTGACCTATCAACTGGCTAAAAGGCTTATAAAAGTTGACAATATTGGCCTTTGCAATATCGTTGTTGGCGAAACCGTTGTCAAAGAACTGGTTCAGGACCAGGCCAACCCGGAAGAAATTTCTGCAGAAATAGGGAGAATACTCTCTGACGCCACCTATAAAACTGAAATAGTTGACAAACTTGGAGCAGTGCGTAAAAAGCTTGAACATGGTGGTGCCTCGGCAAATGTTGCCCGCATCGCCCTTGATTTATCTGCACCTTGCAACAATAAATCCGCCAAAGGAACTGCTATTTAGTAATGAAGAAATTAGTCTGGCTGATACAGGCGTCTCTTTTTTATCTGTTCACCCTCATTGTGGCCGCATTTCCAAGGTCACAATCAATACGGATCGGCAAAAAGCTCGGCGCTTTTTTGTTCAGAATTCTCAACTCTCGCAGATCAATTGCAGTCAACAATATTATTAAAGCATTGCCCTTCATGGAAAAGCACCCGGCATGGACTGGCGAATATAAAACCGCTGAAGAAATTGCCAAAGCAACATTTATGAATCTGGGAATATCCGTTGTTGAGGTTTGTCGACTGTATCATGACAAAGGTGACATGCTGATTGATTCAGTTGAAGTGCAAGGTAGAGAAAATCTTGTTGAAGCACGCAAAAAACAGAAAGGGCTGCTGTTTTTCACGGCACATTGCGGTAATTGGGAGCTGATGTCATTATCGTTTAACAAACTTTTTGATGAACATATGTGGGCAATTGCTCGTGAACAGACGAATCCGTACCTTAATTCAATAATTGAAAAAATGCGTATCAGCTACGGCAGCAAGCTGATTTACAACAAAAATGCCTTACGACCTATTCTTGGTGTAATAAAAAAGGATGGAATAATCGGAATGCTGGCTGACCAGGCTGTTTTTGAAGACAACGGGGCACTGATTGATTTTCTTGGAAGAAAAGCCTGGGCGAACAAAGCACCGGCTATCATTGCGCACAAAACCGGCGTTCCGTTGATTCCTGCTTTTACTTATCGCAAGGGTGACCGGCATGTACTTAAACTATATCCTGAGTACACACTTTGTGGAGATCGGACAGAGGTTGGCGTTCAAAAGGATATTCAGGCTCTGTCCAGCTATCTGGAAGATTTTGTTTGCGCTCATCCGGCAGACTGGTATTGGATTCACCGCCGCTGGAAACGTGCTGGAGACGAGATGCAATGAACAATTATTACCTTAAGGAAGCCGCACTTGTAATAGTTTTTTTGATTAGTGCAACTCTCCTGATTGCATACACCAATGCGGACATCACAGTTTCGTCGTATTTTTATATTGACGGAAAATGGCCGATTGGTGATCAGCACCCATGGAAGTTTCTTTACAAACTGGATAGGGTACCGTCTTTTATCATTGCACTAACCGGCCTGGCTGCGTTTGCAATTTCATTTTTTAAACCGGAAAAGCACCACTGGGCAAGACCGGGGATCTTTCTATTCCTGCTGCTGATCGTTGGGCCGGGGCTGATTGTCAACGCCACATTTAAAGACCATTGGGGAAGACCAAGACCACGTGAAATAGTTCAATTCCAGGGGAAAAAGGAATTTTTGCAGCCATGGCAAAAAGGGATCAGCGGCAATGGGAGATCTTTCCCGTCCGGTCACACTTCTGCCGCATTTTATATGACCGCCCCTTACTTTATCTATCGCAAGAGCAATAAGCAGAAAGCCCGCAACTGGCTGATCGGCGGCACTATCTTCGCTGTATTTATGAGTATCGCCCGTATTTCCCAAGGCGGCCACTTCCTGAGCGACACTCTCTGGGCCTGCGGGATGGTTTATTTGACGGCCCTTCTATTGTCTGCATTGCTAAAGCTGGATAAATCTACTGCAACCTCATCTGTACTAACTCAATAGCCATGTTCTATCTGGCCTACAACATAATTTCCATCTTCCTGCTGATTCCGGTTTTCCTGTTCAATATATTCAGATCTGTCAAGCTTGGCTGGCCCCTGGCAACTGCTGAGCGCTTTGGCTTTATCCCGGCAGACAAACTGTCGATTATTGCAGACAAGCCGGTTATCTGGCTTCATGCAGTATCCGTGGGAGAAATAATCGCTGCCAGACCTCTTTTAAAAGCACTGCGCATCAAGTATCCTGACCATGCAATAGTTGTATCAAATACTACTGAAACCGGTAAAACCACTGCCGGCGGATTTAAGGAAATAGATTTGTGCATCTATTTCCCGTTCGATTTCCTGTTTTCGATACGTGCTATCCTTAATGCTGTCAAACCGGACATCATCATAATCATGGAAACGGAACTCTGGCCCAACTTTTGCCGTGAAACAGCCAGACAACAGATTCCGCTGCTACTGGCCAATGGACGTATTTCAGATCGCTCCTTTAAACGTTATTTAAAATTCAGCTGGTTTTTCAGACCGGCGCTACGCTGTTTCTCGGCAGTCTGCATGCAGTCACAACCCGGCCATGAACGCATTATTGCCATTGGAGCCGCACCGGAAAACACATTAATCACCGGCAATCTCAAAAACGATATACCTTATCATCAACCAACAGAGCAGGAGCGCAGCGATTTGCGCAGCAGCTACTCAATCCCTGACGACTCCTGCGTTATCACGGCAGGAAGCACCCGTGAAGGAGAAGAACAGCATCTGATCTCATCCTATAAAACACTGTCCACAGAATTCCAAAACCTGTTTCTAATTCTTGTGCCGCGCCATCCTGAACGGGCAGTGGATGTTGCCGCATTGCTGAAGCAAGCAGGGATCAGTAATCAAAGACGTACCACCCTCGACAAAAAACACCCATTGCAGCATGGTGAAGTGCTGCTGGTTGACACTGTGGGTGAGATGATGAACATGTATGCCCTGTCGGATTTTTCGTTTGTGGGGGGCAGCCTTGTACCGATTGGCGGTCACAACCTTCTGGAACCTGCATCAGTAGGGGTACCGAGTATTTTTGGACCGCATATGGCCAATTTCAGGGAAATTGAAGCCCTGGTTTTGAATTACCGGGCCGGTATACAGCTAAAATCACCGGAAGAGTTGACTGCTGCCTGTAGAAGCCTGATTTCAAATCCTGACCTGCGCCATTTAATGGGGCAGAACGGACTTAAACTGATGCGGGAAAACGGTGGAGCCACTGAACGACATATGGAAATAATCGGCAGGTATTTATGAGCATGTTCCCCCAGACATACTGGAGAAAACTTGCCTCCGGAAGACTCACCGGCCCGCTTGACCGGTTTGTGCTTGCGCTGCTGAGCCCCCTGGGCTGGCTTTATTCGCTGGGACAGCAGTTTAGAGTCCTTATGTATAAATGCGGACTTTTGAAAATATTTCGTCTGCCACGCCCGGTTATTTCCATCGGCAATATAACTGTTGGCGGCACAGGCAAAACACCGGCAGCAGCCCGTATTGCCAGAGATCTTCTGGCCAGGGGCTACAAGGTTGCAGTACTTTCCCGAGGTTATGGCGGTTCTCTGGAAGGTCGAACATGTGTTGTCAGTGACGGAAAAACAATCATGCTGAAAGCTGTGGAATGCGGGGACGAGCCATATTTACTGGCATCCACTATAGCCGGCCTGATAGTCGTAATCGGATCGGATCGTTATGCCGCTGGCCAACTGGCAATGCAGTTCATGCCTGATGTTTTTCTGCTTGATGACGGTTTTCAGCATCTGCGACTGCACCGTGACCTGAATATACTTCTGCTGGACTATTCCAGCCCTTTTGGTAACGGGATGATTCTCCCGGCGGGGTTATTGCGGGAAAGTATTTTTGCAATGCGGCGTTCGGACCTGATTCTGTTTACGCGTGCCCCAATAAAAGGAGCCACAGTCAATATCAATACCCATGGCATTCCCTACTGTATTTCCAGCCATACAATTGCCGATCTGGTACAACTTGGCACCGGCAGGCCGCTCCCTGTTTCTGAGTACAAACAGAAAAAGATCATGGCCTTTGCAGGTATTGCCGATCCTGATCTGTTTTTTGGTGGATTGCGAGGACTAGGCCTTAATCTGGTACATTGCATCAGCTACCCGGATCATGAAACTTATGACGAAAAACGGGCCGATGAGCTGCTGGATGCCATGCGAACAAGTGGAGCAGAGTTGATTGTCACTACGGAAAAAGACGGGGTAAAAATTAAAGGGCTATCCCGGAAACTTACCAGTCACATGCTGCTGGCGCGACTCGATTTGACCATTGACAGCCCTGTTAATTTGAACAGCAAGCTGACTGAACTGCTGCAGCGTAACGAAGTTGCTGTAAATGAACCTGCAAAAAACAATTTGTCACGCAAAGTCGCAAAGTACGCCAAGAAAAGCAAAGACATTATATAAATAAACTATTTACCTTATTTTTGTGTTGTACGCAGTTGTATCTCTTCGCGTCTTTGCGTCTTAGCGAGAGACAGGTCGCTGGTTTTGGACAGTATAATTTGTCCGCCAGACCTGAACCTTTTCAAGCACGTCGTTGACCGTAATCCGCTGCATGCGGTCCGGACGATTCTCCATGGTAATTGCATAATCCTCACCCTGCTCACCATACGCATCAATCATCAGATCACCGAATTTACGGTACGGCCCGACCCGCTTTGGATTGGAATACCCCATCAGTGATATGACCGGGCGATCAAGCGCGACAGTAATATGCAAAGGACCGGTATCAAGCGAAATAACCAGTGCCGCCCCATCAAGAATTCCCACCAGCCCACGCAGTCCGCCATTACCCAGAGCGGTCAAAGGTTTATGATTCGCATGTTCCATGATAATCCGCTCACTCTCAACTTCAACCGGTGAGCGGCCTCCCACAAGAATCGGCTGCAGACCGAAATCAGCATAAAGGGCATCACAGACCTCTGCCCACCGTTCCGGAATCCAGTTTTTCTGCAACTTGCTGGTTGCAACAACTATCGGCACTGTCGGACGGTCAATTGTGAAATAAAACTGCTTCTGCCAGGCCCGCTCCTCGTCATTCCAGGGGCCAAGCCCCCAGGTTACGGGAGATGTGGGTGCACCCAGCCACTCGCAAAACTCCAGATACTGATCCTGGACATGCTGCATGGCATGGGGCGGGATGCGGTGGGTTGTGAACAGCCAGTTCAAATCACGAGCGCGAGCAAAATCAAAGCCCAGCTTGACTGTGGCATTCACAAATGAGGCGACAATATTTGCCTTAAAATAAACCTGCAGATCGATAACAAGATCAAACCGGCGGTCTTTCAGCTGGTTGCGAACATCTATAAACCCGCCAAGCCCCTTAGTCCGGTCAAAAAGTATGATTTCATCCACCAGTTTATGCCCGCGTACAAGCATGGCAGGACCGGGCTGTAGTATCCAGGTCACGTGCATGGCCGGATTAGCCCTTTTTATGGCGTGCAAAACCGGCAGCACATGAACCGTATCGCCCACTGCGCTCATCATGACAATGCAGACACGGTCAGTTGCAACTCTCATTATTTATTCTCCTGTACAAGATCGGCCAGATGCACCAGCGAATCCTCATCAAAATCAAGTCCCCAGCGAGTACGCCACTTTCGGGCTGAACGGGCAAGTCGCTTAAAATTGCGTCCCGCAATATCATTTCCGCCTGGAAAGGTCACCCGATCCACATCCAGCAGATAAGCGGTCAGATCAGGTGTAGCGCCGGCAATATAAATATTTTTCAGGTTCAGGTCGGCATGCCACGCTCCGGCAGCAGCTAAAGCCTTTAACAAGCTGGCAACAGTTTCCAACATGAAATTACGTGCCACTTTATCCGCCTTTACCCAGGCAGCGGGCAGATCAGCTCCAGGCGGTAGCCGCCGTGTCATGACATCGCTCCGGGCAAATATTCCCAGTGCCGGATAAACGGCATAGGCTATAACTTCCGGAGTCGGAATACAGGCAGCAGCCAGACGTAATGATATTTCCAGTTCCAGCGGTGCCCGTGTCGGTAAGACAAAATACTCACCTGTCAGGCCATGCAGCAGGCCGCCGTGAAGGTTTCTCCTGACAACCACCGGTATCACAGGAGTCGTGGGCAGGCTTACGGAGTAAATCACTCCCCGGCCGCGCATCTCTTCTCTATCCGGCTGTTGCGCCGCCCAATCGTGCAGAGTACCCGCTCCCAGAGCTTTAACAACCTGTGAAGCGACACATTCAAGAGCAACAGCACGAAATCCATTTACATCAAGATTGACGTAACCGTATTGCTGCATGCCGGATGTTCTATTTTCAGGTTTTGAGCTGGAAGGCATCATTGGGCTCTGAGACTGAGATATTGAAGTTATTGTTTTTATGATTATTTTATCCAAAACTGTAAATATCATTTATATCAAAGCATCGTCAACATGAAACTGGAAGAATATAGGCCATCCAGGGTGGAAATTACTTCAAAAACAATGGCCTTTATGCTATTTTAAAAAACTTATTTTAAATATGTTACGGGATTTCTGATGTCACCAGAAACACTTCAAATACTAGCATGCCCAATCTGCAGGGGCAATTTGACTCAGACCAGTGAGACCCTGCCTCTGGACTGTAAAACATGTAACAAGACCTATCCGGTTATTGATGGGATTCCGGTTTTACTTCCTGAAAAACCGGATACCAATGTAAAAGCAAAATGCGAGGAATCGTGAGTAAGTTCCGGCATGATTCAATCCGGAAAATTCTGATCCGCTCGGTCAACTGGGTCGGTGATGCTGTAATGACCACTCCGGCAATCAATGTAATCAGAGAGCACTTCCCAGACTCCGAAATAACTTTTCTGGCCAACACCCTGGTATCCCAGCTTTTTTCGTTTCACCCCGGGATAGACAACATCATATCCTTTGACAGACACGGAAAGCATAAAGGTGTTGCGGGCAGACTGCGATTGGCCGCCGAACTGAGAAAACACCGGTTTGACCTGGCCATCATTTTTCCCAACTCCTTTGATTCCGCGCTGGTGCCATGGCTGGCAGGTATTCCAAACCGGATGGGTTTATGCAGTGATGGACGCACCTTTTTACTCAATGAACGTTATCACACTGTCAAAGGTGCCAATGGCGAACACGAAGTTGAGTACTATTTTAATCTGCTGAAAAACTTCGGCATTACCGGCACCATAACACCGCTGCACCTTATGGTTACCTCAGAAGAGGAAAAAGCAGTATCTTCAATACTTGCAGAGCGAGGCATACAACCTGGTGATTTTGTAATAGGCATAAATCCCGGTGCCAGCTATGGCTCTGCAAAACGCTGGTATCCTGAAAGGTTTGCCGCAGTTGCCAGCCGCCTTGCTGCTGAATGGTCAGCTAAAGTAGTTATTTTTGGAGGTCCTGGCGAAACTGAAATTGCTGCAGATATTGAAAAAGATCTGGAAGGAACAGCTGTCAATATGGCCGGTAAGACGTCCATGCGGGAATTGATGGCATTGATCAAGCGCTGTAATTTTTTCATTACCAATGATTCCGGCCCCATGCACATTGCAGCGGCATTTGATATACCGTTGGTGGCAATTTTCGGTTCAACTGATCACACCGGCACATCCCCTTACAGCAAAAATGCCGTCGTAGTTCGTAGCGATGTTGAATGTGCGCCTTGCAAACTGCGGGAATGCCCTACTGATCATAGGTGTATGAAGGCGGTGACGGTAGAAGATGTGACTAACGCAGCCATAACCCTCCTGAACAGACTACAGCCCGGCAGACTCACTTAAAAATCCGGAATTTACGCTAAAAATAACATAGGGACATAATAAAATGACCGTATTCAAAAGACTTGTACTATATATGAAACCATACTGGTGGCGCATTGCGCTTGCCGCTGTGGCATCATCAGCCTATGGTGGGCTCGATGCTGCTTTTGCTTATATGGTCGAACCGCTGTTAAAGAAAATCTTTGTAACTAAAGATATTTTTATCTTTTCTATCCTCCCGTTCATAATAATTTTAATTTTTCTTTTTCGTGGTATTTGCCGCTACCTTAACGACTATTTCATGAGAACAGCCGCCCAGCTTGCTGTGCAGGATGTGCGCAATGAAATATTCAAAAAGAATATTTTTCTTGATTTACAGTTTTTCAATCGAAATCAGACCGGTTCCCTCATGTCGCGCATAACAAACGACGTTGCCATGATGCAGGACGGTGTCGGAGGGATTGTAACAGGAGTATTCCGGGATACAATTGGTCTTGTTTCTCTGCTTGGAGTTATCTTTTATCGTGACTGGCAACTCGCCCTTATTTCAATACTTGTAATTCCACTCTCAATCTATCCTGCCCAGATTTTGGGCAAAAAAATCAAGTTAAACGCACGTAAGGGACAAGAAGAGGCAGGTGACTTCACAAGCATTCTTCAGGAAGTACTGAGTGGCATTAAAATTGTTAAAGCATTCTCCCTTGAAAAAGTAATGATCGACCGCTTTGCGGTGGCAAACAATATGTATTACAACTTCATAAGAAAACTTTTAAAATACACTTCCCTATCTTCCCCCATAATGGAAATAATTACTTCACTTGGCATTGCCACGGTGGTGTTTGTTGGCGGAAGCAAGGTTATGGCGAATAAAATGTCTGCACCTGAATTTTTTTCATTCATAACTGCAATGGCACTGGTGTATTCACCTCTAAAGAAACTGGTCAGCGCTTATAACGATGTGCAGAGAAGTATAGGAGCTTCTGAACGCGTATTTGAAATCATTGATGCCGTTCCCAGAATCATCGACTCCCCCAATTGTCATAAACTCACTTATGATGACAATCGTGTTGAATTCAAACATGTTTATTTCAAATACCAGGATGATTATATCCTGGAAGACATTTGTCTTGTAGCGGAAAAAGGACAAATGATTGCCCTGGTTGGACCGTCAGGTGGCGGGAAAAGTACTCTTGTTTCGCTGGTGGCACGTTTTTATGACACTACTGAAGGCGAGGTAATAATTGGCTCTCACGCTGTGCGCGACATATCAAAAGAAAGTCTGATGAATCACATTGCGCTTGTTGATCAGGAAACAATACTCTTCCATGACTCCATACTGAATAACATACGGTATGGTAAATCGGGTGCAACTGACGAAGAAATAATTGAAGCGGCCAAAACAGCTTACGCTCATGATTTCATTATGGAAATGCCGCAAGGTTATCATACCAGTATTGGAGACCGTGGAGTCAGGCTTTCCGGAGGACAAAAACAACGAATCTGCATTGCACGGGCTTTATTAAAAAATGCACCCATACTTATCCTGGATGAGGCCACAAGCGCCCTTGACACTGAGAGCGAACAGATGGTACAGAAGGCACTTGATAACCTTATGACCAACCGTACGACCTTTGTGATTGCACACAGGCTCTCAACTGTAGTCCACGCAGACAAGATAATTGTCCTTGAAAAAGGAAGGATTGTGGAAAGCGGTACTCATAACGATTTGCTGGAAAATGACGGATTGTATAGCAGATTATGTTCGTCGCAGTTTATGAAAGACACAGACATCTCAGAAGAAGTTCAGCCGAAATCATAGAAGTTAATTCAATTAACGGGATTTATTATGAAAGCTGTTATCTTAGCCGGTGGCCTTGGCACACGTATTAGCGAAGAATCACACCTGAGACCAAAACCAATGATCGAAATTGGTGGACGTCCCATTCTCTGGCACATCATGAAAATTTACTCCAGCTATGGAATAAATGATTTCATTATCTGCCTTGGCTACAAGGGCTATATAGTCAAGGAGTATTTTGCCAACTACTTCCTGCACATGTCTAATGTAACATTTGACATGGCCAACAACAAAATGGAAGTCCACCAACAGAATGCAGAACCCTGGCGCGTGACTCTCGTTGATACAGGTGAAAACACTATGACTGGTGGACGCCTTAAACGCATCAGAGAATACGTCGGTGATGAAACTTTTTGCTGTACCTACGGGGACGGAGTTGCAGACATACCAATTGACAAGCTGATTGCACACCATCACCAACATGGAAAACTGGCTACAGTCACAGCAATACAGCCACCAGGGCGTTATGGAGCACTTTGCATTGAAGGCCCCTATGTTCGAAGTTTTCAGGAAAAGCCCGCAGGTGATGGAGCATGGGTTAATGGCGGTTTTTTTGTGCTTGAACCAGGTATCTTCAACTATATCGACGGAGACAAAACCAGCTTTGAAGGTGAGCCGCTACAAAAACTAGTAGAAGACGACCAGATGGCTTCTTACTGTCACAATGGGTTTTGGCTTGCAATGGATACCTTACGGGACAAAAATCATTTAGAAGATTTATGGAAGACAACGCCACCCTGGAAGGTCTGGTAATGAAGCAGTTTACTGACAAATATCGAAATCGTTCAGTACTTGTAACAGGGCATACAGGATTTAAAGGCAGTTGGTTATCCCTCTGGTTGCAGGAGTTAGGTGCCAACGTAAGCGGTATTGCTCTGACACCAGAATCAGATCCCAACCACTGGGATCTTCTTAAGCTGGAAATGCCCAGTCATTATATAGATGTACGTAATGCCTCTGAAGTATCCAAATTAATTAAAGACATTAATCCTGAAATAGTTTTCCACATGGCTGCCCAGCCACTCGTCCGGCGTTCCTACTGTGATCCACTTGAAACCTGGTCAACCAATGTCATGGGGACAGCCAATGTGCTTGAAGCCTGCCGGCAAACAACTTCCGTAAAAGCCGTTGTTGTAATAACCACCGATAAGGTTTACCAAAATCAGGAATGGCCCTGGGGTTATCGCGAAAATGACCGGATTGGCGGCCATGACCCATACAGTGCATCAAAAGCAGCGACAGAACTTGTTACCGATAGTTATAGGAAATCCTTTTTTAACAGACCCGACTCACCTCTGCTTGCTACGGCACGAGCCGGCAATGTTATAGGAGGTGGAGACTGGTCGCAGGATCGTCTTATTCCAGATATTT
The DNA here is from genome assembly GCA_964509295.1 of uncultured Geobacteraceae bacterium. Classification (GTDB taxonomy): domain Bacteria; phylum Desulfobacterota; class Desulfuromonadia; order Geobacterales; family Pseudopelobacteraceae; genus JBGSQR01. The sequence goes on along the minus strand of CAZDWS010000006.1, from coordinate 73,598 downwards.
TTCGTGCAGTAGAGGCCGGAATACCGCTTGAGATTCGCTCACCTAAGGCATCACGACCATGGCAGCACGTTTTGGAATGCCTTAGTGGGTATCTTCTGCTTGGTCAAAAACTATTAGATAGACAAAGTGAACATGCGGAAGCCTGGAATTTCGGCCCTGAAATCGATAGCAACAGGACTGTTGAAGAAGTTTTGACAATTCTGAAACAGTACTGGACTGAATTTAACTGGGAAATGACTACTCAGCCTCAACCCCATGAAACGACTTTGCTTTACCTCGACAGTGCAAAAGCAAAAGCCCGATTAGGCTGGGAATCTGTCTGGACATTGCAGGAAGCCTTGGCAGCAACTTCAGATTGGTACCAGACATTTAATACCAATCACAAAGCAATCAGCAGAAAACAACTAACTGATTTTATTACTTCTGCTCATTCAAAAAATGCCACCTGGATCACACCATGAAGGTTACCCCAACTTTTATAAATGGTTTATTCATAGTTGAAACGACTAAGCATGTAGATAATCGCGGCGAGTTTTTTCGGGCTTTCTGCGAGAGCGAACTGGCCTCTTTAATCGGAACTCGCAGGATTGTTCAGATAAATATTTCAAAAACGCTTGCAATTGGTGCTGTCCGTGGCATGCACTACCAGAGACCGCCGCGGGCTGAAATGAAGCTGATACGCTGCATAAAAGGAAAAGTCTGGGATGTTGCGGTTGATCTGCGTGCAGATTCCCCTACATATAAACAATGGCATGCAGAAGAACTCAGTGCCTCTACCGCAAAAATGTTTGTCATACCAGAAGGGTGTGCCCACGGTTTTCAGGTTCTGGAAGAAGGAAGTGAACTGCTCTACCTGCATACGGCACCATACTCTCCCGAATCAGAGGGAGGTATCCTGCACAATGACTCTACGCTTAATATCCAATGGCCTCTTGAAATCACGGAAATATCAGATCGTGATCGTCAGCACCCCATAATTGGCCCAGATTTCCAAGGAATAATACTATGAAATGCCGCCATTGCAATGCTGAACTGAACTTGCCTCTTATTGATCTCGGCTCTGCACCTCCATCCAATGCCTATTTAAATGAGCAAACCATTAGGATGCCTGAAAAATGGTTTCCACTAAGAGTTCTTGTCTGTACAGAGTGCTGGCTCGTGCAAACCGAAGACTATGCCGGAGCAGAGGAACTGTTTTCTGCTGATTATGCTTATTTCAGCTCATTTTCAACTAGTTGGCTGCAGCATGCCCAAAATTATGTTGCTGAAATGATTAGTCGTTTCAACCTGAACAGCACCTCATTTGTAGTTGAGATTGCTGCGAATGACGGCTACCTCCTCCAGTATTTCAAGTCAAAACATATCCCTTGTCTTGGTATTGAACCTACGGCCAGTACTGCTGCTGCTGCCCGTACAAAAGGGATTGAAGTCATTGAGGATTTTTTTGGAACTCAGCTGGCAGAAAGCCTTGTTTCGCAAGGTAAGCAGGCTGATCTTACAGCAGCTAATAATGTCCTTGCTCACGTGCCGGATATAAATGATTTTGTATCAGGTTTTACTTTGCTTTTAAAACCGACTGGAGTTGCCACATTCGAGTTTCCACATTTGTTGAAGTTGGTTGCAGAAAACCAGTTTGACACCATTTATCATGAACATTTTTCCTACCTTTCACTGACATCTGTAAATATGTGTTTTGCAAAAAACGGGTTAAACATTTTCGATGTCGAAGAACTATCCACTCACGGAGGAAGTCTGCGAGTTTTTGCTCAAAGACTTGATTCGGGTAATCACCCGGTTTCATCCCGCATAAAAGATATTTTAACAAACGAAGCTGCTGCCGGCATTACGACTCGCGAATTTTATGCCGGGTTCCAGGAAAAAGCCGACAGGGTAAAAGATGATTTTATAAATTTTCTGATAAGCGCAAAACATTCAGGTAAACGAGTCGTTGCCTATGGTGCTGCAGCCAAGGGGAATACTCTGATCAACTATGCCGGTATACGCCCGGATCTGATACCATGTGTAGTAGATCGCAACCCGGCCAAGCAGGGGAAATATCTGCCTGGCAGCAGGATTCCGATCGTTGACGAGTCATATATCCATTCTGAGAAACCGGATTATGTGGTCATCCTGCCCTGGAATCTTCGAAGTGAGGTAATGATACAACTGGCCTACATTAGTGAGTGGGGAGGACGTTTTGTCACTGCCATACCTAAATTGGAGGTAAGATGAAACCTCGAATATTTTATACTAAACCTTCCATTACTGAAAAAGAAGTTGCCTACGCAACTGATGCCGCACAAAATGGTTGGGGTGAGCGCTGCTACGAATATATTAGTCGCTTCGAATCACTGTTTAAAGAATTCACTGGCGCATCATACGCCATCGCCACGTCAAGCTGTACAGGAGCCCTGCACATGGGACTTGCGGCACTTGGTATAGGACCGGGTGATGAGGTAATACTTGCAGATACCAACTGGATTGCTTCTGCATCACCAATAACATACCTTGGTGCAAAGCCGGTTTTCGTCGATATTTTACCGGATACCTGGTGTATCGACCCAGCAAAAGCTGAAGCGGCTATTACCCCTAACACCAAAGCTATCATCGCTGTGCACCTCTATGGGAATCTATGTGAAATGGATCAGCTGCTCGCCATTGGAAAACAGCACGGAATTCCGGTGATTGAAGATGCAGCAGAGGCGATAGGTTCCCGTTGGCACGGCAAACATGCAGGTTCAATGGGTTGCTTTGGAACTTTTTCGTTTCATGGGACCAAGACACTTACCACCGGCGAAGGCGGTATGTTCATAACTAACGACAAGGCGCTTTTTACTAAAGTATTGACACTGAGTAATCATGGGCGATCAGCAACTCAAACAAAACAATTCTGGCCGGATATGATCGGCTTCAAGTATAAAATGTCAAACATCCAGGCTGCTATCGGATGCGCTCAAATGGAGCGAATAGAGGAACTGGTAGCTCGTAAAAGGGAGATTTTTTCCTGCTACAATGATCGCCTGTCCCAATTTAGTGGTATTTCCATGAACCCCGAAAAACCTGGTACGATTAATGGTTATTGGATGCCTACAGTTGTGTTTACACCAGAATGCAAAGTTTCTCGAGAACAGTTGATAAATGTACTGCAAGCAGAGAATATAGATGGGCGTGTATTTTTCCATCCTCTCAGTTCCCTACCAATGTTTGAACCTGAAACAGACAACGTGTGGAGTTTTGAAATTCCGCAGCGATCAATTAATCTACCAAGCTATCACGACATGAGCAGTAGCGATTTGGAGCGTGTATTGACAGCCATCGAGGTAGTATATGCAATGCACCAATAACCGTTTTATTCTATGGGGAGGAACAGGCCAGGCAAAAGTTCTTGCAGATATAATTCTATTACACCTCAATGGCACCATTGAAGCAGTATTCGACATAAATCCTCTCACAGAGTCACCTCTCGAAGAGACTCCGATTTATTATGGAATTGAAGGTTATAGAAACTGGCTTTATCAGAGCACCTCTTTAAATCAGCTGAATGCAATTGCTGCCATCGGAGGCAGCCGTGGTAAAGATCGATATAATTATTTCAAATTTTTTCAAACCGATGGTTTAATGACACCTACACTTATTCACCCCAGTGCCACTGTTTTACGTAATTCTACAATAGGCAAAAACTGTCAAATACTGGCTCAATCAGTAATTGGCGCTAATGCTTATATAGGTGATGCGACCATAGTTAATACGAAAGCCAGCATTGATCATGACTGCATTATATCTGAGGGAGTTCATATAGCTCCGGGCGCGACCCTGTGCGGTAACATTAAAGTAGGGGCTTTTGCATTCATTGGTGCTGGTGCCGTATTATTGCCAAATATCAGTATTGGTGCAAATTCAATAATTGGAGCCGGTTCTGTTGTAACTAAGAATATTCCCGATAATGTTGTAGCGTTTGGAAACCCAGCCCGAATAATAAAGGAGAGCTTATAATGAGTAACATAAACATCGATAATATTAACGAAATGCAAAAGGACCAATCGCTGCAGGTTGAAACAGAGCAATACTTCAATAGCCTTTGCAAATACAAATATTCATACAACTTTACCTGGATGGGGCGTCCTATAATCCAATTTCCACAAGATATTGTCGCCATGCAGGAAATTATCTGGAAGGTACAACCCGACCTCATTATCGAGACCGGAATTGCCCATGGCGGTTCACTGATCTTTTCGGCATCAATGCTGGAATTGAACGCGGCCTGCGGTGGCCCTGTAAGCGCAGAAGTGCTGGGAATCGACATCGATATTAGACAGCACAACCGGGATGCAATCAAAGCACATCCGATGTATAAACGCATAACAATGATACAGGGATCTTCAATTTCGCAGGAAGTTATTGCTCAGGTTCATGAAAAAGCTAAGGGTAAAGAACGCATCCTCGTTATTCTCGACTCCAATCATACTCATGAACACGTGTTGGCGGAATTAAATGCTTACGCACAACTGACAACTATCGGCAGCTACTGTGTAGTCTTTGATACTGTAGTTGAGGACATGCCTGCAGACTTTTTCCCTGACCGTCCGTGGGGCCCTGGCGACAATCCTAAAACGGCAGTGTGGGAATATATTAAATCCCACCCTGAGTTTGAAATCGATAAAAGTATTCAGAACAAACTTCTGATAACTGTTGCACCTGATGGATACCTGAAGAGAGTCGGCTAATTCCTTTTGTTGAACTATTTTTGAGATTATAATGACCGATTTAAGCCAGACTAAATCAAAACAGGCGCCAACTATCAGCATCGGTATGCCGGTTTACAACGGTGACAAAGTTATCCGTGACACAATTGAATCCTTACTTGCTCAAACATTCAAAGATTTTGAGCTTATCATCTCAGATAATGCCTCAACGGATTCAACCGAAGCAATCTGTCGGGAATATGAAAAAAAAGATTTTAGGGTCAGGTATATCCGGCAAGCCGTTAATCAAGGGGCAATTGCAAACTTCAAATATGTACTTGATGAAGCGCTTGGTGAATATTTCATGTGGGCGGCCTGTGATGATATTCGTTCACCAGATTTCCTGCATGCCAATCTTAACTTTCTGAAATCTAATCCTGATTATATCAGCTCAACTTCGCCGGTAAAATTCTGCAACGGTAATTTTAATGAAGTAAAAATGGGCGATTCATCTCTTGACTCGGAAAACCGACACGACCGAATAGTAGCCGTTTTCAAAAAGTGGCATGCAAATGGTCGCTTTTATTCTCTTTTCAGACGAGAGCCCCTACTAGGATGGAAACACATAGATAGTAGCTTTTTAGGTTCTGACTGGTCTTTGATAACTCACCTGGCAAACCGAGGGAAACTAAAACGAGTTGCAGATGGTTGGGTTGAACTTGGAAATAAGGGTGTAAGCAATTCAACCGACATTTTTGCCCAGTATAGAACCAGCAGATTAGACTGGGTATTTCCATTTAACAAATTATCACTTGATACATGGAAATATATGAAAGAGGCCGGGCTCACTCACAAAGTAATTTTGTCATTACGACTCCTGTATTTGAACTATAAGGCTTTCCGGCTTCAGTTTCATGTTATGCGTCACCGAAAAAATGGTTAGTAGCAAATGTATTTTTCATAATTGGTAGGGAGGAGATATGGTTAAAACTGCACTGATTTGCGGCATATCCGGGCAGGATGGAGCCTACCTTGCCAGGTTGCTGTGCGACAAAGGCTACATTGTCCATGGAACAGCCCGTGACGCACAAATGGCAACTTTTTATAATCTCCAGACATTAGGTCTCAAGGAGAAAATCACATTTCACTCCATGGCACCAAATGATTTCAGAAGTGTCCTGCAGGTGCTGGTTAAAGTACAACCGGACGAAATATATAATCTTGCCGGTCAAAGCTCGGTCGGTCTCTCCTTCGACCAGCCGGTTGAAACATTGGAGAGTATTGGCGTAGGGACATTGAACCTGCTGGAAGCGATGCGTTTTATCGGCAACCCCATGAAACTGTACAGTGCCGGTTCCAGTGAATGTTTTGGTAATACCGGTGGAGAGCCGGCGGACGAGGAGACTCCATTTCGCCCTCGCAGTCCTTATGCTGTAGCTAAAGCAACCGCTTTCTGGGAAGTGGCAAACTACCGCGAAGCCTATAATCTCTTTGCATGTACCGGTATACTGTTCAACCACGAATCCCCCTTAAGACCTGAACGCTTCGTTACACAAAAGATAGTTAAATCGGCCTGTCGCATAGCCGCTGGAAGCCAGGAAAAGCTCCATCTTGGGAACATCTCAATCTCACGGGACTGGGGATGGGCCCCCGAATATGTGGAGGCCATGTGGCTTATGCTCCAACAGGAAAAAGCCGATGACTTTGTAATTGCCACCTCGGAGACCAACACACTCGGTTGTTTTATCGAAGAAGCATTCAAAAATGTCGGGCTCAATTGGCAGGACCACGTTATAACTGACGAATCTTTGATCAGACCTTCAGAGATAATGGTAAGCAGAGGTAATGCAGGTAAGGCGGCAGCGACACTTGGATGGAGAGCAGAACATCGTATGCGTGATGTTGTAAAAATGATGACAACTCATTGCATGAATGCTTGAAACAGGGTTTTCATCCCACCACGTTATTTTAGATCAGTGAACAGGCTATGATATGAATATTGGAATAAGTTTGGTTGATTTTACGCCGGGACGGATGGGGGGAGTTGAAACTTACGTCCGCAATCTGGTTTCATGGCTTGCAGTAAATGATCAGGAAAATAGATACACCCTGATATGCACCGACCACAACGTGGGGTATTTTGATTCCATTATTGATCGAGTAGCAACACTGATATTTAAAAACGATAAGAACTCTCCTGCCAGACTTTTAAGGAGTCTTACCAGAAAGGTTTTTCGGGTGGACCTGGTCCAGGTAGAAATCGACAGACTTGGTCTGGATCTCCTTCATAATCCGTTCACCAGTGTCAGGGACAGCAAGTTCAAGACACCATTGATCGTGACATTCCATGACATCCAACACCACTATTACCCGGAGTTTTTCAAGAGCAAGGATGTTAGGGGCAGAGACAGTCTTTACCGTAGAGCGGCCTTCGAAGCCGACTGTATTATTGCCGATTCACATCACACAAAACAAACCCTTATAGACAGCTATAATGTCCCGGATGACCATATTAAAGTAGTGCATCTGGGGGTTGGAAACGAATACAGTAAAATTGACGATCAAGGTATTCTGGATATTGAAAGAAAGGATTTGGGACTGACTAAACCATTTCTTTATTATCCGGCAGCCACCTGGCTTCATAAAAACCACATCAATCTGCTTAGAGCTATCACTATTCTCAAAGATCAATACCATTTTGATGGGGAACTGGTACTTACCGGCGTTGCAACATCGGCAAGAGGAAGCTTAATGACAAAGATCTCGGAGCTTGGGCTCCAGGACAACGTCCGTGTACTTGGTTACCTTCCCTATGAGAAACTGCCGGTAATCTACAACCTCGCTCGAATAATGGTATTCCCTTCGTTATTTGAAGGTTTTGGTTTTCCGGCGTTGGAAGCAATGGCATGCGGATGTCCGGTGGCATGTTCCAATGTTACCTCATTACCGGAAGTGGCAGGAGATGCAGCTGGCTACTTTGATCCCACCTCCCCGGAAGAGATAGCTGCATGTATCAGTTCACTCTGGAGCGACGATGCTTCATTGCAAAAGATGCGGGAGGCTGGTATTGCAAGGGCGAAACAGTTTACCTGGGAAAAAACTGCCCATCTTACAAGAGAAATATATATGCAAACAGCATTAAAACTACAAAAGTGATTTGATGATTTAACTATAATCAGGCAGTAAACCAAACCAAATCTCCATCAGCACAAAAAACAAGGAAAGCCAAATAATGTCTTCAGCTCCGCTGGTATCCATAATAACCGTTGTACGCAATGATTCCGCAAACCTGCTGCGCACTATGAAAAGTATCGCACCATACAAAAATGACCGTGTCGAATATGTTATCGTTGACGGGGCTTCAACAGATGACACTCTAAAAGTGGCCGAGTCACATCGAGAAATGATCGATGTCCTGGTCAGTGAACCGGATAAGGGTATCTACGACGCAATGAACAAAGGCATTGATCTTGCCCATGGCAAATTCCTGCTCTTTTTAAATGCCGGTGATGAGCTGACAGCAGAGCTGACCGCTATGGTTGATATGGCCCCGGAGAATTCAGTATTAATCTACGGTAAAACTACCATGATAAATCCAGATGGTACGTTTGACTATATCAAAGGAAAACGATTAAAAAGCATCCAGCGTTTCCTGAAAGGTATGCCACTCTGTCACCAGGCCATTTTGTACCGTCGAGAAGTTATCGGACATTATGATATTGATTTCAAGGTAATGAGTGACCGGGTACTTACCTATAATATTCTAAGGAAACATGGTCTAAAACGTTCTTACTTTGTAGACCAGATTATGGCTACTTACTATCAGGGGGGTATTTCCGGCAACTATGGAGATGAATTCCTGGCGGCCGAGGCTGAAAAGTTTTTCCGGAGCGTTGGCAAGACCCATTACATCTACATAAAACAGTTTAACTTCATTTTTAAGCACAAACTTAAGCTTCCTTTCCTGAATTTCATAAGGAAACTGACCGGTACAAACGGTTAAATATCTGCAGGTTATCATCTTGAAAGAGGTTCCATGTCAGACAGGCAACATCATATTATTATCCTCACCGCCACAATTGATCCTTCTGTGGGGAACGTACACGTTGTGCTTAGCAACCGGCTGGAACGCCTGAATCAATATCTGGAGAACATCAAAAACCTGATCCTGAAATCAAATTTTGACCGTATAATTTTCTGCGAAAACTCCAACTATCAACATGATTACAGCGACCTGACATTACTGGCTCAGCAGCATGGCAAGGAGCTTGAACTTCTATCCTTCACCGGCTCCTATGATATTATAAAGATCAAGGGTAAAAGCTATGGTGAGGGTGAGATTCTGAATTATGCTGTTAATAACAGTATCTTTTTGAAAAATGACAATACAACTTTCTACAAATTAACCGGACGGATTTTCGTTGATAATATCAACGATATTCTGGCAAATTCCAGCCAGGACAATCTGTTTATTCGTTGGGACGTGAAAAAAAATGAAGTTGATACAAGGTTTTTCAAATCGCAGGTAGGTTTTTACAAAAAACATCTATATAGCTTACTGGACAAAATTGATGAAAACTCCGGCCTTTCAATTGAAGAGGTATATTTCAACAAACTTAAAGGAAACCCGGATGTATTTTCGTTTTCATCATATCCCTGTATCAAGGGCATTTGTGCAAGCCTTGGCAGGCCGTATGATTTAGGGTTCCTAAAGTCAACATACCGAAAACTTCAGTTAAAAACAGGTTTACTTGATTTGCGCAAATGTTCCTGAAACAAACAACCAAACCAAAGGTCTCTTGATGGTCCCCATTTCTGTCGTAATCATAACCTTCAACGAAGAGAAAAATATCGAGCGCTGCCTGCGTGCAATAGCAGATGTTGCCGATGAAATCATTATCCTGGATTCTCTATCTACTGACCGGACAAGAGAGATCTGCAGTAAGTTCAAGGTTACTTTTATTGAGCAGCCTTTTCTAGGATATGTGGAGCAGAAAAACAAGGCCCTGGAGTATGCCACCTACCCCCATGTGCTCTCGCTTGACGCAGACGAAGTACTTTCCGACGAACTGAAAAAATCAATTCTTGAGGTCAAGAATAACTGGCAGCACGACGGCTACTCCTTCAACCGCCTGACCAATTACTGCGGCACCTGGGTGCGGCACTGCGGCTGGTATCCGGACCGCAAACTGCGACTGTTTGACAAGCGAAAAGGTGCCTGGACAGGCAACACCATACACGAGCGCTATCTGCTTAACGACAGCCGCGAACCGAAGCATATTGCGGGAGATTTGCTACACTACTCCTACTACACGATTGACCAGCACCTTGACCAGATCAAAAAATTTACGACCATGATGGCCCAGGTGCAATTTGACAAAGGCAGGCGCCCCGGATTCATGAAACTTGTTTTGAACCCGCTCTGGTGCTTCATCCGACAGTATATAATTCGACTCGGATTTCTTGACGGCTACCACGGCCTGGTGATCTGCATACTGTCGGCTGTTGCAAATTTCATAAAATATGCCAAGACACGGGATATGTTCTCGGCCCGGGATTCCCGATAATGATTAAGAACCTTATCATCAGCCGTACGGACGGTATCGGTGATGTAATCCTGACTCTGCCGGTTGCCGGTTTAATGAAAAAACTGCACCCGGGCCTGAAAATATGGTTTGTGGGGCGATCCTATACGGCGCCGATCATTGCTGCCTGCGAACATATCGATCACTTTATAAATTGGGATGAGATAACAGGCTTTTCACAAGCTGACAGAATTGCATATTTCACGTCCCTGCAGGCCGATGCAATTGTGCACGTATTCCCGAACAAAGAGCTGGCTAAAGTTGCCCGCCAGAGTAAAATCCCGCTTCGTATTGGCACTTCGCACCGTTTTACCCACTGGCTGAACTGCAATAAGCTGGTAAATGTGGGGCGAAAAAGGTCTCCGTTGCACGAGTCCCAGCTGAATGCCCTGCTTTTTAATTCTCTGGGCGTAACAACCACACCTTCACTTGAAGAACTGACCCGGTTGATGGGACTGACCAGGCCTGCCAAGCTGGATCAATCCTATGCCGGATGGCTTGCTGACGATCGTTTCAATCTGATTCTGCATCCAAAATCAAAAGGCAGTGCCCGGGAATGGGGAATTCCGAACTTCAGCGAGCTGATCCGCCTGCTTCCGCCTGACAAATACAAGATTTTTATCTCAGGCAGCAAGGAAGACGGTATTGCCCTGCAACCGCAACTGGAATCGTGGGGTAGCAGTGTAACTGATATCACCGGCAAAATGCCGCTGGATCAATTCATCTCCTTTATCAGCCGGGCCCATGGCCTTGTGGCAGCCAGTACCGGACCGCTACATATAGCTGCCGCTTTGGGAAAGGTAGCTGTTGGACTTTTTGCACCCATGCAGCCGATTCATCCGGGGCGCTGGTCACCATTGGGAGTAAGAGCCGGACATCTTGTGCTGGACAAACAGTGTCAGCAATGCCGCCGCGATAATCGCTGCGCCTGTATTGAAAACATCAAGCCTGCGGATGTAATTCAAAAGCTGGAACAATTAAAATAAAAAAACCTAAAAAAACAGTTGATCATGCAAAGACGCAAAGAACGCTAAGAAAACCTAAACGTAACAAAAACAAACCATTCACCTATTTGGTGAGTTAATTATTGTTTATAAGCAGTTGACTTTCTTTGCGCCTTTGCGCCTTTGCGCCTTCGCGTGAAGCGAACTACCGATTTTAGGATAATTAACTGATCACTGTTTTGCGTTACAATCAAACCATGGAACAACCTATGCCTTTACGGATCCTACATGTCTTATCTTCAAACTTTTTTGCCGGTTCAGTAGCCTATGCCCTGCAATTGGCAGAACACCAAAGCGCCGGTGGGCATCAGGTAGTCATGGTTACTGACCAGGCCGGATTATCCGACAGGATCACCTGTCTTCCGCTGCCTATTTCCAATAGATCACTTATTCAAAGATTCCGGAACATCCGTTACCTGAGAAAACTGATTCGCGAACAGGAAATAGATGTTGTGCATGCCCATTCACGGGCCGCCAGCTGGGTCGCCCACTATGCCGTTCGCGGGACACGCGTTCCGCTGGTTTCAACCATTCATGGACGACAGGTAAAACATTCTTCGGTGAAGTCAAATAATATCTATGGCGAGAAAGCCATAGCCATCTGCCCCCAGTTGATTGAACAACTGGCCAATGAGCTGGGAATGGATAGACAAAAGCTGGTTTGCCTGCCAAATCCGCTTGATCTTGCGAAACTGAAACAATTCAACAGAACCAGAGCTTCAAATGATGAGATCATAATTTCGGTAGTCGGGCGTCTGAACGGCCCTAAAGGCGCACATATTGCAGATCTGGTATCGCAGGTTTTTCCTCAGTTATTACAGCAGAACCCAACTGTTTCGATTCAAATAGTTGGCGGCGAATGGGAGTCTTTCCCCCAGAAAGGGAAGGACGCCTTTACGGATCTCCAGGCCCGATTCGGAGGGCGCATTCGTTATATGGGGTTTACGAAACAGGTTATGGAACTGATGGCAGACTCGGATGTGGTTATTGGAGCCGGACGGGTTGCCATGGAAGCCCTGGCCCTGAAAAGTGCTGTTTTTGCCATGGGTGAGGCCTGCTGCCACGGCTTTGTGAGCAAGGCAAATATTAACGAGGCAATCAGCACCAATTTTGGCGACATACTTTCAATAGCTGTACCATTCCAACCCGATACGGATGCAGTCACAGGGAAACTTCAGGCTTTCATAAGCGGAGAGCAACCGGATATTATAGATCCTGCTGAGCTGGCATCGGTTTATGATATCAACAGGATCATGCCTGAGATTCTGAATACCTATTCATCCGCAATCATGCGCAAACTATCACCGACCCCGATTCCGGTGCTGATGTACCACAGGGTTTCCGATGCGGTTATCAAAACCAGGCACCGTACTTTTGTCACCAAGGAAAACTTTGAAAAGCATCTTAGCTTCTTTAAGCGACGTGGTTTGACAGCCATTACCTTCAAGGATTACCTGGCATTCTCCACCGGTGAGAAACCGTCGAGCACCTTTCCTAAAAAGCCGTTTATTATTACTTTTGATGACGGCTTTCTGGATAATTTCCGCAACATGCTTCCGCTTACGGAGAAATACGGTTTCAAGGGTGTCCTGTTTTTACTGGGAGATTTTTCTGCCGACGGTAATTTCTGGGATGTGGGTGAAGATGTGGAAGTAAACAGATTGATGACGAAAGAACAGAAACAGGCTTTTGTTAATCAGGGATGGGAAATCGGCGCTCACACCATGACACATCCCCGTCTGACTCAACTGAACATGGAACAGGCCAGGCAGGAAATCACCACAAGCAGAGAGTGCATTGAACAGGAATTGAAGACTGAAGTCATTTCATTTGCCTACCCGTTCGGCAATTATGATGACAGTATTAAAGATCTGGTCAGGCAGGCCGGATTTGATTTCGGAATTGCAACAGATAAGGGTGGATACACCATTGAGGACGACCGGCTGGCTGTTTTCAGAGTAAATATGTTTCCGGAAGAGAGTATGTTCAGCCTGTTCAAGAAAACATCCACATGGTACCGAAAATATTACCAGTGGAAGCGTGGCAAATAAAATCCTTACATAAATTGAATAAGAGGTAGAACAACAGCATGGCATTACACCGTTTTTCAAGAACAGAACTTTTGATCGGCGCAGCCGGTTTGAACATTTTAAAAGGCAAGCACGTCATGATCTGCGGTATCGGCGGAGTCGGCAGCTATGCGGCGGAGGCATTGGGTCGGGCCGGTGTAGGGCGGATCACCCTGGTGGATTTTGACGACATCTGCCTGACAAACATCAACAGGCAGATCCATGCCCTGTCAAGTACAGTGGGAAAAGCAAAAGTAGAGGCCATGGCGACCCGCTTGCGCGATATCAATCCATCAGCTGAAGTAATTCCGGTCAAGGAGTTTTTTTCAGGCGACAATGCGGTCAGGCTGCTTGATCCAAAACCGGATTACGTACTGGATGCTATTGATCACTTCACGGCCAAAGCGGCTCTGATCAAGACCTGCCGAGAGCATGACATACCGGTTATCTCCAGCATGGGGGCGGCCAACAAACTGGATCCATCCAAAATCCAGGTGGCGGATATTGCTGAAACCAGCAAGTGTCGCATGGCCCGCAGCATGCGCAAGATTTTACGTGCTTCCGGCATTACAAACGGTGTCCAGGTTGTATATTCTACCGAAGAACATCGGGAGTTGGATCCGGCCTCGGCTGCTGCCTGCGGTAGCGACTGTATCTGTCCCAACAAGGCAGATCAGCAGTTCCGCTGCGAACACCGCCGGGTGATCCTGGGCAGCATATCTTTCATCCCTTCCATCTTTGGATTAACCATGGCTGGTTTTGTGATTAATGAACTGCTTTCTGCTAAAACCCCAAAATAATTATTTTCACGCGAAGGCGCAAAGACGCAAAGAAATCAAATATTTGTTAACAACCAGACTTTGCCAAACAGGTGATTCGAGTATTTTGTTTAAGCTTTTGTTTTTCTTAGCGAACTTTGCGTCTTCGCGTGAGTAATGCCTTTCAAAAGCTTTTACTCAGTCTCTCTAAATTCGATTGTTTCTGAAAAGAAGCTCAACAACCCTGCATCACTCTCAACCGCTCCAGCATTCCAGCCACCGTCACCGGTCCAGCCTGACCTGCCCGCTTCAGCAGCGGCGGCACAGCCTCTTCCGGCTGGATACGTGGGTACCCACTGTCTGTCAGGTGATGCATCAGCCTCATTGTGCGAAATGCGTCAAACCAGCTGTGAAATGCCGTCATCATACGCTTGACATCCGGGTTGTTTTTTTTCATACCATCCCAGGATCCAGCAAACCCGGCCTGTTCAAGAAATTCCTTCAGGCTGGGTGAAATCAACCCGGAAAGTTCCAGCAGCGTATTACCATCTGCTCCCTGATTTTCAGTAACGCAGTTCAGCCATTTCCCCACCATTTCAAACAGTTCCGGTTGATAAAAAAGCAGCCTGTCATTGCCATCGGTCAGCATATCACCTACAGCCCGCCCTGTGCCGAATGGAACACGATTTGAGGAACGTGGTGAAGGATGGACCAGCGTACCGGTCAGGTTGGCCACACCGGCTGTTTTGTGCAGCTGCTGCAAAAAATAGAAATCCTCCCCGGCCAGTCTACGATTCATACCTCCGGCATTGACATAAGACAGGGCGCGGCAGGCCATAGCGCTTCCTACTGTATGAAATGCATATGGGGAACCGGCCAGTTCTAGCCCCAGAACGTAAGTCCGCAGAAAAAGCTCATAGCGGTCAATAACCACCTGACCGCGAGGGTCACAGGAAGGGCGATGGCGATAGCCGATGCTGGCACCTCCGGCTGCTGCTGTGGCAAAATGGCTGCTGACCGCCGCCAGATAATCAGGTTGGACCAGGGTATCCGCATCCAGGCAGATCAACAGCGGGTTTTCTCTGGAGTAGTCCAGGCACGACAAGGCCAGATCCATGCCGATTTTTCGGCTCAGCCCCACCCCCTGCTTTTCCGGAAGCTCTTTGCCGGCAGAGGCGGCATCCACCCAGTAGAGATGGTCAAGCCCGAACTGCTGTTTCCATTCAGGCAGCAAACTGAGTGTCAGCAAATTATCCACTTTTTCAGAAGCAGCGGCATCATCCCGATTGTTTACAACAACCAGGATCATAAAATCTGCGAGAAGCTCGCCAGGGTTTAAGGAGAGGGATTCTAAGGTCTGTTCCAGGTTGGTGCTCTCAGCCAGGGAGGGAATAACTACTGCGCCAAAATATTTCCCAGGAACTGCATCGGAAATCTGCCAGGGGCCGGAGAAAAAACGTTTGGATAGATAAGAGCGGATAGGTAAAGGTATGTGAATGGAAGTCATTGAATTCCGGCTATTCTTTATGGTCGTCAAGATGCTTGTCTGCGCTGCGTCTTTTTCTGTGCAAAAAAAACTGTACAGCCAGATCCAGCAGGATCAAGCCGCTGACGGCAAACAGGTAGGTAGAGCGCATTTGAAAATATCCGACACAGTTAAAAAACATGTAAAGCGCAACAACAGCTGACAACAGTCTACGGGTCGTGCTGATACCGGATTCCAACGCCTCGGCATCATCCATGTTTGACAACAGTTGCGGAGCAAAATGATAACCCAGTGAGGCATCCACAATTATCATGATCGTATTAAATATAAACAGGGGCAGATAAAACTGGTCCATCTGAAAATCCTTCTGATAATGAGATAAACATCAACAATCAGGCTTTTGCTAACCTTTGCGGCTGAAACGATATCCTACGCCACGGACCGTTTGAAAATGCACCGGTTTTCCCGGATCCGGTTCAAAATATTTACGCAGACGAACAATAAAATTATCCAGAGTCCGGGTTTCCGTGTCATTGGTATAGCCCCAGACCGATTCCAGTAACTCGCCACGCGGAATTATTTCACTCTCTTTTTGGAAGAACAGAGACAATACACGCACTTCCATTTCCGTCAGGTCAATCTCACCCTGGGCTGTTTTAGCCCGATAGGAGAGCAGAAATACTTCGTTATTGCCAAAGGAATAACCTTCTTCCACCGGGTCCGGTCGATACCAGGAAGAACGCCGTAACATTCCTTTTACGCGCAGCAGGAATTCCACCAGATTAAACGGTTTCGTCAGATAGTCATCCGCACCATTTTCCAGACCAAAGACCCGGTCGGTTTCTTCTGATCGAGCAGTCAGCATCAATATGGGCACACGCGCATCCAGTTTGCGGATGGCCCGGCAGGTATCAAAACCGTTGATGCCAGGAAGCATTACATCCAGGATGATCAAGTCGAAGTGCTCAACTTCAAGGGCTACCAGAGCCTTTTCACCGGATTCAAAATGACTGACGCGATAACCGTCTTCCTCAAGGTTGAAACAGATGCCCCTGGCCAGATGAATTTCGTCCTCGACCAGCATTATATTTGATTTTTCGTTATTCATATTGCCTCTTGAGACCTGGTTCATTGTTCGTGGTTCTTGGTTCAATGTTCATGGTTTTAACCCCGAACCTTGAACTATGAACCACGAACCGCTTTAAGCCGGCATGGTGAGAATAACTGTACACCCCTGCCCCAACCCATCACTTTCTACCTTTACACTACCGCCATAGCCGCGAATAATCGTCTGGACAATGTGCAAACCAAGCCCTGTCCCCCTGACGTTTTCACCTGCCTGCTGTACACGATAAAACTTCTCCAGCACCCTTTTCAACTCATTTTTTTCCAGGCCCCGACCTTTATCTTTCATATAAAGGCGCACCAGAGTCCCTTCTTTGACAAGTTTGACGGTTATTTCAGGACTTCCCGGGGAATATAATACTGCATTTTCAAACAGGTTGCGCATCACTATGCCCATTTCATCAGGAACAACCTGAATCTTGATTCCTGGTTCAACTTCAAGCGTGATACTCCCCCCCTGCGGCAACTTTGCACGTTCCCGTTCAACATACTCTTGAAGCAGTGTAGATGCATCAATCATGCGTCGTTCAGCCGGTCTGCGCCGCTGTTCCAATCGGGCCGTCATCAGCAGGTTGTTAATCAGATAGTGCAGCCTGTCCGTATCGGATAGCATAGTTCCGACAAAGGCATCCAGACGATCTCCAGTAGGGCGACGCAGGCGGATGGTTTCAAGATGCAACTGAATGGAAGCCAGCGGTGACTTGAGTTCGTGTGTAACCTGGGTAATAAAATTGCGCTGTTTTTCATAAAGTTTGGACTGGCGCCTCCAATAGGCAAAAATAACATATACTCCGGCCAGTATGACCGCCAGCATGATCAACCCCTCAACCAACACCACCCAGTTGAAGCCGATACCGATCAGCTCAGGCGAATATTTTTTTGCCAGTTCACTGAATTCTCGCTGTTTGCCAATAAACCAGTAAATCCAGAAAATGACCAGAGTGATCCAGACCAGCTGAACGGCAATCAGCGCCATAACCGGGTGAAATATTTTACGCATAAAATTCATAAAATTCCCTAAAACGTTTTGCTCAATCCCAGATGAAATGCCACATCCGGAGCCGTTGCCACAGCAAGATCCTCAGAAACGCCGATATCCAGCAGATAAGCACCCGGCAGTTTGAGCGCTCCGCCAATAACAAGCATCAGTGAACTTTTGGACAGTTCAGCAAGAGAACTTCCACTATATAGGGGCGTATGGGCATTGAGCTGGAATTTGAAGGAAATCCAGTCTGTCGGTCCCCATCCCAAACCAGCAGTTCCGAAACCGACCAGGCTTTTCTGCTGATCCGGCAGGACCTTGCCTTTTGTCATGGCCATTCCGCCAATAGAGCCAAACAGGCCAAGACTGCCCCATTCAGTATAATTATTAATACTGCCACAGAGGTAGAGAGAAAAGTCCGTGCTGCCGCTGCCCCTTAATTGTGAACTATCACCGGACGACAACTTTACTGCAGTTCTCAGGACAATGCTGTCATGAGACTCTTCATCCTTAATATCATAAAGTTTTAAGGCCCCGGTCAGTGAAATGTCGCCAATTCCTGATCCACTATGGTCCATATTCAAAACCTGCCGGCCATCTTTGTTATAGTTGTATTGCAATTTGTTCTTTGCCGCAACATCTCTGCCTCCTTGCGGTAAACCAAAGGTCTTGTGCCAATCCACTATAAAACCATCCAGAAACCCTCCGCCAGAAAGCAGATATGGCACCTCCATCCCGACTTCAAACCGTTCAGTCAGGCCGTAACGGGCAGCAAGTGTCCAGCGATAAGACTCTCCATCCAAATGAATATTTTCATTTGAATTACTGGCAACCGTATAATTACTGGCAATGTCCTGCGTCAGGCTAACCCTGATATGTCCTGGCTTTACAGTTGTGGATGCTGTTTCTGATGGCATTCCGAAGATCTGAACCAGTGGGCTCTGATTGACCGTGCGAAAGGGTGTAATTTCCATGTCCTGTGCAAAACCAGGCAAGGAGCAAACAAGTAATAAAAACAATGTCAGACAGAACTTTTTCATGCAACAGCCCCCCTCTTGCCAGCAACCGATATTTTCATGAATTGTAATTCTTGATATTATTATGCTTCAATGCAATACTAATTACATTCTAGCCTCCAGACTATATCATGAAAGAGGCAAAATGACACAAAACAGGAGGATATATAATGTTTGGTTTTGGTATGCCTGAACTGATAATAATTCTTGTAATTGTACTGGTTGTTTTTGGTGCCGGTCGCTTGCCGGAAATTGGAGCGGCACTGGGCAAAAGTATTCGCAATTTCAAAAAAGCAACCGATGGAAAAGACGAAATTGAAATAAAACCCAAAAACGGCGACAACGAAAAGAAATAGCGGGATTTATGTCAATAAATGAAACAAGGGGAAAAGCCGCAGCTTTTCCCCTTGTTTCATTTAAATGACATGCAATATCCAAAACTCAATATCAGGAACCAACATACTCTTTAATTTTCTCCGCCAGGGTACTGTATACGCGACGACATTCGTTTTCATCCTTTTCCAGCAAAGTGACGCGAAACCCCTGAAGTGGAGTGGAAAAAGAAGAAAGCGGCACAATACAGATGCCGGTTGCTGCCAGAATGTGATAGACGAAACGCTTGTCAGGAGAAACGCCCGGCATACTAACCAGACCGTTAACCAATTCCCTGACTTCGGTATTAGCGATCGGAATAGACTGGTTGTTATTCAGCAAACCATCTTTGAATGCGACCGCCATGTAGAACGCTCCGTTGGTGCGATTTACTTGAAGCATGGGAAGCTGACTCAGATAGTCATAGGTAATGTTGCTCATTTTTTCATATCTATTAATTCTTTCACCCAGGTAGCTGGAATACTCAGGATGCTCCATGATCGCCGGAAAAACCGTTTGTGGGAGCGTTGTTGAACAGACCTCATTCATCTTGCCGGTCAGGATCAGATTGACGTATTTTCTAAAATGTTCGTCCTTGTCGGCATTGTAAACCTCTATCCAGCCGCAGCGAGATCCTGGCCATGGGAGCTCTTTTGAAATCCCCTTCAGTGAGATAGCAGGTACATCACCGATCACATCGCTGATCGGTACAGTTTTTTCTCCATTATAGACTATGTTGGTGTAGACCTCATCAGCGATTATGAACAGATCATTTTCTCGTGCAACCGCCACTATCTCTTCCAGCATCTCTTTCGTATAAACCATGCCGGTCGGATTATCCGGATTGATGATCATAATTGCGCAGATATTGGGATTATAACGGACATAATTACGCATTTCATCCATATCCGGATACCAGTTGTTTTCCGGTTTCAGGCGAAACAGGGAAGGTGCTGACTGGGCGTGATAGATCTCAGCCATGGTGTGCGTTGTATAGCATGGCGACGGCATCAGTACACGGGCTCCGGTGCGCAGACAGCCATAAATTTTGGCAATCGCGTCGCCCAAACCATTGAAGAAGATGATGTCATCCGGCGTAATCTTGGCTCCACCACGCTTATTGGTATTATCACAGATATACTCACGAGTTTCCAGAACACCACGGGTGTGGCAATAGCCCCAGGTAGAATCATCCATAACCGCTTTAGATACTATCTCCTTCATCCAGAGAGGAATTATTTCTCCCTTGGAAATCGGATCACCGATGTTTTCCCAATTGATTTTAACGCCATGCTTTTGAAGTTTTTCAGCTACGTTTACAATATTCCTGATTTCATAAACCAGTTCTCCGGCCCCGCGCGGCACAAGTTCTATACGCATGATTTACTCCTTCATCAATAAAATCACTTAGATTTCGACACAATATAAAAAAGCCGTGAGCTTCTGCCCACGGCTTTTACGTTACGTTTACACAACAACGACGATCAGCAGTCAGCAGAAACACCTGCGGCGTAACGCGCCGCTGCGCTGATAGCTCGTGCTGCTATGTTGATCATTTTGTTCATAGTAATTTTCTATAACACAACTAAAATTGGCTGGTCAATGAATTTATCTTGGGCTGTTCCAAACCGATCAGTATCCTGCCATCTTCATCGCGCCAGCGCAACCAGGCCAAAGTATCCTTATTCAACATCACCATCGCCCAGTCTTTATCGACTTTAATTACTTTAAACGCCTGATGCCCCGCAAGAGTGCCGGACGCCGCCAAACCAGGCTGCTGTGATATCAGATAATATTTTTTTTGCAGGCCAATCAGTAAACTTGCAGATTGGCCCTTTAGAAAACTGTCCCACAACTGAAATTTTGCCTTAAACGGATATTTAAGCCATGCTTCCCTACCGGATTCATCGTAAATCACTCGTAACCAGACGCCTTTTTTTGATGTAACAATCAACGGAATGGTACTTCTACCGACACCGAAGACCCACTCATTTGATGGTATTTTAGACAGTTCCAATTTCCCCAGTCTTGCTATTGCTGGTTCCTCGTAGAGAGGCAGAGGATCAGCTGACTCTGCAACATTTTCCTGCAAAGACTCCAGCGAGAGCACACCAATGCCGGTATACGGCCTCATCTTGGTTGCTTTAACAATCGAAGGAGCTGCTTCAAGACAGACCGGAAACAACACTGAAAAAAACATCAAACAAAATATTGATCCAAGCAAACGCATACTGGTCACTTATCAAATAAACTGCAAAGACATTGTAGATACGACACCGCTTCCGCTGAACCGTCAATCGGTGCCCACAAAGCAGTTTCACTTTCTGTCAGCGGCAGGTAAGGACCGGCCTTTGCCTCATAAAATACAGTACCGGGTTCAAGGCTGACAGCCGTATGAAAAATACCGTATGGTATATCGGCAGCCAGATTACCAGACTGGTGAGAAAGCATTACTTTTTCCGCAACGACTCCATCATCGGAAAAAATAATGATCCCCAGCTTTCCACTCAGGATAATAAATGCTTCATCCTTCTCAGGATCAAGATGACGGTGCGGCCTGATATATGAAGCAGGCTCGATAGCATTCAACAACCGATGGCAGGCAGAGCCATCATGCTTATGCATATTATGATTTTTTCGAAGCCTTGGAGACCTGACAGCTTCTTCAGTGACCTGCTTCAACAATTCACTGGTTACAACCTTCATATGATTAGCCCTTCAATCAGCTGTTATCTTTGCGAAAGTCTGTGTACACACTCAACCATGAACTTGGCATTTTCCGGCGGAACCGTAGGCAGGATACCATGCCCCAGATTAAATATATGTCCAGGACGGTCACCATTTTCATCCAAGACTCTCTTGACTTCGGCCTCAATAATCGGTTGTGTGGCATAAAGCACGGTCGGATCCAGATTTCCCTGCACAGCCATCTCTGGCCCCAGTACGTTTCTGGCAGTATCCAGATTTACATGCCAGTCCAGCCCTATTACATTTCCACCTGCTTTTTTAACAGTGCCCAGCATTGTTCCGGCTCCTTTTACAAAATGAATCACCGGTGTTTCAACGCTATTTAGCCCATTAATCAAACGGGTTGTATATGGAAGCACATAAGTTGCATAGTCCGATGGAGACAGAATACCACCCCAGGTATCAAAGATCTGGATCGCCTGTGCTCCGGCCTTTATCTGAGCATTGAGATAATCAATACTCATCAGAGTGATTTTATCCATCAAGGCTGAGTAGACAGCCGGGGCAGCGTACATCATACGCTTAATCTGGGCAAAATCCTTGGACCCTTTCCCTTCGACCATATAGCAGGCCAAGGTAAACGGTGCTCCGCCAAAACCGATCAGCGGCACTTTACCTGTCAATTCACGACGCAAAATCCTGATTGTCTCAAGTACAAATGGAACGTCCTGCTCCATTTCCGGGAGGCGCAGCGCTTCAATATCAGCCATGCTCCTGATCGGATTTTCAAATATCGGACCAGGGACAAAATCCAGCTTCATCCCCATGGGCTCCAGAGGAGTCAGAATATCTGAAAACATAATCGCTGCATCCACACCCAGAATATCAACCGGCTGGAGAGTTACTTCTGCAGCAAGGTCAGGTGTTTTATACAGTTCTATAAAGGTGCATTTTGAACGAACGGCCATGTATTCAGGCAAATAGCGGCCTGCCTGACGCATCAACCAGACCGGCGTAAAATCAGTCTTCTTCCCCCAACATGCATCCAGAAAACGAGTATTCATATATCTCCCCTATCAAAAGCTTGATGGTTCTGCCAACAAGTGGCAATTTGGAATTGTAGTGTTATACCGCCTGCAAAGTCAAATCAAATGGATTTAAGGCATGCTTTGAATATCCAGCAATACTATTATGACGCTCTTGTAACAGAAAATACTTTTTTCCCCACACATACCAGATCATCCGGGTACAGCTTTCTGCCTCTTCGCAACTCAACCTCTCCATTTACTTGAACCAGTCCTTCGGCAATAAGTATTTTGGCCTCTCCACCTGAAGAGACTGCATTTACTCCCTTCAGAAAACTATCCAATTTGATATATTCTGTTGTTATCTCAAAATGCATTAAAATCCCTTTCAAAATGTATTCATTATTATCTTAATAATACCAAAAACAACAATAGGTTGTATAGCATTGGCCATACAACCTATCAAATTAATTTTCTTGCTTGTCAGCTAAAGCTGAACAAAATTCCAAGAAAAAACAGTATTTTAAATCATATTTTCATATTAAAACGTCAATAACAAACCGGGCAAATTTACATTTTCTACCCTTTATTTTTTTTCAAATGACTTTTCAGCATAGTTTTCACCCGATTTTTCAGCCTTTGAACTCATCTGCAAGGCTTGAGGTGAAAGTGTCACCGTGTCTGTCTTCAGGCTTTGAACTGATACCTGCGCAGTCTGATTAGACTGATTGGGTGTTGAATTATTTTCTGTTTTAACCTGCGGATTTATATAAGCAGGATTTGCTGCTACGCTTGTAGGTGAAAGTTGAGCAATTGACATTGCAATAACCTCCCATCATTTTAAACTTCTATTTAGTAAACCGGCCTTTTCAGATGCTCTGAAGTATAAACTTAATTAAACTCATTACTGTGATATATCTCACAATAAAATAATTTCAATTAATCTGATCAATTTTATATACAGACTACTTGAAGTATCCTATTCAGCATTATTTTTTACGTCGATCAGCCAGTGAAACGACTTTGGAACCGGCTTCACCCTGTATCTGGTTTTTGCGTTCTTCTTTTTCCTTCAGTTCGTCCTGCTTTCGTTCCTCTTCAACCGGTGAAACCACCGGATCCAGTCGAATAGGAGTACCGCCCATAGTAAAATCGGCACCTTCAATCTGATAATCATCCAGAATCCAGGTAAAAACCTGCAACGGAAATGTGAACACCAGCAACTTAACCTGCCACCAACCGGGCTTTACATCCGGCTGAATATCCTCAACACGCGCATAAAATCCAGCTTTATTATCAACGTTCACAAGAACGATGTCATTTATTTTTGCCATATCAAATCCTTGCCATTAATTTTGAATATTGTTACTGAAAACTCAACAACAACGG
This sequence comes from uncultured Geobacteraceae bacterium, assembly GCA_964509295.1. Classification (GTDB taxonomy): domain Bacteria; phylum Desulfobacterota; class Desulfuromonadia; order Geobacterales; family Pseudopelobacteraceae; genus JBGSQR01. The sequence continues at coordinate 49,417 of CAZDWS010000006.1, read as the reverse complement.
ACGCCCTACACGAAATCCCAGCAACTGTTCAGCCTGAATGACTTTTTCTCTTAACTGAACTTCTAAAGTTTTCAATTTCAACTGTTCAGAATCCATAAGTAACGACTCAACCAGTTCACAATTGAAAATTACACAGGTCACAGACCTGAAACCCGGTTTCATCAGGCAACCATCCGAACAACCATATGGACAAAATGGTCTATTTTCAAAATCCGGGACAGGAAGTTCTGCCGAAGTACGCAGATAGGCCATCAAATCCAGCAGGGAAACATGAAATTTCCCGTTATTACAACACTTACCGCCACAATCACGGCAGGCATCAGAACTACCTGCTGCAAGAGTTAAATTCAACAGACTACTCTTCAGAAACATTATCTCATCAATTATAATATTGAGATTGCACCTGACTTCGGCGGGTAAGAGTTCATACTGTTTTCGGGCCGCCTCGACTGAGTGCAACCAGTTTTGTTGATCTTCAAAAACGATACGAGACATCAGATATTAACACCATAAATTAAAAAATTGGCTGAAGCAGCCCTTAAGCCGGGTTCTGTTCCATGGTCAGGTTACCCCTTCCACGGCGATGACCATTCATCTGGATATACCGTTACCGGCAACCTCAAGCGACCAACCCGGAGACACGGGCGGGACACCCTTAACGCCTCCCTATTAGGTCTTGCTCCTGATGGGGTTTACCTGGCATCCGCCGTCACCGACGGACCCGGTGAGCTCTTACCTCACCCTTTCACCCTTACCTGCCTTCGCCGAGGCTCTAGCAGGCGGACTTCTCTCTGTGGCACTATCCCTGGGGTCACCCCCGCTGGACGTTATCCAGCATCATACCCTGTGGAGCCCGGACTTTCCTCCCTCGACATAAGCCGACGGCGGCCATCTGTTCTGCTTCAACCAAATCCTGCAACTAATTACTGAATCTCTTAGGAAACAGCCTGATGTTTAAGAACCAATATTCGCTGGCAATGGGGGCAGCTTATTAATTCATCTGCACGAAAAAGGTTATTGTAGAGCTGAGGCGGCAGATGCATATTACATCCAAGACAATAGCCATCACGGGCAATTGCCACAGCCTGACCACGCCGCTGCTCTCGAAGACTGACATAGCGCTTTACCAAACCGGCAGGCAATTCACTGACGATTGAATCACGACGCTCACTGTCTGCATCGATATTTTTCTGAATCGCATCAATTTCAGCTTGCTTTTCGTCACGACGCTGACCCGAATTCTGTTCCATTTCTTTTAGATTGGAATCCTTGACTGCAATTTCAGCACTTAGGGTCTCAATCTGACCAAGTTTCTGAAGAATAACCTCTTCCAGCTCAGTAGTCAGTTTACGTGCAGCAGTAATTTCTCTCCCCACAGCCTGAAACTCTTTGTTAGTCTTGATTTCCTTCATGTTGGTTTCTGAACGACGGATATTCTCATGTTCGGCAGCAAGACTTCCTTCCTGCTCAATCTTATCCTGCTCAAGTTTCTCAACCTGCGCCTGTAGAGCTGCGAGCTCTTCTCTTGCATTACCAAGCCCCTGTTCAATGCCATTAATTTCGCCACATAAACTATTCTGGGTGTTTTTCAAGGCATCAATCTGGACATCTATTTCCTGCATCTGTTCCAGCAACTCAAGTCTCTTTTTCAAATCAACGTCCTCCCAAAATTCTGTTTTTATTTCTGATATATTTATTGTACTTGGTAATATTTAAATGGGTCCGACTCTATAGAACCGGGTAACACTTCGCAGTTATCAAAACCTGCTTTTTTTAACATCAGGCTCAACCTGCTGCTGACAGCATCAACCATGATAATTTCGGTATGAAAATGGCCGGCATCAATCAATGCAATACCAAGATCCTCCGCATCACGGGCATCATGATATTTGACATCACCAGTTACAAGAACATCTGCTCCGGTACGGGCTGCTGCTTGCAGTAAAGAGGCCCCGCTGCCACTGCACAAAGCAACTTTACTGACTTGTGAATTCGGATTTCCCACATACCTCAGACCATTCATTCCAAGGGCAACGCCGACCTGCCTGGCAAACTCACTTAATGAAACAGTTTTCTCTAAACGTCCAACGCGGCCTAAACCAATTTTTTTACCTTCATTCAGCAATGGGTAAATATCAAAAGCCGGTTCTTCGTAAGGATGTACCGCAAGCAAAGCCTTAATTGACTTGGCAAGGACAGGCCTGGATATAAGCAATTCAAGACGATGTTCGCTCGTATGTTCAGCTTCTCCGACGGCACCTATAAAAGGCTTTGCACCGTTTTGAGGAGTAAAAGTACCTTCTCCGGAAGTTGAAAAAGAACAATCCTGATATGCTCCAATATTTTCGGTATAAGGGAATAACACCCTTCTTACGTCCTCCAGACTCCCTTCCGGCACAAAAACAACCAATTTAAGAAGTTCCTGTTCAGAGGTTATTTGAAGCGGCAAACAGCCGGTCAACCCAAGTCTGGCGGCAAGCACGTCATTCAAGCCATTTTCTGCTATATCATAGTTGGTATGCATACTAAAAATAGCAAGCCCGCTAGAGATAGCTTTATGAATTATACGCCCCAGGGGTGTGGAGGAGGATATACTTTTTTGCGGTTTGAATATCAATGGGTGGTGAGTAACCAGAAGTTGACATCCGAGGGCTATTGCTGATTCAACAACTGATGGGGACGCATCCAGAGAAACCATAATCCGATTTATCTCTGCCGCCGGGTCTCCCACCTGCAGGCCGGAGTTATCCCAGGATTCTGCCAAACCAGGTGCTGCCATTTTACCAATGATTCCAACGATGTCTGACAGTTTAGCCATATTCATCCACTACAAACAAAAAGAGTGCAACCTATCGGTGTGCACTCTTGTGGGATTGAATTTATGGGTTGCCCCATTCGCTTTAGTAATGCCGGCATCCGGCGTTCTTCCTTGATATTAAATTGGTGGGCCCACCAGGACTCGAACCTGGGACCAACCGGTTATGAGCCGGTGGCTCTAGCCAACTGAGCTATAGGCCCGCGTGAAATAGAGATATTAGTGAAATAGCCACTTACTGTCAAGAAAATTCGTTCTTTTTTCAGCAAGTTGTTTACTCAATCACACAAAAAAACTACTTCAATAGAACACTCAAATATTTATACCACATACAATTGAAATTATATTAAAATGTGAGAAAATTTACCAAAATCCATATATAATGCTATTGCAGTTTGTCTTAAAAAAAATTACATCTTTTATACAAACTATTTCAGCGACACAATATACTCTTGACGGGGGACAAAAATGCGTTTCAAAATCAAATGCAAACTACTACATCCCCTGTTCATCTTCACATTCAGTTTGTTTTTTCTGCATTGTCTTTTACCGTCTGCTGTACAGTCTGAACCTGTTATTCCTCAAATACTGATCATCAATTCATACCATGAAGGCTATGACTGGTCCGATGACGAAACAGAAGGCCTTCGAACCACCTTATTAAAATCTTTCCCCCAATCGGCTTTTTATACTGAATTTCTTGACACAAAAAACTTTCCCAAGCAGGACCACTTCGCCCGTTTTGCCGATCTCCTTGAATCCAAATATAATAAATCAAACTTTGATGTAATCATTGCCATGGATAATGCCGCTCTTAATTTTATCACCAAATTCAGAAAACGGCTTTTCAATGACACACCGGTTGTATTTTGCGGAGTCAACTATTTCAAACCTTCCATGCTTTCCGACCAATCGGATATAACTGGTGTTGCAGAAATTCAGGACTCTATCGGCACGCTTAATCTAGCCCTTGAACTTCACCCCAAAACCAGCGAAGTACTTGTTGTGCATGACTATACCATTACCGGTCTTGCCATCAGGCAAGAACTGGAAAACGGGTTAGGGACTCTCCCAAATACAAAAGTCAGTTTTCTGGAGGACATGCGCCTTGATCAGGCGATCAATGTCCTGCAAAAACTGCGGCCAGATCAACTGGTCCTGATTCTTTCCTATGCCGTTGAGAAAGGTGGGCGTTCATTTACTCAGGCTGAAGCCGCCCGCATTATCAGTTCCGCCAGCCCCGTACCTGCCTATGCTATCCATGCGGCTCAATTAGGCCACGGGGTTATCGGCGGCAAACTTCTCTCCGGAAAAGCACAGGGTCAAAAAGCAGGTGAACTGGCTATCCGCATCATCAAGGGGACTCCTGCTAATGACCTGCCTGTTTACACAGGCTATATATCTGCAAAAATGTTTGATTATGCAATTCTTAAAAAGTTCAATGTCAACATGGATAAGCTTCAAAAAGACGCAATCATCATAAACAAACCGTCATCAAATTATGCCATCAACAAAACCGCTTTCTGGTTTATAATTTTATTTTCTTCTGCGGCTACAATCATATTGATTGCATTTTACAGAAATATTCAGCAGCGAAAAAGATTTGAAAGCACCTTACGACTATCGGAATCAAAGTTCAGGCAACTTTTCAACAACGCCGGTGATGCAATCTATATTATCAACGACAAAGGCGACATCCTTGAGGTTAATCAGGCTGCCTGTGACAAAATGGGTTACACGTACAACGAATTCCTTTCGCTTCCCTACAAGCTTGTGCTGGCAGAGTCACAAAACACCGGACTGTATCAAAAGATTGAAAAAGTTAAATTATACCGTCAGCTGTTATTCGAATCTACCCATATCACCCGTAGCAACATAACCATTCCCGTCGAAGTAAGCAGCACAATAATTGATTTCGAAGGCAAACCCGCTTTCCTGAATATTGTCCGTGATATTTCCGAAAGAAAGAAAGCTGAAGAGGAGATACATCTCCAGACCCGACTTCTTGAACAAGAGGTTGCTGAACATCGACAGACGGAACAACTCTTAAGAACCGAACGTAACAACCTGAATGCAATCTTTGAGTCAGCACCGGTCGGCATGGCATTGCTCAACAAAGAATCTCAGATAATTTCATTCAACAAAATCATGTCGGGGCTGTTTCACTTAGATCAAATCCAGATTGCAAAACAACGCCTTGGGGATCTCCTGCAATGTCCAAAAAGCATGGAAAGCTCTGAAGGCTGCGGCGGCCCACAATCATGCAGTGACTGCCCCATTGCTAAGGCTATCAGTCAGGCATTGCAAGCCGGCCTGCCGCTCCATGGCGAAGAAATCCGGCTTAAATTCGCTCAGGACAGGGAATTAAAAACTCTTTGGATCCGTTTCAGTGTTGAGCCGATCACTCTTGAAGGTCAAAAACATGTTGTAATTGCCTTTGAGGACATTACGGGTAAAAAAATGCTGGCTGAAAAGTTCCGTGAAAATGAAGCCCATTTACGGCTGATTCTGGAAACATCACAATCCGGTATTATTCTGATTTCTCCTGACAAGCAACTTGAATATGCCAATAACCGTATTGCTGAGATGTTCGGTTATTCAACTGATGAAATGATCGGGACGCTTTATTCTGACCATATAAACCCGACGGAGAGAATAATTGCGTCTTCCCGCCTGCAAGAACTGATTGATGGAAGTATCCAGGAATACCATACCGAACGTAGCTACCTCCGCAAAAACAGTACCATTTTCGGGGGTTATTTTGCTGCACGTCGACTCGTTCGTGAAAATGGAACCCTGCAGGCTATTGTGGCGTCGATAACAGATATAAATGATATAACGGTTGCCGCAGACAACCTCAGAGCCGAAAAAGAACGACTGGCTGTAACATTACGATCTATTGGCGATGGTGTCATTACGACCGACACAGGTGGCAGAGTAGTCCTGATCAACCAGGTCGCTGAAAAACTGACCGGATGGAGTCAGGAAGAGGCTAGTGGGTTACAGCTGGAAGCCGTTTTCAGAATTATCAATGAGACCAGCCGAAAAGAGCTGATAAACCCGGTAATTGAATCACTAAATACCGGCAAGGTAGTGGAGCTTTCCAACCATACAGTCCTGATTTCAAGAGACGGCACTGAACGTGCTATAGCAGATTCAGCTGCCCCAATCTTCAATGAGACCAACAGAATAATCGGTGTAGTTCTTGTTTTCCGTGATGTCTCCGAAAAAAAACATATTGAGGAAGAGCTTTTCAAAGCTCGTAAACTTGAATCTATTGGAGTCCTTGCAGGTGGCATTGCCCATGACTTCAACAACTTCCTGACAGCGATTCTTGGCAACATTTCTCTGGCAAGAAGGCTTACTACACCAGACGAACGAATTTATGAAATACTGGAAAATGCTGAAACCGCTTCTAACCGGGCCAAAAGTCTTACCCAACAACTACTTACCTTTTCCAAGGGAGGCACGCCAATACGCAAACTCACCTCCATCGGTAAAATCATCGCAGAGTCAGCCAGTTTCGTTTTGCGTGGTTCCAATGTCAGCTACCAGCTTGAAATTGACCCTAATCTATATCTTGCTGAAGTTGATGCAGGTCAGATGACACAGGTATTCAACAATCTGATTATAAATGCTGATCAATCCATGCCGAACGGCGGACAGATAAAAATTTCCGCAGCAAACATTATAAACACAGCTTCCGGGAATCATTTCAGCCCAGACAAGGCAGCCATTAAAATAACCATATCGGACCAGGGTTGCGGTATTTCGACAGAACACCTGGACCGCATTTTTGACCCATATTTCACAACAAAAAAACAGGGGAGCGGACTTGGGCTAGCGACTGTCTACTCGATCATCCGCAACCATTTCGGAGAAATTACTGCCGCTTCAAAAGACGGTGAAGGAACGACCTTTAACATCCTGCTCCCGGCAACAACAAGCAGCGAACCGGATTCAATACATTCGGAACCGGTTGATTCCCATCAAGGCAATGGATCAATCCTGATCATGGATGACGAAAAGATTGTCTGTGAAGTCCTTACCAACATACTTGAACACTTCGGATATGAGGTCGAGAGCTGTAGCGAGGGGCTAGAGGCAAGTCAACTGTATGAGAAATCATTCAAAAACAACCGCCCGTATGATGTGGTGATAATGGACATCACAATACCGGGCGGTATCGGTGGTAAAGAAGCTATTACAATGCTGAAAAAAATTGATCCGAATGTCTGTGCAATCGTATCCAGCGGCTACGCCAATGACCCGATAATGGCCCATTGCAAGGATTATGGCTTTGCTGCCACACTTTCAAAACCATACAATATTTCAGAAATTGAAGATGTCCTAAAAAAAGTATTTCACAAAAAAAGTTTTTGACAGTCAACCAGAAGAATAAACGCTCACCGCCTCTACTGAAAGCGGTGAGAATATCATTCAGGCTCTGGAGATAAAACGGCTTTCGCGGGTATCAACTTTCACCTTTTGACCGGATTCCAGATAGGGAGGAACCTTTATCTTCAACCCTGTCTCCAGAATTGCATCCTTGGTTTCAGCGGTTGCAGTGGCGTTCTTTATTACCGGCGCTGTTTCAACCACAGTCAATTCAACAGCCATCGGCAGTTCAACCGTAACCATCCTCCCCTCAAACAATCCCAGCACAACTTCAGTTCCATCTAGCAGAAAAGGTGATATTTCCTTAAAGTTATCTTCATCCATTTCAAACTGCTCATAGGTTTCCAGATCCATGAATACACCGCGACCGCCATCGGCATATAAAAACTGACCCTTGTTACGACCAAAATCAGCTTCGTTAACCTTATCACCGGAACGGAATGTTTTGTCCAGCACCTGACCGGTGATCAGATTCCGATAACGCGTCTTGACCATGGTATTGGCACCACGCGCCGTAGGTGATTGAGTAGTCACATCCAGAATCAGACATGGCGCACCATCCTGCTGAATGACAAGCCCTTTTTTAAAATCCGAAGTTGAATACATCTGTTCTGCTCCTTATCTTATTGTGGTATTGAATTTTCTGCCTTACGTTTCTGTTTGAATTTATACATCTCAGAGTCCGCCATTTCAACCAGTTCCAGAATCGAAACCGGTGATGCCGGATCATATTCCACAAAGCCCCTGCTCATACTGATCGTAAACTGGGCCTCTCCGCCAAGATTAAAAACAGAGATACTTTCCTCGATTTTATCCCACATGATTTCAGCCTGCCCACGTGTGCACGAATTGATCGCCATCAAAAACTCATCACCACCATATCGACAGAGCAGATCGCCTTTGCGAATTTTCAATTGCAGTATCTGACTGGCTTCCCGCAGATAACGATCACCCTCCAGATGCCCATAAGTATCGTTCACAGACTTAAGCCTGTCCAGATCAACAAAACAGACAACAAAATTTGTATTCATAACATTTGCTGATTTGATCAACTGCTTCAGGTATGCCAGTCCTGCTCTCCTGTTCAGCACACCGGTCAAAGGATCGGTAGCGGCCATAAGCTTGAGGAGGTCACGGGATTTCTTGCGTCTGTATAGTATATAAAAAGTTATAGCCGCAAAAATTGAAAGTAAAATTGCAGCCGCCTTACCATATTTTTCCAGAATAAAGTTCGGGCGATTGATTATCTTACTCTGTCCCGGCAACTTATCCGCCTTTATCCCAAACTGTTTCAGGTAGCGATAATCAAACATATAACGATTTGGACTGGTCAGAACGACCGGTATTTTATCCGTTTTTTCACCATCCAAAACCCGCAATCCCAACTTTGCCGCCATTTCACCCTGAGAAAAACCATTGGTCAGCATGCCGCCCACAATACCACTGCCAAGATAAAAATCCCAGACACTGTAGATTGGAACCCTGGCTTTGGAAGCTATCCTGCGTATGCTTTCCTCATACGAAAAAACATTGTTGGACTTGTCACGATTGAAACTGAGCAGTAAAATCAGGTTATTTGGCGGCAAACTGCTGACACGCTCTTCCAGTTCCGACATGTTAATATCATCCAGAAATTCGAACTCAACACCTTGAAAATCCTTCAATACTCCGTCAATAAGCTTCCTGTTAGCCCTTCCAGTTGCTGTGAGATCATTAACAACAACAATCTTTTGAGTTCCCGGATGAAGCCTTAAAGCTATTTCAAGGTTTTTTCTGATATCTACCGCCTCAACCACACCGGTTATCAACCGGTCATTTTTCAGGTCTTCCGGCTGAAAAAAGTTCACTCCGCAAAAGACTAGCGGCACATTCGGAAACAGCTCAGGGTGATTTTTACGGGCCAGATTATAGGCATCGTCATCAGAAACTATGACCAGATCAAACTTTTTACCACGAAATTTGTAACGATAAAGCTGAGTTAGTTTCTGAATATACTCGGGACCTGCATTGCGCTTGGTATCCATAAACTCGAAATGAAGATCGATCTTGTCATTATTTCCCAGGATTGAGGAAATACCGGAATTAACACCATCAGCCCAGGTCATGCCGTGATGATAAGAGTTAAGCACCAGAACCTGCTTCCTTCCAGCGTCCGATTCGTTAATAATAATGCTGTCTGCAGGCAGATCACCAAATTTGATTTTGAAACGTTTTAACAGTGTACTGTCAAACATGTAGCGATTAGACCCCTGTTTAACAACCGGAATAGTCGAAACCGGTTCACCGCCAATAATCCGTAAAGCCTGTTTAGCCGCGGTTTCTCCCTGAAAAAATCCGCTGGTAAGCATACCGCCAACAATACCGTAACCGAGTGAAAAATCCCAGACTCCGTAAACCGGCACACTGCTGTGAGTGACAATCCGAGAGATACCTTCATTGTAAGCAAATTTATGACCGGCACTGTCCTCAAAGAAAATCAGGTACAGGATCAGACTGTCAGTCGGAAGCTTAGCAACTTTCTGTTGAATCTGCTCCATAGAAAGACCGGATAATGGAACAAAATCAACTTTGTTTTTAAAGAGCGGAGCAACTTTACTCAGGTCTTTTGCAATGGCCTGACCGGTGATTGTATTATCATTTACAATATATATTTCTTTTGTACGTGGATGCAGCTTGAGGGCAAGTTCTATAGTCGCCCTTATATCCTGAGCCTCTACCACGCCGGTAACATTTTTGTGTCCCTGCAGCATCGAATCAACAAAGTAATTAACTCCGCAAAACACTATCGGAGTATCAGGAAAAAGTTTCTGGCGATGTTTTAGAAGGAATGTAAAAGCGGGATCATCGGAGGCGATAATTACATCAAACTTATTTTCGCGGAATTTGTAGGAATATATTTCGGATAGTTTCTGCAGGTATCCGGCATCTGCTATACGCTGGGCATCCATATATTCAATCTGCAGATTGCCGTTGTTCGTACCGGTTCCCAGTACGGATACAATCCCGCCCATAACATCATCGGACCATTTGTAGCCCTGATGATATGAATTGAATACCAGTACTTTTTTTACAGCAGGAGACTGGGCACAGACACTGTTCACAAACAACATAAGCAACAGTGCCAACAGCAGAGCTGTCGAAAAAATGCACTGTTGCCCTTTTAGAACAGTTGAACATATTTTCATTGTATTCTGGTTCTCCCAAATCAGACTGCACCATAAAATTGTTATTTGAAAGATCCTACTTGTTCTTACGATATTCAGCCGTAGGCCAAAACGGTATTCCGCCACGCGGGGTAAACTCCCCACGCACTGTCAGCCAGACTGGATCCATCAGCTTGACCAGATCATTACAGATCCGGTTGACACATGATTCATGAAACTCACCATGCATTCGAAACGACCCCAGATACAGCTTGAGACTTTTACTTTCCACACAAAGCTGGTCCGGCTGATAATCAATTACTATTTTGGCAAAATCCGGCTGTCCGGTAAGCGGGCAGAGACTTGTAAACTCCGGGCATTCAATATGCAATGTCCCGACTGCACCGGCCGGGTTTAATTCAGACTTGGCAAATGGACTTGGAAAGCACTCCAGTAACGCTTCATCCGGCAGATCATATCGATAAGTTGTTGTGCCGCTACCAAGCGACTTGAGATCATTATGCAGCATTTTTGATTCCCCCTTGTGGTCAAACACAAAATCTGCGATACCATAGCAATGAAGGGCTTGGCAATGTTTTTTTTGAATGTTTTTCAAAGGAGTAAACATGGAAGCAGTTGATAATCTTATGGCAATCTACCAGCCACTTGCAGGCTCGGAAATTCACTGTGGTCCCTGGCTTGAAATAACACAGGAGCGCATTAACTCCTTTGCCGCAGCCACCGGCGATTTACAATGGATTCACTGTGACCCTGAACGGGCGGCCAAGGAGTCTCCCTACGGCACAACCATTGCCCACGGCTACCTGACTCTATCCCTGTTGCCCTATTTGACAGAAAGCAATGCCCCCGGTTTTTTTGAAAAAAACTATCCCGGCATGCGCCTGAGGATAAACTACGGCCTGGGCAAGGTCCGTTTCCCCGAACCGGTACATGTTGGCTCCCGTATTCGCGCCCATCTGGCGGTTATTGAATCGCTAAAAATTAATACTGCTGTCCAGATAACCTATCTGATCACTGTTGAAATTGAAGGCAAGGAAAAACCGGCCTGTGTGGCAGAATCAGTGGTACGGGTTTACCCTTGATCAGCATTTTGATGTATCCTATATTTGACTTTACCAAACTTAACACCTGGACTGAATCGAGCATAAATGAATGTTATCACAACCCACATCAATGCAGACTTTGACTGCCTGGGAGCCATGGTTGCCGCTTCCAGGCTTTATCCTGACGCTATCTTGTCCTTCCCCGGATCACAGGAAAAAGGTGTCAGAGAATTCATCTCGCATCACCCGGACTATTTACCCGCCTTGACGCGTGCAAAACTGATCAACCTGGACGAAATCACACGCCTGATCATCGTTGACTGCCAGCATGCCGGACGAATTGGCCGTTTCAGCGAAGTTTTGACCCGCCCGGGAATCGAAATCCACGTCTACGACCACCATCCCGTAACTTCTGAAAGTATTGCCTCAACAGACGGTATCATCCGCCCGTGCGGCTCAGTTTCATCAATACTGGCCCGCATGCTGATGGAAAAGGGGATCAGCCTGAATGCCGAACAGGCAACCCTGATGATGCTCGGAATTTATGAGGACACCGGGCGACTGCTGTTTCAACCAACCACACGGGATGATTATCTGGCCGCCGCCTGGCTGCTGGATCAGGGTGCCAGGCTTAACATCGTAGCCGACTTCCTGACTCAGGAACTGACCGCCCAACAGGTCGACCTGATGAATACCATGCTGAAAAACCTTAAAACCACCAACATCAATGGTATCAACATTTCCATTGCCCATGCCTCATGCGAAACCTATGTGGCAGACCTGGCTACCCTGGCCCACATAATCCGGGATATGGAAAATCTGGATGCCCTGTTTCTGGTTGTTGCCATGGACAAGCATGTCTATATCGTCGGTCGAAGCCGAATAACCGAAGTAAATGCCGGTGAGATATTACGAAGATTCAATGGCGGAGGACATGCCACTGCTGCATCTGCTGCCGTTCATGACCAACCGCTCAAACGCGTACTAAAAAAACTGGAGGAACAGCTGCTGCTGGAAGTATCCCCCAGGGTTTCTGCCGGAGACATCATGTCGTCACCGGTCAAGACCATGCCGGTTACTCTGACTATTAACGAGGCCAGAGAACAACTGACCCGCTACAACTGCAATGCCATGCCGGTCATGCAGGAAGATCAAATGCTCGGCATCATTTCCCGCAAGATCGTTGACAAGGCCCTTTATCATGATTTGGGTGAATCTCCGGTCAGTGACTTCATGCATACCGAGTTCCTGCGTGCCACAACCTTCACCACAATCTCCCATATCCAGGAATACATGGTCGAAGGCAACAGGCGCTTTGTGCCGGTCTTTGACGGAGAACAGCTGATCGGAGCGGTAACACGCACAGATCTGCTAAGGCACATGTATGGCGGTCGCCGGGGCCAGCCGGAAGCTTTGTATGACCTGGACGCTCTGACCCATCCATCAAAAAACCGCAATATAGCCGGTCTGATAAACAAACAACTGTCCGGCACCATAGTTGACCTTCTGCACAGACTGGGAAAAACCGGCGATGAATTGGGGCTTCAGGTTTATGCAGTAGGAGGTTTTGTCCGAGATACACTACTGGGAGCTGAGAACCTTGATCTGGATGTAACCGTTGAGGGTGACGGTATCTTTTTTGCCGAGCACTTTGCGGCTGAAAACAAGGGCAGGGTTCGCAGCCATAAGACCTTTGGAACAGCAGTGGTTGTACTCCCTGACGGAAATAAAGTTGATGTGGCCAGCACACGCCTGGAATTTTATGAATCACCAGGCATGCTGCCTTCCGTAGAACGTTCTTCATTACGTCATGATCTTTATCGACGAGACTTCACAATCAACACCCTGGCTTTTTGCATTAATTGTGACCGTTTCGGTCTCCTGACAGATTATTTTGGCGGACAACAGGACCTTCAGGAAAAAACAGTCCGGGTATTGCACAACCTGTCTTTTGTGGAAGACCCGACCAGGGTTTTCCGGGCCATTCGCTTTGAACAGCGGCTCGGATTCCATATTGCGCCACACACTGAAAATCTGATCCGCAATGCGGTACGCATGAATGTACTGGAAAAAGTCGGCGGCAAACGACTATTGAGCGAACTAATTCAGATATTCAACGAACTCAGTCCGGAAAATGCCATCAACCGCATGTCAACTTTCGGCCTTTTTTCCTCAATTCATTCCAAACTCAAGCTGTTGCCGGAAACCGGACGCATATTAAGGGAGACTACCCAGCTGCTGGCCTGGTTCAGACTGCTCTATCTGGAAGAAACATGTGAACAATGGCAGGTATATTTTCTGGCACTGACAGACTGTCTGAAGCAGGATGAATTTGAACAAGCCTGTCAACGTCTGGCCGTACCGGGTCGAATGAGCAGCAAGGTTTTTGCCCATCGCCACAGGGTTCAGACAATTTTGGATATCATCCAGCGCAGACTCAAGCATGACAGGTCAATACTTAACAGCGAAATTTATGTCCTGCTGAAAGGTTTGCCAATGGAGATGCTGCTGTATCTTGCAGCCAGGGCAAGACATGACCAGGTGCGCAGATACATTTCCACCTACCTGACTAGACTGCGCAATGTGAAAAGCAAGCTGAGCGGCAGGGATTTGCAGGAATTGGGGCTGCAAAACGGCCCATTGTTTGGTGTAGTCATGGAGCGACTACTGGCGGCGAGACTGGACGGACTGATAAATTCCGTAGAAGATGAAAAAAATCTGGCTAGATCAATGATAGAGTCGTGGTAAAATTACCCATGATTTTTCAGCAGTAACTTACACTGTTGTCGAACAAGCACAATTCCGGAGCATTAATGCGTCAAAAACTTGCTAAATCAGATCACCGACCGGTCATCAAAATAGTCGGCATTTACACTCTTTTTGGAACTCTCTGGATATATTTTTCAGATACCATTCTGGGCTGGATGGTCCGTGACCCGGATCTCATGACCCGTATAGCAATCTACAAGGGGATGATGTACATCTTCCTTACAGCCGCATTGCTCTATGCACTGATCTACCGTCATGTATATCAAAACACATTGACCAGAAAAAAAATTGAAGCCAGTGAGGAGTTTTTTTCCAAAGCTTTTAAAAATGCCCCGGTAATGATGATGATCAGCGAATTTGAAAATGGTTTATATCTGGATGTGAACAATGTTTTTTCCAAATTGTCCGGATACAACCGGGACGAGGTGATCGGCAAAACTCCGATCCAATTGAACTGGATAACTGATGAAGAGTGGAAACGGGTACAACTGGAACTAAAAAATGAGGATCGTTGTTCAGGACTGGAACTAAAAGCTACAAACAAAAACGGACAATTGCTGGAATGCCTCTATTACGGGGAACCGATCCATGTTGACGGTCAGCAGAGACTGCTTTCCATCATGCTTGATGTAACAGAACAGAAAAAACTCGAAAAGCAGCTCCAGCAGGCTTTGAAAATGGAATCAATCGGAAGGCTGGCCGGGGGTGTGGCACATGATTTCAACAACAAACTCTCTGTGATACTGGGATACGCCGAAATGGCAAAAATGGAATTGCCGGACAATTCCAGATTGTGGCACCAGCTTGATGAAATCACCACGGCTGCCCTGCACTCACGGGATATTACCCACCAATTGCTGGCCTTTTCCCGCCAGGACATAATTTCACCAAAAGCAATTAATCTGAACAGTGCCATTAAAAACTCACAGAATGCCCTTTCCCATCTTATTGGCGAGGATATTGTTTTTTCATTCCAGCCCGGTATAGACCTGTGGCAAACCAGGATTGACCCTGTACAGATTGACCAGATTGTCATGAACCTGGCGATTAACGCCCGAGACGCCATGCCCGACGGGGGCTCTTTTTCAATTGCCACAACAAACATTCAGATTACTGAAAATAATCATCCTGATTCGCTGGAAGCAAAACCCGGAGAGTATATTTGTGCTTCCTTCACAGATACCGGTATCGGAATGAGCAACGAAACTCTCCGCAATATTTTTGAACCATTTTACACAACCAAGGACGTCGGCAAAGGAACCGGACTGGGCCTGGCCACAATTTACGGTATTGTCTCCCAGAACAACGGATTTATTGACGTTTATAGTCAAATTGGGCAAGGCTCCACTTTTAATATTTACCTACCGAAACTGACTGAAGAAACTGTTTCCGAGTTACCCGCAGAAACTATTGCTGGGAGCGGAAGTGAAACTATTCTGGTAGTAGAAGACGAAGAAGGCGTTCGAAAGATGATTAGCGTTATGCTGCAGCAACACGGATACAAAGTAATTACAGTCGCTACACCTCAGGAAGCCATTGAACTGTTCAGGAATGATAATTTAAAATTGGATCTTGTCTTAAGCGATATCATCATGCCAGGCATGAGTGGCAGAGAAATGATGCGGGTTATTGATTCAGTGAAGAATGGAGTCAAAGTCCTTTATATGTCAGGCTACACTTCCGATATTATCTCTCAAAAGGGAATACTGGAAAGTAAAGTCAATTTCATTCAAAAACCGTTTGATGTCAGCAACCTTAATGAAGCTATTAAAAAGGTCCTCGCCCAAAACTGACACTGCTTACTCGCCATTTTCCTGCTGCGTTTTTGCACACCACTGTTGCACAATCAACACACCGTGTTATTTTTACCTCTAATTTCCCGTCCCAATACAACCACCTTCATTTAGCCGCAACCATAACAATCTGAAATACAGTCACTTTATATCTATTCAAAACTTTGCCAATTCTGGCATTCAATTTGCTATACAAATAGTACAACAAGACAAATTCAAGCGAGGAAAGACACATGAAACTTAAAAACCGGATCATTACTCTGCTAACTCTTGTTACTATTGTCAGCTTTTCAAGCAATGCATTTGCTGACGATAACGCCTTACGCGAAACATTCAGAAGCGCATTTTACGGCGGAGCAGTCGGTGCTCTGGTAGGTGGGGCCCTGATGGTATTCACCAAAAAACCGGCAGATCACCTGGAGAATATTGCATATGGAGCAGCCGGTGGTATTATTCTTGGTACAGTTTACGGTGTTGCCAAAACCAGTCGTTCATTTGCAGAATATGAAAATGGAAAGGTAAAATTTGCCATTCCTGCAGTAATACCGGATCTGACGGAAAATCCTTCCACAAAACAGACCAACGTCACTTGGCGTGCCAGCCTGTTTAGCGGAACATTCAACTAAACCCAAACCCCTTACATAAGAGTTCCTCCTACCCGCCAAGAAGCTGTTGACGGGTTTTTTTTGCTCAAAACCCCCCATTCACCACTGTTTACGAATTCCATCCATCCGCCACCGACAAAGCTATGTCCTTTAACCCCTTCAAGTCCAGCTTGCCTGTGCCGAGCATGGGCAAACTCTCCACAGGTATATAGCTGCCGCGTCCCGGTTTCCAAAGATTTGGCAAAGGACTTTCCGACATCAGTTTGTGCAGGGTTTCTGCATCAGCAGCTTCTTTAACAAATACAACCATCAACCGCTCACCCTTCTTTTCATCCGGCACCGAAGTTACCGCCAGTACTCCGGCCTGCCCCAGACGGTTTTGCAGCTCGTCTTCCACAACTCCGTGCGGCACCATTTCTCCGCCGATTTTGCTGAATCTTGAAAGCCTGTCAGTAATACGGATAAAACCGTCTTCATCCATGACCCCGATATCACCGGTCACATACCAGCCATCCTTAACCACTTCAGCAGTTTTCTCATCCCGCCCCAGGTACCCGAGCATTACATTGGGCCCTTTAACCAGCATCAGTCCCGGCTGTCCGGGCTTTAGCAATTCACCGCTATCAATATCAACAACCCGGATTGCCACACCCGGGATCGGGTGCCCCACACTTCCGTCCTTGGAACCATGCTGGGCTACTCCGTCAAATTCCACATCAGGCAGACTAAGCGTGATAACCGGTGACAGCTCGGTTGCGCCGTAACCCTCCATGGGTCGGACACCGAATTTTTCCTGGAAGGCATCTGCTACTTTGGCCTTGAGCTTTTCAGCTCCTGTGATAACCAGCCGCAGAGTAGCAAAATCTTCCTTCTTGGCCCGGCGCAGATAGGCCAGCAAAAAAGTGGGCGTTGCAAGCAGCAAAGTCGATTTATTCTCTCTGGCCATCTGGGCGATCTTCTCCCCATCCATGGGGTTATTGTGATAGACCACCGAGAAACCACTCACCAGCGGGAACCAGAGCGTAGCAGTAAAACCCAGAGAATGAAAAAACGGCAGGGCAGAACAGATATTGTCGTTCAGATCAACCCGGAAGACCATGCGCAGCGCCTCGATATTGGACATGATATTGTGATGGGTCAGCATAACCCCTTTTGGCTCGCCGGTGCTGCCGGAGGAGAAAATAACCGTGGCGACACTGTCCGCACTGAATCCTTCACAGCTGCCCAACATGGAGAGAGGCATCAGGCGTGCCTTCAGAAACGCAGCCAGCTTTTCAGGACCGCTGATAGTCGGAATGACGTCCTCCAGCAGGATCAGCCCTTCCAGTTGGACCAGAGCAGGCATCTTTTCCAGAAAGGCCTTTGAGGTGATGATACTGGCCATGCCGCACTGTTTAATGATTGAGGAGATAGAAGCTTCAGACAGAGTATAATTTAGATTGACCGGAATCCTCCCCAGCATGGACAAAGCCAGGTTTGACAGCGCGCCACCCACTGACGGCGGCAGCAACAGCCCCACATGTTTCGACTCTCCAATTTTGGCTTCCAGTTTCCAGCTCAGGGCCAATGCACCGGCCAGAGTTCTGCCATAACTCAAAGCCTTGCCCGATGAGTCCATGACTGCACGGCGACTCCAATTTTTTCTGGCTGTTTCGGCAAAATAGCGCCATAAAGGCTTTCGACGCGGTTTGCGTTCTTCAAAATAATCGCAGGAAAGCTCCATGACAGCCTGTCGCACTTCAATGGCGCTGCTGGTGGCAGCCATTGGCTTGCCAAAATGAATACTGACACGGTAGGGAGAAAGTGCCGGAGGCCTTGAAAGCAGATGACCATGGGCATAACTGAGGATACTGCCCCAGGCCCCGCCGATGTAGACAGGGATAATCGGATAGCCGCTGTTTTTGACGATCCGCTCAAAACCACCACGGAATTCACGCAGCATGCCGTTACGGGTCAAAGCACCTTCGGCAAAAATACAGACCATATAGCCTTCATCAAGTGCCTGCCTGGCTGCCTTGATAAACTCCAGCAGACCTTTTTTGCCATCATCTGAAGAAACAGGAATCACACCCATCAGCCTGAACAGAGGCCGCAGTAATGGGGTATTATAAATGCTGCGTTCCATGACAAAGCGAATACGGCGTTGATTGGTGGCTGTCAGCAACAGGGCATCAACCCAGGTCACATGATTCGGTATCAACAGCGCCGGACCGTCAGTCGGCAGATGCTTTCCACCGATGATGCGAATGCGGTAAAACAGACGCATGGTGACCAGGGCGATAAAGCGCAGCAGAAAATCCGGCAGAGTCCATAGTGTGATCAGGGTCAGGATCATGGTGACACCGCCCACGACGCTGAAACCTTCGGCAGCCGATAAACGCATAGGTCCACTAAACAGATATGTCAGCAATGAAGCCAGCAGTACACCTACCCAGCTGATGAAGGTCGAGGCGGCCAGCACCTCACCGCGCTTGGCAGGTTCGGCCCGAAACTGAATGAAGGTCTGCAGCGGCAAACTGAACAGACCGGCAGAAAGACCAAAAAAGATAATGATCGCCAGACAGGCAGGTAGATTTGCCGGTGCGCCGTGCAGCATAAACGGCGCCAGGGTAAGACCAGCTGCACCAATAGGAACAATACCGAACTCCACATCACGTCCTGACAGCTTTGCAGCCAGCAGTGAGCCAAGTCCGATGCCGAGCGCTGCCGCCAGAAAGAGGTAACCGCTCTGGGCCTCATTCAGCCCTAAACGTTCCATGCCGAAGCGGATCAGGTTCAACTGGGCAAAAGCTCCGACAAACATGAACCAGGCCAGCCCTATTATCGCCAGAATAAGATAGCGGTCACTACTGATCGACTTGATTGTTCTGTAAATTTCCGCTGGAAAAAGTGCAATCGGCCTGACAGCATCCGAAGCCACAGTAGTTTTCAACTGTTTTGATGACCAGTAACCGACTATGGCAATTGCCAGACAGACAATGGCAGCCATCCACATACGACCGGAGACAAATTGAGCCAGCAGTGAAGCCAGACCTGCACCCAAAATAATTGCCATAAATGTAAACGACTCGATCAGACCATTGGCTTTGGAAAGCCCGCCCGGCTCTGCATATTCGGGAATAATTCCATATTTTGCCGGGGCAAAAAAAGCGCTGTGCGTCGCCATCAGGAAAACCACAGCGTATAATGCCGCATCCATGCCGGACAGAAAAGCCGCCAGGGCCAGCAGTGTCACAGCAACTTCAAACAGCTTCACAAATGATATCAAGCCGGACTTGGATATTCGGTCAGCCAGACAACCGGCGGGAGCGGAGAATAGCAAAAAAGGCAGCACAAATGCCGCTCCCACAAAAGCTGAAACCGTCCCGGCACTTTCAGGACCATGAACACTGATCAGGTAATAGATAATCAGCAGCTTGAGTATATTATCGTTCAACGCCCCCAAAAACTGGGTGGCATTCAGCCAGGTCAGGCTTTTAGAGTTTGATGCGTTCATTTATAATCTCCCCGCTTTTGCCAAGCATTTCCGAAGTAACTCCCAAAGCCATTTTCAAAGTAACATCCCGATCCCAGGGGTTTTTTTCTGCCATAATCCTTTTCAGTTTCAGAGGAGACAAACAGTGGGCATGGAAAACAGGGCAAGTTATTCCGGTCCTCAGAATCGGCATATCGGTTCCGTACAATAGTCGCCCATGCAGATGTTTATGCTTCAGGACACGTCCCAGATGCCCCAGCCTGTTGACCTGGGTTAGGGCCGATATGTCTGCCAGCAGATTGTCAAACTCACGGCAGAGTCTGATAAAACGTTCAAAGTTGCGCTGTCCGTCATTTTTGCCATTACTGGCGGCATGGGCTGCAACTACAGTTACGCCAAGTGAAAGAGGCAGTCTGAGTTTTTCCGGGTCTGCCAGTTGATTGTGAGCCCAGGTAAAAGATTCCTCAGTGCCTGTATGGGTTAACAAAGGCAGGCCCAACTCTTTCAAACGCAGATAAAAAGGGATCAGCCGCTTATCAGCCGGATCAATATGCTGGATTGATGGAAGCCACTTTACCAGCACTGCACCATCAGCAGCGGCTTTGTCCAAGCGCTGCAGGGCATCCGGCCGGTAGGGGTTAATACTGGCTCCGAAAAGAAGATTGGGGTATTTGGCGGTTTCCGCAGCAACAAAATCATTGGGTATGTATATTTCAGTCCGGTTCCTATTTAACTCGCAACCTTCACCAATAATGCCATCCATTGCCAATATGACAGCTGCCTTAACAAACCTGGACTGTGAAAGTGTTTCAGACAGACGCCTGATAATCAGGCTGTCGCCTTCCCTTTGCAGTTCTTTTCCGTTAACACCAAATGCCCTGAGGAACATGTGGTATTTCCAGCTGCGCTGCATGGCCGGTGAGACGAAACAGCCGCTCCCGCCCGCCCCTATGCCTGCTGTATGGCAATGAATATCAATAATGTTCAGCTTATGCATATCTCTGCTCCGCTTTTTTATTTCCTTGCCGCTGATTAACAGGATAAGTGCGTTAATGAAGTTATTTTTTGCCAGAAAAGCGCAGAAAATAACTTCGAACTTACTAAAAGGATAATACTGTATTACAGGTTACATGCCATTTTTGTAAAATTTATTCAAACTGCTGTTTTTGCGACAAAACATGGCTAAAACGACACAAGATCCATATTAATACAATTGGCCCATTGACATAATTTGTATAACGGTTATACATTTAAAGCATGAATACACAAAAAACAACTCAAATTAAAGACTGGTCATTTTTCCAGATGGTTGCCCGTGCCGCCTTTGCCAACCCTTTCAGCAAAACCCGCGACAATCTGGATATGGAAATCGGTGGAACCACACCAGGTTCATCGGCAGATGAAATCCTTAATGCTGTAATTTCCAGGATCTCGGGACGCGTTTCTGATATGCGTCGTGAAGGCACTGCAAAGCTTGGGAATTTCGACGGAGACAGGCGAGAGGTCATGCAATCGGTCCTCCTGTTCCACGTTTTCCACAGATATGCCGACAGATTTGATAAGCTCATCCAGTCTCAGTCAAAAGACGACGAAGCAGTAACACGGGTTACGTTTGGCCAGGAGGCACTGAAAGAGTTGATTGACTTCGGCTTCAGTGAGCCGGAATCAATCAGGTTCTTTGCCATCTTTTACCAACTGCGTCGGGCCTATTATTTCATCAAAAACGGCCTGACAGGTGATTCCGCTTCCATGATAGAGTTGCGCAAACACCTCTGGGACTGCGTTTTCACCCACGATATCCGCTGGTTTGAATCACGGCTATGGAACCGCATGGAGGATTTTTCCATACTGCTGCTGGGTGAGACAGGCACCGGAAAAGGCGCAGCGGCGGCGGCCATCGGACGCTCCGGCTTTATCCCGTACGACCCTGCCCGCAGCCGTTTTACCACCAGCTTTACGCGTAACTTTCTGGCAACCAACCTGTCCCAGTTTTCAGAAGGTGTCCTGGAATCGGAACTGTTCGGCCACAAAAAGGGAGCCTTTACCGGCGCCATTGAGGCCCATGAAGGTTTATTCAGCCGCTGCGCACCACACGGAGTCATCTTTCTGGATGAAATCGGCGACATCAGTATCCCGGTACAGATCAAGCTGCTGAATATACTACAGGAGCGCATTTATTCACCGGTTGGCAGCCACGAAACAAGGCGCTTCAGCGGCCGAGTAATTGCCGCCACAAACCGCCCGCTGAACGACCTTCGCAGCAGCGGCAAATTCAGGGATGACCTGTATTATCGATTATGTTCCAATATCATTACCCTGCCCACCTTGCGACAGCGACTGCAGGAAACCCCGGAAGAACTGGACAGACTACTGGAAAACATCCTGACCCGACTGGCCGGAGAGTCTACTGACCGGGAAAAGCAGCTTATTATAAAGGTGCTAAAACGAGAAACAGGTACTGCCTACCATTGGCCGGGCAATGTACGAGAACTGGAACAGGCGGTAAAGCGGATTATCCTGACCGGTCACTACCAGGGGAGCAGGGCAATGGAAAAACAGGACGATCACGGTGACAGCCTGACCCAGAGTTTTGCTGATGGCACAATCAATGCCGAAAGTCTGTTATCTAACTATTGCCATCTGCTTTACAAACGATTCGGTACCTATGAGGAAGTCTCGCGCCGGACACAACTTGACCGCAGGACAGTAAAAAAATATGTGCAGATGGGAATGGGTTAAAAGTTATCCCCCCTCTTAAGTTAAGAGGGGGCAAGGGGGAGTTATGTAAGCGGTATCAATAACCCCTCCCAACCTCCCCTTAACTAAGGGGAGGAGTATTTTACTTTGCAACTTAACATCAATTGCAGTTATAAATACCAATCCAAAATACAACTAAATCATGGAGGATCTATGTCGGAATTCAATAACGTAACCGTAGTCAAGAAAGCCAATATCTACTTTGACGGCAAAGTCGCCAGTCACACCGTCATTTTCCCGGACGGCAGCAAAAAGACCCTCGGTATCATGCAGGCAGGTGATTACGAGTTTTCCACCGGCGCCGCCGAAATTATGGAGATTCTCTCCGGCGAACTGGAATGGCAGATGAAAGGCGACAGTGTCTGGACAAAGATTGTCGGCGGCGAATCCTTCAATGTTCCGGCCAACTCGGTATTTTTGATGAAAGTACCGGTGGTTTCTGATTACTGCTGTTCATTTATTGCATAAGCAGGGACTGGGGACTAGGGACTGGTAAAGTCAAAAAATTTTACTAGTCCCCAGTCCCGCGTCCCCAGTCCCGCGTCCCCAGTCCCTGACTTCTCCTATGACAACTTCCTCACCAAAAACCATAACCGGTCGCTTCGCCCCCTCACCCACCGGCCTGCTGCACACCGGTTCACTGGTGGCGGCTGTCGGCAGTTGGCTGATGTCCAAAAGCATGGGTGGCCGCTGGCTGCTGCGTATTGATGACCTGGACGCACCGCGCCTGAAACCTGAAACGGTAGACCACATTCTCCGGACGCTGGAGGCTTTCAGCCTGACCTGGGATGGAGAGATCAGCTGGCAGAGCAGGCATTTGCAGGAGTACTTCGCAGCATTCGAAACCTTGAAGCAGAAAGGACTGATCTTCGCCTGCGGTTGTTCGCGAAAAGAGATTGCCCAGACCGCCTCGGCACCGCATCAAGAGGACGATTGCCTGGCCTATCCCGGCACCTGCCGCAACGGCCTGCGCAGCGGGACTGTCATGCGTTCCTGGCGGATCCGCGTACCTGACGAAGAGATCTGTTTCAATGATCTGCGTTTAGGTGCAATCTGTCAGAATCTGACCAGGACCTGCGGGGACATTGTACTGCGACGGGCTGATAATGTTTTTTCCTACCAGTTGGCCGTGGTGGTGGATGATTACCTGACCGGCGTCAACCAGGTGGTGCGCGGTGATGACCTGCTCTCCTCAACCCCCAGACAGATTTTCATCCAGCAGGCACTGGGCCTGTCTCAACCGGAGTACTGCCACCTGCCGCTGGTAACAGGTCCTGATGGAACAAAACTCAGCAAGCGGGATAATCTTGTCACCGTTAGTGCGGGAGATATTCAAACCGACAGAAGCAGACTCCTCTTCAGCATACTGGACTTTCTTGGGCAACAGCCACCGCCGGAACTCAAGGGGGTGCACTGCTCCGAACAGCTTGAGTGGGGAATCGGCAACTTCAAAACAACACAGATTCCGTTAAAGAGCGGAGAGCTGAAGTTATTATAAAAAAAGCCCGCCAAATTGATTGACGGGCTTTCAATTTCAAACTAAAGCCAGCGGTTTCAGCTACAGATTATCGTGGATCATGCTGTAAATGTTGTATCTCTCGTTTAAACTGGACTCTTCCACCACCTCGCCGTTAAGCGAAATATAAATCCCATCACCGTGGTTTTCCTTCAAGCGAATGGAATGCACCTGCATAATGGGGCCAAGCTTCAGATCATCCACCTGCGCCTCCATCTTGGTCAACAGCTCCCTGGAACCTTTTTCCGCACAGGTGTCGCAGGTACAGATGGTCATAACATGGGTTTTAAATACCGAGTCGGCCTTATGACGGGATTCATTACTGAACGAGTCACCCTGCTGGGGCGCGTAATGGGTATGCAAAAGATGATGGGCCAGTTCCGAATTTGGCGCACCAAAAAACTCATCATAAAGTTTCAGAATATCAGGATTATCCTGGCTTTTACGATACCGGGCCGTCTTGTCTATATCGATCAGCACCTTTTGCCTCAGTGACAGCTCGTTTGTCACCTGCGGCACCGGATGCCCTGCCCCGCAGATACACCCACCCGGACAGGCCATAACCTCAATCAGGTCATACCCCACATCATTGCCGCTGCGCATCTTTTCCAGAATTGGCTCGGCCCGATGCAGACCGCTGATAACCGCCACCCTGACTTTGGTGCCGTTCATGTCAACGGTTGACTCCTTGATACCCTCAAAGCCGCGCACCTCGGTAAAGTCCAACTGATCAGGACGGATCTGGCCGGTCACCTTTTCCACCGCCATACGCAGCGTGGCCTCGGCCACCCCTCCGGAAGCACCGAAAAGGACCCCGGCACCGGTCACCTGCCGGTACGGCTCATCAAACTCTTCGAAACCGATATCTTCCACATCCAGTCTGGCCAGACGAAACATTTCGATCAACTCGGTGGTCGTCAGAACCGCATCCACATCACGTATTCCGTCCGTGGACATTTCCGGCCTGGCAGCCTCTGCCTTTTTGGCCACACATGGTACAAAAGATACCGTATACAGTTTTTCCCGATCAATACCGGACCATTGGGAATAGTGACTTTTCACTGTCGCCCCGGTCATCTGCTGCGGGGACTTGCAGGAAGACAGGTGCGGGATCAGGTCAGGATAACGTTTTTCAACAAAATTGACCCAACCGGGGCAGCAGGACGTAAAATGAGGGATAACACCATCGCCGGTAAAACGCCCCAGGAACTCCGTTGTCTCTTCCACAATTGTCAAGTCAGCCGCAAAAACAAAATCAAACACCTTGTCAAAACCCAGTTTTCTCAGCATACCGGCGATAAAGGCGGAAGCCTTGTCAAACGGGATATGAAAATGCTCGGAGATAACACTTCTGACAGCCGGGGCCACAAATCCGATCACAACTTTTGAAGGATCGTGAATGGCCTTGAAAACGTCACCACGGTCGCGGCGGTAATCCAGGGCACCGCAAGGACAGGCATTGGCGCACTGGCCGCAGCTGACGCAATCGGTTTTGTTCAGGGGCAGGCCGCTTTTGGTGCCGACCAGCATTTTGCCGCTCTTGATATAAAAGTTGAGTACGTCCGGCCCCTCAATTTCGGCACAGGCAGCCACACAGCGACCGCAGGAGATACACTTGTTATGGTCGCGAATGATCAGGTCATGGTCTTTTACGATAGGGATATAGGGCAGCTCTCCAATATGGGGGCGATGCACAACATCGTGGGCCGTTGCTTCACGACGCAGATCGCAGGCAAAACGTTCCATACAGCCGCAATGAAGACAACGTGCCGCCTCGGCACGGGCAGCCTCTTCCGTCAGACCGGTTTCAACTTCAGTAAAACCATGGGTACGTTTTTCCATGGTTAGTGCAGGCATGACAGCACGACTGAAGCGGGGCATCTGTTCAAACTCATAGCGGGGCAGATCTTCCAGGGAACCGCGACTGCAGGAATAATCCTCCTTACTCCCCGGGCAATAGCCTTTAACCAGATAATCATCCATGGACATGGCGGCATTGCGACCGGCAGCCACCGCCTGAATAACCGTTGCCGGCCCGGTAACACAATCGCCACCGGCAAAAACCTTGTCTGTGGAACACTGCATGGTGCGGCCATTGATCTCGATATCGCCATACTTGTTCAGATTGACCGGCAGGTCGTTATACAAAAACTGGGTATTGGTACTCTGCCCAATGGCCCCGATGATCGTGTCCGCTTCGATCACAAAGTCGCTGCCATCAACCGGCATTGGCCTGCGCCGACCGGAACGGTCCGGTTCGCCCAGCTCCATGCGGATGCAATGAAGCTGCAACTTATCCCCATCGCGGGTTATCCGCACCGGTGAGGAGAGAAAGTTCATCTGCACACCTTCATGCAGCGCCTCTTCCACCTCGTATGGTTCGGCGGGCATTTCCTCACGGGTGCGGCGGTAGGACAGAATCACCTTTCCGGCGCCCTTGCGCAGGGCAGTACGGCTGCAGTCAATGGCCGTGTTTCCACCACCGATAACAATCACCGTTTCACCCAGCTCAATCTCTGCCCCGGCTGTCACCTGCTCCAGGTAATTGATGCCGAGCCAGACCCCTTTCAGGTTTTCACCTTCGATCTGCAAAGGTGTCGGACGCCAGGAACCGATGGAGAGATATACCGCATCAAAACTTGCCTGCAGATCCTCCAGACGCAGCTGAATCCCCAGACTCTTGTTGGTCTGAATTCTCACCCCCAGCTGGCAAATAATATCTATTTCACGGTCCAGCTGTTCTTTCGGCAGGCGGTATTCCGGAATGCCGTATCGCATCATGCCGCCAGGAAGCGGCTGGCGCTCGAAGACAGTTACATCATGACCCTTGACTGCACTGAAATAGGCAGCCGTAAGACCGGAAGGACCGGCGCCGATAACAGCTATTTTCTTCCCACTGGGTTCTGCCTTGCGGGGTATCCATGGCGTACCATCTTCCATATCCCGGTCGGCAACAAAACGTTTTACATGATTAATGGCCACAGGCTGATCAACCAGACTGCGCCGGCACTTAGACTCACAGGCATGGGGACAGACACGGCCACAGGCACCGGGAAAAGGATTCCTGTCCTTGATGACCCGCAGGGCGGCCTGAAAGTTACCCCGATCAACCTGGGTCAGGTAGGACTGAATATCAATATTGGCGGGACAAGTCATGACGCATGGTGCTTCACAATCAGCGTTATGATCGCTGAGCAGCTGCTCCAGGCGAACCTTGCGATAAGCCTCCAGTTTGGGACTGGTGGTCGTGATGACCATCCCTTCCTGCACCGGGGTCTGACAGGCCTTCACATCACGTTCGCCCTTGCCCAGTTCAACAACACAGAGGCCACAGTTACCGGTGGATTTAGGCAGGCGGATATCATAACAGAGATGCGGGATATGAATATTTTCCTGCAACAGGGACTGCAGGATTGTTATACCGCACGCAATCTCCATCTCCCTGCCGTTCACTGTTACCTTGACCTTTTTCAGGTCTTTCATGCTCGCAGACATTACCCCTCCAAACAGCATTTTTTTAAGATGCGGATTTATCTGATTCATACATCGTTGCCTTAAAAAACAATCACCCGTTCCACCCGTTACGCCTGATCTTCTCGTACTGCAGTTTATTGGCAGGAACCGGTGGCGGGTTTTCAGCCGGATAACCGATACCAATGATTGATTCAACCACTATATTTTCCGGCAACTCCAACATGTGACGTACAAATTGTTCAGCAGTAGATTCATCATCATGCTGGCGGTTTCTGATCTGGGCCCAGCAGCTGCCAAGGCCAAGCGTTAAGGCGGTCATCTGAACAAGAATCGCAGCAATTGTACAATCCTCCACCCACACATCGCTCTTGGTACTGTCGGCGCAGACTACTATTGCCAGAGGGGCATTATGTATAAACTCGGAACCATGCTGTTTGGCCCTTGAAAGATCGAGCAACAGGTCCCTATCATCCACAATCACAAACTCCCAGGGATTATTACCACGGGATGAAGGCGCGCGCAGCAGGGCTTCAATCAGCAGATCAACGGTTTCCGGTGCAACTTCGGCTTCGGTGAATTTACGGACACTGCGTCGTTTGCGTAAAAGATCGATCATGGGTTTCCTCCTGAGAAAGTGTTAAATATCAGACTTACTTTTTATAAACCCAAAAACAGTCAATGACAACTGGGATCAATGGTTTTGTTAATTTAATTCAACTCCGACAAGTCACCTGAACGTATCACAAAAAAACAGTCTAATAAAAATATTGATATTTGAATACACTCACCATAGTATTGTAAATAATATGCGGCTACGGTTTTCGACCTCGAATACTCAAACTGTTGATTTATTTTGTAATGACAATAGACAGGGAAAGACCACTCCGATAGACACAACACCTAAGCGCAAGGAGCACATAAATGGCACCATCTACACCCGTTGAAGCACGTCTTGAAGCAGTAACCGAAGCGGATTTTGAGACTCTGGCCCAATTGGGCGAGAAAATCTGGCGGGAGCACTATGTAAAGATCATCAGTATGGCCCAGATCATGTACATGCTTTCCGGACGCTACGCACCGGAGAATCTTCGCAGCTACCTGAATGCGGACGACCGCTGGCTAAAGCTGGTCAGACTTGGTGAAACCGCTGTCGGGTATTGCAGCTACTCAATCACAGCCGCACCGTCAGAGATGAAACTGGAGCAGCTTTATCTTCTTGAGGAGTGCCGTGGAAAAGGTCTGGGATTCATGATGTTGAGCCATGTGGCAGACCATGCCCGCGGGCTGGGACTTAAGGTGCTGATGCTGCAGGTCAACAAACAAAATACTGATTCCATTGCATTCTACAAAAAGGCCGGTTTTAATACTCGCGAAGAAGCAGCTTTTGATATTGGCAACGGCTATGTGATGGATGATTATGTAATGGAAAAATCGCTTTGACTATTTCTGTTTGTTTGAGGATTTAACTGCTTCCAGGTGTCTTTCAAACGGTTTACCTTCAGCGCCTGAAGTGGTTTTTACTTCACTGTTGGAGACAACCAGATGCAGTCTTTTTTTTACAGTTTTCTTTCTTTTCTGATAATACCCAAGTCCGAAAACCGCAGCCAGAAACACCAACGGAATAATGATCTGAAATATATTAAAATCCATAATGCCCCCTTTGGGTTTTATATTAAATATTGCAAACGGAACTTGACATCAGCCTTATAATGCATATCATATTTCACAGTAAATCATGAAAATATCTGGAGGTCAAAATGAAACTAGCTGCTGCTTTAACCGGATTGGCAATGCTTGTAGCATCAACCGCTTTTGCCGGACCTGTCAAAACCTATCAGGTTACCGGGCCGGTGCTGGAAGTTAAAGATGACATGATTGTTGTTCAGAAGGGCAAGGAAAAATGGGAAATCGCCAGAGACAAGGACTCGAAAGTAACCGGCGATCTGAAAGTCGGCAGCAAGGTAACTGTCATGTACAGCATGAAAGCTGCCAGTATTGAGGCCAAGTCAGATGCCAAAGCCGACAAGAAAAAGAAATAATCATTTTAAAACTGGTTAGTATTCAAACTAAATGGGCCGAAATTCCTGACAAAACAGGTATTCCGGCCCTTTTAAATTTTATCTGTAAATTCAGTTTAGACCGCTTTTGACAAAACCTGCCGGACTTTCTTCAGCAAAGCATCCGGCGAAAGCGGTTTTGGGACAAATTCAATTTTATCATCCAGCACTCCCTTCTGATTAATGATGTCCGCTGTGTAACCGCTCATAAATAGTACTTTCAAATCCGGCCGAATCGGATGAATCAAATCATAGACCTCTTTACCGTTTTTTTGGGCCATGACGACATCAAGCAGAGCCAGGTCAATGGAATCGGCATTTTCCTTGAATTTCAAGACTGCCTCATCTCCGTCAGATGCAATCAGCACTTTATATCCTCCGGCTTCCAGCACTTCTTGAATAAGAGCCCTGACCTGTTCATCGTCATCTGCAACCAGTATCACTTCAGAGCCGCCAATTGCAGGTGAATCATCTTCAATAACCTTTTCATCTTCTTCGCCATGAACCAAAGGCAAATAGATCTTAAAGGTAGTACCGGTTCCGATCTCGCTATAGACACCGATATCACCTTTATGCTGCTTGATAATGCCATAGACAATTGACAGCCCCAGCCCGGTACCCTTTCCGATCTCTTTTGTACTAAAAAAAGGCTCGAAAATTCGCATTTGAGTAGCTTCCGACATACCGGCACCGGTATCGGAAACAAAAATCGCAGCATATTCACCAGGCGGCAGGGCATCATGTTTGACCACAAACCTTCTGCCAACTGTAATCCGGCTGGTCTCAATACTGATCAAGCCTCCCTTGGGCATGGCATCTCTGGCATTGGTGACCAGATTCAGCAATACCTGCTCCAACTGACCCGAGTCGGCCTCAACAATAAGTTTATCGGCGTGAATATGTATTTTCAGCTGAATATCATCGCCGATCACCCGCAAGAGCAATTTTGACATACCATCGACAATATCGTTGATATTGGTCTTTTTCAGGATGATCGTCTGCTTGCGACTGAAGGCGAGTAAACTCTTGGTCAGCTGGGTCGCTTTTTCCGAGGCGGACAGCATGGGCGTGACATAGTTCATTACAGCTTCATTCGTCCCGAACTTCATTTTGAGGAGATTGCCATAACCGATGATCGCCGTCAGGATATTATTAAAATCATGGGCAACACCACCTGCGAGTGTTCCGATAGCCTCCATTTTTTGGGACTGCTGTAATTGCATTTCCAGCTGTTTTTTATTTGTTATATCTTCAAAAAGGCCATCTACCCAGACAAGCTTTCCTTCATTATCAAATTTTGCATTTGAATTAATTGACACCCAGACCGACTCACCATCTTTTTTCTTCATCAATACTTCTTTATCTTTAACAAATCCTCTAGTTGCAACCTCTTCAAGAACAGCTCTTCTTTCTTCCGGGTCCTGATAAAGAGAGTCGACAGAAATTGTAAGAAAATCGGCGGTCGATTCATAACCGAACATTTTAACCATGGCAGGATTTGCCTGCAGAAACTTGCCTCCAGGCAAACCATCATTGCGGAAGATTCCAAGCGCAAGATTATCAACCAGAGTACTGTACCGCTTTTCGCTGCTATGGAAAGCTTCCTCGGCAAGAGTTCTTCTATGGGTATTAATCATCAGAATGATAATTGACACTGCCAGCAGACATGCGCCAGCAGTCAATCCCCAGACCAATCCTTTGTTGACCTCATAGAATGATGGAGGTTCATTAATAACACTGCTGCCGGTAGGAAGTTGCTGAGGTTTGATGCCGAAACGCTCCATCTGTACAAAATCGAATCGGTATCTGTTGGGACTTTCCATTATTACCGGGATTGAATCTGCGACCTCACCACCAAGGATACGCACTGCAAGCGTTCCGGCACTTTCCCCCTGTGCATGGCCACTGGTCAGCATCCCCCCGACAATGCCTGAACCAAGATAAAAATCCCACAAACCGTAAACCGGAACTTTACTGCTTTTTGATAGCATTCCGGCTATTTCACTAAACTCAACAAAGGCACCTGACTTGTCTTTCTGAAAGATCGTCAAAAAAACAAGACTGTCATCAGACAACTCTGAAACGGTCTTCATTATCTGCGGTATTTCAAGGTCATCCAGGATGTGAAATTTCACCCTGTTCATATACCGGGGAATCAGTTCTTTTACTTTTTGGTGAACAATCTGGCCTGTGGTTGTCAAATCCATAACAATGTAAATATTTTTGACCATGGGGTGCAGCTTCAGCATCAGATCCAGATTGGTTTCAATATCTGCATCTTCGTTAACGCCTGTGTACAGCGTCTGCCCTGAAAGATCTTCATTTTTGAACCAATTAACTCCGCAGAATACAACCGGTATTTCACCAAAGATTCCGTTGCGATATTTTTTGATAAAATCAAAGGCATCGTTATCTGTTGCTATTATTGCATCGAAACTGACGTTCCTGTACTTGGTTTTGTATATATCCTGCAGTTGCTCAAAATACTGTTTGTCAAATACCCATTTGGCACCCATGTACTCCACATAAAAACGGATATCGTTCCTCTTGGAGGTAATGTTTTCTATAGCTCCTTTTGTTACTTCATCTGTCCATTTGTATCCCTGGTGGTATGAGTTAAGAATCAGCACATGTTTTTTATTATCGGCAAATGCATTCGATGCAAAGACAACAATTGTAAAAAACATCATTAATAAAAAAAATGTCCTCTTATTTAGCGACATTGCCATCTCCAAATAATCATGAAATCCGTCTGAATTCATAAGCTTGTTCTTTAATTCTATATTAACAGGCAAATATGATTTGTATAGTTTGACCGACCCAAAAAACCGGAATACAACAAAGCCGCTCCGCCCTTTTTATCGGCATGAGCGGCCTGGTGGTTGTCGAAACAATCAACCTTTAAGAAAACGCAGCAACTTGAGCCTGATAAACCGTGACCGGCATAAATCTTACGGCAAACTCTTTGCTGCATCTGCTGCAACTCATCAGAAAGGCTTTGCCGTTTTTACCCTTATCAAGCAGCACATCATGTTTGTGGCTGCAGTATGGGCAGACGGTAACAACTGTCGGCTGGCCAGCAGGTTTGACCTCTGCTTTTTTAACACTTCTAAGCGGCTTTGGTTCTTCTGCAGACTTGGATTTGGCTGTCATATTTACCTCCGACAGAACTGGTACAACCTCAAGGGGTGTTGGTTCAACTATTTCAGCAACAGCCTGCTCAATCTTTTTCGCTTTCACCCGCTCCTTTTTGGTGGCAGTCGCAACCGGCATATTATCGTCATCGGGAGGATTAAAAGCGGAATCATGAACGGTTTTGCCGGCCATCACCTTTCGCCAGATTGTGGGGATAGAGGATTTTGAATAGTGCAGCGGCTTGCTTCCCTTCATCAAGGCCGATCCTTTTTCCACCACATAGAACTTATCACGATAGGAGACCAGTGTCTGACTACCGGCTTCAGCAACCTTGATTCCTGAGGACATTTTGTTATCAAGCCAGAACGAAACTGCTTCAGCCATTGGTAAATCTCCTTTCTTTACTGGGGTAAATATGCATTCCGCAGTGACTATGGCTCAAAAATCAGGTCACTAAGGCTCCGCTTGGGCACATAATGAATGCCTTCCGCATCACGATAGTATTTCACGTCACCATCTGACCCCAGCGGTACAAGTTTAACAATTTCTTTAGGCTTGCCAAGCGCGATTACCAGAAGCACCTCATACTGCTCACCGATAGCCAGTGTTTTACAAAGTTCATCCCTGTCGATGTTTCCGATCATGCAACCGCCGAAACCGCGTTCAACAGCTCCCAGAAGGATACTCTGGGCTGCGATGCCCTGGTCACAGATCGTTTTTTTGCTGATTGAATGGTCCAGCAATATAGTAATGTATCCGGCCGGACGTTCGCCTTCCAACGGGCCATCCCACTCTTTCAGATAACCGGCCCATTTCAGGCTTGGATAGATCAGGGCGTTGCGGACCGGATCAGCGGAAACAATATATTTGAGCGGTTGCAGGTTGGCACCGGTAGAGGACAGGCGCGCCAACTCAATCAGCTCAATCAGTGTTTCTCTGGCAATCGGTACATCTTGATAAAAACGACGATAGCTGCGATTTGCTTCAACGAGTTTTTTTAACATTTTTGCCCCCCTGGTTAGTACTTCCTGTTAACGGCTTTCTGCATCCTGAACTTCATAGCAGGCAAAATGCAGGTCGGTATGTTTTTTATAACCTTTACAGAACTTTTTTGCGATCAGATCCAGCGGCGGATCGGTAAAGCCATTCAGAAACGCATATCCGTTATTATCATTCAGATGATGACTGGCATGGTGCCGCTTTGACAAAAGCAGCCCCATATTTCCCAGCACAACTACCAACTGTGAAGTGGATGTATGACAAAGATAATGTGAAACCTCTGCCAAGGAAGAGAGAATGCCGATGTAAACCAAAATATAAAGCGTAATCGGGGCGGCAGCGGAATAATGCATCAGTAGGGCCACAACAAGCAGATAGCCTATCAGCCAGATCTTTGACCCTGTCTCATTGAAGTACACAACCAGCAGATTATGTTTCCGATACTGGGGAATCTTGTGGTGCATGTGAAAATTGGCAACCAACGGACCAGCCAGAGATTCATAATTTTCATTGTTATCCATATACATGTGAACCAGGCCATTGATAAAATCAGTCAGCAAATATGCAATCAGTAACGCAACCAGCTGCAGACCGGTACCGATTGAATATGGCCACACGAGCCAGAGGAGATAAATCTGCAGGGAGATATTAATTATTGAGACAAGTGTCCCGATCCGCCTGTAGATACTCTTTGAATTAAAGAGCTCCATGGCGGCATTGAATTGTTTCTGTTTTTGCGACAGCTTCAACATCAAAACCTCTCAATCATATGTGAAAAACCGACTTGACCACCACTTCAGGACACCATGAATTACCATCAAAAGCAAAATCAGATCAATACAATTTTATCATCGCATAGTATCATAATTTCAGGCAGTTGTGCATTGATCATAATGCGCTATCATCTAGCATGATAAACTTCAAACAATGCAGGTTTGATCCCCGGCATGAGACAATGATCAGAAAGCAGCTGATCGGAGCGACCGCATGGTAGCAGACATGATAGTTGTCCTTCACGCAGCTTTTGTACTTTTCGTATTTTTAGGTGGAATAGCGGTTTTGCGTTGGCATCGCCTTGCATGGCTACATCTGCCTGCTGTTACCTGGGGAGCAATAATCGAATTAAGCGGAGAGATATGCCCACTTACTTACCTGGAAGTCTATCTCCGTAGAAAGAGCGGAGAATCTGGCTATAGCGGTACCTTTATTCAACACTATATTGAACCGATCCTCTACCCGCTCGGTTTGACTCGCCACGCACAAATAGTACTCGGCATATCGGCAATCCTGCTCAATCTGGCTGTTTATGCCCATCTATGGAGAGATCGGGACACAAATTGAAAGACAATTTAATTCGGTACACACCACTCTCGCCCTGCCAGACCCAAAGCTAGCGAAGATCCCGACTTTAATGGACAAAAACCATGCCCTTCAAGTATTTACCCAGATTTTTCATGCTTGCCATATTTGCCTATATTGGTTATGCCCTGCTGATGTTTCTGGTGCAGCGCCAGTTAATGTACCCTGGACGCTATATCAAGACCAGAGGAACGGCACCAATCGGCATACAAACGTTACAATTTACAACCGCCGCTGGGAAAAACGAAGCATGGCTCATGCCGCCGTTAAAACTAAAGCCTGGTGAGCAGCGACCGCTGGTGATTTTTTTTCACGGGAATGGCGAAGTCATCGATAATCTACCTAACCAGTTTGAAGGTTTCCGCAAGCAGGGAATGGGTATTCTGCTGGTGGAGTACCCCGGCTTTGGCCGTTCTCCGGGAAGCCCTAGTGAAGAAAGCATTACAGATACGGCGGTCGCCGCCTATGACGCCGTGCTGAAGCGCGAGGAGGTGGATCCGCAGCGGATAATCATCTTCGGACGATCACTTGGCGGTGGAGCTGCCTGCGCTCTGGCCGCCCGGCGCCCGAGTGCGGCATTGATCCTGCTGTCGGCATTCAGCTCTACCAGGACATTTGCCCGCAGCTCACTCCTGCCGAGCTTTCTGGTCAGGGACGTATTCGACAACAGCAAAGTTGTAGCCGCCTATCAAAAGCCGGTCCTGCTCTTTCACGGCAACAGAGATACCACCATACCGCCGGAACACAGCCGGACATTGCAGCATCTGTCCGTTAACGCCAGGTTGATTGAATTACCTTGCGATCACAATGACTGTCCGCCTGACTGGAACGAATTTTACAAGTCAATCAATTTGATTTTAAGGGAGTACGGCCTGTTGCCATGAGGTTTGTGATAAAAGTGCAAGCATATCAGTTAAAAAAACTTCTCTTGTGACTTGAAATCCTTTAACTACTGTATAAAATTAAATATGTACTAACAACAGAGAACATCCAGATAATCAGCTGATATGCTAAGCTATTATTTAAGAGGTTATCAATATGCAAACTTTCATCTCAAAAGTTCTACTCATCTTTTTACTCATGTGCCTGACTCCGGTTCCCGGTTTTCCGGCAGAGTCCGGATGGAATGAAGTCGGTACAAGAATGGGACTTCAAGTAAGTTCCAAGCAATACTACTTTCGACAGTACGAAATATTTGCGGTATATGGACTGCCTTGGGACTGGCGACATTCATCCGGTTGGGGCGTAACTTCGCAATTGAATACCTCTCTTGGGGCTCTTGTCAACAAAAGAGAATCCGGTTTTATCGGATCGGTTGGCACAGCAATCAGTCTTGACAAAAAAGGAACCGGTTTATCAACTGACCTGGGAATTAATGCAAACTTTCTGGACAGACGTCATTTCGGCGGCCTGGATTTCGGAAGCATCCTTCAATTCGGAGCATTCCTGGGTGTCAATTATCGCTTTGACAACGGCTTGAAGATCGGATACCGCATCCAGCACATTTCAAATGGACACTTAATGTATTCACCACATACTCCCAACCCCGGTATGGATATGCACATGCTGGGAATTAGCTATACTTTTTAATGACAACGGTTCTTTGAAATTTTGCACCCCTGTAAGCAGTTCTGGCTTTGTCAGCAGTTTAGGCAAATAGCTTGTAACACTATCAATATATTATGGATTTTACCGTTTTATTGATTTATATGTTTGTCATGGAGACCAACATGACCACCATTAAGAATAAGACTCACGCCAATAAAAAGACAGCAACTCACACAAAGCCAACCACATCAAACTTCCCTATAGTAGGCATTGGCGCTTCGGCTGGCGGATTGCAGGCATTAGAAGCTTTATTTTCCGCCATGCCGGCAGATAATAACCCGGGCATTGCTTTTGTAGTGGTGCAACACCTGGCACCGGATCACAAAAGCATTCTGACCGATCTGATCAAGCGCTATACCCGCATGCAGGTTTATGAGGTTGTAGACGGTGTTACAGTACTGCCTGACTCTGTGTACATCATCCCTCCCAATCGGGATATGGCCTTTTACAATGGGACACTGCAACTGCTGGAACCGACCTCGCCACGCGGGCAACGCCTGCCCATCGACTATTTTTTCCGTTCTCTGGCCCAGGACCAGCATGAAAGAGCTATCTGTATCATCCTTTCCGGAACCGGCAGCGATGGCACACTGGGATTACGTGCCATCAAGGGTGAAGGCGGCATGGTCATGGTTCAGACTCCGGAATCTACAGAGTTTGACGGCATGCCCCGCAGCGCCATAGCAACCGGCCTGGTGGATTATGTTTTACCGCCGGCCGAGATGCCTGCCCAGTTGATTTCCTATGCATCACACGCCCACCATTATAGAACCCGGCTGCTTTCCACGGCCACTCCCAGTACCGATGTTTCACTGCATAAGATCTCCGTTCTACTGCGCTCGCAAACGGGACATGATTTTTCACTTTATAAACAGAGCACCATTTCTCGCAGGATTGAACGGCGCATGTTCGTGCATCAGTTGGAACAGCTGGATGATTATGTGCGCTTTTTGCAACAAAATCCAAACGAGGTAAATGCACTCTTCAATGACTTGCTGATTGGTGTCACAAACTTCTTCCGCGACCCTGATGCTTTTACCGTACTTGCCAACGAAGCGGTCCCGCGCCTGTTTGCCAACAAACCTGCCGGATCAACTATCAGGGTCTGGACATGCGGCTGTTCAACCGGTGAAGAAGCCTATTCCATCGCCATCCTGCTGCAGGAGCAGATGGAAGCACTGAAACTGAATTTCAAACTACAGATCTTCGCAACCGACATTGACCACCGCGCCATAGAACAGGCCCGCAGCGGCATCTATCCAACCAGTATCAGCAGCGACATTTCTACTGAACGGCTGAGTCGTTTTTTCATTCAGGAACCGGATAGTAATTATTACCGGATTAATAAGGTCATCCGAGACATGTTGGTATTTTCCAAACATGATGTAATCAGAGATCCGCCATTTTCCAAGATCGACATGATCAGTTGCCGCAATCTGATGATCTATATGAACAGCGAACTCCAGAAAAAACTGATCCCGCTGTTTCATTACGCACTTAATCCTGGCGGTATTTTATTTCTAGGCACCTCGGAAAGTATTGGCGACTTTACTGATCTTTTTTCACCCATGGAACGACAATCAAAGCTGTATTGCCGAATTGATGGCACCGGAACAACTCGCGGCGCCGACTTGGGAAGATTCTCACTGTCTGCCGCAGAGAACATTACCACCAGGCTGAACCAGGGCAAAACCCATGTCGAAGGAAAACTATCGCCGCGAGAACTGACGGAACAACTTCTGATACGGAAATTCACCCCGGTCAGCGCCCTTGTAAACAAACGCGGAGACATCATCTATCTGCATGGTCGCAGTGGCCGCTATCTGGAACTGGCGGCCGGTGACGCCGGTGTGAATAACATTCTGAAAACAGCCCGTGAAGGCCTCCGCTACGATCTGACTTCCGCTCTTCACAAAGCGGTTGTCCAGAATGAGCCGGTCTACCGGCAAAGACTGAAGGTCAAAACCAATGGCGATTTTACGGATGTAAATCTGACCGTAGAACCGGTGACGGAAAACCAGGACTTTGCCCCGAACCTGTATCTGGTGGTCCTGGAAGATGCCCCGGCAGTTACAAGGGAACAGCAGGCAGCCGTCGGAATTACTGACCCTGCTGATAATAATCAAGTCACAGCATTGTCACAGATTAATGCCCTGAAGCGGGAATTGCAGGGCAAGGAAGAATATCTTCAGAGCATTATCGAAGAACTGGAAACATCCAATGAAGATCTCAAATCCTCAAACGAGGAAATGCAATCCATCAACGAAGAGCTTCAATCAACCAACGAGGAGCTGGAAACATCCAAGGAAGAGCTGCAATCGGTAAATGAGGAGCTGGCAACAGTAAACACCGAACTTCAGTCCAAGGTGATCGAACTTTCAACTGCCAATAACGATATGAACAACCTGTTGGCCGGCACCGGAGTAGGTACCATTTTTGTAGATCACTCGCTCTGCATACAGCGGTTTACCCCTGCAGCCACCAACGTTATCAATCTGATCCGATCTGATATGGGGCGGCCAATCGGACATATTGTTTCAAATCTGATCAACTACAACAATCTGGTGGAGGACACGCGGGAGGTACTTAACACCCTTATACCCAGAGAAGTCAATGTTCAGGCCAACTCCGGGTTATGGTTCCTGCTCTGCATCCGCCCCTACCGCACACTTGAAAACGTGATCGAAGGCGCGGTTATAACCTTTACCAAGGTCACGGAAATCATCAAGGCCCGTGAAGCAGAACAACGCCTGGCTGTGGTAGTACGTGACAGCCACGATGCCATTACCGTTCAAGATCTGGAAGGACGTATTTTAGCCTGGAACCCTGCAGCGGAAAAAGTGTACGGATGGAGTGAGAAAGAGGCTCTGGTATTGAATTGTCGGGACAGAATCCCGGAACATTTGCGAGAATCTGCACTGAAAGAAATTCAAAAACTTTATAAAACCGAGGAACTGGAACCGAAACAGACACAACGACTGACCAAAGATGGCCATGTTATTAATATCTGGTTTACCGCTACCCCCCTGATGAACAAAACAGGTCAGATCTACGCTATCGCAACAACAGAGCGGGAACGGCTAATGGCAGAATAATCGCAGTAAAAAGGTATCAGCCAATGACAACCAATAGTGGTTCAAATCCGGAAGAGGAGCTGCGACTTAGGGCCGCAAATAAGGTTAAAAATAACAACACATTTACGGAAGAACCCCTGTCTCCTGACCAGATGCACCAGCTGCTCCATGAGCTGAAGGTTCATCAAGCCGAACTGGAGATGCAAAATGAGGAGTTGCGCCGCACACAACATGAATTGGAAGCATCCAGAAGGCGTTATCTTGAGTTGTATGATCTGGCACCGGTCGGCTATCTGACAATCAATCAGCAGGGCATAATTCAGGAAGCCAATCTCACCGTAGCGACTCTTCTGGGCGTTGCGCGTGTTAATTTGCTCAAACATGCCTTTTCCAGCTACATACTTTCCGAAGATCAGGATATCTTTTATCTGCAACGCAAAAAAATATCGATAACAAATATCGCCGAATCCTGGGAGATGAGGATGGTGCGGGCCGACGGCTCATCATTCTGGGCACATCTGCAGGCAACTCCTGATCAGAATGGCGAATGCTGGATTGTGCTGGAAGACATCAACGAACTCTGGCAAGCCAGACAGGAGATGTTGAAAACTCAGAAAATTGAGTCTGTCGGGGTTCTGGCCGGCGGTATCGCCCATGACTTCAACAATATTCTGGCCGCCATCCTTGGTAACATCTCACTGGCGCGCCTTCACCCAAACGAACCGGATCAAGTCGCTGACCGCCTGGAAGATGCGGAAAAAGCGGTTGACCGGGCTAAAAGCCTGGCCAAGCAGCTTCTGACCTTTGCCAAAGGCGGTGAGCCGATGAAGAAAGTTATCAGTATCCGCTCCATACTCAGGGAAGCAACCGGTTTTGCCCTGCTCGGTTCCAATGCCAAATGTGAAATCTCAATCGACGACGACATCTGGCTGGTAGAAGCAGATGAAGGGCAGCTTGTCCAGGTCATCCATAATCTCATGCTTAACGCAGTTCACTTCATGCCGGAAGGAGGCTTAATAACCATAAAAGCAGAAAATATCACCAGTGCATACAATAACAAAAAGTTTGTGAGAATCTCAGTAAGTGACACCGGAACCGGTATCTCCGACGAACATCTGCCCAAAATATTTGATCCCTACTTTACGACAAAAAAACATGGCAGCGGGCTCGGATTGGCAACCTGCTACTCCATTATCAAG
Organism: uncultured Geobacteraceae bacterium; assembly: GCA_964509295.1. Taxonomy (GTDB): domain Bacteria; phylum Desulfobacterota; class Desulfuromonadia; order Geobacterales; family Pseudopelobacteraceae; genus JBGSQR01. Next base: position 8,177 of record CAZDWS010000006.1, on the reverse strand, counting down.
AAACATGGCGGCAAGATCAGGGTCACATCGACTTTAGGCAAGGGCAGTACTTTCATTTTCTCGCTTCCGGCTTTGGATCATACAGATGAAGTGGTTTCAGACATCAAAAATACAATTTACAGGGGCAGCGGTCGTATCCTGATTATGGATGACGAGGAAATGATCAGGAATACCGCTAAAGCATTACTGGAAAAACTCGGCTACACCGTCGAATGTGCACAAAATGGTTCTGAGGCCATCACAATATTCGTGAAAGAAAAAGAGTACGGGAGGGATTTTGCTGCTGTAATCCTTGACCTGACTATCCCGGGTGGCATTGGAGGGAAAGACGTAATTAAGCAGCTTATGGAGATCGATCCGCACATAAAAGCAATTGCCTGCAGCGGTTACTCCTATGACCCTGTCATGGCCCATTTTGTTGATTACGGCTTCCAAGGGGTACTCAGCAAACCGTTCCGACTGGATGAACTAAGCAAGGCCATGCATGAGTTGCTAATGTAATAAAGCGATGTAAAATATTATCGTCCTGACTTTTTTTATCTGAATTTATTCCGGCGCAACCAGTAAATGTCCTATCTGCAACTGCGGAAAAACCAGCTTTAATTTAAGCAAGGTGACATTCCGATGACTGGCAAAAGATTTTATTCAAAACCCAAAAACAGATTGCGCCAACAGATTGGGAAGTTGGTCATAAAAGAAAAGGCTACTGGTGTTTTGCCGTTTTCTGCAGAACAAATGCAAAAGCTGCTTTATGATCTAAAGGTTCATCAGCTTGAACTGGAGATGCAAAACGAAGAACTGCGACACTCACAGCATGAGCTTGAAATTTCAAGGGGACGCTACCTCTCTCTGTATGACCTGGCTCCGATCGGGTATTTGACAATCAATGAGCACGGACTTGTCCTGGAAACCAATTTCAAGGCTGCCGCTCTTTTCGGAGTAACTCGCAATAACCTCCTCAAACAGTCGCTTTCCAACTTTATTTTCAGTGAAGATCAGGACTCTTTCTATCTTCTACGTAAAAGACTTATAAAATCAGCGACAACACAGTGCCTTGACTTTAGACTGAAACAAGCTGACGAATCCGTTTTATGGGTGCACCTGCAGGCGACTCCTGTACAAAACAGGGAGTATCTGGTTACCCTGGAAGATATTACCGAACGGAAACAGGCAGATGATGCACTTAAACAGACACACGCTGAACTGGAAAAGCGTGTATTAGAAAGAACAACCGATCTTCAGCGGGCAAACGAGCAGATGCAAAGAGTTTCATTTGAGCTGGTCTGGGCAGAAGAGCGGGAACGAGAGCGTATTGCCGGTGAATTACACGATCACGTCGGCCAATCATTGTTACTGGCAAAAATGAAACTTGACGCCCTTTCTGATGGTAACCTGCCGGATTCGCTCCGTGACTATGCAGAGCAAGCCAGATCACTTCTTGAAAAGTCAATCCACGACATCCGGTCACTTACTTTCCGGATGCGCCCCCCAATTTTGGACACAGCCGGGATTGAAACCGCCCTGGAATGGCTCTGTTCATCTCTCAACAATGACTACAATATGCAGATCCGATTTACTGCCGATAACAAACCCAAGCCTTTGTCACCCGAGATTCGCTATTCGCTGTACCAGGCGGTTAAAGAGCTTCTGTTAAATGTTGTCAAGCATGCCGACACAAAACAGGTAGAACTTTCGATTAAAACTGACGGCCTAAATGCTGTCTTGCAAGTTGCGGACAATGGAGTCGGCTTTGATCAGCCGGATGCACACTTGAAACATATAAAAAATGGTAGCTACGGACTTTACAATGTCAGACAGAGAGTTGAACAGATGTGTGGTAGTTTCACAATTACATCTAGTCCGGGGATAGGAACACATGTGACATTGATAGTGCCGTTAACCAACATCTGACAATAAAGGTAATGACATGCGTACCACAATCCTGCTTGTGGATGATCATATTATCTTTCGTGAAGGATTAAGATCGCTGCTTGAAAAATCCGATGTAATCGAAGTTGTGGGTGAAGCAGGTGACGGTGCCGAAGCTGTTCGTCTCACAAGTGAACTTAAACCGGATTTGGTCATTATGGATTTGACCATGCCGCGCATGAACGGCATAGATGCCACCCGGGAGATTACCCTAAAATATCCTGACACAAGGATTCTGGTACTCTCAATGGAAAGCAACAGATTTTTTGTGATAGAAGCACTTAAAGCCGGTGCTAACGGATACCTGTTAAAGGACACTGCGTTTTCAGAACTTTCGGATGCTATCAGTACTGTAACCAGAGGTGAAACTTACTTGCCAAGAAAGGTTGCAACACTTCTGGTACGCGAATTCCTGCAATGTATTCCTGAAGATATGACACTTGTCTACCAGAACCTCACAAACCGTGAACGTGAAATACTCCAATTGATTGCAGATGGTAAAAACATCAAGGAAATTGCTCTTCTACTAGGCAGCAGCCATAAGACTGTAGAAAATCAACGGCAAGCCATTATGCAAAAACTTCAGCTTTTCAGCATTGCCGAACTCACCAAATATGCTGTCAGACATGGCCTGTCGCCTCTTTCCAAGTAAACACCTACTATCCAAAACAGCTTAACCCTCCAATTTAGGTTTTTTTCTCAACAACTCTACAAAATGCCCTATAGACCACCCCTCCATATTAATGCAATTATTTAACTATAAATAATTAACAGATAACAACAATCACTTTTAAATATTGCGACTTAAATCAGTTGTGTTGCACCCATCAGAGCCGGATTATGCATGGTCACACATCAGTCACAATAAGAGACAATCCAGAGGTGAACAAATGTCAGCGAACATATCTGCACCTCCTGAAAAACGTTTTAAAAGATTTACCGGGAATTTATACGAATGTCATTCGGGCGACATGACTTGTCAATACAAGTTTAATTATGGATTCAGGTGGTTCTGCTCGTGGTTATTAAATAATAAAACACCCGACGATGCGCCAAAACCACCTTGTTTCAAAAATAAGAAGTAAGCTGTTTTGGCACGTTGAATAACAAGCAGGCAAAACACCTATAAGGAGGCGGTATAAGTGACATTTTGTATGAAAAACAATGTTGCGTATTTGACGGGCGATTGGAGACTAGCCAGTCTGACAAAGGACAATATCAATTCATTGGCATCATTATTAAAGCAGTTAGATAGGGAGGATATCAAGTCACTTCAACTTGATTGTGAGTTTATATCCACAATTGATGCTCCAGGCCTGCAACTGATCAAAGTTTGGATGCAATGTATGAGAATTCGGGGAACGGAACCTGAACTGATAAACCCGCCAAAAAATATGAAGCAACACTTTAAAAGCGCCGGGATCAGTTATAAATCATCTTCGAATAGTCATAAAGCAGGCTCATTTGAACAGTATTTGGAATCAACAGCATAGACGGGAGATGAACCACTATGAAGCAAGGCAGAGATAGCAAGCACATAAACGATTAGCCTAACCGGAGCAGCAGTACATCTCAATCACCTTGCAGGACTGCTGCTCCATATGCCAATAGAGCAAACCTGCCTAAAAAATCAGATGATCAATTGCTACCAATTCTGGTTCTCCGGCATAATTTCGAGCGCTGGAGTAACGCCACTGGTTAATATGATCCACATAACCGCGCTTGACCGGATTAATATGAATATAATCCAGAGTTTCCCGGATCATGGCCTCGCCAACTATCTCTTCAATTTCCGACGGCACCTGCCACAGCTTAAACCCCTGATCATCGGTCAGCCGCAGCAGAAACCGTTCCATTTTATTTTCAACAAGATACTTGTGGGTCAATTCTGCAGTCTGCTCCATAAAACCTGCCAGACATTGATCCAGTTGATCTGCGCTGGCCATGAAATGCAGGTGTTCTTCCATAATGACATAGCCGTAAAGCTTCATTCCGTTATGCTGCCTCAGGTGTAACCAGTTATCCATAACCATGCGGGCAATCTGCGGCTGCGAAAAAACAGGCAACAGATTATTTACCACACAGGTCAGATGGTACGGTATATTCGGCTTGATAGAGCCCCCTTTTTCATACATATTCCTGCCGTGACTTTTTAATGTTGCGTGATATACTTCATTATAATTAGATCTCCAAATATGGCAAGGAGTGGCTTGTCCATGTCTGACACACTTAGAGGGCAACACACAATCCAGGACAGTGGCAACAGCAGTTTTCCCGAGCCGCTCTCTGACCATTTGCCCTCAAAAAGCAAAATAAAATTTGTCACGCTCGTTTCCTTCATAATAGCGATCTTATTGGGCATCGCTATCGTGATCATCGTTGAGAACAACCGGCTGCAGAACAGGCAAAAGACTGTCAGCGATATTACCATCCGGATTGCCGACAACATTCATGACCACCTGAGCCGCTCTCTATCAGCAACTTACGCATTGGCTTCTATTCTCCACCAGAGAAACGGACTTATTGAAAATTTTGAACAGCTGGCAGTAAAAATGCTTGGACTTTATGGTGGCATCAGTGCCCTGCAACTCGCTCCTCAAGGCATAATCTCAGCAAGCGTGCCCTTGGCCGGCAATGAAAAGGCCATTGGTCATAATCTGCTGGATGATTCAAAACGCAACAAGGAAGCCCTGCTGGCGTTAAAAACACGGTCGCTTACACTGGCGGGCCCATTTGAATTGGTTCAGGGAGGACAGGCCGTGGTCGGCCGTCTGCCGGTATTTATTCCTGCCAGTGACGGTACTGAACATTTCTGGGGCTTTACTGCGGTTCTGATCCGCATTCCGGAACTGGTCGATTCCGCCAAGATGCAAAAGATCGTCGAGTCCGGTTACCATTTCGAGCTTTCACGGATCAACCCGGATACCGGACTGCGGGATGTTTTTGCCCGTTCTTCCGAATCAGCACTCCGCGCTCCGGCCCATCACACCATTCAGGTACCAAACGGCACCTGGACCCTGTCGGTTGAACCGGTTAAAGGCTGGTTTTCCCCTTTGGTCATCTCGGCTGAACTCCTGCTTGTACTTCTGTTTGGATCATTGACTGCCCTGATGGTAAATACATTTTACAAACAGCCACTGGTTCTTCAGCAGATGGTCAACGAACGGACTAAGCTGCTTTCTGAAACAAACCAGAAACTCATGTCAGAAATGGAGGAGCATTCCCGGACCGAGACAGCACTGCGAAAAAGTGAAGCAAGGCTGAATGAATCACAAAAAGTAGCTCATCTTGGACATTATGAATTAGATATTGCCAGCGGAATATGGACCAACTCATCAGAACTGGATAAAATTTTCGGCATAGATGCCGGTTTTACCCGCGATATACAGGGGTGGCAGCAGATTATACATCCGGATGACCGTGAAGAGATGGCGGCATATCTGACCAGGCACATCCTGACGGATCGGCTCCCCTTCAACAAGGAATACCGAATATGCAGGATCAGTGATCAGTCCGTACGCTGGGTTCACGGACTAGGCGACCTGGGGTCCGATGCTGATAATAATCTTGTAAACATGTTCGGGACAATCCAGGACATTACGGACCGCAAGCTGGCAGACGAAAACCGCAACAAACTGGAGCAGCAGATGCAGCACGCCCAAAAACTGGAAAGCCTAGGAGTCCTGGCCGGCGGCATCGCCCATGATTTCAATAATATTTTAATGGCCATACTCGGCCATGCAGAACTGGCCCTTATGCGCCTGAGCCCGGCTTCACCGGCCAGAGAAAACCTGGCCAGTATTGAGGAGGCGGCTCAACGGGCAGCGGATCTTTCCAGACAGATGCTGGCATACTCCGGCAAAGGGCATTTCCTGCTGGAAAGGATTGAACTCGGTGAACTGGTTACGGAAATGATGCACATGCTGGAAGTATCCATCTCAAAAAAAGTAATGCTGCGTTTGGACCTGGCAACAGACCTGCCGCCAGTAAAAGTTGACGCCACCCAGATCCGCCAGGTTTTGATGAATCTGGTCATAAATGCTTCCGAGGCCATTGGCGACAATAACGGCGTGATTGCCATCAGAACCGGTACAATCCAGTGTGACAACAGTTACCTGTCCGGTTTCTGGCTGAATGACGAGCTTCAAGAGGGGCTTTATGTCTACATAGAGGTAGCAGACACAGGCTGCGGTATGGATAGTGAAACAATCGGTAAAATTTTCGATCCATTCTTCACCACCAAATTCACCGGCCGGGGCCTTGGCATGGCTGCAGTTATGGGTATTGTCCGTGGACATCTCGGAGCTATCAAAATATACAGTGAACCAGACCGTGGCACAACCTTCAAGCTGCTTCTACCGGCAGCGGAAGGCGGTGCTGACAAAAAGGAACGACAAAGCACAGAAAATCAACACTGGCAAGGAACCGGACTTATTTTGCTAGTGGACGATGAAGAGCCGATTCGCAATTTAGGGAAAGAGATGTTGAATATTCTGGGATTTGAAGTTCTGACCGCGTCTGACGGGATTGAAGCCCTGGAAACTTTCAAAAAACATAGTCAGGAGATCAAATTGGTAATCCTGGACATGACCATGCCACATATGGGTGGAGAAGAAACATTCAGGGAATTACGCAGGATCAAGCCGAATGTACAGGTAGTGATTTCCAGCGGATACAACGAACATGATGTCAGTCAGCGCTTTCCGGACAAGGGCTTGGCCGGTTTCATCCAGAAACCATACACGCTGAGTGCTTTAAGTGAAGTACTCAGAAAAACTCTTTTTATGGAGTAAGCAGAGATAGAATCCAGCAGAAAGTACATCATCAGACACCTTTTGGAACCCACTCCAGGGTGTTCTTTCTTTTCAGCACGTCTCGGCGGTATTTTTCAAATTTGTAGTAAAGCCGGACAATTTTTTCCAGATTACGGCTGATTTCATCATAACTGATACGGCCACGACCAATTATAAATCCTGGTAAAAGCCTGCCCCAGGATATGACTTTCCTCTGTTCCTGACATTCTGCCAGCAACCTTTTTGCCTCTTCAATCCGTTCTGAAAAATTATCATCAGCAATAACTTTAACGGCCTCTTGCCGTCCAGTGACAAAGCTGTACCATTCCGTATCAAATATCTGCAATCCATTATATTTCAGTAGGAAATTACGGAATACATCGGTTTCCACAAAGCTGTACCAATCGCCCCTTGACATATATGCTTCACTGCCGAAATCAATGCATATACGCAGCTCAAGCGGGGTAGCCATAACTGAGGCAAAGGCATAGTGCACATGATCAATCAGCTGGCCCTGACCAGGTCTAATCAGGTTTATGACCATCCAGGTATAGGCAGAAGTACTGTCAGTTTTCCCGACTACGTCAACCTCCAGATTGCGATAAGCTGTTAAAAACAACTTCCTCAGATGATTTGCAAGATTCAGAAGATGCTGACGCAGAAGACCAAGGTCATTGAAATCACTTTTTTCAAACCTGTTCGGTATTCCGGTAAAATCCGTCTCTTCTTCCTGAAAATACTCGCGCGCCTTCATAACCGCGTTATCTGCATCCAGCAACGGTATGGCACCGATGGCCCTGTATCTGATGAATTTTTCCCTGTCCAGTTCCTGCCATACAAATGTTACCAGTCTGGCAATTTCAGCTTTAACCCTTTCACGCTCAGCACGGGTAGTAATCAACTCTACGGTTTCATCGGTCAAAACAATATGGCGATCACATATTTTTCTCAGCACATGAAGATTTTGTGAGTTATATTTTCTGGAATCTTTTTTGGAAAGCAGATCAATTGCGTATGAGATGAAATCCACGTTGGGTGGCATTTCAAGTTCATTTAAACGCAGTTCTTTTTCCATGTATTTTCCAAACAAAACAGCTGATACAAAACCTGCATCGACAAAGTTTCCCTGTCTGAGAAGGCTTGCCGCATAAAAGGCAAATTTTTTCTGCCAGTCACTGACTGTTAATATATGCCCCATCTCTGATCATCACCCTTCAAAATAAAAATACTGGCAGCGGTTCAACTACCTTGAAGTCAGGTTTTCAAAGTATACTGCACAGGCGATATCCAGACAACATCAAAACCATGTAGTCCAATTCAAATTATAAAAGCGGCCGCTGGAAGCAGGCCGCTTTGGTATTAAAAAGACTAAACTATCAACAACTAAAACTACTTAAGTGACGCCATCGCCTTATCAAAGCCGATATTATAGGCTTTTCTGTTCAATTCCACGAA
>CAZDWS010000005.1:0-256082 GCA_964509295.1 uncultured Geobacteraceae bacterium | reverse complement strand
AGTGTCTTGCCGTTGTTCCAACCCATGGTCTGGAAGAAGCTCTGGATGCCGTGGGCAAGATGCAGGAACAATGCTACCATGCCCAGTCCGTAGATGGCGAGCATTGCAACGTTTTTAAAGGCGGCGCTCATCATGCTGAATACGTCCGGCATGTCGGTGCCGTGAACGTTGACCAGATGAGTCAGAGCGGCTGTCTCTGGGCTGATGGTCTGCAGGGTGAAGTGTAGCAGGTGATAAATCAGGAATCCAAGCAGGATGATACCGGTCCAGATCATGTTCTCGCTGGAAAAGGTGGTTTTCTTGGTGGCTTTGACGGCGTACTGCTGCGGACGGCCATCTTTGTTCTCCAGAGTCAGCTTGATTCCGTACCAGACGTGAATGGCCAACAACAGGCCAAGAACGGAACGGAAGCCGATGATGATCGGAAGTGGGAGCGCGTGAAGGTGGTGAGCGTAAGCGTTGACTCCTCCGTTGAGCCAACCAAAGATAGTTGAGTTACCTATCAGGTGGATGCAGGCAAACATTGCCATGCTGACGCCGGTTACTGCCATTACAATTTTCTTGCCGATTGAGCTGCTGAAAAAGTGCATATCTAATCCTTCCTTTACAAGAGTGGTGGACTTTATTGAACACAAGTAAATGGGTAATAAAATTAGGTAAAAGTCTAAAACTTATATCAAGAAAAAGACCACAGTTCGTGTTGCTCAACTATGCGGAACACAAAATGACTGGCAATTTGTTAATTGGTATGACAAGTATCATGACTTTAATGGAATGTCTACTTTAAAAACAGCTACATACTGGAATATGTTTCAGCTACGGCTAGGCGTTAATAGTACATTTCCAAATCAATGCTCTAACTTTATTGTCACGTCTTAGGTTCTTCAATGTACTTTCATGTACGCATTCATCGCCTCAATCGTCGCCGCCTTGGTTAATCTGTGAATTGAAATTGAAATCAGTCGTTGGCAGAACCGCCTTTTTCAGCTCTTTTCAGGCGCTTGCATAATGCTGGCTGTGACATTCCAAGTAATCGAGCCGCCATTGATTGATTCCCTTTGGCGCGCTTCATGGCCTCTTCCAGCAGGAGGCGAATCGATTGTTCAGGAGATGGCAGTGTTGTCAGGCTGGAATATAAATTGGCAATTTCTCCGACCTCTTCCAATATAATAGTTTGATCAGTTTCCAGGCGTCCCATTGCATTTAAAAACGGAGCCATGGAAAGTATTCCTGATTTGTGCTGTGCAATGGCATCGAAGACCATTGATCTTAATTCACGGATGTTGCCCGGAAAAGTATATGTTTCCAGAAGATGTAGCAGCTCCTTTGGTGGTGTAGGCTTCTTTTTGCCAATATCCCTGGAAGCTTCATCGAGGAAATGATCCAGTAGAACAGCAAGATCTTCTTTACGCTCGTTTAGAGGTGGAATGTGGATTTTATGTGTCTGCAGCCGGTAGTAAAGGTCTTTTCGGAAAAGGTTGGTCGACATTTTTGCCTGTAGATTGACATTAGTGGCTACTACCACTCTTGCTCTGAGCCTCTTTGGTCGGTCACTTCCGATAGGGTAGTATTCACCGTCATTAAGTATGCGCAACAGTTTCAATTGAGAGGAAATGCTCAGGTCTCCCATTTCATCAAGAAACAGAGTGCCCATGGCAGCCTCTTCAACAAGGCCATTTCGTGCCACATCAGCGCCTGTATAAGCCCCTTTGACGTGGCCGAAAAGTGTGTCTGCAAAAACGTTATCATCAAGTCCGGCAACATTGATACAGATCATAGGGCCGCTTCTGCCGGAAGCTGAATGGATTGCGCGGGCTATCAGCTCTTTGCCTACGCCACTTTCACCTGTAATCAGAATCGGATGTGAGCTGCCAGCAACAGATTCAATGTACTGAAAAATGGATTCCATTACTTTATTCTTTGTTTTTATCTCAGAGAAAATTTCCGGATGTTCAATAATGCCAGTGAGTAGCCGGTTACTCATATTTCTGTTTTCAACTTCCAGCTCAATACTGCGGATAGCATGATGAAGGGCTTTTATCAGTCGCCCTTCGCCTTCTGTTTTTACATGATAATCAAACGCACCGAGTTTCATGCAGTCAATGGCAACTTCGAGCTGGTTCATGCCGGTCAGCACAATTGTCAGCACTTGCGGATGCTGCTCGGCAATATGTTTCAACAACTCCTGGCCGGTTACGTTTGGCATGTTTAAATCAAGTACTACAAGTCCAATGTTGTTGTTTGAAAGCATTTCAGACGCGCAGCGGCTATCCTGACAAAGCAGTATGTTGTTGATTCCGGAGGTGCGCTCCAGAGAAAGGCTCAGCGCATCCAGCCAGGCCGGTTCGTCATCAACAAGAAGAATCTGAAATGAAGGGTATAGATTGTTATTCATGTTTCTCCTCTTGAATTGAAGCGGGCAGTCTTAGAATTGCGGTTGTGCCTTTACCCAATTTTGATTTGTATTCCAGGGTGCCATGATGCTCATTGATGATCCCGGAAGAAACAGAAAGGCCAAGGCCGGTACCACCGATTTTCCTTTTGGTTGTAAAGAACGGGTCCATCAGGCGCGGAAGATTTTCAGGGGCAATACCCTCTCCCTGGTCTGATATTTCCAGTACAACCATTTTTCTTTTTTTATCATATGAAGTTGTCAGGGTGATACTTTCGTCTGTACTCCTAAGTGCCTGACAGGCATTTAAAATAAGATTCAGGATGACCTGTTCGATTCTGTGTGCATTTCCAGCGATAAGCGGCAGGTTCATGGCAAAATGTGTAGAAAAATGGTTGGTAGATTTCTGTATCTTGTTTTCAACAAATCTTAGGGCCATTTGTATGGTTGTATTAAGGTTGAAATGGGTTACGTTTTCTGCGTCGTCCTGGCGTGCAAAATCTTTAAGGTCGTCTACAATACGTTTGATTTTGTTTGCACAATCCTGGATTTCATTAACTTTTGTGGGTAGTTTGCTGCAGATACGCGAATAATGAAGTCCCGCAACCATAAAATCCTCGTGATCCTGGGCGTAGGCTTCAATAATCGGTTGTGTGTCGTTGATATAGTCCAGAACAAGCGGGGTATTTAATAAAATCAGGGCATTAGGGTTGTTGATCTCGTGGGCCATACCGGCAACCAAAATGCCAAGAGAAGCCATTTTGTCAGCCTGGATAAGCTGTTGTTGACCCTGTCTGATAAGCTCAGCAGCACGTTTTCTCTCTAGAACCTCTTCTTCGAGTGCCGCTGTGCGTAAAGAAACCTGTTTTCTCAAGGTTCTGGACCATAGCAGAGTTGCGGCAAGGATCAGCAGTAGAACTCCAACAGCCAAAATCCAGTAACGGGCAATATGTAAAAAAGACGGCTGTGGCGGCTCAAGGACTCCCAGCCATTTGTCGTAAATGGCCTGATATTGCCCGGACTGTTTAAGGATGGCCAGGCCTTCGTTGATTTTGGCAAGCGTTTCCTCATTATCCTTCATTACTGCGTAACCGTACTTTACGCTGGCGATGCTTTTGGCTACGGGAACAATGTTGTTTAGACGCATTTCATTGATCAGGTATGAGCCGGGCAGGCTTGCTACAATGGCATAATCATGTTTGCCTACGGAGATAAGTCTTAAGGCTGTTGCCTGAGTTCCGGTGAGGATGAATCTGGCGTCTAGTTGTTTCTCGGATAAATAGTCGTGAATATAGCCGCGATTATGAAAAACTATTTCTTTTCCTTTCAGTTCTTCTATGCGTTTGATAGGTGGCGTGTCTTTTCTTGCGTAGACAGCATGGCTGACAATTGTATGGGGGGTTGAAAAGTCTAATGTTTTTGCCCTGCCCTCAGTAAAAGAAATTCCCTGAATTACATCGATTTCCCCGGTCTCAAGTGCAGAGCGTATTTCTGCCCAGGAACCCAGTTTGAATTTGACCTTGATTCCGACAACATCTGCTATCGCTTTGGTCAGCTCAACGTTGTATCCGGTAGGATAGCCTTCTTTGTTTAAAAATTCGTAAGGGGGGTAGTCCATATTGCCGCCGACAATTAAAGTGTCTTTGGCATTTGCATTTGATTGGAAAGAAAAAGTGAAAGCAAAAAGTATGAATAATATTAGAACTGTAGGGCGATAGTAACGTTTATGGAGTTTTTTAGTAACCATATTTAGGTAAACCCATTGTTTAGTTTGCAAGAATATATTGAGCTATAAATCAGTGTCAAGGTAAATTGCCGACCATTTGACGAAAATTAAATATATGGATATGTCATTAAACTAAAAAGTCGTGAAGTTTATTGTTCTATAAGAACGGCAAGTTTCAGCAGTTGGAAGCCTATGCCATTTGTTATAGGTTATAACGTGTTGCAAATAGGGGGAAAAGGTGAATTATGCTGCAAAAACAAAATGTTGTCAGACCAATTGCCAAAACCCTGATATTCCATTTATTATAGGCCTTGAGCCGGCTAGTTGTTAATAAATCCAATAAAAACGGTATATTGCCATTAGTTTGATTGTTGGCACACATGGTGCAATAGATATTCGTAAATATGCTGATTAGGCAAAACCCGATATAGCTTTTCTTCCGTAGTTAGAAACTACGGTTGTACCTGGCAGGGTTATGCTCCTGTCCCTGCCGGGATTTTTTTGATCAGGCATTTTAAGCGTACACACAACCTGAATGACAAAATTAATAGTCTATTCAGGCCGACATAGTTTCCTCCCGTAGTTTAGCACTGCGGTTGTACCCGGCAGAGCCCCCATCCTCGTTCTGCCGGGATTTTTTTGTCCATAATCTGTGATAGTCGCCCCAATAGTTAAATTATAGTGCTGTTCAGTTCATCAAGATACTTTAAAACTAAATCCTGAGCATTTCTCACCGCCAGCTTTATATTCCAGCTATCCATATTGCGTTCTTCCACCATGTTACTGATACCTCTGATCTCCAGGCATTCAATATTGTAGCGAAGGCTGGTAAGCGCCACCGCCGCACCTTCCATATTTTCTGAGATTGCATGGCAGCGGACGGCAAGTTTGTCGCCCTGTTCCAGAGAGCCGCTACAAGTTGAGACGGTTGCTGATCTGCCGACTGTAAGAGAAATGCCGTGATGGGTAGCAACTTTGATAGCGTTTTTAATGGCATTTTCGGATAATGGGATTTCGTTGTAGTAAAGTTGAGAATTGCACATTAAATAGGGAAGTTTCATGGCTTGCAGATCCAGCCATCCTGTCGATGTTATAGCTCCATCATCACCAAGAACTTCGAAATCTGCCATTGTCAGATCACCGATTGAAAGTTTGCTGTCCATATAGGCCCCGGCACAACCTGTATTAATTATCAGTTGGGGTTTCAGTCGTTCAATCATTGCTGATGTTGCTGCTGCCGCATTGATTTTACCGACCCCACTCACACAGATAGCAACAGGAAGGTTGCCGATAGCTCCCGTGACATATGGAAAAACAATTGAGTCTAAGTGTGTTTTGTTTTCAAGTTGCTGCTCTATCTGTAAAGCTTCAAACTTCATTGCTACAATGATCAGAATTGGTTTCATAGGGTGTGTCCGGCCTGCAATTCAGGGAGTGTGTGAATAAATACTTTGGAATGAGACACGAGTTAGTGGCGCAGATTCTTCTGAACTGGCTGCCAGTTTTTGGAGGTCTGCAATGGTATCGATGTCGTACCAGGTTGGCAAAGCTGTTGCGTGAAGTTTTAGTTCGTCAATTCGGGCACAGGTTGTGTTTAAGACGGTCTGGCTGCTCCAGGGAATATTCTCGAATAGTCTCTGCCAAGGCTGTTTCATTCCAAGCAAATAATATCCCCCGTCTTCTGTCGGTCCGTAAACTATGTCCGTGTTGTCGCGTTCCAGGTTGGCGAAGGCTTGCGTGATGAATTTAACAGGAAGGTCCGGGGAGTCGCTGCCGATTATACAGCAGACTTTAATGCCAAATGAAAAAGCGGTTGCAAATGCATTTGCCATTCGTTCGCCAAGATCACTCCCGTTTTGTCTGTACATTTCAATATGCTCAGTTCCGCTAATAATAGGAAAATCCACACTTTCCAAAGCCCAGAATATTAATATTCTGATGTCTTTTAATGTGTTTGAATGATTAATTATGTCTCCCAGCATTGCAGTATAAATATCTGCAGCAGAATCGTCACCGATATCAGCGGCAAGTCTGGTTTTAACTTTGCCGGGGACAGGCTCACGGGCAAAAATGATCAGCCCTTTGCTCAAGACCTTCTGTCCAATTCAACAGCAGCATAGGCAGAATGATTGTGGATTGATTCGAAATTCTCCGTTTCAACAGAAAACCAGGTAATGTTTTCCAGGGCAGCCAGTCTGGAATAAGCCTCTCTGACCATGTCTTCTACAAAACGTGGGTTCTCATAGGCCTGTTCAGTAACATATTTTTCGTCTTCACGTTTCAGCAGTGAATAGAGCGGGCTGCTGCCACATTTTTCGATCAATTCAATCAGGTCTTCAATCCAGATGAAATCTCTGTAACGCACGCGAACGGACATGACACTGCGTTGATTGTGAGCGCCAAAGCGAGAAAGCTCTTTGCTGCAGGGGCATAGAGAGGTCAGCGGAACTTTGACGCCCAGTACAAAATCAAGGGTATCTGTCATGGAAGCGCTGAATTCGCAACTGTATTCCATCAGGCTTTTTGCTCCGGAAACCGGTGCGCGCTTGTCGATGAAATAGGGAAACTGGATTTCCAGGTGGGCACTGTTGGAGCCGAGCTTGGTTTTCATTTCGTCCAGAATCGTTTCCAGCTTATCAAGGGCGATCTGCTCGCGATGTCTGTTCAGGATCTCCACAAAACGGCTCATGTGAGTGCCCTTGAATTGATGCGGCAAGTCCACATACATATTCACTTTGGCTACAGTATGTTGGAGTGAACGATTTTTATCCATGACAACGATCGGGTAGGTAATATCCTTGACACCGACCTTGGAAATCGGGATTTTACGGTGATCAGGCCTTTTCTGCATATCAGGCATAGCAGCAGACGAGGTTTTCGCCGGTATTACTGTTTTAGTCATTTGCAATCTCCAGCATCTGCTCGATCTTCAACCAGACGTCGTCGCGTCCTTTTTTGGATAGTGCGGAAAAAAAGAGTAATTCTTCTTTGTTTCTACCAATAGCGGCAGAAATAAGTGCTGTCTGTTTTGCCGTTTCGAGTTTGGAAAGCTTGTCACACTTGGTTAAAACAATCAGCGGCGGGATGCCGTAATTGTTCAGCCAGTTCAGCATCTGCATGTCGCCGTCTGAAGGGATTCTGCGGATATCAAGAATCAATACAACAGTTTTCAGGCTGTCGCGCTTTGCAAGATAGTTTTCAATCATCGGACCCCATTGCTTGCGAACGTCTGGTGGCGCCTTGGCGTACCCGTAACCGGGCAGGTCGACCAGCGTCAGGACACCGTTGATATTGAAAAAATTGATCAATTGTGTTCTGCCCGGAGTGTTGCTGGTTCTGACAAGGGCTTTTCGATTGGCAAGAACATTTATCAATGAAGATTTGCCCACATTTGAGCGACCAACAAAGGCAACCTCCGGCAATTCAGCTGGTGGATAGTCCTTAGGCTTGACGGCACTTTTTATAAAATCGGCCTGTTTCACATCCATGGTAAACCTCCATTTTTGACATTATAATGCGCGCTTGTCAGGCGTTACAAGCGCTTATTTCTTTTATGTAAAATTTAAGAAATGCGGTGGTGTTCATTTAAAGTCTGTGGTATAAAATATATCAGCTTCGTATCGTCCCTTTCATACATTTTCGACAGGTACCGATGACGACTTTTCCAGTGGACATATCTTTGCTCACGATCTATTCAGTATTATTTTCTGCTGTTTTGATGTTTCACTTACTGGACATTGACAGGAAGAATATGTCACCTGCTCTCGCCTACTACTTCCAATTCCTTTTCAAAATTAGATCATTACCCAGAGCTTACTTTTTTAATGTTGCTGTCTCGAGATCCACGGACCAGTCAGTCCATATTATATCTTCAGGAGGAAGCGCACATGGAAAGTGTAAATGCCAAGGACCGTCACGGACATACGCCTCTTATCAATGCCGCCAAGGAGGGTCAGAAAGACTTTATTATTGATCTGTTGCATCGTGGTGCAGATCTCGCCTCCACCAGCCTGAAGGGGAAAACCGCCTTGCACTATGCCGCCGCCAACGGTCACACTGAAATTGCGAAAGTGCTGATTGAAAAAGGTGCGGATGCAGATACCAGAGATTTAGAAGGTCATACTCCACTGATGCTGGCGGCGATTTATGGTTGCAACAAGACTATTCAGGCATTACTGGATGGCGGTGCCAATCCTGTGCTGATGACAAAGAGCGGAACAACTGCAGCTCAGTATGCAGAAAACAACAATCACCCTCTGGCAGCCGCTATGATTAAAAAAGCCGGTCGTGCAAAAACGGGGAATGCTTGAGAAAGTTACTGGCGCTTTGTTAGTAAAAAGGCCATCCTGCAATACAGGATGGCCTTTTAGCATTTTAGCAACAGTAATATTTATTATTCAGTTTCTCAAAAAAACTACAAATGCACCATGGCCGCCCATGTCTCTAGGGGCGGGAGCAAATTCAAGAACAAGTTTTTTGCCCGTATCTCTCAGCCATCCGGCAACGGCTTGCTGCAGCACCGGTTCACCTGGCGAATTGAGACCTTTACCGGTAATAACTAAAACAGCTTTTTCACCATAAGCGCTGGCGTTGCGAAGGAAACGAGGAAGTTCACTCAAGGCCTCTTCTCGCGTCAATCCATGAAGATCCAACTGCCGGTTTACGGTAATAATACCCTTTTTAATCTGACGCAGTCTGTTGGCGCCAAGAGACTTGATCTCGTCACTTTCCGGATATTGATCGCTAAATGTCACATCCAGTTTAAGCTGGCTGATTGCCGTGGCAAATGTCTCTTGTTCAACTTTATCGACTACATTTTTACGATCAGAAGCGGGTGTGATCGGGACATCAGTCAGCTTCTTGCCGGCAACAGGTTTTGTTGCCGCAGTCAGCTTGCTTAATGGTCTTACATCGCTCATTGCATTCAAAAACAAGTCGGAGTCCTTTGTTGCAACAGGCTGCAATGCGACAACAGGAGTAGATTTGATGTCATTGTTTGGCGCAGGTGGTGCAACAATACCTTTAAGGGCGTTGAAGGCATTTGAGCGGAAAACCTCCGGTTTGGGAGTTGCAATTGTCGTTTTCTTTTTAGCCATCAGTCCTTATTCACCAATGTGATTTCAATACGGCGGTTTTTTGCACGCCCTTCTCTGGTTTCGTTGTCTGCAACCGGTTTGTTTTCGGCGAATGCCGCCGCCGAAAGAATAGACGAATCAAGCCCCTGCGCTTGCAGGTATTTGCAGACATTTATGGCTCGAGCGGCAGAAAGTTCCCAGTTGGTTGGAAAGGTTCTGGTCAGCCCACCGCTGATAGGTACGTTGTCAGTATGTCCTTCAATGCGAATTGCTTTGTCTTTAACCGCTTTAAGCGTATCGACCATTTTCTGCAAGATGGACAGGCCATTAGCTTTGACATCGGCCTTACCTGAATCAAACAGAATAGCGGCTTCCATGTTTACGGTCAGTTTTCCCTTTAACTCAGAAATAGTGACCTGGCCCTGGGCTATTTCACTCTTCATGTTCTGCAGTAGTTGTTCGTAGGTATTGCTGACCTCTTTAACTTTTTCTTCCTTGGCCTTCTGCAGCGTTTCAATATTTGCTTTAAGTGTCTTGTTTTCAGTTTCCAGATCGGCATTTTTCTGGCGAAGATCACTTATATTCTGTGAAAGTGAGTCGGAACTGGATTTAAGTATCTGTTCCAGTTCCCTCTTGTCTGTTGTCAACGCCAGTTTCTCTTTGGCAAGAGAAGCAGCCTCGGCCTTCAATTTATTATGTTCAGCTGTCAGCTTGATGTTTTCGGTGTTTAGCTTCTCATATTTTTCAGTCTGCTCAGCCAGCGCTTTAGTCAGGTTATCAGCATCTTCAACTTTCTTCAAATATTTGCTTTCCGCAACCAGACAGCCGGTCAGTGATAAAGCGGTAAATGTAGTCAGTACAAGGTAAGCAAGTTTTTTAAACATAGCACCTCCGTATTCCTTGTTTATTAATTGTCGCCGGCTTTTTTCTGCAGAGAACTGAAAATCATGTCAAGAACAGCTTTTTGCCGTGCTTCAAATTTGTTTAGTACGGCCAGGCAAGAGCCCATGGGGCAGAGTTTATGAAGAAAATTTGCATCCCTTCCAGAGAGAATTACTATGCGGTTTTTGTCGATACCGATCTGGGTGGCAAAACTCAACAGCTTGATGCCATCCATGGAAGGCATCTCCAGGTCGATCAGCAGCAAATCGTAGCCGCCCGCCTTTATGCGTTGCAGGGCTGCAATCGGATTATTGCAAATTTCAACCTGCAAAATCGGATAGTTATCGCGAATATAACCGGAAAGGAAGTTGGTAAAGGCCCGGTCGTCATCAATCAAAAGTAATTTACCCATGGTTGTCACTATAGCTGATTTTTTATCTGCCTAAAACAAAAAATCTGGATCTGCTGTTGTTGGATGATAGACTAAGTCTTATTTATGCCTTTGGTAGTGGTACGGATGAAACGTTGAACAATTGGGTTTTCGCTGGTGCGGATTTCTGCCGGAGTGCCGATCTGGATTATCCTACCCTCGTGCATCATGGCGATACGGTCTGAAAGGTAGAGTGCGAAGTTCAGGTCATGGGTGACAATAATAGTTGTATTGCCGGTTTTTTCCCGCAGAGAAACAATGGTTTCAGCAAGTTCATCAGTAGTAATCGGATCCAGTTCTGCCGTTGGTTCATCATAGAGTACCAGTTGTGGTTCCATAGCCAGCGAACGTGCAATAGCAACACGTTTTTTCATGCCGCCGGAAAGCTCGGAGGTGCTTAACCCCTCTTTTCCTTCCAGGCCAACTGTAGAGAGCTTTTCTTCAATGACGCAATGGATTTTGTCCTCAGGATAGATGCGGTGTTCCCGTAGCCACAAGCCGACATTTTCACCCACAGTTAAAGAATTAAACAGAGCCGAAGATTGGAAAACCATGCTGATCCGGTATGAACGGGAAGCTGAAACGTCCTCGCCAAAAAGTGGCTGGTTGTCAATGTAGATCTGCCCGCTATCCGGCTTCTCAAGTTTGGCGACATGTCGCAATAGAATGCTTTTGCCGGTTCCCGATGGTCCGATGATTGAAAAAGTCTCGCCCTCAAGGATATCCAGATCAATATCGGTCAGAACATGATGGTCGCCGAAAAACTTGTTCAGTTTTTCAATCCTTACAGCGACCCCTTTGTCCGAGTGGTTGGGGCTTTTGTTGCTAATGGATTCAGAACGGTTGTTGGAGGAAAATAGCATCAGATCAGGCCAGAGACCGATGAATTTTCAGTATGCAATGGTCCATCACAACATCTAGTCCGGATTTAGCTGCTTTCTCAGCGGCTTCTGTATTTATAACGCCCTCCTGCAGCCAGAGACATTTGGCACCAATGGCGATAGCGTCATCCGCGATCGGTCCGACGGCGTCAGAGTTGCGGAAGACATCCACAATATCAACCGGATCAGGAATGTCCCTCAATGATGCATAGCATTTCTCGCCAAGAATTTCCTTTTCCACCGGGTTGACCGGTATAATGCGGTAGCCGACACGTTGCAGGTAAGCCGCAACACCATAACTTGGCCGCAGAGAGTTGCTTGACAATCCTACAATTGCAATATTTTTACATGTATCTAGCAGTTTTTTATAGTCAACCTGATTGACAACATTCATTTTCCGGTTCCTTTCTTAAAACGCATATCGCTGACAGCAACGCAAACAAATATAACGCCGAGAATTACTCCGATAAAAATCCAATCTGCTGTACTAAAACCAAACATATTAAACTCCTGTGTGTGGGTGCTGGCCGTTTATAGGCATAGCAGAGTGCGGATCAGCTGTTTCTGCTCCGCTCCCGTCCCGGAAAAGTGTTGATACCGGCATGAGTGCCGACAATTTTGTAAATCTGCACATTGTCCCACGGCTCATCAAGTATCCCGTCATATATTGCCCAGCTTCTGCCTCGTACTGTCTTTTCCATGCCCGGTTGTCTGAACGGTGTGGATCCATCCAGTCTTTGGAAATACCGGCCGTCCGGCTGGAATTCCCGGTCGATTTCCAGCATCAGCCGCATGCCACTCTGGTAGTCAAAGCCGAGTTGTTCATAGCGGATTGCATTACAATATGTCAACAGGTCTGCAACAATCATGTCCATACCAAGTGAATCTGTCAAGTGTTCAACCAGAGGCAGTAATTCTCCAAACATATTCAGACCACTACTGGTCTGGTTGGGGTGCAGGCCAGCCTCCATGGCCCTGATCTCTTCCGGAATGTTGCGGACTTGAGAAGTAAAGCAGTTTGTTCTTCCCTTACGATCAATATCCACGTCAAAACGGGGTGCCGCTGGATCGCGGATAATACAGAAACAGAGTTCGATTTGCTGAAAAGGCGTATCCGACATTTCGAGAAAAAAAATCGGATCTGCGTCATCAGGATGAAGTAGAGCTTCAATCTGTACAATCGGTAATTCGGTCGGAGCCAGGATGCGGACTTTGCGTTCATGGACGGCCTGGTGAAGATTCTTTGCCGATATACCCAGCATATTCAACAGCCTTGCTGGAAGCAGTCTGCCGTAGATGGAAATCTTCTCTTCCGGTTTCAGACTGTTAATATCTGAAAGCGATGAGAGCGGATTTCCCGCTGAATCAACAAGTGGACTATTCCCCAGAAGTTTGGCCATAGTTTCCAATTATACCAGGAAAAACAGTTTGTTTAATGCGAGCAATGCTTTGCTCAGCTGATTTCAGGGCCTTGTTTCGTTCGTGCTCATCCGACCAGTGCATGGCATCCAGCAAAACTTTATGAGGATATCCAGAGGCCTCAATTTTATTTACAAATGTCTTGGGTAAGCGTGGATCAAGTGTAATACCGTTCATGATCGCCCAGGCAATGGTCCAGGCGCGGGACGTGTTCATCAAATCATATCCACCGCCGCCCAGTGCAACCCATGGTATCTTGAGCGCCTTCAGTTTGCGCATGATGTAGCTGTAGCTGTGGGTAGTTATTTCCAGCCTGGTCAGAGGGTCTGTTCTAAAAGTATCTGCCCCGATCTGGGTTACAATTATATCCGGGTCAAAGGCTGCAATCAGGGGATATGCTATCTCGTCAAAAGTTTTCATGTAAATGGCGTCATCCGTATGGGCGACCAGTGGCAGGTTAACCGAGAATCCCAGGCCTTTTCCTGTCCCTATTTCATCTTCAAAGCCTGTCCCGGGGAAAAAGTAGATGCCGCTTTCGTGCATGGAGATTGTCAGGACCTGATCACTGTCATAGAAACATTCCTGTACTCCATCGCCATGGTGGGCGTCAATGTCCAGATATACGACTCTTCTCCCTTTTTTCAGCAGCCAGTTAATAGCCAGTGCAGCATCGTTCAGATAGGAAAAACCGGAAGCTTTGTCGCGGTGGGCGTGGTGCCAGCCACCTGCCAGATTAAAAGCTATGTCAAAGCCCTCTTCCTCAATCAACCTGACGGCCTCGAAAGTAGCTCCGGCACCGAGGGCAGCGCAATCGTAGAGGCCGCGAAACACAGGACATTCCGCATCGCCCAACCCAAACAGGAAGTCAGCCCGTGGTTCATCGGAGTCACTGAATTCTTTTAATCTTTTGATGTATTCAGGGTCATGAAAGCTTAAAACAAGATCTTCATTGATCGGCTGACAGCTGCGTATTTCCATATTTGAAAGGTTAAGCAGGCCGTAGGCGTCCATCAGGTCATGGGCCAAGTGGTAGCGCTGCAGCTTGAAAGGGTGGTCGTCTCCCAAGCTATAGTTTCCGAACAAGGGGGAATATATTAATGCAGTACGCGGAGCAGGCACTTTTACTCCAACAGTGGCTTTGTCAAGGCCACATATTTTAAAACATTTTAGTCATATTAAGGCTGATTCCGGCTCATCTTGCACTATTTGAATAAGTTAGTCTATGCAGAATAGAATCATACTGTGCAAAATGATCAGGCGTAGAGGGAGACGGCTTTTGCAGAGGCAAAACCGGAAATCATATCAGTAGAAATGCCCGAGGAGGGTTGACGTGAGCTTGTTTGCTGGATGATATTGATAACATTGTCAGAGGTGTTTTGCTTTTCTGATTGATTTGCCGACATCTGCTGAAAATCCGGTTTCCCGTTTACAGCCGGGTCTGTATAGGCACTACGGGACTGGGTATGCGAAGTTTTTTGGCCGTTGCCGGTATCGGGCTGCGAATTATCTTTAACCTGTTTTGTGTCACCAGCAGAGTTTTCCGTGGTCGATGTTGTTGCGGTTCCGGTGGCTTCAGTTTGCTGCGCACCTGTTTTTAGTTGGTTACTCTGCTGTGCTTTTTCCTGTTGCGCCTGCAGTTTGATGTTGGATGCCTGGGAAGCTACGGCCCGGTCCTGCGGAGAAGGGTCTGCAGGAGCAAGTGCCGCTTGAATTACCTGTTGCATTCTGCCGATAGTCTCCTCCGGTGTGGAGCCAGTCGACAGGTTGATCGGTACTTCACCGCCTGTAATGTAGTTTTTACCGTCAGGTCCGCGTGTGTAGGTATATGAAATCGGCCCGGTTGCCGCACCGGATGATTTGTGGGCCGCTTCGTGGGCCTTTATCTTTTCTTCTGTTGTTTTTAGCTGGCTTATGATCTGCTGAATCTGGGGATCTTCTTTAACTCTCTGGTCAGGGAGTGTGGTCAGTTCATTTTTTGCAATTAGGGCAGATTTATCTTTCTGCTTATCTCCTTCAAGGCGGCCTTCCGTATTGTAAAGTTTGAACTCCGGTTGCTTGTTTTCTGTTGAATCCTTGCCGAGTTTAACTTCTACAGCAGGGGATGCGTCACTCTGTTTGTTTTCAACGGTTTGGGGCTGTGATGCAGATATACCTTTGGCAGAGTCGATCTGCTGCCTTGCCTTTTCAGAGGGAGTCGCTTGATAATATGTAGCAATATTTATTGTCCTGATAGGTTCCATGAATAGTCCTGTACCTGTAACTTGTTATTTATTATATCTAAATCAATAAATAATAACAACATTGATTCTTGATACATTCAGTTCACTTTTCATGAAAACATGGTATAAACAGTGAATCTCATTTGAAAGGTATTTTTTGCTGTGGATAGAGATAAAACCTCATTTAAGCTCAATGGCACCAAGGACAGTCTTGAACTGGAAACTCTTAAAGCAAGCTCTCGCCTGTTTTTTAGAAGTAATAGTTCCGCCATGTTGATTCTTTCCTTTGAAGGAATAATTTGTGAAGCGAACCCGGAGGTTTGCCGGTTGCTTCAGTGTGAAGAAGAAGATCTGTGCGGCAAAAAGCACGATCAGCTTTTTGAGAAGTCTGATGCCAGACTTGAACAGGCAATTGAAACCTTCAGGGCAACTAGTGCCTTAAGCGCGGAGTTGAACTGCATGCGTAAGGACGGAGCTACATTCCCCGTTTCAGTTTCCGCATCAGCTTTTCTGGATATTGATGGACAGAATAAAGTAAATATGCTGATTCGTGATATCAGCGATCAGAAGAAAATAGAAGAATTCCTGCGTGCCAGCGAGGCGATGCTGAAAGAGGCCCAGCAGATTGCCCATATCGGACATTGGGAACTGAACTTTGTAACTGATTCTTTGACCTGGTCGGACGAGGTTTACAATATTTATGAAGTTGACCGGGATACGTTTGCAACCTCCTTTGATCCTTTCTTTAATATGCTTACCCCGGAGGAAAAAAACCGTGTCAAGGAAACTTATGCCGCTTCTGTGGAGTTGAAACCGCAATATGACGTGGTACACAGGTTCAGCTTTGATGGCGGCCGCGTCAAATATGTCAATGAGACCTGCAAAAATTTTTACGATGACAATGGAAAGCTTTTGCGATCCGTGGGTACGGTACAGGATATTACCACCCGCTGGTTGACCGAGGAAAGGCTTCGTCAGCTGTCACGAGCGGTTGAACAGAGTCCGGTCTGTGTTGTTATTACCGATACAGATTCTCATATCACCTATGTCAATCCTAAATTTTCCGAATTGACCGGGTACAGTTATGAAGAAGCCTTGGGAGAGAATCCCAGGATTTTGAAGACAAGTATAACGCCGCCTGAAACCTTCAAGTCGCTTTGGGAAACACTTTTAAGAGGCGAGAAGTGGTCAGGCGAGTTTTGCAATAAAAAGAAAAACGGCGAACTTTACTGGGAGATGGCTTACATTTCACCGGTTGTAAATAGTGAGGGTGAAATAACTCATTATGTGGCGGTAAAGGAGAACATTACCGCCAGGAAAAAAGCCGAAGAACAGTTGCGTGAACTTTCCTTACTGGATGAACTGACCGGTTTGACCAACCGGCGCGGTTTTTATCTTCTGGCCAAGCAACAGATAAAAGTTGCAGACAGGAACAGAAGAGGAATGGTTCTAGTTTTTGCTGATATGGATGGAATGAAATACATCAATGATACTTTTGGACACAAAGAAGGTGACCAAGCTTTAATTGATGCGGCGTGTATTATCAAAAGGGCTTTCCGTGCATCGGATATAATCGCCCGACTTGGAGGAGATGAATTCGTTGCCTTGTCCGTTGAGGCATCGGAAGAATCCAAAGAAAATATTCAGGCCAGATTGCGGGAGAATCTTGAGGCACACAACCTAGAGACGACCAAACCTTACAAATTATCGATCAGTATCGGCATTACGGTTTACGACCCTGCTGCTCCATGCACTCTGGATGAGTTGATCGAACGTGGGGATAAGCTGATGTATGAAAACAAGCAAAAGCGAAAGCAGGATCAGGTCAGGTAAAGTTGAATAAGGATCTTTGTTACCATTTGGTAACGTACAAGGAAAGTAAATGAATAATGGTCTCTGCAGCAATTTCAAAACAACGTACCAGGCTATTTTGGAAAGTATGGGCGAAGGGATTATTTTTGCAGATGCCAATGACTTTATTACCTTTGTAAATAGCACCGCCGAGA
This sequence comes from uncultured Geobacteraceae bacterium, assembly GCA_964509295.1. Lineage (GTDB taxonomy): Bacteria > Desulfobacterota > Desulfuromonadia > Geobacterales > Pseudopelobacteraceae > JBGSQR01. The sequence goes on along the minus strand of CAZDWS010000005.1, from coordinate 239,052 downwards.
AAATTCGCGACATAAAAGCCGAAAACTTTATCGGCAGAAACATTCTATCCATTCATCCGTTCAATGCAGCTGATCGTATCGGCAAGCTGATAATGGGGCTCAGGGACGGCTCGATTAAAAACTCGCGTCGCGTAATTGAAGTAAAAGGGAAGTATTTTGAAAACAGTTACTATCCCATCCGCCAGCCAGATGGTGATTATCTGGGAACTCTGCTGGTCAGTCGTGATGTTACTGAAAAACAGCTGCTTAAAGATGAAAACAAGTTGTTGCGTGAACAGATGGGTCTCAGTAGCGACTTTGAAGGTTTTGTCGGTACAAGTCAGCCAATTCTGCAAGTGTTCAGGACAATTTCAGCCATTGCCCCCTTTGATTCAACTATCTTGATTACGGGTGAGAGCGGTACCGGCAAAGAATTGGTTGCCTCTGCAATTCATCAACAGAGCAAACGGCGTAGCGGTCCGATGGTAAGGGTTAATTGTGCCGCATTGCCGGAGCAGCTGGTTGAGTCAGAGCTGTTCGGTCACGTTAAAGGTGCCTTTACCGGAGCTATTGCCGCGCATCGAGGCAAATTCGAACAGGCTGAAGGTGGGACGATCTTTCTGGATGAAGTCGGTGACCTGCCTCCCAGTGCCCAGGCCAAGCTGTTGCGGGTGCTGCAGGAAAAAACCGTTGTCAGGGTTGGGGCAGAGCGAGAGAGTGCGGTTAATGTGCGTATTATCGCCGCAACAAATAAAAACCTCCATAGTCTGGTGGCCAGCGGATTGTTTCGTGAGGATCTTTATTATCGTTTAAATGTAATTGTCATAAATGTCCCGTCACTCAGGGACAGACGTGATGATATCCTTCCTTTGACGGAATTTTTTATTCGCAAGTTTGCTGAAAAAATGGAACGCCCTTTGCTGGAACTCAGTGATTCAGCCATCAGTATCCTGGTTTCCTATGACTATCCGGGCAATGTGCGTGAGTTGGAGCACTCTGTCGAGCGGGCCCTGGCGCTCTGCACAGGAACAGTTTTGAATCCGCAGGATTTGCCGGACTGTTTTCTGGCGGCGCGAACAAATCAATCCTTTGTCCCGGAGAGTAATGGACATAATGGGCGACCATTGTCACATTCCGTGGTTGATTTTGAAAGACAGGTAATTCTGGATGCTCTGGCCAAGACCGGCGGGCATAAGGCTGATGCAGCCAAACTGCTGAATATTTCCAGAAAAACTCTTTGGCAAAAATTGAAACAGCTTGAAGATGTGTAGAATTGGTAACATTGAATTGGTTGTTACGTAACTGTTTTGCTACTGTTTTTGCTGGTCCAGTCTCGCTTTAAATATTGATACCTCACTAAGTGCCTGTTTCTACGTCACTCAGTTTTCCTTCCTTTTTTTGGTCCAATCGTTGCAAATTATTACTGCTTTCTTTTAATTTGGTTTGCCCGTACACAGGTTGTATTAATGTCTTTTAGTGTTATGCTTTTGGTTTTAAGGAGTTTCTATGCCTGTATCCGGAATTGTTCTGTCCTGTCTTGAGGGAAAAGCAGATGAAGTTGCTGAAAAAGCCGCCCTGCTTGAAGGTATAGAGGTGCATGGTGTCTTACCGGACTCCCAGGTCATTGCTGTCGTGGAGGCTGATACGGTTAATGCCGAAGTTGCGCTGGTGGAACAGTTGCACGAAATTGAAGGCGTGATTTCGGTTCGGCTGGCCTGCCATTATTTTGAGGATATTTAAGCTGTTTGTTGTCTGTAAAAACAGAGCTTGATTGCACGGTTTTTGTTTTGAGTTATTCCACAGTAAGGGAGGAGTTATATGGGACTGACAAGGCGTGATTTTCTCAAGGCCAGTGCTGCGGCAACGGCTTTTGCAGCTGTCGGTGCATCGGCATTAAGCCCGATGACCGGTATGGCAGAGGCAGCAGAGGACGGGATCAAATGGGACAAGGCTCCCTGCCGCTATTGCGGAGTCGGCTGTAGTGTGCTGGTCGGGGTAAAAGGGGGTAAGATTGTTGCCACCAAGGGTGATCCGGCTGGACCGGTCAACCGGGGGCTAAACTGCGTTAAGGGCTATTTTCTGTCAAAGGCGCTATATGGCAAGGATCGCCTGACTACACCCTTGATTCGTAAAAACGGTAAAATGGTACCGGCCTCCTGGGATGAGGCGCTGGACCTGATCGCTTCCAGGTTCAAGGATTCCATAGCCAAGAATGGTCCCAACTCCGTTGCCATGTACGGCTCCGGTCAGTGGACGGTTCTGGAAGGTTACACAGCTGTCAAGCTGTTCAAGGGAGGGATCGGCACCAACAATGTGGATCCTAATGCCCGCCTCTGTATGGCCTCAGCCGTTGGCGCTTTCATGAACACTTTCGGTTCCGATGAACCCATGGGGTGCTACGATGACCTGGATCTGGGAGATACCTATATTTTGTGGGGCGCCAATATGGCCGAGGCCCATCCGGTACTTTACTCCCGCATGATTGATAACCGGCTGAAACACCCCGGTGTCAAAATCATCGACCTGGGTACCCGCTGGACACGCACCTCCCAACAAGCTGATGAGTATATCCCCTTCAAGCCGCATGGTGATCTGGCAGCGCTGAACGCCATTGCCCATGTGATCCTGCGCGACAAGCTGTATGATCAAGCCTTTATCGATAAGAATACGGTTTTCAAGCGCGGGACGGAAAATGCGCCTTACGGCCTGAAGGATAAAGAGGCCTTTGATGATGTTGCCAAGCCGCTGACATTTGACCAGTATAAAGAGCTGATGAAGCCCATGACCCCTGAATGGGCAGAAAAAATCTGCGGTATCCCGGCTAAAAAACTGGTTGAGCTGGCACATATCTATGGAGACAAAACCCGCAAGGTTAATTCGCTCTGGACCATGGGGGTCAATCAGCATGTACGCGGCACCTGGGTTAATAACCTGATCTACAATCTGCACCTGCTGACCGGTAAAATCGGCAAGCCTGGTGAAAATCCGCTTTCGTTGACCGGTCAGCCTTCTGCCTGCGGCACAGCCCGTGAAGTCGGTACCTTTGGCCATCGCCTGCCGGCTGATATGGTGGTAATGAATCCGAAACATCGTGAGATCACTGAAAAAATCTGGGGGGTTCCGGCGGGCCGGATTTCCCCTAAGCCCGGTCCCCATGCGACCGAGATGTTTCGTGCCGTTGATCGTGGCGATATTAAATGTATCTGGATCCAGTGTACCAACCCCTACCAGTCGTTGCCGAACCTGAACCGCTACCGCAAAGCGGGCGACAAGCCGGGTACCTACGCCAAGAAAAATGATGCCTTTATTGTTGTCTCCGATATTTATCCGACTAGAAGTACGGAAATGGCCGATGTCATTCTGCCTTCAGCAAGCTGGGTCGAGAAAGAAGGCGTCTTCGGCAATACGGAGCGCCGCACCCAGCACTGGTTCAAGATGGTCGAACCGCCGGGGCAGGCTAAAAATGATACCTGGCAGTTGATTGAACTGGCCAAACGTCTCGGACATGGCGGTTTGTTCCCATACAAAAACTTCGACAAGGAAATGTTTGAGGAGTACCGCCAGTTTACCATCGGAACCGGCAAGGATCTGGCACCCTATGAAACCTATTACAAGGTGCGAGGTCTGCGCTGGCCGGTTATCAACGGCAAGGAAACCCGCTGGCGCTATGCCGAGGGGCATGATCCAAAAGTGACCAAAGGTGCGGGTGTGGAGTTCTATAAAGCCCCCAATAAAAAGGCCAGCATCTGGTTCCGTCCCTACGAGCCGCCTGCTGAGTCTCCTGACAAGGATTATCCTCTCTGGCTCTGTACCGGCCGTCTGCTGGAACACTGGCACACCGCCACCATGACCGGTCGCGTGCCGGAGTTGAAGCGGGCCATGCCGGAAGCGGTCATTGAGATCCACCCGGAAGATGCAAAAAGCCTCGGTATCAAGAGTCGTGACCAGGTCAGGGTTAGTTCCCGGCGCGGTTCCATTGTTATGACGGCTGAACTGAACGGACGGGGCAAGCCGGAAAAGGGTAGCACCTTTGTGGCGTTCTTTGATGAAACCAAAATGATCAATGAGCTTTGTATTGATGCGTTTTGCCCGATTTCAAAAGAGCCTGATTTTAAAAAGTGTGCTATTAAAATCCAGAAGGTTTAGTCTCCTTGCAGTGCTACCAGCTCAAAAAAGATTCAGGAGGATATATAGATGAGAAGTTTTATCAGATTATTGACCGTTATCTGTTTGTCAGCCGCTTTAGCTTTACCTCTACTGGCAATTGCTGATGAAGCTCCTGTTAATTACGCCGCTGATGCAGCCAAAACAGGCGGAGACCCGCCCACAATACCGCACATGATTAAAGAGGGCGATACAGGTAAAAAATGCCTGTTCTGTCACGAAAAAGGTTTGAACAAAGCTCCGGAAACTTCCCACCCGGAACGATTGGATTGTGTGCAGTGTCATGTGCAGGGTGAAATAAAGAAGTAGAACAAGGAAAAATAATGGAAATCAGCCGCAAAGATTTTTTCCGGAAAAGCCTGTTCTCACTGGGGGAAGCCATCTTGTCCGCCAGGGATGCCCTGACAAACCCAACTGCTGCTGAGCCTGCACAACAATTGGATGATAATTTTATCCCGGTACCGCATGAGAATCAAGTAGCCGTCGCCGATAATCAGCACTGCCTGGCTAAAAACTCCGGTTGTTTCAGTTGCGTTGAACAGTGCGAAGCCCAGGCGATTCTGGTGGTTATGGGTGAAGGAATCAGAATAGATGAAAAATTATGTAATGGTTGCGGTACCTGCGAGTATATCTGCCCTGTCACTCCAAAGGCGGTAAAATTGCAGGCTCGACCCGAAACTGATTCAGGGAAGTAATTTAATCAAGAAAGGAGAAAAATTATGCTGAAGAAAAAACTGGCTTTGGTCGCTGCGATGGCTGGTGCTGTTGCCGTACTGTCAATTCCTGCCATGACAACGGCTGCCAAAGCCAAGCCGGCAACAAAGACGGCTGCAAAGAAGGTTGATGACGGACGGGCGCAATGTTATTCCTGTCACGACGAGGTCAAGGCAATGAAAGAGGGGTCCAAGCATGCCTCGATTTCCTGCAAGGTCTGTCATGATAAAACAACGGACCACATGAATGACCCGGAAAAGTACAAGCCGGTTACCATTATCGATCAGGCCTTGTGCGGCAAATGTCACAAGGACCAGTATGACAGTTTTTACAAAATCCATTATGACGCTGCTGCCCGTAAAGACAAAGGGATGCCGACAGGCCGTTCACCAATGCAGGACAAGCTGCTTGATGGTCACGGCTTTACATTTGAACATGCCGAGCCTCGCGGACATGCCTACATGGTTACGGATCAGTTCGTAGTTGACCGTTTCCAGGGTGGCCGTTTCCAGTTTAAAGATGGTTGGAATGGTATCGATAAAAACGGTAGAACCTGGGATGTTCTGGTTGATACCGGTAAAAAAATGCAGCAGACCGCCATGGCAGGTAATGCCACCTGTATTCAGTGCAAGACTTCCGACCATATCCTGAATATGAAGTATATGGGCGACAAGGATCCAAAAGCAAAGTTTGATCGTGGCTCTAATGTTGTTGAGGTAGCCAAAGCCACCAACAATGCAGTGGGCTGTATCCACTGTCATGACCCGCACGGCACACAGCCGCGTGTTGTTCGTGATGCCTTGATCGATGCAATCGGCAAAGATCCTGCCGGTAACATTTTTGCCAAAAAGGGCAAAACCGATCTGAAGGTTGTTTCCTTCCGTGACGGCTTCCGCAAGATCGGTGTGATGGAGAAAACCGATTCACGCATGATGTGCGCACAATGTCATGTGGAGTACAACTGCAATCCGGGAACACAGCAGAGCGATGGCAAGCCGGTCAAGTTTGACGACAGGCGTACCAATCTGTTCCCGCTTAAAAACTCACTACAACTGTTCAAGTACTATCAGAGCATTGATTTCTACGACTTCAAACATGCCGTTACCGGCGCACGTCTGATCAAGTTCCAGCACCCTGAGGCAGAAACCTATGCCGGCAGCATCCATGACAAGGCCGGTGTCCAGTGCCATCAGTGTCATATGCCGCAGCAGAAGGGCAAAAATGGCAAGATGTTCTCGACACACGGTGTTACCCGTCCCAAGTTGACAGTAAAAGAGTCCTGCATGAGCTGCCATCCCAAGTCATCTGTAGCTCAGAAAGCCTACCAGATTGATGCCATTCAGAACTACACCAAGGGCAAGATGCGTAAGGCTGAATACTGGCTGGGTCAGCTGATTGATACCTATGCCGCTGCCCAGCGTCTTGGAGTTGTTGAATCCGTACTGGCACAGGCCCGTTTCAAGCATGAAGAAGGTCATGCCCTTTGGGAATACTGGACTGCCGAGAATTCGGACGGTTTCCATAATCCTGACCTGGCCAGAGAAAGTCTGACCGGTTCCATAACCGCTTCCAAGGAAGGTGTCAAGATTCTCAACGAAGCTATGAAGGTGGCCAGAGAAGGTGCTGCCAAGAAGTAGATTTTAACTGCATAACCGTATTAGCTGAAAAGCCCCGCTCATAACTTGAGCGGGGCTTTTTATTGGATCATTATGTTGTGAACTTTCGGGTCAGATAACTTCAAGAGTATTCGTGGATAGTTGACTTTGGTCAAACCGTGTGAATGTTTATTTAAGGTATATACTTGTAGCAAGTATTTGTGACTACTTTTGATGAGAGGGCGAAAAATGGAGATCAGGGGGAGTCAAGACGGTGAGTCTTTTTCAGGAAGGGGGATAATGGATGAAATCATTTTCGCGTGGACAGCGACTTAAAGTTACGGCCATTACGGTTGCTGTACTGGCGTTGTTTGCACTGTTTCTGTTGCTGGGACCACCGCAATTACTGGCAAAATCCGAATCCTCAGTATTCTGCGCCAGTTGTCATGTAATGGAGGACCAGTATAGTAATTTCATGAACTCCGGTGCCCACCGGCGCTTCAGATGCGTAGACTGTCACCTGCCTGGCAATAATGCCGCCATGCATTATATCTGGAAGTCAATCGACGGTATGAAAGATGTAATTTTCTTTTATTCCGGCCAGGTGCCGGAGCGGATTACGCTGTCCGAACATGGTGCTAAGGTGGTCAAGGCCAACTGCATCCGATGCCACAGTACACTGGTGTCGCAGATGGATACCTCCCGTGACTGCTGGAAATGCCATCGTCGTATTACCCATACCGGTACCGGCGGCATTGAAACACGCTAACCCATACTATTTCACCCTGGAGGAAACATATGAAGATGAAGCTGATTACAACCCTGATCGCTGCCGCACTTTGCGGTTTTATGGCAACCGCTTGCGCACCGAAAAAAGCAGAGCAGGTCAAGGCCGTCGAGATTCCCGATGGCACCATTGATCCGGCAGTCTGGGGGAAAAACTTTCCGGCTGAATATGAGACATGGAAAAAAACCGCTGAAGCGACCCCGGAAGGCAAGAGCAAGTACAAGAAAGGCAACGACGGCGGCAAAGTTTATGACAAACTGTCCGAATACCCCTTTGCCGCCCTGTTGTTCAATGGCTGGGGCTTTGGCATCGAGTATAACGAACCCCGCGGTCATGTCCACATGATGAAGGATCAGGCCGAAATTGACCCGTCTCGCGTAAAGGCCGGTGGCTCGTGCCTGACCTGTAAAAGCCCATATGCTCCGCAATTGGCCGAAAAAAACGGCTTGGGCTACTTTTCAGCACCCTATAAAGACGCTGTGGCCATGATCCCCAAAGAACATCAGGAACTTGGGGTGTCCTGCATTGATTGCCACGACAATAAAGACATGGGCCTTAAGATTTCCCGTGGTTTTACCCTCAACAAGGCCCTGCAGAAAATCGGAGTTGACCAGACCAAGTTCACAAACCAGGATAAGCGCAGCCTGGTCTGCGCCCAGTGCCACGTCACCTACACCATCCCCAAGAGTGCTGACATGAAATCTCAGGATGTCTTCTTTCCGTGGGACGGGAGCAAGTGGGGAAAGATCAGCATAGAAAATATCATCAAAAAAATCCGTAGCGACAAGTCCTATGGTGAGTGGACCCAGGCTGTGACCGGATTCAAAATGGCTTTTATCCGTCACCCTGAATTCGAGATGTATTCCAATAACAGCGTGCACTGGATGGCTGGTGTTGCCTGTGCCGATTGCCACATGCCGTATACAAAGGTGGGTAGCAGAAAGATCGCCGATCATCGGATCATGAGCCCGCTGAAAAATGACTTTAAAGGGTGCCAGCAATGCCACTCAGAAACACCTGAATGGCTGAAAAATCAGGTGATTGCTATTCAGGATCGGGCCGCCTCACAGTATATCCGCTCCGGCTATGCCCTGGCTACCGTTGCCAAGCTGTTTGAATTGACCCATAAGGAGCAGGCGGCAGGTAAGCAGATCGACAAAAAGCTCTATGATCTGGCAAAGGACAGCTACGAAGAAGGTTTCTACCGCAACCTCTTTTTCGGTGCCGAAAACTCGGTCGGCTTCCATAACCCCACTGAAGCAATGCGTGTTCTTGGAGATGCCACCATGCATGCGGGCAAGGCGGAAGCCATGCTGCGCCAGGCATTGGCCAAGGCCGGGGTCGATGTGCCGATCAAGGTTGATCTTGAGTTGAGTAAATACACTAACAACCGTGGTGCCAAGAAGTTGATGTTCAAGCCGGAACAGGAACTAAAGGATCCCTACGGGCCACAGCTGTAATATGAAAAACCAGTAAACTTAAGGTTGCAGATCACAAAAAGCCCCGTTCTCTATCTGAACGGGGCTTTTTGCTGGAAGATATGGCATTCGTTGTCAACCTTCTGCAAACATTCTCTTTTTAAACCAGAAAGCCACATTGACCAGTCCGATCATTACAGGTACCTCTACCAGAGGGCCTATAACAGCGGCAAATGCGGCGCCGGAGTTGATGCCGAAGACGGCTATTGCAACGGCAATGGCCAGCTCAAAGTTGTTACTGGCGGCCGTAAAGGCCAGTGTTGTTGTTTTGGAGTAGTCTGCCCCCACCTTTTTGCCCATCCAGAACGATACCAGAAACATGACCACAAAATAGATCAGCAGCGGGATGGCGATGCGCAGCACATCCATGGGCAGTTGCACGATCAGGTTGCCCTTCAGGCTGAACATGACCACGATGGTGAACAGCAGTGCGATCAGGGTTAGCGGACTGATCTTCGGCACAAATTCCCTGTGATAGCGTTCCTTACCCATGATTTTGACGCCGATCAGTCTGGTCAAGGCTCCGGCAATACAGGGGATTCCCAGATAGATGAAAACGCTCTCGGCAATCTGGCCGATACTTACATTCACCACCATCCCCTGCAGTCCGACCAGTGGCGGCAGAACCGTAATGAAGAACCAGGCATAGACACTATAAAAGAGCACCTGGAAGATACTGTTGAAAGCCACCAGTCCGGCAGCGTACTCAGTGTTGCCCTTGGCCAGTTCGTTCCAGACGATTACCATGGCAATGCAGCGGGCCAGTCCGATCATGATCAGGCCAACCAGGTAATCCGGCTTGTCCGGCAGCAACAGTGCCGCCAGCACGAACATCAGAACCGGTCCGATGATCCAGTTCTGGATCAGTGACATTCCCAGTATTTTCCTGTTACGAAACACCTCCGGCATATCCTCGTACTTCACCTTGGCAAAAGGTGGATACATCATCACGATCAGTCCGATTGCAATAGGGATGTTGGTTGTGCCGATCTGGAAGGTATTGATAAAGTTTTCCGTGCCGGGCACCAGATATCCCAGGCCGACGCCAACAGCCATGGCGGCGAAGATCCATAGTGTCAGCCAGCGGTCGAGGAATGATAGTTTATGGGAAAGGTGTTCGCTCATGATGGTTCTCCGTTCGTAAATCAACGATTGCCAGGGGAAGAGTTGCCTCTGCTTTGAATATATCCGCTTTGACGGATGCATTCAAGTGACAATTGTGTTTCAGACGGGAATTTCGGGTGCAGAGTGTTATTCTAGAGGCAGAAGTCGGTTTTATCTTTCAGGATGGCAGCCAGCATGAGGCGGTCGGTTTCTGCCTCGGGCAGGATGGTGGCGTGCTTTTTGAGCATGTCCAGCATCTCCCGGCAGATGGTACAGCTCTCCTGGCTCAATTGGTAGTGTATCCAGACGCCCTGGCGACGGATATCAACCCAGCAGCTTCGTTTTAAATAAGCCAGATGACGGGAAACAGTGGATTGCGGCAGCTTTAGCACCGCCATCAGATCGCAGACGCACAGTTCGCCTTCGGCCTGCAGCAGCAGGACGATACGCAGGCGGATCGGGTCGGAAAGGGCTTTGATAGTTTGGGCGAGATGTTTCATGGTAGTACGTCTCCGCTTTAATGACAGTGAACTGTAGCTTTAGCGGCGTTTATGCAAATTGTCAAAGTCTTTTACAAATTGCATAAAAGTGGTCTGATGGAGCTAAGCAAAAGGATTTGGAGGCACTGATACACGAGGTGAAAATTAGCCGGTTAGCTTTTGATTGATTAAATATGTCAGTGATCTCAATCTGCTGATATTGAAGAACTCGATTTGCTGTCATTTGCTTCCAAATTTTCCAGAAAATCCCTGGCGGTATCACCACGCAGATTTTCGGCCAGTCCGGTCAGGCCGTCGGTCAGATAACGGGCTGTATACCCTTTGGTGCGCAGGTAGGCCATGGCTATGGCAGAGCGGTCCTTGTGCGGGCAGGCGGTGACGATGATCTTGTCCTTTGGCAACTCGGCAAGCCGCCCGGGTAATTCGTTCAACGGAATAAACTGGCCGAAACCCATCCGCCAGGCTTTTGTTTCCTCGGGAAAACGGATATCCACCAGCACGGCTTTTCTGGCGACCAGGAGCTTCAGCAGCTGTTTGCTGTCAATCTTCATTTCGGCGCGGCTATCGTAGTTAAAACCTGTCAAATAAGAATCAAAGGCGCAAGGGGCCTCTTCGGCAGCATGGCCGGTTTTTACAGCAATTATCAGCAACAGCTGCAACATGACTAGCACTCGTTTTATCATGATACCCTCCAAGTTCTGTTATTAATTAAAATCCTTGCCAGGCAAGCCAGGCGCCTGTCACTGCAATCACTCCGCCACTGATACGTTTGGCCCAGAGCGAAAAATTCATGACACCTTTCGCTTTTACAAAGCCCTCCACAAAACCTGTGAAGGTTCCGGCAAACAGCATCAGCAGGCAATGACCGATGGCGTAGCAGAACAGCAGGGCAATGCCGTAAAGCACCTGCCCCTTGCTGGCAACCACGGTCAACAATACTACCAGCACGGGCGTTGCACAGGGCGAGGAAACCACGCCAAAGAACAGGCCCAGCAGAAAGGCTCCAAACAGTCCGCCACGTTGAGGCCCGAACGACGACATTCCGCACACGTTACCGCCGAACTCATACAAACCCATCATCTGGCCACCCATGACAAGCGCAATTATGCCTGCGACCAGATACCAATATCCCCCCATTGAGCCGAACATGGTGCCCAACAGTCCGGCAGCCGCTCCGAAAGCGGTAAAGGTTATTGACAGGCCTGTGATGAATGTCAGCGAGTAGAGGAAGGCTTTTTTGCGATCACCATCGCTGTAACCACCCACAAAGCCCACCACCAAGGGAATGGTTGCCAGTACGCAGGGTGAGGCAGAAGATATTATTCCGGCCAGAAAGACTGCGCCAAAAGCCAGCAGAGGATAGAGAGTGATAATCTGCTCGATGTTTTCCAGAAAGGTCATTTCATACCTGCGGTTTTCAATTCTTTCAAGATGGCGGCTTTTTCCATAAAACCCATGTGCCGTTTGACCTCCTGGCCTTTTGCATTGAAGAAGATCTGGGTCGGGATCATCTGAACCCGGTATTTACCTCCCAATGAATTGTCCTTCCAGACATCGTTAAATATCACATTGGCCTTGCCGTTAAGTTCTCGGCTCAATTCTTCCAGAATCGGCGCCATCTTCTTGCAGGGGATACAGCTGCGGGCGCCAAAGTCAACCACACTTGGTTTGCCGGATGCCAGTGCGGAATTGATTGTGGCGGCATTGGATGAAGGAAGCTCGGCTGCTTGCAAAGTTAAAGGTGCAACAGCGAACAGGGAAAGCAAAATAGCAAATTGAATAGCTTTCATAGCAGAGCCTTGATTTCAGATGCAGGGGCCACTTTACCGGAAAACACCACCTTGCCATCAATGACCAGAGCCGGGGTGCTCATGACGCCGTACTTCATTATGGACGGGATGTCCTCCACCTTGACGATCTCGGCCTGTACGCCTTTTTCCGCCACAGCAGTTTTTACTGCTTCATAAAGATCCTTGCATTTGCCGCATCCGGTTCCCAATACTTCGATTTTCATTTGTGTGTCTCCTTAGTGTGAATAGTTTACAGAATTGCGTTAAACAGGTATCCGACCATGATGATTGCCATGGCAACTATCCCGAAAAAAGTCACCAGCAGGCGGGTCTTCAGTACATTTTTCAAAATAACCGCCTCTGGAAGTGACAGGGCCGTTACAGCCATCATGAATGCCAGCACAGTTCCGATAGCCATACCCTTGGACATCAGTGCCTGAACAATCGGGATGATCCCGGCCGCATTGGAGTAGAGTGGTACTCCGATCAGAACCGCCAGTGGAACAGCGAACGGGTTATCCCGTCCGGCGTATTTCAGCAGGAAATCCGCCGGGGCATAACCATGGATGAAAGCTCCGATGCCGATGCCGATGAACACATAGGGCCAGATTTTTTTCAGCAGCCCCAGAGTGTAATCACGGGCATATTCCAGCTTGTCCCTGAAACTCTGCTCTTGTATTTCCGCAGCGCCGACTTTGACTTCCCATACATAGTCCTGAACGTACTTCTCCATTTTAAGCCTGCCGATGATGAGTCCGGAGATGATGGCCACAATCAGGCCTGTGCCGACATAGATCAGGGCGATCTTCCAGCCGAACAGTCCCCAGAGCATGATCAGGGCCACCTCGTTAACCATGGGAGAGGAAATCAGGAAGGAAAAGGTAACGCCCAGCGGAATACCCGATTCCAGAAAGCCGATAAACAAAGGTACAGCAGAGCAGGAACAGAATGGGGTAACCGTGCCCAGCAGGGCCGCCAGCACATTACCCACATACTCGTGTTTACTGGAAAGGATCCGTCTGGTTCGTTCGGGAGAAAAATAGGAGCGGATGATGGCCACAATAAAGATAATTGAAGCCAGCAACAGGAAAATCTTGATCGTGTCGTAGACGAAGAAATTGAGAGCCTCCCCGGCACGACTGCCGGGGAGGAGGCCGATCTTTGTAAATACAAGGTAATCAGCGAAGGTTTTGATCATGGGTAAATCCTTTTTCGTGCAGTGCCGCTTAAAACTGTGAGGCTATTCTGCCGCAAATGCTTTCAGTCAGTTCCGGGGACGGTGTGGTTTTTCCCTTCTCCAGCCCCATGGTTGTCAGAAAAATCGCCTGCGGCTTCAAACCGATATTGTGGATGATCTTTTCTGCGCAGCCAACTTCGCAGCCGTCGATGGTTATCACCATGTCGGCAGCCTTCGCTGCTTCAATAAAAGCGGTTATTCCTGCACCAATTCCTGCCAGGCAGCTGGCTTTAGGAGTGGCAAAACCGTCTCTGCGCAGTTTACGACTGACCTGGTCAGCTACTTCCCCCACATCTGCACATCCGCCACAGGCATAAACTATTTTGCTTGTACTGTTTTGAGGTTTACAGCTTGAGCATTCCATAGATTTCTCCTTGTGCTAACAGCAGCAGCTTTTTGCAGTGCCTTGTGAGGCACACTGGTTAAGGTCATTTTTTTTCATCTCAGCCACCAGTTTGTCCATGCTACCGGCGGCACCGCTTCTAACTGCTTTTCCAACTTCAATAACCTCAGCTATCTCCTGCTTGTTCAGACCGTTCTCCAGCGCTTTTGCCACATGATGGTTCAGGCAGGGCTGGCAATTTGCAGCAATTGATGCCCCGACAGCGACCAGGCTCCTGGTTTTGTCGTTTAAAATGTTTTCGCTCATACTTTCCTCCGTCTGTAAAATTAAACTCCTTGTACCCCTATAGACGGAGGAGCTTGTAAAAAGGATACACCCAGTCTGGAAATTATTTTCTGTCGCACATGATTTCATTCCGTTCATCGTGGTAGAAGCTGCAGCTGCATTCCATTGACTTCCTCAGGTGTGACCGGCCGCGATGCAGCCTGATCTTGACAGTTTCGAGGGTGATGCCAAGTGTGTCGGCAATTTCCTGATTTGAAAGCTCTTCGTAGTCGCTGAGCAGCAGCACGGTTCGATAGTTCTCCGGTAATTGATCAATAAGACCTCGGATGCAGGCATTCATCTCCTGGCGAATATATTGTCTGTCCGTGCCGGGAGCATCCGGGTCATGCAAGTCGTCAACAGAACCTTCCTCATCGAAAAGCAGTTCCGTACCGCGCTGTATAGCAAGCGAAGAGGCAGCATGGTCGTGGGCAGTATTCGTGGCAATACGATAAATCCAGGTGGACAGGGAAGAGTCACCACGAAAATCATTCAGTGAACGGCTAACCTTCAGGAAAACCGTCTGGGTCAAATCCAGGGCATCGGCCTCATTGCAAAGACCGCTGAGATATCGATATATTTTGGGTTGAAACTCCTGGTAGATCTGTTCAAATTCAATCATTTGGCCGCTTCCTTCATCTGATCCATGCGGTGATCCAGTTCCTGTTTGGCTATGCTGGCCGCCAGGTCGATCATCTGGAAAATTTCATTGTATTTAACGGCATAGTAGATCTTGACCCCGTCCTTGCGACGCGACAGGATGCCGTGGGTCTGCATATAGGCCAGATGGCGCGAAGTGTTGGACTGCTCCTCGGCAATGGCCGGAAATATTTCACAGACGCAGCGTTCGCCATCGCGCAGCAGGTCCAGGATTTTGAGGCGGGTCGGCTGGGCAAGTGATTTGAGTACGTCGGCCAGATACTGTGTTGCTGAACTCATAGAATGACTCCAATGCTTATATGATTATATAATCATATAATTGATTTTGTTTTAGTCAAGTAAATACCTCAGTTGAAGATTATTTTAATTTACAGCCTCTAAAGCATTTCGTATAGTTTCAACGGGTTTTTGATTGTTTCTCTAAAAACTTTCCATGTTGGAGGCAGCATGATGAAGGATATGAGAACACAGACTCACCTGAAACCGGGACAAAAGGGGACGAAGCGCCTTATGGAGAGGTTTGGTGACTCTTTGTTATGCGTACGGTACAGGTATGATGAAAAGCGTGGTGTGCGCTTGAAGACGGTTGAGATTGTGGTTGAGGAAAAGCAGTTCAGGCCCGCATCATGTTTTAGGGATGAGGACATTGTTTCGGTGATTGTTGCCTATACGGAAAATGCTCTGCGTGAAAAATTGAAAGCAGCAACGGAGAGAATCTTTCCTCGGTTTGCGAACGCTGCTCGGGCAAGTTGTTGAGTGTACGCCGAGTTCGTACCAACAATGCCTTTACTACGGAGGATCTTTTTTCATGCGAGGACATTGAAGCCTTGGAATTACAGTTCCCTGATGTTGTTCTTTGGGTCACATGCATCGGGGAAACTGATGAAATCCGACTCTCGTTTGAGGCGCCATCATGGACAAACTCGAACATAGTTGAATTGTCGAACAACCCACCATGGAATAATGTTGTCGGTATGGAGCTGAGATTTGCGTGGTTTCTTGAAAATGAGTGAGGATACCGTGACGGAGTACAGTTTGAGTTCTTTCTAAAGTCAGAGAACGAACGTCTCTTTCGCATCGAACTTGAATCAGTCGCCTCGAAAATTCGAGTATATGCAGTAGAGGCTGCGTGAACTGCAATGGGAGTGCTTGATTATATAAATAAGTTTTCAACCAGGAAAATGCACCTGGCCCAAAAGCCGCCAGGTGATTTTCCGAACCGTTGGACGAGGAATAGACAAATATTGAAATACAGGAATAGAATGGACAACAATTACGACTGGGAAAGATTTTGGATACATTTCGTGTTTGGTGCTATGCTAGGTGGTATTATCGGAGTATCAATGTGGGGACAAGGATGGTTTTTGATTATTGGAACTTCTCTTGTGGTAGCTACATTGGGCGGAGTCTACGGAGATCGTTTTTGGGAAAGGTTTCTGGGCAGTCTGCGCTGGATCAGGTGGTGGTAAAAGTTCCTGAGAATGGAGCTAAGGGGAAAACTAAAAAAGCAAAATAATCAAACGACTATTAAAAACCTTATGATTATGTTGCTTCTTTGCGATGAATATATTGCCCCGCAGCCTGAGCCAATAGACCGGAACGAGTCATATGGTACTGCGTTGCATAACGGTCAATCTCATGCAGAAGATTTTCTGGCAAAGTAATATTAACCCGTTTTGCTTTAACTTTGAGCTTGGCAAGATCAATATCTACCAAGAGCCATACTCCATCTTGATATTCGGGGTTAATAGTCAATTGCTCTAATGGTGTAGGTGCCGGTACGGGAATATCTTCACCTTCAAAATACACTTCTGCGGCTTCTTGAATCATGCGTGGTAAATCTTCCCACTCGTCGGCGGCAGAGAAACAGCCGGGAAAATCGGGAATAGTTACTCCGTGGGCGTGTTGATCGTCTCCAATATGAATATATGCAGGGTATAACATGTTTATCTCCATTCCCAATCAGCTTGCCGGTAAATGTTGCGCAAGGTTCCAATTGCCAAATCTTTACGTGGGTGTGGCACTACTACATGACCAGCTCTCGAAGGGTGTTTGTACTTCTGGTGATCGCCTTTACCGCCGACACAAATCCACCCTTCGCTTTCAAGTCGTTTTATGATCTCTTTGCTAGTCATAGACTATTTATACACATCAATACACACCGTGTCAAAGTAAAATATTGTAACGCGGCTCTAAAGTAAAACTAAACAAATGGCTAAAAAGGCGAAGTCCCAACCCTTATAAGGCCCCCGTTAACTAAAAACAAATATGATTGAAATTAAACCTTGCGAAACTGATTCAGATTTCACCTGCGTCAAGCCACAATTCAAGCGGAGATAACATGAAGACATACATTGCCTTTTTCAGAGGCATAAACGTTGGCGGAAAAAACTCATTGCCGATGAAAGAGCTTGTTGCACTGCTGGAAGAAATTGGCGCACAAAAAGTCAAAACATACATTCAAAGCGGTAACGCAGTATTTCAGAGTGCTGAAAACGATCTTACGCAACTTTCCCAAAAGGTAACTTTTGAAGTTAAAAAGCGACACGACTTCGAACCCTGCGTTATTATTTTTGGACTCGATACGATAATCAGGGCAATTGAAAAGAACCCATTTCCAGAGGCAGAAACCGACCCAGGCAGTTTGCATCTGGGCTTTCTTGCCTCAAAGTCCATAAACCCTGACATGGAAAAACTGCAAAGTCTTAGGACAGAAAGCGAACGGTTTCATCTGAGTGATAATGTGTTTTATTTGCATGCACCTGACGGGGTGGGTAGATCCAAACTTGCGGCAAACGCTGAAAAATTGCTTGGCGTCCCGATGACGGATCGCAATTGGAGAACAGTCTGCAAAGTCAGAGAGCTGGCGGAAATATAAAGGACTAACCCTTGCCTCCAGCTGCGGGTTAGCTCTACATTGAGTGACTAGTGGTTTATGTTTAATCGGAGAACAAATTGTAGCTATGTGTTTTTTAGAAAGGAAGTGCAATTGATATCAATAACTTCGACCGTTAATAGCTTTCCAGTGCTGGAAACTGAACGGCTGGTTCTACGTGAAATAGTCCACACAGACACCAAAGATCTTTACAGAATTTTTTCTGACAAAGAAACCATGCAATACTGGAGTTGTCGTCCTTTTACATCAGTAGACCAAGCCAGCAAGCTTATTAATAGCATGGCGAAACAAGCGCAAGCAGGTACTGCAATTCACTGGGGTATCACATTACGCGGAGAAGGGCGGTTGATCGGTAAATGTGGCTACAATGAGTGGCGCAAAGCGCACCGGCGTGGTGATGTCAGCTACATAATCGCCCGCGAATATTGGGGCAAGGGAGTGGTTGGCGAGGCGTTGAGTGCTGTCATCAATTACGGCTTCGATCACATGAACCTCCACAGTATCGAAGCGGGTGTCACGCCAGGGAATGATGCCTCTACTCGAATGTTGGAGAAACTTGGTTTTCACCTTGAAGGCCATTTGAGAGAAAGCTTTCTTGTTGAGGATACTTTTGTGGATTCGTTGATATTCTCGCTTCTTCGAAAAGACTGGAGTCTCTCTGAATTGAAACAATGACTTCAGAAAAAACAGATGGGTTATGAACTTGTTCATTAAATATCAAATATTACAAGCTTAGCGATTTCGGTCTAGGACCTCATATGGCCTGGTTCGGGGAATTAATTGTTAACCGGGTAGAAAAAACGGATGAAAGTATTTTTGTCGAGTATCATGGATGTAAGAGGTCGCTTCAAATGAAACAACATTTAGGATTGGTGTTGGCCTGCTGGCTGCTTTCGACGTCAATCGGTCTGGCCAGCGGCGAGGGTGTTGCCGGTACCTGGAAGACTGCCGATGGCAGGGCATTGATCGAGATCTACCACTGCGGTGAAAAAATTTGCGGTCGAGTCGCCTGGCTGCGGGATCCGTTTTTTCCGGCGGATGACCGGGAAGGTATGGCCGGCAAGCCACGCACCGACCGGAAAAATCCACACCATGAGCAGCGTAATCGCAAGGTCATCGGTCTGCAGATCATGAAAGGGTTCACCCGTGACGGTGACAATCGTTGGGTACAGGGGACAATTTATGACTCGGATACGGGAAACACCTACCGGTCCCGAATTACCCTGAACGCTCCGGACCGGCTTGAGCTGCACGGCTACATCGGGATTCCCCTTTTGGGCAAATCATCGGTCTGGATCCGGCAGAACTGATTGGAGTCCGAGTCAGATCGGGGAGACTTGTAAACCAGTCACCTATAATAAAGGCGACCATTTGGCCGCCTTCCATGTTCTGCTACAAGTTAAGTTAAGGTTCGATCCGGGTGCCCAATACCTGCAGAAATTTGGCTAACCAGTCAGGATGCGCAGGCCATGCCGGGGCAGTGACCAGCTTTCCGTCCACATGGGCCTTGTCCAGCGGGATATCCATATAAGTGCCGCATGCATCGGTGATATCGGGGGCGACTGCAGGATAGGCCGAGCAGGATCTGCCCTTGATAATACCGGCTGAAACCAGCAGTTGGGGGCCGTGGCAGATGGAAGCGATCGGTTTGTCCGCATCGGCAAAATGACGTACCATGCTCAGGACCGTTTTGTTGAGACGGATGTATTCAGGGGCACGTCCACCCGGTACTACCAAGGCATCGTAATCTTCGGCCTTGATATCATCAAAACTGGCATTCAGAGTGAAATTATGTCCCGGTTTCTCGCTGTAAGTCTGATCGCCCTCAAAATCGTGAATGGCGGTACGGACAAAATCACCGGCTTTTTTATTGGGACATACAGCATGAACAGTATGTCCGACCATCAGTAATGCCTGAAACGGCACCATTACTTCGTAATCTTCCACATAGTCACCAACCAGCATCAGAATCTTTTTTGCAGCCATACAGTCCTCCTTTTTTGGGGTGGGGGCAAATAACCTACTCACAAACCAGTTCCTGGTGTACCGGCATACTTTCAGTGATTATCCAATTGAATCTCTGTATTGATTGTGATCTCCTCGGTAATGTCGATCTTTGCCATTACAGTTAATTTTGCCATAGTATTCTCCATAATCCAGTAATTAGTTTCATCAGGAATCTGCGGATGTGAAACGGTTACGATAACATAATGCCGCAGCCGGAAAGCAGACCAGAAAATGAATTTCCAACAACAGCGTCTGAAAAATTCACTTTATTAGTAAGTTAGAAGTTGTTTTCTGCGCTTTTATGGCAGAAAATAACTTCG
Source organism: uncultured Geobacteraceae bacterium (assembly GCA_964509295.1). Lineage (GTDB taxonomy): Bacteria > Desulfobacterota > Desulfuromonadia > Geobacterales > Pseudopelobacteraceae > JBGSQR01. Next base: position 219,154 of record CAZDWS010000005.1, on the reverse strand, counting down.
TTAACACACTTATACTGTTTGTCATGGTTAGGAGACGGAAATGGGAATATTCGATAAAGTAACTGAAAAGATTCAACAAACAAAAAACGATATTCGTCCGAAATTTCTATCAGTATCGGAAGACGAGCTGAATAAACTGTTGATTCAAGGGGAGTCTCTTGTTTCTACCATAACTCAGGCAGTTGCTACCAGTGCAAAGACATTGATTTTGACAAATCTGAGAATCATTGTTTATGACCATGGAATGCTAAACTCCAGCTTTAAAGACTATTATTTCAGGGATATGAGAGATGCACGCTTCGACACGTCCGTGTTAAGCGGCGGCACAATAACCATAACTGCTGATAAAGGCAATAATGCCGGTGTTGTCTCAATAACTGATTTACCGTTGCAGGAATCAAAACTGTTTTATACACACCTGCAAGGGATTGAAAAAGAGTGGTGGGAGAAAAAGCGGGACCTTGAGCTGGAAGAAAAACGCGCTATTGCTGGCGGGACTAATATTTCAATGACAACACCTCAAAACATAAATAACCAAACATCATCATCTGGCGAAGAGATTGAAAGCAGGCTGTTGAAATTGAAAGGGTTGTTTGATAAAGGCTTAATCGACGAAAACGAATATAAAGAGCGAAAGAGTCAATTGTTGGCAGAAATATAGAGGCTATGGAGAAATACAACAAAGTCTGGATCTCGTTATAAATAATTCTTGGCCTGATTATACGGGAGGCAGTTATGTACGTTCGAGATATGAAAGGCAATCCGGGAATCTGGGAGCAATTGTCGTGGGCCGATCTGAGCAGCAAAGAAAAGGAACTCTGGACTCTTTTAGGATGGCAACAGGATAAAGGGGACAGAAATGAAGCGTCATCAAGTGCCGATAAGGTTTGGAATGATTTAAACCAGCAAGAACAAAACGCCGCAATGAACCTTGGTTTTTCTGAGGACCTCTGGAATAATGTTGAGGATGAATAATCCAAATTCCTGCAGGTCAGCTACCTGGCATAATAATTTAAAACCCTACCCGTACCCCCAGCATGACATTGTGGCTGAAATAATCCATGGATAGCTTGCGACCATTGGGTTCTGTGAACTTAGGATTGACGCTGCTGAAAAAACGGTAGCCCAGATCCAGGCTCAGATACTTTGTCACGGTTAAATCTATTCCGGTACCAAGTTGATAGGCAAAGACAGTTTTTGAGCCGCTGGCCAGCGGCTGTCCGGACACCTGCAGGCTGGATGCCTCGATGCGGGCGGCACCGAGGCCGACTCCCGCATAGGGTGCCCATATTTTGTTGTCGTGAAAGACACCCCAGAAATTGAGCAGCAGGCTGTCGGCTTTTAAACTACCACCGGCGCTGACGCTCCCGTCTGAGAATTTGGCCTGATCCAGCTTGTTGCTTCGTCTGCTGTATTCCAGTTCTATCCGCCCCTCGCCCACCATATTGCCCGGTTCAAAGTCCCACCCAGCAACAGCGCTGCCCAGCAGGGCCGGTTTGAATTTCAGGCTGAAGTCTCCCAGGTCGTCGGTTGCCTTGGAGTTCATCAAAGTATTACCACCTACGAAGGCACCCAAGTAAGGCCCCACATGTGCAGCCTTGACCTGACCGCAGAAGAACAACGGCAGGTAGAGGGCGATTAGTATCTGGCAGGTTCGTTTCATATGATTACTTCCTGAATGAGATGATAACAAGCTTTGTATTGAAAATTGCAGTAAGGCCACTCAGGGCACTGTAACAGTAATTGTCGGAGATAAACCGCCAAAAGTTGCCATTAATGTGGCCGAGCCGCTGTCAACTCCCACGAGCTGGCCCGGTTGATTCAGGCTGTCGGCCAGAATAGCAACGGATTGGCTGCTGATGGCCCAGGTTGTCTTGTCTGTCACGTCCTTTGTTGTGTTGTCAGTGTAGGTTGCAGTTGCGGTAAATCCGGTTTGTCTGCCGGAAGCCAATGTGGCTGTTCCCGAAATGGCCAGACTCTTCAGTGACCGTGAAGTGACGGTGATAGTGCGGATTATGATTTGACCGCCAAAACTGGCAGTTATATTGGCACTGCCTGCAGCAATTCCGGTGACTCTGCCTTTGTTTATTCCTGTATTTTCAACAGTAGCTACTGCGTTGTTGTCTGAACTCCACAAACAGTTAGTGTTAAATGTTACGTCCTGTGTGGGGGCATTGTTGTATGAAGCGGTTACGTTCAAACGATCGCTGGTTCCGGCGGTCAAAGCCAGGCTGGCCGGTGAAATTGTCAGGGGCGTCAGCAGCTGTGGATTTGTGACAACCAGATTGGTTGAAGTAGTGATCAAGCCGTAAGAAGCTGTCACGGCTGTTGCTGATGTGGTAGCAATGGCATTTAGAAAGGCCAGGTTGTCTCTTGGTGTCGAGGTGGTAACTGTTGCAATGGCGGTATTGGCAGTGCTCCAGTCAACAGCATTGGTAATATCGCGTGTTGCTCCGTTGCTGAAAGTTCCGGTGGCGGTGAGCCTGGTCAGGTTGCCGATGACCAGACCTGGAGTGGATGGAGCAATGGTGATTGAGACCAGGTTACCTCCGGTGACCTTGAGGGTCGATGTGCCCGGGACGCCGCCGTAGGCGGCAGTGATTGTAGTTGTTCCTTGTGTCAGGGTTGTTGCTGTGCCGGTGGTGTTGATGGATGCAATGTTGGTGTTGGATGATGTCCAGGCTGCCAGAGCGGTCAGATCGGCGGTTGTTCCGTCGGAATAGCTGCCGGTGGCGGTAAATGGCGTTGTGGACAGGCTCAGGATCGATGGATTAGCCGGTAGTGCAGGATTTGCAGGCCGGACCGCAATTGACAGCAGGGCCGGTTCGGTGACGGTCAGCAGGGTTGGGGGGCTGATGCTACTACCCAATGTTGCCTTAATGGTTGTGCTGCCGATTGACAGGGCCCGGGCAAGGCCTTTGTCGCTGGCGGTGTCGCCCACTGTGGCTACTGTCGGGGTATCAGAACTCCAGCTGCTGTCGAAGGTCAGATCCTGCGTAGTTGAGTTGGAGAAGCTGCCGGTGGCGGCAAATTGCTTTGTAAATCCCTTGGAAACGGTAGGATTTACAGGTGTAATTGTTATGGCGGTGACTGTTGCCGGGCTTATGGTCAGTGTGTAGCTGCTGGTGATGGCCCCCACGGTTGCGGTAAGGACAGCGCTGCCGGGGCTTTGGCCGGTTACCCGGTTCGGCTGGGCGGCAGTGATGAATGCGGCCACGCCCGGTGTATTGCTTGACCAGACCGCCTGATCGGTGATGTCGCGGGTGAACAGGTCGGAGAAATTGCCGATAACCTTAAGCCTTGTTGAAGTCTGTATGGCAATGGTTTTGGAGGTTTCAATGGCCGGTAACTCGGCAAAGATCTGAATTGAAGTCAACGGTGTGAAATCATTCTGCCGGGTAGGTGTGCCGTTGTATCCGCAGCCTGAAATTATCAACATGATAAATAAAACTGACCATAACCGCTTAATCATATCCACACTCCAGTAAAGGCTGATCTCTCTACAAGTACCGCATAACGCTGATGGGACAAGTTATCAGTTAAACTTAAGCTTGCGTCAATTTAAATTACCACTTTAACTTAAGATTTCAATTATATCACCGGCTTTAACAATTCCACCCTGCAGCACCCTGACAAAAATCCCTTCCGAAGGCATGACGCAATCACCGGCCTGATAAAAGATGGCGCAGCGGGTATGGCACTCCTTGCCGATCTGGGTGACTTCCAGCAGAATATCACCAATGGAAAGTTGTGCGCCCACCGGCAGGGTGTGCAGCTCTAGCCCGCTGGTGGTGATGTTTTCAGCAAAGTCACCGGCAGTAACGTCCAGCCCCTTGGCAACCATCTTGTCGATGCTCTCCTGGGCCAGCAGGCTCAGTTGGCGGTGCCACTCACCGGAATGGGCATCTCCCGCCAGGCCATGATTCTGCCGCAGTTCACCCTCCGGAATCGGCTTTTTACGCTGGCCTTTTTTTTCGCTGATGCAGACGGCAACTACCCTGCCGGCAGTGTTTCGTTTATTGCTTTCAGAAGTCATGTAGCCTCCGGTTGAATAGTTTCTGATTATCTCCCCTCCCCCAGCGGGGGAGGGTCAGGGAGGGGGAAAGAAGCTGCAAATTCAACCCCCCTCCCAACCTCCCCCCGCTGGGGGGAGGAGTTTTATCCCCCCACCTGCGACATGGCCACTGCGGGAGCTTTGCTGGTCAGGTTCAGAATCTGATGCTGATCCGGTTTGTCAGTGACTACACCCTGCAATGCCTGACAGAGTCCGGCCTGATCGTGCAATTTAAGATATGGTTTCAGATCGGTCATGGCATCGGAAAATAGACAACTCTTGGCCATGCCGGTGGAGGTGATTCTGATCCGGTTGCAGTCCTTGCAGAAGTGGCAGGAGACAGGTGTAATGATGCCGACTGTTCCGGCGGCGCCTTTGATGCGGTAATTGACTGACGGACCGGCATGTTTCTCCCGGGTAACCGTTTCCAGATCATAGTGGCGGGATAATCGTTCCAGCAGTTCAGTGCCAGGAACGGTTGTGGCCTGCCAGTCGCTGTCCTGCAGGGTCGGCATGTACTCGATGAAGCGAACCCGGTAGGGGTGATCAATGGTCAGTGCGGCAAAGTCCGCTACTTCATCGTCGTTGATGCCGCGCATGACGACCACGTTGATTTTGACAAAGGGAAAACCGGCCCTGGCTGTTGCCTCTATCCCGGCTAGCACGTCGTTGACATTGCCGCCGCGTGTGATTCTGGAAAATGTCTCTGCTTTCAGGGAATCCAGGCTGATATTGAGGCTTTCGATTCCGGCGGATCGCAGATCGTTTGCCATTTCCTTGAGCATGACGCCGTTGGTGGTCAGGACCAGGCGCTGCAAGCCCGGCAGGGCGGCCAATTGACCCAGAAAGCCGACAATTCCCTTGCGAACCAGCGGTTCTCCGCCGGTGACCCTGATTTTCTCCACCCCGATCTCAATTGCCGCCCGTGATACTTGCAACAGTTCTTCGTAGCTGAGTACGTCACCATGTGCAAGGTTCTCCACCCCTTCCGGCGGCATGCAGTAGCGACAGCGCAAGTTACAGCGGTCGGTTACGGACAGGCGCAGGTAGTTGATAATCCGGCCATGGGTGTCGATCAAAGGCATCAGGTAGCTCCTATCTCGAATTCTTTGCTGAGCAGCATTACTGAAACTGTTTCACCGGCAGCCAGGGATTGTCCCGGTTCCAGTCTGACCAGGCCATTGCCTGCGATCAGCGCCGAAATGCGTGCGGAACCCTGATCCCCGGTAGTGCGAATGGTATAAGTTCCGTTGTCAAGTTTGACCTGTACACTGACCAGGTGCGGACGGTCCCCTTTGTTTTTCAGAGGCTCCATCAGTTCTGCCCTGACTTGAGGCCGGTGGATAAGTGTGTGCCCCGTCTGTTTCAGAATCGCCGGGCGGACAAACATTTCAAATGCGACCATGGCGGCTACCGGATTGCCCGGCAGGGCGAAGACCGGCTTTCCGTTCAGCAGTGCAAAGGCTACCGGCTTGCCAGGTTTCATACCCACCTTCCAGAACAGAATTTCACCACCAAGCTCAATGATGGATTCTCTGACATAATCCCGGTCTCCGGTAGAAACTCCACCGGTTGTGATCAGGATGTCGTTTTCCATGCCTCCCAGGATTTTATCTCTGGTGTTGCCCTTTTGATCGCCGGTTATGCCTAGCAGTACCGGTTCTGCACCAGCTTCCGCAGCCTGGCAGGCGATGCTGTAGCTGTTGCTGTTGTAAAGCCGGTTGAGTTGAAATGGCGTGCCAGGTTCAAGCAATTCATCGCCGGTGGCCAGGATGCCGACCCGGGGGGGGCGGAAAACCGGGACGACCGCTCTGCCAAATGCGGCCAGCATGCCGATTTCCTGCGGTCTGAGCAAGGAGAATGATCGGATGGCCAGATCACCGGCCCGCAACTCTTCTCCCTGTCGTCTGATATGGCTGCCGGCCTTGATTTTTCCGGTGACCTGGATCTGGTCCCCATTGATGATTACGTCCTCAATCGGAATAACCGTGTTGCAACCGGCCGGAACTGGGGCTCCAGTCATGATTCTGACCGCCTTGCCCGGTGCTACCGGTTCAAGCATGGTTTCGCCAGCAGGCAGAAACCCGCAGGCTGAAAGACTGTTGCCCTTAAGTGATTCCATGTCAAAGGCGTAGCCGTCCATGGCCGAATTGTCAGCGGCAGGGATATCCCGTGGCGCATGGATATTTTCTGCAACAACCCGACCCAGCGCCTTTAATAATGGGATTTCTTCTGTAGTTTGCAATGCGGTCTGTTCCAGAATAATCTGCTGCGCATCAAGAATGCTGATCATTTTACCTCTCCGGATTTGTTCATTTGAGCAATCATGGTGCGGAATTTTTGATCCACAAAATCCTGAAATCCCTGTTGCAGCGTGTCAAACTGTTCCAGCAACACGAGGGCTTCCGGTGTCAGGGTCGATTCGCCACCGCCACTGCCGCCTTTCAGGCGATTAACCAGGCTGACTCCGAGCCTCTTTTCCATGGCATCAATGTAGGTCCAGGCCTTGCGGTAGGGAATGCCCATCTCTTTTGAAGCAGAATTTATCGATCCACTCTTTTGAATATGTCTCAGCAGAATTTCACGCCCCTGGCCAAAGACCGGCTCACCTTCAATTTCCAGCCAGATTTTGGAGCGGACCTGCAGTTTGTCACTGATTGTGTTCATTAGTCCTCACCACCATTCCGTTTTTTGCCGCTGCGAATTCATCGGGTGTGTTGACGCTCAGGAATGATCTACCATCGGGATCATTTTTTGCCAGTTCTTCATAATGTACTGGTCTCAGGTTGACTTGGGGGTAGAGATCGAAAATACGGTGATTGCCACTCTCTAGCATGGCTTTTATGGTGGGCTGGCAGTTTTTTGAATAAACTGCACAAAGAGTTTCAAAACCGTGTGAAAGGACTGGAACGACAGCGTCGTAGCCGTTTGCCAGCGAACAGATCTGTCGGATTACGGTATAGCTTGGATAGGTCAGGTCGCAGGAGGCAACAAAAATATGGCTGGTTGCTGCGTGGTGGAGTCCGCTGAAAATACCCCCCAGCGGGCTGCCGGGATAGATGTCCGCCACAATCGGCACATCATAGTTGCTGAAGCGATGATCATTATTGCCCACCAGTATGGTTTGGGAGAAACATTCTGAAAAGACAGCCAGCAGCCGTTCGATCAACGGTTTACCGTCCAGCTGAAGAAAGGCCTTGTCTGTTCCCATGCGGCGGCTTTTTCCACCCACCAGGATTACGCCGGTAATGTCTGTCAGTAGTTCATCAGTCATTATGGTGTTATTTCCCTTTGGGCAGATCGGCACAATCACTGGTATCGCCACGGATCTTTTGGACGGCATGGGGCACCGCCGCCCAGATGGCGGCCAGATTTTCAATAGCCCCTTTGGGGCTGCCGGGCAGATTGATGATCAGAGTCTGCTTTCTGATGCCGGCCACGGCGCGGGAAAGGGCGGCCATGGGGGTTATTTTCAGACTTTCGGCCCGCATCAGTTCACCCAGTCCGGGGATGACCAGATCCAGAATCTGCATGGTTGCCTGGGGTGTGACGTCGCGCGGTGAAACGCCGGTGCCGCCGGTGGTCAGGATCATATCCAGGGTGTCATCATCGGCCCATCTGGAAAGTTGCGGGGCAATCTCATTAATCTCGTCTGCGACGATCTTGTAAAGAACGGTTTCAACCCCCTGCTGGCTCAGCCAGGCGCTGAGGCCCGGTCCGCCCAGGTCATCACGTTTTCCCTGGGAGCTGCGGTCGCTGATTGTAAGAATCCCTGCTCTCATGGTTGCACCTCTCTTTTGTATGTACCGCTTTTGCCCCCCTCTTTATAAAGCAGGGCAATATCAGTGATACTAATGCCCTTCTCACTCCCCTTGCACATGTCGTACACGGTCAGGGCGGCCATACTGGTGCCTATCATGGCTTCCATTTCAACGCCGGTGCGTTCGAATGCCGTGACGGAGCATTCAACAACTATTTCACCTTTGTTCTGGTCAGGTTTGAATTCTACGGAAACAGCATGAATGGCCAGCGGATGGGAGAGCGGAATCAGGTCAGGGGTCTTCTTGACAGCGGAAATTCCGGCAATTCTGGCAACACCCAGAACATCCCCTTTGGCTGTGCGCCCTTCCAGAATTGAGGAGAGTGTGGAGGGTGACATACGGATGGTGGCGGTGGCAACGGCCCGCCTGAGTGTGGGTTCCTTGGCGCTGACATCGACCATGATGGCCTGGCCCTGGCTGTCAAAGTGGTTGAACGACATTATCCCTCCAGCTCTGCAGAGATTTGCTGATAAAGTCCTTATACCAAATATGCATAACGAAGTAAATAGAGCTGACATAATACTTTATACGGGCACCGGTCTAGTTGAATAATGCGCACTGTAGTGGAATATTCTACATTTTTTGCTAATGCCTGTGCTGGTATGAAAAAAGATTTGTCCCGTTAATACAGCTTGTTAAAGCTTGAATTCAGTCTGGCACAGTACTTGATAGTATAGCTGTATCAAAAGATTTAACCAGTGGAGTGAATATGAAAAATAAAGTTTCCAATGCACTAATACTCGTTGCCACAGTAACGTTGCTTTCAGTACTGGCTTTTTACGTTAAGGTTGGTGTGACTGCAGATTCGATTACCGTGCTGCAAACGACCGGCATGACCTGCGGCAGCTGCAGCAGCAAGATTTCAAAGGCGCTTGAGTCTGTCAAGGGTGTTGCGGTCACCGAGGTAGATCTGAATGGCGGCTGGGTAATTGTCAGTTATGATACCAAGGCCGTCAAACCGGAAAACATTGCCGAAAAAGTCACAGGTGCAGGATTCAGCAGTAATGTCCATGTTGTTCTGACCCCGGAGCAGTTCCGGCAGGTAACCGGCAGAAATATCGGTGAAAAAGCAGGTCAGGGTGGCGGCTGTTGCGGCGGCAAGGGCGGCGGATGCGGGACGAGTCAGCCGGGTAAAGGTGTTTAGGTACAGTCAGAATCATATAATTACTGTTTATAAGGGAGATCAAAATGGCAGCAAACAGGACAGCAAGGATAATCGGTGTAGTTACGGCAATAACCTGCCTGATCGCAGCGGCAACAGTTTATGCTTTTTCCTTTGGAAAATATGAGAAGGTCAAGGCCAGCGGTGATGTGGTTACCATCTCGGCAACAAAGCTTACAGATGGAAAAGCACATTTTTATAAGCTTGTGGATGGCGGCAAAGAAATCAATTTTTTTGCAGTTAAAGCACAGGACAACAGCATCAAGGTGGCTTTTGACGCCTGCGATGCCTGTTACCATGCCAAAAAGGGATACGAACAGCAGGGCGATAAAATGAACTGCAAAAACTGCAACATGAAATTCGCCATTAATCGTCTCGGACCCAATGCCACCGGCGGCTGCAATCCAGGCTACCTGCCCCATCAATTAAAGGGCAGTACTATCTCGATTAATCTGCATGATCTCAAGGCCGGAGCCAAATACTTCTGATGAAACTGCACACTATTTCCATCAATAACCTGAAAAGGCGCAAGGCCAAGATGGCATTTCTGACCATCGGACTAATGGTCGGAATTGCCACGATTGTAACTCTGATTACCCTGACACGCTCCATGTCCAGCGACATTGAACGCAAAATGGATGAGTTCGGCGCCAATATCCTGATCACACCCCAGAGTAACGGTCTGGCCATGAATTACGGCGGCATCAGTTTGGGAGGCGTGACCTTTGATCAGCGGGAGATACTGGAAGAAGACCTGGCCAGAATCAAGACCATTGTCAACCACAGGAACATCTCTGCCATAGCGCCGAAAGTACTGGGCGGTATCAGGATCGGGACCCATGATGTGCTGCTGGTCGGTGTCAACTTTGAAAATGAACTGAAGATGAAACAGTGGTGGAAAATCTTCGGTAATGATCCAAAAGGTGATAACGAACTGCTGCTGGGTAGTGACGCATCTAAGGTTCTTGGTGTGGAACCGGGTGACAGCCTGACCATTAAAAATGAAATCTTCAAGGTCGTCGGAGTGCTGGATCAGACCGGGTCTCAGGACGATGCACTGGTTTTTGCAAGCCTGCCCAAAGCGCAGAAACTGCTGGGTAAACAGGGTAAAATTACCCTGGCCGAGGTGGCTGCGCTCTGCTCCGGCTGCCCTATCGGCGACATGGTCACCCAGATTGCCGAAAAAATACCGGATGCAAAAGTTTCCGCCATTCAGCAGGTGGTGGAGGGGCGCTTGAAAGCACTGGACCAGTTCAAACGTTTCTCTTTTGCCATGGGCGGTGTAGTAGTCTTCATCGGTTCCCTGATTGTCTTCGTCACCATGATGGGCAGCGTCAACGAACGGACCACCGAGATCGGCGTTTTTCGGGCTATTGGTTTCCGCAAGAGCCACATCATGCGGATCATTCTGCTGGAAGCTGCCCTGGTCAGTTTGCTGGCCGGAGTTTTGGGCTATCTGGCAGGTATGGGAGGTGCCGGTCTGGCGCTGCCGTTCATGGCAGAAAGCAGCAAGGCGCTTCTGGTCTGGGATGTGTGGGTGACGGTCGGTTCTGTGACGCTGGCGCTGGTGTTGGGACTGTTGGCAAGTCTATATCCGGCACTGCATGCCAGCAGGATGGACCCAACAGAAGCCCTTCGAGCTTTATGAGGCGACCACTTTTCCGCAATCTCGTCGTCAGGCTTCAAGATTACCTTGTGCAAAATATCGCTGCTATGCATCCGCGGAATCTTTCGCCTTCCTAGACCTTGCAAAAAAAATGATCGCCTCAGGTGAACATGTTTTAAAATTAAATAAACCTTCTCCCTCTGGGAGAGGGTGACTGAAGGCCGGGTGAGGGATTTTTTGTATCTCAGTGGCTACAAGAAATTAGTTTTTTGAGGATTTAAAATGGCACTTATCGAAATAAAAAACGTGAAAAAACATTACACCAGCGGTGACGATGTGGTTGAGGCGCTGCGGGGTGTGAATATAACCATTGAGGATGGTGAGTTCATCACTATCATGGGGCAGTCCGGTTCCGGTAAAAGCACACTGTTGTCCGTATTGGGCGGCATGAATCATCCGACCGCCGGAGAGGTGGAGATGGCCGGGGTTGAATTGTACAAGCTGTCCGGGGAAAAACTGGCCGATTTTCGCGCCGCCAACCTGGGATTTGTGTTCCAGTCCTTTCATCTGATTCCCTACCTGACCGCCATTGAAAATGTCATGCTGCCGCTAGCCATTGTCAAGATGAGCAATGCTGCCCAAAAGAGCGCAGCGCAGCAGGCGCTGGAACGGGTCGGCCTGGGTGCCAAGCTGGACCGGTTGCCGAACCAGCTTTCCGGCGGGGAGCAGGAGCGTGTGGCCATCGCCCGCGCCATAGTCAATAAACCGCATATCCTGCTGGCTGATGAACCGACCGGCAATCTGGATTCCAAAACCAGCGAAGAGGTTATGGTGCTGTTTCGTGAACTGAACAACGCCGGGCAGACGGTGGTGATGGTGACCCACAATCCTGACAATGGTCGTTATGCCGACCGGACTATTGTGTTGAAGGACGGTTTGGTTGTGTAGTAAGAATGGGTTGAAGGTGTGTTGATCGCATAAATTTCTGAGTACAGATTGTGAATATGAAAGCTGCCATCGGGTTATACCGGTGGCAGCTTTTTTGTTGTCAGTGTCACTAACCAAATGCACAACCATCGGCATATCCGGATCCAAAAGTCGTACAGTACTCTTTGGCCCCATAGGGCAAAACAAAAAATGAAGACAAAAAACCACATTTTTGGATATGATTGCATCATGAAACCGACCAATTGGAATAGTACCTGGTCCGTTGGCCAATAAAACTAAAAAGGAGGTCAAGATGAGTAAGATTCGGAAGCAAGCCAAGAACACGATTTGCCTTTGGTACGATGGCGACGCCGAAGAAGCGGCGCGATTTTATGCCGAGACCTTTCCCGATTCCTCAGTTGGCGCAGTTCTCTACGCACCGGGAGACTATCCGTCCGGGAAGAAAGGGAATGTGTTGACGGTAGAGTTTACAGTGATGGGGATTCCCTGCCTCGGACTCAATGGTGGACCTGAGTTCAAGCACAACGAATCATTCTCGTTCCAGGTTGCAACCGTTGACCAGGCAGAAACAGATCGATACTGGAACGCGATCGTCGGCAACGGTGGCGAGGAGAGTGAGTGCGGCTGGTGCAAGGATAAATGGGGTCTGTCCTGGCAGATTACGCCGATTGCTCTGATGGAAGCGATTACCGATCCCGATCCCGTTGTTGCCAAGCGCGCGTTCGACGCGATGATGGAGATGAGAAAGATCGACATCGCAGCAATTGAGGCGGCTCGCCGCGGTTGAATGAACGCCGAACGGACTATTTGTCTGAGAGACGGTCTGGTGGTTTAGTTGTTGCCGGTTAAGGATGAGGTTAAAGAATAAATTCTGCTCAGTACAAATTATGAACACAAAAGCTGCCATCAGTGTAATCCGGTGGCAGCTTTTGTGTTGTTATTGTCTCACTAATCGCCGAACTTTTTTCTTTAATTTTATATAGTTTCAGGCTGTATCAGAGTTGGTAGTTGAATAAATTGCTTGAACAAAAAGCGGTGTGGAAATTTTGGTATATAATTGTCTCTTGGGTTGCCTGTAAAGCACCGGACCCGTCCGGATTAATCAACCGTAAGGAGGAGTTATTCATGAGCAAGTCATTCAAGTACAACCGGCTTTCTAAAGACGATGCAGCTTTACTGCTGGTGGATCACCAGGCGGGCCTGATCTCGCTGGTGCAGGATTTTTCGCCCAGCGAGTTTAAGAACAATGTGCTGGCAACCGCGGCCTGCGGAAAGTACTTCAAGCTGCCGACCATTATCACCACCAGTTTCGAGAGCGGGCCGAACGGACCGCTGGTACCGGAGTTGAAGGAGATGTTTCCCGATGCCCCTTATGTTGCTCGGCCCGGCAACATAAACGCTTGGGATAACGAGGACTTTGTCAGAGCAATCAAGAAGACGGGCCGCAAGCAACTGATCATTGCCGGAGTAGTCACCGAAGTCTGTGTGGCTTTTCCTGCGCTTTCTGCCATTGAGGAGGGATACGAGGTCTTCGTGGTCACTGACGCCTCGGGCACCTTCAATGAAGTCACCCGCCATAGTGCCTGGTTGCGGATGCAGGCTGCCGGCGTCCAGTTGATTAACTGGTTTAGTATGGCCTGTGAACTGCATCGCGACTGGCGCAACGATATTGAAGGGCTTGGTGCGCTATTCTCCAGCCACATTCCCAACTACCGGAACCTGATGACCAGTTACTTTGCGTTGGCGGGCAAGAAATAACGCCCAACAAAGCGCTCAACCCGGCTGTTAGCTGTACAATTACAAAAGCAAACGAGGACCTTATGTACCCAGAATCCGATGATTTAAACGAATACCTGATTTCCGACGCAATTGTTGACTGGCAGACCCCGGCTGTCCGGCAGAAGGCGCTGGAACTTACACAGGCAGTACCGGATGAAGTTGCCAAAGCCCGCTGTCTGTACGAATGGGTGCGTGACTCAATCTCCCACACTCAGGATGCCGGGCTTGAGATAGTGACATGCAAGGCCAGCGAAGTGCTTCTGCACGGCACCGGGATCTGTTTTGCCAAAAGCCATCTGCTGGCCGCCCTTCTACGGGCAATAAATATTCCGGCCGGTTTCTGCTATCAGGTTTTGCAGCTGGACCCTCCCGTTGATGATGAGACGGTTTTGCACGGTTTTAATGCAATTTACCTGGCCAGCCTGGACAGGTGGATTCGTGTCGATGCACGGGGAAATACCAATGGAATTAATGCCCAATTCAGTATCAAGAAAGAACAGCTGGCTTTTGCCATGGACCCCTTGGCCGATGAGTTCATTTACGAAACAATTTTTGCGTCGCCGGTGGACAGCGTTATCAAGAGGTTGAAACGATACAAGACCTTGAGCGAGTTGTGGGATGATCTGCCTCAATCGCTATAATTGTCAAGAAAGGGAAATCGAGATGTAGAATAGGATGTAATGGTGAAGGCACTGTCCCGGTTTTGTTGGTCCGGGACTTTTTTTATCCAGTGTTTCGGTGTTTTGTAGCCTTTCAAAAAGCCTCAGTAATACCTTTGATCAAATCCATCGGAAGAGGCTTGCTTGCCGGTTGCCCATGACCTGTTTTATGCTATCCTTTTGTAATAAAACACATAGCAGGACCTGCCATGCCTTCTCCCTGCGAAACTTTTTTGCCAGTTCTCGCTCGGTCTGTACTTCAGAGGTCGAGCATTACAAGGAGGTTTCTATGATCCGAACTCTTTTCGTTACAATTGCAGCATGTTTGATACTCGCCTCGCCTCACAGAGCTTCAGCTCAGGCTAAACCGTCCATCGAAGCACAGGACCGTGTCTTCATCACCAATGAAGATTCCAACACCCTGGTTGTTATTGATCCGCGCAGCAATACGGTTGAAACCACCATTAACCTCACCAGTTTCGATGAAGACGGGAGACCACCTTTTCGCTTCGTAACCGCAGGGGTGGCGCCGACACACGCGGCAATGATCCACAAGCCGCTCTATCATGGCTGTATCGACGCACACGGAGCGGTTCCTTCGCCGGACGGAAAACTGCTGGCAACCAGCGGGCGCGGATCGAGCAATGTTTATCTGATTGATGCAGTCAGCAAACGCGTCATCGGCAATGCGCCAAATCCGTCGGCAGGTCCGACCACCAATCCGGAACGTATTTCCAGCGGCATTCTGGTGGGGCGTGAGCCGCATGAACCAACCTTCACACGAAACGGCAAAGAGCTGTGGGTTACACTGCGCGGAGAAGACCGGATTGCGATTCTGGATGTGGAACGGGCGATCAAGCAGATGGGCGGAACCGATGCAGGTGCGATTCTGCGTTATGTGCCGACGATCAATGGCCCTTCGCAGGTGTGGTTCAATGCACAGGGAACGATCGCATTTGTGGCCAGCCAGAAAGTTTCCCAGGTTGATGTGATTCGTGTCAATACGGATAAGTCCGGCTATTCGCACCCCGAGCGAATAACCCGGCTGGATATTGCTGCACAGGATAAACCGGGTTTTACCCCGTTTCTGAAGACCAGTCCGGACGGAAGCGAAGTATGGTTTTCGCACAAGCTGGCCGATGCCGTCTCCTGCCGCTCTATCAGCGGCGCTTTCCATGTCCTGGACAGCGTGTCGCTTGGCAATCTGGCCCGGCCAAATCATGTCGAGTTTGTGGAGAACGCCAAGGGGAAAGTCCTGTACGCCAGTCTGGCCCGTGTTGATGACAACGGCCCGGATGGCGTGGCATCCAGCCGACTTGCTATCATTGACCGCAGCGCCAAGCCTGGCACACGTAAGGTGGTCGGCACCTTCTTTACCCATGGCCGTGAGGCGCACGGTATCTGGACGAACCCCGAAAACGACCTGCTGTATGTGGCACACGAACAGGATGAACTGCCCGGCACGTCCAATGCGGGACAAACCGTATGTACGGTCTTTGATGTCTCCGATCCCTTCAATCCGCGCTTCATTGCACAGATTCCTCTTGGCAGCCTGAAACTGCCCTCTGGAGAGTTGCGGAACAAGAAAAGCATTAACCTGGTGTATGTGTGTCCTGGTTACAGGGGGAAAACACCATGAGATACATAATCGCGGCAGGTCTGATGGTCCTGGCAGTGCTGGGCGTGGCTGATGCACAGCAACCGGGCAAGCATATGCATGAAAAACCGGAAGTGTCGGCTCAGTACGGTAAGGCTTACAAGCGTTTTACGGAAGAAATGAACGCAGGCATGGGTAAAATGATGTCCGATATGCATGCGCCGGGGTATACGGGAGATCCGGATATGGATTTTCTGGCCATGATGATTCCGCATCACGAGGGGGCGATCGACATGGCGCGACTGGTACTTCAGCACGGTAATGATCCGGTGACACGCAAGTTTGCCGAGGACATTATCGCCAGCCAGCAAGTGGAGATCGAGAGCATGCGGCGGCGTCTGGATGACTTAAAGCGGGGTGCCAGCCGTACCAATCCCGGTGGGTATCCCGCACTTGGCGGTACGCGCGGTGGACAGGAACAAGGGCACAAACATTAGGAGTAAGTCCGGTTACCGTCCGCCAGCCGGTTTGGTGGAACACTCAAAAAAGGGGGTCGCAGAATTTGTGACCCCCTTTTTACTGCCTGTCAATACCGTTGGATTGCCGGGGTCAATCATCTGGTTGAATGCTGTTAAATATTGCGTGGCACTCCGCCATCCACCTGCTTTTCTCGCCTTCTGCCAGCCAGCTGGCTTCAAAACCATTTTTAACAAGCAACAGAATCTCCTCGCCGGTCAAGCCCAGCTCCCGTGCCGTTCCCAAATAGTTTTCCTGAACATAGCCGCCGAAATAGGCCGGATCATCGGAGTTGATGGTTACGCAAAGACCTTTGGTTAGCAGTTGCTGCAGGTTGTGGTCTGCCAGCCGGTCAAACACCTTCAGCCTGACGTTGGAATAGGGGCAGACGGTCAGCGGAATTCTGAACTTGCCCAGCCTGTCCATCAGGTTTGGGTCTTCCATGGCCCGGACACCGTGATCAATGCGGCATGCTCCCAGCAGGTCAAGCGCTTCCCAGACATATTCCGGCGGTCCCTCTTCTCCGGCATGGGCCACGCGCGGCAGGCCAAGCGCCCGGCACTGATCGAACAGACGCTGGAATTTGGAAGGTGGGTAGCCGACTTCACTTGAATCCAGGCCGACTCCATGGATCTGTTCAATGAAAGGCCGCGCCATCTCCAGGGTTTCAAAACCGCTTTTCTCTGACAGATGACGCAGGAACGACATGATTAGTCTGGAACTGATCTGCAGCTGTTGGTGCGCGTCTTTCAGCGCCCGCCGGATGCCGGATAGTACCGTTTCAAAGGCGATGCCGCGATCCGTGTGTGTCTGCGGATCAAAAAAAATCTCAGTATGAACAACATTATCGGCCTGGCAACGCTGGAGATAGGCCCAGGTCAGGTCATAAAAGTCCTGTTCAGAAATAAGTACTGCTGCTCCGGCATAATAAAGTTCGAGAAAGGATTGCAGATTGTTGAAATTGTAAGCTCCCCGCACTGCTTCGATACTGTCATATGGAAGTTTAACTCCGTTGCGCTGTGCCAGTTCAAACATCATTTCCGGTTCAAGAGTTCCTTCAATATGCAGATGCAGTTCTACTTTGGGAAGAGCTCGAATCAATGCTTCCTGCCGTGTCATGATTTTCTCCGGTATTCTGTGACCTGTAAGTCTGTATTTCTATTGATTCTGTCGTTGATGAAGTAAATGGCGCCACTAATCAAAGCGGCGGAAATCGCTGCCAAAAAATAAGTTAAGGCGATTCCCAGCCGGGATAAAAACGTGCCTACAATAAGGAAAAAAGCGGTGTAGGCGATAGAGCCGAAAACAATGCCCCGTAGAAGATTCGAAGCGGCTTTTGCACCATTTTGAACATGGTTGAAAGCTGCCAGCACAACACCGAAAACCGGAAACGGGGCAATCAGGCCACTCAGTTGCGGCCCCAGCATATTGGCAAATGTTGTCAGAAGTATGACGAATGTAGTTGCAATAATCATTCTGGCAGGTAAATCCCAGACTGGCGGGGGGCTGTTATTCAAAGCGATCTGGTGATAGGGAATAAATTTTAAAATCAGTGCTATAGCGACAAGTAATGTAATTGCTGCAGGTATCAGCTCCCAATTTAAAAGGTTCCATGTCGGTGTTGCCAACAAAAAGGTACTTAAAGAAACGAAAGAGCTTGCCAGCCAGCCCCACCTTTTTGCAGCAAGACTGTATACCAGACAAAAGATACACATGGATAACTGCCCTGCCAGACTGCCGATAGCGGCTTTTTGGGCAAACTCGAATCCATACTCATGGGCCAGGATGAACGAAACCGGTCCGGTAGTCAGTGGCAGGCCAATTAATAGTCCACTGACCACCGGACCCCAGCAGCGCCCGGCTAAAGTGACAGTACCAATCAGCAGTGGCGTTATGAATATCTTGAAGATTATTATCATGATGGCCAGTGTCTTTTAATTGTGATTATGCGTACTAAAAGAAGATTTTTTTAGGCAGAAACTATTCTGTGCCACCCTATCAATTTTAGACAAGTATTTACAATAACAATTAATCAATTAATATGTAGTCAGATTTTTTTTCGAGCCAATCAGGAGGATTGATGCTATGGATGCAGAGTTGAGTAATAGCGCTGGCAGGGTGCAGGCGTTTCTTTTGGAAAAAGGCTTTGCCTTTGAGGTTAAGGAGCTGCCAGGTTCGACCAGAACAGCTCAAGAGGCGGCTGATAGTATTGGGTGTGAGGTGTCTCAGATAGCAAAATCACTCGTGTTCAGGGAAAAGGAGAGTGGTCTTCCGATTCTGGTGATTGCCTCCGGTTCGAATCGGGTGGATTTGGCGAAGATAGAAAGTTTAACCGGTTTTAGGCTCGGTAAAGCCGATGGCAGTTATGTGAAAGAAAAAGTCGGCTATGCCATTGGCGGAATCCCGCCTGTCGGACATAATGAACCGCTGGAAACCCTCCTGGATAATGACCTGATGAAATATGGCGTGATTTGGGCTGCAGCAGGTACACCTTTTGCCGTTTTTCAACTGAAGCCTGCCGACCTTCAGCCACTGACAAACGGAAGATGGATGGATTTGTCTGAATAAATATCTAGTTTAAATTCGATTACGAACACCGGTCTGAACCCTGATTTTGGTGTTGGTCTTTACAATGGTACGTTGACCGCCAATTTCCATATTTTATCCAGAGCAGGATTATTACATCTGGAGAATGCAGGATGGACCGTCGAATCTGGGGTTGTTTACAAGATCGGGGACTTCGTGAGACACCATTAGCTCCGATGGGTAGGGCTGATAAAGCCTTTGCAGTTCGATGGGATGCTGTACATTTTTATCCAGCCAGAAACCATACTCCTCCGGTGGCAGTATAACCGGCATTCTTTTATGGACCGGCTGAATCAGATTATTTGAAGATGTGGTAAGTATGCAGCAGGTTACAATTTCAGTGCCATCCTCTGCTTTCCAGCTTTCCCAGATCCCGGCAAAAGCCATGATTCCGCTATTCAGCAAACGGACATAATATGGCTGTCTACGATCATCTTCAATCTTCCACTGAAAGAACCCGGTCGCGGGGACTATGCACCTGTTGAATTTGATTGAATTGTTGAAAATCGATTCCTCATGGACCGTCTCGGAACGGGCGTTGATCACTGGCTGATCGTTGTCTTTGTGGCAGCCAGTTACCAAGCCCCAGTTTGACAGGTCAAGCCTGTTTTGCCCTTCATAGTGACGCACGCTGGCCACATTCTGACCGGGAGCAATGTTATACCGTAATGTCAAATCAGGAATCTCCTGAAGATTAAATGTTTTTGCAATGACTTCCGGTGTTGCATTAAGAGTAAAACGTTCACACATACAAAATGTCCCTTTTCAATTTTTGAAAATATAAAAGCCCATCAGAACCTTCGATGGGCTTTCTGTTATTTAATTAATCCTGTCTTCCATCGCTGGAATATATCCGGTCCATTTTTTAACCGGACTAGTTGTTAACCTTATTTTACTGATCCCACTTGGGTGGAGTGTCTTCCATATATTATGTATCACCCTCCTCTGAACATAATTTACTTCCATGCTTCTGTCTGCATTATACCACCCGAAATCAGAAATAAAAGTCTTAAGATTTTTTATTTTAAAGAAAGACTGTAAGTCTTGGAAAAAACATTTGAAATTATTTGCTGAAATAATTTTGGATGAATTTGCATGACCTGCATAAAAAAGCAGAATCATGTGTTGAGCTATCGGACAAAATTAGGATTGAAAACTGAGAAATGTTGCGGAGCCATCAGCGGAAAATCTTGTCCCGCTTGTGATTAAAGCCCCATCAGTTAAATGTTTTATCTTGACATTGCATTGATCTACGTTATATTTTCCCACATAGTGGAAAAAAGTGGAAATAGGTGGCAAATGTCAGTTCAAGACGCCATATTTGGCGGAGAAAATCTGAGTACCATTGACAGCAAAGGACGAACCTGTATCCCGGCTAAGTTCCGGGAAGGGCTTGTTCAGACCTTTGGTGAGGAGCGTTTTGTTATTACAAAAGCGCAGCCTATCAATGTGGGCGATGACAGTTACGCCCGTGGGCTCTCGGTTTATCCGGTTAGTGTCTGGGCTGAGATCAAGCGTAAGGCGCTGGCGAATGAGGGGGGCTATACCTCTTTGCAGCTTGACAGTATCAAGAGACAGTTTCTTAATCCGGCTGAAGAGTGCGGGACCGACAAGCTTGGGCGAGTACTGATACCGCCGGCTTTGAGAGTTCACGCCGGACTTGAGCGGGATATTTGGTTTGTAGGTATGGACAGGCGTTTTGATATCTGGAGTCGTGAAACATACAACAGGGTCAATGCCCAGGATGAGAAAAATCTTCCTTTGGATTTGACCGCGTTGGGCTTTTAGGTGAACGGCTTTCATCATCTTTCGGTTTTGCCGGAAGAGGTGCTTCAGTATCTGGCTCCAAAAGCTGGTGGTGTCTATCTGGACGGGACGCTTGGTGGTGCCGGTCATTCGGCCATGATCGCCGCAGTCTGTGCACCGGAAGGCGGTCTGTTGATCGGGGTTGATCGTGATCAGGAGGCGCTGGCAGCGGCTTCAAGGAAGCTGGCCGAATTCGGTAAGTCGGTTCAGTTGGTTCATGGGAATTTTGCCGGACTGGCTGATTATCTGGCAGAGCTTGATATAGAAGGGCTGGACGGATTTCTGTTCGACCTGGGTGTTTCGTCACACCAGCTTGACAGCGGCGAACGTGGTTTCAGTTTTCAGCAGGATGCCCCACTTGATATGCGTATGGATACAAGTCGGGGAGAAACAGCGGCTGAGCTGGTCAACGAATTGCCGGAGTATGAGCTGGAACGGATTATCAAGGAGTATGGCGAGGAACGCTGGGCAAGACGTGTTGCTGCATTTATCGTTAAGGCTCGCTCGGAAGCACGGATTGAAACGACCTTGCAACTGGTGGATGTAATCAAGGGCGCCATTCCAAAAGCAAAGTGGGAAGAACGACTGCACCCGGCTACCCGCACTTTTCAAGGCTTGCGCATCGCGGTTAATCATGAATTAGAAAGCCTTGAAACAGGTTTGAGGGCAGCAATTGACAAGTTGAAGCCTGGCGGTCGTGGCGTAGTGATCTCCTTTCACTCCCTGGAGGACCGGATTGTTAAACATGTATTCAAGGAATACGCAACAGGTTGTACCTGCCCTCGGCATCTGCCCATGTGTGTGTGCGGCAACCATCCTAAAGTTAGGGTGTTGACCGGAAAACCGGTTATGGCGGGCGAAGAAGAAACTGATCGGAATCCACGGGCACGCAGCGCCAAGTTGCGGGCCATTGAGAAGTTGTAAGGAGAACAAAATGGCACAAGCAAGAATTGATTACGGCAAAGTAGCATCGCCAAGGCCGTTTGGCGGAACAATTGCTGCTCCTCAGCGGCTGGACATGTTCAAATTCCTGATGATCTGTATGGTGCTTTTTACGATTGTCTCTGTTTTTCATGTCTGGTCCAGATTTAAGCTGGTTGATCTGAATCTGGAAATTTCCGGATCCAGTCGTCAGCTCAAAGAGGCGGAACAGGAACAGAAAAGACTCAAGCTTGAGACGTCACTGCTGAAGACTCCAGCACGTATTGAAACAATTGCCAAACGTGATCTGAATATGGCGCTGCCAAACAAGCAGCAGGTAATTGAAGTAAAATGAAAGGCAGATTGAAGGTAGAAGGCTGAAGGGAAAAACTCCAATGGATATTTTTTCTAATTACCTTCGGTCTTCAGTCTAAATAACTGAGCAGTTAAAGTTTTAATCCGGAGTTGATTTGTGCCGATCCCAATGGTGACATATGAAAGATGAACGGGAAAAATGGGCTCGAACCCGGATAATTATGATCGGATCGTTTTTCGGTCTGCTATTTGTAGTTGTGATTTGCCAGGCATTCAGGCTGCAGATAATTCAGCATGAAGAGATGCTTTCCAAGGCTGATCGTCAGCATCAGCGTGTAGTACCGCTTACCCCAGGGCGTGGTAGTATCCTTGACAGAAACGGCAATAATCTTGCCGTATCATTGGAAATGGATTCATGCTATGCTGAGCCCCGACATATTCAGGATATAGATGGAACTGCCGCTGTCCTCGCCCCATTTCTAGGTACCTCGAAACAGGAACTCCTCAAAAAACTGAATGGCAGCAAAAACTTTGTCTGGCTGGAACGTCGTTTACCTCCGGAAAAAGCGGTTCTGGTGAAAAATCTGAAACTGCGCGGCATCGGTTTTGTCTCCGAAACCAAGCGCTTCTATCCCAACCGTGAGATGGCATCCCATGTAATCGGTTTTACCGGTCTGGATCCGATCGGCCTGGAAGGGATCGAGCTCAAATACGATTCGACCATTCTGGGGAATACCGGTTACCTGATTACGGAGAGGGATGCTCTTGGACGCGATGTGGCATACAAAAAAGCACTGGTCAAGAACTCATCTCCAGGTAAAAATGTAGTTTTGACTCTTGACACAACAATTCAGCACATTGTTGAGAAGGAGCTTAGTAAGGCTGTTATTGACAGTGGTGCGAAAAACGGTATGGCTCTGGTAATGGAACCGGATACGGGTAA
Organism: uncultured Geobacteraceae bacterium; assembly: GCA_964509295.1. GTDB lineage: Bacteria > Desulfobacterota > Desulfuromonadia > Geobacterales > Pseudopelobacteraceae > JBGSQR01. Next base: position 196,441 of record CAZDWS010000005.1, on the reverse strand, counting down.
GGTGCTGGCCATGGCCAATTATCCGACTTTTAATCCGAATTCCTATGCTGGATATTCGCAGGCTTTGTTGAGAAATCATGTGGTTGTAGACAGTTTTGAGCCCGGCTCTACTTTCAAGATATTTTTGATGGCTGCAGCATTAGAGGAAAAAATTGTCAAAACTACTGATATGATTAATTGTGAAAACGGCAAATACAAAATTGCCGACCGTACTATTCATGATACCCACAGCTATTCCCGTCTGTCGGTTGCAGATGTGCTCAAATATTCCAGCAATATCGGATCGGCCAAGATCGGTATGAGGCTGGGTGATGAACAGTTGTTCCGCTACCTGCGCAATTTTGGTTTCGGTGAAAAAACCGGTATTGATTTGCCGGGCGAGTCAGGCGGCAGTTTGCGGGATAAAAGAAAATTATACGGAGCAGATCTGGCTAATATTTCATTTGGTCAGGGCGTTGCTGCTTCGTCTGTGCAGTTGGCATCCGCTGTTTCGGCTGTGGCCAATGGTGGCACTCTGATGAAACCTTATATGGTGGAGCGTGTCATTGATGACGCAGGTAGAGAGGTTCAAAAATTTGAACCTCAGCCTTTAAGGCGGGTAATTTCAGCAGACACCGCTGCCAAGGTCGCCAGGATGATGGAGGGAGTTACCACCGATGGCGGTACAGGTCTGAATGCAGCGGTAGATGGTTTCAGGGTTGCCGGTAAAACCGGAACGGCACAGAAAGCTGATCCGGTTACACGTGGATATTCCGCAACCAAGAGAACTGCTTCATTTATCGGATTCGTTCCGGCTGAGAAGCCTCGCCTGACGATTTTGATTGTTATTGATGAGCCGAAAACGAGTCCGTACGGTGGTGTGGTTGCTGCACCGGCATTTCGTGGGATTGCCTCCAATACTCTGGCATATTTGAAACAGGCGCCAACGGTAGCATCCAGTAAGCCATCGACTACTACAGCCAGTGCTTTTGAAAACAAGCCTTCCCAGGTGGCAATGAAGGCGGCTTCTTCAGACGGAGGGGCAATGGAGTTGCCGGTGGAAGGAGGCGTCATGCCGGACTTTCGAGGTATGAGCATGCGGCGGGTACTCAAGGTAATGGAGAAACAGAACATAAACATCAAGTTATTGGGGAGTGGGCGGGCTACGGAACAGTTCCCGCCACCCGGGCACAAAATTATGGGAGTTGACGGGGTCTGGATAAAGTTTACCCCTTCTGCGTAACAAACAACCTGCCGAATGTCGGCGGGTTTTGCCATTTTCAGGAGTAGTCATGAAGCTCTTCGAGCTGTTAACTACAATAAAAGATTTTAAGTTGCACGGCAGCTCAGAGATCGAGATCAGCGGGATTACCTGTGACTCCAGAGCAATTAAGCCCGGTATGCTGTTCTTTGCCCTGCGCGGTACAAATACGGATGGGCACCGCTACATTTCTGCTGCCGTTGCTGCCGGTGCTGCTGCTGTCCTGCTGGAGGATGCTTCTCTTGCTCCTGCCGATCTGCCGTGGTTGCACGTGGCAGACGGTCGCAGTGCCATGGGTCTTGTTTCTGCAGCCTTTTATGGTGATCCAACGGCCAGCCTGCCATTGATCGGCATTACCGGCACAAATGGAAAAACAACAACAACCTACTTGATTGAGGGGATTCTGCGTGCAGCCGGTATTGCACCTGCTGTGCTGGGGACGATCAGTTACCGTTTCGACGATACGGTTGTGGAAGCATCGCACACAACACCCGAGTCAACTGAATTGCAGGCGGCTTTCAGGCAGCTGGCAGATGCGGGAGCCAAGGCGTTCATAATGGAAGTATCGTCCCATGCCCTGGAACAGAAACGGGTGGAGGGGTGCCATTTTGATGTGGCTATTTTCAGCAATCTGACCCGTGATCACCTTGACTACCACAAAACCATGGAGAGCTACCTGAGTTCAAAACAGCAGCTCTTCTCCAGGTTGCTTATACCGGATCAGTGTAAGCCGGTTCGTCGGGCCGCTGTTAATATGGACGACGAGTATGGTGCGCAGATTGCTGCTGTATCGGCCTGTCCGGTGATCAGCTACGGCGTCGATTGCAACGGAGACGTTAAGGCTGAAAGGGTCCAGCTTTCCGTAAATGGGATTACTGGAATTCTGAAAACTCCTGAAGGGGATGTGGCTTTTACATCACGTCTGCTGGGGCGCTTCAATCTCTACAATATTCTGGCGGCAGTTTCGGCCGGTATTGCTCTGGGGCTGCCTCTGGAAACGATCAAGGCTGGTATCGAGGGGCATAAGGCTGTTCCGGGACGTATGGAGCGGGTAGAAAACGGTCATGGTATTATCTTGCTGGTGGATTATGCCCATACCGGTGATGCGCTTGAAAATGTGCTGAAAACCCTTAAAGAACTGGCAACAGGCAGAATCATTACGGTATTTGGTTGCGGCGGAGACCGGGATCCGGGTAAACGCCCCATTATGGGTGCCATTGCCGCCAGCAGGAGTGATCTGGCGATTGTCACATCAGATAACCCGCGCAGCGAAGATCCTTTTGCTATCATGGCCCAGGTTAAAGCCGGCATTATTGATATGCCCCCTCGCCCTCTGGGAGAGGGCTGGGGTGAGGGTGGATTTCGCGAATACACAGTTAAAGAACTGGCTGACGGTTTTACAGATAAGGGTTTTGTCATGCTGGAAAACCGCCGCGATGCGATCCGTCTGGCAGTCAGTGTGGCTGTTCCCGGTGATATTATTCTGCTGGCTGGAAAAGGGCATGAGGACTACCAGATCATCGGTACGACTAAACACCATTTCGATGATCGCGAAGAGGCGGCTGCCGCCTTTGCAGAGGTTAAAGCCTGATGTTTACTGTTGCGGAGATAGCCGCCGCTACCGGTGGTGTGATCCATGGTGCCGCAGATAACCGGATCAACGGTGTCAGCACCGATTCCCGCACAGTTCAGCCCGGGCAGTTGTTTCTGGCGCTGCGCGGTGAGCGCTTCGATGGTCACGATTACATTGGCGAAGTGATTGCCAGGGGTATCAAGGTTGTCGTTGCCGCAGAAATACCGCAGATAACAAATACAGATAGTGTGAGTGTTGTGGTTGTGCGGGATACGCTGATCGCGCTGGGTGATCTGGCCGCCGCCTATCGCAACCGGTTCGATCTGCCTGTAGTCGGTATTACAGGCAGCAACGGCAAGACAACTACCAAAGAGATGCTGGCCGCCATACTGGAACAGATCGGACCGGGGTTGAAGACTGCCGGTAATCTGAATAACCTGATCGGTTTGCCCCAAATGATCTTTAAGCTGAATGCAGAGCATCGCTGGGCGATTCTGGAAATGGGCATGAGTGAGCCGGGTGAGATTGACCGTCTGGCAGAAATTGCCGCTCCTCAGACCGGCATTGTCCTGAACGCATTTGCTGCCCATCTGCAGAGCATGGGGGATGTGGCCAGCGTGGCCAGGGCCAAGGGTGAGCTGCTGCTTAGGTTGACTGCCGGAGGCTGTGCAATTGTGAATGCCGATGATGTTCTGATTGCTGCGCAGCCGGTTCCTGCCGGAGTTCGCCGGATAACCTTCGGAACTGGAAATGCTGATGTGCGGGCAACCGGGATTGAAATTCTCGGAATAAACGGCCAGCGCTTCGACCTGCAATTGGCAGGCAGCAGTTACAGTGTCCATCTGCAGGCTTTTGGTCTGCATAATATTTATAATGCCCTGGCAGCAGCGACAGCTGCTGATGCCCTGGGAATTAAGCCCGCACTTATTGTCAGCGGGCTGGAGAGTTTTCGCCCCTATGACAAACGTTTTCAGCTTGAATTTATTGGCGGGTTAAATCTTATCGATGACAGCTATAACGCCAATCCGGCTTCCATGGCGGCTGCTTTGGCGACCCTGTCTGAACTTAAGGGTACAAATAAGGCTTTTGTTGCTCTGGGTGATATGCTGGAACTGGGTGGTGATGAGATCGGGTTACATCGAACACTTGGTACGCAGGCCGCCAAGGTGGCAGACCGCCTCTATCTTTCTGGAGAGCTGACAGCCCATACGGCAGAGGGGGCCATTTCAGCCGGGATGGATGAGGCATCTGTCGTCCGTACGCCAAACCATGATCAGATTGTGGTTGATATAGTGGCTCACGCACAGGCGGGAGATTTTGTGCTGACCAAAGGGTCACGCGGCATGCGCATGGATATAGTTGCAGAAGGAATCAGGAGTGCCATGAGGTAGGGATGCGTTCCCTGCCCGGAATAAAACCGGAGAACGAATTATGCTTTATCATTTACTGTATCCATTAGCCAGCGATCTCAAGCTTTTGAATATTTTTAAATATCTGACCTTCAGAACCATCTACGCCATGATTACGGCACTGCTGGTCTGTTTTATATTAGGTCCATGGATTATCCGCATGCTGGAGAAGCTGCAGGCCAGGCAGGTTATCCGTACCGATGGACCGGAATCGCACCTGCAGAAGCAGGGTACTCCAACCATGGGCGGCGTTATGATTCTGGCCGCTGTTATTGTTCCCACATTGTTATGGGCGGACCTGTCCAATAAGTATGTCTGGATAGCCCTTTTCATAACCGCCGGGTATGGCTTGATCGGTTTTGTTGACGATTATAAAAAAGTCGTTGAGAAAGACACCAAAGGGCTTTCTGCGCGGCAAAAAATGTTTTGGCAGATGCTGCTGGCCGGAGCGGTCGGTTTGTATCTGTTTTATGTGCCGGGCTACAATGAAAACCTGTATGTTCCGTTTTTCAAAAACTTTCATCCTGATCTCTGGATCTGGTACATCCCGTTTGTCATGATCGTTATCGTGGGGGCCAGTAATGCGGTCAACCTGACCGACGGCCTGGATGGTCTGGCAATCGGGCCGGTAGCAATAAATGCCGCCACTTATATGCTGTTCAGTTATATAGCGGGCCACGCAACTCTGGCCGCCTATCTTCAGGTTCCGCGTGTAATTGGTGCAGGAGAACTGGCGGTAATGTGCGGTGCCATGGTGGGAGCCGGACTCGGGTTTCTCTGGTTCAATTCCTATCCGGCTGAAGTTTTTATGGGAGATGTGGGTTCGCTTTCGCTTGGCGGTACACTGGGAACCATCGCTGTTCTGACAAAGCAGGAATTTCTGCTGGTGATTGTTGGTGGTGTGTTTGTTGTAGAGGCGCTGTCCGTAATATTTCAAGTGGGTTCGTACAAATACCGTGGCAAACGAATATTCAGAATGGCGCCGATTCACCATCACTTTGAATTAAAAGGGGTGGCTGAACCGAAGATCATTGTGCGTTTCTGGATCATTACGATTATTCTGGCACTGGTAGCGATCTCAACATTAAAAATGAGGTAAAGGCGGTTCGCGGTTCAATGTTCATGGTTCAAGGTTGAAAAGGTCTGATTTATGGAACTGAAAGATAAAAACATACTGGTAATGGGGCTGGCGCGTACGGGCGTTGCAGTGGCACGTTTTCTGGCAAAAGCCGGGGCACAGGTGACAGCAACTGATATGCGTGACGAAGCTGCCCTGTCTGCTGTTGTTGATGAGTTGAACAGTCTTCCGGTTACCTGGAAACTTGGGCGGCACGAAGAAAGTGATTTTCTGACAGCCGAACTGATAGTCGTTTCACCCGGCGTGCCAATGGAACATCCCATGCTGTTGCTGGCAAAGCAGGCAGGTAAGGAGATCGTCAGCGAGATAGAACTGGCAGCTCGTCTCATCAAGGTACCTATAGTGGCTATTACCGGTACAAACGGTAAAACGACAACCACTACGCTGCTGGGCGAGATATTCAAAGCCAATGATTTCAAAACCTATGTGGGCGGAAATATCGGAGATCCGCTGATTGAGCTGGTTGAATCCGGTGAACCGGTGGAAGTTGTTGTGGCCGAGATCAGCTCCTTTCAACTGGAGTGGATCAACTGCTTCCGTCCCAAGGTTGCGGCATTGTTGAATTTAAGTGAAGACCATCTTGACCGCTATGCAACCTATCAGGACTATATTGATGCCAAACTGCGTGTATTCGAAAATCAGACTGCAGAAGATTTCGCATTGATCAATCGTGATGATCAACTGGTCTGGGAAAATTGCTCAAAGTTGAAAGCCGGACTGTTTCCGTTCAGCAGAAAACAGGAGTTGGAAGAAGGTATCTTCTGTCTGGGTAATGAGATTGTTTACAGCCATAATGGTCAGAAAGAACGTTTCTCAACTGCTAACTTCAAGTTGAAGGGTGTTCATAATCTGGAAAACATTATGGCAGCAATGGGAATGGCGCTTCTGATGGGATGCAATCCGGCGAAAACATTGGCAGCAGTCGAATGTTTCGGTGCCCTGCACCACCGCATGGAATTCGTGCGTGAGTTTAATGGGGTCAGCTATTACGAAGACAGCAAGGCCACCAATGTGGGTAGCGTGGAAAAGGCACTGGAGAGTTTTGAAAACATCACGCTGATTGCCGGTGGCAAGGATAAGGGTGGATCTTATGCACCATTGGCCGGCCTGGTAAAAGAGCGGGTCCGTCATCTGATTTTGATCGGTGAAGCTGCAGGCCGCATGCAGCAGGAACTGGGAACTTACACAGCCACATGTCATGCTGAAACACTGGAAAAAGCGGTCCAACTGGCAGCTGAACTTACTGATCCGGGTGGTACCGTTTTGATGTCACCGGCCTGCTCAAGTTTTGATATGTTCCGGGATTACGAAGAACGTGCCGAGAGATTTATTGCAGCTGTAAAGGCATTGTAGGTGGAGCTGCTTGCTGCACCCCTGATTAGGTGTCGCAAGTGCCGCCCTACGGAAAGATATGAAACTAATGCTTAAAAAACTGGAAGAATATGATCTGATCATTATGCTTATGGCAATTGCCCTGACCTGTTTCGGGGTGGTAATGGTCTATTCTGCCTCTTTTGTTATGGCCGATAAACGGTATCATGACGGTTTCTTTTTTCTGAAACGCCAGGGTGTTTTCGCCATAATGGGCTTCACGATCATGTTTGTTGTGATGAGGATCGACTACCACTTTTGGAAGAGGATGGCGGTGCCGGCACTGCTGCTCTGTCTGGTGCTGCTTGTGCTGGTTCTGATCCCCGGCATTGGTGGAAAAGCAGGTGGATCTTCCCGCTGGATCAAGCTGCCCGGTTTTAATCTGCAACCGTCTGAAATGGCCAAGTTGGCGCTGATTATGTACATGGCCTATTCGCTGGACAAAAAACAGGATAAGGTCAAAGAATTCGCCACAGGAATTATTCCGTATATGATTGTCCTGGCAGTGCTGATCGGCTGTCTGGCATTGCAGCCGGATCTGGGCGGTGCTCTGACGCTGGTGGCAGTTGCCTTTACAATGCTCTTTGCGGCCGGTACACGTTTGTCGCATATTTTCTCAATGATTCTGCTGGCCCTGCCGCTTTTGGCTTACAAACTGAGCAAGGGTTATCACAAGGGGCGCATGGATGCCTGGTCCGATCCATGGAGAGATCCGGCTGGCAAGGGATTTCAGATCATTCAGTCCTGGTTGGCGCTGGGGGCTGGCGGACTGTTTGGAGAAGGTCTGGGGGAAGGGAAACAGAAGATGTTTTATCTGCCCGAAGCCCACACAGACTTTATCCTTTCAGTAGTTGGGGAAGAACTCGGTTTTGTCGGTGTAGCTGTTGTGGTAGCCATGTTTTTTCTGCTAGTTCAGCGTGCCATGCGGATTGCCGTGGCTGCACCGGATGCATTCGGCAGATATCTGGCCCTTGGCATTGCCGTGTTGTTTGGCATAGAGGCAACAGTAAATATGGGGGTCGTAACCGGCCTGCTGCCGACAAAAGGATTGGCACTGCCATTTATCAGTTATGGCGGTAGTTCATTATTGATCAGTCTGTTTGCTGTAGGGATTCTGCTGAATATCTCATCCGGGTTGAAGATAGCTAGTATCAGCCTGAAAGAGGAAAAATGAGACTGATCATTGCCGGTGGCGGTACCGGCGGACATCTTTTTCCGGGTATTGCTGTTGCAGAGGAATTTCTCGCCAGAGATAAGAAAAATGAGGTTTTGTTCGTTGGTACAAGCAATGGTATCGAAGCCAGGGCGGTACCGGCTGCCGGATACAGGCTGGAGATGATCTCTGCCGCAGGGATTCGGGGCAAGGGTCTGATCAGCCAGATGCGTGGTGGTTTGATGATGCTGAATGGGTTTATTCAGTCGCGTAAATTGATCAAATCATTTCAGCCGCATATGGTGTTGGGGGTCGGTGGTTATGCTTCATTGCCGATGTTGCTGGCCGCCAGACAACTGAAAGTGGCTACCTGTATTCACGAGCAGAACGCCATACCGGGCAAGACCAACAGGCTATTGGGGCGGCTGGTTGACCAAATATTCATAACAGTTGAGGAGTCGGCAAGCTTTTTTGATAAAACAAAAACCATGCTGACTGGTAACCCTTTGCGAATGCAGATACTTTCTTCCTGTATTGCGGCACCCGTTCAACGTTCATCTGGCAACCAGTTAAACCTGCTTATTTTTGGCGGCAGCCAGGGAGCCCATGCTCTCAACATGGCCATGGTTGAAGCTTTGCCAATACTGAAAACAATGGAAAGACGGGTAAGCATTACCCATCAAGCCGGCACAAAAGAGTTGGAAGAGGTGATCAGGGGGTACCGGGAAAGTGGTGTTGATGCCGATGTGAGGGCTTTTATCGATGATATGGCTACGGCTTACGGCAAGGCTGACCTGATTATCTGCCGGGCGGGGGCAACGACAATTGCCGAACTGACCGCTTGCGGAAAAGCGGCTCTGTTTATTCCGTTTCCATATGCCGTTGATGACCATCAGCGACTTAATGCCCAGGTTCTTGTGAGTCACGGGGCCGGCTTCATGCTCTTGGAACAGCAGCTTAATGGAGTGAGTCTGGCTGAAAAGATCATTGAAATTACGGCGGACGATCAATCTCTGAAGAAAACAGGCGAGTTGGCTTTTAGTATGGCGCGGCTGGATGCGGCCAGGATCATTGTGGATGAAATGAAGGGAAAGGCATGTTAATGCTGAGGTTAAGAAAGTCTCAACCTTAGCCTCAACCTGCGACCAGAGGGAGCAATATGTACGGAAAAATTGAAAAAATACATTTTGTCGGTATCGGCGGCATCGGTATGAGTGGTATCGCCGAGGTGTTGCTGAACCTGGGCTATAAAGTATCCGGGTCTGATTTGAGGCAGTCTGATACGACGGACCGGCTGGCCTCAATTGGTGGTGAAATACAGATTGGTCATAAGGCTGAAAATGTAAAGAATTCAGATGTTGTGGTGATTTCGTCGGCAGTGCATGACGATAATCCCGAGGTGATTGAAGCCAAAAGGATGCATGTTCCGGTAATTCCAAGGGCCGAGATGCTGGCGGAATTGATGCGCATGAAGTTCGGTATTGCCATAGCCGGCACCCATGGCAAGACAACAACCACATCCATGGCAGCCTGTATTCTTGGACATGCCGGAATCGATCCGACCATTGTTATCGGCGGTAAGTTGAATGCCATCGGCACCAATGCCAGACTCGGACAGGGCAAGTTTCTGGTGGCAGAGGCCGATGAGTCGGATGGCTCATTTCTGGTACTGTCACCGACAATTGCTGTTGTGACAAACATTGATGCCGATCATCTGGATCATTATCTGGGCGGAATTGAAGAGATCAAGGACACCTTTGTGGAGTTCATCAACAAGGTACCCTTTTACGGTATGGCTGTATTATGTCTGGATGACAAGAATATCCGCGAAATTCTGCCTCGGGTGCGAAAACGTTATATGACTTACGGCCTCTCCTCTCAGGCCGATATCCGGGCTACGCACGTCCGTCATGACGGTTTCAATACCTCGTTTATTGCTCACTATAAAGGATATCGTCTTGGAGAGGTCTCCTTTCCCATGCCCGGGCCGCACAATGTACTGAATGCCATGGCCTGTATCGCCGTGGCTCTGGAGCTGGATGTGCCGTTCAGCGCCATTCAGGAAGGTTTTTCGGGATTCAGCGGCGTGGGACGCCGGTTTACGGTCAAAGGTGAGCCGCAAGGTGTTATGGTTGTGGATGATTATGGTCATCATCCGGTGGAAATCAGGGCTACTCTGTCCGCCGCTCGTCAGGGGTGGCCGGAACGGAGGATTGTTGCCGCTTTTCAGCCGCACCGGTTTACGCGTACACATGAGCTGTTCGATGAGTTTGTGACAGCTTTCTATGATGCTGATGTACTGATTTTGACAGATGTATACGCCGCCGGTGAACAGCCGATTGAAGGTGCAACTTCAGAGCGTCTTGCCAGTGAAGTCCTGCGCCACGGTCAAAAAGATGTGACCTATATCGGGGATCGGGAGTTGATTCCGGAACACCTGGTTGGAATAGTAAAAGAAGGCGATATTGTGATAACGCTGGGTGCCGGAAATATCTGGCAGCAGGGCGAGGCGTTGGTGAAACTGCTGGGAGGCGCACTCTGAAAAAGGTACCTGGAGTCATACGCGGCACGTTACTGCTGGACGAGTCCATGAGCCGACATACCTCGTTGAAGGTGGGCGGGCCGGCAGATATATTTGCCATCCCGGAGGATCAGGCAGATCTGCAGGGATTGCTGGAATGGCTGGCTGGCCAGGGAATTTCCTGGATGGCAATCGGCAGGGGCTACAATCTGTTGGTACGGGACAAGGGAATTCGCGGGGCGGTTATCTCTCTGGAGCGCTTCAACCGAATTGAACGAGTTGGAGAAACACTGATTCGGGCCGAGGCCGGGGCCGATAATCTGGCGGTTGTCCGCTTCGCCCAGGCACTTGGGCTGGGGGGGGTCGGTTTCATTTCCGGTATTCCGGGAACTGTGGGCGGGGCCATGAGGATGAACGCCGGTGCATACGGATCAGGCATACTGGAACGTGTGGAATCCTTGAATCTGCTGAGGAATGGAGTCATCTCCGAAGTCCCTCTGAAAATGCTGGATTACGGTTATCGCCGACTGTCACTTGCTCCGGGAGATATTGTCCTGTCAGCTATGTTCAGGCTGGAAGAACGGGAGCCGGCAGAGACGGAAGCGGAAATTCAGAAAGATCTGGAACTGCGTCGCTCCAAACACAATGTGGGGCATCCCAGTGCCGGTTCTTTTTTCAAAAATCCTGCCGGCCAATCGTCCTGGAGATTGATTGATGCCGCAAATCTGCGCGGAGCACGCGTTGGTGGTGCAATGGTTTCTGAAGTGCACAGCAATTTTCTGGTGAACTGCGGCGGGGCTACGGCACAGGATTTTTTTGATCTGTCAGCGCTGGTTAAAAAGGCAGTATTCAGCTCCTCCGGGGTGATGCTGGAAGAAGAAGTACGAATTGTTGGTGAGGAATAGCTATGGAAAGTTTTAAAAACAAAAAAATCGGTGTCCTGATGGGCGGGTTGTCGGCTGAACGTGAAGTATCCCTTAAAAGCGGAACCGCTGTACATCAGGCGTTATTGTCAAAAGGCTATGATACGGTTGCAATTGATGTGGGGCGTGACCTGTCTGAAGTGCTGAAGCGTGAAGGCGTACAGGCAGCATTTATTGCCCTGCATGGCCGCTATGGCGAGGATGGTTGTGTCCAGGGACTACTGGAGCTGATGCAGATTCCCTATACCGGTTCCGGAGTTTTGGCCAGCGCCCTGGCCATGCATAAGCTTTACAGTAAGCAGGCTTTTGTATCATCCGGCATCCAGACAGCACCTTTTCACTGCTTTAGTCGTGGCGAACAGGTCCGCCTGTCAGAGTTGAGATTTGGGCTGCCGCTGGTTGTCAAGCCGGTGCAGGAAGGTTCATCTGTCGGTATATCCATAGTTAAACAGCAGTCAGAACTTGAAGCCGCCCTGGAACTGGCCTTCCAATATGATAACGAGATTCTGGTGGAACAGTTTGTTAAGGGGCAGGAAGTTCAGATCGGTATTCTGGACGGAAAACCAATCGGAGCAATTGAGATCGTTCCTAAAAATGAATTTTATGATTTTGAAGCCAAGTACACGGACGGCATGGCCGAACATATCTTCCCGGCCCGGCTCAATCAGGACTTATACGAAAAAGCCCAGCAGGTCGGTCTGGCAGCCCACCGTGCGCTCGGTTGCAGCGGCTACAGCCGGGTCGATCTTCTGGTTACGGAAGCGGGTGACTGTTTTGTGCTGGAAGTCAACACCCTGCCGGGTATGACAGCGCTGAGTCTGCTGCCGGAAATTGCGGCCAAGGGTGCCGGTCTCAGCTTTGAAGAGTTGGTGGAGAGTATTGTAGAGTCCTCAGCATTGAAGATAAAGGCGAACTGAACATATGCGCGATTTTGCGGCACCAAAGCGACAACGCAAAAAGGTCCAGATTAACAAGGTCAAAGTGCAGCGCAAGCCGCTTGATCTTAAGAAATATCTGCGACCGCTGAAAGTGCTGTTGCCGATGCTGCCCAAGCTTGCAGGCGCTATTGCCCTTATTGCTTTAGTGTTTGTGGGATATCGTGCTTTGGGCAAACTGACTATTTTTAAAATCAAGAAAATAGAAGTTTCTGAATCAAAAAGACTGAGCCGGGAAGAGATCCTGGCAGTTGCCGGCATTGATAAGGGCGGCGATTTACTGCGTGTCAATCTGAAGCGGGTTGGTGAGCAGCTGGCCCTTAACCCCTGGGTGGAAACAGTTCGGGTGCGCAGGTATTTTCCGGACGGTCTTTCTATTTCCATAACAGAACGTGAACCTCTGGCAGTTGTCAATATGGGGTACATTTATTATCTGGATAAAAAAGGCAAGATCTTCAAGGTTCTGAACAAGGGTGATCGTCTTGATTATCCGGTTGTAACAGGATTCAGTGAAGAAGATTTGAAGAGCGATCCGGAAGGTACTAAAAAGGCATTGGAATCAACCTGTGAGCTATTAAAAAATTTACAGGAAAAAGGTGCGTTTATACTTGCAGAGGTGTCGGAGATTCATTACGATAAGGGTTACGGATTTACCCTGTTTACCGCCTCTGATGCGTTAACTATTAAGATCGGCTCCGGGGATTTTGCCGAAAAAATCGGAAGACTGGCAAAAATATACCAGTCTCTGATGGCTCAACGGCCAACGCTTCAATATATAGATCTGGACTACAACGACAAGATAGTCGTAAAAAAAAGCTAATTAACTAGAATTCTGATAAAGCAGGGGGACGCATGTCAGCAACGAAAAGGGATACTCTGATTGTCGGTCTTGATATCGGTACAACAAAGATCTGTGCCATTGTGGGCAATATCACCGAAGACGGCATCGACATTGTTGGTATAGGAACCAGTCCTTCCAGCGGTCTGCGCAAAGGCGTGGTGATCAACATCGAGAGCACGGTGGGAGCGATCCGCAAGGCGATCAACGAGGCGGAACTGATGGCCGGCTGTGAAATCAAGTCGGTTTATGCCGGTATTGCGGGCGGGCACATCAAGGGGAACAATTCCCAGGGTGTGATAGCCATTAAAAACCGTGAAGTTACTCAGGACGATGTGCGCCGCGTAATTGATGCCGCCAAGGCGATTGCAATCCCCATGGATCGTGAAGTAATACATATCCTTCCGCAAGAGTTTATCATTGATGAACAGGACGGTATCCGTGAACCGCTGGGGATGAGCGGTGTCAGACTGGAAGCCAAGGTACACATCGTTACCGGCGCAGTAGCCAGTGCCCAGAATATTGTCAAATCCTGTAACCGTACCGGTCTGGATGTGGCTGATATCGTGTTGGAACAGCTGGCGTCTTCCGAAGCGGTACTATCTGCAGATGAAAAAGAGTTGGGTGTCTGTCTGGTGGATATCGGCGGCGGGACAACCGACATTGCCATTTTTGCAGACGGCGCCATCAAATATACTTCCGTATTGTCGCTGGGCGGTAACCATCTGACCAATGATATCGCGGTCGGTCTGCGGACCCCCATGGCTGAGGCTGAAAAAATTAAACAGAAATACGGTTGCTGCCTCTCTGCCTTGGTGGGCAAGGAAGATAAAATTGAAGTGCCCAGTGTTGGTGGTCGCAAGTCACGCGAGCTGTCTAGAAATGTGCTTTGCGAGATTCTTGGGCCTCGCGTGGAAGAGCTATTTACACTGGTCAACCGGGAAATTATCAAGTCCGGCCTGGAAGATTCCATCGCCTCCGGTGTTGTTCTGACCGGTGGCTCCAGCATTCTGGAAGGAATGCCGGAACTGGCGGAACAGATCTTCAATCTGCCGGTCCGACGTGGTACGCCGCAAAACATCGGTGGGCTCGTTGATGTCGTCAACTCGCCGGTCTATGCGACAGGTGTCGGCCTGGTGATTTACGGCAGCCGGAACTCCGGTGCCAGGGAGTTTCCGACTACTAAATCTGAGAGTGCCGTATTTGGATCTGTTTTCGGAAGGATGAAGTCCTGGTTTCAGGAGTTTTTCTAATTAACGTCATGTCCCGACTGAATTGTTAAAGACGCAACAGCACGATTTACAATAGGTTTTTTTAGATGATTTTTTTCACATTTTTTCTTTGATTCTTATGCCAAATGCGGTTAAAGTCTATCCGCTCACAATGCAACACTGCCAATCCTGAAGGGGGTAAAAGGATGTTTGAATTCGATGAAACCATAGAGCAAGGTGCTGTCATTAAGGTGATTGGAGTAGGCGGTGGCGGTGGTAATGCTGTCAACACCATGATAGCCAGCAATATACATAAAGTGGACTTCATCGTTGCAAATACCGATGCCCAATCACTTAGAATTTCAAAGGCTCCGGTAAAAATTCAGCTTGGCCGTGAACTGACCAAGGGTCTTGGCGCCGGTTCAAAGGCTGAAGTTGGTAAGGAAGCCGCTCTGGAAGATCGTGAGAAGCTGCTTGAATCAATCAAGGGCTCTGATCTTGTCTTTATTGCTGCCGGAATGGGTGGTGGAACAGGTACCGGTGCTGCTCCCGTAATCTCCGAAGTAGCCAGAGAAGCTGGGATTTTGACAGTCGGTGTTGTTACCAAGCCGTTTACCTACGAAGGTAAGGCTCGTACAGAACAGGCAGAAAAAGGTATTAACGAACTGAAAAAACATGTGGATTCATTGATCATCATCCCCAATGATCGTTTAATCAGCATGGCCAGCAAAAACATGTCACTATTTGATGCCTTCAAACCTTCTGATGATGTTTTGAGACAGGCGGTTCAGGGTATTGCCGAACTTATTACATCCACCGGCATGATGAACCTGGACTTTGCAGATGTTAAAACTGTTATGAGCGTACGTGGTATGGCCATGATGGGTATCGGTACCGGCATTGGTGAAAATCGTGCTGCCGATGCGGTCAACTGCGCCATTTCCAGTCCACTGTTGGAAGATAACGACATTTCAGGTGCCAAAGGTGTGTTGGTTAATATTACCGGTTCCGAGCAGATGACCATGGATGACTACAATACGGTTAACCGCATTGTGCATGAAAAAGTACATGCCGATGCCAATATCAAAATTGGTGTTGTTCGTGATGACAACCTGGGTGAGACAATTAAGGTTACGGTTATTGCGACCGGTTTTGGTGATCGCTTTGATTCAGAGAAAGGGCGCGAAATGAGAAGCAGCGTACTGCCGATAATCGAAAAGCATGTCCCTAACAGAAATCTGCTTGATATCCCGACCTTCAAGCGTGACCGCCAGCAGGCAGAAAACACGGTGCGTGTCCGCCCGACATCAAGTTATGCCTCTTATTCAGAGGAAAATGAAGATCAGTACGATATTCCGACTTTCCTGAGGAAGTCTGTAGATTAAACACTTCTGCTGATAAAGTAAAAAGCCCGGTTCTTAAAAGAATCGGGCTTTTTTTTGTTACTGTTTACTGCCTGTATAGGTCGTACTACTGTATCCGGCTGCAGTTTCAGCTTCAGCAGATGATAGCAATCCTGATGCAATAGCATTCTGGCTGATTGTCTGTTTTACATCACTGGCCATTTGATAGAGATCTTTTGTGTTAATACCAAGTTTAGTCGGTGTTTCTTTATCAAGCACTTCCCCGACGTAACCGACTCCCGGAAATCCGATCATGTAGGCCAACGCATCGGCGGCATTTATAACTGTAATCATATCTGTGTCCAGATCATCAGATGCTTTAGTCAATTCATGGTGCCAGCGGCAACAGTCTTGAATAGTTTTGGGCAGATTCCATTTTAAGGCAATTTCGTAGCCCACATCACAATGATTACAGCCCAGTAGGGAACGCTCTTTGGACGGTGTGTCAAAGGTCCACCAGTTAGCGGCCGGCATTGCGTGTCCAAGGAAATTTCCGATTACAATCTGGCCGATATCATGAAGAAGTCCTGCAGTAAAGGCCATATCTGCATTTTTAAGCTCAAGTTTTCTGGCCAGCAGGTCAGCAATAGTGGCTACAGCAATGCTGTGAATCCAGTACTTCTCGGCTGAAATACCGTAGCCGGGGATTCTGGCCGGCAGGGAACGTCTGATGGTTGACCCTACGGCGGCATCAAAGAGTCGCTGCATGCCGAATTGCTCCACAGCCTGCTCTACTGAGGTTATGGGGTCTGCTCCATGTGGAGCGAGTGAGTTGGCAGCGTGCAGCATGCATGCGGTAAGCACCGCATCAAGCCGGGTTGCCTGAACAAAATCGTCTGTGCTGGTGCTACTGTCTTTATCAATGGCAGATAATCTTGTGAGAGCTTCCGGCAGAACCGGAAGAAAGTCGATTCCTTCGAGCATTACATGGGCAGGAAACACATTGACTCCTAAAACAAATTCCGGGGCAAGTTTTCATCTAAACTCATCAATAAGTTGTGCTGCTGTAACCGCTGGCAGTACCGGTTTCTTTCGCTATTACCATTCCGGCAGCAATGGCATTTTTAGCAATTGCAAGTTTGACTGTGTCGGTTAATTCATACAGCTCATTTGTGCTGAAACCGAATCTGGCTGGAGCATCTTTGTCAAGCACGTCGCCCGCATAGCCGACACCTGGAAAGCCGATCATGTAAGCCAATTCATCGGCAGCATTAATAATTGTAAGCATCTTTGTGTCAAGATCATTGGTTGCTTTATTCGGCTCATGGTGCCAGCGGCAGCAATTTATAATTGTTTCAGGCAGATTCCACTTAACGGCAACTTCATAGCCCACATCGCAATGATTGCAGCCAAGCAGCGAGCGCTCTTTATCTGGTGTGTCAAATGTCCACCAGGTTGCGGTGGGCATGACCTGGCTAAGGAAATTGGCGATAACAAATTGGCCTATGTCGTGAAGAAGTCCGGCGGTAAAAGCCAAATGGGCATCTTTAAAACCAACTTTTCTGGCAAGAAGTTCGGCAATTGTCGCTACAGCGATACAGTGTATCCAGAACTTTTGAGCAGTGATGCCGTAGCCATGTATTCTTAACGGAAAAGGACGTCTGATTGTAGTGCCCACAGCTGCATCAAACAAACGTTGAAGGCCAAATTTATCTGCTGCCTCTTTGACAGACAGTGCCTGGGGAGATAATTTATTAATAGAGTGAAGCAGGCAGGCGGTAAGTACAGGATCAAGCAGTGCCGCTTGTTCAAATTCATATGCGCTGCCATTCTCGCCGCTTAAAATGGCTGACATTCTGGTAAGGGCTCCCGGAAAAAAAGGAAGAGTCTCAATGCCTTCTAACATAATATGTGCAGGGAACATTACGACTCCTTGTTTCTTGTTCCTATTCGACGATGCAATCAAGGTAGCATTGATTTCTATTTAGACCTCCGAGGTTTTCAAAACCTCGGAGGTCAGTAAATGCAACTTGAAATCAGGTCTGCTGCGGCAGATACTGCTCAAACTGTTTTTTATCAATGGAGCAGCGGTAGGCCTCTTCAGGATTGACCCGCTTTGTCTTGAGCAGGTCCAGAAGGTGCTGATCCATCAACTGCATGCCGTCTTTCTTGGCTGTCTGAATTATGGAAGGGATCTGGAAAGTCTTGCCCTCGCGGATCAGGTTGGCAATAGCAGGTGTTCCGATCAGGATTTCCAGTGCGGCAACACGACCTTTCCCATCGGCAGTTTTAAGCAGTTGCTGGCAGACAACCCCCTTGAGAGATTCGGACAGCATGGCCCTAACCTGCTCCTGTTGATCGGTCGGGAACACATCGATAATGCGGTCAATCGTCTTGGCTGCGGTGTTGGTATGCAGGGTGCCGAAAACCAGATGTCCGGTTTCTGCGGCGCTCATGGCCAGCTGAATGGTGATCAGGTCACGCATCTCGCCAACCAGTATGATATCGGGATCTTCGCGCAGTGCCGCTCTCAATGCCGATGAAAAACTCTCTGTATGTTCGCCGATCTGCCTCTGATTTAACAGTGAGAGTTTGTTTTCGTGGATGAACTCCAGGGGGTCTTCCAGTGTCAGGATATGTTCCTTGCGGGTGGAGTTGATCAGGTCAATCATGGCTGCCAGGGTGGTGGATTTGCCGGATCCGGTGGGGCCTGTTACCAAAACCAGACCTTTCTTGAAGTTGGTCATTTTCAAAACACCTTCAGGCAGGGACAAGTCCTCGGCAGACAGTATTTTACTGGGTATAATGCGGAAAACAGCCGCAATGCCACGATGCTGCATCAGTATGTTTCCACGGAAACGGGCCAGTTCGGGTACGGCATAGGCAAAGTCCAGATCCTTGGTGGTCTCGAAATGTTCCTGCTGTTTTTGTGTCAGAATTTCAAATAGGATTGATTTCAGTTCGTCGTGCCCCAGAGATTTGAAATTGAGACGCACCATTTCACCATGCAGGCGGAAAATCGGCGGGTTGCCGGTTGAAAGGTGAAGGTCCGAAGCACCCTGCTCTTTCATCATTCTAAAAAGCGCATCTATTTTGGCCATATGTTTACTCCGCTAAATAATTCCGCTTGGTTATTTACTTCAGCTTCTTCCATCTGGTTTTAACAGGGGAAAATTAAAGTACCACCGATGCTATATATTCCTCTGGTGATACCTTGCCGTTCATTAGCAGAGCCAGTCCCTGCTGTTTTATTCCATGATAACCGGTAGACTTCAGGTGGTCTGTTAATTGTTTGATGTCAGTGGATTGCTCAAAAATATCTAGAAAATCCGGATCAAATTCAATTGCATCCATCAGAAAGCGACGTTCCGCAAAGCCGCTATGCCCACAGGTATCACAACCTTTGGTGCGGTAGAATTGATTTAATGATTCATTTATACCCATGGCGGTGATTTCCTCAAGCGGTGGGCGGTAATCAGCCCGGCAATCCGGGCAAAGGATTTGAATCCCTTTAAATGAAATCAAGCCATTAACAAAGATGGGCAGGAAGTAATTCTTTTGCTGATAGCTCAACAGATGCTGCAGCACATTGGACGTTCCGCGAATTTCCAGGCCGGCCAGCACCAGTTTACCGCGCATGGCTGCGCGACAGGCGGCGGTAAATGGCATGGCTTCTGTGGCGTCCTCAACTACCAGTATGTCCGGGTCGTGTTCAAGCGCTTCCATTATAGTGCTGGCCCTCTCTGGCTCGGAACGGGGCAGGATGATCCGGGGAAAGTGTTTGATCATACGTCCTGGTCCCTCACCAAGTATAATGACCTGTTTGCCGCTGGTGTTGGCTTCCTCGAGCATTAGATCCATGAAACGACAACGTTCATGGAGATTACGGGACGCGAAAAAGGTGATGCCCTTTTTGGCAGCGGACAGACGTAAAAAAACGGAACTCTGGTCAGAAGGCAGATTCAGTTCGGCCAGCCGGGATGGCATGTGTGAGCTGATATGCAGTTTAAGGGTTATATAATCCCCGTCCGGGCCGGGTAGAAAGGCCGCCTGAAAAGTAACCGGCATATTCCGGTAAGTGAAGGCAAGCATGCCGCCTGTTGCCAGCAAGTCCAGGTGGTCCGTGTTGCAGGCCTGCCGAAGAAGTTTTGAGAACATGGGATAGTGTCTGGGAGAAAGGCTGCCGATATTCTTTGTCGTTCCACTGCGTTTGCCGCTGGCGATTATAACAGAACCCTGGGGGTAGACGGAAAGTGAAGAAAGTCGATTTTGTATGATGAAAATCAGCAGGTAGCTGAGCAAAGTCCGGCCTGTAATATCGGTGTTAATCTCTTCCATTGCTTTTTCGGAAAAAGCTGTCGAAGTAAATCCCATGCAGTCCAGTTCATCGTCCCCGTAGAATATGTTGACCATGGACTTTATTTCACTGATCAAGGCTACAGAGATATTTACTGTCAGGCCGGTTAGATGCTCAATTTCGTCAATAGCAGTGCGATTCAGCGGGTCGGCGATGGCGATATTCAGCTCGCTGCCAGCCTGGATGAGCGGGATAAAACAGTGCTTGCGAACCAGCGGTGAGGGGATGAGTTTTATGGCCTCCGGGTCAATTAAATCCTGCTTGAGCCGTATGTAGGGAATGTCCAGCTGATTGGATAGTGCCCAGTCTATATCTTCCAGGGTGACAATTCCCAGATTGATCAGAGCCTCTCCAAAGCGGCAGCCGGTCTTTTTCTGCTCCTCGACCGCATTGCCAATATCTGTTTCGGTTATAATCTGTGAGGCGGAAAGAATACTGCCTATGGTACCTTTATTGGCATGCTCTGACATGGTTCTCCTCCGAATAGCGCTTTGAGGGAAAATCCTGAAAAGGATTGATTAGATCAACCTTCGCGGTCGCTGAGGTTTTCAAAACGGGTATGCTCACCGAAGAAAGCCAGGTTGACCGTACCCAGTGCACCGTTTCGCTGTTTGCCGATAATTACCTCTGCATTTCGGTCATGGTTCTGGGTGCAGCTGCCATCGCGTTTGCGACACTGATCACAGTAAACCGACTCACGATAAACGAACATAATAATATCCGCATCCTGCTCAATTGCACCGGACTCGCGGAGGTCACTCATCATGGGGCGTTTATCGGCACGTTTTTCCAGTTCGCGGTTCAGCTGGGAAAGGGCGACTACAGGGACATTCAGCTCTTTTGCCAATGCCTTGAGCGAACGTGAAATGTCCGAAATCTCCTGCTGGCGGGACTCGGAATTGGCACCACCACGCATCAACTGCAGGTAGTCCACAATGATCAGCCCGATATCATGTTCGCTTTTCAGGCGCCTGGCCTTGGAACGCAATTCCAGGACGGTGATGGCCGGGGTGTCGTCGATGAATATCTTGGCATCGTGAAGAATCCCGGCGGCCCTGGTCAGGCGCGGCCAGTCGGAATCCTGGAAATGCCCGGTACGCATCTTGCCGAAATCGATCTTGGCAATGGATGCGAACAGGCGCATGACCAGCTGTTCCTTGCCCATCTCCAGAGAGAAGACTACGGACGGAACCTTGTTTTTGTTGCGTGGATCAGCACTGGCGTATTCGGCAATATTAAGCGCCAGCGTGGTTTTACCCATGGAAGGACGGGCGGCAACAATAATCAGGTCTCCCGGCTGGAAACCGGCGGTCATATGGTCCAGGTCCACATAGCCGGTCGGTGTACCGGTAATCAGTTCCTTCTTGGCATGCAGTGACTGGAGAATTTTAAACGTTTCCTTGATGACATCCTTGACCTGCACATACTGGGGGCGCAGTTTGTTCTCGGAAATTTCATAAATATTCTTCTGGGCCATATCCAGCAATTCATCCACATTGGACTGTTCGTCGTAGCCCATGGTGACGATATCGGTGGCAACAGTGATCAGTTTTCGATTGAGAGCTTTTTCTTTAACGATCTTGCAATAATAGGTGACGTTGGCTGCCGTTGGAACGTAATCAACCAGAGTCATCAGGTAGGACGCGCCGCCGACTTCATCCAGCTCTCCCTGTTTTCTGAGCATGTCAGTCATGGTGATCAGGTCGGTCGGTTCACGCAGTTCCGATAGTTTCATCATGGCCGTAAAAATCTTACGGTGGCTTTCTCGGTAGAAATCCTCGGCGGTCAGGATTTCCAGAACCCGGTTGATGGCGTCATTGTCAATCAGGATGCCGCCCAGAATCGACATTTCAGCTTCCAGACTCTGGGGTGGCAGTTTACGCAGGTCGGAATTACTCATAAAGTGGGACTATCTCCTGTGTAATGCAGTAACTGACTTAACCTCTTGGAAATGTTCTGAACATGATTATTTAGCATTCAGTTTTTCTCGCGTCTGATCAGGTCAAATGGTGCTGTTGTAAAAGGTAAAGACATGATTATGCGTTGATTCGGGTTGACTGATTCTGCAGACACGATCTTTGTGGCTGTTTCCAGCAACTGCAATTGATCAACGCGGACGATATTGGATTTCATGCCCGGTCCGATAAATTCAATTTCATCGCCAACCCTGATGCGGTTGCGCACTTCAATTGTCACT
Source organism: uncultured Geobacteraceae bacterium (assembly GCA_964509295.1). Taxonomy (GTDB): domain Bacteria; phylum Desulfobacterota; class Desulfuromonadia; order Geobacterales; family Pseudopelobacteraceae; genus JBGSQR01. Next base: position 174,232 of record CAZDWS010000005.1, on the reverse strand, counting down.
GTGCCGTCAGTATTGATGGCTTCCACCATGCCGACGAATTCGTGGCTGCGGATATAGGCGGAGTGGTATTCCTGGCCTACATTGCGTGGCTCACCGAACAGAAAACCGGTGGTGTAGCCGCGATGACTAAGCTTTGACAGTTCTTCCATCCATTCCGGGCGGAAGCTGTATCCTGCGGGGTCAGCCATATATTCATCCAGTGCCTGTCGGTAAACGCGCAGCACTGAGGCCACATAGTTGATCCCCTTCATGCGGCCTTCAATTTTCAGTGAGGCCGCGCCGCTGGAGATGATTTTCGGCAGGTGTTCCAGCAGGCAGAGGTCGCGGGAGTTAAAGATAAAAGTACCGTTTTCGTCTTCATGGACCGGGAAATATTCGCCGGGCCGTTTCTCCTCGACCAGATGATAATTCCAGCGGCATGGATGGGAACATTCCCCCTGGTTGGCATCACGACCGGACATGGCGCTGGATAACAGACAGCGGCCCGAGTACGAAATGCAGAGGGCGCCATGGACAAAGACCTCCACATCCATAGCGGTTCTGCGGACGGTTTCCGTAATAGCTTCCAGAGTTGTTTCGCGGGCCAGGTTGACCCTTTGAATACCCTGTTTGTGCCAGAAACCGGCGCTTCGCCAGTTGATGGTATTGGCCTGTGTGGAAAGGTGCAACTCTCGTTGTGGAGATATCTCCCTGGCCAGATCAATCACACCGGGATCGGCCACAATATATGCATCAAACGGTAGTTCCGCCACATCTGTCAGGTATTTTTCCAGTTGCGGAAGTGCTGCGTTATGTGGGTAGCTGTTTACGGTCAGGTAGGCTTTGACCCCGTGAGCATGGCAGTAGTCAAGGGCATCTGCCATTTCCGGAATGGAAAAATTGTCTGCAAGATTACGTAAACCAAAGGCTCTGCCACCCATGTAAATGGCATCAGCACCGTAATGAATGGCTATTTTGAGTTTTTCCATATTTCCGGCTGGCGCCAGCAGTTCAGGTTTTTTCATGAATTGTTCCGATGATAGTTGTAGAAGGGGATATGGCGAAAAATATTAACATATTCGCTACCCTATTTAAACTGAAAAGGCGACTTTCGCTTGACAAACTGGCATATAACGCTTTAATTGTAAAAAATATTTGATAAATGGAGGCGTTATGGTGTCCGGCATCAGTCGAATATCCTGTCTTATATGCTGTCTGGCTCTAGTCAGTTGTGCTTCCAATGATTTGATGGTTAAACGTCAATCAGAAGCAGATGCAAAGATTGAGAGATTGAACCAGGTTGAAAAAGTCAATATGCTGCGTATGAATGAGCTTTCCGGCCAGGTTCAGGCTATGGATGACCAATCTAAAAGCTCTGTAGTTCAGCTAAAGCAGCTTCAGTCTGAAATTCAGGAATTACGGGTGTCACAGGACGAGCTGAAAGCACTGATTACTGCCTCTGCTGTTCCACCCGCTGTTCAGGCGGTTCAAAAAATTGAAGTTGTAAATCAGGATCCGACTCCAAAGGGTAAAGAGAGCGGACCGCCAGCAGATTATCTCAAGGCCTTCGGCTTTTACAGTGCCAATAATTTCCCGGCAGCCATAAATGGGTTTGAGGCTTTTCTTAAACGTAATCCCAAAAGTGAATTTGCTGCAAATGCCTCTTATTGGATTGGTGAATGTTATTATAGCCAGTCCGATTTAGTCAAAGCGCGGGCCAGTTTTCAAAGAACGGTGGATAATTATCCCAAAAGTTCCAAAATGCCTGATGCAATGCTTAAGCTTGGCTACACGCTCGCAGCCATGAAAGAAAAAGATAAAGCTCAATCTGTGTTTGAAAACCTGATTAAATTGTATCCCGGCAGCCCTGCGGCTATTAAAGCCCGGGAGAGGCTGACGGCAAACTGACAACAAGGTGTTTGACTTCACATCAGAAATCACTGAGGTGCAATCCATGACAAAGAAACTGATCGTAACATTATTACTGGCGCTGACATTTGTTCTTCCAAATCTGCTAATGGCCGCTGATCAGGATGAGCCAACCATTTATGTGGTCAAGCGCGGAGACACTCTCTGGGGGCTTTCCGAGCGGTTTATCAAGGATCCTTACTACTGGCCGAATCTTTGGGCCTCCAACGAGCAAGTAACAAATCCGCATTTTATCTATCCAGGTCAGATGGTCAGAGTTTTTCCGGACCGCCTTGAGTTTGTTCCAAAAGAACAGGTTCCGATGATGGCAGCGGGCGAGAAGCAGCCGGCTGCAACTGTCAAGGCCGCTGAAATCATGCAGCAGGTGGTTGAAGAACAGAAGTTTAGAATCAGGGGTAGTGAAGGTTTCCTGATGGAGCAGGATCTGAAGCCTTTCGGCTATGTGGTTGGGGCTCAGCATGATCGTATAGTTTCCGGATTTGATGATATTGTTTATACGGATATCGGTACAGCCCATGGTGTCAAGGGGGGTGAAAAGTTCAACATCTTCAGGGATGAAGGTTCAGTCAGCCATCCTGTGACCAATGAAATATTGGGCAAAAAGATGATCCCGCTTGGCAGATTGCAGTTGACTGACCTGGAAACCAAAACATCCCGGGCAATTATTACCCAGAATTTCAAGGAAATTACAGCCGGTTCCTACCTGTTCCCGCTTAAAAAGGATAGCCGTCGTTCCGTTACATTGAAAAAAGTCTCCCGGGAGTTAAAAGGGTTTATCGTAGAGAGCAATAGCGGTACAGTGATCATAGCAGCAGGCGATATTGTCTATATTGACCTTGGCAGCAGCCATGGCGCAATGCCAGGCAACCTGCTTTATATTGCCCGTGAGGTCGTCCTGGATAAGGAATATTCCCAGGGGCGGGTCGGGCGTTTGCCGCAAGAGCTGATCGGTGCCGTTGTTATTCTGGAGACCGGCAAGAAAACGGCTACAGCGCTGGTGGTAAAGAGTATTGACGCCATATACAAAGGTGATAAACTTTTCAGTCATACAAAGTAGTTTAATCAAGCTTGAAATACTTAGACCGGCCCATTGGGCCGGTCTTTTTTTATCCAGACAGGCTCAAACTAAAATGAAGATCTATGCCTCTATTTAGTAACTTCAGTGAAGAATATTACTGGATCGGTCTCAAAGCCGTTGCCGGAATAGGAAATGTTACCTTTCGGCGACTGCTGGAGCGTTTCGATTCTCCGGATGCTGTGTTCAACGCTTCATCGGCAGATCTGCTGACAGTCAGGGGTGTTACGCCGTTGGTTGTTGATACGCTAAGGAGTGGGGCCTGGCAGGATTTTGCCGGCAAAGAATCACAAAGGCTTCAAAATAGCGGGGCCCGTCTCGTAACCTTCCTGTCCGCCGAATATCCAAAATCCCTGTTTGAAATACCTGATCCTCCACCATTTCTTTATGTCCGTGGCCAACTTCCCTGCAGCGAAATGTGCATCGCCATTGTCGGGTCCCGACGCGCCAGCAGCTATGGGCTGCAGACGACTGCTCGTCTGGCAGAAGCACTGGCAAAGTATAAGGTAAATGTGGTCTCCGGTATGGCCAGAGGTGTTGATACGGCTGCTCATAAAGGCGCTTTGCATGGAGGTGGAAGAACTACTGGTGTTTTAGGTTGTGGTATAGATCTGGTATATCCTCCGGAAAATCGCAAGCTGTTTGATGAGGCTGCTGCTCAGGGTTGCCTGGTTTCCGAATTCCCTATGGGGACCGCTCCCTTGGCTGAAAATTTTCCCCGACGCAACCGTATAATCAGCGGACTTTCCCGTGGAGTGCTGGTTGTGGAGGCCGCCGAGAACAGCGGGTCGCTGATTACCGCACAGTTTGCGCTGGAACATGGGCGGGATGTTTTTGCCGTGCCTGGCAATATTTCTTTTGCAACCAACAAGGGCTCAAATCGTCTGATCAAGCAGGGTGCCAAGTTAGTCGACTGTGTAGAGGATATCCTGGAAGAACTGCCCGGATACTGCACCGGTTCGAATGATGTGGCAGCTCCTATGCCATCCCGCAGCTTTTCACTGACACCGAAAGAGGCCGCCATTTATGAATTATTAATATGTTCGCCCCGGCACATAGATGACATCATTACCCAAACTGAATTGACAGCAGGTGAGGTTTCCTCTATGTTACTTCACCTTGAGCTCAAGGGAGCCGTTACACCTATGCCTGGAACCCACTATGCTGTGGCGACTGGGTAGACGCTGGATTACAGACTTAAAATACTATAACCGCTATTTAAGGATAAATAAAAACTATGACGCAAAACCTGGTAATAGTTGAGTCGCCTGCCAAGGCAAAAACCATTGAGAAGTTTCTGGGGCCTGACTACAAGGTTCTGGCATCATTCGGCCACGTTCGTGCCTTGCCGAGCAAACAGGGTTCGGTAGATATTGAGAACGGTTTTGAGCCTAAATATCATGTCCTGCCGGAGAGCAAAAAGCATATTGATGCCATAAAAAAGGCGCTCAAGGGTGCCGACCGTCTGCTTCTGGCAACTGACCCCGACCGTGAAGGAGAGGCGATCTCCTGGCATCTGCTGGCTGCTCTAGGTTTGGATAAGAAAAAGCCGGGTATTGAAATTCAGCGGGTTGTCTTCCATGAAATAACCAAAGATGCAATCGTAAATGCTGTCCAGAACCCGCGAGGCATTGCGCTGGAACTGGTGGACGCTCAACAGGCCCGTTCCGTGTTGGATTACCTGGTTGGTTTTAATCTTTCCCCATTTCTCTGGAAAAAGATCCGCTACGGTCTCTCGGCCGGTCGTGTTCAGTCAGTAGCACTGCGGCTGGTCTGTGAAAGAGAGAAGGAAATACAGGCCTTTATCGAGCAGGAGTACTGGACCATTGCAGCACGTCTCGGGGTTGCTCCTGGACAGGAATTCAAGGCCGGTCTGGTAGATGTGGGGGGCAAAAGACTGGGCAAGTTTGATATTCCGGGTGAAGAGGTTGCTGAAAGCCTGAAAACAGCTCTGCAGACCGGCTGTTATCAGGTGGCCAAAATCACTAAAACGGAAAAAAAACGTAATCCGTCACCACCCTTTACAACCTCGACCCTGCAGCAGGAAGCTTCGCGCAAGCTGGGCTTCTCAGCCAAGAAAACCATGTCCACGGCCCAGAAACTGTATGAGGGTATCGATATTGGTGAAGGCGGAACAGTCGGTTTGATTACTTATATGCGTACCGACAGCGTTAATCTTTCAGAGCAGGCACTCAAAGAAGCCCATGAAGTTATCTCCGCAGCCTATGGCAAAGAGTACGCGCTGGTCAAGCCGCGCATGTTCAAGACCAAGACCAAGAATGCCCAGGAGGCCCACGAGGCGATCAGGCCGACCTACATATCCAAGACGCCGCTGGAGTTGAAAAAATACCTGACCCCTGATCTGTATAAGCTTTATGAACTGATCTGGAAGCGTACCGTGGCCTGTCAGATGGCTGAGGCGTTACTTGATCAGACTTCGGTTGATATTAGTGCCGATCTGGCCACCGCTGTTGCAGGTGGTCCCTTTGCCGGTGCAAAGCGCTGCGGTCTGCGAGCAGCCGGTACGGTCATTCGTTTCCCCGGATTTATGAAACTTTATATCGAGGGATTGGATGACCAGGATGAAGAAAAAGAGGGGCTGCTGCCGCAGATGACGGAAGGTGCGTCTCTGAAGCTGCATGAACTGCTGCCGGAACAGCATTTTACCCAGCCGCCGCCACGCTACACCGAGGCGACCCTGGTTAAAACTCTGGAAGAGTATGGTATTGGCCGCCCATCCACCTACGCTTCAATCATGAATACCCTGGTGGAACGAAAATATACCCGTCTGGACAAGAAGCGTTTCTTTCCCGAGGACGTGGGCATGGTTGTCAGTGATCTGCTGGTAGCCCATTTCTCACGCTATGTGGATTACAATTTTACCGCCGGACTGGAAGAAGAGCTGGATCAGGTATCCCGTGGCGAAAAACAGTGGAAACCGGTGTTGAAAGAGTTCTGGGAACCTTTTATTACCCTGCTTAAGCAGAAAGAAGGCGAAGTCCAGAAGTCGGATTTGACCACAGAGGCCACTGACGAGAAGTGTCCGGAATGTTCGCAGCCACTGGTTGTGAAGCTCGGTAAACGTGGCAAGTTCATCGCATGTTCCGGTTTCAAGGAAGGGTGTAAGTACACCCGTAATATTTCCGGTGAAAATGCAGCCGAGTCTGCGGAACCGGAAATATCCGAAGAAAAGTGTGAAAAATGCGGTGCCCAGATGCTGATCAAGGATGGCCGCTACGGCAAGTATCTGGCCTGCTCCGGTTATCCGGCCTGCAAGAATATCCAGCCGCTGATCAAGCCCAAAGGCACGGGTGTTGTCTGTCCTGAATGTAAAGAGGGCGAGCTGACGGAGAAAAAATCCCGTTACGGTAAAATGTTCTATTCCTGTAATCGCTATCCACAGTGCAAGTTTGCCCTCTGGGATTTGCCGGTTGAGCGCAGATGCCCCAAATGTGATTTCCCTCTGCTGGTGAAAAAAATCAGCAAGCGGGAAGGGGAATATGTGAAGTGTCCAAAAGAAGGTTGTGATTTCAAAGAAGGCGGCAAGGAAAAGAAATAGATGAAGTCACTTACAATTATCGGTGCCGGCCTGGCGGGATGTGAAGCGGCCTGGCAGGCGGCACAGCGCGGGATTAGTGTAACTCTCCACGAAATGAAACCGGAAAAGCGTTCTCCGGCCCACCACCTTGACAGTCTGGCAGAGCTTGTCTGCTCCAACTCCTTGCGGGGAGATTCCCTTGAAAATGCGGTTGGTCTTCTTAAGGAAGAGTTGAGGCGTTGTAACTCAATCTTCATGGAGGCAGCCGAGGCCACTCGAGTACCGGCAGGCGGAGCGCTGGCTGTTGATCGTCAGCTTTTTTCCGATTACATAACAAATAAAATATCCAACCATCCTCTGATTCGTCTGGTGCATGGTGAAATAACCGCCATTCCGTCGGAAGGCACCGTTATTATCGCCTCAGGCCCTTTGACAAGCGATGCATTGGCAGCTTCGCTGGCTGAACTGACCGGAGATCGCCTCTATTTTTACGACGCCATAGCTCCGATAGTCACAGCCGATTCTTTGGATATGTCAAAAGTGTTTGCTGCGTCACGCTATGGCAAGGGTGATGGCGCTGATTATCTGAATTGTCCGCTGGATGAAGAACAGTACAGGGCTTTTGTGGATGAGCTGCTTAAGGCTGAAAAAGTCCCGGCGCGGGATTTTGAAAAGGTTGTTCATTTCGAAGGCTGCATGCCGTTGGAAGAGATGGCCAGCCGTGGTGTGGAAACATTGCGCTTTGGTCCGATGAAGCCGGTAGGGCTTGTTGATCCGCGAAACGGATTCGAAGCCCATGCGGTTATACAGCTGCGTTCAGAAAATCTTGAGCGGACCATGTTTAATCTGGTCGGCTTCCAAACCAAACTGACCTGGCCGGAGCAGCGCCGGATATTCAGAATGATCCCCGGTCTGGAACAGGTCGAGTTTGTAAGGCTAGGTTCCATGCACCGCAATACTTTTATCAATTCACCGTCTCTGCTGCTGCCGACCCAACAGCTCAAGCATCAGCCGAATATTTTTTTTGCCGGACAGATCACCGGAGTGGAAGGTTATGTGGAGTCTGCCGCCAGCGGATTTCTGGCAGGTATTGCGGCTGTACATCTGTTGAGCGGTGAAACACTGTCGGTGCCTCCACCTGAAACCGCCATGGGCGCGTTGATGGCCCATATCACCAATGCGGATGCCCGCCATTTCCAGCCCATGAATGTTAATTACGGACTTTTCCCGGCGCTGTCTGGTAAAATCAAGAAGAAGGAAAGGCGTGGCAAGCTGGCAGAGCGTGCACTGGAGCTGTTTGAAACTTGGAAACAGGGTTTGTAGAAAGACTTTCATTGGTACACTTCAGAAAAGCAAAATCATTTTTCACGCGAAGACGCAACCAAAAGTAGGTGCCTCTAGGCAAGACGTAAAGAAAGTCAAAATCAAGATTTAGTTTTATGCCTGAGATTTTGAGTTTTTGGTTCTGATTTTCTTAGCGTCTTGCCTAGAGGCACCTACTTTTGGTCGCGGCTTTGCGAGAGGCGAATTTGTTTTTGATTTGTGTGGTTTTAAAAGGTATGTCGGAATGAATATAACAGACAGCGAGCCTCTGAAAAGAATAGAAGAATATCTGAAAAAATGTGTCAAGTGTGGCGCCTGCCGAGCCAATTGCCCGGCTTTTTCCGTATTTGGCCGTGAAACGTCCGTGGCCCGCGGCAAAATTGCTTTAGCCCAGCATCTTCTTAAGGATGGCATTGAGCTGGATGAACAGACCTATCAGGCCATGTCAAAATGCCTGCTCTGCGGCAGTTGTGTAGAGAAATGTCCAAACGGCGTACCCACTGACGAAATCATTGTTGCCGTTCGAGAGGCACTTGCCAAAAAGCGTGGACTGACCACTTTTCATGCGGCTGTGGGGCAGGTGATAAAAAACCGCACAGTCATGAAAATGGGTGCTAAAATGGCTGGGCTGCTGGGACCGCTTTTTTTTAAGAAAGTGCCTGAGACTTCCGGATTGCGGCTCCGCTTTCCTGCCCCTTTTGTTGGCAACAGGCGTTATGTTCCGGCTCTTGCCAAAAAAACAATTCTGGAAAACTATCCGGAGGTAATACCCGGCGAGCCGGGCAAGCCGCGAATTGTATTTTTTGTTGGCTGCATGACAAACTTTGTGTATACCGGTGTTGGTGAAGCGGCCATCAAGCTGTTTAGACATCTCGGCTGTACCGTGATTATACCTAAAGGGCAGCAATGCTGCGGCCTGCCTGCCATGTCCGGTGGCGATATCAATACCGTCCGCGAGTTGGCGGAAAAAAACCTGCTGGAAATGGAAAAATATGAGGCTGACTATGTCATGAGTGCCTGCGCTACCTGCGGAGGAGCGCTGCATCGTTTTTACCCGCTGGTTGTCGGTAAGCGCAATCCGGAATTGAAGGCCAGACTGGAAACCCTGGCAGCCAAAACAGTAGATGCATCACAGCTGCTGGATAAGCTGGGACTGGATAGTTCTGAAACCGGCTCAGGAGAGAAGCTTCGCATTACCTATCATGATCCCTGTCACCTGAGAACCAGGGGGCTGACTTCACAGCCAAGGAATCTGCTGAAAAATGTCGACGGGATCGAACTGGTTGAAATGGAAGGTGCGGATCGATGCTGCGGGTTGGGCGGGACTTTCAACGTCTATCACTATGAATCGTCCATGACCATTAATGAAACAAAAAGCCGGGCGATAATAGATACGGCAGCAGAAGTCGTTGCAACCGGTTGTCCAGGCTGCATGATGCAGCTGTCTGATGGTCTTAAACAGGCTGGGTCAGCGATTGAGGTAGTGCACACTCTTGAGTTGATAGCTAGAAAGTTGAATCAAACTAAAAAGCCATAACAGGTCTTTAGTTGAATTGATTTGGCATTGCAGAGCCAGAATTCTTTTTTATGTTAAAACCTGATTGACTTTCTTGGCACTTATACATAAAATGCGCAATCGTCTTTGAAGTTATTTTTTTAATCCACCCCAAGGAGCAGAAAAATGAGTATTTCTGAAAAGAAACAAAAATGGACAGACACTGCAGTGGCTAAAACCCTTGCTCGTTCAAAAGAGCGCTATGCGGACTTCCGCACAACTGCCGGTATCGAAATCGAGCGTTGCTTCACACCTGAAGAGTATGCAGGTTATGATGAAAAACTCGGCTTTCCGGGACAGTATCCATTTACCCGTGGCGTGCAGCCAACCATGTACCGTGGTCAGTTCTGGACCATGCGTCAGTATGCAGGTTTCGGCAACGCTGCTGAATCAAACGAGCGCTACAAGTATCTGCTCGGCGCAGGCCAGACCGGTCTGTCAATTGCTTTTGACCTTCCAACCCAGATGGGTTATGACTCTGACGCAGCAATGAGTCAGGGCGAAGTCGGCAAGGTCGGTGTTGCCATCGACTCACTGGCTGACATGGAAATCCTCTTTGACGGTATTCCTTTGGACAAGGTCTCCACCTCAATGACATGTAACTCCACAGCTGCAATTCTGCTCTGTATGTATATTGCAGTAGCCGAGAAACAGGGCGTGTCTCCTGCCCAGGTTTCCGGTACCATCCAGAATGACATCCTCAAAGAATACATGGCTCGCGGTACTTACATCTACCCACCAAAAGAGTCCATGAGAATCATCACTGATATCTTTGCATATTGCAAAGACAACGTACCTAAGTGGAACACCATCTCCATTTCCGGTTACCATATCCGTGAAGCCGGTTCTTCCGCAGTTCAGGAAGTTGCCTTCACCATCGCTGACGGTATCGCCTACGTTGAAGCCGCTATCAAGGCTGGTATGAACGTTGACGAGTTCGCACCACGCCTGGCTTTCTTCTTCAATGCACATAACAATGTGCTGGAAGAAGTTGCCAAGTTCCGCGCTGCACGCCGTATCTGGGCAAAAGTTATGAAAGAGCGTTTCGGCGCTAAAGATATCAAATCCCAGTCACTCCGTTTTCATACCCAGACTGCCGGTTGTACCCTGACCGCTCAGCAGCCTGACAATAACATCATGCGCGTTACTTTGCAGGCTCTTGCTGCCTGTCTCGGCGGCACACAGTCGCTCCACACCAACTCACGTGACGAAGCTCTTGCGCTTCCTACCGAAGATTCCGTCCGTATCGCCTTGCGTACACAGCAGGTTATCGCCTATGAGTCCGGCTGCGCAGACAGCGTTGACCCATTGGGCGGTTCTTTCTATATCGAATCCATGACTGACCAGATCGAAGCAGCAGCTTTGGCATACATTGCCAAAATTGACGAACTGGGCGGCGCTGTTGAGGCTATTTCCCGCGGTTTCCAGCAGAAAGAAATCCAGGATTCAGCATACGCATACCAGAAGGCAATCGAAAAAGGCGAGCTGATCATTGTCGGCGTCAACAAGTTCACCGTAACCGAGCCACCTCCAACAGGCCTGCTCAGGGTTAAGGAAGAAGTTGAAATTGCACAGAAGAAATCTCTGGCTGCAGTGAAAGCCGGCCGTGACGATGCAGCTGTTAAGGCGATGCTTGCTAAGCTGGAAGTTGCCGCTAAAGGCACAGAAAACCTCCTGCCTGTAATTCTTGAGGCTGTTAAGGTCTACGCAACTCTTGGCGAAATTGCTGACGTCTTCAGGGGCGTATTCGGCAAGCACCAGGAGACAGTTGTTCTGTAATAAGTTATTTTGCGCCCCGAAAGCATTGCTTTCGGGGCTTTATTTTTATTAAAAGGAGAAATAATCATGTTGACAAAAATTAATCATGTTGGTGTCGCAGTTAAATCGCTGGAAGAGAGCATTCCTTTTTACCGCGATATGCTGAATATGAAATTTGCCGGAACCGAAGAAGTTGTTGAGCAGAAAGTACGTGTTGCCATGTTTGAAATAGGCGAATCAAAAATCGAACTGCTTGAGCCAACTTCACCGGAAAGCCCTATTGCTAAATTTCTGGAAAAGAACGGTGGTTCCGGTGTTCATCATCTGGCCTACGAAGTAGATGATATTGAAGCAGCAATTGCCAAACTGATGGCAGATGGCGCCCGCATGGTTGACGAAAAGCCGCGCAACGGCGCTCACGGCACACGCATCGCTTTTATTCATCCAAAAACCAGTGGTGGCATTCTGACCGAAATATGTCAGTGTGGCGATGGGCATCACTAAAATATCTTTATAAAGTGAATATTCTTTCAATGCAAAAAGATTGAAATAGTCTTGTTAAGGGTTCGTTTTTACATGTTTTATTAATTATAAATGCGTTTTTTCTTGACAATTCTATGAGAAATTGTATAAATCGCATAACTTTTCAGGATAGAACTGGAAATAGTGAGATGCTAAATTGATAAGATGCTGTATTTATAGTAGTTAAAGTTTACCTGATATTTGAAAACAACAGAAGTGCATCAAGCAAAGTATATTTGATATTTAAATCTCTGGCAGTCGGCAGAACAGTCAGGGAGTAGTGCTAAATAATTCTGATTTAATGGCATGCATCTTAGAAGTAACAACGAATCCCTTATGAAAGGTGGTGAGTTGCACAGATAGATAGTTGGCCCTTAAAGAGGTTTGTAAGCAGCATGTAAGCATCATATAAAAATGAAGGAGGCACACATGAAGTTGAGTAAAAAGATTATGGTAGCAGCAGCAGTAGGCGCACTTGGAGTAGCATCAGCAGTACCGGCAATGGCTTTGGAGAACGAGTTTCACGGTATGTACAGAGCTTATGGTTTTATGACCAATGCTCTTTCCGGTTCTTCTGCTGCAACGGCTTTTAACCTTCAAGCAAACTCCAAGACAGACAAGTTTATTGAGCAGCGTGCTCGCCTGCAGTACATTGCCAAAGCCAGTGACGACCTGAAATTAATCACCCATTTCGAGCTAGACACTAAATTCGGTGGAGCTCAGACATCAGGTAAATATACATTGGGCGATTCTGGTAACTTGGATGCCGACAGAATAACACTCGAAACAAAGAGCGTTTACCTTGATTTTAAGATCCCTTCCACACCAGTACGCGCATCAGTTGGTATTCAGCCATTTAATGATTCCTTCGGTGGTCTATATGGTAACTTCGATGCTACCGGCGCTGTTTTTGCCGCTAAAACAGGTGCTCTGACAGCAACTTACGGATATTTTACTGTTGCCAATACTTTGGCTACAACACCAACATTTGACTCCAACAAAGACACAGCTGACCTGAATGTTCTTGATTTGAAGTTTGCCATCAATAAAGACCTTACTGTCGGCGCAAGCTATTACATGTTGCTGGACAAGCTTGCTGTACCAGGAGCTCCAACTGTAGTTAACAACACTGTTGGTCTGAATGCAGCTGCCAAATTCGGTCCTGCTTCTCTGACAGGTGCTTTAGGTTTCCAGTTTGGTAAAGCAAACCCTGGCACAAGTGCTAGTTACGGCAACCCTGCGTTGAGTGCAGTAGGTACAACAGCTATCGCAGCAGCTGTAAATGCAAAAGTTTCTGTTGGTCCTGGTGCTGTTAATGTTGCTGCACTGTATCTCTCCGGCGATAATGACGGTCCTGGCTACAATAAGGGATGGCAGTCAATAGGCTCCGGCGTTAACTACTACACACCAGCTAATATGTGGCTTATCGCTAGAAATGTTGCCACAATTAACTCCTCAGTTGCAATTGGTGGCAACCCTGACTTGACAAGAAACGGCCGTGGTATTTTGGGTGTTTTTGCAGGTTATGAAGGCACAGCCGGTAAAGTATTTTACAATGGTAACGTCGGTTATGCAAAGGTTGCTAACAAGCAGAATGCTGATAGTGCATCAATCGGTACAGAGTTAAACGCTACTATTGGATATAAGCTCTACAGCAATCTTTCTGCACAGTTCACTGCAGCATATGCCATTCTAGGTGATGGTTATGGCAAAGAAAATGTTGTTCTTCTTAATGGGGCAACTGTTACTGAAAAATATGACAATCCTTTCCTGACAGCGATTGCTCTGAACTACGCTTTCTAAGTCGATTAAAACACAAGTAATCAGGGCGGGAGAAATCCCGCCCTTTTTTTTTGACTTTAACAGGTTCTTTTGAGATAATCCCTGCGCGTCAACTCCAAAGGGGATCCATAATGAAAAAGCTTCTCTCTCTCGTAACTTTTCTTGCAATCTTCATTATTGTAAATACCGCCCAAGCCAGCCAAATCAAAGTTTATGTTTCAGAGATTAATGCCGTCGGTGTGCAGAATCGCGATGAAATGAAATCAACTCTGCAGGTGTTGCTTTCCTCTCGACTGAACAGTGACAAGATCATGGTAGTTGGTAGTCAAGCTGAGGCTGATGTGCTGGTTAGTGGCACTTATATCGCCATTGGCAAGGTGTTCAGTTTTGATGCCATGGCCAGAACCGTTTCTGGCAAAACTGTCACACGCGCATTTGTCCAGGGGGATACCGGTGAAGAACTGATTCCTGTTGTCGGTAAACTGGCCGACAAGTTGTCGGCTGAACTTGCCAAAGTTCTAACTGCAACGACAGGCCAGAATAGTACTGTTCTGGCTGTTCCTGTTGTTTCACCTTTAAAGTCGGATTTTGTAAAGCCTGAAATTAACGCAACAACAGCTAAAAGTGAATTTATCAAACCGCAGGAGACCGGTTTGAATACTGCCGGTGGCTGGTTGAGCAAACGCCTGGACGGTGCCTCAAATTTGATGGCCACCGGAAAAACTCTACCCGATGGCCGCCGTGAAATATTTATGGCTGAAGAAAAACGTCTGACTTATTATCGTCAAGGCGCAGATATGAACCTTGTAGCTCAGACGGAGCTGGGTAATGGTTATAGTATAATTTCACTTGATACGGTTGATGCAACTGACGGTACTACTGAGATATACCTGACCATCGTCCGTAATAGCGAATTGGCTTCTCAAGTCTGGCAGGCAAAAGGTGACAAGCTACAGAAGGTTGCAGAAGACCTGCCTTGGTTTTTCCGTAGTTTCAGTCTCGCAGGAGCAGGTAAAAAACTGTATGCACAGGCCATGAGCCGCAATGCTGATTTTTTTGGTGATGTTCATGAGGCCGTTAGGTCTGGATCGAAAGTAACATTTAAAAAGTCGATCAGGCTACCTAACGACGGAAATATTTATACCTTTAACCAGTTTAAGGCTGCTGAGGGTAAATTATATACCCTTGTAATCAACCCCGACGGCTACTTAATAGTGCTTGATCAGGATTTGAAGGAACTTTGGCGCAGCAATGACAACTTCGGCGGTTCTGAACTCTACTTCCAGAAAGATGATGCCGATAATATTCGTATAACCGGCGATAAATTCCGCTGGATTTTTATGAATATGCGTATTCAGGTTTCCGGCAAGGGTGATATTCTGGTCGGCAAGAATGATGGTTTCTGGGTCATGGGCAATGCCAGATCCTATAAAAAAGGGTTGGTATATAACTTCAGCTGGAATGGATCAAGTCTGGACGAAAAATGGCATACCAAAGAAACCCAGAATTATATGCCTGATTATTTCTATGATGAGGCGCGGAATGAGTTGTTGATGTTGCAGACGGTTCAGCGACCGGGCATATTGACAAATGGTGCTTCTTCGCTTTCAATTAAGAAGGTTGAATAACTATTACCCACCAGAAGGCTGTGATGAGTGTTGAGTCGCATTGTTTTCCCTCATCCGTCCTTCGGCACCTTCCCCCTCAGGGAGAAGAGTATTTTGCAAGTCACACAGGAAACAATGACCATAAACAGCCCCGACATATCTCTTCCCCGTGGTGTAAGTGATTACTTACCCGAAGCTGCCGGTAAAATTGAAAAAATAGAAAACAGTATCAGCCGAGTATTTGAACTGTGGGGTTTTAGTCGTGTGATTGTGCCGCGACTGGAATATGAAGATGTGCTGTCCATCGGTATGGGTGACGAACTGAAGGGTAAGACCTACCGCTTTGACGACCGTCAGAGTAACCGGCTTTTGGTCCTTCCACCAGATATTACACCTCAGATTGCCCGGATAGTGGCAACAAGGCTGAATAACTGGCCGCTTCCTCACAGAATCAGCTATAGTGGTCGAGTTTTGCGCCAAACAGAGATTCAGGCGGGTCGCAGCCGTGAGATTTTCCAGTCCGGTGTTGAATTGATCGGACTTGATTCTCCTGAAGCAGATGCCGAAATGATTGTCATGGCTGTTGAAGCTATGAAGTCCCTTGGGTTTGATGAATTCAAGATTGATCTTGGTCAGGTTGAATTCTGCCGTGGTGTGATGGCTGCCTCCGGTCTGAACGGACCGGCGATGTTGGAGTTGAAGGAAGCTGTAACCCGCAAAGACCTTTCTGCCGTATCGGCAGTGCTAAACAACAATCAGGTTACAGATGCGTCCTACGGCGAAATTAATGCACTTCCCCGTCTGTTCGGCGGGCGAGAGGTGCTTGATGCTGCTCAGGCTGTTGTCAGCAACAGCAGGTCTCTTGCTGCTCTTGAAAACCTGCGTCAGGTGCTGGATATTTTGGATATTCACGGTGTCAGCGACTATCTTACAATCGATCTGGGTGAAACCCGTGGTCTGGACTATCACACCGGAATAACATTTGAAGGTTTTGTCACAGGTCTGGGGGAACCGGTCTGTAGCGGAGGTCGTTATGACAACCTGACAGCCCGTTATGGTTTCGAGGCTCCTGCGACAGGCTTTACTTTTAATGTGCTGGGTCTTCTGCAGGCAATGGAACGTCAGTCAGAGATGACGACACCCTCAAAACGCGATTTCCTGCTGTTTAACGCCAGAAACGACCGCCGTGAAGTGCTTGAAGTCGCTCGTCTGTTAAGATCAAATGGCTATTCTACCGCCCGTGACATTATTCGTCGTGGATATGAAGAATCGCTGGAATATGCCAGACGTATGAATTTTCATTGCATGCTGGTGATTACAGAAACTGAATACCAGGCTGTCAGAACCTGCGACGGAACCAGAATTGCACTAAACAGGGATGAAATTGCCAAAGAAGGTCTTTTGTCCTACATAGAATCAAAATAGTATCTCTACCGGAGATAAATCAGGAGAACCGATAAAATGTCTAATGTTGTAGTAGTTGGCGCCCAATGGGGTGATGAAGGTAAAGGTAAGGTCGTAGATATCTATACCGAATATGCTGATGATATTGTACGTTTTCAAGGTGGCAACAATGCTGGACATACGCTTGTTGTCGGCAAGGAAACCGTTGTACTGCATCTGATTCCGTCAGGCATCCTGCATGAAGGCAAGCGTTGTATTATCGGTAATGGTGTTGTGCTTGATCCTCAGGTTTTCATTAGGGAAATTACTAAACTGAAGGAGTCTGGTCGTCTGCAGGATGATTCGGCTCTGCTGCTGTCCGAGTCTCTGCATATAATTATGCCATACCATAAGCGCATTGATATCGCTCGTGAAGCAAAAAGCGGAGATAAGAAGATTGGTACAACCGGTCGTGGTATCGGGCCTTGCTATGAGGATAAAATCGGTCGTCGCGGCATCCGCCTGATGGACCTGATCAATCAGGAAGCTTTCGAGCGTAAGTTGAATGAGTTCCTGCCCGAGAAGAATTTCCTGCTATCGAACCTTCTTGATGGTGAGCCATGCAGCTTTGATGAAATTGTTGCCGAGTATAAAGCATATGCAGAGGTCTTGAAAAAATATGTTGCAGATACTTCTCTTATTCTTGAAAAAGACCTAAAAAGCGGGAAGAAAATCCTGTTTGAAGGAGCACAGGGGACGTTGCTTGATATTGATCATGGCACTTACCCGTTTGTAACTTCTTCTTCCACCTGCTCCGGTGGTGCTGCTACCGGTTCCGGTGTAAGCCCTCGTCAAATACATGAAGTTATCGGTATCTCCAAGGCCTACATTACAAGGGTCGGTAGTGGTCCTTTTCCAACTGAACTGATGGATGAAACCGGTGAAAAACTGCGCAGGATCGGCGGAGAATTCGGTGCAACAACGGGCCGACCTCGTCGTTGCGGTTGGTTTGACGCCATGATTCTTCGCTATGCAGTGCGTGTGAACGGTATGTCCGGTATTGCGTTGACCAAATTGGATGTGTTGTCTGATTTTGATACAATCAAGGTTTGTACGGGATATACACTGAATGGTCAGACACTGGAGACATTGCCAGCGGCTTTGGAGTCTTTTGAGAATTGTCAACCGGTTTACGAGGAACTGCCAGGCTGGGGTGTTGATATCACCGGAGTACAAACATATGAAGAACTTCCTGAAAATGCCAAGTCATATGTCAGAAGGTTGGAAGAACTGGCAGGTTGCCCAATTGTGATGGTTTCTGTCGGTCCAAGGCGTGATCAGACAATTTCTTTGAGAAATCCATTTGAATAGATTTTTTATTTGTAAGTAAAATGAACTAAAACCTCCGCAGTTTCAAAGCTTCGGAGGTTTTTTTATGGGATTGCAGTAGAAATGAATTCGAATAGGCTGTTAATGGTCACATGAGTATCTAGCACATTCATAAATTTATATTTACTATGTGCTAGCGTCGATTCAGCAATCTCAGTAGCCCATCCAAAATAGTGATTGGATGTGGCGGGCAGCCCGGTATGTACAGGTCAACCGGCAGGAATTTGTCAACACCGCCATGGATATCCGGCTGCCCATGGAAAGGTCCGCCGTCTATGGCACAGGCTCCTGAGGCGATAACAATTTTAGGTGACGGGATCGCTTCCCAGGTTTTCAATAAAGCGATCCGCATGTTTTCAGTGACCGGGCCTGTGACATAAATGCCGTCGGCGTGTCTCGGAGAGGCGACAAACTGAATTCCAAACCGGCCAAGGTCAAAAACCGGTGTTGAAAGGACATTTGTATCAGCTTCACAACCGTTGCAGCCTCCGGCACTGATTTCACGCAGTTTCAATGAACGCCCGAACATGGAAAGAAGATTTTTACCAAGAGCGTGAGCCAGACGGGTCTGCTCTCCCGGTCGTACAACAAGATCTTCTCGTTCTGATGCTGATAAACACTCATTATTTGTAAAATGTACGGCAGTGGTGGGGCAGGCTAGCTCACATTCAGGGCAAAAAAGACATTTACCCATATCAACGGAGAGGCCATTGTAGTTCTGGATTGCGTTGGTGGGGCAGACAGAAGTACAGAGTGAACAGTCTGGCGGACAGAGAGACTGGTCAAGTTGCGGATATCCACGAAATAGGTCAGGAAGTATAGCCGGCTCAGCCGGGTATTTTATCGTCCTGTGTTTTTGATTTATTCGGGCGCGCAGTGCCTTTAACATCATTTACCTTGAGCGTCAGTTTTTTTTGTTTAACAATAGTGGCAGAAACCGCAGATGGTTCAATCAGGCTTAAAAAGAGTTTTGAACGGTATCCGGCATGTGCCGCCATTTCCTGGATACGACAGAACTCAGCCGCAGCGGTTTTCAGCCAGCTTGATATTGTCCTTATCGTAAGTTTTGTTTTTGACGCTGTAGCTAAATCAATAAAATAAAGCCAGATTAGCAACTCATCAAACCGTTCTTTATTGAACCAGTTAATGCCATCACAATCATGGAGCAGCATAAAATCACGGCAAGCCGGAATTTCGAAGGCTTTTTCTGCTATTGAAAGAGTTGATTTGGTCGGGAAATCAGAAAATGCCAATAATGACTGTAGCAGCTGGATGGAACTGTTTGCGATAGCTGCCTGGTCTGCAGGTAGATCTGCAGATATTAAGCGGCGTAGAGTGCTGAATAGGCCGTAACAGGTAATAATATCTGAAACGTTGTTGCGTAACAGTGCCCATGTGGCAATCAGTCTGACACCGGTCGATGTGTTTAGGAAAACTAAAAGCCTGCTTTTTAACGAATTTGCAGTCCCGGTAGATGGTTTTAACTTGTAAAGTAAATCCAGCATCTCGAAAACTAACCGAATATTATGGCCATTATTTGGAACTGGTTTTGATGGTTTTGGCGCATAAGATTGGAGCTGTTGGCTGAATATCTTGATTGCAGTATAAAAACCGGAATCGGGAGTCAGTTGTGATAAACTACCTACAGTTGATTGATCAATTAATTCTAGAAGACTTCTGTAAGCGGTATTTAGCGAGTCAAACTGTTTAAGTAGCCGCTCTTCCTCAATATTTTCAACTCCTCGTCCGGAAAGTGACTTGCAGAGGTTGCTCCAGCTGTTGGCTGTGTCGTCTTCAATTTCCATAAAATCCATGAATACATGGAATTCATATTCTCCCAGTTCAACGTAAAGCCCTTTTTCATAAAGTTCTGTGCTCTGACGAAGGAAAAACCGGTTGGTGACGATGTCATGAAAAGAATAGTAGATATTTTCTGCAACATTTAGTTTCAAGGCTGAAGAGAGAGGAATGCGGATCAGTTCTGCTGCTTCTGCTTCCGGCTTGGCAGCAAAAGCGGCAGACTCCCTTATCCATCCAGCAGTTGTAGAATATGAGTTGTTGTAGAGTACCAGCGCTCGATGATCGTCAACGCGGTTGGAATAGGCGAAGACGTTCTCGTTTACAGTTGTACCGGCGTAAAAGTTGAAGAGGGCAAAATTCTCAGAACCTGAAAAGAGCCAACGTCGACGCAGCAATGGGAATATCCACATTTCGTGGCCGCGTACAAGTCCTTCATCAACCGATTCATCCCAATAGGCCCGTTTGTATTCCATGCCGTATTTTTCGCGTAACCCTTCAATCTGTCCATGGCCGAACATGGGCAGTCCCGGCATGGTAGCCATCATCATACAGGCGCCGAAATACTTGCCTTCGGTACCGAATTGCTCGACAGCTGTTTTCTCGTCCGGATTGTTCATGAAGTTTACAAAACGCTTGAGTATTTCCGGGTTAAACTCCAGAACGTTGGTGATAGTCTGGCGGTATTTGGCGTTCTCCTCCTTTTTGAGCATGTTCATGAAGGCGCTGTTGTAGACGCGATGCATGCCGAGTGTACGGACAAAATAGCCTTCCATCATCCAGAAGGCCTCTGCCAGCAAGAGTGTCCCGGGTGCTTCTACTGCAACGCGGTCAACAACATTGCGCCAGAACTCTTCAGGAAAAACAGAGTCAAACTCCTCGCGGGTCATGCCATGTTCTGCCCGGGAAGGTATGCCACCACCCAGACCGCGCAGAGGAAACCAGAGACGTTCATAATGTTTCTTTGCCAATGTCATGGCTGCATCAAATCTGATAATCGGGAAATTACGGGCAACATGCAGAATTGTCTGAATAACCGCTTCCCTGACTTCCGGCAGCAGATAGTTTAGTTGTGCCGTATCATTCCAGGGTATGGAGGTGCCGTCGTTGCCGTGGTAAATATAACGGATACGCCCGGTTTGACTCTCAATATAACGGAACACAACAGAGGCGTCTGACTTTGTCCAGTAGCCGTCCTCAATTTGGATAACCGCATGCTCGGAATGCGACAGGTTCTCGCCGGTAAACTGGTAGGTAGGGAAAGGTGGGTAGTCGGTTTGAACAAACCAGTCCGGATGCTGCATTACCCAGCGAGAATATATTCCTGTGTGATTTGGAACCATATCACTTGCAAGACGAATTCCGCGTTTGAGAGCCCGTTCCCTTAAATTGGCCAGCGCTTCCCAGCCTCCCAGGTCTTCGGCTATTTCATAGTCATAGAGTGAATATGCGGAAGCAATGGCTTCCGGATTTCCGCAGATCTGTTTAATCCTTTGGGATGCAGGTGAACGTTCCCAGACACCGATCAGCCAGAGTCCTGTAAAACCGGCTTTGGACAGGCGATCCAGTTCAACATCAGGGATCTGGTCAAGGCGGCTGATAGGGTGACCATGCTGCTGTGTAAGCTGTGTCAGCCAAACGTAGACCATCTTGGCCATAAGAACAACATTCGGCATCCAGTCGATGTCCCTGGAAAAACCTTCATACTCCGGGTAGTCATAGCCACCAAAGACAGAGCTGCCATCACTGGCAGAATCAGATGAATGATGACTTTTGTTTCGGCCGAATTCAAGAACTGGTGGAGGTCCGGGATCACCACCCCAGCCACGTTGCCGCTCTTCTTCCACCAGAATATCAAAGGCGCTGACTACATCTTCCAGTAGATCTTGGGGAAGTACGGTATGCCATTGTTCCTGAATAAAACTGATCTGACCTGCAAGGGAATTGGGTGAGGCTTTGATTGGTGCATAGAGGGCATCGAACAGTGTCATGTCAATGGTGTTCAGAACTGGACCCCTGGCAAGCGAAGAATTCATGGCATCAATCAGGGATGGATAAACCGGGCAGATTTTACTGAAACTGCGATCGTCAAGCAGTTGTCTGAAATCATCAACAGCCGGATTTTGGGCTGCCATGCGTAGTAAGAGCAGTTCTCTTAGTGCTGTGTGCTTGCGCCTGGCTGGACTGCTTTCAGTCGGTTGTAGCCATGTCTGAGTCTTTTTATGGCCGAGCAATACGGGTTCTGGTGGGAAATGATCAACAAAAGCGGTCACAGTCTGTTTGACTTCACTGTCATCCGGTTTAATGTTGCTGCGTCGAAGGGCTTCAAGCAGCACGGCCGGTTCCTGCTCTTCGGCAACAACATCGATCAGATAGCGGAATATATTCTGCAAAGTAGCGAACAGGTTTAGCTGTGCGGCGTGAACCGGATTTTGTCCCGCAAGTTTTTCGTTGTTGAGCTTCATGGCGATTTGGCGGTAAAAGATAATCCTGGGGATGCCACGGTCTGTTACGAGTTTAGCAATCGAGCCAAGTTCGAGCGAGTGCCATTGTGTTGATGCGATGGGAATGTGGAACGGGAAATAAGGTGCTGTGCCGAGCTGTTCTTTCATCGTTCTGCCACCCGTTAAAAACTAATTAAATTAGGTTATACCGGGTCATAGTCTTATTCTGAATCCTGGATGACCGATGACCCGGATAAAAAACTGATAATTTGTCAGGTTCAGCTGGTTTTCTTGGCAGCCGGTTTTACGTTTTTAGTTTTAGCGGGTGCCTTTTTAGTCTTCTTACTTTTCTTGCTTTTTTTGTTACGTGAACCTTTAAGTTTTTTATTGATTTTCTGAGGTTCCGGGTTGAATTCGTCACGAATATTGTTAAGAAGAACCGTTGTCTCTTCCAGGGTTGGGTCTGCTTTTTTTGCTGCTTCCAGAACTTCCTTGGCTTCAGAAATACGTCCGGTTTTCATGTATAGTCGGCCAAGAGCGTTTAGTGAACGTGCGTGGTCACTTTTAAGGGCTGTGGCTTTCTTGTAGCCGAGAATTGCGTTTTCATAATCTTTTCTGAATTCGTAGATCAAGCCGAGTTTATATTGGTTATTCGGGTCTTCCGGAAAAAGTTCAACGGCTCCCTTGAGCAATTCTGTAACTTCTTCGTATTGTTTGTTTTTGACATAGATTGAAACCAGTGCATTGCGGGTGTCCATGTCGTCTTTTTGCTGGTCAAGTACCTTTTTATAGTGCTCAGCAGCTTTTTCGTTCATGCCCCTCGCTTTATAAAGAGGCGCAATTTCACGATTTGCATCAATATTGTTTGGTGATAACCTCAGAACAGCATTGTAAGCCTCGATAGCAAGATTGTTTTCTTTGTCTCTAGCAAGGATTCGCGCCAGCTTGATCTGAATGTCCGGGCTCTCCGGTTTGTATTTGAGGAACTCGCCGTACTGTTCAACAGCCTGGGCATAGCTGCCGCGAGCAAGGTAAATGTCTGCCAGTCTCAGGCTTGAATCGGGGCCGGGCTTGATTTTGATCGCCTGTTTGTAGGCGACAACGGCTTCATCCAGCTTGCCCTGCTTCTCGTAGATAATACCCATGTTCAAATATACGTCGCTGCTGGTACTGTTACGGTAGGCTGCCGATCTATAGGCGTTTACCGCTTCTTCGTCCTTGCCGGCTGACCGGTAAAGGTTGCCGAGTTTTTCATAGGTTTCCGACTCTGTCCCTGGAGAATCCTTCAGCGCATCATTCAATGCTTCAACCTCTTTTGCCAGGTCTCCCTTGAAAACCGCTGATTCTGCAACAGGTTTGGCTGCCACAATAGCTGCTTTTGTGCCTAGTAAAGCTTTGCCCTTGCCGCCCAACACGTATTCGTATTCGGCTTGTTTCTTGTCACCCTTTTTCTCGTAGATCGCTCCCATCATCATGTGAATTGTTCTGTTCTGCGGGTTGGCGGCTTCTGCTTTTTTAAGCTGGGCCAGTGCTTTATCCTGCTCGTTGCGTTTTAAATAGATGGAAGCCAGTCCCATATGTCCTTTCGGGTTGTTGGCGTCTATTGCAAGTGAACGATTGTATTCGTCAATCGCCTTGTCTGGCTGCCCAGCAGCAACGTACATGTCTGCCAAAGTTGTGAAAGCCTCAGCATCATTTTCCAGTTCACGTGTGGCCTGGCTCAGGTGGTGGATTGCCAGTGGGTAAACCTTGTATTCCCCCAAAATAAGGCCCAGGGCCCTGTGATATCTGGGGCTGGCAGTTGGTGTTGCCACTCCTCTGGCCAGCTCGACTACGGCCAGGTCATTCATGCCTTTCTGGGCGTAAAGCAGGCCTAGATTGCCACTGGCTTTAGGATAGGGGGTTTTTAGATTCTGTGCCTTGCGATATTCGCTGATAGCGCTTTCAATGTTGCCCACACGTTCAAATTGCAGTCCCATTACATAGTGTGCAGCAGCGCCTTCCGGGCACAGCGACAGTATCCTGGCTTCAAACTGGCGAAGTTTTGCTTCGTCGCGCAGGGTTTCAATGGAGTCGGCGAGTTCTATTGCATCGGTGCATTTGTCACCGCCCAAACCCCAGCTGAAACCGCTTAAAAGAAGGGCTGCGCTTAATAGTATAAAGTAGGAACGAAATATATTCATTGTGTGTGTTTTCCTTGAATAAATGTAGGATTGGATGAGGGAGTATACATACGATTCGGTAAAAATTCAATTATTTAGGCTAATATCTTGATTATTGGAAAAAACGTGCAATAATACGAGGCGAATTTTTAACCTGAAGCAGCGCATTCACACTTACAGCCAGGAGCGGGGAATGAACAGGGAACTTGAACAAATTATTATGACCGCCAGTGATCTGCCGACAATTCCGGTTGTTGCCACTAAGGTTCTTCAGATGATTGAAGATGAAACCACATCGGCAGAAGATCTTGCCAAAGTGGTTTCTTCCGATCCGGCTGTAGCTGCCCGTGTTTTGAAGATATCCAACTCCTCTTTTTATGGCTGTCAGCGACAGATCCAGACGTTGTCTCATGCAATCATGATGCTTGGTTATAATACCTTGCGGAGCGTTGTGATCACTGCCGCTGTAAAACAGGTTTACAGCCCTTACGGTCTTACTGAAAAGATGCTCTGGGAACACTCTTTCGGTGCGG
This sequence comes from uncultured Geobacteraceae bacterium, assembly GCA_964509295.1. Classification (GTDB taxonomy): domain Bacteria; phylum Desulfobacterota; class Desulfuromonadia; order Geobacterales; family Pseudopelobacteraceae; genus JBGSQR01. The sequence goes on along the minus strand of CAZDWS010000005.1, from coordinate 149,456 downwards.
GGCTGGCTGCAAGAATCATTGCCGGTAAAACCAGGCTGGTTAATGAAGAGGAAGCCTTTCTGGGCGGGCTTTTTCATGATATCGGCAAAATTATTATGAATTTTATGGACCATACCAAGTTTCAGGCGGTCATGCAGAAGTGTTACAACGACGAAGTAAGTTTTCTAAAGGCCGAACAGCACTTTTATTCATATACCCATGCCGAAGTGGGGGGAATGGTTATTAAAAAATGGAATTTCCCGGAAATGTTGATGAATGCCATTCTGCAGCACCATGACTACAGCTTTGATGAGCATGAAAACGAGTATCAGGTTAAATTGACTTGTGTGGTGGGTCTGTCCAATATGTTTTGTCACAAGCTGGGACTCGGAATGAGAGAGCCAGAAAGCGAGCTTGTCTTGCATGAAACCAAGCCGGCACAAATGCTTGCTCTGGATCAGTGTCAGCTTGAAGGGATGTTTGAGGCATTTGAGGCCGCCTATATCAAGGATAAGGATTTCTTTGCCTGACAAATAGCGGATTAGCTTTCCATGTATTCGAGTATGTTTTTCCGTTTTTTTCCGGAAGCCTTGTCTCTAGCCTCTTCGGAAATATCCACATTGTCGTTTTCAGGTTGTTCCGTGTGATGTCTGTGTTTATCTCCCCTGAAAAGTCCATTTCTACCGTTTTTTCTGCTGGTTTCTTTTACTCCGTCAATCTTGTTTACCGGATCGGTCATGATTTTTCCTCGCCTTTTGCATGAGCCTCAGATGAAAATTGATTTTTTCGGTACTAACTTATATAATAACTATTCTTATGAAATTGCCTTGAGGATGTCTATGATACGAACAATTCTTGCTTATCCAAACCCAGAGTTAAAGAAAAAATCCGCCCCTGTCAGTATAATAACTGATTCAGTCCGTGAATTAGCCAGAGATATGGTTGAAACCATGTACGATGCACCTGGTGTCGGATTGGCCGCCCCGCAGATTGGCGTTCATCAGCGCGTAATTGTAATTGATATTTCCGGTCGTGATGAGCCGGCGGACCTGATTATAGCAATTAATCCGGTAATCGTCCATGCTTCCGGAGAATCTTTTGAGGAAGAGGGATGCCTGTCTGTTCCCAAATATGCCGCAAATGTGCGCAGGCATGCCTCGGTTGTTGTCAAGGCGCTGGATCTGGATGGTAATGAACAGACCTGGCACGCCGAAGATCTGCTTGCTGTGGCTTTTCAACATGAGATAGACCATCTGGAAGGTGTTCTTTTTGTTGATCATCTGTCCCCTTTGAAGCGTGATCTGTTCAAGCGTAAGATGCGCAGAATGGCCGAATTAGAAGCATCGGAGGCGAAATGAACGGTTTGCGCACAATATTTATGGGGACTCCGGAATTTGCCTGTCCGACCCTGCAGAAGTTGATTGATCGCAATGAAAACATACTGGCAGTCATTACTCAGCCGGATCGTCCAAAAGGTCGCGGTCAGAAGTTAATGCCCCCTCCGGTAAAGGAACTGGCCCTGGCTCACGCTATACCGGTTTATCAGCCGGTTAAGGTCCGTGATCCTGAATTTGTTGAGATAATTCGTGAAATGAACCCGGATGTGATCGTGGTTGTGGCTTTCGGTCAGATTCTTCCCAAAGCTCTTTTGGATATTCCGCCCATGGGCTGTATAAATGTTCATGCTTCACTGTTGCCGCGTTATCGCGGTGCGGCTCCGTTGAACTGGTGCCTGATTGACGGTGAGAGCGAGACCGGTGTGACCACAATGCTGATGGATGTGGGGCTTGATACCGGACCGATGCTGCTTAAAAAGTCCACTCCTCTTGATGATAACGAAGATATTGTTTCACTTCATGACCGTATGTCTGTAATGGGAGCTGAACTGCTGGGTGAAACTCTGGATGGTGTGGTTGCTGGTACAATTAAGCCTGAACTGCAGAACGATTCCTTGACCTGCTACGCATCAATGCTGAAAAAAGAGCATGGCCTGATCAACTGGCAGCGTCCGGCGGTTGAAATTCATAACCAGATTCGTGGCCTTGCTGTCTGGCCTTGTGCCTATACATACCTTGATGGCCAGGTGGTCAAGATTTACCGTTCCCGTGTCGGTCAGGGTAGCGGCCCTGCCGGTACGGTATTGCCGTCCCCTAAAGGGTTGCTGGAAGTCGCCTGCCAGTCTGGCAGCATTTTTATTGACGAAATGCAGCTTTCCGGTAAAAAACGTCTGGATAGTGCCAGTTTTCTTTCCGGTTGCCCAGTCGCTGTTGGCACACTGCTTGGTGTAACTGATATGGAGAACGAATAGGTGGCAGATAATCAAGCAGTAAATCAGGTTCCTCGTAAACGACTGTTCATCACGCTGATGGGCCTGACCTGTGTGACCCTGGTTGCGCTGATCTTCCTGGCCTGGTGGGTTCCCAATCGTGGTCTGGCAAATATCAATCCCAACCTGCCCAATATAGTCGGCGTTATTATGGCCGTGCTCTCCGGTCTTGCCATTCTGGGGACAGCTTTGCTGGTGCTGACAACTGCCCTGGGCAAGGACATCTTTTTTACCCGCTTCATGCGGCTGATCGTCATAAAGTTCCTCTTGCCGATGATCGAGCTTGTGGGGCGCGGTCTGGGCGTTAATAAGGACAGTATCCGCCAGTCCTTTATCGCCATGAACAACAGCCTGGTGGTTTCGCAAAGACAGAAGATCAGTCCGGACCGTATACTGGTATTGCTGCCCCATTGCATCCAGCTGTTTGATTGCGAAATCAAGGTCACCGGTGATATCAACAAATGTGTCGGTTGCGGCCGCTGCAATATCAAGGGGCTGGTAGATCTGGGGCGGAAATACCATATTGATATTTCAGTGGCAACCGGTGGTACCCTGGCGCGGAAAGTCATCGTTGAAAAACGGCCCAAACTGGTCCTGGCTGTGGCCTGTGAACGGGATCTTACCTCCGGAATAAAGGACTGTTACCCTCTGCCGGTAATCGGAATTCTCAATGACCGCCCCTTTGGTCCCTGCTTCAATACTACCGTTGATGTCAGCAAGATAGATGAGGCCCTCAGCCAGATCATTCTGTCAAAAGACTGAAAATAAAAATGGTGTACTTGAAAATACTTTTGTATTTCATGCACACCATTTTACTTTCACACCAATCCCCGGCTCTTCAGACAGCTTTTTCTCCCAACCCTGATTAACAGGATAAGTGCGTTAACGAAGTTATTTTCTGCCAGAAAAGCGCAGAAAACAACTTCTAACTTACTAAAACCTTATCATAACAGTCCCGGATATTTGACGTTATTACCTCATAATCACTGATAAGACTGGCGCCCGGATTCCTCAGCTTTGGGTCGTAACCCATGCGCAAGGCCAGCTTGTTCATGTAACTTCTTGTGCCGCCCAGCCCGCTGGCGGAATGATCATGAATGATGCGCAGTCTGTTTTCCAGTCGCCGCAGGAATTTGAAACCGGTATATAGCGTTTCAGCCATCTCATCCGGTATAAGTTTTAAAACCCGGATCGCCTTGAGGGCGGCAAACGTCCCATTTGTCCGCAGTTCTTCGTGGCAGCAGCCATAACGCAACTGCAGATACTGGACAATGAATTCCACATCAACTGTTCCGCCCCGACCGGTTTTAATGTTGTAGCTGCCGGTACTTTCCCTGGCCAGTTCATTTTCCATTCTCATACGCAGGCGGTGTATTTCTTTGCGTCCGTCATCATTTATGCAGGTTGAATAAACCGTACGCAGAATGGCATGGTTTAGCTGGTCGGCCAGTTTATGTTCACCCAGCACCACCCGGGCCTTTGTCAGTGCTTGCCTTTCCCAGATCTCCGCAAGTTTGTGATGGTATTCCAGGAAAGAGTCCAGCGAAGTCACCAACGGCCCTGCGTTGCCAGATGGCCTCAGGCGGGTGTCAATCTTGTACACATAGCCTTCGCGAGTCTGCATGGTCAGTATGGAGATGATCTTCTGGGCCAGTTTGGCAAAATATTCATGGTTTGTAATCGCCATATTGCCATCGGTGGTTCCCTGGTGATCATAGACGAAAATAATATCCAGATCAGAATGGTAATTCAGATCACCTCCGCCCATTTTCCCCATGGCGACTATTGCCAGGTTTGCCGCAACAAGCCCATTGTCGCTCTGATATTGAGGACAACCAAATTTTTTCAGTTCATTAATAGCCAACCGGTAGGCTGTGGCAAGGCAGGTTTCCCCCAGTAGAGTCAATTGGGTTGTGATTTCAAGCTGCCCAAGTTTGCCGTGAATATCGTTCAGCCCAATCCGTAAAAACTCCTCATTGCGATAACGGCGCAAAACATCCAGTCTGTCCTCAAAATGTTCTGCCTGCTGTATCAGGGCATTCAGCTCCATCTCCATCATGTCCTTCTGTTTAACCGTTGAGGCATAGGTGCGTGCAACCATGCTTTCCAGTAATTCCGGGTTGCCAATCAGAATTTTAGAAAGGAATTCCGACATGCCGAACAGGGATAACAGCAGTTTCAATGTGTCACGGTTTTGCGCCAAAAGTGCATAGTAGGAGGAGCGACGTCCAAGGCAGGAAAAGAAGCGTTCCAGATTTGCCAGAGCCATATCGGGGTCAGGTGATTCGGGAAGCTCCTGTATGACAAAGGTCAGGACATCTTCCAGAAGTTTGCGGCTCCTCTCGGTCAGATTACTCCTGGAAGGTCCGTTGCGTAATGAAAGCAAGTTGTCATAGGCCTTTTCCACATTTTCAAAGCGTCTCTCAGCCAGTAAGTCCTTGACCAGATCCGCATCTGATTTGGGATCCAGCAGAAATGTGATTTCCGGGTTGAGTGACTGTTGAAGGATGTTTTCACGGGAATAAAAGAGATTTTCAAAAATTGAAGAAACGTTTACGCGATGAGTCCGCAGAGCGACTCTGAATTTTTCCAGCCCATCGAAAGATATAAATCCGCTGCGCCTGGCCAGAGCCTGAAGTTCATCTTCTTTTGTTGGCAGGTTGTGGGTCTGGCGCTCCTGGACGACCTGGATGCGATGTTCAACAGTCCGAAGAAAACGATAAGCCGTAGAAAGTTTCAGGTGGTCAGTTTCATTGATCAGGCCTGCCCGGAGCAATTCGTTCAATGCCTTGAGAGAGTTCAGTTCCCGCAGAGCAGGTTGTTTGCCTGCAAACACCAACTGTAACGCCTGAATGAAAAACTCTATTTCGCGAATACCACCTTTGCCCAGCTTGAGGTTGATGTCTTTTTCCTGGGAGCGGGAGAGGGAAACATCAATTTTCTGCTTCATGATTTTGATATCTTCAATCAGATTGTAATCAAGGTTTTTGCGGTAGACAAAGGGCTGCAGCATTGTCAGCAGTTGAGCCCCCAGTTCCAGAGATCCCGCTACCGGTCGGGCTTTGATCATGGCTGTCCGCTCCCAGGATTGCCCCCATGATTCGTAGTATATTTCGGCAGAACGCAGAGATACCGCCATATCACCGGACTTGCCTTCCGGTCTGAGTCCCACATCTACCCGGAAAACAAAACCGTCTTCAGTGATTTGCGACAGGGCTTTACTGATCATTTCTCCCAGCTTGACAAAGAAAGTGTGCAGGGAGACGGAACCTTTTTTTGTTGGCGCACCATTGAAAATTCCGCTGGTTTCACCTTTATCAGATTCATAGAAGTAAATAATATCGATATCTGATGAAAAATTGAGTTCATAACCGCCAAGTTTGCCCATGCCGATAACTGTCATTTCCGCTTCCCGCAAGCCACATTCATCCAGCATCATCGGTAGTCCGTACTCGCTGATCAAGCAACTGCGGCAAACTTCATAGGCTACTTGCAGTGAAACGGAAGCCAGATTGGTCAGCTCTGCCGTAACTTCTTCCAGGCTGGCCAATCCGTTTAAATCACGGGCTGCGATGCGGAGTATTTCGGAACGTTTGAATACGCGCAGCACTTTCATCAGTTCCGTAAAACCGGTCTCCTGATTAACCTGGGGACGCAGGGCCTTGTACATGTCGTCCGCTGTGCGCGACAAATCAATGCCATCTTTAAGGAAGAGCCAGTGGAAAGCTTCCGGTGACTTGAAGATCAGGTTGACAAGAAAGGGTGATGAGCCGCAGAGCATGGTGAATTGGCAAAGACGCTTGCGATGAACGGCAATTGCGGAAAGATTCTCCAGCGGAATAACTCCGGAAAGACGTTCAAAAGTATTCAACGCCAGATCAGGCTGAGGGGTGCGAAGTGAGTTTACCGTAATGCGGTGAAGGGTCTTGACCGGAAAAAACTGTTGGAGAGCAAGCAGGTTATGGGCGGATCGTGAGCCGTAGAGATAACCGTGTAACTCCAGGAAAACGGATAGATGGACAACCCTGCCAACATTGTCAGGGCTGTCCATGATCCTTTTAAACTCTTTATAAAACCTGCGGACCAGCACTTCAGTTGCCCGCTATTTTACGCAACCCGGAACGGTAGTCATCCTTCACAATGCCGTTTTCTGTGATAATGGCAGTGATATAGCGCGCCGGAGTTACGTCAAAGGAAGGATTGCGCACACTCACTCCGTCAGGAGCAATCTGAACACCTTTGATATGAGTAACTTCACTTGCCGGACGCTCCTCAATCGGGATTTTGCTGCCATCGCTGAGAGACAGGTCCAGAGTTGAAACCGGTGCGGCAACATAAAACGGGATATTATTCTCTTTGGCAAGTACAGCCACGGAATAGGTCCCGATCTTGTTGGCCGTATCACCGTTTGCTGCAATGCGGTCGGCGCCAACCACGCAGCAGGTGATCTCGCCGCGACTCATGAAAAAACCGGCCATATTGTCGGAAATAAGAGTCGTTGGAATGCCCTCTTTGACAAGTTCCCAGGCGGTCAGGCGGGCTCCCTGCAGCCAGGGGCGGGTTTCATCGGCAAAGACTTTGATATTTTTACCGGCTTCATGGGCGGCGCGAATAACTCCCAGAGCGGTACCGTAACCGGCTGTAGCCAGGCCACCGGCATTGCAGTGGGTCAGAACAGTAGCTCCTTCTGGTATGAGAGTAGCTCCCCATTTGCCTATATTTTTGCAGATGGTCAGATCTTCCTGCTCGATACGGATCGCCTCTTCTTTCAATACTTCACGCAATTGATCAAGTTTGCAGGAACGGTTGGCCTCTGCCACACTTTTCATTCTCTCAATGGCCCAGAAAAGGTTGACAGCTGTAGGTCTGGTGCGTCCAATCACGTCACAGATATTTTCCAGCTGCCCAAAGAAGGACTCGTGGGTATCGGCAATAATATCCCTGGCCCCCAGGGCGATTCCCATGGCTGCCGCCACTCCAATAGCCGGAGCACCCCTGATAACCATAACTTTAATGGCATCTGCCACGGCCTTGTAGTCGGAATATGTGTTGTAAACCTCTTCACCGGGTAGAAGGGTCTGATCAATCATGATGACGGTGTTGTCACGCCACTCTATTGTACGGAAAGACATACCGAAAACTCCTTAAAGTTGATGCTAGAATTATTCCAAAACAGTCTGAGCCAGTTTTAATAGTTGGCTGCTGATCCTGATCCTGTGCCGTTGAGCAGATGTCAGGTTGACTTCAAATCTAACTTTGCCTCCCAGTATTATAAATCCGAAAACTCCGCCTGTGGCTGTAAAACCGCGTGAATCGCTAACTGTCATCAGCGGAGCGGAACGGGTTTGCTCCAGAATGGCAGAAGTTGTCTGTCTGTCAGTGTCGCTAAGCAAGAGAACGTGACAGCCGGAAAAACCAGCTGATTTGCCGATCTGGCGGATAGCGATGCTTTTGCCTTTGACCTGTTTCCCTCTCAGGCTTTCAACTGCAGTAGCCATGGCTCCACGACTTACCACGCAGATGTCAATATTCTCATCAGCATTTGGCAAGGCAGACTCCGGCCAGTCAACAAAGCGCATCATGTTGAAAAGCATGGCGGCTTTAATCTGGTATTCTCCCGGCGAGGCTGCACTTGCATATTGCGGCACACTGACAGCCAGTAAGGCTGTCAGTGTCAGCATGCAGAGGAGTACCTTCCGGAATTTACTTGTATGGTGCAATTGCATATCAGAATTTCCAGGTTATTTTGCCATAAATGCTTCTTGGCACTTCCGTTGGGACTGTGTTGATATACTCCGCCCGGTATTCTGGGTGTCTGGATTGGAAAAGATTGCGACCAACCAATGACAACTCAAGATTTTTGGCGGCTTTCCAGGCAACCCTGGCATCGGTGGTGACATATCCGGGTATGGTAGTGCTGTCAATGGATTTAATCTCGTCCGTCAGCCTTAGCCATAAGTCCAATTCAATATTTTTGCCAAAGTTGAATGCGGATCGAAGTGAGCCCTGATGACGTGGCGCGCCATCTGCAATATTGCTTCGGTTGGTTTCATCAGTACTGCCATTGTCCAGAAACATGATTGCGCGGAGGTAGCTGTAGGACGCCTGCAGGCGCCACCAGTCATATATCCGGCATGAGGCAGCAAACTCGGCTCCGTAGGTATGTCCATGCATGTCATTTGTCAGCGGATAGCTAATAACAGCATTGGTTGCTTCCAGTGACTGGATGCCGTTTTGTCTGACTCTCAGGTTTCTGTAGTCGTTATAGAACAGCGCCATATCAAGCGTCAGGTTTGTCATAGGTTCTGAACGGTAACCCAGTTCATAGGCTATCACAGATTCTGACTTGAAGCTGGATGTGCCGTCTATTTCCAGTCTTAACGGTATAGGTGTCAAGCCCGATGCTGGCGAAATGGTTAGGAAGCGGTACTCGATGCCACGTTCACCACGGGACGGTGTGTGTACTGCCCGTGAGACTGAAGCCCAGAAGGTCTGTTGCGGAGTTGGGGTCCAGATCAGCTTGCCGTTAGGCTGGAACTCGAACCCTGTGTAATCGTTATGTTCGAAACGTGATCCAATGGTAAAAACCAGCTTTTCCGGGATCAGGCTGATCTCGTTTTGTATAAAGGAGCTGAAAAGGTTGAGCCCCTCCTCTGGATTTGCAAACCTGATGTAGGGTGTTTCGCCCAGCAGGTCATGGCTGTAACGGTATCCCAGTCCCCAGATTATGTCCTGGTGAGGGCCGAATGAAAAACGATGGTGAAAATCCAGATCTATTGTGTCTCGTTTTTCACCAAGAATCAGCATGTCCCTGTCATAACGATCATAATAGAGCTGAAAAGAGAGGCTTTCCGTGTCGGAGACAGTTCGCTGCCAGCGTCCAAGGATATTGGCGCTGTAGGCTTTGGTGTAACTGTTCTGGACCCATGAATAATTTGGGTCTGCAGCCGTCGGCAGCCTGTAAAGGGTATATGTTTCATCAAATGAACCGTTGGTAAAATCTGCCTGCAGAGTTATTGTGTCTTTAGCGGCAATATGGCTGTCCATTCTGAATCCGACCGTACCTCTCTGCCAGGCGTCGTGGGCAGAATTGCCGTTCTCCTGCTCTCCCGGGCCGTTATTTGCGTACTTGGCAAAGACCCGCAAATCAGTATCATTACCAATGCTGGTTCCATATCGTGCCGTGCCAAAGCCCTGCTCCTCACTGCCGCCGCCGGCACTGACCAGACCACCTTTGGTGTCGGCAGCGTTCTTGGTGATAATGTTTATGACACCGTTGACCGCATTGGCGCCCCACATGGCTGCACCCGGTCCCCTGATAACCTCAATTCGCTCAATATCCTCCAGCGGTGTGTCGAGAGAATCCCAGTAAACGCCGGAAAACAGAGGCGTGTAAACACTGCGACCATCCTTGAGCACCAGCAGTTTGGTGGCAAAGCGACCATTGAAGCCTCGAATGGAAACAGCCCATTTGTTGGCATCGATTTTAGCGACCTGGACGCCCGGCACCATGCGCAGAATGTCAGGGATTGTTGTTGCCCCTGAACGCTGTATGTCCTCATGGGTGATTACAAAGGCGGCAGATGCCACATTGGCAAGGGTTTGTTGCTTTCTGGAAACTGAAGTGACCTGTATATTCATCAGGTCTTCCATGGAGAGGCTGGTCAGGTCAGTTTCGGCCAGGGCAGAATTGGGAAAAGCAGCTGTGCCAAGGAGAAACAGTGAGAGGGAGAGCGATTGCGTAAGTTTTTGTTTACGCTGAAACAGGGCTGTTTTTTGTTTCATAGACTCACCATGGCAAAGTGGATTTTTTAGGAAGGCACTTGACAATACAACTCAAGCTATTGGTATATTTTATACCATAAGAATCGTCAACGGATTTAATCTTTAATGTTATCGCTTATCTTCCCATTTGAAACCGCTACGCTTGGTGCTGATAACATTGCCTTTCTCATCTTCGAGTCTTAGATTGCTGTCTTCATGAAACTGCTTGCGGATTGCCTGGCGTTTTGCGTCCGTTAATCTCCTGGTTGTAAGGGTAAATGTTTCACTTTCGTTATTAAAAATCAAGGTATCTGATTGGCGTAAAATATATGTTGTGTTCATGGTGTTCTCCTGTTGGCTTTGATCATATGGTAGCGAAGCGGTTCATTGTTGACTGAGACATTTGGAGTGGCTGATATTGCTATACTGAATTTATTGTTCGAAAATAGACGGGATCATAAATAATGTAAATTAAAATATTTATTTAAAATTAGAGTGTTATCTGTTTGTGAAAAACAGTATTCCTCGGTGCAATTTTTGTCTCCCTGTGCTATTGTTCTGGTTGCATTTTATCCCTGGAAAGCCCCGCTCTAAGTACCATAGAAGACCTGTGATCCCATGAATAAACATTTTACCGACGATGCGCTGCTGTTGATGCGCCATGAAATAGCCGGTGCCAAAGGCAATGAAGTTTTTTTTATCGGCAAGACCAATGTGGAAGGAGTTGTCTGCGAGGTTGAAGCGATAGCCCGTGGCTCCAGGCAGGCTGTTCCGGCCATTTTGACCCGCGCCTCCGGCGGCGATGTGGTCATTCACAACCATCCGCGCGGCGACCTGACCCCTTCTTCCGCTGACATGGATATCGCCTCTGTGGCAGGTAATCAGGGGATCGGTTTTGCCATCGTCAATAACGAAGTCACCCGTTACTATATGGTGGTTGCTCCCTATACGGAAAAAAAGGGGGAGTTGCTGTCGCTGGACGAAATCAGCCGGGTCTTTGCCGCTGATGGCATACTGGCCTCCAACCTGAAAGGGTATGAACAGCGTGATGAGCAGGTGCGTATGGCTTTTGCCGTTGCGGAGGCCTTTAACCGCGACCGTGTTGTGCTTGTGGAGGCTGGCACAGGCACCGGCAAGTCGCTGGCCTATCTGATTCCGTCAATTCTCTGGGCTGTGCGAAACAACGAGAGAGTGGTTATTTCCACCAACACCATTAACCTGCAGGAACAGCTGATCCGCAAGGATCTTCCCTTTCTGGCCAAGCATACCAGCGTTGAATTCAAGGCGGCCTTGATCAAGGGGCGCAGTAATTATGTCTGTCTGCGCAAGTTGGAAAATGCCGAGGCTGAGCCATCTCTGTTTCCCGATGATGCCTCGACGGAGATCACCTCGATTATCGAGTGGAGCCGCAGTGCCCAGGATGGCTGCCGTAGCGACCTGACCTTTACGCCCCATTCCGCCACCTGGGAAGAACTCTGCTGTGAGGCTGACCAGTGCGGCCGTTCCCGCTGCAAACATTTCAATCACTGCTTTTTCTACAAGGCGAGGCGTGAGGCCTCGGCGGCCCGTATCCTGGTGGTCAACCACGCCCTGCTTCTGTCCGATATCGTGCTGCGTAAAGAGACCGGCTACGATGCCACCGCTATTTTGCCTCCGTTCACCCGACTGATCTTCGACGAGGGGCACCATCTGGAAGATGTGGCCACCAGCCACCTGTCCCTGGCAATCTCCAGGGGGGGCATTCTCAAACAGCTCAGTCGCCTGGTGCCGACCAAGGCGGCCCGATCCGGTTTGTTAACAATCATCCTCAGTCGCCTGACCCGTGATCTGCCGGAAAAGCTGGAGGGGCTCTATAACGAGCTGTCCGGCCTGCTGGAGATGCACCTGATGCCCAAGTCGCTGGATCTGGCGGCCTTGACCGAATCCACCATGGACTGGATGGGGATGGCGGTGGAAAACGAGGTGGGCGGTGTTGCGGGACGGGAACACAAGCTGCGCATCACCGGACCGGTGGAACAGGGTGAACTCTGGAAGGAGTGCCGCCAACGGTTGCACGCACTGGCCGACACCATTAACGACTATACCTCGGCCCTGAGAACTCTGGTGCGGCGCTGCGAGGATTTGCCGGAAAAGCTGCGCGAAAAACTGACCGATCAACTAGTGGATACGGCCGGTATTGAACGCAGGTTGCAGGTCATGGCCGATTCACTGCTGTTCTGTATTGCGGATGCGGAAGGGTACTGCCGCTGGCTGGAGGTCAAGCGCGGCTCGCGTGGCATACAGGCCAGGCTTTGTGCCGCTCCGCTGGATATCGCCGGGCAGGTCAAGGAAACCATTCTGGACAAGATCAAGACCATTATTGTTACTTCTGCTACCCTGACTGTTGGTGGCGATTTCGGTTATCTGAAGAAGCGGGCCGGTTTTGCACTGCTGGAAAAACAGCGTCTGGATGAATTGCAACTGGCGTCACCATTTGACTACGCCTCACAGGTTTTTGCGGCTGTGCCGGATGATATGCCGGAGCCGACTGTCAATGGCTACCGCGCTGCACTGGAAGAAACCATCTTCAGAGCAGTCACTATTTCCGGAGGCGGCGCCTTCATTCTTTTCACTTCCTACGATCTGCTCAACAAAGTCTATACCGCTTTGGCACCGGATCTGGCCCGTATCGGCATCGTGTCGCTCAAGCAGGGTGAGACCGGACGTCATGCCTTGCTGACCCGTTTTCGCAAAGAACAAAATGCGGTACTGTTTGGTACCGACTCTTTTTGGGAGGGAGTTGACGTGAAGGGTGAAGCACTGCGACTGGTTATTATTGCCCGCTTGCCTTTCTCCGTACCAACAGAACCGGTGCAGCAGGCCCGCACGGAAAAAATTCAGGCTGATGGCGGCGATCCATTTCGTGAGTTTTCCATTCCCCAGGCGGTGATCAAATTCCGTCAGGGTTTTGGTCGCCTGATCCGCAGCCGTGACGACCGGGGAGCGGTACTGATTCTGGACCGGCGTATAACCACCAAGGGGTATGGTAAGACTTTTTTGCGGTCGCTGCCGGATACGGAGTTGATCAAAGGGGATTCAACGGAGATTTTTGCCAGGATGAAGGTGTTTTTTAAAGAATTGAAATAATAACAAAAAAGCCCCGCTTAGACGGGGCTTTTTTGTTGATACTTTAAAAGATTAGTACTTGGTGTCAGCGTAGTCTACCCACCCACCGGCGCTTACCAGTGCCTTGTCAAATGGCGACATCTCAAAACTGAAGCTTTTCTGTTTGCCGCCGCCGCTTACGACCAGAGTCTGAGCAGCAATATCCACTTCAATAGCAGCATCTGTCTCATCGGCATGGGTAAAGATCAGGTCCAGGTCGGCTTTGGGCAGTTCGATGGCGGCCATGCCGCAGTTGAACATGTTCTGGCGGAAGATGCGGGCAAAGGACTCGGCAATGACAGTGTTAATGCCGTTGACCTCAAAGACCCATGGCGCGTGCTCACGCGACGAGCCGCAGCCGAAGTTGGCGCGGGAAACAATTACTTTGGCGTTCTTTATTTTTGGCCCCTGCGGATCGAATCCTTCCAGTTTCAGGTCTTCCAGAATGTAAGGCTTCAGGTCGGCCTTGGTGATTTCGGTCAGGTACTTGGCCGGAATGATCTCGTCGGTATTGATGTCGGAACGGTCAAGAAAGAGGACAGGGCCTCCGAATGTTTTCATATGGTATATCTCCTTATAATGTTTCTATACATTCAATCAAAGGTATTTTCTTGGATCAGCCAGTTTACCTTCAATCGCGCAGGCCGCAGCAGTTGCCGGTGACATCAGGTGAACCATGCCGCCTTTGCCCATTCTGCCCATGAAGTTGCGGTTGGTTGTGGATGCGCAGACTTCGCCCTCTGCCAGAACGCCGTTGGACATGCCCAGGCAGGCGCCGCAGGTCGGGTTGGTAACGCAGAAACCGGCCTCCATGAAGATGTCGATCAAGCCTTCCTTGTTGGCATCCTGATAAACCTTTGGTGTTGCAGGTGAAAGAATGCCGCGTACGCCAGGTGCCAGTTTCTTACCTTTCAAGACTGCTGCGGCAATGCGCAGGTCCTCCAGGCGGCCATTGGTGCAGGAACCGATATAGACCTGATCCACAGGGGATTCCTCGAATTCTGTGACCGTTTTGCTCTGGTCCGGCTTGTAGCCGAAAGTGACCATGGGCTGTATGGTTGCAGCATCTATTTCAATTGTCTTCTCGTATTCCGCATCCTTATCGGCACACCATTTTGAATAATCAGCCAGTGCGGCCTCTTTGCTGGCAAACTCATCCTTGATGAACGGCCAGAGGTATTCAACGGTGGTCATGTCCGGCATGCAGATTCCGGAGGTGCCGCCGGCTTCAATGGCCATGTTGCAGAGCGTCATGCGGGAATCCATGGTCATTTCGTCAATGACGCTGCCATGGAATTCCATTACCCTGTCAGTGGCGCCGTTGACGCCGATCAGGCCGATGATATGCAGGATGACGTCCTTGGCGTAGACACCTTTGGGCAGTTTGCCGTTGACGTTGAAGCGGATGGTTTTGGGCTGACGGAAGGCACAGACCCCTTTGAGTATGCCGACTTCCAGGTCAGTTGTACCGACACCGGCGGCAAAAGCACCGAATGCGCCATGGGTACAGGTATGTGAGTCACCCATAATAACGGTGAAACCGGGGCGAATGTAGCCCTTTTCCGGGAAGATAGCGTGACAGACGCCGTTGGCACCCACATCAAAGAAATCCTTGATGTCGTGACGATGGGCCCAGTCCCGCAGTATCTTGGCCTGAGTGGCGGTTTTGCTGTCTTTACTGGGGGTGACGTGGTCGATGACAGCTTTGATTTTGGTGTTGTCAAAGACGCGGTCTTTGCCGCGACGGATCAGGTCGTCGATGGCAATCGGCGTGGTGATCTCGTGGCAGAGTACGCGATCCAGCCGGAGGACTTTTGTTCCCTGGAACGGTTCGTTGACAAGATGCGCTTCAAAAATCTTTTCGGCGGTTGTTTTTCCCATGTGGAGACCTTTCTTATGCAGTGTTGATATTTAGAAAAATACAGGAATGAATATTGTCGGATTGTTTTGGAAGCATAGCCCATAAGACCTTATCACAAAAGCAGTATGTTGAGAAGTTGCCATCTCGGATAGAGATGGCAATAACTATTTTTTCCGTTCCAGGTGAGTAACAAACAACTTTGCTGCAGCCGGAAGCCCATTGACTGAGCGGACGCAGATTTTTAGCTCCCGTTTGGCCCAGGTTTCTTCAAGGGTGATCTGCTGAAGGCGTAGTCCTTTGAAGTAAGGTTTTGCGGCTCCTTTGGGAACAATGCCGATTCCAAGTCCGGCCTCAACCATCAGGCAGAGCGCATCAAAACCGCCAACCTGAATCCGCAGTTTCGGTGTTCTGTTGATCGCTTCGGCAGCCCGCATGATCTGGTTGTGCAATGAAGTACGGGCTGAAAGTCCCACATAGTCGAAATCCAGCGTATCCTTGAAAAAGACAGATTTGTTCTTACACAGCGGGTGATTTCGCGGAGTGATGACAACCAGTTCATCGGAATGATAGGGCAGGTATTCCAGGTCCTGGCGATAGGTGTTTGCAGCAATGATTCCCACATCTGCGGCACCTTCTGCAACTGCCTGCATGCTGGCTTCGCTAACGCTTTCTTCCAGGTGGATATGGATTTGCGGATGTGCCTCTATAAATGACCTGATTTCGGAAGGCAGAAACTGATTGATTGAGGAGATGTTGGCGCAGAGGCGCACATGCCCTCTGACTCCGCTGGAATATTCACTGATCTGAAGCACAAGGTTGTTCAGGTCATGGAGGACGCCACGAGACAGTTGCAACAGGGTGATGCCGGCGTCAGTCGGTATGACACCCTTGTTGGTGCGTCTGAGCAAAGCCGTATTGAAAAAGGCTTCCAGTTCGCTGATGCGTTTACTGACAGCTGAAGCGGCAATATGTTCGCGTTCGGCAGCTGCGGCGATAGTGCCTTCTTCCACAATGGCGACAAACAGCTTCAAGGATAACGGGTCAATGTGCATGTTATTAAATACCTGCTAATTTCAGTGGAAAGACTGGTTTGCGTGGTGTATAAAACATAACACAATAGTTTTGGCCGTCACAGTAAAATGTATATTAATAACAGCTTGTTCAAGCGGAGAAACAGAATGACTCCTGAATATATTAAAGAGCTGCTGGCTGCGGTCAAATCGGGCAGCACGTCAGTGGAAGAAGCCACCGAACAACTTAGTCAGCTTCCTTTTGAAGATGTGGGTTGCGCCCATATTGATCACCATCGCCAGTTAAGGCAAGGAATGCCGGAGGTGGTTTTCGGGGAAGGGAAGACTGTAGCCCAGATCGCAAAAATTATGTCTGCTATGGCTGCCAAGGGTAGCAATATACTTGTTACTCGGCTTTCAGCAGATAAATCAGTAGAGCTTGTCGTTCTGTTTCCTTTGGCACAGTATCATGAAGATGCCCGTTGTCTGACACTTGAACAGGCACCTGTAAGGCCGAACGGCAAAGGAACAGTGCTGGTTATTTCCGCAGGTACATCCGACATCCCTGTCGCTGCGGAGGCTCTGGTAACTGCCGGTTTTCTCGGTAATAGCGTCGAACATGTCTATGATGTCGGTGTGGCTGGTATTCATCGTCTGCTGGCACGCAGGGAGCAACTGGCGGCGGCATCCGTAATCATAGTTGTGGCAGGTATGGAAGGTGCGCTCCCCTCCGTGGTTGGCGGATTGGTACGAAAGCCGGTTATAGCGGTGCCAACATCGGTGGGTTACGGTGCGTCCTTCGGCGGTATAGCTGCTCTGCTGGGTATGTTGAATTCGTGTGCAGCCGGTGTGACAGTGGTTAATATCGACAACGGATTCGGGGCTGCCTGTGCGGCAAACCTGATTAATCGGGAGTAAAGCTGGATTTTTGTAATAACGCCAGGTGTGTTGACTATGTGATTTTGAAAGCATATAGTTGATTCATATCTTGGAGGTGTATTATATGCGTGCAACTTTAAACATACCAGATGAGCTGATAAATGAAGTGCAGCGTCTTTCCGGTGAAAAAACAAAAACCCAGGCAATTGTTACGGTGATGGAAGAGTATGTACGCCGAAAAAAGATGGAGGATTTGCTGGCTCTGCGCGGTAAAATTTCCATCGAGTACGACTGGGAGTGTGAGGAAGAGGCAGAACTGAAGGCCGCCGAGGAACGGGAGCGTTATGATGCCGAATAGGATTCTGCCTGATACGTGCGCCTGGATCGATTTTTTCAACGGCAGAAAAACCTTGCTGGCTGAATCCCTGGCGCAATCACTGATGCGGCACGAGGTAATGACCTGCGGGATCGTGCTTTGTGAGTTGCTGCAAGGTGTCAAAAAGCCTGGGGAAGAGTTGCTGCTGCACAATGCCTTGCAGGCGCTGCCCCATCTGGAGATGACAAGGGAGTTGTGGGTCAGTGCTGGTAGGCTTTTCGGCTCTCTTCGTAAAAGTGGTCATACCTTGCCGTTATCCGATATTATCATAGCCACACTCGCAATTCGTCACGGCTGCGCAGTGCTGACCGTGGACCGCCATTTTGCTGTGATTCCGGGGCTGGAGCTGTTAAAGCCAAAGTAGATAGAGTTGTTGAGAGGGGCTAATGGGCAAAGGGTCAAGGCAGGAGAAAGAGAACCATATTGCCAAGCTAAATGCCGAGCTAAAAACCACGGTGGCGAAAAACGACCAGCTGCGTAAGGAGATTGATGCCATTGTGGCGTAGATTGACTGTGTCGTGCTTGAAGGAGATTCCGCATGATTTTGGAAAACAAATTGAATATCGCCAATCAAATCGAACTCGCCAAAGCCGAAGAAAAAATCAGCAAGCAAAAAGCCAGGCAGCTGTTTGACTCTGGTGGTATCAACAAAGTAGAAATCGGCACCTTCGCCGGGCTTGCATTTATTCATGCCTACTTGTTTGAAGATATTTATCCCTTTGCGGGTAAAATCCGCGATGTGAATATCGCCAAAGGGGATTTCCGTTTTGTCCCGTTGATGTATTTAGAGCCATCGTTAAAACATATCAATGCCATGCCGCAGAGCAATTTCAATGAAATCATCGAAAAATATGTCGAGATGAATGTTGCCCACCCCTTTCGCGAGGGGAATGGCCGTGCCACCCGCATCTGGCTCGATCTCATTCTCAAAACAGAGATCAAACAGGTGGTGGATTGGAATTTGGTGGATAAGGATGAATATCTCTCCGCTATGCAGCGCAGCGTGGTGAAAGACCTTGAAATAAAAGCGCTGCTGAAACAAGCCTTAACTCACAAAATTGATGACCGCGCCCTGTTTATGAAGGGGATTGATATCAGCTATTACTACGAAGGCTATAGTGAATTTAGAATTGAGGAGCTGTAGTCATGAATCATCTGAGTTTTATGGAAAAGCTGCTTAATGTCGTTGAGGTGGAGTGGCCACCATTGAACGGATGATTCAGGACTATTGTTCAACCTATAACGATATTCGCGACTGGCTGCGCCGCGAAAAATCCGCCAACGACAAAGCAGCACTGGTTGAAGACGTACGCCGCTTATTTCGTGCCAGTCTTGGCTGCCGTGCAAAAGAGAGTGTGCTGGTTGACTTCGTCAATCAAACCAACCTCGACACCATCCAAGATAAAGCCTGTATCATAGATGTCTTCTCCACCGTATGACATATTGTGTCCCATTGGTGTGTTAGTTTATTTAAGTACGGAAGCAGGGATAAAAATCTCGTCTTAACAGGAATGGCCATGAAGATTATTTATTTTGACTGCTATGCAGGAATTTCCGGTGACATGACCGTTGGTGCGCTGCTGGATCTGGGGGTGCCGTTGGAATACCTGGATACGGAGCTGGCAAAACTGGGTTTGCCGTATGGTTCATATAAGCTCGCAACCAGCCGCACGGAACGTCGTCATATCCCGGCCTTGAAGTTTGATGTTGAGGTGCATGACCACCACAGTCACAGGCACTATGCCGGTATCGATACCATGATTGCGGAAAGCGGTCTGGCGGATGGGACTAAAGATCGTGCGCGCCGGATTTTCCGTAGGCTGGCCGAAGCGGAAGCCTTGGTGCATGGCGTGGCGATTGAGCAGGTTCATTTTCATGAAGTTGGTGCGGTTGACTCGATTGTGGACATTGTGGGCATAGCCATCTGTCTTGATTATCTCGGTGCGGAAGCGATATACGCTTCGGCGCTGCCGTTGGGGGGAGGTTTTGTGGAAACGGCCCATGGCCGTCTGCCGGTGCCTGCCCCTGCAACTGCGGAGCTGCTGAAAGGTCTTGCTGTGCATGGCGATTGCGGAAATGGCGAAAGGGTGACACCCACCGGGGCTGCCATAATTGCGGCGCTTGCCGCTGGATGCGCTATGAGGCCGACCATGAAGGTTGATCGTATCGGCAGTGGTGCAGGCGACAAGGACTTCTCCGATTGTCCCAATATTCTCCGGGCCTTTCTTGGAACAGCTGAAAAATCTACATCTGCATCAGATGAGATAATTGTTGTTGAGTCCAATATCGACGACTCCACAGCGGAAGTTTTAGGTTATGCAATGGGGAGGCTGTTCGAGCAGGGGGCGCTGGATGTATATTTCACCCCGATCCAGATGAAGAAGAACCGCCCGGCAACCATGCTCTCCTTTTTTTGCTACCCGGACCAGCTGGACTCCCTCTGTGCTCTGGTGCTGAATGAGACATCGGCTATCGGTCTGCGCCATTATCCGGCCAGTAGATTCAAGCTGGAGCGCCGTGTTGAGGAGCGGGTTACTCAGTTCGGGACGATGCGTTTCAAGATCATTTCCGGCGTCAGTGGTATTTTAAGAAGTACGCCAGAGTATGATGACTGTCAAAGGGTGGCCAGAGAACAGGGGATTCCGTTGCAGCGTGTCATGCAGGAACTGACTTCTGCCGTAAGGGGCGAGTTGTGAGGATAACGATCCTGAGTATCGGTGATGAGCTGATCAGCGGACAGATTACGGATACCAATGCGGGAACTGTCTCGGCGATACTCTTGGAACACGGTCTGGTTGTGCAAAGTCATGTTACGGTGGGAGACAGCGAAATGGATATCATTTCCGTCCTGTCCGAGCTGGAACGGCATAGTGATTATATCATTGCAACCGGCGGACTTGGCCCAACGGAAGATGACAGGACATCGCACGCCGTAGCCAGGGCGACCGGTCGCCGTATGGTTGTCAACGAGGAGGCCAGGGCGCATGTGCAGAAAATGTCTGCCAGGCTGAACACGGTGATTGCAGCTCCGCTGAATGACAAACAGGCCATGCTGCCTTCAAAAACCACGATCATTCCCAACCCGACCGGTACCGCCTGTGGTTTTCAGTTGATGCACAACAATTGCTATCTGTTTTTCATGCCCGGTGTCCCATCGGAAATGCTGCCCATGCTGAAGGAGTCCGTACTACCATTTCTGCTTGAACGGCAACCTAAAAAACGGGTAATTCAGTTTCGGCATCTGAATGTTTTCGGTCCGCGCGAGGCAGAGGTGGATGAATTGCTGGCCGGTATCGCAGTCCCTCAGGATGGTTTGCAGATGGGGATCTGCGTTTCCTGTCCGGCAATGAAGATCACATTTCGGGCTGAAGCTGACAGTCAGGCCGCTGCCGAAGTTAAGCTGCTCCCGGCACTTGACGCCACATACCAAAAAATCGGCAGATTTATTTATTCGGAAGGTGATGTGTCGTTGGCCGAAAAGGTTTCAGCTCTTCTGCGGGAGCGCGGCAAAACCCTGGCGTTGGCCGAATCCTGCACCGGCGGTATGATTTCACAGTTCATTACAGCCGTTCCGGGCAGCTCTGAATTTTTTCTGGAGAGTGCCGTGACCTATAGCAATGTGGCAAAACAACAGCGCTTGGGTGTCCGGGCTGAAACCATTGACGCCTATGGCGCTGTCAGCAGTGAGACGGCATCAGCCATGGCCATCGGTATTCGCAAGTCTGCCGCCAGTGATATCGGACTGTCAGTAACAGGAATTGCCGGGCCCGAAGGCGGTTCGTTAGAAAAGCCGGTTGGTACGGTTTTTATTTCTCTGGCTGCGGAGGATGGCTGCTGGACGGAAAGGTATACATTCGGTGGAAGCCGGGAAGATGTGCGAATTGCCACAGCCTGGACGGCGCTGGACCGGTTGCGGCGCTATCTGCTGAATGAAATAAGCGGTTAGACCCTTTTTGTCAGGGATGGTCTGGTTTTAGCGAATCCGGTTCAAGCGGTTTTTGTACAGAGTGTTGCCGCCCTGATAATAGGCCAGCGCATCAGCTAGAAATTGTTCGTCCAGAGGCTGCTGTTTCAGTGCTCCGGTTTGACGGTCAACATTGTGCTGGACCGCGTATTTGCGAGGACCAAGTACAATCATCTGGCTTTCAGTCAGATAACCGATCTTCTGGTAGGTTGAAACAAAGGCTCTTGGTGTGGCGGCATTGTCTTTCAGTACGTCGCGTCCCAGGAAGTCGGTGTCGTAACTGATGTTGAGCATGCCGAGGATGGTCGGAGCGATGTCTATCTGGCTTGTCAGTCGGTCAAAACGGGCTGGCTTGACGTGCTGCGGAGCATATACAAGCATGGGGATTTCATAACGCTTGACAGGGATGTCATTTTTTCCCGCACTGCTGGCGCAATGGTCGGCAACAATGACAAAGATGGTATCTTTGAACCAGGGTTCTTTGCTGGCTTCCGCAATCAGGCGGCCGATGGAATAGTCTGCATATTTTACGCCCCCTTCCCGTCCGGTTTTGCTCGGTATGTCGATGCGGCCTTCGGGATAGGTATAAGGGCGGTGGTTGGATGTGGTCATGACCATGGAGAAAAACGGTTTCCCTTTGGCGTGGGAGTCGTTGGCCTCACGGATCGCCTTGCGGAAAAGGTCTTCATCGCAGACCCCCCAGATGTTGGCAAAGGTTATTTCTTCTTTGGCAAAGTCTGCCCGGTCCACAACCTTGTAACCGTTGCCTGAGAAAAATGCGTTCATGTTATCAAAATAGCCGTATCCGGCGTAGATGTATTTACTTTCATATCCCTTGCGGTTCAGGATTTCACCCCAGGAACGGAAGCCGCCATTGTCCGGGCGCTTTACAATGGAAGTGCCGGGAAGCGGTGGAATAGAGAGGGTAAGTGCTTCCAGTCCGCGTACAGTTCTGGTGCCTGTTGCATAAAGGTTTGTGAACAGCAGCGACTGGTCGGCCAGTTTGTCCAGATTAGGTGTGAGCTTCTGCTTGTTGCCAAAGATGCCAACGTACTCAGAACTCAGACTTTCCTCAATCACTACAATCAGGTTCAGGCGTTTTTCCGGGCCGGTTGCGGTGATGTGGCGGGTAACCCTTCCGGTGTCAGTTTTTAGAGGTTGTGAATTCTGTTCGCTTATCAGGGAGCGTAGCCGTGCCATAACCTGATCATCCGGTCTGGTGACGTAAAAGCGGGAGAAGCTCAACTCGTTGTGGCGGAAAGCGGCAAAAAGGCTGTAAATACCATTTCCAGCTACTTCATTGACGTAGTTGTTTGTTGAAATTGTTGCCATGGACAGGTTTATAAAAAAGAGTGTCGCAAGCGAGGGAATCAGCAGCAGGGCGCCGCTCAAGTGATATGAACCTCTGAAGGTTATGCTGGCGGCCCGATCCAGCCGTTTTTGCAGAAAAGCAGATGCAATCAGTGCTGCGGCAGCGATGGCTGATAAGATGTAGCCTAAGGGGTATGATTCCCTGATATTGCCCACAACCTCCTGAGTGTAGATCAGGTAGTCCACCGCTATGAAGTTGAAACGGGTGCCGAATTCGTCAAAGAATATGTACTCGGCGCAGCCATCAAAGATCAGCACAGCAAGATACATGGTGAAAAAGATGCGCACAATCCAGGTATGTGAGTTGTGTCTGGTCAGGCGGCGCGGTGCAATCAGCAGGTAGATTGCCAGAGGTAACAGTGCGTAGGAAAGTGTTGCCAGATCGAATACAAATCCTATGCCCATTGCCTTGAGTATCAGGCCGAAAGTGAGACCTGAACCTTGTGGTGTAAATACGAGGAGCAGAACACGAATTGTGGTCATGATAGCTAAAAAAATTAAAGATATCAGGGATAAAAGACCGGTACGCTGTTTCGGCATTTATGGATTCCTTATGTTGTGTAACAAATCCGGTTTAGATGTTAGCGCCGAATTAGCGCTTAATTAAAAAGTATACTCTTTACCTATGTTGAGTACAAGAAAAAGCTATTTGTCTGTGGTATACCTTTTTACTCAGGATGTTTTGCAATAGCCTCAATTTATAAGCAATAAAATCCATATAAAACCTTGCGGTAAAACTGGTAGCTATGATAAATTGTTCCACTTTTATACGCGAAAATAATCTGTCCGGGGGACATTCATCATGTCGGAAAAAAAAGAAGTGCTGGAAAGAAATAAGGCGATCGATCTGGCTCTCAGCCAGATCGAAAAGCAGTTTGGCAAAGGCGCAATCATGCGCCTTGGAAATGACGAAGCTTTGCCTGGTGTTGAGGCAATTTCCACCGGCTCCATTTCACTGGATATGGCTCTCGGAGTTGGTGGCGTACCTCGAGGTAGGATTGTTGAAATTTATGGTCCGGAGTCTTCCGGTAAAACCACTCTGGCGCTGCATATTGTTGCAGAGGCCATGAAGACAGGTGGTATTGCAGCATTTGTGGATGCCGAGCATGCGCTGGATATCGGCTATGCCAGGA
This sequence comes from uncultured Geobacteraceae bacterium, assembly GCA_964509295.1. Taxonomy (GTDB): domain Bacteria; phylum Desulfobacterota; class Desulfuromonadia; order Geobacterales; family Pseudopelobacteraceae; genus JBGSQR01. The sequence continues at coordinate 125,649 of CAZDWS010000005.1, read as the reverse complement.
AACTGGGCGTCAAGACTGATGACCTGCTGGTGTCCCAGCCTGATACAGGTGAGCAGGCACTGGAAATCGCAGAGACACTTGTTCGCAGTGGTGCTATTGACGTTCTGGTAGTTGACTCTGTTGCTGCTTTGGTCCCCAAGGCGGAAATTGAAGGCGATATGGGCGACTCGCATATGGGCCTGCAGGCACGCCTCATGTCCCAGGCGCTGCGCAAACTGACCGGAATCATTTCTAAATCCAATTGCTGTGTGATTTTTATCAACCAGATCCGCATGAAGATCGGTGTCATGTTCGGCAACCCGGAAACCACAACCGGTGGAAATGCACTTAAATTTTACGCATCAGTCCGTATGGATATTCGCAAGATAGCCACTCTCAAGCAGGGTGACCAGGTGATCGGGTCACGTACCAAGGTTAAGGTGGTCAAAAATAAGGTTGCGCCTCCTTTCCGTGAGGTTGAGTTTGATATCCTTTATGGAGAAGGCATCTCACGAACAGGTGATGTGCTTGATTTGGCTGTGGAGAAATCCATAGTTGAAAAAAGCGGTGCCTGGTATTCCTATGGTAAAGAGCGTATCGGGCAGGGACGTGAAAATTCACGTACCTGGCTGACTGAACATCCTGAGACGCTGGCCGAGATCGAAGGCAGGCTGATGGATCTGCTGAAAGCGCCGTTGGCTGCAAAAGCATAAATATTAATGGGCATCGCAATATAAGTTACTCTCTGCAGTTTTTACTCGGAGGTAGTCAATGGATTTAAATGAAATTCTGACCATTGCGGTCAAGGCCAAAGGTTCCGACGTTCACATCAAGACCGGTTTGCCGCCCATTGTTCGAATTGATGGCAAGCTGCATCCGATTCCCAATGCTCCGCGTCTGACGCCTGATATCGTCGGGACCATGTCCCAGGGGATGATGAATGATCGCCAGCGTCGGATCTTTGAAGAAAATTCAGAGGTGGATCTGGCCTATGCCGTACCCGGCTTGGGGCGATTCAGGGTCAGTGTCTTCAAACAGCGCGGTACGGTTGCCATGGTTTTTCGTGCCATTTCCTTTGCCATACCCAGTCTGGAAGGGCTCAATCTGCCGCCGATCATCAAGAAGATGTGTTCGGAGGAGCGTGGTCTGATCCTGGTAACCGGTACTACCGGTTCCGGTAAGTCCAGTACGCTGGCGGCCATGATTGATTCAATCAATCAGACCCGCACCTGCAATATCATCACGATTGAAGACCCGGTTGAATATCTGCATCGCGACAACAAGAGTATTATCAGCCAGCGCGAAGTTGGTACGGATACTCCTACTTTCTCCGGTGCCCTTAAAGGTGCACTCCGTCAGGATCCTGATGTTATTCTGGTGGGCGAGATGCGTGACTATGAAACCATCGAGACCGCATTGACGGCAGCTGAAACCGGTCATTTGGTCATGTCTACCCTGCATACTTTGGATGCCGCTGAAACGGTCAACCGTATCATCAGCGTTTTCCCTCCCTATCATCAGCGCCAGGTGCGCATGCAGCTGGCCGGTGTTATCAAGGGGGTTATTTCCCAGCGCCTTGTTCCCAGGGCTGATGGCAAGGGGCGCGTTCCGGCCGTCGAGGTTATGCTCGGCACGGCCCGCGTGCGTGAATGTATCGATGATAAAGACAAAACCAAGTCGTTGAATGAAGCGATTTCCCAGGGTTTTGTCAGCTATGGCATGCAGACTTTTGACCAGTCACTGATGAAACTCTATACTTCAAATATGATAACCTATGAAGAGGCATTGCGCCAAAGTTCCAATCCGGATGACTTTGCTCTCAAGGTTTCCGGTATTTCGTCAACTTCGGATGCTTCGTGGGATGGATTTGAGAGCAAGGAAGAAAATTCACCGGTTGAGAATGACACCTTTGAGATCGAAAAGTACTGAGGAGTCTTCACCGGAAAGAGCCTGGTTATACGCCTTGCGTCTGTTGGCTGCCAGGGATTATACCGAGGCCAGGCTGAGGGAAAAGTTGAGCCAGAAACAGTACAGCCGAGAACATGCCGAACAGGCCTTAAACAGGCTGGTAAGTGAGGGGTGGATTAATGATCGGCGTTATGCAGAGCGATTTGCAGAGACAGCACTGGCCTCCGGTCGTTTTTACGGCCAACGTCTTAAAATGGAAATGCGGAAGCGTGGCATACCGGATGAACTGCTGAGTGAAGTTGTAGGTAATGCCATGCGTGAACATGACGAGTCAGAAGAGGTAGCTCTGGCGCTTGTGAAGCGCTTTCCCGGCTTTTTGTTTTCATCGGCGACAGATTCGGAAAAACGTCGTGTACTCGGATTTCTGCAACGCAAAGGATTCGGTTTTTCGGTTGTCATGCAAGCCATGAAAAAGGCTTAACCTAAATAAACTACACCATTACATTGTTGAGGGATACGGATGACAGGTAAAGAAATTAGAGCAAGGTTTCTGAAATTTTATGAAGATCGCGGCCACACGATTGTTTCCAGTTCCGGCATTCTTCCCAAGAACGACCCGACACTGATGTTTACCAATGCAGGTATGAATCAGTTCAAGGATTGTTTTCTCGGACTTGAGAAGCGTGATTATACCCGTGCCTGCAGCTCGCAAAAATGTGTTCGTGCCGGAGGTAAGCACAACGATCTGGAGAATGTGGGTCGTACGGCACGTCATCATACTTTTTTTGAAATGCTGGGCAACTTCTCTTTTGGCGATTATTTCAAGAAAGAGGCCATCGCTTTTGCTTGGGAGTTTTTGACCAAGGATCTTGGGCTGGACAAGAATCGCCTGTATGTTTCGGTCTACACTGATGACGACGAGGCCGCTGACATCTGGAATCAGCAGGAAGGGGTGCCGCGTGAGCGCATCTTCCGTTTCGGCGAGAAGGATAACTTCTGGTCCATGGGTGATACAGGTCCCTGCGGTCCATGTACCGAGATTTTCTTCGATCAGGGCGAGTCTGTAGGCTGCGGCAGTCCAGACTGTACTGTCGGTTGTGAATGCGACCGTTATCTGGAAATCTGGAATAATGTCTTCATGCAGTTCAATCGATCTGCCGATGGTATACTGACACCGCTCCCTAAGCCATCTGTTGATACAGGCATGGGCCTGGAGAGGATTTCGGCCGTTATACAGGGTGTTCACTCCAATTACGACACAGATCTTTTTCAGGGAATTATCCGTCATGTGGAACGGCTTTCTGGCAAGAAATACGGTGCCGATGAAAAAGACAGTGTTTCAATGCGGGTTATTGCGGACCATTCCCGTGCTGTAACTTTCCTGATCTGCGATGGAGCGCTGCCAAGTAATGAAGGGCGTGGTTATGTGTTGCGACGCATCATGCGCCGTGCAGCACGTCACTCCAAAATGCTCGGTTTTGCCGATCCGATGCTTTACCACATGGTAGATGCGGTTAGAGAAATGATGGGTGATGCCTATCCGGAACTGTCTGAACGTGAAAGCTATATCAAGAAAGTGGTCCTGGCCGAGGAACAGCGCTTTGCTGAGACGCTTGACCGTGGCCTGGCAATACTTAATGACGAAGTGGCTGCACTGAAAGCGGTCGGGAAAAATGTCATCCCTGGTGATATACTTTTCAAGCTCTATGACACCTTTGGTTTTCCCACTGACCTGACCGGTGATATCGTGGAAAGTGACGGTTTCGCAATCGATGAGGCCGGTTTTGAAACCTGTATGGAACGCCAGCGCGAGCAGGCCCGTGAACATTGGAAGGGGTCCGGCGAAGAGGGTATTTCCCAAATATACAAAGAGCTGCATTCCAACGGTTTGAGGACAATTTTTGTTGGTTATAACGAAATGTCCGCCTATGCAAAAGTTACTTCGATTATCAAAAAAGGTATGGAAGTTGAGCAGGCCGAGGCTGGTGATACAATTGAGATGATTACGGATACAACTCCATTTTATGGCGAGTCGGGCGGCCAGAAAGGTGATTGTGGAAGTGCATCCTCCGGTAATGCCCACCTGGATGTTGTCAGTAGCAGTCGTCCCTACACAGACATGATCGTACATCAGGCTGTGGTCAAAGAAGGTGTGCTGCGTAAAGGTGATACTGTTGACCTGAAAGTATCAAGTCCGGAGCGGAGCGCAATAGCACGGAATCATACCGCTACCCATCTGCTGCAGACCGCCCTCAAACAGGTCCTGGGCGATCATATCAAGCAGGCCGGTTCACTGGTTTCGGTGGATCGCCTCCGTTTTGACTTTACCCATTTCTCCGCCATGACCGCTGAAGAGTTGCGTCAGGTGGAGGAACTGATCAATGGCTACATCATGGCCAATGATCCTGTGAATGTTACGGAGATGGCTATCAGTGAAGCGATAGAGGCCGGTGCAACAGCGCTGTTCGATGAGAAATATGGCGATGCAGTACGGGTTGTGCGTGTCGGTGATGTCAGCATGGAGTTGTGTGGTGGTACCCATGTGCGTGCTGCAGGTGATATCGGTCTGTTCAAGATTGTGTCCGAAGCCGGAATTGCTGCCGGTGTTCGGCGTATTGAGGCGCTGACCGGTGTCGGGGCTCTGGAACTGGTCAACCGTATGGAAGATGACCTGCGCACCATGGCTATTATGTTGAAAGCCGAAAACGGTAATCCGATTGATCGGCTGGAAAAGATGCTGGCTCGTCAGAAAGAGTTGCAGCGTGAAATTGAATCACTGCAGGGCAGGTTGAATGCTGCCGCTTCAGGGGATCTGCTGTCCGGTGCGGTTGTGGTTAACGGCATTAAACTGCTGGCGGTTCAGGTTCAGTCCGAAGATGTCAAAGGCCTGAGAGATCTCTGCGATACTCTTAAAGACCAGATCGGTGAAGGTGTGATCGTACTCGGTGCGGAAATCGGCGGCAAGGCTAATCTGCTGGTTGCCGTAACCAAGGGGCTTGCCGGAACGATTAAGGCCGGAGATATTGTCAAACAGCTGGCACCGATAGTTGGGGGCAGCGGTGGCGGCAAGCCGGAGTTTGCACAGGCTGGCGGGTCCCAGCCGGAAAAACTGGCTGAAGCATTGGCAGCTGCTTCAGGTCTGTTAGGCGCCTGACACCAATAACCTTTTGAACTTTTGCATGTATTACGTTAAACTGCCATCTTTACTGATGGCAGTTTATTTATTTTTCAGAAGGGGTATTGATATATGAAAGCTCTGATCGAAAAAGCCAATAACCTGATGGAGGCGCTGCCCTATATCAGAAGGTTCAGCGGCAAAACCTTTGTCATAAAATACGGCGGGCACGCCATGTCCGATGACCGACTCAAGAAGTCCTTTGCCATGGACGTAATCATGCTCAAGTCACTGGGCATCAACACAGTGATTGTGCATGGCGGCGGTCCGCAGATTAATGAAACTTTGAAGCGATACGGTATTGTTTCCGAGTTTGTACGCGGCATGCGGGTGACGGACGCAGAAACCATGTCGGTAGTGGAGATGGTGCTGGTTGGTCAGGTGAATACGGAAGTGGTTGGTTATCTGAATCAGCATGGCGGAAGGGCTGTCGGTCTTTCCGGCAAGGACGGTACGCTGCTGCTGGCAAAGAAGCTGCTTCAGGATGTTCCTCGTGAGGATGGTACAACTGAACAGGTGGATATAGGTTTTGTGGGAGATGTGGTCAAGGTAAATACGGATCTGATAAACGCGCTGGAATCGGCCAAATATATCCCTGTTATAGCACCGGTAGGTGTCGGTCTGGACGGAGAAAGCTACAATATCAATGCCGATCTGGTTGCCGGCCGTGTGGCCGCCGCTCTGAATGCGGAAAAACTGATCCTGTTGACCGATATTGAAGGGGTCAAGGACAAGAGCGGCAAGCTGCTGACCAGCATAGCCGTGGCTGAGATGCATCGTCTGATCAGCGAAGAGGCCATTACGGGCGGCATGATACCCAAGGTGGTCTGCTGTGCTGACGCACTCAATGAGGGTGTAAAGAAAGCCCATATCATTGATGGTCGCGTTGAGCATGCAGTCCTTTTGGAGATATTCACAGACGTAGGGATTGGAACGGAGATACAGAAATGAATTCAGAACAATGGATCGAAAAATCTGACAAATATATCATGAAGACCTACGGCCGTTATCCGATTGTCCCGGCCAGAGGCGAAGGCTGTCGGCTTTGGGATGTGGACGGCAAAGAGTATCTGGATTTTCTCGGAGGAGTGGCTGTTAATAATCTGGGTCACTGTCACCCTAAGGTCGTTGCAGCCCTGCAGAAACAGGCCGGAGAGTTGATTCACTGTTCCAACTATTACCAGATTCCGCAGCAGATCGAGCTGGCCGAATTGCTCTGCGAAAACTCTTTTGCCGATAAGGCCTTTTTCTGCAACAGCGGTGCCGAGGCTAATGAAGCAGCTATCAAACTGGCCCGTAAATACAGCCGCGACAACTTTGGGCCGGAGCGCTACGAAATTATAACTGCAACTGACTCTTTCCATGGCCGCACCATGGCAACTGTCTCTGCCACCGGTCAGGAAAAAATTCAGCGTTTTTTTGATCCGTTGCTGCATGGTTTCAAACATGTTCCCTTCAATGATGCAGCAGCACTGGAGGCGGCAGTAACGCCAACAACCTGCGCAATTATGCTGGAACCGATTCAGGGTGAGAGCGGCGTCAATGTTCCTTCAGCGGAATATTTCCTTGAGGTGCGGAGAATTTGCGACGAGTACAACCTGCTGCTGATCTTTGATGAAGTGCAGGTTGGCATGGGGCGGACCGGTAAGCTGTTTGCCTATGAACACTTTGGCGTTACCCCGGATATCATGACCCTGGCCAAGGCGCTGGCGGGCGGTGCACCCATCGGCAGCATGCTGACCAGGGATGAGTTCGCCACGACCTTTACGCCAGGTACCCATGGTTCCACATTTGGTGGTAACCCGCTGGTCTGTTCTGCAGCGCTGGCCTCGGTGAAAGCCATTCTGGAAGATGGTGTCCTGGCACATGCGGTTGAGATGGGTGCTTATCTGACAGCCGCGCTGGAAGGGTTGAAGCAGAAATATGCCTTTATTACCGAAATACGTGGCATCGGTCTGATGATCGGTATGGAGCTATCCATTGCGGGTGCCGATATTGTCAAAAAAGGTCATCAGCGTGGAGTTCTGCTAAACGTGGCCCATGATACGGTGTTGCGTTTTGTGCCACCTCTGATTGTGACAAAGCAGGATATTGATAAAATGATTGAAATACTTGATGGCATTTTAGCCGAAGTTACTATTTAACAAAGGAATTGATATGGCACGACATTTTCTGGCGCTGCATGATTTCAGCAAGGCTGAACTGGACGCACTGATTACTTTGGCAATGGAGCTGAAGGCAAAGCAGAAACAGGGTATTGAACATCATTTGTTAAAGGGCAAGACTCTGGCAATGGTTTTTGACAAGTCTTCCACGCGTACCCGGATTTCATTTGAAGTCGGCATCTACCAGTTGGGTGGCCATGGTCTGTTCATTTCCAACAGAGATTCACAGATGGGGCGCGGTGAGCCGATCAAGGATTCTGCCCGCGTCATGTCGCGTTATTGCGATGGGGTCATGATCCGTACCTTTGGCCAGGAAATCGTTGAAGAGTTTGCACAATATTCTTCAGTACCTCTTATCAACGGGCTGACTGATTTGTATCATCCCTGCCAGATCATGGCTGATATGCAGACGGTTGTTGAGCACAAAGGCGGCTATGAAGGACTAAAGTTTGCCTGGATCGGTGACGGCAATAACATGGCCAACACCTGGATCGAGGCGTCTGTTATTTTCGGGTTTGACCTGGCGCTGGCCTGTCCTAAAGGGTATGAGCCGGATGCAAAGGTCATGGAGTGGGCAGAAACAAAGTCACCAGGCCGGGTTTTTCTGACAACCGATCCGAAAAAAGCGGTCAAGGGTGCCGATGTCCTTAATACGGATGTGTGGGCCAGTATGGGTCAGGAGTCCGAGCAGAAGGTGCGTGAAGCAGCTTTTGCCGGTTACTGTCTGGATGATGAACTGATGGCGCTGGCTAAACCGGATGCGGTCGTCATGCACTGCCTGCCTGCCCACCGTGGTGAAGAGATCAGTGATTCTGTCATCGAAGGCAAAAACTCGGTTGTCTGGGATGAGGCGGAGAATCGTTTGCATATCCAGAAAGCCATCATGGTCACATTGATGAAATAGGAACGCCTTTTGTCTGAGGGCATGACATGAAATCGCTTGATGAAATCAAATCAATAGTACAGTCCCATAAAGGTGAGCTTGCCGAGAAATACGGCGTCGCAGAAATTGGAATTTTCGGTTCTGTTGTGCGCGGCGAGGCAAGAGAAGACAGTGATGTGGATGTGCTTGTTGCGTTTAATCGCCCAACCGGTTTTATTGTCTTTATGGATCTGGTCTATTACCTGGAGGATCTTTTTGACGCAAAGGTTGATCTGGTGACGCGAAATGCCTTGAAACCACGCATTGGCAAACGGATACTGAATGAGGTTATGTATGTCTGAAGAACGGGATCTGTATGATTTTGTTGAAGACATCATGCTTTCAGCTGAAGAGGCCACACTTTTTGTGGTCGGTATGACATTTGATGAATTTTGCGTTGACAGGAAAACAACAAACGCGGTTGTCCGTTCTCTTGAAGTGATTGGTGAGGCTACAAAACATATACCGGACTCTTTCAGATCATTGCATCCAGAAATCCCCTGGCGTCAGATGGCCGGTATGCGTGACAGGCTGATTCATGGCTATTTTGGTGTAGATCTGGAAATTGTATGGGAAACAGTTAAACAGATGCTTCCGCAGCTATACAACGATACAAACAAAATACTAAAAAGCGTAGAAAGAGGAGACTGAATATATGTCCAAAAAAGAGATCAAAAAAATCGTTCTGGCCTACTCCGGTGGGCTTGATACTTCCATAATCCTCAAGTGGCTGAAAAATGAATATGGCTGCCAGGTTGTTACCTTTTCGGCTGACCTGGGTCAGGGTGATGAACTTTCCCCGATCCGCGAGAAGGCTCTGGCCACCGGGGCTGACAAGGTTTACATCGATGACCTGCGTGAAGAGTTTGTCAAAGACTTCGTTTTTCCCATGTTCCGTGCAAATGCCATTTACGAGGGGCAGTATCTGCTAGGCACCTCCATTGCCCGCCCTCTGATCGCCAAGCGTCAGATGGAAATTGCTGCTATTGAAGGGTGCGACGCGGTTTCCCATGGTTCAACCGGCAAGGGTAATGACCAGGTCCGTTTCGAGCTGGGTTACTATCATTTCAATCCATCCATCAAGGTTGTTGCCCCCTGGCGTGAGTGGAATCTGAACAGCCGTCAGGCGCTGATCGAGTATGCCGAGAAAAATGGCATTCCGATTCCGATCACTCCGCGTCGCCCATGGTCTTCCGACCGTAACCTGCTGCACATCTCCTTTGAGGGCGGCATACTGGAAGATACCTGGGCTGAGGCTCCGGAAGAGATGTATGTTCTGACCAAGTCTCCTGAAAATGCCCCTGATAAGCCTCAGTATGTGGAGATCGAGTTCAGAAACGGCAACGCCGTTGCTGTTGATGGCGAGCAGATGACACCGGCTCAGTTACTGGCACATTTGAATTTTCTTGGCGGCGAGCATGGTATAGGCCGGGTTGATCTGCTGGAAAACCGTTCTGTCGGTATGAAGGCCCGCGGTGTCTATGAAACTCCGGGTGGAACCATTCTGCGTGAGGCCCATTCGGCTGTTGAGCAGATCACCATGGACCGTGAAGTTATGCGTATCCGTGATGGTTTGATTCCCGAGTACGCCAAAATTATTTATGGCGGATACTGGTTCTCGCCGGAGCGCGACATGCTGCAGACCCTGATTGATGATTCACAGAAATGCGTCAACGGTGTGGCCAGAGTAAAACTGTACAAAGGTCTCTGTCGGACAGTCGGCCGCAAATCAGAAACCAATTCACTCTTTAACCTGGATTTTGCCACTTTTGAAAAGGACGAAGTTTACAATCAGGCCGATGCCGAGGGCTTTATCCGCATCAATTCACTGCGACTACGGATCAGGTCGTTGATGAACGCAAGTCGTAAATAACAGCAAACCTAGGCAGTACATTATTTAGAATAGCGGGGAAGTTTAATGTCAAAAGATAAACTCTGGGGTGGCCGATTCACCCAGCCGACAGATAAGTTTGTTGAGGAATTTACGGCTTCGATTCAGTTTGATAAGCGTCTCTATCATCAGGATATTCGTGGTTCCATTGCCCATGCCCGCATGCTGGGCAAGCAAGCCATCATCCCCATGGAGGATGTGGAAGCGATTATTCATGGGCTGCAGCAGATTCTGTTGCAGATTGAGGCGGGTGAATTTGATTTCTCCATCAGTCTGGAAGATATCCACATGAATATTGAGTCCCGCCTGTCGGCCAAGATCGGTGAGGCGGGTAAAAGACTGCATACCGGCCGTTCGCGTAATGACCAGGTCGCTCTGGATATCCGTCTTTATCTGCGTGACGAGATCGTTGATATTATCACCTTTATTGATCTGCTGATTGATGCCCTGCTGATTCAGGCTGAAAAGAATCTGGACGTAATTATGCCCGGCTTCACACACTTGCAGACGGCCCAGCCAATCCTGTTTTCTCACCACATGATGGCTTATGTGGAGATGTTCAAGCGTGACAGCGACCGCCTGGAGGATTGTCTCAAACGTGTCAATGTCATGCCTCTTGGGGCAGGCGCCCTGGCCGGCACAACTTTCCCTATTGACCGGGAGCATGTGGCTGAACAGTTGGGATTTGCCTCAATTACCCGTAATTCTCTGGATTCGGTTTCAGACCGGGATTTTGCACTGGAATTTCTGTCTGTCTCTTCAATCCTGATGATGCATCTGTCCCGGTTTTCCGAGGAGTTGATTCTCTGGTCAACCAGCGAGTTCAAGTTTATCGAATTATCCGACAGCTTCTGCACCGGTTCATCCATCATGCCGCAGAAAAAAAACCCGGATGTGCCGGAACTGGTGCGTGGCAAGACCGGGCGCGTTTACGGCAACCTTATGGCGCTCCTTACAATTATGAAGTCCCTGCCGCTGGCTTACAACAAGGATATGCAGGAAGACAAGGAACCGCTTTTTGATACGATTGATACGGTAAAAGGATGTCTCAAGATTTTTGCCGATATGATCAAAGAAATGCATGTTTATGAGTCGGCAATGCTTGCTGCCGCCGGTAAAGGCTTCTCAACAGCTACCGATGTGGCCGACTATCTGGTGCGCAAGGGGCTTCCTTTTCGTGATGCCCATGAGGCTGTCGGTAAAGCTGTCGCCTATTGCATCGAGAACGAGATGGTCCTTACTGACCTTACCTTGACGGAATGGCAGCTCTTTTCACCATATTTCGATAATGATATTTTTGCGGCAATTACATTAGAAGCCTGCATTAATGCCCGTAACATTCCTGGAGGAACATCACGGGAGCAGGTCTGGAGTGAGATCGTCAGAACCAGGGAAGGTAAATAGACCTGATGTACTGTGACTTTTTCGGACTAACCGAAAAACCGTTTACAATTACACCAAATCCTCATTTCATATTCCTCAGCAGTAATCACAAGGAAGCATTTGCCCACCTTGTTTATGGCATAGAAAGTCATGCCGGTTTCATCTCTCTGACCGGAGAGGTCGGGACCGGCAAAACCACTCTGCTACGAACTCTCCTGTCAAATCTTGATAAAGAGCAGCATCGCAGCGCATTGATATTTAATCCATGCCTGACAGGTGAACAACTCATGGCGGCAATCTGCCAGGAGTTTGGTTTAAAAACCCGTAAAAAAGATATCAATAGTTACTATAACCTGCTTAACAAGTTCTTGATTTCCCAACATCAGGAAGGGCGAAATGTTGTACTGGTGATTGATGAGGCGCAAAATTTGCCCGTAGAAGTGCTGGAACAGTTACGAATGATATCCAATCTGGAAACGGAGCAGGATAAACTGATTCAGATTGTTCTGGCTGGGCAGCCTGAACTGGACGACATTCTTGGACGGCATGACCTGCGTCAACTGAGCCAGCGCATTATGGTCCGCTATCGTCTGAAGCCCATGGGGCAGCAGGATACTGTCGACTATATCAATCATCGTCTCAGGGTTTCCGGAAACCGTACTCCGGAACTGTTTTCCGCTGGAGCGATAAAGCGGATTTATCTGTTTTCAAAAGGGACACCCCGTTTGATCAATGTTGCCTGCGAGCATGCCCTGGTAATGGCCTGGTCGCAAGAGAGCAGCACTGTCACCTCTGCAATGGCCGAGAAAGTAATTGCAGCCATACAGCCTGGTTACATGAATGTTGGCGGATTTAAACGTCTATTCACTAGAATGTTTTGCAAAAGGTAATATCAAGATGAGTTATATCCTGGATGCTTTGAAAAAGATGGAGCACGAAAAGGCCAAGAAAAAAGGTGCTGCCGGTATTACCTCCGTTTCCGGCGAATTGTTCCGGCCGGAAAAGCTTAAACCTCAAAAAGGCAATATCTGGAAAATCGGTGCTGCAATTATGCTGGTTGCCGTATTGACCTCGGGTGTCACATGGTATCTCCTGCGCGATAAAACACCGGTAAAAACTGTGAAAACGGCTACACCGATAGTTGCCCCACCGGTTCAACAAGTACAGCAGCAAGAATCTGTGGCTACTCCTGTTCCTGTCCCGGCTCCAGTAGTAACACCAACTGCGCCACCTGCTGCCATTTCCAGGCCTGAAACTTCGGTTGCAAGTAAAGCTGTTACGTCTCCACCCGCAGATGACGAAGGAAGGCGTGCCTCGAGAAGAAATAGTGCAAAAGCTGTGCAGCTGCAAGAAAGTGAAGTACCTGTCTCCGCTCCAGCTGATATCAAGGTTTCCGGCATTGCCTGGCAGGATGAGCGGGCAGCACGAAGAGCTGTTGTTAATGGTTTTCTTCTTAAAGAAGGTGCCGTAGTCGGGGGTGCAAAGATTGTTGAAATTCTTCCTGAAAAAATACGTTTCTCTATGAACGGCAAAACTTTTGAACTTTCAATGCACTCTTCAGCTGTTACTGGGGGCGCTAAATGATAAATATTACAAAAAGTTGGTTTTGCGGAATGCGTAACGGTGTGTTGTTGATGATATTGTTTTTTATTTTAACTGCATGCGGTAAAAGGGGGGCGCTGATATATCCTGATATGCTGACTCCTGCAGCGCCGTCAGATGTTAAAATCAGCCAGTTTGACGCAGTTGTAAAACTATCTTTTCGGTTGCCACAGAAGAATCAGGCCGGAAAGGATTTGAATGATCTGGCCGGTGTGGATATTTACAAACGCTCCGTAATTAGTGGTCAACCCGCTGGCTGTACTTACTGTACGGTTGATTATTTGCTTTTCAAAAAAGTTTATTTAAATCTGCCAGATAGTCAGATTGTCACAAATGGCAACCAAATGATTCTGTTGGATGGTGATGTCAGGAATGGCAGGGATTACAGCTACTATCTGATACCATTTACCACAGGTTCTTTGGCAGGAAAGCCTTCTCTGCCCTTAACTATTGCTATTGCTGAACCTCCATCATCACCAAAGCTGAAGGTGGTGGTGGAGCCGACTGAAATCCGGCTGGTGTTTACCCCGCCTGCTCAGCAAATTGATGTTGCTGGTTATAATTTGTATAGAGCTGAAAAGGGACAGCCATTGACTGTCTTTCGCCATAACAAAGAGCTGGTGAAGGAGAACAAATATACCGATATCGGCTTGAAGAGGGGCGTCAGTTATGTTTATGCTGTACGAACGGTTGTGAAGAGAGCCAATGGTGTTTTAGCGGAGAGCGGGCTTTCTAATCAGGTTGAGGCTCGGCTGGCAGAAGAGTAGTAAGACGCGAAACTGTAGATTTTTAAACCAATTTGTCTCACGCAAAGACGCTAAGACGCAAAGAGAGTCAACTGCTTATAAACAATAGTAAACTCACCAAAAAGGTGAATCGTTTCTTTTTGATAAGTTTAAGATTTTCTTAGCGTTCTTTGCGGCTTTGCGTGATCAACTGCTTTTTATAGGTTAAAAGCAAAAAGGGCATCCGATTGGATGCCCTTTTTTTGAGTAACTAATTTAGTTGGTTTACTTGGCTGCTGCTTCTGCCAGCTTCAGTGCGATATCCTTGTAAGGATTTGCAAAGAGGATGATCAGGCAGATAACCAAGGCATAAATTGCCAGTGACTCGATCATGGCCAGACCGATCATCATTGTGGTCAGGATCTTGCCTGATGCGCTCGGGTTACGGGCAACACCTTCAACAGCACCTTTAACTGCGAAACCCTGGCCGATACCGGTGCCGATGGCTCCGAGACCCATGCCGATACCTGCTGCAAACACACACATTGAAAAGAAATCCATTTGTAAACCTCCATCCTGGTTAAGTTTCCTAAATAGTATAGGACTGAAAAATTTGTTATTCCAAGCCGCCTAGGTGGCATCTTTAATTTGAAATTGGTATTAGTGCGCTTCTTCCAGTGAACCCTGGATATAAATCATGGCCAGCAGCATGAAAACAAAAGCCTGGATGAATGAAACAAGTACGCCCATCAACATCATTGGCAGTGGCACGAAAAAAGGAGCCAGTGCAAAGAAAACCATCAGGACCAGTTCATGACCGTTCATGTTGCCGAACAGACGCAGTGTCAGGGAAACCGGACGGCTCAGATGGCCGATGATTTCAATAAAGAAGATCATTGGGGCCAACCACCAGATCGGACCCAGAAAGTGTTTAATATAGTGGAAGCCATGTTCCTTTATACCAACTACATGCGTGGAAAGAAAAACCACTATTGCACAGGCTGCAGTTGTATTGATATTTGCGGTTGGGGGAAAAAAGCCGGGCACAAGTCCGATTAAATTGGAAACCAGAATGAAAAGTGCAAGAGTAGCAATCAACGGGAAGAAACGACGACCATGTTCGCCCATGGTGTCCACAATCATCTTCTCGATTGTGTCAACAATAATCTCCATGAAGTTCTGAAGGCCGCTGGGAATGGTTTTGATGGCTTTTGTTGCTACCAATGACAAAGCAAGCAGGATAAGAATTACCAGCCAAGTATATATGATCGCGTCGGCGCTGGCGCCGGAAATATGAAGCGGCTCAAGCAGGTTACGTAAGAATTCCAGGAAAAGTAAAGGGTGAACCATAAAGCTATCCTCCTGTACGCAATGAAAAATAAACAGATAAGCCAATCAAGTTTATTACGATGATAGAAAGCCCGATAACTGTTCCTGCTATGGAAAAGATACCAGACGTTATGATCATGTAAAGAGCAAAAGCTATAATGCCAAGGCGTGATATGAAACGGACCTGGGCATATCTTTCCGGGTTTGTCGGAGCATTAAATATGATGCGTTGCAGCATGTTCCGCATCCAGATAAAATTTAACAGAGCAATCAGCCCGCCTGCCAGGATACCATAGCCAACTTTGTTAGAGAAGAAGACAAAGCCGGAAAGAGTCAAAACAGCTAAAAGTGCTGAAGAACATTTGATGATGAAGGCAAAGAGGCTGTCCTCATTTATTGCTGCCGTCATCTTTTTGTATCTCCCGGCGAGCGATTATGTAAATGTTTTTGAATCCGGCTGCAATTCCCAGCAGCAGGAAAATGTAAAAGAACCAGGGTTTTGTCTTGAACCATTCATCAAGAGTCAGTCCAAACCAGGCGCCTATTCCGATCGCAAGCGCAACCGAAATCCCCATGCTTGAAACCATGGCCAGATTACGGAAGATGTCTCTTTTTTCTTGATCCAAGTCTGCTCACACGCTGTTCTAAACAATATTACCTATCATGCTCCAAGTGACCGTGTCAAATAAATAAACACTGTTTTACGAAAGCAGACGGAAGCTTTCGAATGATGCTTTGATGGTCGCTTCAATGTCCTGATCACTGTGCGCGGCAGAAACAAAAGCTGTCTCAAACTGTGACGGCGCCAGATAGATGCCCTGGTTGAGCATGGACTGGAAATACCTGGAAAATTCAGCGGTATTGCAGGCTGAAGCTGTTGTCCAGTCGAATACCTCGTCCTTGCTGAAGAATGCACAGAACATGCTGCCGACACGGGTGGAATAAATCGGGTAGCCTGCTCGTTTGGCCGCATCCGCGATTCCTTCGGCAACCATGCGGCTTTTTTCTTCCAGTGTTTGATAAAAGCCGGGCTGCTTCAACAATGATAGAGTCGCTATGCCGGCTGTCATTGCCAGAGGGTTGCCGGAAAGTGTTCCTGCCTGATAGACGCCGCCTGCCGGAGAAAGTTTTTCCATAATATCTTTCTTTCCTCCAAAAGCACCAACCGGTAAGCCGCCGCCGATGATCTTACCCAGAGTAGTCATATCCGGTGTAACGTCATAGAGTTCCTGTGCCCCGCCGAAAGCAAGGCGGAAGCCTGACATGACTTCGTCAAAGATTAGTACAATGCCTTCCTGGGTACATATTTCCCGAAGCCCTTCCAGAAAGCCTTCCCGTGGCGGGACTGTACCCATGTTGCCAGCTACCGGCTCGACTATGATACAGGCGATACTGTCCTTATTATCAGAAACAAGTTTTTTTACTGATTCAAGGGAGTTGAACTCAGCTGTCAGCGTATGACGTGCGGTTGCTGCAGGAACGCCGGGTGAGTCCGGTACGCCGAATGTTGCGGCTCCTGATCCGGCCTTGACCAGCAATGAGTCTGCATGGCCATGATAACAGCCGGAGAATTTGATGATGTTGTCCCGACCAGTATAACCTCGCGCCAGGCGGATCGCACTCATGGTTGCTTCGGTGCCGGAGCTGACCATGCGTACCATTTCGATTGAGGGGACAGCATCAATTACCATGTTGGCCAGCGTCGTTTCCAGCTCGGTAGGTGCACCGAAACTGGCACCATTGTCCAGAGCCGTTTTAACAGCTTCAACGACTTGTGGGTGGCAGTGTCCCAGTATCATCGGCCCCCATGAGCCGACATAATCTATAAAGGAGTTGCCGTCCTCATCGAAAATATTGGCCCCTTTGGCCTTCTTGATAAAGAGCGGGTTCAGGCCAACGGACCTGAAGGCCCGTACCGGGCTGTTGACTCCTCCGGGAATGGAAAGTTTTGCTTGCTGGAATAAAACGTCAGATCGATTGTGGTTCAAGGTGGGCCTCGATTTGTATGGGTAATTACGAGTGTGGATAGACTTGTTTTGTTACCATGTTATATGCGGCTGTGTCAAGAATGGTGCAATAAAGTGATATATATCAGTGAATAAGAATTTAGCTGGTGGATTATGGATTGAAACAAAGGCAAACATCGTTTTAAATAAAACAGCGTTTTGTTTAAAAGCGTAAAAATTGGTCTGACAAGATAAAATTATTGCTCTAAATAATTGACAATCTTGGTTATATAGTATATTTAAAAAATTGGTAAGACAAGTTGCCATAAATAGGGCAGTCGTAATAATCTGCAATTTTTGCCTGTTTGTCATTGATTAATTTTAGTTTGTTTGATTTGTTCCGAGCTTTTGGCCTCACTGGATTGATTGGTTGTTCTTTGTCTGAACAGGGTTCTTATGTGTCTGGAAGTGAAAGCAAAGCTGCTTTATTCAACCTCTTGAACCGCTTAGATTTAACCCTCGCCAAAAACAAGCATAGTAAATAACAGTCATTTTAAAAGTAAGCCGGATTGCGGAGTCCGGTTTTACTCAGTAGTACGTCTCTGTTCGCAGAGAGCGGTTTTTGATTTAACTTTTAATTGTGATGCTATGTACATTTCTGAAGCAGGAGAGTGATATGAGCAGAGAGCGGCAACATTCCGGGACTTCACGCCGGGATTTTATCAAGACGTGTTTGACTGTATCGGCAATGCTGGGGCTTCCTTTCAGCATGGTTTCCAAAGTAGCTGCAGCATCGCGAAAGAGTGACAACAGGCCCGCTGTAATCTGGCTTCACTTCCAGGAGTGTACCGGTTGTTCAACCTCACTTTTGCGTTCATCACATCCCACCGTTTCAAATCTGATCCTGGATATGATTTCCCTGGATTATCATGAAACCTTGATGGCCGGATCTGGCCACCAGGCGGAAAAATCCCTGCATGACTCCATGCATGACAACAAGGGTAAATATCTTTTGGTGGTTGAAGGCGCCATTCCAACCAAAGACAAGGGTATTTACTGTAAAGTAGCCGGCAAAACAGCCATTGACTCACTTAAAGAATGTGCCTCCGGTGCTGCTGCCATTATCGCTCTCGGTACATGTGCCAGTTATGGCGGTATTCAGTCGGTTGGCCCCAACCCTACCGGAGCGGTCGGTGTTCAGGATATCATCAAGGATAAGCCAATCATCAATATTCCCGGCTGCCCACCCAGTCCATATAATTTCCTTTCCACGATTCTTTACTACACAACCTTTAAAAAATTCCCCGAACTGGACAAAATGGGGCGGCCCAAATTTGCCTATGGCCGCAAAATTCACGAACATTGTGAGCGCCGTCCGCACTTTGATGCCGGCCGTTTTGCCGGAAAATACGGCGATGCATCCCATGCGGAAGGGCATTGTCTCTACAAGTTGGGCTGTAAAGGGCCAGCTACCTATGCCAACTGTTCCGTTCAGCGCTTCAATGATGTAGGTGTCTGGCCCGTATCTATCGGTCACCCCTGTATCGGCTGTACGGAGCCGGATCTTCTTTTCAAGACAGCCATTGCTGACAAGGTGCCCCTGCACGAGCCAACGCCCTTTGAAGGGTATGCCACTATTGACACCAAACAGAAGAGTCCGGTTATCGACCCTGTTACAACCGGAGTTGTCGGACTGGCAGCCGGTGTGGCAGTTGGTGCCGGCCTGATGATGTCAAAGAAGCTGCCCGACGGGACTAAAAGGGGGGAGAAGTATGGCAAACCCGAATAGGCGCCAGTTTCTCCAGATTCTTGGTCTGGGCGGTGCAACACTGCTGGCAGGCAGAAGCGCGACAGCTTCGGAGATTCATCAGATTAACAATGATACCGTCGGTATGCTCTATGATGCTGTGAAATGTGTCGGCTGCAAAGCCTGTATGTCTGCCTGCAAGCGCGTCAACATGGATTTTGGCGGACTTGCTTATGATAAGGCGAAATTCGACAAGGAAGGGATGTGGGATGCTCAGGTTGACCTGAACGGCAATACCCGCACCATTATCAAACTCTATAAAGACTCCCCTCAAAAATGGTCATACGTTAAACACTCCTGCATGCATTGCCAGAAACCCTCCTGTGTCTCGGCCTGTCCGGTCAGCGCCATGACGCGCGACAAGGTCACCGGTATTGTGGATTACGATAAAAGTGTCTGTATCGGTTGCCGATTCTGTCAGGTAGCCTGCTCATTCAATATTCCACGTTTCCAGTGGGACAAGCTGAATCCTCAGATAGTCAAGTGTGATCTCTGCAAGCATACCCATCTGGCAAAAACAGGTACAACAGCCTGTGCCGAAACTTGTCCGGCCGGAGCCATCCTTTTCGGTAAGCGAAAAGCGCTACTTGAAGAGGCCCATCGAAGAATCCAGGAGTCACCGGAAAAGTATCAGAAATATGTCTATGGCGAAAAAGAGGCGGGAGGAACCAATCACCTCTATCTGGCTGCTGTGCCGTATGAAAAAATCGGTCTGCCAGCACTCTCTGACAAGGCTGATGCAAACTTTTCAGAAAATATCCAGCATACCATCTACAAGGGCTTTATTGCCCCGGTTGCCCTTTACAGTACCCTCTGTTTTGTTGCTGTCAGGAATATGAAAAAATATCATAAAGAAAAACATAACCATGACAAGGTTTCCTTGGAATCGGGTAAGAAAGGGGACAAATAATGCCGCATTCTGAGTATAGAAGACATAAAGCGCCGATTATTACTCCCTCGTTTCTGATTCTGCTGCTGCTCTCCCTGATCGGCCTGGGTTTGATCGCTATCCGTTTTTTCAAAGGACTGGGAGCCGTTTCCAATATGAGTGACGGCTATCCCTGGGGTATCTGGATTACCTATGATGTGGCAACAGGAACCGCCATCGCCTGCGGCGGCTACGCCATGGCGATTTTTATCTATATCTGCAACAATATGCACTACCATCACATGATCCGCTCAGCCGTGCTGACCAGTATGTTCGGCTACTGTCTGGCCGGATTTTCGGTTATGGTTGATTTGGGTCGCCCCTGGAATGCCTATAACTTTTTCGTCCCCTCCAAGTGGCAGGCCAATTCGGCCATGTTCGAAGTTGCACTCTGTGTCATGTGTTATTCTACGGTACTGATAATCGAGATACTCCCTTCAGTGCTGTTTATTCTGGAAAGGGATCGATGGAGTGACACTAGAGGAATCCTGTATTCGATTCAGAAGCTGCTCTCCCGTCAGCAAAAAGATGCTATTTCCAAATATGCCAGAATGATTCGGCCCAAACTGGACAGAATTCTGATCTTCTTTGTTGTTCTTGGTATCACGCTTCCCACCATGCACCAGTCTTCGCTCGGCTCCCTGATGCTACTCAGTTCCAGCAAACTTCATCCGCTGTGGTATACCGGTTTCCTGCCGTTACTGTTCCTGGTTAACTGCGTTTTTATAGGTTTCTCTATTGTGGTGCTGGAGTCGATTATTTCCTGCTACGCATTTAAGCGTCCCTATGAAACCAAGGAACTGGCGGTTGTTTCAGCTGTGATACCCTGGTTGACCATAATCTGGTTCGGTGTGATTTTTGGCGACCTGGCCTGGCGTGGGCAGTTGGGGCTGATACTTAATTCCGGTAATAACTCATTCTTTTTTGTCCTGCAAAATCTGTTGGTTGCCACCGGTTCCTGCATGCTGTTTTTCAAGCGTAACCGTGGATCATTGCGCAGGCTTTTTCTGGCTGCCATGTGTCTGGTTGCCGGCGGTGCACTGTATCGTTTCAATGTGTATCTGGTTGGATTTGATCCTGGTAACGGCTGGAGCTACTTCCCGTCGCTATCGGAATTCATGGTTACTGTCGGTCTGATATCAATCGAGATACTCGGCTATCAGGTGCTGGTTAAAACATTCCCGATCCTGCCGCGTCTGCATCACGACGGTCACCCGGATGATGAAATCCGGTCAGTTATTTAATTAGTTTAAATATACTAGTTTTGCTTCTTTTATATACGGAGGTTGTACATGGCTCGCATAACCCTTGATCCGATTACCAGAATAGAAGGTCATCTCAGAATAGATGTGGAAGTGAATGGCGGACAGGTTACCAACGCTTGGTCTTCAGCCCAGATGTGGCGTGGCCTTGAGTTGATATTAAAAGGCCGTCCACCGGAAGATGCCTGGATCTATGCCCAGCGTATCTGTGGCGTGTGTACGACTGTTCATGCCATTTCCTCCATCCGCTCCGTTGAAAACGCCCTTAAAGTCGAGGTGCCGCTCAACGCGCAATACATCCGCAATATCATGATTGCCCAACATGCCCTGCAGGACCATATTCTGCACTTCTACCACTTGTCTTCGCTGGACTGGGTTGACGTAACTTCGGCCCTCAAGGCTGACCCCCGCAAAACAGCCCAGCTGGCGCAGTCCATGTCCGACTGGACCGGCAACAGCGAGACCGAGTTCAAGGCGGTCAAGGAGAAGCTCAAGTCGCTGGTGGAAACGGGCCGTCTGGGGATATTCTCCTCCGGCTATTGGGGACACCCGGCCATGAAGATGTCACCGGAAGCCAACCTGATGATTGTGGCCCACTATCTGACCGCTCTGGATTACCAGCGCAAGGCGGCCCAGGTCACGGCAATAGTTGGCGGAAAAAACCCGCATATCCAGAATCTGGTTGTTGGTGGTGTTGCAACTGCCATTAACATGGAAAACATGGCAACATTGAATATGGAAAAGATCGCCGCCATGCGAACATTGATGCATGAAACACGTGACTTTGTGCAGAAGGTTTATTACCCCGACATGATTGCAATTGCAACGACCTACAAGGAATGGTTCAAGTACGGCAGCGGCGTGACTAACTACATGTCTGTACCTGAGTTCCCGGAAGATACTAAAAATACAAAGTTCGCCCTGCCGGGAGCAATTATCCTGGGCGGAAATATAAACGGCGCCAGAATCATAAGGGATTATCAGGATGCGGAGATGGTTAATGGAGTCAAGGAAAGCGTGACCCACGCCTGGTATGAAGGTAAGGGCAATCTGCATCCATGGGAAGGCGAGACCAAACCAAAATACACTGATTTCCAGGAAGAGGGCAAATACTCCTGGTGCAAAGCGCCAACCCTCTCTGATAAGCCGATGCAGGTCGGTCCGGCTGCCCAGCTGTTTGCCGCCTATGTGGATGGCAATAAAAAGGTAAAATCATTGATGGATTCAACCTTTAAAAAGATCGGCGTTGGCATCAGCGACCTGCACTCAACAATGGGGCGCCTGACCGCACGTTCAATCCGGGCCCACCTGATTGCAGACTATACACTGGAATACCTGGACAAGCTGGTTGCCAATATTGCCAAAGGTGACAGCACTTATGCCAATCATACGGAAATTCCTAAAGGTGAATACAGGGGCGTTGGCTTTCACGAGGCGCCGCGTGGAACCCTGTCACACTGGATGGTTATTGATAAGCAGAAGATTAAGAATTACCAGGCGGTTGTACCGTCAACATGGAACTCTGCCCCGAGAAACGGCAAGGGTGAGATGGGCCCATATGAAGCATCATTGATCGGAAATCCGGTTGCTGTTGCGGACAAACCGCTGGAAGTGTTGAGAACGATCCACTCTTTTGACCCATGTATCGCCTGTGCCGTTCATACCATTGATCCGGAAGGCAAAGAGATTACAACGGTCAAGGTGCTGTAATTACATATTTGAAAGCAGTTGTCATTATGCAATATTATTTTGCCAGGAGTATTTGATAGGGCGGGCGTCAGGCTCGCTCTTTTTTTTAAAAGGGATTCAAATGAAAGTGTTGATATTCGGAGCAGGTAACCTGCTTTTCACTGATGAAGGATTCGGTGTTCATTTCATCAGGTACATGCAGGCAAATTACAGTTTCCCACCTGAAATAGAGCTATATGACGGCGGCACTTTGGGAATTATGGTTTCCCATATGCTGGAAGAGGCAGAGCAGGTTTTTCTGATTGACGTAATTGAAGCAAAAGGGTCGCCGGGAACAGTTTTCCGTTATGATAAGGACGACTTTATGCTGAACCGTATACCGGTTAAGATGTCGCCGCACCAGATCGGTATCCAGGAGGTTCTTACAATCAGTGAGCTGCGAGGCCGTTGCCCGGAAAAAATCACGTTATTTGGGGTTATTCCGGCATCTTATGAAACCAGTGATATTTTGTCGCCAGCTTTGAAGGAAGCCCTGCCGCTGTTGGCCGGGATGTTGATCAAGGAATTGGCGGTATCCGGCTTTTTAGTTGAAAAACTAAGCTAAAAATGATTTGCAGATAAAATCGAATAATGATAACCACATATAAATCAATTCAACAGAGGTCTAAACATGACGCAAAATCCTGAAGTGCTGCATTATGCTGTTTCCGTAGTCGGAAAGGATAGACCCGGTATAGTTGCAGGTATCACAGAGGCACTTTTCAGGTTGGGATGCAATATTGCCGACTCCAGTTGCACTATGCTGGCCGGTGAATTCGCCATGATCCTGATTATTTCCCATCCAAAGCCCTTTAATAAAACCAGGCTGCAGGATGAGTTGAAACCTGTCTGCGAAGAGCTTGGTATGTCCATGGTAGTCCGTACGTTGCATGCCGACGAAGCAATACGCAAAGAGTCGGACGGTGAAATCTGCCTGGTTTCCGTGTACGGGGCTGATCAACCCGGTATTGTTTACCGCGTCACCCGCGAGCTGGCGCAGCTGGGAATTAATATCACAGATCTGGCCACAAAACTGATCGGAACAGAAGAAGATCCGGTTTATGTGATGATGCTGGAGGCCAATGTGCCTGATGGTGAAACTCCTGAGAAGGTTGAAAAGATGCTGGAAAATCTGAAGAAGGAGTTGAATGTGGAGATAGGCGTACGAATTGTAACGCCGGTCTCACTTTAATATATGGCGATTCAAACTATTCTGCGTTATCCCCATCCGGCTCTTAAAAAGGTTTGCCGCCCGGTGGAGAAAGTTGACGCCACTATTCATAATCTGATTGATGATCTGTTGGATACGATGCATGCCGGACCCGGCTCGGTGGGAGTCGCCGCACCTCAGATTGGGGTGATCCTGCGTGTCTGTGTGGTTGATGTGTCCAAAAGCCGTAACGGCAAGGATAACAACCATGGCCTGCTGCGCATGATCAATCCGGTGATAATCGCCTGCAGCGGAGCGGCAATCATGCGTGAGGGGTGCATGAGTGTGCCGGATTATACGGGCGATGTTGAACGGGCAACGGAAATTACGATCTGCTTTGATGAACCGGACGGGACTTCGCGCCAGATTACCGCAACGGGCTTTGAGGCCGTAGCAATACAGCATGAAATGGATCACCTGGACGGGCTTCTTTTTCTAGACAGGATTATGAGTGTTAAAACCGGTCTGTTCAGAAGAAAAAGTTACAGTTAACCAGGGCAAAGGAGAACCGCAGATGTCGGAACAGCTAACTATTGCAGAGCAGAACGAACTGCTTGGAATTGCCCGCGCAACTATTTTGGCAAAAGTCGGAACCGGTACTGTCGTGAATGCGGAAACTGATTCGCAGTCGTTACAGGCGGAAAATGGCTGTTTTGTGACCGTTAAGCAAAATGGACATCTGCGAGGCTGCATAGGTAACTTTGTATCAGATAAACCACTTTATAAGCTGGTTCAGGAGATGGCTATTGCAGCTGCCACCCAGGACCCACGCTTTTATCCCATGAAACAGCCGGATCTTGCTAACTTCCAATTGGAAATATCTGTACTGTCATCTCTAAAGAAAATATCATCAATAAAGGAAATCGTTGTCGGAACACATGGCATTTACCTGGTAAAAAATGCCAATCGCGGAGTTTTGCTGCCGCAGGTGGCTACAGAATACGGCTGGGACCTGGAAACGTTCCTGGATCATACCTGCATGAAGGCCGGTCTGCCTGAAAAAGCCTGGCAGAAGGATTGTGAGATTTATATCTTTAGCGCTCAGGTGTTTGGGGAGAAATAGGCAGCCCATAAATGAGTTTTTTCATAAACAAAAAGGGAGCGAATCAATTGATTCACTCCCTTTTTGTTTGTATCTGGCTTTAGGCCGCTATTCTTTTTCCAGTACAGCATGCGCTGCTGCCAGACGGGCGATAGGTACCCGGAATGGCGAGCAGGATACATAATCCAGGCCGGTGTTGTGGAAGAAGATAACGGAAGCCGGATCTCCTCCATGCTCACCGCAAATTCCGAGCTTGATGTTCGGTCTTGCTGCCCGGCCTTTCTCACAGGCCATGGCCACCAGTTTGCCGACTCCATTCTGGTCCAGAGAAACAAAAGGGTCTTCCGGCAGGATACCGTTGTCGACGTAGAACGGCAGAAATGAACCGGCATCGTCGCGTGAAAGCCCAAAAGTTGTTTGGGTCAGGTCATTGGTTCCAAAGGAGAAAAACTCGGCCTCAGTTGCAATTTCGTCGGCAGTGAGGGCGGCGCGCGGCAGTTCGATCATGGTGCCGATCAGATATTCCATTTTAACGCCGTAGCGGGCAATGGTTTCTTCGCAAATCTTAATGGCGTTCTGTTTGAGCACCTGCAGCTCTTTTACGGTAGCGATCAGCGGTATCATTATTTCAGGAATAATACTGAAATCTTCATTTTTGACCAGTTCACAGGCCGCTTCCATAATCGCTTTGACCTGCATGTCATAGATTTCCGGGAATGTGATGCCCAGTCGGCAGCCACGGTGTCCCAGCATGGGGTTGAACTCGTGCAGTGTATCCAGCTTGTGCTGGATCGCCTTGACAGGCACCTTCATGACCTTGGACAACTCTTCAATGTCCTTGGTTTCCTGCGGCAGGAACTCATGCAGTGGTGGGTCAAGCAGGCGGATGGTAACCGGCAGGCCTTTCATTTCACGGAAAATTCCCAGGAAATCCCCTTTTTGCATGGGGAGGATTTTTGCCAGGGCCCGTTCACGCTCATCCAGCTCATCAGAGAGGATCATTTCACGCACAGCAGCAATGCGTTCAGCATCAAAGAACATGTGCTCGGTGCGGCAGAGACCGATTCCTTCTGCGCCGAATTGTCTGGCTACCTTGGCGTCATGGGGTGTGTCGGCATTGGTACGGACTTTCATGGTGCGGAAGCCGTCGACCCAACCCATCAGTGTTCCGAAATCGCCTGTCAGTTCAGCAGAGACAGTCGGTACTACGCCAAGCATTACCTGACCAAGGGTGCCGTCAAGGGTGATCATGTCCCCTTTTTTGATTACCAGGCCGTTAAGGGCGGTAAAGGATTCAGTTGCATAATCAACCTTTATATCGCCGCAGCCGGCTACGCAGCATTTACCCATACCCCTGGCAACAACAGCAGCATGGGAGGTCATGCCGCCACGAGCGGTTAGAATCCCCTGAGCTGCATGCATGCCGTGAATATCTTCCGGTGACGTCTCAATGCGCACAAGAATTACTTTGCGCCCGCGTTTCGCTTCAACCTCGGCCTCATCGGCAGAAAAAATGACCTCACCGGAGACGGCACCGGGAGAAGCCGGTAATCCTTTGGCTATAATTTCTTTTTTTGCTTTCGGGTCCAACGAAGGGTGCAGCAGTTGGTCAAGCTGTGAAGGTGCAACGCGCATTACAGCGGTCTTCTTGTCGATCAGGCCTTCAGCGACCATGTCAACGGCAATCTTGATGGCTGCCGGTGCCGTACGTTTTCCGGTACGGGTCTGTAACATGTACAGGGTGCTGTTTTCGATGGTGAACTCGATATCCTGCATGTCCTTATAGTGGGTTTCCAGAGTGTCTCGAACCTGAACCAGCTGTTTGTAACATTCGGGCATGACCTCTTCCAGAGATGGAAGTGCGCCGTCCTTGTCCTTGACGCGGTTGATCGGCTGTGGTGTGCGGATACCGGCCACAACGTCCTCTCCCTGGGCGTTTACCAGGAATTCACCGTAAAAGTAGTTTTCACCGGTAGACGGGTCTCTTGTGAAAGCAACTCCTGTGGCACAGGTGGCACCCATATTTCCGAAAACCATGGACTGTACGTTTACAGCGGTGCCCCAGTCAGCCGGTATGTTGTTAAGCTTGCGGTAGGTGATGGCACGCTGGTTCATCCAGGACCCGAAGACGGCACCGATTGCCCCCCAGAGCTGTTCCTGCGGATCTTCCGGGAAGGTTACTCCCAACTCCTTATGGATAGTATCCTTAAACTTGGCAACCAGGTCTTTCCAGTCTGCCGCCGTAAGGTCAGTGTCCAGGTGGACGCCACGCTCTTCTTTTTTTTGTTCCAGCAGGTGGTCCAGGATATCCTTTTCAAGCCCCATGACGACATCAGCATACATCTGTACAAAACGGCGGTAGGCATCATAGGCGAATCGTTCATCACCGCTCTGGGAAATAATGCCTTGCAGGGTGTTGTCGTTCAGGCCCAGGTTGAGAACCGTATCCATCATGCCCGGCATGGATGCGCGGGCACCGGAACGGATTGAGACCAGCAGAGGATTGGAATGATCACCGAATTTCTTGCCCATCAGCTCTTCCACTCTCTGCAGGTTGGCAGCTACTTCAGCAGCCAGAGAAGGTGGGTAGTTGCGGTCATTTTTATAAAATTCGGTACACACTTCAGTTGAAATTGTAAAGCCCGGTGGCACCGGCAGGCCTATGCTGGTCATTTCGGCCAGATTTGCCCCCTTGCCACCCAGCAAACTCTTCAATTCAGCCCGACCATCTGCCTGGCCATTGCCAAAGAAATATACATACTTATGTGCCATTTTCTCCTCCTGACGTATTTCCGTTAAGATGTAAACAGATCAATCTAAATAACTAAATTGGCTGACGGGCTGGAAAAACCTATTTTTTCTCCAACTCCCAGCTGCTTATATCAGCATTATTCTTTTCGCCACCCTTGGCACCGTCTGCGCCGAAGGAGTAGAGATCGTAGTCGCCATGTTCACCGGGAGAAACATACAGATAATCGTTGCCCCAGGCATCTTTCGGTACGGTCTTGCTTTCCAGGTAGCCACTGTCTTTGTAATTCTTGGGAATTAATCCTACCGTAGGTTTTGTAACCAACGCATTCAGCCCCTGTTCCGTGCTCGGGAATGTGCCGTTATCCAGTTTGTACAGCTTAAGGGCCGTTTCAATTCCCCTGATCTGTGTTTTGGTGGTTTGGATCTTGGCGTCATCACTGCGTCCCATCAGTTTGGGGCCGACAAAGGCTGCCAACATGGCCAGAATTACTATTACTACCATGATTTCTATCAGGGTAAAGCCGCTTCTGTTATTTAAATGTTTCATTTCGCTGTGTCCTCCACGGAGTTGTTTTGTCTGTCTTTAAAATTTTACATTGCCAATGATTCTTGGCAAGTCTTTTAAGTATTCTTTTGTGCAGGCCAAAGATCGGAAGCGGCCGTTTAAGTCATTCTTCTTGAAGAAGCTGACAATTTATCTTAAACTTACAAAATATGCGATACCAATTGTAAATTCTAATTATAGAATTGTTTCACGGAGGACTCAATGAATATTGCCGAACAGGTGATAAAAATTTCCCAGGATGCCCGTCAGGCTTCTTTTGTCATGTCGCGTCTGGGTACGGCAATTAAAAACAAGATGATACTGGCCATGGCCGATGCACTGGAAAAACAGTCAGATCATCTTGTGGCAGAGAATGCCAAAGACCTGGAAACAGGCCGCCAGAAAGGCCTTTCCGATGCCATGCTGGATCGGTTGATGCTGGATGCCAAGCGCATCGTCGGCATTGCCGATGCCTTGCGTGAAGTCGCTGCACTGCCTGATCCGGTCGGTGAAGTTACAAAAATGTGGAAACGCCCCAATGAGTTGATGGTTGGCAAGATGCGCATTCCGCTGGGTGTAATCGGCATTATTTATGAATCGCGTCCCAATGTCACTGCCGATGCTGCAGCGCTCTGTCTTAAGGCCGGCAACTGCGTTGTACTGCGCGGAGGTTCAGAAGCGATTAATTCCAACCGTGCCATTGCCGCCATTCTGCAGGGTGTCATGACTGAAATGGGAATTCCGGCTGCAGCGCTGTCATTGATTCCCTTTACTGAACGTGAAGGGGTTTTGGAAATGCTCAAGCAGGAAGAGTACATTGATCTGATCATTCCGCGTGGTGGTGAAAGTCTGATCCGTTTTGTGGTGGAGAACTCACGCATACCAGTGATCAAACATTACAAGGGTGTCTGTCATGCCTTTGTGGATAAATCAGCTGACTTTCATATGGCGGAGCGAATTATTGTAAACAGCAAAACCCAGCGCCCCGGTGTCTGCAATGCTTTGGAGACTTTACTTATTCATAGGGACGTGGCTGCTGAATTTATCCCCCGTATTACAGCAACGCTCTCAGAGCTCGGAGTTGAACTGCGCGGTGATGAGCAGTTTAGAAAGTACGCGCCGGTTGCCAAGGTTGCAACGGAAGAGGATTGGGCTGCAGAATATCTGGAGCTGATCCTGGCCTGTGCCGTTGTTGATGATCTGGATGCGGCAATTGATCATATCAACAAGTACAGCTCGCTGCACAGTGAAGTTATCATTACTGCAGATTATAGTAATTCCCAGCGTTTCATACGCGAGGTCAATTCTTCCTGTGTGCTGGTTAATGCCGCCACCCGCTTTAATGATGGTGGTCAGTTGGGGCTCGGTGCGGAAATCGGAATCTCAACTACCAAGCTGCACTCATTCGGCCCCATGGGGTTGGAGGATCTGACAACTACAAAGTTCATAGTTTATGGTGATGGCCAGGTTAGAGATTAAATGCTGAGATCAGCGGGACAAATGATTCGGCTGACTCTGTTTCTGCTGATTTTTATTGTCAATTGGAGCGGCACCGCCGGTGCCGCTCCAACAGAAGTTTCCGGAACAACCAGAACCATCATTGTCGGTGGTGACCGCGACTACCCCCCCTACGAATTTATTGATAAGGAAGGTAAGCCCAACGGCTACAACGTGGAGCTGACCAAGGCCATTGCCGATGTTATGGGCATGAGGGTCGAATTTCGCCTCGGTGCCTGGTCGGATATGCGCAGCGCCTTGAAAAGTGGAAAGGTGGATGTGCTTCAGGGCATGTCCTATTCTGATGAACGAACCAAGGAAGTTGATTTTTCTCTGCCACATACCATCGTCAATCATGCCATTTTTGCACGTCGTGACTCGCCAAAGGTTAATTTTTTTGATGATCTGGAGGGCAAGACTGTTTCCGTGCACCATAGTGGAATCATGCATGATTATCTGGTGAGAAAAGGATTTACCGACAAGTTGACCTTGACCGATACTCCGGCTGAAGCGCTGCGCCAGGTTGCTGCCGGCAATACAGACTTTGCAATTGTTGCCATTGTTCCGGGCATGTATATTATTCGTGAGCTTAAACTGACCAACCTGGTCCCGGTGGTGCGCAACGTGGCAACGCATCGTTATGGATATGCTGTCAAGCTCGGTAATGCAGAGCTTCTATCTCGCTTCAACGAGGGACTGGCGATACTTAAAAAGACCGGGCAGTATGAGGTGATTTACAATCGCTGGCTTGGTGTGCTTGAGCCTCCGGAAGTTACCTGGAGACATCTGGTCAAGTTTGGCGCAGTTATCGTACTGCCATTGGTCTTTCTGCTGGGTGGAGTTGCTGTCTGGTCACGTACCCTGCACCGCCAGGTCGCACTGCGTACTGCTGATCTTACCCGTGAAGTTGCTGAACGAAAACATGCCGAAGAGGAGTTGCTGTTCAATCAGCAACAGCTTGTACAGGCTGACAAGATGGCCGCTCTGGGGGTTCTTGTCTCCGGGGTTGCCCATGAAATTAACAACCCGACCGGATTGATCCTGCTGGAAGTGCCTACCTTGAAGCGTATCCATGCGGATACTTCAAAAATTTTGGAAAAATACTATCGGGAAAATGGTGATTTCAGTTGTGGCGGTCTCCCCTATTCCCGTATGCGTGAACAGATTCCACGCAGTCTGGAAAAGTTGCAGGATTCAGGTAAAAGGATCAAGCGCATAGTGGATGATCTGAAGGACTTTGCCCGACAGGGGGATGCGACGTGCAATGAGATTGTTGATTTGAACAGCATTGTCCAGGCATCAGTGCGTTTGGTTGAACCGAATATTCGCAAAGCTACTCGCTGTTTTAAAACGGGATATGGCAAAAAATTACCTAAAATCCGCTGCAATGCGCAACGTATTGAACAGGTGCTGGTTAATCTGATCCTTAATGCATGCCAGGCTTTGCCGGACAGTAGTCGCTGTATCCAACTGGTCACCTTTAGTGACCCTGAACAGAAGACGGTCATGTTTCGTCTGAGAGATGAAGGAAGTGGAATTTCACCGGAACACCTGGCGCGTCTTACCGATCCGTTTTTTACTACCAAGCGGGAAATAGGCGGAACCGGTCTCGGTCTTTCGGTTTCGGCAGGTATTGTCAAGGAGCATGGCGGGACGCTTGAATTTGAATCTGTACCCGGATATGAAACCGTAGTTACTCTGACTCTGCCAATTCATATTGAGGAGCAACCTTCGTGAGCGAGAACTGTTATCCTGATTTCGGTATTTTACTGGTTGATGACGAACCTGACTGGCTGGGATCACTGGCACTGACTTTGGAGTCATGTGCCGGAATTACCAATATTACGACCTGTAGCGACAGCCGCCAGGTAATGAGTATTCTGGACAGCGGGCGGATCGGGCTGGTTCTTTTGGACTTGACCATGCCGCATTTTTCCGGCGAAGAACTGCTGGAAATGATTACTGAACAGCATCCGGAAATTGCTACAATTGTTGTCAGCGGTCTGAACCAGATAGAAACAGCGGTGGGTTGTATCCGGCGCGGTGCCTTTGACTATTTCGTCAAGACCGATGATGAGGATCGCATGATCAGCGGTGTTGTGAGAGCGGTACGCATGCAGGAGTTGCAGCGTGATCACCGTGAGATGGCCAGCCGATTTTGCTCTCCGGCCATTCGTCAACCGGAGGCTTTTGAATCCATAATCACCAATGATCGGGCGATGCATGCAATTTTTACCTATGTGGAGGCGGTGGCTAAAAGTCCCCAGCCTTTGTTGATTACCGGAGAAAGCGGGGTGGGTAAAGAGTTGATTGCCCGGGCAGCCCATCGCTTGAGCGGTTGCAAAGGTAAACTGGTGACGGTCAATGTGGCCGGTTTGGACGATACGGTTTTTGCCGATACACTTTTCGGTCATGTACGCGGGGCTTTTACCGGTGCTGAACAGGTCCGGCGTGGTATGATTGAAGAGGCCGGCGATGGGACACTGTTTCTGGATGAGATCGGCGACTTGAGTATCCCTTCACAGGTCAAACTATTGCGGTTGCTACAGGAGGGGGAATATTTCCCGCTGGGAAGTGATCTGCCAAAACGGATCAAGGCCAGAATCATTGTTGCCACGCATCAGAATCTGACCGCTAAAGAGGGCGCTGGTTGTTTCCGTCGCGATCTGTTTTATCGGTTGCGCACACACCAGGTACATCTGCCACCTCTACGGGAAAGGCGTGGTGATATTCCTTTATTGCTGGATCACTTTCTGGGAGAAACGGCCAGGACACTGGGCAAGAAAAAACCTACTCCACCCAAGGGGCTGGCGGCTTTTCTGGCGACCTATTCTTTTCCGGGAAATGTGCGTGAACTGAAAGCCATGGTTTTTGATGCGGTAAGTTTGCATCGAGACCGGATGCTCTCCATGGAAACCTTTATCAGTTCCGTGGAGCGTTCTAGAACCGAGGCAGTTGTAACCGCACCGGCATTACCCCGACAAAATCCCTTCTCCGAATTTGAAGAGCTTCCTACTTTCAGTGATGCTGCAGCATTTCTGGTTATGGATGCCCTGGATCGGGCAAATGGCAACCAGACACTGGCTGCAAGATTGCTCGGTATTTCGCAGCCGGCACTGTCCAAGCGTCTGAAGATGCGTCAAATATCATGAATTACGAACTTCCATAACCTGAGGTTATAAAGATAACTTCCGGTTATGGTTGCTTTAAACCACTGTTTTAAAGAATTTGCACTAAAATCATCCAATACCGCCATAACCTCAGGTTATGGCGGTATTTTTTTGTTATTAGGGTCTGTGAAAATTTATTGTGATATTTCGGCCTGTTATGGGCTGCATTGATGTGGGCACACTACATGCTATATACCTATTCAGAAATAATTTGATTCTATTTGTATGGTCCCTGGAACTTGAGGGGATATTAAATTCTGGAGGAGGTCTGGAAACATGGATTTAACCATTACCATGGAGTTTTTAGTAATCATCGCCTGTCTGCTTGTCGGTACGCGTTACGGTGGTTTTGGCCTGGGTTTGATCAGTGGCGTCGGTCTGTTGATATTCGCATTTGTTTTTCATCTGGCTCCCGGTAAGCCGCCGGTAGATGTGCTGCTGACAATTATGTCAGTACTTGGTTGTGCATCAGTTTTGCAGACGGCCGGGGGTCTGAATGTCATGATGCGTTTTGCAGAAAAATTCCTGCGCAAGCACCCTGAACATATTACCTTTCTGGCACCTCTGACAACCTGGTCACTGACGGTTATGTGTGGTACCGGCCACGTTGTCTACACCATGTTTCCGATAATCTATGATATCGCCATTAAAAAAGGCATCCGTCCGGAACGTCCAATGGCGGTTGCTTCGGTTTCATCCCAAATAGGAATATTGGCTTCGCCGGTTTCGGTTGCCGTGGTCTCCATGGTGGCAATGCTCGGCAAGTCCGCTCACCCGATCAGCCTGCTGGAAATACTGTCGGTAGGGATGCCGGCCACCCTGTGTGGTGTTATTGTTGCAGCGCTTTGGAGTTTGAATCGTGGTAAGGATCTGGATAAAGATCCTGATTTTCAGGCCAAATTGCAGGATCCTGCACAGCGGGATTATATCTACGGTGAGTCAGCCACTCTGCTTGATAAAGTTTTTCCGAAGGAAGCTTACTGGGCAACCTGGATATTTTTTGGTGCAATTGCAGCAGTAGTTCTTCTGGGCGCATTCCCTGAATTGCGTCCAGCATTTGGTGCAGCTGGCAAGGCAAAAGCACTTTCAATGAACCTTGTCATTCAGATGATGATGCTTTCCGCCGGTGCACTGATTCTGATTGTCAGCAAGGTCAAACCGCAGGAAATTCCGAACGGCACAGTTTTTAAGGCCGGTATGGTGGCAGTCATTTCCATTTTCGGTGTCGCCTGGATGGCTGATACCTTTTTCCAAGAGCACTTCGCAATGCTTAAAGAAATGCTGGCAGGTGTAGTTAAAACCCAGCCCTGGACATATGCCATTGTTCTGTTTCTGGTTTCCAAACTTGTTAACAGTCAGGCTGCGGCTCTGGCGGCAATTGTGCCACTTGGATTAAGTATCGGAGTAGATCCGCTGGTTATCCTGGCATTTCTGCCGGCCGGTTACGGATATTTCTTTTTGCCGACCTATGCCAGCGATCTGGCCTGTATCGGCTTTGACCGTTCAGGAACTACCAGGATCGGCAAGTACATACTGAATCACAGCTTTATGATTCCGGGCTTCATTGGCGTTGGAACTGGATGTATTGTTGGGTGGCTGCTGGTAAAAGTGATGTTCTGACAACTGAAGAGTTTATTTGCCTATGAGGATGGGATCGCCTTCGGTATGGTCCGGAATGATCTTTGGATAGGTAAACGGCCCCATCGTATTTGTGCGATGGGGCTTTAATTTTGTGCCAATAAGGCGGATTAGAATTCAAGTTTATTGGTCAGGCGTTTATAGTATGAGTTACTGCAGTAAAGTGCTCCGGCAGGATTGTGGGCCAGAACCCTATCTTTGGCCACAAGACAGGTGGTTGGTGCTTCTGAATACTTGATGAACATGGAGTCATGCCCTACGCACAGGCCAATAATCACGTTGAAATCTGTATTTTCCCTTGCCAGGATCTTAGCCTGCAGGACAGGATTGCAAGCCGACTCATGTTTTCCCTGTTTAATCTTATTCTCTTCGGGAATACCGACCTCTGTTTTGTCAATCGCTCCAACCTTGCAGGCAACTGTGAAATTTTCTATATCCTGTGCATCCAGAATTTTCTTGAATGCTTTGGCCTCATTGATTAATCCAACACAGGTAGCAATGCCGATTTTTTTTGCGCCGATACCTTTGGCAAATGCGATAGTTTCTTCAACTCGCGTCAGTTTGCAGTAGTGGCTTGATTCGATCTCTGCCGCAACTGTAGTCATCTTGGAAAGCAATGGATCTTCAAGGTAGAGCCTTTTAACCTCTTCTAGCTGTTCTTTGTCTTCTGCTTCTGTCAGGCAGAAGGCCGGGAAGGTTGATGAACGGGTACTGCAATTGATGGTGGCACAGTCACCGCAGGTCAGTGTCTTGTCATTAGTAGGCATATGAGTCTCCGAAAAAACAGTTTTGATGAGATTAAATGTAATACTGGCAATTGATCTTGTCAAATCACTTATAGTATTAAATTGTAACGCGATATTAACTTGCCAGCTGTATAAAAAACTGCCATACTGCATCAACTTACGGACGGGCTGTAAAGCCCGTCCTTTTATTTTGAAAAAAGAGAGAATTGAGGAGCTTTAAACCATGCAGGAAAGAATTCGTAATATCGCCATTATCGCCCACGTAGACCACGGCAAGACTACTCTTGTTGATGCAATGCTGCGCCACGCAGGTGTTTTTCGCGAAAATGAAGCCATCACCGAGCGCGTGATGGACAGCAACGATCTGGAAAAGGAACGCGGAATCACGATTCTGGCCAAGAGTCTTTCCATTCACCATGGCCAATACAAGATCAATATTGTTGATACACCGGGCCATGCCGATTTTGGCGGTGAAGTTGAGCGCGTACTGAAGATGGTTGACTCCGTTCTTCTGCTGGTTGATGCTCTTGACGGACCGATGCCACAGACCCGTTTTGTTTTGAAAAAATCACTTGATCTTGGTCTCAAGCCGATTGTTGTTATCAACAAGATTGACCGCCCAGGCGCACGCCCGGATGAAGTCCTGAATATGGTTTTCGACCTTTTTTGCGAATTGAATGCAACAGATGAGCAGCTTGATTTCCCTGTTGTTTATACCAGCGCCAAATTGGGTTACGCCAAGCTGGACATCTCCGTTGAGTCATCCAGCATGGAACCACTTTTTGCTGTGGTTGAATCAAATGTTCGCCCACCAAAGGGTGATGCCAATGCCCCTTTCCAGATGCTGATAGCCAACATCGATTATAATGACTATATCGGTCGTATTGCAACCGGTCGTATTTTTCATGGCAGTGTAAAAGCCGGTGAGACCGTGGCTATGATCAAGAGAGACGGTACCATTACCCGTGGCCGGATTACCAAGCTGCTCGGCTACGAGGGGCTCAAACAGGTTGATATCGATGAAGCTGGAACCGGTGATATTGTTACCGTGGCCGGTTTTGAAGATGTCAGCATCGGTGAAACTCTGGCTTCTGCAGAAAACCCGATTGCAGTGCCTTATGTGTCTATTGATGAGCCAACACTTTCCATGAACTTTATCGTCAATACTTCACCCTTTGCAGGTCGTGAAGGCAAGTGGGTTACTTCACGTAATATTCGCGAGCGTTTGACTAAAGAGTTGCGTACAAATGTTTCACTGCGTGTAGAAGATACGGACAGTCCTGACACCTTCAGGATTTCCGGTCGCGGTGAGTTGCACCTTTCTATTCTGATCGAGAACATGCGTCGTGAAGGTTTTGAGCTGGCTGTTTCCAAGCCGGAAGTTATTATCCGCATGGTAGATGGCGTTAAAACAGAGCCGATGGAATATCTGGTAGTTGATGTGGCCTCAGAATTCCAGGGTGCAATTATCGAGAAAATGGGTCCGCGTAAAGGCGAAATGGTTGCCATGGCACCTATGGGTGAGATGGTCCGCATGGAATTTGTCATTCCTGCTCGAGGTCTGATCGGCCTGCGTGGCGATGTACTGACAGATACCCGTGGTACTGCCGTAATGACTCATACTTTCCATGAGTACGCCCCATACAAAGGCGAGATTCCGGGCCGTAAGAACGGTGTTCTGATGGCTATGGAACATGGCGAGACAACCGCCTATTCACTTGATGCGCTGCAACCGCGTGGCACGCTCTTTATCGGAGCAGCTACCGAGGTTTATGGCGGCATGATCATTGGCCAGCATAATAAGGACAACGATTTGGACGTCAACCCATGCAAAGGCAAGAAGCTGACCAACGTACGTGCCTCCGGTACTGACGATGCAATCAAGCTGACTCCTCCGCGTCTTCTGACTCTGGAGCAGGCACTTGAATTCATTGATGATGATGAACTTGTTGAAGTCACTCCGCTGTCAGTTCGTCTGCGCAAGAAAGAGCTTGATCCTACCAAGCGTAAGCGCGCCAACAAAAACTAGTTGTCTTTTAATAAATAAACGCAGAAAGGCCGGGAGATTCTCCCGGCCTTTCTGCGTTTATGGTGTAGATAAAAAAGCTGTAGACAAAAAAACGCCCCTGGGCGAAAGGTCAGGGGCGTTAAATGAAACATTCAAAATATTAATTTATTTTCCGGCTTTCTCTTTTCTGTAAGACTCTGCCAGAAGTGAGATGTAATGAGTTGTTTCCTGCTTCTTACCGAAGCGTTTAACGTTATCAAGAATTTGCATCATACAGGCCGGACAACCGGTTGAAACAACGCCAGCTCCGGTAGCATTGATGTTTTCTGCCTTTTTCTTACCGATGGATGAAGATGTGTCATAATGGGATACAACATATGATCCACCACTTCCACAGCAAGTATCAGCTCCGGCCATTTCCTTGAATGTGACACCCGGAATGCTCTTCAGGATTTCGCGTGGCTCATTGAAAACCTTCATGGATTTCTTGAGGTGGCAGGAGTCATGGTATGTAACCACTGAATCAACCTTGCCTTTAGGCTCACGGAATTTGATTACCTTGGTTAAGAATGTAGAGATATCGTAGGTTCTCTTTGCCCAGTAATCAGCTTTTGGGCCATAGACAGGGTCTGCTGCCAGAATGTCTACATAATCATGCTGCCAGGCGCCGCCGCAGGATCCACAGCCGGTAATCAGATATTCACAACCGGTTTTTTCAAAGGCGTCGATGTTGTTCTTGGCAAGCTTGCGAACTGTATCAGTGTCACCGTGACAGAGTACAGGCACACCGCAGCAGTTCTGATCTTTTGGAATATGTACTTCGATGTTGTTTGCTGTCAGAACTTCAACCAGGTCCATACCTGTATCTGGATAGAAGTAGTTCAAAGAGTCGCCGGTGAAGAAGGCAACTTTCATCTTCGGGTTGTTAACCTTGACAACGCTGCCGGTTCTGTCACGCAGGGTAGATACATTCAGCTCCGGCATAACGCGACCTTCGTCAAAGCCCATGCTGCCGCCCACATAAGCAAAAGGTGAGCGTGGGGAAATTGCTTTCAGCGATTTATCGCTTTTGAAGGCGATATTCTGCATGGCTGCACCAAATCTCATACTAGCATCAAACAGTTTTGGATTCTTCAGGGTTGAGAAAATCATCTTCTTCAGCCAGAACAGACCGTTCTTGCGAACCAGAGCAGCTCTGAGAGCAATAATGATCTTACCAAAATCTACCTTGGTCGGGCAGTTGGTCATACATGATTTACAAACCAGGCAGTTGAAAACCATATTGTAAACTTCAGGATCTTCCAACTCCAGCTGGCCTTTGAGGACAGCATCTGCAACAGCAATTTTAGATCTGGTAACAGCAGCTTCATCCTTGTCTGTGCCATAAACCGGACAGACAGCCATGCAGTTGCCGCACTTCATACATTTGTCAAGCTCTTCTCTGACAATCTGAAGATCGTCATGGTAGGTCTTGGTTGGTCTTTTTGTAATTTCTTTAGACATTGTTATACCTCACGCGCAGGAACCAGCTTGCCTGGGTTGAAAATATATTCAGGGTCCATGGACTCCTTAACGCTTTTCATCAGGTCCAGTCCGCTTGTTCCAAGTTCGTCTACAAGATATTTCATTTTTGCAATGCCGATTCCATGCTCACCGGAAAGTGTGCCGCCGAAACCGAGA
Organism: uncultured Geobacteraceae bacterium; assembly: GCA_964509295.1. Lineage (GTDB taxonomy): Bacteria > Desulfobacterota > Desulfuromonadia > Geobacterales > Pseudopelobacteraceae > JBGSQR01. The sequence goes on along the minus strand of CAZDWS010000005.1, from coordinate 86,613 downwards.
GCAGCAGCAAAGATTTCGTCAACAGCCTTGTGAACGCGTGCTGTCTCATCCTTGTCATACATATTGTAGAGGATGGTTGGGTGAAGATTGCCGTCGCCAGCGTGACCGAATGTACCGATTGTTACATTGTGCTTTGCGGCAATTTTTTCTACTGCAATCAGCATGTCGGTGATGCGGCTGCGTGGAACGGTTGCATCTTCAACGATACAGGTGTTTTTTAGGCCGGCCAGAGCTGGCAGGGCGTTACGGCGTGCTGTCCAGAGCTCATCTCTTTCTGCATCGGTGTTGGCAATCTTGAACTCGCTATTGTTCTTCTTGAGAACTTCAACTACAGCAGCAGCTTCCTGCTCAACAACATCTTGAGTCATGCCGTCAACTTCGATCAGCAGCAGGGCTTTAGCATCAACAGGCAGGCCAATTTTTGCAAAATCTTCAACTGTGCGGATAGTCATGTTATCCATGATTTCCATTGTAGCTGGGATAACCTGAGCTGCGATGATACCGGAAACTGCGTTTCCTGCGTCCTCAAGCTTGCTGAAAACACCCATCATACTCTTGCGAAATTTTGGAGCAGGGATCAGCTTGCAGGTAATTTCTGTAACGACGCCAAGAGTACCTTCTGAGCCGACAAACAGGTTGGAGAAGTCATATGCAGTAACGTTTTTAACAGTCTTGCCGCCGAAACGGACTTTTTCGCCATTGGCAAGAACAACTTCCATGCCCATGACATAGTTTTTGGTAACGCCGTATTTAAGACCGCGAAGGCCGCCGGAGTTTTCTGCGACAGATCCGCCCATGGTGGCAGTTTTAACAGTACCTGGATCCGGTGGGTAAATCAAACCGTGTGCAGCAACTGCAGTGTTGAGGGATTCGATGACTACGCCCGGCTGAACAACAGCGGTCAGGTTGGCGGGATCGATGTCGAGAATTTTGTTCATTCTCTGGAAGGAGAGGACGATGCCCTTTTTGAGAGGGATTGTGCCGCCACTCAGGTTGGTTCCGGCTCCGCGTGGGTAAATAGCCAGTTTGTTAGTACGGGCAATGTTCACAATCTGCTGAACCATCTCAGTGCTGGTTGGCATTACAACCACATCAGGCATCTGAGTAGGGACATCCGCAGTAGCATCATAGCTGTAAGAAACGAGATCTACCTTGTTAGTTAGCACGTTTTCCTTCCCTACGATTTCCTCGAGCTTTGTTACGATTGAACTATCAATCATTTTCTCAACCTCCGCTGTTGATTATGTTACCGATAATCGGTATTTGTATTCGACCGCCTTGCCTGTCTAGTGGTCAGACCACTTAACCTATATTTTCATCTATTAAAAAAATTGTCAAACAAATATTTCATCATTTAATAAAATATTTACGAGATATTCAGGGCGGCAAGCGTATGGCGGGAATTGTGTTTGGATCAGGTGTAAATAGCCGTTTTTTTCACCATTTTTTTGTTTAGTTCTCTTTCGGCATAGGTGAGGTGTTCCAGCATTGCGCTGGAGGCTATTTGAGAGTTGTGGTTCTTAATGGCTTCATAAATCTTGCGGTGCTGGTCAAGGATGATTTGCGGGTTGTGTTCGTCCAGGAATAGCTGCCTTCTTGCTGCAGAGATGGAACGGGAGAAGTCTTCGGAGATGGTCCTGAATAGTCTGATCAGCAGGTTGTTGTGGGTTGCTTCGGCTATTGAGTAATGAAAGAGGGTGTCATACTCTTCACCTTTTTCAGAGTCATGAAAGTTGATACTTTCCTTCATTTTTTCGTAAGCAATACGGATCTGGTCAATTTCTTCTTCCGATGCCCGTTCTGCGGCCATGCCGGCAGTAGCTGTCTCAAAAATTCTGCGAATTTCCAGCATATCCAGCAGAGAGCTCTTCTCAACGGCCAGAAACATTGCCAGCGGTAGAATTATATCGTCAGTGTTTGTACTTTTTACAAAAGTCCCGTCACCCGGTCGGATGTCAACAAATGCCATCATTTCCAGGGATCGGATTGCTTCACGTACTGAAGCCCTGCTGACTTGCAGGCGTTCGGCCAGTTCACGCTCGGAGAGGAGCTTGTCACCAGGCTTCAGATTACCGTCAGCCATGAGTTGCTTGATCTGTTCAACAATCTCTTCATAGATTTTTTTTGTTTTTATCGGCTTTAAATCCATATGGTTGTTCCTCTCTTGTCAGTCAATATATATATTAGTTTTATGACCGTCCAGTAAAAGTATATATATAATATAACCCTGGACTGAAATGGGCTGATCGAGATGGCTTGACAATTAATAAGGTCGATGCAACTATTGCGAATTAATCAATATTTGAGTCATAAATGGACTGTACTAATGCGATTTTTTATCAATATGTTTTTAATTTTGTTTGCTGCCGATGGTCTGATTTCAGTTGTTGATGAATTGCTGAGGCTTATGGCTGGTGCCTCCAACCTTTCCGGGCTGAGGGAGATGTTCGCCAATACGGTAGTTTTGCTGTCACTACCGGTTTATCTTGCGCTGGTTATGGACAACAGATTGCCCAAACGTGTTTTACTGCCGCTGCTCACCTTTCTTGTCTGGAGCTTATTGGCCACCTGGATTTTTCCTTCCCTGGCCCATAATGGTATTTATGGTCCCGTCTGTTCATTTGCCCAATTAGTGCTCTGTCTTCTGCCGATTGAATTTACACGTAGATCTGGCGGTGATGGGTTGTTATTGCCCGTATCCGTATTCAGCACCAAATTTTTCAACCTCAGGCATACACTTAAATATGCTGCCGTAAGCATTGTGGTCGTACCTGTGGTGTTTATGTTGCTTACTCTTGCTTCCGCAAATGCCTATGCCGACAAGGCGACCTCAGGTTTTATAAGAATTGCTCCCGGCGGTCTGTATATGTCGGAGCGTATTTATAAAAAAGATCTAAAAACCATCCGACTGACAAGTATGATTCATGTGGGTGATAAAAAGTTTTATGACGATCTGACCGGTTCTATTTCTGCAGGTAAGACAATAATTCTGGCTGAGGGCGTTACAGATGATAAGCAACTTCTGAAAAATAAGTTTGGTTACAGCAAAATGGCGGGTTTTCTTGGTTTATCATCTCAGGAGAAGATGCGTTTGCAGGGGCGGCTGGTCGAAAGTGCTGAAGAAGATTCTGCATCTAATGGATCTACAGGAGCTGACATTTTGAGGGCTGATGTTGATATCAGCAATTTTAGCAAAGAAACGATACATTTTCTGAATACTGTTGGAAAACATATTAACGAGAGTACCTCGCTGGTTGAAACATTTATCGCCCTGAATAAATGGGCTGAAATGGAGCTGACGCCAGAGATGAACAAGTTAATCATGGACGATATTCTGCACAAAAGAAATCAAGCGCTGATCAGCCACCTGGATAGTGCTCTGGCAAATTATGAAACTGTTATTGTCCCTTGGGGCGCTTTGCATATGGCAGAGATTGAAGAATCGGTTCTAAGCCGTGGCTTTTTGCTGCAGGATAAAAAATATCGCGTCAGTATTGATTTCTGGAGAATTTTTCGAGGAAAAACCTGATAGTCTGACTAGTAGTCATGGAAGCCGATCCTAAAATATCGGGCAGGCGATAGTTAAAATCCAAGGCCGGATAATAAAGACAGAACACAGTAGTTGGGAGCTTTAAAGTTGATAAATCCTGTCGCCAAAAGAATGCTTGTTTTGATTGTTCCTGTGACAATTCTTGTGGCGACCTATCTGTATGTCCCGTATCTGGCAATACTAAAACCGGCTCATCGTGAAATTATAGAAATACTGCCTTACCTGATTTCCGGTATGGGAATGCTTCTGGCTACTCATTTTCATCGTGGTCGTCCTTTTTTAGCACTTTTATTGCTGGTCGCCTTCTACTGGTGTTCCCGCACGTTCGTGATTGATGATTTAGATAGAAATGGTTTTAACGGCATTTATCACTTCTTTGCTGTCTTGATTCCGATTAATTATGCCCTCATCGGTCTGATGCGAGAAAAAGGTGTTTTCTCATATGCAGGCCGTATCCGACTGATCTTTATGGCATTACAGTGTGGCATCGCCTATTGGATTTTCCGCTATTATAATGTGGAAGTCATACCGCTGATTTCTAAAAAATATGCCCTGCTGCCGTTTCTGGATTCATGTATTGTACCACAGACCGCATTGATACTCGGTGCGTTATCATTTTTGTTGATAGCGTTGCTTGCCATCCGTAGTCAGACACCGGTTGATGGCGGTTTACTGGGGGCATTGGCCGCTTTTTTTGTGGCTGGTAACTGGATTGCAAATAGTGACATGTTTATCTTGTTCATCACCGCAGGGGCTGGAATAGTTACGCTGAGTATTCTGCTGGACTCCTACAATATGGCGTTTTGTGATGATTTGACTGGTATTCCTTCAAGGCGTGCGCTAAACGAGTATCTGCATGGGCTGGGCAGGCGCTACGTGATAGCCATGCTGGATGTGGATCATTTTAAGCAGTTTAATGATAATTACGGTCATGAAGTTGGTGATCAGGTCTTGAAGATGGTCGCCCGCAAGATGAGGGATGTGGGGGGCGGCGGCAAGGCTTACCGCTATGGTGGAGAAGAGTTTGCCATAATCTTCCCGGGCCGTAGAATTGATGATGTCATCCCGCATCTGGAAAAGTTGCGTGAAGAAATAGCTGAATACAGTCTGGCACTACGAAACCAGGAACGCCCCAAGACCCAGCGACAAGGGCGGGAACAGCGTGGTAGCCGCAAGGATGTTGAATCTGTATCGGTTACTATCAGTATAGGTGTGGCGGAAAGTGATGAAGAATTGAAAACGAGTGTAATGGTGATGAAAGCTGCTGATATGGCGCTTTACAAGGCAAAAAACAGGGGCAGAAACAGGGTTTGCCGGTGATAAATGGTGATTTTTTACAGGTAGAATGCTAATGTGTGCACTTGTTATCGGGCTTAAAAACAATATTGCCAAGCGGAGGGCGCGAGAAATGACGCAGCAGAAGATTTATCTGGTTGGCGCCGGTATAGTTGGATGGGAAGGATTTGGGGCAAAGGCGCTTGAAGTTGTCTCCGAGGCAGAGGTGATGATCGGTCACCAGAGACATCTTGATATTTTTCCTGAGTTTAAAGGTATCAAAATGGTGCTGGGGGCATTATCGGATCTTCTTGATTTCCTGAAAAAAACAGATCAGAAAGTGGCTATCCTGGCATCCGGTGATCCGGCTTTTTTTGGCATATCCAGATTCCTGCTGCGCAACCTGCCGAAGGATCGGATTGAGATCTTTGCAAATGTGACCAGTATGCAGTATGCCTTTTCACGGATCAAAGAGCCTTGGGATGATGCCATTTTCGTTTCTGTGCATGGGCGCGGCATGCATGCAGCTGTGGATAAGATTATTTCAGCAGAAAAGGCCTGTATTCTGACCGACAAGGTTAATACTCCGGCTGCCATCGCCAGCGAGCTGATTGAACGTGGAGCAGAAGGATATGAGGCCTGGTTGTGTGAAGATCTGGGTATGGATACTGAAAAGTTTACCCGCACCGACGTACGTGGATTGTTGGAACTCAAGCCATCTGATCTGAACATACTGATACTGATTAAAACCTATGAGCCGAACCTGAAACAGTATCCTCTGATCGGTATTGATGATGATGAGTTTCAGACATCCAAAAAATTGATTACCAAGCAGGAAGTTCGTGCTGTGACCCTATCCAAGCTACAGCTTCAGGATGACCTGGTCATGTGGGATATCGGAGCCGGGAGTGGTTCTGTTTCAATTGAAGCGTCAAACCTGATGCCAAATGGACGCATATTCGCCCTGGAGCGTAACCCGCAGTGTGTGGCCTTCATAAATGAAAACCTGCAAAAGTTCTGCACTCGTAATGTCAAGTTGATTGAGGCCTATGCACCGGACGGATTGGAAGACCTGCCGGATCCGGACCGTGTTTTTATCGGTGGTGCGGGAGGAAATCTGGAGGAAATCATTGATCTGGTTGATAAGCGACTCAAGCCGGAGGGCCTGATTGTGCTCAATGCCGTCACTCTAGATACGTTGACCAAGTCGGTGGAATTTCTGGAGGATCATGGCTATTTTGTCGAAGCAACCTGCGTTAATATTTCTAAAACACGCAAGCTGACTGAATTTAAACTTTTTGAAGCACATAATCCGGTCTACATAATTGCGGCCCGGAAGGAGGATAAGTAATGTCGAAGTTTTATGCCATCGGTGTCGGCCCTGGTGATCCCGAACTGTTGACCAGAAAAGCCGAGCGTATTCTGCGTGAAGCTGATGTGGTTCTTGCCCCCGTATCCAGACCGGGAGAGGCCAGTGTGGCACTTGATACGGTTCGTGAGTTTCTGGAGGAGGGCTGTCAGGAGATCATTGTCCACCAGTTTCCCATGACCTCAGACAAAGATGTGTTGGAAAAGGCCTGGCAGGAAGCTGCCGCCATGATTGCAGAGCGTGTCAGAGGCGGAAAGGATGTTGCCTTTATCACCATTGGCGATCCGTTGCTTTATTCCACATTCATCTATCTGCTGCGAATTTTCCGTGAAAGCTATCCGGACGTTGAGATAGAAATAGTACCCGGTATTTCCAGCATTAATACTGCTGCAGCTGTTGCAGGAATTCCTCTGGCTGAGGCGGAAGAAAAGATTGTCATTATACCGGCCACCAGTGGTATTGAATCTATTGAAAATGCCCTGGCAGTATACGATACGGTTGTGTTGTTGAAGGTTAAGCCCATATATGCGGAAATTCTGCAGCTGCTCCGCCATACAGGTCGTACCGGGAGTGCGGTGTTTGTAGAGCGAGTTGGCGGAGCACGTCAAAAGGTGTTGACTGACATTGATGCTATGGAGGCACATCTGCCGGATTACCTGTCGTTGATGATTATAAGAAAAAACTGAGAGAGCTTTCAGGATGATTGATTTATGAAAACAGTAACGCCCTTTCAGATGCCTGAAAGGGCGTTACTGTTTTTAAGTATGTTGGCGCCTGTTTAAAAAATCTTGCCGGCAGCCGGAGCTATTTCGTTTGATGGTGATTTGCTGCTGGCTCCTGGTGCAGGCGTTGGCGATACTGGTTCGCTTGACGGTGCTGCTGCTGGAACCGTAGGTGTCTGCGTTGCAGCAGGTGCAGTAGCTGCCGGCTTTACCTGCTGAGCTGGTGCTACAGGGGTTTCGATGGTTTTAACGGAACTCTTTTTTTCATTATTCTGATCATATTTCAGGTAAGAAAGCATTTCGTCAAATTGCTTGCTGTAAACATCTGATTCCGTGGTTTCACGCAGAAGCAGGTCTTTGCGTTTTTCATCCAGTTTTTTTCTAATGCCGTCCAAAGATTTAAATTTAACATTTGCTTTGCTGATCATGTTGGCATCAGCCTCGCTGAAATCCGGATATTGAAGGTTGATAAGCGGATCATAACTTAGTAAACGGCTGCGGAAATTCGGATACTCCCAGAGTGTCGTTCCGTTGGCATCAAGTATCTGGGCTGACAACACAAGATAGTTGTAATCAGTGGTTAATGATGCGAGCAGTGTACTGGAAGTAACCTTGTCATTTTTGGTCAGGCCGCTAACGGTCAGCACCATGATTGCATCAAGTTTGTTTTTGGTTAAATAGCTTCTTAATTCATCATTTTTCCAAAAGTACTTGTTATATTCAATTGTTGCATCATTACGTCTCTCCCGACGGGACATCAGGTTTTCAAAAAGTTGCTTCGGGTTCCCGTCCATTATGGCGACAGTGTTGAAGTTCCCGGTTACCTTGAGTTTGCGTACAAATTGCTGTTCATATTTACGGTTCATCTCATCAACAAGCTGTATCAGTTCTTCTTTCTGCGGGTGCCTGATATCAGAGGAGGCGTCAACAGCAATCGGAAGCACTCCCAATGATTTTACTTTCTCGGAAAAATCCTCGACCGGAACATTAAATCGATTCTGAGCGCAGCCAAAGGACAGGAGAACCAATAGCAGTAACATGATTTTTTTCATTAACAGTCTCCTTGAAATAAGGTTGGTTTGATTGATTTTTAATTGTTGTTTATAGCAGATGGCAGTCATTTTTTCCAGTCAAATTGCTTATTAGACGTGCTAACTCTTTCCATATTTGATTGACAAAAAAAACGTTCTTTCGTATTGTTTAGCAACAAAAAAACCTGCTTATCAAGAGTGGTGGAGGGAAAGGCCCTGCGAAACCACAGCAACCGGCTATCAAAGCGTCAGGTGCTAAATCCTGCCGAAAGGCAAAGATGAGAGGTGCGCTGTCAATTTTTACAGCCCCTTCTCATTTATATGTGAAGGGGCTTTTTAATGTCCATTGGTATTGTCAAGGAACAGTCAGTCAACTTTGAGAGCGGTATCAAACTTGATAGCGGACGTATTCTTGCGCCTTTAACCTTGACCTATGAAACCTACGGCGTGCTCAATGCAGATGCTTCCAATGCCATTCTGGTTGAACATGCCTGGACAGGTAGTGCCCACCTGGCTGGAAAACTCAGCGAACAGGATACCAAGCCCGGCTGGTGGGATGTTATAGTCGGCCCGGGACGTCTGCTTGATACTGACCGCTATTACGTAATCTGTTCCAATGTTATCGGTTCGTGCTACGGCTCAACCGGCCCATCTTCAATCAATCCCAAATCCGGCAAGCGCTACAGCCTCTCTTTTCCTGTCATTACTGTCCGTGATATGGTCCGGGCCCAGAAATTGCTGATTGACCATCTGGGTATCAAGCGCCTCTTTTCTGTTATCGGCGGCAGCATGGGCGGCATGCAGACCATGGAATGGGCAACACAATATCCCGATTCGATTGCATCAGCCATAATTTTAGCCAGTACTTCCTGCTCATCTCCTTTGGCCATATCTTTGAACAAGGCTGCCCGTTGGGCTATCTATAATGATCCCAACTGGCGAAAAGGGGATTACAAACAGAACCCCAAAGACGGACTGGCCCTTGCCCGGGGAATTGGACACATCACCTTTTTATCGGATGAGTCCATGAACGCCAAGTTCGGGCGGCGTTTCTCAGCCCGAGACGGTCAATTTGATTTTTTCGGTCAGTTTGAGGTGGAACGTTACCTGGAATATAACGGCTACAGTTTTGTGGATCGTTTTGATGCCAACTCATTTCTTTATCTGGCCAAAGCACTGGATCTCTATGATGCGTCATGGGGATACGAGTCGCTCAACGAAGCATTCAGTAACATCAAGGCGCCGCTGCAGTTTTTTGCTTTTACCTCTGACTGGCTCTATCCGCCCTATCAGAGTGAAGAAATGGTTAATTGCCTGCGACAGCTCGGCAAGTCGGTGGAATATCATTTAATAAACTCCAGCTATGGACACGATGCTTTCTTGCTGGAACATGACTCTTTCTCACCTCACATTAAGGCGTTTTTGGCTCGTATATCCCATGTTGAGGCGAACTGACAGATGGAACATGTAGTTGAAGAAATAAAAGCAAGCCCGCTGTTCAGAAAACTTCGCCATTCCGTGGGAAAGGCTATCTCAGATTTTGGGCTGATAAAAGAGGGTGACCGGATCGCTGTAGCTGTGTCCGGCGGCAAAGACTCTTACACGATGCTGCTTTTACTGGAGGAACTGCGTCGCAGGTCACCGGTCAAGTTCGAGCTTGTGGCTGTGACCATTGATTCCGGTTATCCAGGATTCCGCAGCGATATTATAGAAAGATTTGTTGAGTCACGGGGGATTCGCTGCCATGTGGAAAAAACGGACCACTTTAATATTATTTCCGAGAAGCGACGCCCCGGTTCATCTTACTGTTCAATCTGCTCACGCCTCAAGCGTGGTGTGTTGTACGGTTTGACAGCTTCTCTCGGTTGCAACAAGCTTGCTCTTGGTCATCATAGTGATGATTTTATAGAGACACTGCTGCTTAACCAGTTTTTTGTTGGTTCACTTAAAGCCATGTCAGCCAGTATGCTGGCCGATAATGGTGAAACAACTGTCATTCGTCCGCTGGTGTACACCCGTGAGGAAGATATTATCAGCTTTTTCCGTGAAGTTTCATTGCCGGTAGTCTGCTGCTGTTGTCCTGTCTGTGGCACAGCCGACATGCAGCGTAAAAAAATGAAAGTCCTGTTGAAACAGCTGGAAAAGGATATCCCCCATATAAAAAACAGCATGCTTAAAGCGCTTTCAAATGTGCATCCCCGCCATCTTCTTGATTCGGGGCTGATTAGAATTGACTCTGCTTCCCATGGAGAGTGATTGATTCCGGTCAAGTTTATGTTTTCTGAGGTCTATTCCCAAATCTGCCATAAAGTCCAATACCGTAAAATATCCACCAACTGCTACAACAGCCAATCCTGCAATTATTATCGCTTCCATGTAAACCCCCTGAAGTTTAATATGAATAAAACATATCAGAGTGATGTGACAAAATAAGTCGTTCCAGTTGTTGATGACGCCTTGTTCAACAAATAAACATTGAAATAATTGACTTACACGCATAATAATCACGCATCAAACCGCATAACTGCAGGTAATTACGGAGATTAGCCTAATGGAAAGAGATAAGACGAATCCGGCACAGGAGTGGGAGTGGCTGGAAACCAACCCGCCTTTGAAAGAGCTTTGTTCAAGACATCCACAGGAGTGGAAGTTAGTTCAGCAGGATCTTGCTGAAGTGCTTGCCGGCGGCAGCCAGGATGCACTGCAATCATTTCTGAAACGACTTTCGCTCAAGGCCGCACTACCAAAGTCCAATCTGAAAGGAATGCGGGGAACTAATAAAATACTAGAGTCCGGTTTGACGCATGTGATCCGATATCGAATGGCGCACCTGGCGGTTAAGCAGCACTTGATTTCGCTGGCTTCAGGAGTGGAGAGCGGTAAGGTTCGTTTCAATTTCCTGAATGGATTTATTGCCCAAAAGCTGTTGTTTTCCCATGGCCTGGAACGCAAGCCTGTTTCAATGCTCTGGTTTAAGCTGTTTTGGCCACTGATCTGGCAGAAAAGGCTGTTGATGCCGCTTGTTCAGCCGGAAGGGATTTACTGTTTCTATTCAAGCGATTTGATCAGTGGGCTGGCCGGCCTGATAGGGCCGCGGAAATGTTGTGAAATTGCTGCCGGTGACGGCACATTGAGCCGGTTTCTTATGGACAAAGGTGTCAAAATCACGGCAACCGATGATTATAGTTGGGAGCATAGCGTAAAATACCCGGACTGGGTAGTTAAGCGTGAGGCCAAAGAGGCTTTGAGCATGGATCGACCGGAAGTTGTAATTTGTTCCTGGCCGCCTGCAAATAATGTTTTTGAAAAGCAGATTTTTAAAACCAGAAGTGTTCAGATGTATATTGTTATCGGAAGTAGACATCAGATTGCTGCAGGGAATTGGGACGAATATGGCAGTCAGACTAATTTTGTATGCGAGGAAGATAAAAATCTCAGCAAATTAGTGCTGCCGCCGGAGCTTGATTCCGCGGTATATGTTTTTAGGAGAAAAGTTGACGGCTGTTCGTAGTTCTCAGTTCGTAGCTGAAACCAAGAACTAAGAACCACGAACCGATTTCAAGGCTCTCCTCGTTCTCCGTCACCGGAAAGCATGACCAGGTCAACCCGGCGGTTCTTGGCGCGGTTTTCGGGGGTCGAATTGTCGACAAGTGGGCGGAATTCACCGTAACCGGTAGCAGATATCTTGTTCGAATCTACATCATAGTTATTTAGCAGATATTTGACTGCGTTTATTGCCCGGGCACTAGAAAGCTCCCAGTTGGAGGGAAACTGGCTGGTGCTGATCGGAATGTTGTCCGTATGCCCTTCAAAGCGGAGCGGGTTGTTGTACTGGGTCATCGCCTCGGAGATGGTATTAATCAGTTCATAAGCGCTGGGCTTGATTGTTGCCTGGCCAGATTCAAAAAAACCAGCCTCTTTCAGGCTGACAATCAAACCGCGTCTGGTGATTGTCAGGCTGACCTTGTTTTGAGCACCCTGCTTAACCAGATAGGCTTCAATAGAGGATTTGATCTGGCGAAAATCCTTTTCGTCTGCCCGCGTCTTGACCTGACCACGTACGGTTTTGGTTCCTGGAACGATGGCTATTTCCGGCTTGATTGCCGGAACAACGTTAGATTGGGTGGAAGGCAGGATATTCATTTTCGGTGATGGTGAACCGGACTGTGCCATGCCGAAAGACTGTTGAATGGATGCCACAACCTCTTCGACTTTTTTCTTGTCGGTTTGGGACATGGCGTACAGAACAACGAAAACCGCAAACAGCAGGGTAATGAAGTCGGCGTATGAAACGAGCCAGCGCTCGTGGTTGACATGCTTTTCAGGTTCTTTTTTCAGTGCCATAACAGAATCAGTGATCTCCGCCTACAAAGGCTTTCAGCTTTTGTTCAATAAAGTGAGGATTTTCTCCGTTCTGGATAGCAATTAAGCCTTCAAGAATCATTATTCGCCGCAGCATTTCTTCTTTCATTCGAATCTTCAGCTTTGTTCCGATCGGCAGGCAGATAATGTTGGCAATCATCAAGCCGTAAATAGTTGCAACGAAGGCTACCGCAATACCACCGCCCAGCTTGGAAGTGTCTGAAAGATTACCCATAACGTGAATCAAACCAAGAACAGCACCTATAATACCGATAGTAGGGGAAAAACCGCCAGCCGCCTCGTAGAACTCTATGCTGTGTTTCTGGTGCTCTTCAAAGGCCATGATGTCGGCTTCCAGGGTTTCACGCAGTTTCTGCGGGTCTATACCGTCAACAACAAGAGAGATGCCTTTCTTGATAAACGGGTCTTTGACAGCTTGTGCTTCCTGTTCCAGGGAAATCAAGCCGTTACGGCGGGCTTTGGTTGCGTAGTTGATGATATCCTTAACAACGCCTTCGTGGTCAACCTTATTAGGTAGAAAGGCTATCTTGACATCCTTGAAGGCTTTTATTATGGAGGCTAGCGGAAAACAGATAAAACATGCACCGAATGTACCACCGAGAACAATCATAGCTGCAGTCGGTTGAATAAGCGCTGACATGTGTACACCTTCGAGGGCCGCGCCGCCGAAAACAGCGCCGAAACCCATGACCAAGCCTATGACGGTTGCTAAATCCATTTTCTATAGCTCCAGTCCGTGAAATGGTGTGCAGCGCTTGTTACTGTTTGAAATCAACGGTTTAATGCCACTGTTCAGCGTAAAACTTTTGAAGCGTTTGATATTAGCCCTGCCCAGATATTTTTTGCCGGTCGTGTTTCCTGCGCGTCTGAGTATTTTTGCTCTGTAGGAAATTATCTTGTTGATGATGTCCCTGGCACTGTCCTTAACGATAAAATGATGGTCGTTAAATAGTGTAATGACCGTATCGGGTGTTTCCTCAATGCTGACAATGTGATCGGGGTTAATAAAAAAATGCTGTTTATCCATCCTGGTAAGGAAAATCATAATAGTCCCTGCATATTGATTTAATGTTAACTATAAATAGCAAAAACTGTGTAAGGTCAAGCATTTTTTACAGTTTTAGTCTCTTTGAAGCCCGATGGATCAAAGCCTGGAGTCAATTGCCTCGAAATCGATATATCGTTCGGCATCGGAATTGATCAGGTTGATTTTCTCCGTATCCTCTGGTCCGATTTTTGACACATGCTCTTTTAGCCGATAGAATACGTCGGCAGAAACGTCTGTGATCCGTATGTATGGAATATTGCTGTCTTCCAGTATTTGCTGCGTTATGCGGGACATGGGCACCTTACCGCAGACGACAAGGCCCGTGATTTTCTTTTTAAAATCAGGGATGTGGTGAAGTGTTGATGCTGTAACAATCAATTCATCCCTTGAGGTAGTCACAATCAGCAGGGTCGATTCGCCCAGCAGATCGATTACCCGCTGGGATGAGGCCGAACCGAGCTGAATTGTATGACAGATGCGGCTTCGGTCGTCCTGGTTGCCCATTAGTGGCTGCTCTAGCAGATCGGAAACATGTTGAAGAGTCGGATTGGCCAGAGTAGGCGAAAAATTGTAGGAAGAAGCGACACTGATTCCCAGTTTGTCAAAGTACTTGTGCATGTAGTGCAGTGAAGCCTCTTTCTTCTCAGCGTTAATTTTGTTGAGCATCAGAAACCGCACATCCGCCTCTGCATCCTTGTACAGGGCCAGATTTAGTTCTACGGAATCAATAACGCTGCCAATACCTCCGCCGGAAACAATCATCACCGGTGCGTCAATCAGTTTTGCAACCTGAGCATTGTTCATGCCTACGACAGAGCCTACTCCACAATGTCCGGCCCCTTCAATGATAAGAAAATCATTCTTTTTTTCCAGCTCACTGACCGCCTTCAAAATTACTTTTGCAGGGAATTCAGGCGATAAAAGACCATCGATATATTTTTTTGTGGAGTCATGGGTCAGGGTCAATGGCGACATAAGGTGGATATCTTCATCCAGTTTGTAAACACTGGCGATCATTGCGGCATCAATATCCATAGTGAACCCTTTATACTGAATGCACTTGGGGCCCACAGGTTTAATGAATCCGACCCGTTCATACTTCTTTCGTGCAAGGTGCATCAGTGAAAGACTGATGGTAGTTTTACCGCAATGTTGGCCGGTTGCACCGATAAATATTTTTTTGCACATAGGGTTTTTCCTGTTAAAACATGGTATTGAATGTCCGTCGGGACAGTGTCAGCTGCACAGGCGGTAGTACTGCTCTTCGCCGGAATAAAACCTGAGAATTCGAACACCCATTCCGCTTTTTTTGACCAGGTGGAAGAGGTTCTGCGGCACTTTCTTTGCCCACATGACCCTGCCTTCCAGCTTAACTGTTTCGCCGTTTTCCAGCAAAAACTCGAGAGTCAGTTTTGTATCAGGGTTACAGACGTTGGCGGACCTGAGAAAAACACCTGTTTTTGAGATATCTTCAGTAAAGGCGACCCGACTGGCCCCCTCAATACCGAAATTAACACGGATACGTTTTCTGTATCTAGCCGGGTCCCTCTTGTCCATGCCTGTAACCTCACGTTGCAGTTGGAAATAAGTATTAGTAAATTATTGCATTTATAACATAATTGCCACTAAAGACACACTGTTTAATCTGTCGGGTGTCTGCAGGACAACTTGAGCGACAAAATGCTTTTCATGAAATAAAAAAGGGCTAGTTGTAACAACTAACCCTCAAAAATACAGGATAACATTGTAATTGTTAACTCGCCTCGCGTTCGCACTCAACCATCATTTCCCGTATTTCGTCTTCAGGAATATCCGGCAGAACGAAAACACCATGCTCATCCTTCTCGACCCTGGTAATTCCTGGGAAACGCTTTTCCAATACCTTTATTTCCAGCGACTGTTGCTTGATAGTGGCCAGCAAACGCCTGTTTTCTGCCTCCAGATCATATTTTTCAACTGCAGAGCGGATGGCATATTTCAGTTCGTTATCATTCCAGGGTTTTGAGAAAAAGCGGTAGATTTCACCCTGGTTGACCGCTTTTATGGCGGCTTCGATGGAGGCATGACCGGTCAGAATAATGCGCACGGTATTTGGATACTTGGCTCTGACCTGACTGAGAAATTCAGAGCCCTGCATTCCAACCATCCGTTCGTCTGAAACTACTACTTTGAACGTCTGCTCTTTCATGACCTCCAGAGCCTGTTCACCACTGGTTACGGATTCAATTTCAAAAGCAGAATCGAAAAGTGCCCGTTTCAACGCTGAAAGTACGTTGGCTTCGTCGTCTACCAACAGGATTTTATTACTCATTATTTGCTCCTTTAAATATTTAGGAACTGATTAGTTCTAAATTGCCGCAAAACATGTCAAACAGGTTCTCTTCCCCAGCGGGGGAGGAGTTACTCTTTGAATGTTCATGATTCATTTAACAGAAAATAAAAACTAATCAAGTTAAGGAATGTTTTTCCCGCTCTTCTCCGCAGAACGGACACATAAACCATCCATTTTCCAGCGGCATATGACAGCTTTTGCAGCAATTACGCCGGAACACGCCGCAGTGCGGGCAGAAAAGGAATTTGGAGTCAATATTCTTTCCACATGCGTCGCATTTACGCTCCAGGCGTACTGTCGGTCCGATCACCCGGACCACTTCGTCAAGAGTTGTCCAGCCTCTGCGGACTTTTTCCAGGCCGTCTTCCTGCAATGTTTTCATGCCGTTGATACGGGCCAGATTCAGCAGGTCGGCTTCCTTATAGTCACCCCCGACCAGCTGTCGGTAGTCGTCATTCATAACCAGCATTTCGTAAACGCCTATACGGCCTTTGTATCCAGTATTATTGCATTTCGAGCATCCCTGCCCGACAGTAACATTTGTCCCGAAATAGTCTTTAGGCAGGCGCAACAGTTCCATTGCGGCAAAATCAGGTTCGACCTGGGCAGCACAACTGGTGCAAACTTTTCGCACCAGTCGCTGGGCAATAACCCCTTCCAGAGCTGAAGCGATGATATATGGTTTTATTCCAATGTCAACCAGACGTGTGATTGATGCTACAGCGCTGTTGGTGTGAAGGGTTGAGAGGACAATGTGACCTGTTAATGCAGCTTTAAAGGCCACATCGGCAGTATCGAAATCCCTGATTTCGCCAACCAGGATTACATCAGGATCCTGTCGAAGTGTTGCCCGCAGTACCTGGGCAAAAGAGAGCCCGATTTTTTCATGGATGGAAACCTGATTGGCCTCCTCCAGAAAGTACTCAACCGGTTCTTCAATGGTTTCGAAATTCTTGCTCGGGTTCATCATTGCTGCCAGCAGCGAATAAAGCATGGTGGTTTTACCGCTGCCGGTGGGGCCGGTGGCGATAATTACACCCTGCGGTTTGTGACTGATGATTGTAATATTGCGGAAGTCGTCTTCCAAAACTCCCAGTTCGTCAAGATGTTTGATGGAGGCACTCTTGTCCAGAATCCGCATGACGATCTTTTCGCCGTTGATTGTCGGAAGTGACGACACGCGCATATCCACAATGCGGGTGCCGGACTTTACTGTGATACGGCCATCCTGAGGCCGCCTTCTTTCCGAAATGTCCATCTTGGCCAGAATTTTGATGCGTGAAATAACAGCAGGGTGCAGATCGGAGGGGATCTTGATCTTGGCGTACAGCATACCGTCGATGCGGAAGCGGATCAGAGTATATTTGGTCTTTGCCTCAATATGGATATCGCTGGCACCATAGCGGATCGCCTCTGAAATGATGGCGTTAACAATCCGGATCACCGGCGGTACTTTCGAGGAACCGATCAGTTCTTCTACGCTGGCCTCTTTTTCTTCTTCTTCCAGAACAATGTCAATTTCGTCCAGCGGCTCCATGTCATCAAAACTCTGGACGTCCTGGTCTTCGTTGACGCTCCAGGCATGGGTGATTTTATCGCCGATCTGTGAAGAGGAGGCCAGAAGTTGAGATACCCGCAGGCCGGTTACGCGGCCGATATTGTCGCAGGTGATAATGTCTGACGGGTCTGCCATTGCAATTGTCAGTGCATTGCCATCAAGCCGCACCGGAATCAGGCGGCTTTTTTCGCAAAGCTCTTTCGGCAGGCATCGGGCCACGTTTTGGGGGATGTTGACCTCTCTCAGGTCGATAAGTTCCACATCCAGCTGTTTTTGCAGGGCTGCGATGATTGTTGACTCTGTCAAAATCCCGCTCCGTACCAGGAAATCTCCCAGAAATTCTTTGGAATCCTTCTGCTTGCGGGCAAAATCAAGTTCCTGCATGCCGATTACAGCTGATTTGACAAGAATATCGCCGAGCATGCCGCGATTCTGTTCAAACAGACCGGCATAACTCTTGATTTTTGATTCCTGCAGTTGTGAGACTGTTTTCAAACGTCGATTTTCCCGCATTAAAACGAACTGCTGAAGGGCCAATGAGACAGTCAGGCGAAGGTCTTCATCATTCCAGGGTTTGGTAATGAATTTGTAGACAGCGCCTTCTTTCACCGCGCCCATTATGGAATTGACGTCAGCATGCCCGGTCAGCATTATGCGGATTGTTTCGGGATAACGCTCCCGTACAAGTTTCAGCAGTTCTGCGCCTGTCATAACCGGCATGCGGTGATCGGTAATAATTAAATGAACCGGCTGCTGATCAAGCAGTTCAAATGCCTTTTGAGCAGAGTTTGCCGTCAGGATGGTGTAGTTTTCTTCCAGAAAAATGCGTCGCAGCGCATTGAGAACATTCTCCTCGTCATCGACAAACAGCAGAGTAAAGCTTTGTTCCGAAGGCGGCTGCTGATCCGGTTCCATAGTGGTGATGGACAGATTGGCATCGGCTTTGGGTGTGCCTATGGATTTGAAAATGTCAGCGTAACGGCTGCTCATTTGATTAACCCCTGTTCTGAATTATGGGAATCCTTATTGTTACTGTAGTTCCTGAGCCGACGTCTGATTCACACTCAATCGTACCGCCTGCGTTATTGACGATCTCCCTGGTAACAGTCAACCCCATTCCTGTACCATTTCCCACGTCACGCGTGGTGAAAAACGGTTCAAAAATGCGGGTTAGATTCCCGGTGGGTATGCCGCAGCCATTGTCACTAATCTTGATGATTACTGTGCCATTGTCAGCCACAGTAGCAATTTTCAAAATCAGCCCGGAATCCCTTGACAGCAGGGCATTTTGAATGATGTTGAAGAAAGCCTGGGACATGAGCCCTGGATTACAGCCGATGAGCGGCAGAGGCTGCAGGTCGCGCTGGATAATAGCATCTGCCGGAACCTGTGCCGCCAGAACTGACAGCACCCTTTCCAACTCAACATTCAGGTCGGCATCAGCGCCACCTGTTTCATCCACATGGGAAAAACCTTTCAGGTCGGCAACTATTCGTGCGATCCGTTTTGCCCCTTCTATTGACTGTGTCAGAAGCTCTTCTATATCGGAAAGTATGAAATCAAGCTTCAGTTCGCTCAGTTTCTTTTCAGCAGCCTCGTTCTGTTGTAAAGGAGTCAGGTTCCCGGACAGTAATTGCTGATAAAAGCCTATCATCTCTTTCATGCGATCCACATAACGCTTTAAAGTGGCCATGTTGCTAAGCACAAAGCCATTTGGATTGTTGATTTCATGGGCCATCCCGGCTGCAAGACCGCCAACGGCAGCCAGTTTTTCCTGTTGCAGCATCCTGGCATAAGCCTTCTTCAGTTCGGACGTCCGCTCTTCAACCTTTTGTTCCAGTGAAATAGCCAGTTGGCGGTAACGGTCTTCCGACTCCGAAAGCCTTTTGTTTGTTTCCATTAACTGATCGTAGGACTCCTGAACAATAGAGGTGTGCATTTCTGTCGTCAACATGCGTTTAAGATTGTTGGTTATGGTAAGCTGTATGGCATCACGAGCCAGAAGGGCTAACGGCTCGGCCATAGCGCAGTTAACCGGATCAAATGAAATCAGCAGTGTCCCCTGGGGTTCACCCTCCACCAACAGGCCGTAACGGATCTCGTTGTAAGTGTTGAAAGCGCTGTCGCTGCCCTGGCGGCAGATTGGCAGCCCATCTTCATCCAGGACGCAGGCCATGGCCGGGCCGGCTTTCACAAGGCTTTTCAGTAACGGCTCAATCTCGTTACGCGAAATAATTGCTGTCAGGCGTCGCTCCTCACCTACAATAAAATTTATCTGCGGCATGTTAGTGCTCATTATGCACCTTCAATATTTCTCTCAGGAAAATATTCCGGTCTACTTCAAACCTGGATGTCAAGCCATAGCGGGCATTGACCGAATCAAACATCAAGCCCAGAATTTCTTCAAAGGTCTCCAGTGTACCCCATCCTTTAAGAGCGGCAGCCATGTGGACCGGCAAGCCGGTGGGTGCCCAGACCCGGCGTAACTCCTCTTCCGAAACCACATCCGGCAGATCACGTTTGTTGAATTGCAGCACTAGCGGCAAACGCTCCAGAGTAAGTCCGACCATGGACAGGTTGGTTTCCAGGTTATCAAAACTTTCAAAATTATCCGCCATCTGGGACAACTGGGAATCAGCCACAAATACGACGCCATCGGCCCTCTGCAGCACCGCCTTGCGTGTTGCATCATGACGCACCTGTCCCGGCACCGTATAAATCTTCAGCTTGATCTTCATGCCGGACGGAGCAACATAAAAGAAAGGGAGCAGATCGAAATAAATAGTGCGGTCCTCGGTAGTGTCCAGCAACATCAGTTCACCGCGGCCTTCCATGGAAAGCTGGTCATGCAGCGTCAGCAGATTAGTGGTTTTGCCTGATAACGCCGGGCCGTAGTAAACCAGCTTCAGCACGATCTTTTTATTTTGTTCGTCGAATTCGATCATTTGGGCCGCTTTTATCCGCTCGTTGTTACAAAAACACCATGACTCGGTGGATCCAGCCTGTAGTTGCGCTGAATGGCAATGACCTTGTTTTCGTCAAGTGTGGATCCACGTTTTAGCAGCAGTATGCCGGAACCGCTGCACACATCCCTGGAAAGCTGCATTCCCGGGGTCAACTCTTTGGCCTCCAGTTCAATCTCCACCAGATCACTTTCATTGCTTTTGGCAAAATAGATATATTTAGTCAGGCGTTTGAAGGCCGGAGTCAAGGCAGGATCCAGATCCTTTCCGATCAAGTGGGCTGTTTTTGCAAGGGCTTGTTCGGCCAGTCCGGCTGTGCAGGTCTGGGCAACCTTGTCGATATGATCCGCATAGGCGATAATCCGGGCCCCCAGCGGGATGCTCTCACCGGCCAGACCGTCGGGGAATCCGCTGCCGTCGAAGTTCTCATGGTGATGCCGGATCAAAACCCCGACCGGTCTCAGGTCTTCAATCTCGTCAATCATCATCTGACCGCGCAGAGGGTGTTGCTGATATTTTTTGTAATCCTCAACACTCATGGCATCTAGTGGAGTAGCCAATACTTTTTCAGAAATACCAATCTCGCCAATATCATGCAGAAGGGCGGCAATCCTCAAGCTTTCCAGCACATCCCCCTTGATACCGATTTCTTTTGCTACGTTTACTGACAGTTCCGCCACATTGCTGGCATGTTTGTGGCGCCTGCCGCCCTGTAATTCCACCAGGCTGGAAAAAGCAGTAATTACTGCTGTGTAATTGTTTTTTGCTTTGACGACCAGTGATTTGAGTTCGTCATTTCTCATGCGTATAGAGGTCGTTTGCTCAAGCACTCGTCCCTTAAGATTTTGATTCCACTCCTTCAGTTCTTCGTTTTGCTGCTGAATAATTGCCTGCAGACGCCGGTTTTCATCCATCAGAGAATACTGGCGAATGGCATCGCGAATTGTCTGCAGCAGGTCTTCATCGTTCCACGGCTTGGAAAGATAACGGTAGGCGCCCCCTTTATTTATGGCATCGATAGTGGCATTGATATCAGAATAGCCGGTTAACAGTATCCTCAGTGCATTCGGGGCCAATTCCTGGGACTTTCCCAGAAACTCGGCACCGTTCATACCGGGCATGCGTTGGTCGGAAACAATCAGGCCGACATTCTGCAAGCTGGCCAACTTTTCCAGACCTTCTTCACCGGAGCAGGCTGTTTCCAGATCGAAATCCTCATCCATTAGCAATCGCTTTAAGGATCGGATGATGTTTTCTTCGTCATCCACCAGCAGGACAGTGATTCTTTGCGGCGCTTCACTCATTCTGCCCTCTCATTATTTGCAATAGTGATAAACAGATCCATCAGGTATGGATCAAAATGTGTAGTGGTCATGTCCTTCATGATTTCAAGTGCCATATCCAGGTTGTATGCCTTTCGGTAAGGACGGTCGGAATAAAGTGCATCAAACACATCCGCAATGGCAACAATTCTTGCTTCGATGGGGATCATTTTACCAGTCAGTCCGGCCGGATAGCCTGTGCCATCGTAGCGCTCATGGTGGTGTAATATAATATTGATAACTGTTTCCGACATGCGGGCCTGTCTGGCCACCTCCGAACCCCAGCCGGGATGGTTGCGGATGATCTCCATCTCGTCTTCCGAAAGTGACAGTGATGAATTCAAAACTGCTTCAGGTACTCCGATTTTTCCGCAGTCATGCAGCCAGCTGCCATGTTTTATGTCTTTGATTTTGTCCTGGTTTAAGCCGATCATTTTGGCAAGACTGACGGCATAATGGGCAACCCGGTCACAATGTCCCTTTGTATATGGATCCTTGAGTTCAACAGTCTGGGCCAGAGACAGGTAGAGCGACTCATCGTGGCTCCCCAGTGACTTGACCAGCCGGTATCGAATCAGAGCCTCGTCTACAGTCTCCATTAGTTCCTGGTTATCCCATGGTTTAGTGATAAATCTAAAGGCCTCGCTTCTGTTGATCGCCTGAATGGCAATTGACAGATCGGCGTGAGCGGTCATCATGATCCGCACCGTCTCTGGATGCAATGTTTTGGCTTTTGCCAGAAATTCGATACCGCGCATTTCGGGCATCAGGTAGTCTGAAACAACAACCCAGACCTCTTCCTGCTCAAGAATTTTAAGCCCTTCCGCACCGGACCCGGCAAACAGGCACCGTACGTCGTCGCGTTCATGGTAAACGCGTTCCAGCGCATTTCTGATTGGCTGTTCATCATCAACAAAAAGTACCGTTTGCATCAGGTCACATCTCCATAATTACAAGAACCACAGCTTCACTGTTATTTAAAGTAACAGTTCTCCCCATGATTCGACAGTTTTTGTCGTCCAGGGTTATCATTGTTTCCGTAATTTTTTGTTTTTTTGTTTTTTCAATAAAACTTCCCATCTCCAGATTGCAACTCTGAGTGACGTCCGAGCCCAGAAAGTCGGTACAGACACTCTTCAGGTACTTTGCAGCAACCGTATTGCAGTGAGCAACCATGTTGTTCTCATCAATTCCGATTACACCCACCGGAAGCGACCACATCATCTGTTGGGCAAACTCCAGTGCGCGTACGTGCAGTTCCAGCTCCTCAGTGCGTTGTCTGACTTTCTCTTCCAGCGCCTGATTGGCAATTGCCAGTTTGTCCAGCAGTTCGCGGTTGTTTTTCTGCAGAAAATATCTCTCCAGGCAGTTATTGATTGTGACCCGTAGCTCCTCGTCATTCCAGGGTTTTGGGATGAATTTATAGATATGCCCCTCATTGATAGCCGCCACAATTGCCCCGGCATCAGCGTATCCTGACAGAACAATCCTGACTGTTTCCGGCATCCGTTCATAAACAGCTTTCAGAAAATCCACCCCGTTCATAACCGGCATGCGGTAGTCGGAAATAATAACCTGAAAAGGACCGTTACTTTCCAAAAGTTTTAATCCTTCTTCTCCTGAATCAGCCAGAAAGATTTCATAGTCGTCATCCAGAAAAAGCCGTTCCAGTGACTTGAGAACATTGCGCTCATCATCGACACAGAGAATTTTGATCGGTTCATTGTACATTTGTGTTGAATCCCCCTCGGCGCTGTGTCAGGTAAACCCTGGTTTATTCCCTCATCCGCCCCTGTGGGGCACCTTCTCCCAGAGGGAGAAGGGTTGTTGTCTGAAAATCCCTTCTCCCCCTGGGAGAAGGTGGCCGAAGGCCGGATGAGGGAGCCTTTAAGTCTTTTTGTTATCAATCGCCGGCAAACGAACCGTAAACGTTGTGCCTTTTCCCGGCTCGCTCTGCACCAGCAACTCTCCATCATGTTTTCTGATGATATCCAGGCTGATGGCCAGCCCCAGTCCGGTTCCCTTACCCGGTTCTTTGGTTGTAAAAAACGGCTCAAAGATCTTCTTGATATTTTCCGGAGAAATGCCGCAGCCGGTATCGCTGATTCTGACTTCGACCATGTCATCCACCTGGGAAGTCGTCAGCGTAATGATTCCATTGTCCGTAATGGCGTGGGCCGCATTAACCAGCAGATTCATGACCACCTGGCCGATCTGCTGGGGATGACAGAGGATCGGAGGGATGTCGCCGAACTGTAAATCCAGCTCTGCAACATATTTGATTTCGTTTCTGACAATATTGATTGTGCTCTTGATATGCTCATTCAGGTCACTGAGGGTCGGTTCGTTTTTGTCTTCGCGAGAAAAGCTCTTCAGATCCTGGACAATTTTGCTGACTCTCTGGGAACCTTCCAGGGACTCGGTTATCAGATTGTGCAAGTCATTCAGTATGTAATCAAGTTTGATCTGTTTTTTCAGGCCGGCCACTTCCGCTTTAGTCTCCGGGTCAGCGCATTTTTCAATAGCCTGTTCCTGGGTATGAATAAACTGTGACAGTTTATCCACGTATCTGCCCAGGGAACTCATATTACTGGAAATGTAGCCCATGGGGTTGTTGATCTCATGGGCTACACCGGCAGCCAGTTGTCCAATGGAGGCCATTTTTTCCTGCTGAATAATTCGGGCCTGTGAATCCTTAAGCTGCATCTCCATCTGTTTTTTTTCCTGCAGCAGTTTCCATTCTCGCAACGTCCCCTCAATAACCCCGGAAATTGACTTGAAAACATCCGGTGACTTTACTATGTAATCAAGTGCGCCGGCCTTGATGGCATCAACGGCAAGCTGCTGGCTGCCGTAGCTGGTCATGATTATTATGGGAAAAGCTCCTTCACCGGCAGGGGAGGTCAGCATTCCCAAGGACTGGCCGTCAGACAGGTGTATGTCGAGAAGTACAACGGACGGTGTATGCTCTGAAATGCTGGATGCATATTCGCGGAGACTTTTGACATGGCTGATGTCCACATTTGGATAATCTTTTTCCAGTTGCCTGCGGAGAGCCGCTACATGGCTGGCATCGTCTTCCGCAATAAGTATGCGTAAATTGTTACTGTTCATCTGGAACTCCCTAGATTTCATCCAGAACAGTTCTGACCTTTGTGGCCAGCCGTTGGATTGTGAACGGTTTGTGGATGAATTTTGTTCCTTCCGGTAAAACACCACGATTGGTGATGACATCGTCGGTATAGCCGGACATGAAAAGCACCTTTATACCCGGTTTTATATTATTTAATCGGATATACAGGTCTTTGCCGTTAATCTGTGGCATAACCACATCGCTGATGACCAGCGAGATTTTATCCATTTGTTCTGCAAACAGTTTGCATGCTTCCAGAGGCGATTGTGTTGCAATGACAGTATAGCCGCACTCTTCCAGAAGTATCTGTGTGATTTCCAGATTCTGCTGTTCATCCTCCACAACCATTATGGTTTCTGTTCCCTTGGGTGGTTCAACAATCTCAGGTGTAGTGAATTGCAGCGCATCGGACTGAATACACGGGAGATGAATTATAAAGGTTGTGCCTTTACCCGGCTCGCTCTCGGCGTGGATTTCACCGTTATTCTGGTTAACAATGCCGTAAACCGTTGCCAGCCCCAGGCCTGTTCCCTTTCCTTTGTCCTTGGTTGTGAAGAATGGTTCAAAAATCCGCTCCAGAGTTTTTGCATCCATTCCGCAACCATCGTCACTCACGCTCAGTCGGATGTACTCACCTGGCTTGGTGCCCAGATAGGTACGGCAATAAGCATCATCCAGCGTGTCAGTGCTGATTTTGATACTTATCCTTCCATTGCCGCTGATGGCATCACGGGCATTTACAATCAGGTTGACCAGAATCTGATCGATTTGTGTCGGATCCATCAAAACCTGTTCAGAGCCACTGTCCGGATCAAACTGCAACTGGATATCTTCACCTATCAGTTTGGCGAAAAATTTCAACTGGTCAGAGATTTGCCGATTGATATCTATGATACGCGGTTCCACGACCTGCTTGCGTGAAAAGGCCAGCAGTTGGTGGGTCAGGTCGGCTGAGCGTGCCGCGGCTTTAAGCACCTCTTTGAGATAGGAGGAGGTTTTTTCATCGCTTGCGCAGCGTTGGAGCGCCAACTCGCTATAACCCAGAATGGCATTCAGCATGTTGTTGAAATCGTGGGCAACGCCACCGGCCAAACGGCCAACCGCATCCATTTTCTGGGATTGACGCAGTTTTTCCTCCAGCAGCAGATGTTCAGTAATATCACGCCCGACCTCAATCAGGCTTGTAATTACACCGTCATCCCTGACCGGTATGGCTCTTAACTCCCAGGTGTGACCGTCTGAGGTAACAATATTCACTATTGAGGGACTGCCGGATTTTAACGTCTGTTCAACCGGGCACGGGTCGCAAGGGGATGTACGGTTTTGCCATAGTTTGAAGCAATGCTGTCCGATCAGTTCTGATACGTCATGTCCCAGATCTTGTGTGGCAGCTTTGTTGGCCCAGATAACCCGATGTTCAGTATCATGAAGCACAATCCTGTCCGGCAGGGTATCCAGCAGTGCGTTGAACTGGTTGGAAAGTGTATGATATCTGGCTTCGCTATCCAGGATTTCCTGTGTTGTTTTTTTTCGATCACAGAGCAGTTTCCATTCCCGCAGAGCGCTTTCAATAGTGCGCGGCAGTTGGGCAAAGGCCTCCGGAGACTTGACGATATAGTCAATGGCGCCGGCCTTGATAGTTTCAACAGCAATGTGCTCACTGCCAAAACTGGTCATCAACAGAATCGGAAAAGGTCCGTCTTCGGCCGGGTGCGTCAGTTCATCCACCGAACGACCATCCGGCAGGTTAAGGTCCATGATGGCAAGGTCCGGTGTGTTGGCTGCAATCATCTGGCGGAAATGCAGCAGTGATTTGGCAATTGTCACATTACAGGCCAGGGTGCTGTTGGCCAGGGAGCGTCTGACCGCCTCGGAATGTGCAAAATCGTCTTCAGCAACGATGATATTGAGTTTATTCATGATTCACCGCTTTAATAGGGGTTTTTATTCCAGACCAGCCAGTAGTAACCGAGAGAACTGATCAGATCGACAAACTGATTCAGGTCAAGCGGTTTTACCAGGTAGCTGTTGACATGGTTGTCATAAGCTTTGGCCATGTCAGCTTCGGCGGCTGACGTTGTCAGGACGATCACCGGTATTGAATTTAAATTTGGATCTTCCTTAACTATTCTAAGCACTTCCAGTCCATCCACCTTGGGCAGCCGCAAGTCAAGCAGGATCATGTGGGGGCGTTGTGGTGATTTGTATTCCCAGTCACCGGTGCTGTAAAGATAGTCCAGTGCAGCCTGACCATCACTGACATGTACCAGACGGTTTGCCAGGCGGAATCCCTCCAGGTTGCGGCGGACTATTTCGGCATGGGCTGGATCATCTTCCACGAGCAGAATTACTACCGGTTCACCTTGCATGTTGTTCTCCTGAGTGTTTACTCCCATTCCCCTTGCGGGAGTGGATTGTGGGTGAGGGGGACGTTGAATTTCGTGGTACTGCTGGCCCCTCATCCGGCTTTCGCTCCTGCGCGCAAGCGGGGCCACCATCTCTCTCAGGGAGAAGGATTAAGACTTTTTACCGCCCCCGGTAAGGTAAACCGGAAACAGGAACCGAAGCCGGGGCCACGGGATTCCACCCAGATCCGTCCGCCATTTAGCTCCACAATTCGCCTGACCATTGCCAGTCCCATTCCTACTCCACCGCTTTCCTGTCCTAATTTTTCAAAAATATTAAAAATCTTGTCCAGATTCTCCGGTGCTATTCCAATGCCGTTATCGCATATATAGAATACCACATCATTAAATTTATACTCGGCGCCGATAGTAATAAAAGGAGCCGGCTGATCGCCCATATATTTGATGGCGTTATCCAGCAGGTTCTGCCAGATCTGTGTAAGTCGCGGAGGATTACCGTAGAGTTGGATATCCATGTCAACCACATGAACTTCGACCTTTTTTTCAGAAAGTTGTCCAGCTACTGCAGATAATGCCTCTTCGGCCATTTGACGGAAAGTTGTTTCCGAGTGTTCCACAAGAGGATGGCCAACACGTGACATGGCCAGCAGCTCATTTAGTAAAATTTCCATTTTACCGGCTGCCTTGCGGATAAATTGCACATCATCGGTTATCTGCTGCTGATTGGCATTTGCCAGATCCTGTTCCAGATAACCGATAAAAGTCTTGATGGTTACCAGAGGACTGCGCAGATCATGAGAGACGGTATAGATGAATTGCTGTATTTCGTTGTTTTTCCGCAAGACCTCTGCCTCGGCCAGCTTTCTGTCAGTAATGTCAATGGTGAAACCGGCCAGCAGTGTGGAATTCCCCTTGATAATCGGAAATTTGATGGTTGTACAGCTACGGCCATTCAGCTCTTCATCTATTTTCAGCACTTGCCGGTTACAGACCACCGACCAGTCTTGCTCGGTAAATTTCCTGGCAACTTCCGGCGGGAAAAAATCATCCATCGTACGGCCGATCATTTCTGCAACTGGAATTCCTGTTACTAACTCAAAATTGTCACTGCAGTTTAAAACCCTGCTTTCTGTGGCGGTAACCTTCTTGATAAAACAGTAAACAGGCGAGTAGCGCATGAACAGGGCAAACAGCTCATTGCTCTCCTTTAGGGCATTAAGTGTTTCGATCTTCTCAGTTGTCTCAAATGCAAATAAGGCAGTGCCTGTAATAATGCCTTCAGAGTTGATTATTGGGTTATAGCTGATTTCGTAATGTTTTTTTTGACCGCTTAAACTGTCAAACGCTGCTTCAACAACAAACGATTCACCCGCTAGAGCCCTTTGCAGATTTGCTTTTGCAGCAGAAGCTGCATCAGTAGGCATGTAATCAAGCAGGTTTGCACCGACCTTGATATCGCACTTGTATAATTCTTTCATAAATACGGCGTGGGCAAGATTGAAACTGGTGTAATTAAATGAACTGTCAACAGAGAATATTGCCGATGACGTGCTCTCCAGTATGCCCTGGATAAGAGACGTGTACTGTTGCGCCTCCTGTGATCTGAGCAGTTCCTGTCTGGCTGTGATCTGTTCCGTAAGCAGTTGCTGAGATTGCTGATACAGTTTTTTTTGTCTGCGTTGCATAATCAGAGTGCCAAATACAAGGAAAGTGCCCAATAGGATAACAGCAAAACACTTGATAAAGGTGTCCCGCCACCAAATTGCCAAAACACCATCAAGGTCGCGACTGACAGCTATGATTAAAGGTTTGGATAGTTTTAGCCCAGGTGGATTGAATGTTCGTAAGGCTGCAAGGCGCTGTTCGCCGGCCATGTATGAAGTGCCGGTCAAAATAGTTTCACTCTGGCCGCTATTAATATGGCGAGTATAAAAGGAACCTTCTACAGCTAGGTTCATGCCGGGTGTTCTGGCTTCCGGCACCATCATAAACAGCAGGCCGTCGCCATGGATAATGACACTCCACATGTTGTCAGCGTAGAGAACTGACTTAAGAAGCGTCGAAAAATAGTCCGGATCGAGAGAAGCACCGACAACACCGTTGAAACCACCATCCTTGTCGATGATGACAACACTCAGATTGATTACGTATCGGTCCAAAACTGTTTTAAAAGGTGGCGAAATATACAGTTTTTCAAGATTGGCCTGTTTTTTAGGAACGCTGAAATAGTTGCGCCCGCTGAAATCCAGTCCGATCAGCTCCGGCCTGTTTGCGGCAATGGTTCTGCCATTTTTGTCCAGGATCAGCAGTGTGCGTACACCAGGCATGGCAGCTCTCAGTTCTCCAAGCCGGTGACCGATTTCTTTCTTCTCCGTCGCGTGTCTTGCAATCGAATGCAAGACTGATAATGCCGATTCAATCTGCCCGGCAAGATTCATCTCTATAACCCTGGCCTGGGTCATCAGGCGATTCTGCTCATTTGAAATAAGGATGTTACGGTCATCTGCCGCATCATATATCGCAGCTGCCAACAGAGCTAGTATGGCGATAACAACAGCAAACCATTGCGACAAAAAGCCTTTGAAAAAAGACGCAGCGGTCATGTTGATTGTGTTGTCAGGAGTCACTTGAAATCCTCTCTGCCTCATCATCCGTAAGTGCCGCTGCCACAGCAGTCGGCAAGGTGAACCTGAAACAGGAGCCATGTCCCGGCCCGTCTGATTCAACCCAGATTCGACCTTTGTTTAACTCTACAATCCTTTTGACCATGGTCAGTCCCATGCCGACGCCGCTGCTTTTCTGTCCCAGTTTTTCAAATATTCTAAAAACCCTGTCCATGTTCTCAGGTGCAATGCCGATTCCGTTGTCCCGGACAAAAAATACGGTTTCATCGTCAACCCAGTCCGCGCCGATTGTAACGGTGGGTTCATTTTCGTCACCCATGTATTTGACCGCATTTTCCAACAGGTTTTGCCATATTTGGGACAAACGCTGGCGGTCGCCTCGCAGCGGTATGTCCGTATCTGTGATCAGGACCTTAATGTTTTTTTCTGCGGTCTGTCCGGCAAGAGTCGCTACCGCCTCCTCCGCCAGCTGCCGGAATGTGGTTGCAGCGATTCGGTTTTCCTGAAAGCCGAGGCGCGACATTTCCAGCAGTTCCTGAAGCATCTCCTCCATTTTATCGGCAGCGCCTTGAATGAATTGCAGGTCTTTGCAGGCCTGTTCCGTATTGCTCAGGTCATCCATGAGATATCCCAGGAAGGTTCTGATGGTAATCAGCGGACTGCGCAGGTCGTGGGAAACGGTGTAAATGAACTGTTCGGTTTCGGCATTTTTCTGTTTCAGCAGTTCCTGGGTATTAATGCGTTCGGTGATGTCGTGGATAATAGCCAGAAAATATTTACTACTGCTACCGCGTGCTTCTACGGTCTGCAGATAGACCTCTACCGGATATTGGCTGCCGTTTTTGCGACGATGGAAAGTCTCGAAGCGTACCAGCTGTTTTTCGCCGGATAGTAACGGTGCTATCAGATGTTCAAACGAATCCCGGCTGATAGACGGTTTCAGGTCCAGCGGCGTCAGTTTTGCAATTTCAACAGGGGTGTAACCCAGGTTGTTCAGGGCGCTGTTATTGACATAGGTGAAATGCCAGTCGTTGATATCAAATATATACAGCTCGTTGTGGGTGGCTTCCAGGATTGAAAGCTGACGTTCCAGTTCAGAGGTTCGGTTGACGACCAGTTCCTCCAGATGCTCGCGGTACTTGTGCAGCTCTTCAGTGATTTTTTTCTGTTCCGTAATTTCCTGAAAAACTCCACTGATTTTTGTCACATGACCATTTTCAAATACAGGCTTGCCAATAGCCCTGACCCAGATATGGTTCCCTTTGGCGGTAATGAACGGCAACTCCAGATCAAAGGGTTTGCCGTCTTCAATAATCTCTTTTACCGCCAGAGTGATTACGGGAACTGCCTCCGGGGCATAGAAGCTGAGGGCCTTGTCAATGGTGGGTACGTACTCCGGCCCCACTTCATGGATCTGTCTGACAACATTGCTCCAGATGACCTGTCTGTCAAAGGGGGCCAGTTCCCATCCGCCGACGCGGGCCAGTTGGCCGGTTTCCTCCAGCAGCTGATTGCTTTGTAATAGTTGGTGATTTCTCTCCTCAACAGTTTTTTCCAGGTTTTCCTTCATAACTGTCAATGCATCAACAGTTTTTTCCAATGCCACCAGTATTACCGCCACACCCCAGGCAATTGAGCCTATCATAGAAAAAGCAGCACTGGTTGTCACGATCTGGCTTTTTAAAAGTGGTGCCTGGTCAGTGAAAAATAATATCTGGGATGCAAGTATGGCGAATCTTAAGGTCGCATCAACCAGCAAAGCGGCAAGCATGACTTTTTCCATACGCGTCAAGCCATTACCGCAAGAATCAAGCATGGTTTTTATCGTTGCCGCAAGCATTGCGATAATGACTGTTCGCAGGAGAATAATTCTGACACCCAGGTCGGGATCAGCAAAGGTAAACCAGGCATGCAGCACAGTGCCAAGGAAGACGGTGACGGCTATTATTGCCAAACATGGTTTCCTGCTGCGATGTAGGGACATGCCCCACCAGATCAGGCCGTAGCAGCCCATCAGTAAAGTGTTGCTTAAAGTTGCAGAAAAAATGAGCGGGATATGCCCACGCAGAATGATCAGCAATACTCCGGCACCGTAGCAGGCCATGCCCAGGCCCCAAATGAGCATCTGCTTTTTCTTGAACAGGAGACGCCAGACAATCAGGATTGCGGAGGAGAAGCAAAAGCAGATCACGGTTAATGCTGCCAGCATGGTAAAAGTATCAAGTTTCATGACAGCATCCCGTATTCAGATAGTGCCCTTGGCAGGGTGAAGTGGAAGCATGCACCCTGTCCTTTTCCAGCAGACTCTACCCATATTCTGCCACCATAGGTTTCAACGATGCGTTTGACCATGGCCAGGCCGAGTCCCGTACCTTCAATGCCTGTGTCAAGCTTGCTGAACAGGCCAAAAATAGTTTCGTGATGTTCTTTTTCAATACCCATACCATTGTCGCAAACGAAAAAAACAGTTTCACTGCCCGTTGCTTTTATTCCCAGCGTTATTTGTGGCCGGGGCTGAGTTCCCATGTATTTTACCGCGTTATCGACCAGATTTTGCCAGATTGCCACCAGGCGATTGCGATTTCCGTATAGTTGAAGTTTTGTTTTACAGGTCTTAACTGCTACGCCATGCTGACTGATCTGTCCGGCCACCTGGAACAGGGATTCATGGATAATTTCAGTAAGTCCTACTTTAACAGGATTTACAGTGATACTGCCTACCTGAGAAAATTCAAGAAGTTCACTTAATAAATTACCCATTTTGTCGGTAGCGGATTGAATATAGGCAAAATCCTCCTTGATGCTGGCTTCATTACTTGATTTCAGGTCAGTTTGCAGGTGTTCCAGAAAAGTGGAGATTGTGACCAGCGGGCTTTTCAGGTCATGAGATATTGTGTATACAAAATGTTCCAGCTCGGAGTTTTTGAATCGAAGCTCTTCTTTGGCATTCTCCAGTTTGTTTGTATGTTGTTCCAGAATTGCGGTTCGCTTATTTAATTCGACAACTGTTCTTGTCAATTCCCTCCCCTTGCGGATATTCTCGCGGGAAAGCACCGCTAACTGGTTGTTGAGTTGCAGCAGCTCTTCCTGCAGCACCCTGTTGTTTTCCAGCGGCGGTTCTCCGAAAAGCAGCAGGCCGTTGTCGATTGAAGCAATACTGAAACGGAGTGTGCGCGGTATATGATCAGAACCAACCAGATTGAGCAGCATATCATCAGAAGTATCAGGCGCTTTTTTTGACAGCAATCGGAGTATCCACTCGCCATCGGAGACGGTTAGGAAGCTGATGATGTTTTTGCCTGTGATTTCAGCCTTGTCCTGATTGAGGCAGTTTGCCAGGGCTTGATTGGCAAATAGAATTTTGCCAGCCTGATCCAGCGCCGCAATGCAGACTAGTGAGGATGAGTCCAGAAATGCCGAGATTTGCGGCAAAGCCATTGGCAGAATCTGTTGGAGAGCGTTATGTGTGTTGGTGGCTCGTTTCATTTGTGCGTCCTTGACAGATTCCCCCGATTTCTCCCTCATCCGGCCTTCGGCCACCTTCTCCGTCAAAGAGAAGGAGTTGTTGATTCAGAGTTTCCTCCGCACAAGTTCAAGCGCCTCATTCAAATCCTGTGCAACCAGGCAGCCTTCAAGTCCCGCCGGAAGTTTTTCAAGTCCTCTGAAGGCGCCTCCGCCAACCATGATTTGTACGGAACTGGCGAATTCACGGCGAACAGCCTGAATCAGATGAATCACCTTGGGTATATTGAAATACATGGTTGACGATACCCCGAACAGTTCGGCTCCATGTTGCCTGACCGACTCCAGGACGCCTTCGGGCGGAATATTGGTGCCGAGAAATATGACATCCCAACCGTCGGCTTCCATCATATCAGCCACCATATTGGCTCCGATCTGGTGCAACTCGCCCTGTACGCCGGTGATGATCGCTTTGCCCACCTGTTGATCTGACATTTGCAAGTGCTGGTACAGGTTTGACATGACAAACTGGGTAATGGCGGTACCCATATGCTCATCGGCAACGGTTATGCGGTTGCTTTCCCATAGACGTCCGATTTCATATAACGCTTCCTGGAAGATATCCATGTAGATATGAGGAATCTGATATCCGCTTTGATAGGCATCCATGATTATCTTCAGGGATGCCTTGCGATTTCCGGCCAGTATGGAGGTCAGGTATTGCTGTAATAGTTGAGGGCCTTTTGGCGTTGCCATGGTTTGTTGTCCTTAAATATTATTCTTCAGCGCTTCCGGCAGAGTAAACCGGAAGCAGGAACCATGACCGACACCTTTCGACTCTACCCAGATCTGGCCACCATAGGTTTCAACTATCCGTTTGACCAGTGCCAGTCCCAGGCCTGTTCCAGCTGCATTAACATCCAGTTTATTGAACAGTCCGAAGATGTTTTCATGGAATTTAGGTTCAATACCGATTCCGTTGTCGCGTACAAAAAATACGGTTTCCCCATTACTATCTTCCACGCCAAGTTCTATGATAGGTAGAGGCTGTTCACCAATGTATTTGGCCGCATTCTCGATCAGATTCTGCCAGATTTCCACCAGACGAATCCGATCGCCAAACAAGATCAGTTGTCTGTCGCTGGTTGAAACGGTTGCCTTGATCAGGCTGATCTGCCCTGCCACCAGATGCATGGTTTCTTCGTAGATTTCATTCAGGCTGATTTCCTCCGGATTAACAACATGCCTGCCAACCCGGAAAAGTTCCAGAAGTTCAGATAGCAGAATATCCATTTTGTCGGCAGCACTGCGCATGAATCCTATGTCCTGATGTATGCGTTCCTGATTGTCGGTGGCAAGATCCTGCTGCAGATAGGTCAGGAAAGTGGAGATCGTGACCAGCGGGCTTTTGAGGTCATGGGAAATGGTATACATGAAGCGTTCCAGCTCGATATTTTTATGTTTGAGTTCCTCTTCATAATGTTTACGTTCGGTTATGTCCTGTCCCTGGGCGATTGTAGCTACAGGTGTCTGATGGTCGGATGCAAAGATTGTGGCAGAGTTCCATAGTACTGTCCTGACTGATTCATCAATATGCTTTATGGCAATTTCGACGGATTCCCAGCGTTCACCGGTCAAGGTCTTCCTGATATTGGCCATTGATTCTTCCACAAGTTTTTCCGGAAAAAGTATTTCTATGGTTTTACCGCAGACAGCATCGGCTGTCTGGCCAATCAGTGCCTCAAAGGCATGGTTCAGGCGGGTAATTCTGAATTGTGCATCCCAGACAATGATTGGCGCATTGGCATAGGTGATCAGATTTTCCAGGTATTCGTTGGTTTCCCGCAGTGTTTCTTCGAAACGTTTGTGCTCGGCGACTTTCCAGACCGCATCCATTAACAATGACAACTGTAGCAGGTCGGAGTCGTCGTAAGCGGTTTCCTTGTTTGCCACACCGACCACAGCCACAATCCGTCCTTTATTGAAAAGCGGTATGGTCAGGAAGTTAGTCAATGTGACATGTCCTTCAGGTATGCCCTTCTTGTGTGGATTTGGTGCAGCAAAGTTGTTGATCATAATCGGCTTGCGCTGCCGGACCGCTTCCCCCCAAATGCCCGTTTTCGCCAGTTCATAAGTTGTCTGCGGGTTCCCGACCCTGCACGAATCCATGACATCGTGTGACCATGAGTTCAAAGTAAACAGCTGCGTGTCTTCATCATAGTAGTAGATGTAGCCGTATTTGCTGCCGGTCATACGCAGTGATTCATTAAGGGCAAAATCGAGAAGCTCCTGAGTCGTGGGGGGATTAAACTGAAAGACGTTAACAATGCATTGTAGTCTCTCATTGTTTAAAAGTACATTGCCTACGGTCTGCTGTTTCCAGATTGACACGACAACTGCAGCAGCACTGACAAGCAGGGTAATGGTCAGAGCAACCGTAATCCAGAGGCGCCGGCTCAGCGGTTTTTGAATTTCTTTCAAGTCAATACGGGCTATCAAATACCAGGGTGAATCCGGAATATGCCTTAGCGCCGCCAGGACCGGTATGTCACGGTAATCGTTCCCTTCCACCACTCCGGTCTGACCCAGCACTGCCATGACAGTTGGTGTCTGGACTCTTGTCAGCGGAATTCTCCGGTTCAGGGCAACGGCAGAGTCAAAACGGAGTTCGTTCAAATAGATGACATCATCACCATCTCTTTTAACGATCAAAGTTTCGGCTGTTGAACTGTCGTTTGGCCAGCGTTTGATGTAGGGATACAGAAATTTGTCCGGGTCGATCCTTAATGAAATGACACCAAGAGGTGTTTTGGCTGAGGCCGGGTCAAAAATCGGAACCATTATATTTAAATAGATTTTACGATTACCATCATGTCGGTAGAAATCCATAAAGACAATCTGGCCGGATTTTATTGAGTCCTGTGCTGACCGGGTCGCCAACGGTGAAAACGGAAAGGCATCTGCAGGAAATGAAAGCTGTTTTTTACCCCGGGGGTCGAGCAGGAAAACTGCATCGTAGTTAATCTTCTGAACACTTTGCAGCCAGCTGACCACCTCCTGGCGATAGTGATCGGATGAGCGGTTTTTGTAGTAATCTTTCAACGTCTGTGCAAAGGCTTTGTTGTTATAAAATAAATCGGCATCGGCCAGACGTTCATTACGCCAGGAAAGCAATTCATTAGTTTTCAGGTCTGCAACCGCAGATAGCTGCCGCCCCGCTTCTTGAAAATGATTTTCTTTTTGTTTGTTGTGGTAGAAGTGCCCGGTTACCAGAATGCCGGCTACAAGAAAAAGGAAAACAATCAGCAGTTTGGACGAAGATTGATGATTGAATCTACTGCCATGGTCGCTTTGTAACTTACGTGGCATGGCCAGTAAAAGCAATGCCATGGAAAGAGACATAAAGGCCAGGCTGGTTGTGGCAGCAGGCGGGATGAACCGTTCCGAATAGAATAGCGGAGTTCCCAGCAGATAGGCTAGTGACAGCATGGTATAAAATACCAGCAGCAGGATTGGCAGCCAGAGAGTGATCTGGCCAAATGCTTTTCTTTTGCCTGCTGCCGGTAGAGTTGTTAGGAATGAGGCGGAGATGCCAAGAAAGCTGAAAGCAGTGATTGGCGACATGTGACCGATCGGTTTGGACGTGGAATGTTCAAATGCACGTATGCCGAGATGTTCCAGATCCAGATAGATACCTTGCAGGGAAAGAACCAGCAATGGCAGGGCTATTGCTGCCGAGGCGATTGCTATGATACGGGCTGCCCGGGCTGCTTGTGGAGAATTTGCCGAGTTAACTGATAAAAAGCCGGTGATGCCAAAGGCGATGAACAGAAGTGATGTGCTGGGAGCCATTGGTATCAGGGTGTTACCAAGGCTGGCCAGGAAAGTAATTCCAGCTGCAAGTCCAATCCAGGCAATAGCGCCGACAGCTGCCGAGAATGCACAGCAAATCTGAATCATTCTCTGCTGCGATGATTTGTCAACTGCCTGCTGACTGGTCTGCATGGATACCTCAGTTACCAGATGTATTTAAGATCGTGTTGGATTTTACTTTACATCAAACTGATGGTCCAGAGGAAGGCGGATGTTGAAGGTTGAACCTTTGCCTACTTCGCTTTCCACAGATATTGTGCCGCCATGCTTCTTGATAAT
Organism: uncultured Geobacteraceae bacterium; assembly: GCA_964509295.1. GTDB lineage: Bacteria > Desulfobacterota > Desulfuromonadia > Geobacterales > Pseudopelobacteraceae > JBGSQR01. Next base: position 49,323 of record CAZDWS010000005.1, on the reverse strand, counting down.
GTCATAACTGATCGAAAGCCCCAGACCGGTACCCTTGCCGATCTCTTTGGTGGTGAAGAATGGCTCGAAAATACGGCTCAGGTTTTCCGGGGCAATACCTTTGCCGGTGTCACTGACTTTGATAACAATGTCATTCGCTTCCTGGCGGGTTGAGATGCTGAGTGTGCCGTGTCCCTCAATGGCATGGGCGGCATTGACCAGCAGGTTCATGAAGACCTGGTTTAACTGCTGTGGGTAGCAGTTCAGAAGTGGCAGGTCCTCTTGGTAATCGATTTTGACTTCAGCGACGTATTTGATTTCGTTGCGGGCCATGTTGATTGTGCTGTCCAGGCACTCATTGATACTGAACAGTTTACATTCCGCTTCATCCACATGGGAAAAACTCTTCAGGTCCTGCACGATGCGCCGTACCCGTTCTGCCCCGTCGCGTGACTCATCAATCAGGTTGCGGATATCATGCATGATAAAGTCGATTTTCAAGGATTTGCGCAGACCTTTCAGCTCCGTTGAAAGGTCTGGACTGCATACTGTGGCTACTTTATCCATAAGGGCTGATTCAAACGTATTTATCTTTTCCAGATACTTGCCAAGCGTATTGAGGTTGCTGGAGATAAAACCCATGGGGTTGTTGATTTCATGGGCTACACCGGCTGCCAGCTGGCCGATGGAGGCCATTTTCTCTTGCTGATAGACCGCCTGATGGGCCTCACTTAATTCCAGTGAAGTCTTTTTTAGCTCTTCAGTGACAGAGCGGATTTCGGTTGTATCATTCATGGAAACCACATATCCGGTTATCTTTTCATTTGTTTGACCCTTCATGTCATAAACAGTCAGATCATAAAAGCGTTCCGTAGTGGTATGCAGAAGCTCTCCCCGCGAGTTGTCGAACTTGATGAAATTGAAACCGGCCACTTTTAACAGTTCCCGCCAATCACGGGCAATTACATCATTGTATGCCATGCCGGTTATGTCGCACAGCAATCGGTTGCAGCGCCGAATGCGGTGCTCGGCATCGGTCAGGATCACGAAGTCCTGCAGGCTGTCAAGTGTGTCTTCCCATTCCCTCTTTGCCGCCTTGACCTGGTCAAAAAGATTTTCCAGCTCTTTATGTTTTGATAGTAATTCTTTCTGGCTGCTTGCCAGTGCAGTTTCTGTTTCTTTCCTGGAGGTGATGTCCTCTTTAATCGCCAGGAATCCGGTGATCTGCCCGTCTTTATCCGTCAGTGGAGATATGCTGGCATACTCCCAGTATAGTTCTCCATCTTTGCGCTTATTATGAAATTCACCACGCCACTCCCTGCCGGAAGAGATAGTGTTCCATAACTCAGCATATCCTTCGACCGACATTTCTCCGGATTTCAGGATGCGCGTGTTGTTTCCAATGGCTTCTTCAGGTGTGTAACCGGTTGTTTTGCAAAATCTGGGGTTGACGTATTCTATCTGGCCATTCATGTCGGTAATAACAATTGAGACCGGGCTTTGTTCAACAGCTCGCGACATTTTCATGATCTGCTCGTCCAGTTTGCGCTGTTCCGTAACATCGACAAAGGTGCCGACAATGCCTCCCAGTGATCCGTCCGCATTTAAAAAAGGAGCTTTTGTGACAAGTACGGCCCGCTCCTGTCCATCACAGCGCAACATCGGTGTTTCATAGGTCATTGCCGTAAGAGTTTCCAATACCTGGAGGTCTCTTGCAAAGCTGACCAGCGCCCGTTCAGGTGGTGTAATATGTGCCAGCGTTTTACCGATAACCTCTGAAACCGTTTTGCCGAAAAAAGTGGAAAAAGCCTTGTTACAGCCAATGAATGCGTTGTTTGTATCTTTGTAGAAAACCGGGTTTGGTATGGCTTCCAGAATTTCCTGCAGAAAGCGGTGCTGGTTATCCAAAACTTCCTGGGCCAGTTTGCGTTCGGTGATGTCTTCTATGGTTTCAATGGCAGCTACTATTTTGTTTTGTCTATTGGTTATTGGAGCTGCCTCAAAAAGCAGGTAGCGGCGCTTACCACCAACGTTTTCATACCACCCTTCAGCACGGTAAGCGCCGTCCACAAAATGTGAAACCTCCACCCCTGAATAACTGTTTTCAATCGCCTGCAGTTTTTGGTCGATCAACAGGTCAGCCAGTAACGGACGTTTTTCGGAATAAAATGGGGTCCACTGCAGTTTAGTACCCCTCATTTGAAAGGAACTTTTACCGGTCAGTTTTGCCAGGGCATTGTTCCAGAAGAGAATATGGTGCCGCGCGTCAATGACAAGCATGGGAGCTGCGGCATTTTGTATGATGCGGCTGTAAAAATCTTTTTCTTCGCTCTGAATTTGATGGGTGGTTGTCTTGCTGGAAGTTGCGCCCTCAATATCTGGCTTTTGATCCTCAGGCGTATCCATATGACCTCTTGGGAGAAGTTATTTTGTAATTGTTACTGACGGTTATATTATCGCAACAATTAATTAATGCAAGTTTTGCAAATGATATTATGTATGTGATTTTTATACAGTGGTGTTGAAATGAGTTAACTTTAAGTACTCTGAATTATTGATGTATGCTGGAATGAGTCTGGCGGGTAGTATCTGATTTTCATACAGTTTAAAGTAAAAAAACAGGCGGATTCGGTAGCTGTGTTGATCACTGTGAAAAATATTCAATAATTTAAGTGGCTTGGTGGTGATTAAATATTTAAGTCAGTATTTGGCATCGGTAGTGCATTGTATAAAGTCAAAGCAATCAATTAATCCACTACTCAAATATAAAGGAGAACAAAATGAAAACACTAGCCATGATAATCGGAATCCTTGCTCCCGCAACAGCATTTGCAGCATCAGGGGCACGTGAAGACAGTAGCGGTTTATTTGTCTGGATCTTTCTCGGTTTTTGCGCATTGATAGTGGTTGCTCAGCTGATCCCGGCAGTTTTATTGATGTTCGGTATGGCCAAGGGAATCGCTGCCAAGCGTGAAACAGCAGTAACAGTTGAAAATAAGCATTAACAGCATAGTATAACTCTGAATAAAGCCGGGTCACTGGAAAGTGTCCCGGTTTTTTTGTATTTATTTTAGGGGAGATATGATTTCTTCAGGTCCGGCAGATTCTAGCGGTGGTGGGGTGTCGGTGTTGATATGGAGCTGGCAATGAAGGCATTTGCGAAGAACCAGCAGGGTCATGCCGTGCAGGTGAAAGTAATTGCCGCATCCCGGGCATTTGCTTAATGCCACAATAAATGTGACAACTATCAACATGGCAACCCAGATCCCAAAGACTGTTCCCATGGCCATGGTGGTGGGTGAAATCTTGTGGGTGATAATAATCGCCGGAAGATATGCCAGCACAGTTCCGAAGAAGAGTTTGCGTCGCAGTCGGGTTTTTTTCATTACAGAAGTGTATGTGGAGTTGTCAGCCATAGATCAATTCCGGTTCTGCAGGCTTGAAATCATTTGCCCTCTTTTCTGAAAACAAAATACCAGATTGAGAAAATGGATTCTCCCAGGGCAATAAACAGCAGATAGGGGATTACAGTGCTGATCCGTTCATCAACAAGCAGCCTGTATACATCCGGGAAAAATGACGGCACAAGACAGATGATAAAGATGCTTAAACAACATACCAGTGTGGCAACGGAGCCGATGATATGGGATTTTATGAAGAAACTTTCACTGGGTTGCCACATGATTTAATTCCTCAAGATGTGGGTTTCTATCCGGAACTGTTTGATTTACAAAATAGCATTGATTGTGCCAATATTCGCTTTATAATTGGGTGCGTTAATAAATGCCGCAATTTAAAAGGCTTAGGCAGTGTTATGTCTGATAGTGCGAGTTAATATATCAGGCGGCCCAATGTAAAGTATAGAAATTATATACGCAACAGGTAAGGAACCCAAAGCATGAAAATGCGTATTTCCCTGATAGCTAAACTTACCTTTACAACGTCACTGATCCTGCTGATTTTTATGGGACTGCTGGATGGCATTAATCTGAAAAACTTCAGAAAAGTCATGATTGACTATGCCGCTTCCAATGCTGAGGAGCTGGCGGAAATAATCAATCAGAGCGCCTATGACGCCATGCTTAAGAATGATAAGACCAGCCTTTACCATATTATCGGCAGAATGTCCAAAAGTGAGAACATTGAACATATACGGCTGGTTGATCAGAAAGGTCTGGTTGTTTTTTCAAATATTTCCGGCGAGGCCAATTCTGTTATCGGAAAGCATGCCGATGAATGCATCATGTGTCATATTCCTTCCAGTAGCGGCACCTCTTCAACCTCAATGAACCGCAGTCGCATTGTTATATCCAGAACCGGTAAAGAGGCGCTGGGCTTTACCAAGGCAATTCAGAATCAGCCGGACTGTTATACCGCTTCGTGCCATTTTCACAGTAAGGATGACGCTGTGCTTGGGTATCTGGATATCTCCATTTCACTGGAAACCCTGCGGCAGAAATCCCATGAATACCGGCTGGAGTTTATCCTGCTGGCCTGTCTGCTGCTGTTGATGATTGGAGTTTTGGTGACAGTCCTGACCCATTATTTTGTGGATATTCCGGTGCAGAGACTGGTGCGGCAGAGTACGCTGGTTGCGCAGGGCGATCTGGAGGCAAGGGTGCCGGTCACCAGCAGGGATGAACTGGGGGAATTGTCAGAGGCTGTGAACAATATGACCGAAAGTCTCGGCAAAGCTGAAAAAGAGTTGAAGGGGTGGGCAGACAGTCTGGAGAACAAAGTGGAGGAACGCAGTAGAGAGATTATGCAGATGGAGGTTCAGTTACACCGCTCGGAAAAGCTGGCCTCTCTTGGTACTCTTGCGGCCGGCGTAGCCCATGAGATCAACAATCCTCTGACCGGTATTCTTTTGTATTCTTCAATTCTCGGCAGTGATAAGCGGCTTGATCCGGCGCTGCTGCCGGATGTGGAAAAGGTTATTGCAGAAACCCAGCGGTGCGCCGGAATAGTGAAAAATCTGCTGGAATTCAGTCGCGAGTCTCAACCGCAGAAAGAATTTATTGCCCTTGAATCAATCCTGGATGAAGTAATAGTTTTTTTCAAAAAACATCCGGATTTTAAAAAGATTGTGATCAGGAAACGTTACAGGAAAAGTTTGCCACAAGTGCAGGTTGATCCAAACCAGATCCGCCAGGTATTCATGAATCTGGTGGTTAATGCGGGACATGCCATGCCTGAAGGCGGAGAGCTGTTAATATCCACCGATTATTCAGAAGATCAGAATTCAGTCAGTGCAGCTATTAAAGATAATGGGGTAGGGATTCCGGAAGACAATCTTGCCAGGATTTTTGACCCGTTTTTTACTACAAAATCGGTGGGTACCGGCTTGGGTCTGTCAATTTCTTACGGCATAGTTGAAAATAATGGCGGCACTATAGAAGTGAAGAGCAAGTTGGGAGAGGGAACAACATTTACTGTAATGTTTCCGACTGATATGGCATAAAGCCCAACTGTCAATGCTGTCCTTTGATCGAAATTCCAAGTTTTTTCATCATGCCCTGGAAATTGGGCCGGAGTATGCCGGTTTCTTCGGCAGCCCTGGTGACATTCCAGTTGTTCCGCTCCAGGGCATTACGCACAAAGACACTTTCCAGTGACTCTATGGCATGGTCACGAATGTGCCGCTTCATCTCCTTCAATTCCTCCGCATTCATCGGTATACGTTCTATCTTTGTTTCAGGTAAGTTGTCGTTACTGTCCCATAATTCCAGGTCTTCGTTGCGGATTATATCCCCTTCAGCAAGCACAACCGCCCTTTCAATCATGTTTTCCAGTTCTCTGACATTTCCCGGGTAGGAATAGTTTTTAAGAAAAGTCATGACTTCAGGAGTCATGCCGCTGATTTTTTTGCCTATTTCTGCTGTGTATTTGGCCAGAAAATGCCGGATCAGCAGTGGAATGTCCTGCTTGCGGTCGCGAAGCGGCGGCAGGTCGATGGGGATGATATTGAGCCGGAAAAAAAGATCTTCCCGAAAGGTTCTTTCGTTTGCCATTGTTCTGAGATTTTTATTGGTTGCGGCAACAAGATGGATATCGATGGGGAGAAGCTGCGTGCCGCCAATCGGCGTGATTTTACGTTCCTGCAAGGTGCGCAGCAGTTTCGCCTGGGTGGAAAGGCTGATATTGGAAACTTCGTCCAGAAAAAGCGTGCCGCCGTCAGCTATTTTGAACAGTCCGGTTTTGTTCTGGATGGCGCCGGTAAACGAGCCTTTAACATGGCCGAACAGCTCGCTCTCAAGCAGGTTTTCCGACAGTGATGAGCAGTCCACAGCAACGAACGGCTTGTCTTTTCTCGGACTGTTTTCATGGATGGCACGGGCGGCCAGTTCCTTGCCTGTGCCGCTTTCTCCGGTAATCAGCACGGTACTGTTGGTTGCAGATACATGCATGATCCGGCGATAAACTTTCTGCATTTCCTTGCTGTCGCCGATGAACTGATGGAAGCCGTGATGCAGGGCGATTTCTTTTTCCAGGCAGATTTCATCCAGCGGCATGCTGCGCTGACTTAGGGCGTTTTGAACTTTTTCCTGCAACAGATCCGGTGTAAATGGTTTGGCTATGTAATCGAATGCGCCGTTTTTCATCGCCTCGACAGCAGTGTCGATTGACGCATATCCGGTAATCAGGATCACAGGTATGTAAGGCTGAAGTATGCGGACACCTTTTAAAACCTCGATGCCGCTCATGCCGGGCATTTTCAGGTCGGTAATGATCAGGTCGTATCTGCGCTGCTGTAATAATTCTATGGCGCTGTAACCGCTGGAGCAGGTTTCAACAGTATAAAGCTCTCCGTCAAGAATCCGTTTAAGGCCTTCCCTGATGACTTCCTCGTCATCAACAACAAGAATTCTGGATTGTTCCATGCCGTGTCCTTTGCAAAAGAATTCAGGCTCATACCTGCTGGTTCAATTTATAACATGCAGTTGTGGTGTGCGATAGAAAAAATCTGTCATGAACACTGAACTAATGAATAAAAACATGTTAAAAATGAAAAGCTTATGGTAAAGCTACGTCTATAGCAACTTTGAAATCCGGGATCTAAAAATGGAGAGTAAAATATGCATCCGCACCTTAGACTGACTGTTTTCACAATCATTTTTTTTCTCCTCTCGATTACAGCTGTACTTGCCGCCCCTCTTGACAATCAGAAATGCATGAAATGTCACGGTCAGAAAGAAATTACGAGTTCATCAGGAACAAATATTTATATTGATCCGGCCAGGTTCGGGGCCACGACCCACTCTATTGTCGGCTGCACTTCCTGCCATGACCAGGTCTCTCCCGGCCATCCCCGCGAAGGAGTGGTTCCTCCCAGGGCGACTTGTGGCGAGTGCCATGGCCCGGTCTATGATGAGTATGCAAAGAGTACCCATAGTGCAAAAGCCAAGTGTAATGATTGCCACAATCCCCATGAAGTCAGGTTGCCGGCTTTTGTTTCCGGTGAGGACATCAATAAAAAGTGCGCCAAGTGCCATGATACGCGCAAAATTATTCAGAGCCACTCCAAGTGGCTTCCACAGGCTGACCTGCATATAGATTCCCTTCCCTGTATTACCTGTCATACCGGTTCCAAGGATTATGTCATCACCATGTCCATTGAAAGCCGTTTGCCCGGTTCCAAGAGTGATTTTAAGATCGCCACTTATGAAGAACTAGCCAAGCTGATCGAAGGGGATAATATCAGCCGGCTGATTGACCAAAATGGTGATAATTTTGTTTCGCTGCAGGAGCTGAGAGATTTTAACCACAAGTTGCGCAGCAAGAATATGCGATTGTGGGGGATGATGACACCTGAAACGGTCACCCACAGTTATCAGATTCTGGACAACCGTTGGGACTGTACTTTCTGCCACGCTTCCGGCTCAAATGCCATGCAGAAGAGTTTTGTCGCCTTTCCGGACAAGGTTGGCGGATATTCCCGTGTCCCTGTTGAAAAGGGAGCCATTCTGGATATCCTTTACGGTACTCCGGATTTTTACATGCTGGGTACAACCAGAAGCACTACCCTGAATATCATCGGTGGATTGATTGTTCTGGCCGGGCTGTCATTTCCGGTCTGTCACGGTTTCTTCCGTATTTTGACCAGAAAAAACAGAAAGGGGAACGGTCATGAAGAGTAAAGAATATGTTTATTTGACTCCTATGCCTGTCCGGATCTGGCACTGGTTGAATGCTTTTGGAATCGTTACATTGTGCATTACCGGTCTGCAGATACGGTTTCCGGATTACATCAATATCTTCGGGGCTTATAAGGCTGCCATCCGGCTGCATAATACAGCTGGTGTGGTTGTCTCCATCTCATACATGCTCTGGCTTGTTTATTACCTGTTTGTGGCAAAAAGTCTGATCAAGCTGTATGTGCCGTCGTTAGATGATCTGAAGTCAGGTATTTTTCGCCAGGCATATTTTTACTTTTTGACCTACTTTCTAGGTAAGCCCAATCCCCATCACAGTACGCCGGACAGCAAGTTCAATCCGATGCAGAAGGCCGCCTATCTGGTGATCATGTTTCTACTATTGCCGCTGGTCATTTTCAGTGGTGTGCTGCTGATGTATGTGGCTCCGCTGCGTGAGCTGCTGATACTGGTTGGCGGTATAAAAATGCTGGTCAGTGTGCATTTCCTGCTTTCCTGCTGTTTTACGGCTTTCCTGTTTGTACATATTTATCTGGCCACACTCGGCCACACTCCGTTGGCCTATTTCAAGCCCATGTGGAGCGGTTGGGAAGAAAAAAACGTTGAAGATTCCGAACGTGATCAAAAGAGCAGTCATTAGAAGGTCTGGATGGCAGTCAGCAAACTTCGCGGAGGAGTATTTATGAAGTGCTTTATTCCCTTCTACATGGTTTTGATGATATTGGTGTTTCAGGACTCGGCCTTTGCAGTGAATATCAGAGATGCCGTCTATAATACAAAAAACGCGGGTAAGGTAGTTTTTACCCATGCCACTCATATGAATGAAAAGGACATGTCTCACAATTGCAGGGCCTGTCATGACTCCATCTATGATTTGAGAAATAAAAAAACATACACAATGGCAGATATGGAGCAGGGACGGTCCTGCGGTGCCTGCCATAATGGCAAAAAAGCCTTTTCGCTGAATGAGTGTGCCAGTTGCCATAAAACAAAAGACAAGATTTACACGGTCAAGGCAACCGGCACCACCAGATTCAGCCATAAAAACCACCTTGCCAAATCACCCGATTGCAATACCTGCCATCCATCGATCTATAATGCTGGACTCAACAAACGATTTACCATGAAACAGATGGAAAAAGGTAAGTCCTGTGGTGCCTGCCATGACAATAAAAAAGCTTTTGGTCTTGATAAATGTGTTTCCTGTCATCCGGTCAAGGAAGTTATCTATGAAGTCAAGGAAACCGGACCAACCCACTTCAGCCACAACCTGCACATGAAAACTGCAAGTTGCAGCAAGTGTCATCCGGCTCTGTACCAGCCAAACCATAAAAACAAGCGGGTAAGCATGGCTGCCATGGAAAAGGGCAAATCCTGCGGTGCCTGCCATAATTCTAAAAAAGCATTTCCGATAAAAAGTTGTACCAGGTGCCATCCGGTAAAAGAGCTGGTGTTTGAGGACAAGGATGCGGGAAATATACCATTCAGTCACAAGTTTCATGCGGATCTTTATACCTGCGCCGATTGTCACAAATCCATCTATGAAACCAAACGGAGCAAGGTAAAGGTTTCCATGAAGAAGATGGAAGAGGGCAAGTCGTGCGGTGCCTGCCATGACGGCAAAACAGCGTTCAGCGTAAAAGGGAAGTGCGAAGCCTGCCATAAGATGTAGTTTGTTGCTATTTGTAAATCAGTTGCCTGCTGAATGATTTGAACAGTGGAGGAATTATATGTTTGCCTCTCTTGCAGGAAGGGCGTTAGTGCCGGTGGGACTGGCAGTTACCGGATTCATGGTGGTCTGTTGTCTGGTCCTTTATTCTGTTATTCGTGAAGACTTGCATCGTAGTGAGATAATTCATGCAACGAATCTTGCCGATACAATCCTGAAAACGACCCGCTATGCCATGCACAAGTCCGAGCGTGAAACCCTGGCGACCATGATCAGTAGTGTTGGCGAGCAGAAGGGTGTTGATCACGTCAGGATTTTCAACAAGAAAGGGGTGGTCACTTTTTCGGCTAAACCTGAAGAACTGAACCGTCAGGTGGACAAGAATGCCGAAGGGTGCATTGTCTGCCATACTTATTCCAAGCCTGTCAGCAATCTGGGAACCATGCAGCAGGCCCGCACCTTCAAAACTCCTGCCGGGTTGAATGTCATCGCAATTACCGCACCTATTTATAATGCGCCTGATTGCTCTGCTGCCGCTTGTCATTTTCATGCACCCGAACAGAAGGTGCTGGGTACGCTGGATATTGGTCTGTCCAGGGCTGAACATGACAAGTCGCTGGCGATGCTAAGAATTCAGATGATTGTCTTTACGCTGATGAGTTTGATTCTGACCGTTGGCGGTGTCACCGCCTTGCTGAGGAGAAATGTCTTTCTGCCGGTGGAGAAGTTGAAAAATTATGTAGAAGCTGCAGCAGATAAAAGCGATATCCCGGAACCTCCCGCACATCTGCCCCGTGACCTTGAGATAATTGCCGCAGAATTTTACAACGTTAAAAAAAGTACATCAGGCAATAATAATAAAGGGAAAAAATCTGGCAATGACTCGGACAGCTAAAACCATTGCTACGCTTTCGGGACAGGCATGACTGACATGCATAAACATAACCCGACAGCCGGCGGCGGTGGGTCGAGTGACAGCTCCGATTTGCTGCGCCAGGAGCTGGTCCGGGAAATAAACCGGTTAAGCCGTTTGTCAAGTCGTGGAATTATGGCGCTTTCCTTGTTTCTGGTTGTCAGTATCTTCGCCTGGTGGGGGTTCCCGCTGTTTCCGGCTCCGGACACTGTTATTGCAGTTCTTGGCAAGCCACCAACGGCGCGGATGGTCAGTATTGCCCTTCTCCTCTATACATTTTCAGCAACAATTCTCAGTCTGACCCGTATGATTGCAGGCGTAGAACATCGCAGCAGCTTTGTGCATGTAGGTTTTCTGACCGGTTTCTTTCTGTTTTATTATTTCGGGAAAGCGCTTGAGGATAATTACTGGGCCGTATTGGGATCGGGCATTACGATTCTGGGGGTGGAAAGTTACCGCATCTGGAGCTTTTGCAGCGAAGGTATTGCCAAAAGCCGTGAGGATATGGAGTATGTGAACCGGACCGGCAGACGGCCACCACAGGAGTAGTCCAAATAAGCCAGCACTTCTGCCCCCTCATCCGGCCTTTGGCCACCTTCTCCTTTAGGCCCTTTGGAGGTCCTCAGGGAGAAGGGTTAAACGGAAGATTGATACTAATCAGATTACAAAATATAGTCCGTTGATAGGAAGTGGGATTTTCTCTCTCGGACAATATCGGTGATGATCTCACGGTTTAACTCGTTTTCTCTTGCCGCAACAACAATCCGGATTGAGAATATGCGCAGTGCGTCTGTTACCGACTGCGTGCCGTCGGCTGAGTTCTTGCGGCCATTGAAGGGGAAGCTGTCAGGGCTGCGCTGGCACTGACTGTTGATGTTGATCCGGCAGACCTGATTGACAAGTGCATCCAGCAATTGGGCCAGTAAGTCCGAGTCTTTGCCGAAGATGCTGGCCTGCTGGCCGTAATTGGAGGCGACAATGTATTCAATCGGCTCGCTGATGTCGTCAAAAGGGACAACCGGTACCACCGGTCCAAACTGTTCTTCATTGTAGATTCTCATCTCCGGAGAGACCGGGTAGAGCAGGGCCGGATAGAAAAAGGAGTTGTTGCTGATCCCGCCGCCCTGGTTAACAACTTTGGCCCCATAAGACTCCGCATCCAGAACCAGCCCTCTCAGGTAGTCCGGTTTTTCCGGTTCCGGCAAAGGGGTTATGCTGACTCCTGTATCCCATGGCATTCCGCATTTCAGTTTTTCGATTCCTTTGGACATCAATTTGAGGAATGAATCGACAACGGAACTATGCACAAATAAGATCTTCAGTGCCGTGCAACGCTGTCCGTTAAAGGTCAGACTCCCCTGAAGGCATTCCGCAACGGTCTGTTCCAGATCCGCATCCGGCAATACAATAGCCGGGTTCTTGGCGTCCAGGCCAAGCACGCAGCGGAGTCTGTGCGGGCGAGGGTGCGCAGCCCGAAGTGCATCGGCAACCTTGTGCGTACCGATAAAACCGAGCACATCAATTTTACCCGAAGCCATTAGGGGTGGCAGGATTTCTTCTCCATTGCCATAGATCGTGTTTATTACGCCTGCCGGGAAACAGTCCCGAAATGCTTCAAGAATCGGCTGGAAGATCAAAATGCCGAAGCGTGGCGGTTTCATCAGTATGGTGTTACCCATTATCAGCGCCGGAATCAGTGTGGTGAATGTTTCGTAGAGCGGAAAGTTGTAAGGCCCCATGCAGAGTACCACACCAAGTGGGGCGCGGCGGATCTGTCCGATAATACCTTTTTCAATTATAAAACGGGACGAAGCCCGGTCCAGCTCTTTAAAAGCCGTCAGCGTGTCGCGGATATAGTCGGCAGCCCGTTCAAATTCAGATTCTGCTTCGCGCAGAGATTTTCCGGTTTCCCACATCAGCAGTTTTATAATTTCATCCCGCTTCTCGCGCAGGCGCCCGGCAAAGTTTTTAACCGACTGGATCCGCTTCTCAACCGGCATGGTTGGCCAGATTCCACGGCCATTGGCATAGGCCCTTACGGAGTCGTCAAGCACTTCAAGGGCAACCGAGGACGATAGGTCCGGCACCGAGCCCAGTATCTGTCTGGAAAGACCTTCAGACGTGTTTATGAAAACAGGAGATTGAACCACCTGCAGCGGGCCATTCCAGATGCGGAGTTCTCCATTGCTTAAATAATAATTCTGCATTAGTGGTGCTTTATGGCTGAATTGTTGCGGAATATGATTGATATCAGGAAAGTAACAGTGTGCTTGTTTCATGGCGTTCTGGTAATCCTTGGTAGTTATTCAAATTTTTTATGGTTGAAGTATAGTCGCTCCCAGTTGTCTTTGGTACTGAAAATTAGTGGAATGTTCTGTAAAAAAACAAAAAGGGTTAGCTGATTTAGCTAACCCTTGATTTTTTTTTGGAGGCGACGGGCGGATTTGAACCGCCGAATAAAGGTTTTGCAGACCTCTGCCTTACCACTTGGCTACGTCGCCGTTTTTATGAAGATAGTCTTTATATAAATTTATTCTTTAAATGTCAATCTCTATTTGAATTTTATAGCCACCCCGGTTGCACGGTACTCGGTTGAAGGCAGGATTGCGTAGGTAATTGTATTGCCGGTAACCTCCGGTAAGATTACGGCGTCAGCTCCCATTTTAGCTGCTTCCTGACGGACGGCCATAACGCCCCAGTTACGTATATCCGGAGACATTGTATAGTCGCTTCCGTATGCCTCTCTGGTGATCTGGATCCGCCCCAGTTTTATGTATGGACGAATAATCTCATCCTCTGCCAGCACCGGTGGAAGGTCTCCGGAATCAGCAGGAGCAAAATAGGCACAGCCGCCAAGCAGAAACAGGATCAATAGAGATAAAGCAGTATTTACGATTCTGGACATAGGCATTTTGGTCCCCTTTTGGCATGGCAATTTCCTTCTGGACAGTCACTATTCTCCATGCTAATATTTGCCGCTTTTTATGGCAACATAAATAACGTTTTTATCACATTAATCTCTAACCCTGCACGCAGTATAAGTGCGTTAACGAAATAATTTTCTGCGAAAAAAACACAGGAATTATTTTTAACTTACTAAGGAGCGGAAAAAATGTCAGGTCATAATAAATGGAGTACGATCAAGCACAAGAAGGGTGCAACCGATGCCAAAAGGGGCAGGATTTTCACCAAGATCATCAAGGAAATTTCCGTTGCCGCCAAGCTTGGCGGAGCTGATCCTGCAGCCAATCCGCGTCTGAGAACCGCGATTGATAAAGCCAAGGGTGAGAACATGCCCAAGGATAATATCGAGCGCGCCATTAAAAAGGGTGCCGGCGGTATGGAAGGTGTGATCTACGAAGAGATCATTTACGAGGGTTATGGCCCCGGCGGCGCAGCTGTACTGGTAGAGGTGATGACAGACAACCGAAACCGTTCGGTTTCCGAAGTCCGCAGCATTTTCAGTAAAAACAATGGCAATATGGGCGAGGCCGGTTGTGTTGCCTGGATGTTCAGTCAGAAAGGTTTGATTGCTTTTGAGAAGAATATCGACTTTGACCAGCTTTTTGAGGCTGCTTTGGAAGCCGGTGCCGATGATGTTGCCGAGCAGGACGAGCAGTTTGAGGTGACGACTGACCCATCCAGCTTTATCGAAGTGCGTGAGGCGCTGGTTGCCAAGGGCTTTAAGTTTACCAATGCGGAAATTACTATGGTCCCGCAGACTCTGGTGGAGCTGACAGGCAAACAGGCCGAAAGCATGCTCAAGATGATGGACAAGCTTGAGGATTGCGACGATGTGCAGAATGTGTATGCAAACTTTGATATCTCGGCTGATGAAATGGAAAAGATGATGTAGAGGGATTTGAAAGGGAGCTTAGGCTCCCTTTTTTGTTTGGAGGTCAAATGGAAAAGGCGATCTTTGCAGCAGGATGTTTCTGGGGTGTGGAGGATCAGTTCATGTCTGTACCAGGTGTTATTGCCACGCGGGTCGGCTATACCGGCGGTCATCTGGATAATCCGACCTACCGCGATGTGTGCGGCGGTGAGACCGGTCATGCCGAAGCTCTGGAGATTGTATTCGATCCGGCATTGATTTCTTACGATAAGTTGCTTGATATCTTCTGGGAGTCGCACGATCCTACCCAGCTTAATCGTCAGGGGCCGGATTTTGGCACTCAGTACAGATCGGCAATCTTTTATCTTTCCGAACAGCAACGCCAACAGGCGGCGGATTCTCTGAAGCATCTGGAGCAATCCGGGCACCTGAGAAAGGCTGTTGTCACTGAAATTACTGCAGCGACCAAGTTCTGGAAAGCGGAAGAATATCATCAGAAATATCATCAGAAACATGGCGGCGGGTGCGGGTTTTAGATGAGAGTGCTCGGCATAGATCCAGGTTCACGTATAACCGGCTATGGAATTGTTGACCAGCAGGGCAATCGCCTTGTGCATGTGGATAATGGCGCCATTTTTACCGACAGTGCCACGGACTTTCCCGGCCGCCTGAAAAGCATCTTCGACGGTCTCACTGCCATAATTGCGGAGTTCAAACCGGATCAGGTGGCCATTGAAAATATCTTTTTCTCCAACAATGTTCAGAGTGCCCTGAAACTTGGCCAGGCGCGTGGTGCGGCAATTGTGGCGGCGGTAAACGCCGGTTTGCCGGTGGCCGAATATTCGGCACTGCAGGTGAAGCAGGCTGTGGTTGGCCAGGGAAGGGCCGAAAAGGGGCAGGTGCAGAAGATGCTCAAGGCGTTGCTCAGCCTGCCGGAAACGGCCCAGGCTGATGCCTCCGATGCCCTGGCGGTGGCTATCTGTCATATTAACTCCTACGGACTCAAACAGATGACAGGGGCTGCGACTGCCAAAAAAAAATGCACCTCCTGGAGGGATATGAAACTATGATCGCATTACTGACCGGCACAATTGCCTATAAATCACCGGACCACATCATACTCGACGTTAATGGTGTCGGCTATCGTGTGTTGATACCGTTTTCAACCTATTATGAACTGCCGGAAGCCGGCCTGGTTTCGCTTCATATCCATACCAGTGTGCGGGAAGATGCCATTCAGCTGTTCGGTTTCCGTACCCGTCTGGAAAAGTCGTTTTTTCAACTGTTGCTGACCGTTTCCGGTGTGGGTCCCAAACTGGCAAGGGATATTCTCTCCAATATTCAGCCAGCCCCTTTGTCGCAGGCTCTGATGCAGGGGGATATTCAAAAACTTTCCACCATACCGGGTATTGGCAAAAAGACAGCAGAACGATTGATTCTGGAATTGCGGGAAAAAGTACGCAAGCTTGATCTGGGCGAAGCCCCGGCCGCCGAGCCTCGGCAGATGCCGGACGAAGATATTCAGGAAGACGTGATTTCGGCTCTGCAAAATCTGGGTTATAAAGAACCTCAGGTACGCAAGGTATTAAGTGGTTTGAGCGTTGAGCCTGGATGTTCGGTGGAAGTGCTGCTCCGACAGGCATTGAAGGTACTGATGAAATAATAGTTGAAACTGTTTTGAATACAAAAGCGGCAGAGGAATCATTCCTCTGCCGCTTTTGTATTCAAGATTCAAACTTAAATACTATGGTTTTGATTCGGTATCCTTATTTGAAACTTCAGGTTCACTTGATTTTAATTTTGCAGCTTCTTTTTCTTTTGCTTTAGCCGAGTCAGCTTTTATTACATCCAGCACCTGCTTGAAATCAACTATGTTACGCTTTTCTGGGATTATGGAGAACTGAGGCAGATTGTAATTGCTGAAGGTGCTGACATCGGACAGTCCCAGTTGAAAAACACCCTCTTTGTCAGCAACATTGATCTGGCTTTCCAATAGGCCGACGTACCCTGATTTAGAAATACCGGCATTAAAAATCATAGTCATGGTGAATTGATCGAAAACAGTATCAAGTTTCTGTTTGTCGCTAAGAGTCAACAAAACCGTATACTCTTCCTTGTTGATGATTCCGTCCTGAAACAGAGACAGAGAAACAGTGTCAATAAGGTTGTAAAAAACTGCAACAGAATCCTTATGTCCCAGGACCATATGAATTCGTCTGTCTATACCTGTTTTCTTATCCTGTTCTGTCAGTGGCAGTTCACTTAAACAGCTGCTGTCCAGCTTGGCCAGTGACTTCAAAACTCCAGTCTTGAAAGCATTGTTAATTGATTCAAGATTTTTTGCACTGAAACGGTTTTCTCCAAAGAGTTTTAAAAATTTATCGTTACCTGCTCCATCTTCCTTCAGTAATTCGTTCAGATCTATTTTCAATAAGCCGTTTTTGACCGGAGGAAGTTGCGGATAGGCAATTTCGAGAAACGTGTTAACAAAAGATTCACCCACATAAATAGTTTTACTGTTGTAATCCAGCAATAGCGGCATTTTGATCGAAACCTCCACATTATCTTTTTTATAATGCAGTTCATAGAGGACTTCTGATCTGTTGGACTTCATATCAATCGCACCGTCCGTTTTCATGGACATGCTGAGCATAATATCAATGCCGGATCCAAGGTGCTTCATGCGTTTGTCGCTGGAGTCAGTGAGTGGATTGTTTTTTGAAATGGAGATGTTGGTGATCTTGCTCTCTGAGCTGTAATTCATTCCGGTGGCATCAAAGCTCTTTTTAAAAGCCTGGTTAAGTCCTTCATGTGGAGGCAGGGTCTGTGCGCAGCCGCTGATACAAATAATTATAAGCCAAAATGTTGCTGAAACGAATTTTGTCATGTTCATGTCTCCTTGAAAAGATTCAGAAAACTACCTTCAATTTTGTAAAAAGTAAATGAATAAACACCAAGCCTTGATTTGTAGGCATGAACAATTAATAAAGAAACGGGATTGCATTTTAAACATCCGCTGCAGTATTGATGAGGAGGTTGGAATGGTAAAAATCAGCTTTTAGGAGTATTGAACAGTTGTAAGTGCTACAGAATCAGTAGTCATCGGAAGAGCCACCACCGTCAAACTCTCCTCCGCCTCCTGATACACTGTCATTGCTGCCGGATGAGCCGCCGCCACCGAAAAAGCCGCCACCACCCCAACCCCCACCGTAAAAACCACCACCGCCACCGCCTCCACCACCACCAAAAAAACGGGAAGCAATGGCATTGAACAGCAGGCCGATTCCCAGGCCGACAACTGCAAGGATTGCTATGGCAAGAAACCCAAGCCCGGGAATTGCAAGCCAGGCTGCGGTCGGTAGCCCGATGGCTCCTGCTGCAGCTCCAAGCTGGCGTGAAAAAGTACCGACTACAAGCATACCGACTATTAAAATAAGCAGCAGGGTTATGAGGGAAGGTGATTTTGACTGTGGTTGTTTTTTTGCTTCGCCTGGAACGGCTTTGAATTCACCTTTTGTGGCGGCAAGGATAGCGTCAATCCCGACAGAAATACCCTGGTCGAAATTGCCCTCTTTCAAATATGGGCGCATTGTGTTGCGGATTATCTGGCCGGCAGTTATGTCAGGCAAAACTCCCTGGAGGCCTCTGCCAACCTCGATTCGGACTTTTCGTTCGGCTTTTGCCAGGATCAGGATGACTCCATTATCTTTTCCCTTTTGGCCGATTTTCCAACTTTCGGCCACTTTTATGGCAAACTGGTCAATATCATCACCCTGTAGAGATGGGATGGTCAGAACTATTATCTGTGTGGATTGGTCTCTCTCAAAAGAGGCCAGTTTGTTTTCAAGGCGGGACTTGCTTTCCGGTGACAGCATTCCGGCATAGTCATTTACTCTTGCAGAAAGTTTTGGAATCTCCAATGCAGACAACGGGAGAGCCATGAATAGCATTATGCAAGTTATAATTATGCGTTTCATGACCATTTCTGCTCTCCCGTTACCTTGAATATTCCTACATCTTTACTTTGGGGGCGGTTTTTGCTCCTTCTTCGGCTTTGAACGGCTCCTTGCGCTGCAGATGAAGCAGCAGGGAATTTGTCAGGGAGTTGGGGAAGGTGCGGATGCTGGTATTGAATACCTGAACGGATTGGTTGTAGCGTTCACGGGCAACATTGATGCGGTTCTCGGTTCCTTCCAGCTGTTTTTGCAAGTCCATGAAATTCTGGTTTGCTTTCAGGTCAGGATATCTTTCCACAACAACCATCAATCTTGACAACGCACCGGATAGTTCCCCCTGGGTTTGCTGGAACTTGCTCAGGGCAGCAGGGTTGTTGAGAACATCTTTGGTTACCTGCATGGACCCGACTTTGGCACGGGCTTCAGTAACCGCCTTGAGTGTGTCTGCCTCATGCTTGGCATAGCCTTTAACAACTTCAACCAGATTTGGAATCAGATCGGAACGACGCTGATAGGATGATTCCACGTTTCCCCAGGCGGCGATAACCGCTTCTTCATTGGCCTGCATGGTGTTGTATCCGCAACCGGAAAGCAGTGCCAGAATTACTAAGAGAGATAATTTTGCTATCAGTTGTTTCATTTTGCATCCTCCATTGATTGTTCTGAATTATTTGGCAGTCTTGTCATAATAGATTTTGAGACCGATCAGCAAGGTGTTGCAGATTAAGGGGACTATGTTGGCCAAAATCAGCGGTAAATCGTTAATAAGCATACCGTAAACCATCCAGAGTGCAACTCCGGCCGAAAGAAGAATCGGCTGCCAGATGGAGATGTCTCTGGCATGTCTGGTCCGGATGGTTTTTACTACTTGGGGGATTGCGGCGACACTTGTTATAAAACCGGCGACCATTCCTACTGTTGTGTTGGTCATGAAGTTTTCCTGCCGTCAAAGGCAGAGCAGGCCCAGTCAATCTGTGTCATCATACCCCTGATAATCGCTACCTCCCGATTATCCATGTTGGCCCGGTAAAACATTCTACGCAATGAAAGCATGATATGTTCAGGGTTTTGCCGATTGAGAAAACCTATTTTCTGCAGGCAGGCATCCATCTGATTAAACATGGATTCCATCTCGCCTGAAGTCGCTTGCGGATCTATTCTGCCGCCACCTGGCGATTGTGTGGCCTTGTCAAGTTCGTAGCAAAATAGCAGGATCGCCTGGGACAGGTTCAGAGATCCGTAATCATGGGCGGTCGGGATAGTGGCGTGCCATCGACAGAGTGAAAGTTCTTCCGTTGTCAGCCCGCTGTCCTCACGGCCAAACACGATTGCTGCGCGGCTTTCAGGAGAGGCAAATTCTTTGATTCTGACTGCAGTTTCAGAGGGTGAGAGAATCTCCTGACGATATTTACCATGTCTTCTTGTTGTGCCGACAGACATTGTACAATCGGCCAGGGCGGAGGCCAGGTCGGTATACAGTTCGGCCTGTTCAAGCAGATCTTTTGCTGAGACTGCGAATTTCAGTGATTCCGGGTGAAAACGATCACAACCGTTTACAAGTCTCAGGCGGGTGAGTCCCATGTTTTTCATCGCGCGACAGGCCATGCCGATATTTCCTGGAGACTGCGGTTCAACCATTACAATTACAATGTTATCAGTTACCTCAATCATTTTACCTCAATTTTGTCAGCCGAATGGCTCTGATTCGTACAAGTCTGTCACGGGCAGGTTTTTTAAGTTTCCAGGCATGGTACATGTGTCCCAGCCATGCCATGGCCACGAATCCCATTAGTATCAACATCAGATAATGTTCATATTTGCCCACATCATCCAGAAACAGGGAGGCACTTTTACCGAATACATAGCCGGCCAGTGAGAATATAATGGCCCAGGACAGGGCGCTTAGCAGGTTTATCCACATGAAAGTGCGGGGAGGAATAGAGGTTACACCGAGTATGATCGGCAGTACTATTCGAAAACCGTAGGTATAACGTGAAATAAATGCGACCAGCATGCCGTATTTTTCTATCAGGCGCAGTGCTTCACGCAGTTTGCGGGCGATGCTGTGGAAACGTCGCAGCAGTGCTTTGCCTTTGTAGTAGCCTAGATAAAAATAAAACTGGTCACCAAGGAACGATCCGACAAAGGATGTCATGATGACTCCCTTGATATCCAGATAACCCTGGAAGGCAAGGAAGCCGGCCATGATCAGGATCATCTCGCCTTCAAGAAATGTTCCGATGAACAAAACCCAATAACCGTAATTTTCAAGTGAGTCTCTTAAGAATTGTTGGATATGCATTCAGGCTCCCGCCAGTGGCCGGTCGGGGATTGTTTAATGGGTTTGTGCCCGTGCGACTATTTCAGAACGCATTAAATCGATCATCTCCTCTATGCGCGCATGGTCGTCGATTTTCATCGATTCCATGAATAACATGCTGAGGAATCTGTCTGTTTCATCTTGGTGATGGAAGATGGAAGGGCCACCGGCGTTTTCAATCAGCCTTTCTACAACTGTTTTGCCGCTTTTTGAAAGATAGGCAACTGCAACATCCTGCAGATCTTCAATAAGTTTGACCAGCTCGTTCGAGTCAGGTGGGGCAAAAAGTGAGGATGGATCTATTTCTGCGGGTGCGTCAGTCTGTGCAGATGTAACAGGTTCAGCAACCGGGTTTTCAGCCGCTGGTTCAGGAGCAGAAGCAGTTGTTATCGGTTCTGGTGTTGGAGCTGCAGTGGTTGTTGTGGGTGGTGGTACAGCATGCTTTTTAGAAAGATTTTCGCAAATGCTGTCTATATCAAACATGTGCAACAGGTCATAGGGAATGATATCAGTTTGTGGATTTATGGAGAAGACATCCAGTTTTGCGCCGGGCATGGCAGCAATTTTACGTGATTCTTCCGGTGATGCTTCAATGTTTTGTGATCCGCTGGTGTAGAAGCCGATGGGAGTTCCGTTTTTGAAAAACAGCATCGCCAGACGATCATCGGCAGTAAAGCGAACCACGCCGTTCAAACCACGGTTTTTCAGGTCGGCAAAAATTGCTTTCATGTCTATCTGTCGAATTACCTCATCACTGTAAATCTTCTCCCCTTGCAGCAATGCATGTGAACACATGACCAGATCAGGAGTCATTCTATAGATGTTTATTTTCGCGTCGGAGGTAAAAACCTTGTCCAGCATATGTTCAAAGGCATCAAAACCTGTGATATGTGCCGAATGTTCTATGCTGACGACAGACACCATATTACCGAGTGCAAAAATGCAAAAAGCATCATAACCAGGAGCTTTGAGGTTCATATAGCCTGTAAAGTCTTCCGATGCCAGTTTTTGCAAAACAGTAGAAACAACTGCTTTGGTAGCCTGAAGGTGCTCTTTTAGAGGGTTTGCCTTTGGTAGTAAATGCATTGATTCTCTCCAGTAAAGCTCAGTTGATACTTTTTTTCCGTTGCTTATGTGAAACTGGATAACGACTTTAAGATGAATAAACTAATGTATTTTCATGGCCTTGTCAAAAACAATCAATTTGTAGATCAAACCCAAAATAAATCCTAATATAACCGGCTTATTATGCTTGACACGCCTATGTGGCATAATATAGTTTTAAACGATATTTTTACTAATGTAGTAACTATGTTTTATTATGCAATGCTGGAAGGGGATTTTTAGCAGATGAGCTCTAAAAAAGACAAGCTCATAGAAGAGGCTCAACGATTTGCCTTGCGTGGCCAGATGGATAAAGCCATCAAAACCTATCGTCAGGTGATCTCGCTTGATCCTTCTGCAATTAATCAACGTCAAAGGTTAGCCGAACTTCTGATCAAGGCCGGCAGTCTTGAGGATGCACGGGTCGAATTTGAATCAATCGGTAAATACTATTCCGCCAATGGCTTTTATCTTAAGGCTATCGCTGTTTATAAAAAACTTCAGATGTTGCTGCCGGGAGAGATCAGTATTACCCTGACCCTGGCGGATCTGAATGAAAAGCATGGCCTGGTTGCCAATGCTCTCTCCGAATATAAACAAGTTTACGAGCATTATAAAAATTCATCCAATCATCAGGACGCTCTTAAGATTCTGGAGCGGATGCATAATGTGGATAGACAAAATATCGGCATCAAGTTGATGCTTGCGGAATCATATTTTCAGGCTGCCAAGAAAGAAGACTCCTACCGGACCTTTGCAGAACTGGCGTCTGTTCTTCACGATCGTGGCGACAATGCGTCATGTATTAAGCTGAATGACAGAATCAAGCAGCTGTTTCCCGATAAACCGGATTTTATGTATGAAGTGCTTGCCAGGCAGGTTGAGGAAGGTAACGCAGGCAACGCAGTAAGTGCAATTCAGGTCGTTCTGCAACAGAATCCCAAGGACCAGCGTTTCTGGGAGCTTATTGTAAAAGCATTCCGACGGCTAAATGAGCCTCAGCGTGTTAAGATGGCCTACCAGCATTTCCTCAAGTTTTTCCCCGCGGATATTTCTGCTCAAAAAGGATTTTTAGAGTGCCTGATTAGTGAAAAGGATGTTGCTGGTGTTCTGGCCTTTCTTGATCAGCATGAGCAGAACTTTATTGATAGCAAGGCTACGGCAGATCTGGTTAGCATCTATAAAGCTCTTGATCTGATTGATCCGATTGATAATCGCATTTTAAAAGGTTTGGAAAATGCCTATCGGGTAGACGGTGATTTTGATGGGGCTGATGCAGTTGCTTCCAAACTAACCTCCCTGACGTCATTTGCCACACCAAAAACAACGGAAAATAAGCAGTTAGAATCAGATATAATTATTGAACCTTTCGCCCAAGAATTTTCATTTGCATCTGAAGAGTCAAAATCCTTTCCCGTTGAAGATGACATTATCAGTTTTGCGGATGTGGATTTTGAGACCGACGTTGAATTGGCGAAAAAAACCATGCCGGTTGAAAATCCGGAGACGGATGAGATTGACATCGAGATTGAAATCGAAGATGACAATCCGTTCGGCACAATTCTTCTGGATGAAGCTGTATTGGATGATGACGGCGGAAACTGGCTGGATGCAGTTGGCGAAATGTTTGACGGCATTGCCTCTGCGCCAAGAAGTGTAAGATTTGGCAGTGATGTAGATATGTCTGATGCCCAGTCTCACTATGATCTTGGTGTTGCATTTAAAGAGATGGGTCTTTTTGATGAAGCGATTAATGAATTAAGGCAGGCCTCTGAAGATCCGGCCCGTAAAGTTGCCTGTTTTATTCTGCAAAGTGCCTGCCTTCGTGAAAAAGGCGATGTTGCTACCGCAGAAAGTCTGCTCAGGTCTCTGCTTAAGCCGGGCTTGAGTATCGATGATTCCTGTTCAGTTAAATATGATCTGGCATTGACCTGTGAAGCTAGTGGTAAGAAAGATGAGGCTAAGGTTCTTCTTGCTGAAATTGATAAGGCAAAACCGGATTTCCGCGATGTTCATTCAAGGTTGGACGCCGCCAAGTGTGAACCGGATATCAACTTTTCTGCAGAGGATCTGGACGGTTTTGAATTAAAATAGATTGTAGTTCCTACCTTTGTTTGAGTTTGCAGTGTGTGCTGTTTTTGGGCACTACCCCGCCTTTTTTATTTTTTTTATCAAATATAATCGTGTATTTTGTCAAAACTTCTGTTTAATGACTGCTGTCAAACCACTGTTTATAATTACAAGGGGGAGAGATGGACAGAATCTGGGCACCCTGGCGTATGAGCTATATCAAGTCTATTTCCAGTGCAGAGGGCTGTGTTTTTTGTACAGCCTGGAACACTGAAGAAGATCGTGAAAAACTTGTTTTGGAGCGAACGGAACATTCTCTGATCATGTTGAACCGTTTCCCTTATACGAACGGTCATATGATGGCAGCACCCAAGCGCCATACCTCGGACCTTGATGAGTTGTCAGATGTGGAGATGCTGGATTTGATGAAATCTGTTCGGCGGGCGAAAAACCTGCTGCAGAAGATTGCCCGGCCCGATGGTTTTAATATCGGCGTTAATTTGGGTCGTGGCGCTGGAGCAGGCATAGAAGATCATCTCCATATTCATATTGTGCCACGGTGGATCGGGGATTCAAATTTCATGACAGTTGTGGGTGATATCAGGGTTATCCCGGAAGGATTGATGATAACCTACGACATGTTGTACGAAGCGCTCAGCTCTCTTTAATGAGGTTTATAAAGTGGAACGTTTTTATATAGGTATAGATATCGGCGGTACAAACCTGCGTTTTGCTCTGGTGGACGATTCGGGAATAATTTTGTCTCGAAGTCGTTCTGTAAGCAGTATTTCGGAGGGCAGGGAGGCTTTCTGTAAAAGATTGCTGGCTGGAATTACTGAAATGCAGGATTTTGCAAATACATTGTCTCAAACGGTTTCAGGAATAGGCGTAGGAGTGCCAGGTCTGGTCAGCAGAGATGGAGTAATCCATTCATCGGTAAACATGAAGCCCCTTGACGGGTTGAACCTGACCAAATTTCTGGAAGTTGCCACCGGTTTACCAGCAATTTGCGGAAACGATGCAAATGCAATTGCCATGGGAGAATATATCTATGGCGCAGGTACGGATTTCAGATCATTCATGGTGATCAGTATCGGAACCGGGCTTGGCAGTGGTCTGATTCTGGATGGTAACCTCTGGAGCGGGGTGAACGGTTTTGCCTCCGAGTTCGGTCACATTACGGTCAAGCCGGATGGCTTGCCTTGTCCATGCGGCAATAACGGGTGTCTTGAACAGTATGTTTCTGCTGGTGCAATAGTCCGATATGCCATGGAACTTTTTTCCGGGCATCCTGATGGGGGGGAGCTTCTGTTGGATGCGGCCATCGTTGCCGGTTTAGCGAAAAAGGGTGATCAGGTTGCTTTAAAGGCATTTGAAACGGCGGGAAGCTGGCTAGGGATCGGTTTAGCATCGTTAGTCAATACATTAAATCTTGAGGCGATAATTGTCTGTGGAGGAGTCAGTGAAAGCCTGGAACTGCTTTTGCCGGCAATGCGAAAAGAACTTGGAAAACGTTGTTTTCGTGAAATTGGCAGTGACTTGAAAATTATTGCCGGAACTTTGGCAGATGACGCAGGGTTGCTGGGAGCAGCGGGGATGGTAAGGGAAACTGTTGTCTAAGATATTTTGTTGTATCCAGGTCCGACTTTATCTCAGGCAACTCTGAGTTTTAAAAACCCCGCAATCTAATCAGATTGCGGGGTTTTATATTTGTAACTTGTTAATGTGTCAGGCGATGCAGAGCCGGTTTTTTCCACCATCCTTGGCTTTCTTCAGGGCCTGTTCAGCCCTTATGATGCAATCAAACAGAGTCTGGTCTGAACTGTATTCACATATTCCCAGGCTGACGGTGGTACGGATGCCCGGTTTTTGCGCCTTGAATTCTGTCATGTCTATGGATTCATGGATCTTTGTAGCTACAGTGGTTGCACCGTTTGCAGGGGTTTCCGGTAGCAGTATCAGGAACGCTTCGCCTTTCCAGCGGGCACAAATGTCTTCGTTGCGCAGGCAACTCATCAGGACTCGTGAAATTTCCACTAGCACATCATCGCCTGCATTAAATCCGTAGGTCTCATTGATTTGTTTGAAGTTGTCCACGTCTGCCAGAATAATGGAAAAAGTGGTTTTATGTCTGGTTGCCCGGCTGTATTCGCGAGTAATCTTTTCCATTATATCACGCCGATTGGCAAGGCCTGTCATCGGATCAATTCTGCTGGCATGTTCAAGTGAGCGTGATATTTCAACCAGATGGAGATTCAGATCCTTATTCTCCTTGGTCAATTTGGCAATCTGCTGCTCCTGTTTTGTGAAGTCCTCTGAAAAACGTTTAAGGACAGGAAGAAGAGCATTGATGTCGTAGTTGCCTTCTTTAATTATCTGCTCCAGCCGAGCAAAATCAAAGTAATCAGTCCGATTCATGCTTGAATCTGTTGTTGCCAAAATAAACTCCTTCGTAACCTGTTCGCTTGAGAGCCTTTTGCTGAGCGACCGTCTTGAAACTTTAATGTGATATGATACATTTGTAATGCGTAGTTTTCAACAGAATTAAATACGGTCCCGGCACTGTAAAAATAATGATAACAAATGAAGGCCGCTGCTAAATATGGCAAAAAAATGGAATGTAATAAAGATATATACAGCTGGCTACCATTGTTATGATTCTATGTTAGAATAGTATCTATTTACGGATATGGTTATTTTTTGCATGAGTAAAGGATGTGTGAGATATGCAGATGATACCGTTACATATGGTTGCTGAGGGAATGGTTCTTGCCCGGGAAGTCTGTCGCAATGACAGTTCGTCTAATGTTCCAATCTGCGGCAAGGATGTTGTAATAACCGGTGAGATGATCAGGCGATTCGATCTGATGGGTATCAAGTCGCTTTATGTCAAGGGGAGACCGATAGAGCAGGAGGGGGAGCCTGCTGTTGAAGCTATACTTAAAGATCTTGATTGCCGTTTTGACAAGGTTCGCAATGACACCCTTACAATGAAGGTTCATGAGATTTATACCGCTTTTCTTAAACGATCCATGGGAGATGATTGTGGGAGATAGGCATAATGATTTAAAAAAAGTTATCATGGATACAAAGACTCTGCCGACTTTACCGGGAGTCATAATAAGACTCAATGCTCTTTCGGAAGATGAAAAATCCACTATTCATGAAATGGCTAATATAGTCACATCTGATCAGGTTCTTTCTGCCAGAATACTAAGATTGGCTAATTCGCCATCCTATGGATTCAACAGGGTATCGACAATTTCCAACGCAATGATTCTGCTTGGTGTGAATGTTGTAAAAAGTCTGGCACTTTCATCAACGTTTTTGGAAATTATGGAGAAGAACAGTCTTGGTTTATGGGAGCATTCGCTGGGAGTAGCAGCCGCTGCTAACCTGATTGCGCGGAAACTTGCCATACCCGAATGCGAGGAAATATCTACCGCCGCACTGCTACATGATATTGGCAGGATCGTGATAGGTCTTAAGTGTAGTAAAGAATCTGAAGAAATTATACAGTTGGCTAATGAAAAACAGATCTACCTTTCTGAAGCAGAGATGCAGGTGCTTGGTACTGACCATGCCGAGATTGGTGGCTGGCTGGCAAAAAGCTGGTTTTTGCCGGAAAAACTAAGTGACCCCATATCGTTTCATCATGATGTGACTCTTTCCAGCAATCACAGAATTAAGGTTTCAGTGGTTCAGATGGCTGATGTGTTAGTCAAGGCCAGTGGCTTTGGGGACAGTGGAGACATTTATGTACCGCGTATTCAGCAGGAGACGTGGGATGCGCTTGGTATGACTGAGCAGCTTTTGGCTGAAATTATTGAAGAGTTGGAAGAGAAGCTTATTGATGTAAAAAACTTCAGCATAGAAATGCAGGCCTGAAATGTCCGACCCTGTTAAAACAATATTGGTCTCGTTTGATTCTGCGCTATGTTTGGAAACAACAACAGGCTTATGTAAAAAGGGGCTGCAGGTTGTTTGTATTTCCAAAACGCAGGGTTTACTGGGCACTTTATATTCCGATCCTCCGGAAGTGATGTTGGTTGATCTCGCTGGGGACTATGATAGGGCAATTTCTGTGGTCAGCATTTTGCGCGGAGATATTTTCTTTAGTACGGTGCCGATAATCGGGTTGTTGCGAAAAGCCGAAGGGCATTGGACAGATTGGGATAACTGTCCTTTGGACGATTTTGTCGTATTGCCACTACCGGTTGATGAATTGTACCAGCGGATACAGTTAGCGTTGTCTCGCATCAAGCGTGTTTTTGATAACAATCCGCTGAGCCGCCTGCCTGGCAACACTTCTATTCAAAAGGCTGTAAATGAAGCTATTGGGAAGCCTTATGCGGTCTGCTACCTTGATATCAATCAGTTCAAACCCTACAATGATGTATATGGTTTCTCGCATGGGGATGAGGTTCTTCGTATGCTGGCCAGAATTATGTATAATGCGGTTATCGATAGTGGCGGAGGGTTTTGTGGGCACGTAGGGGGAGATGACTTCGTCTGTATTGTCCCATTTCAAAGGGCGGAATCGATTTGCAAAACCATCATAAACAACTATGACAAAATCGTACTTGACCTTTTTGATGAAAGAACCAGGTCGCAGGGGTACTACATAAGCACTAATCGCAAGGGAGAACTGGAACAGATCCCTTTGCTTTCATTATCCATAGCCGTTGTTTCAACAGAATCTGAAAGTCTGGATCATTTTGCCAGGGTGGCCGAGGTCGCAGCAGAACTAAAGACACAGGCCAAATTATCAGATAAAAGCAGTTACATTATAGATAAGAGAAAAAAATGATGCGGGATACTATTAAATAGTTTTGTGAATTGGGCGTCCATTTGCCGGTGGACGCCTTTTTTGTAATCAGTAGATATTTTTTATATCGGCATGCGTTTGATGGTGCGTTGAAAATACGAGCCGGTTTTGCGGTTGATACACCACCGTTCCTGTGTTATACAAAATAGCATTTTCATAATTGTTAAGGTGGACACATGCTATCTTTAGACCGTCTCATAGACCACGCTCTCCGCGAAGATATTCACACTGGAGATATAACCACAAAAGCGGTTCTTTCAGAACAGCTCCCTGCATCGGCGCGATTTATTGCCAAGGAAGATCTTGTCCTGGCCGGTTTGTTTGTTGTTGAACGTGTATTCAAACGTCTCAGCACTGAAATTACCTTTGCCTCTTCACTTGCTGATGGTGCGCGGGTTTCAAACGGCGATATCATCGCCAATGCCCATGGAAATGCTGCCGACCTCTTGATGGGGGAGCGGGTGGCACTAAATCTGCTGCAGCGCCTTTCTGGTATCGCCTCCATAACGGCACTTTATGTTGAGGCTGTTAAAGGTACTAAAGCGCGTATAGTTGATACCCGCAAAACTACACCGGGTTTGCGTGAACTTGAAAAATATGCTGTGAGAATCGGTGGCGGTTTTAATCATCGAACCGGCCTTTATGATGGTGTGTTGATCAAGGAAAATCATATCGCAGCGGCGGGAGGAATTACTGCAGCAGTCAGTCGCGCCCGTGACTATATTCCCCATACCTTGAAAATTGAAGTTGAGACAGAGACTCTTGACCAGGTTGATGAAGCGCTGGCTGCAGGTGCCGATGTCATCATGCTGGACAACATGACTTTGGAGGAGATGACTGCGGCGGTGGCTAAGGTCGCTGGTCGTGTGCTGGTTGAAGCATCAGGCGGAGTAACTCTTGAAAGGGTGCGCGCAATTGCTGAGACCGGTGTCGATATTATTTCCGTAGGAGCTTTGACCCATTCACCGCGCTCAATGGATATTTCAATGAGGTTTGTATAAGCCGGTGTAATTGACATTTGCGAAGACCTTTTGTGTTAAAGATTTTATCTGGTTAAGGAGATGTCTTCTTGTCAAAAGTTTCATCAGCAATACTCCAGCTTTTTCGCGAACAGGGCGGCTTTGTTTCCGGCGAAATAATCAGCCAGGAACTTAATGTCTCTCGCACAGCCATCTGGAAACATATTAACAGTCTGAGGAAGGCCGGGTATGTAATTGAGGCTGTGCCGTCTCGCGGCTATCAGATGATTTCCGCCCCTGACACATTAATCAAAGAAGAAGTCGCTGCACAAATCAAGTCTGATGTTATTGGTAAAAACCTGATCTGCCTGGACGAGACCATATCTACAAATGCCGATGCCTTTCGGTTGGCGGAACAGGGAGCCCCGGAGGGAACCGTTGTACTGGCTGACTCCCAAAGTGGTGGTAAAGGGCGTCTTGGCAGGGTCTGGTCTTCTCCAAAAGGCGTCAATCTTTATACATCCATAATCCTGAGACCCTCAGTAATGCCTGCTGAAGCGGCACAGCTGACCTTTCTGTCAGCGGTGGCTGTGGCACGGGCAGTTGAGTCAACTACAGACCTCAAGCCGGAAATTAAATGGCCAAATGATGTTCTGATTGGCGGGCGAAAGATTGCCGGGCTGTTAAATGAAATGAGCTCAGAAACAGACCGAGTTAATTTCGTGATACTGGGTATCGGTGTAAATCTTAATATGAATAATGACCAGTTCCCGACGGATTTAAGGAGTCCAGCCACTTCATTGTTGCTTGAACAGGGGCGTCCGGTCGGACGGGTGCAGTTTGCCGCAGCCATGCTAAGTGAGTTAGACATGCTTTACTTGGAATTTTTGTCTAAAGGTTTTGGCCCAGTGCGTAAAGAATGGCAGCAGCGCTGCAACGCAGCAGGGAGGCAAGTTGAAGTCAGTGATGCCGGGAAACTGGTTTTAAGTGGTATGTTTGCAGGTATTGATGCAGACGGTGCTCTGTTGGTGCAAAGGTCAGTTGGTGATGTAGAGCGGGTTATTTCAGGTGATGTGAGGGTAATGTAGATGCTGCTTGTTATAGATGTTGGTAATAGCAATATTGTTCTTGGAATCTATGATGGCAAGAAGCTGGTTCGCAACTGGCGCCTTTCAACAGATAAGTCTCGAACTTCGGATGAATACGGCGTTCTGCTGCATAGCCTGTTTGCCTCTGCCAGTCTGGACTTCAAAACGGTTGATGCTGCAATTATATCATCGGTTGTTCCACCTTTGACCGGAGTAATGGAAGCCATTTCCCGTGACTTTTTTGAGCTCACCCCGTACGTAGTCGGACCAGGAATCAAGACAGGCATGCCAATTCATTATGATAACCCGAAAGAGGTTGGAGCTGACAGAATTGTAAATGCTGTTGCAGGCTACGAGAAGCATAAGTGTTCGTTGATAATTGTTGATTTTGGTACGGCAACGACCTTTGACTATGTAAATGCCAGTGGTGACTACTGCGGAGGAGCCATTGCCCCTGGTCTTGCCATATCCATGGAAGCCCTTTTTCAACGGGCCAGCAAGTTGCAGCGGGTTGATATTGCCAAACCGCCGCATGTCATTGCCAAAAATACAGTGAATTCAATGCAGTCAGGAATTTATTACGGATATGTCGGTTTGGTTGACGGAGTTGTTAATCGTATCAAGGCAGAAAGTAAGGATACCCCCAAAGTAATAGCCACCGGTGGTCTGGCAAACCTGATAGCGCCAGAATCTCTTACCATTGATGAGGTAGATGACTTTTTAACCCTGGATGGTCTCAGAATACTTTACGAGAGAAATTGTTGAACTCGTCTATAAATGTGTGATGAAATATTTGCTTGAATCCCTGCATAAGGAGGCTTATTGAGCGTCTTGTTGACGCGTTGACTTGAGATGTTTGTACCGGCTACAGAAACAGATATTCGGCGTTATTCATTCCAAAGGGGGATTTTATATGGGACGGTTTGACACGAGCAAGATCCGTAATCTGGGTATCATCGCACATGGTGGCGCAGGCAAGACCTCACTGGCTGAGGCAATTTTATTTGATACAAAAATGATTGACCGGTTGGGGCGCGTGGATGACGGTACCTCTACCATGGATTTTGAACCCGAAGAAATTAAACGTAAAATATCGATTACTTCTGCTCTGGATCACTGTGAGTGGAAAGAACACTCGTTGCATATAGTGGATACTCCCGGATACGGCAACTTTATCGCAGATACCCGTGCCTGTATGAGAACATTAGACGGAGCAATGGTGATTTTGTCAGCAATTTCCGGTGTCAAAG
This sequence comes from uncultured Geobacteraceae bacterium, assembly GCA_964509295.1. Lineage (GTDB taxonomy): Bacteria > Desulfobacterota > Desulfuromonadia > Geobacterales > Pseudopelobacteraceae > JBGSQR01. Next base: position 17,199 of record CAZDWS010000005.1, on the reverse strand, counting down.
CCCAGACCGAGGAAATCTGGAACTGGTCTAACGAGTTTGAAATTCCCCGTTTGGCTTTTGTTAATAAAATGGACCGTGAACGGGCCAGCTTTCTGCGTGCCATTGATGATATGGAAAAAATGCTTGGAGCTCGTGGAGTAGCTATTCAGATGCCCATTGGATCCGAGCTTGATTTTCAGGGTGTTATTGATCTGGTAACCATGAAAGCCTGTTTTTATGCCAAAGATGGTTCCGGCACATTTACTGAAGGCCCTGTCCCTGTAGATTGTCAGGAAGAAGCAGCCAGGCTGCGCGAACATATGGTTGAAATTGTTGCCGAGGCTTATGATGAGCTTACGGAAAAGTATCTTGAAACCGGAGAGCTTACCGAAGAAGAGATCAGAGACGGCCTTAGAATCGGTACCATGCGGAATACTTTTACCGCGGTTTTGTGTGGTTCGGCAACGGCCAACATAGGCGTGTCACACTTGTTGGATGCAGCCTGCGCTTATCTGCCGTCACCACTGGATAGAACCAATGCCATTGGAACTCACCCCAAAACCGGGGATATTATTGAAAGGGCACCGGATGAAAAAGCGCCATTCTCGGCCCTGGTTTTTAAGACAACCTCCGATCCCTATACCGGTAAGATCACCATTTTCAGGGTTTATTCCGGTGTGTTGAATTCAGATTCCACGATTTTCAACTCCACCAAAGGGGTTGAAGAGCGTATCGGTCAACTTTATGAGCTGGAAGGTAAAAAACAACACCCGATCAAACAAGCTGTGGCAGGGGACATCGTTGCCGTTGCAAAACTGAAAGAAACCGTTACCGGTGACACGCTTTGTGACGCAAACAGCCCGATCCTTTATGAACCGGCAAAACAGTTGCTGCCCGTCATTTCCTATGCCATTGAACCTAAGACCAAGGCTGATGAAGACAAGATTCATAATGCCCTGCACCGTATGATTGAGGAAGAACCGACGCTGGAGTCTCACCGGGATACCCAGACCAAGGAGCTGATCATTTCCGGTATGGGCCAGGTGCACCTGGAAGTTATAGTGGAAAAATTGAAGCGCAAGTTCGGTGTTGAAGTCGTTCTTAAAACGCCAAAAGTACCTTATCTGGAAACAATCCGCGGGTCAGCCAAGGTTCAGGGTAAGTATAAAAAACAGTCCGGTGGGCGAGGTCAATACGGTGATTGCTGGATTGAAATGTCTCCGACGGGACGTGGCGAAGGTTATGTTTTTGAAGACAAGATTGTGGGGGGTGTGATTCCACGCCAGTACATTCCCGCCGTAGATAAAGGGATTCAGGAAGCATGTGCAGATGGCTTTTTGGCCGGTTTCCCGGTGGTTGACTTCAGGGTTGCTCTATATGATGGTTCGTTCCATACTGTAGATTCGTCTGAGATGGCCTTCAAGGTTGCCGGGTCCATGGCTTTCAAAAAGGCGATGGAAGTCTGCAAGCCGGTTCTGCTTGAACCGATTGTAAATCTGAAAGTGACAGTGCCTGATGAAAATATGGGTGATGTTATCGGAGATCTCAACTCCCGTCGCGGCAAGGTAGTCGGGGTCGAGCCCAAAGCCAATTCGCAGATTATCCGGGCGGTGGTTCCCATGTCAGAAGTGCTGGCATATTCAAATGATCTGAAATCAATGACAAGCGATAGAGGTCTTTTCAGTATTGAGTTTTCTCACTACGAAGACCTTCCAACTCATTTGTCTCAGAAGGTAATGGCCGAAGCAAATGCTGTAAAAAAATAGATCTAAATATATGTAGACTGAAGTTGTTGCGCTTAAATTATTCGGAGGCGAAAATGGATTCCAAAGACGTTAATCAGGCAGATGAAACTCAGAAACAGGGTACAAAAGGTGAAAAAGGCAGACAAAATACACTTCTGATCGCTTTGATCGCATTAGTGGGTGGTTTTTCTTATCTTTACTTTTTCACGGACATGATCCGGACGCAGGAAGTAAGCAAGCCTGCTGAAACACCGGCTACACAGAAAGTAAAAATGGAATTGCCTCCGCGAGATGGCTCTGCAGCCAAGGCTGAACCGGTGGCAGCTGCTGGCGATAAAAAGGAAGCTGCCGCGCCTGCAGTAAGTGCGCCGGTAAAGGTTGTGCCTGCTGCACCGGTAACTCCTGCTCCTATTGTTGCCGCAACTCCGCAGCCCAAACCAAAGGAAGAACCCAAAAAAGCCGAGCCTGTTAAGCCTGCAGAGAAAAAAGCCGTAGCTGCTGTGGCTGAAGTTAAATTAAAGAAGCAACCTGTAGTAAAGAAAGACGCTGTCAAGTCAGAACCTGTTGAAGCCTCCGCAAAGGCCGGATCCTGGACAGTGTTGGTTGGCAACTATGTTATGGAAGGGAGTCTGGCTGTAGACCAGGCTAAGATCAAGAAGACCGGTTTAGAGCCGGTTATCAAGCCTGGTGCCCGTAAAAAAGCTAAAATGAACCGGCTTCTGCTGGTTGAACTTGCGGATCGTTCCGCAGCCAAGGTTGAATTGGATAAGCTGAAGAAATATACCTCAGATGCTTTTATTCTGGATCAGGGAGGCAAGCACTATGTGTATGCCGGTTCGTATATTCTTGATTCTCGGGCTGCCAGCGAGAAAGCGCGTCTTACAGCAGCAGGTTTTACTTTGACACTCAAGCAGGAAGATGTCTTGATACCTTCAAAAAATCTGACTGCAGGTGTTTTTACCGACAAAAAAGCGGCTGAGGCGGCACTCAAGAAGTTGAAAGATGCCGGTATTAAAGCAACTTTGAAGCAGTAGCGGGAATCAATGGCCGAAATAATCAAGATTAAGATTACTCCGGCAGTGGCAGCTTATGTGGCTGCCGGAGTAAGTCGTGATGAAAAACTAAGAGGCCTTGAGTCAGTTGAAAGTTTGTCCCCTGCTGATCAGGTGATGCTGGCTTTTTGTTTGATGAGGGAGAAAGACGAAATTGTCAAGAGCGCGGCCAGCACAGTATTTGGTGCCCTCTCTGAAAACGCGGTTTTGTTGTTTCTGGAAGCTTCGCTGATTCATCCTGCAGTACTCGATGCAATTGCCCATGAGTATTGTTCTAACCTCAAAATTGTAAAAGCCGTGCTTTGCTGTCAAACTGTTGCTCCCCAGACTGCTGCATTTCTGGAAGAGCTTTTGGCTGCTGATGGCGCAGATGATCTTGATGGAGAAGACTTTCTGACGGAGGATGTTTTTGGCCCTGCAGATGACCAGGGCAATGAATCTGAAAATCAGTCAGAATTGCAGGCCGTTGATGATTCTGGTGGTGATTTAGCTGATGATCCGGATGAAGAGATTCAGGATAAAGAAGAGTACCTCAGCAAGTATAAACTTATTCAATTGATGGGCATCAGTGAAAAGATCAAAATGGCCCTCACCGGAGATAAGGAGTGGCGAAGCATTCTGATCAAAGATTCAAATAAGCTGGTTTCAAGCGGCGTTATTAAAAATCCTCGAATAACTGATGGAGAAATACTGACAATAATCAAGGTCGGAGCTCAGAATGATGAGATTATACGTTTGATATGCGCCAATAAAGAATGGACCAAAAATTATAATATCCGTAAAGCACTGATTGAGAATCCCAAAACACCTTTGACTAACTCCTTGAGATACCTTTCTACATTAAACGAGAAAGATATATCCGGCTATGCCAAGAGCAAGAATATATCTTCAGTTATCGCCACACAGGCCAAACGTCTGGTGCTGGCCAAAAAACGAAACTGACAGCTAATACAATTCAATTTTATTTAGACGGAGAATGAATGGCACTGGTTAATCACGCCAAACGGGAAATCAACGCTAAAATTGTTTATTACGGGGCAGAAAAGGTCGGTAAAGCAACGTCTTTGCGATATGTATATGATCGTATCAAGCCGTCTCTCCGTGGAGAATTGAAAGCCATACCAGCTAGTGGATCATCACTGCTTTTCTTCGATTTTAGTCCCTTTGAACAGCCGGTTTTTGGTGGTTATCGTGTCCGTCTGCACATTTATACATTGCAGGGAAAGGTTGCAAATCCTGCTGCCTGGAAGATGACACTCAAAGGTGCCGATGGCATAGTTATAGTTGCCGATGCTTCCTCTGCGCAGGTCTCTTCATCCCGTGAGAGCCTGCTGGAATTGCGTGACTATCTGGGTAGTTATGGGGTTGGGCTGCATGATATACCTTTTGTTCTTCAACTGAATAAACAGGACCTTTCCGGACAATCCTCTGTAGAGGATGCTAAAAGGGCGATTGGGTTGGCCGAAAGCAATTCATTTTTAACGTCAGCCGTAAATGGTGCCGGTGTGCTGGAAACATTGACAGCATTGTCCAAACTAATTATGGAACTGATTGGCAAGCGGGAGGATTTGCAGCAGGTTGTCCCCACCCTTGCAGGTGATAATATAGGTCATGCAATACCGGAAGGTGAACATCAGGCAGGTCTCGTGGTCAGTCATGATACTAAAATGAAAGCTGTTTCTGACATAGATACAGTTATATCAGACGATTCAACTGCAGATCTGGAAAATCAGGTTTATGTACCGGCAGTTTCTATTGGTGGGTCTGGGGTAAGTGTGGATGGCACGACAGTCCGAATTCCGCTAAATATTTCAAAGCAGGGCGGTATGCAGAGAATTGTTGTTACTGTTGATGTTTCACTGGAGCAGTAGAAAAAACATTTATAGTCGTCTGGAATGTAACTTAAATCATGCGTAAGTTTAGGTGGTTGTTCTCACTTGTATCATTCTGTTTAAGTGATAGAACCTTTAAACTTCGGTAAGAGGAACGGAACAGCTTGTTTATAGAGACGATACTCATCTCCGAAATCATTTAAAAAACGTTTTTCTTCAATACGTGCACCGATTATGAAATAGATGCTTGAGCAGATTGTTAAAAGCATCCATTGGGCTGTCATAACAGGGTTGGAAACTAAAAACAGAATTGACAGTAGATATAGTGGGTGACGTACCACCCCATAAAAACCGTCTGTTACCAGCTTTGCTTTTATGTTCTGCTGTTTCAACTGTTTAAAACCTAAAAAATCCGAAACATTTGTCTGTTGGAGACATTTGAAAAGGGCAATGGCCAGAATCATCTGCAGAAGATACATGAATAGGCTCCAGAAGCCTGGAACAAAGTAAAGAACCGGTGAGTGTCTGTAGGCGAGCATTACCCAGATGAACAAAGCCAGTGACAGTAAATTATATAGCAGCCGGTAGTTTCGGTATTGGCGGCCTACTTTTTTGTGAATAATTTCCTTTAGGTGCGTAGATGCCAGGATAGAATGTATTGCGGCAAAGGTTATGAAGCGAAAAATAAAATCCAGATATTCCGGCAAGCCGTCCTCCTTATTAATCTTGACATCGGAAAATGTCATATTTTATTGCATTGATAGTAAGCGTTATCAGATATAGCAAGTTTTGTAAATATGGCACCAGTTAGCGGAACAGATGTGTGGAAATACGGTAAGTGCCTAAATGTATGTAAAGTTTACCAATCATCGTATTTTGAAACATGGTTTTACTTGGAAAAATAATCTACAAAATTTTTATGTCAAAGGCTGACTAGTCAATTGACAGTTTACAGTAGTAATATTCGCTCTGGTTCAACCTCTAAAAACTGGTGATATTCAAGAATATTCGATAATATATCGGCATTTCAAGGTCTGTAATTATATGACTTGAATTGTCTATCTCTCAGTAAATCAAGCCTCTATGCACAGGTTAAAAAAATAATAAATTACAGTTATATTTATTGTCTTGACAGACGCACCGAAAATGGTTAATTGGTAAAGCAAGTTTGTGCCTTTAATGTCCTTTAGTGTGCTAGGCAGTAGGATTTTATTGACATGATGTCGATAGACAATGTATATGGTCTCAAACTTTTTTTATCAGGCCATTTTTAGCGTTATACATACCGCTTTGGGTATAATCATAATGAAAGGAGATGGATAAAGATTTGTAGTAGATGGGTTGATTGGGATTGAGGATTGAAGATCATGATTCAGTGGATGTAATATCTTATATAGGAGGTAGTCTAGTATGCCCTGGATTCAAACGTACACACCAGTTGGAGGTAGTCTTGGCATGTCGGCACTTTGTGCCGCAGTTCCGTTGATCGTCATTTTTGTTTGTCTTGCAGTCCTGAAGATGAAAGCTCACAAAGCAGCTCCACTTGCAGTTGCAAGTGCGTTCGCCGTCGCCGTTGGTGTATGGGGAATGCCTGCTGATCTCGCAGGTTGGGCTTTTGTGCAGGGTGCCGGTTTCGGTCTCTTCCCCGTTTTCTACATTGTTCTTACCACTCTCTTTCTTTACAATATTACTGTTAAGGGTGGCCAGTTTGAAATCATCCGTGCCTCTTTGGCCGGCGTTACCGCCGACCGTCGTATCCAGGCTCTGTTGATCGCATTCTGCTTCGGTGCTTTCATTGAAGGTGCTGCAGGTTTCGGTACTCCTGTTGCTATCGCCGGTGCTACTCTGGTTGGTTTGGGCTTCCGTCCACTCTATGCTGCCAGCGTTTGTTTGATCGCTAACACCGCACCAGTTGCTTTCGGCGCGATCGGTATTCCTGTTGTTGCTCTTGGCGGCGTTATGGGTTACACCGATGACGGCTTCAAACTCTCCAAGATGATTGCTCATCAGCTGCCATTCTTCTCCGTCTTTATTCCGACCTATGTTATTTGGATCATGGTCGGTTGGAAGAAAACAATGGAAGTTCTCCCTGCAACACTGACATGCGGTATTACTTTTGCTTTTCTTCAGTATGTAACAGCCAGCTTCCTCGGTCCTTATCTGCCGGATATTACCGCTTCTCTGGGTGCTATGGCTGCTCTGGTTATTCTGCTGCAGGTTTGGCAGCCACCTTCAGTTTATCACTTTGACCATGAGGAAAAAGCAACCAAGGAAGAGCATGGCTATTCCGGTGCAGAAATCTTCAAGGGTTGGGCTCCTTATCTCTGTCTGACTGTATTCGTTCTTCTCTGGGGACTCCCATCTGTTAAAAAAGCTCTGAATGAGATCTACCTGCAGAAGATTACAGTTACAGGTTATCATGAGAAAGTTGTCAAGGGTGTGTCAACACCTGAAGTCGGCCTGAAAAAAGCCGATGCTGTTAAGGTGGAAGCAGAAAAAATTCTTGCTTCACTCAAGGCTGATGAGCCGAAACTGGCAGACGCAATTGCCAAGTTGAATGACATCAAGGCAACAGAAGAAAAGATGGTTACAATTGAGCAGGGCCTTGCTGGTAAAGGCGCTATTCTGACTGCTGACCGTTTTGCTGCCTTTGAAGCAATCGGCAAGGCAAACGGCGCTCTCGCTAAAATGTCCAAAGACCTTGAAAAAGGCAACCTGATTGCTAAAGATCAGCTTAAAGCTCTGGACAAGGCTGTAAAAGGCCAGTTGCCACAGAAAATTGCCGCTGTTTACATCTTTAACTTCCTGTCTGCAGCTGGTACAGCTATCCTTTTCGCTGCATTCCTTTCAGCAATGATCTGCGGCGTTGGTTTTAGCGACTGCATCGGTCTGTTCGGTAAAACCTGTAACGCAATGAAATTCCCTGCTGTTACTGTTGCATCCGTTCTCGGTCTGGCTTATATCATGAACGTTTCAGGTATGACTAACAGCCTTGGTCTGGTATTTACAAAGACCGGCCACTGGTTCCCGTTTGTATCTCCTTTTATCGGTTGGCTGGGTGTCTTCCTGACCGGTTCCGACACATCTTCAAACGTTCTCTTCGGTGGTCTTCAGAAGGCAACTGGCGAGGCCCTTGGTATCGATCCGGTTCTGCTCGGCGCAGCAAATACCTCCGGTGGTGTTATGGGTAAAATGATCTCCCCACAATCATTGGCAGTTGCTACAGCAGCTTGCGGCATGGTTGGTGAGGAAGGTACCCTGTTCCGCTTTACTTGCAAGCACTCAATCTTCTTGACAGCGCTTGTAGGTATCTTGATTTACCTGCAGGCATACTACCTCCAGTGGATGATTCCTTAACTTACTGTTAAGGTACATGCTAAGCTGGCATGTATAAGAAGAAAAAGGGAGACACTAAATTAGTGTCTCCCTTTTTTTGTGTTTTACAGATACGTCTTGTTGTCTCTGGTTGAAATGCGGGTAAAATTATCTTACCAATATTGTGAAAGTGTTTGTAAATCAAAGGCTTGTACAATATTGTGACCCCGGTGGAGTTTTAATAACTTTTCCTTGATATGGATAGTTGTGTGTGTAAGTGGCAAAATTGGTAATATTTGTATACCATATAAAATAATGGTGTTGTGGAACTGATAATTTTAAGATTATTGATTTGATTTGCAAGTCACAGTGATAACTGATAAATATGCACCAATACCCTATATACAGACTTTTTTGATAAAAAAATAATTCTAAAACTGGTTTTTTTTATTGACATCCGAATCAGATTTAGTGTTAATTGGTATTACCAATTGAGTCATTAGTTAACGGTTGCTAAAGTTCGGTTTGTGAGTAGTTTTGCTGATGCAGGAATCAATAAAATACCTAGTTGTGCTAAAACAGACTGTTTAAAGGGGGAAGCAATGTTCGATCAGTTTAAAACCCGAGCAGAAGCCGTTGGTGCAGAAGTCTATCGGTTTAAAACCAGGAATGATGCACTGGAATTTATTCTGCAGTTCCTTCAAAAAGAAGGAATCAGTGATGCCAAGGATGCTTATGCAATTTGGCAGGATGGTCCTTTTCTGGCCGGAATGGACAAAAGTGAATTGGCATCTAAAGTATCAGGTTTAAAGTTTGAGGTTACTCGCCAACTTACTGCTGATGCAAAAGTTGGTATAAGCGAAGTTGGATATGCTTTGACAGATACAGGTTCATTGGTTTCAGACCAGACAGATGTAAATACCAGACTGGTTTCCACTCTTCCCGCTATACATGTAGCACTTATAGGTTCAGATAGAATTCTTAGTAACAAAATGGAAGTTTTTGCTAAAATCAATCCATCAAACAGTAAGTACATTGCATTTATTACCGGCCCAAGCCGCACAGCGGACATCGAGCGTGTTTTGACAATCGGTGTACATGGTCCGAAAAGACTTGTGGTCATCTTTGTTGATGATTTGGGAGGGGCGAACTAATGGCTAAAGAAAATTTTAAAGACTCAATTGCAACCGCAGTAAACAATGCTACTTTAACAGGTGCTCTCGGCAGGTTTTCTGAAGCTTACAAGGTTAATCGCCAGAAGGCTTATGAAGGTATTGATTTTGAGGCACTGCGTACAACCATTGCTGATCGCAAGGCCTTTTGTGCATCAAATCTAACTTTGATGGCAGATAAGTTTCAGAAAAATGCAGAAGCTCTTGGTGCCAAAGTATTCAGAACGAATGACCCGGAAAAGGTCAAAGAGTATATTCTGAAAGTAGCTAAGGACAATAATGTAAAGACAGTTGTTAAATCCAAGTCTATGGCTAGTGAAGAGATCCATCTTAACCAGGCACTGGAGAAGGCCGGTCTTAAGGTTGACGAGACAGATCTCGGCGAGTGGATTATTCAGCTTGCCGGCCAGAAGCCATCACATATGGTTATGCCGGCTATTCATATGACTAAGGAAGAAGTTTCAGTACTCTTCAGCAAGGCTGTTGATGAGCGTCTGACAACGGATATTCCGCGTTTGGTTGAAGTAGCCCGCAAAGAGTTGCGTACTAAGTTCCTTGCTGCTGATATGGGAATTTCCGGCGGAAACCTGGCAGTAGCAGAGACAGGTAGTATTGTTCTGGTTACCAATGAAGGTAACGCCAGAATGGTAACAACTTTGCCCAGGGTTCATGTTGCTCTTGTTGGCATTGAGAAGTTCGTTGAAAAATTTGAAGATATCGCACCGATTCTGGATGCACTGCCAAGAAGTGCTACTGCTCAGTTGCTGACTAGTTATGTATCCATCATTACAGGTCCAACAAATAATACTGACGGTTCCATGAAGGATTTGCATATAGTATTAATGGATAACCGCAGAACGGAAATGGCTAATGACCCAAAATTCAAACAGGCTATGCAGTGTATCCGTTGCGGTTCATGTTTGAATGTCTGTCCAATTTTCCGTCTTGTTGGTGGTCATGTTTTTGGTAGTATTTATACCGGTGGTATCGGCACTATTCTAACCGCCTGGTTCGATAAACTGCAGGAGTCGGAAGATATTCAGGGTCTCTGTATTCAGTGTGGTAACTGTGTTGAAGTCTGTCCTGGTAAACTGAATATTCCGGAGATGATTCTGGAAATCAGACGCCGTCTGGTTGTTGAAAAAGGCCAGGGTCTGGTCATGAAGTCGATCTTTAGTGTTGTAAATAACCGCTCACTGTTCCATGCAATGATGCGTACCGCATCTATCACAGGTAAGCCGTTTACAACAGGCAAGTTTATCCGTCATCTACCTCTTTTCTTGTCAGATCTGACTGACGGACGTAGTTTGCCAGCGATCTCCGCTACGCCGTTTAGAGACAGAATTAAGAAAATTCAGCAGCCTAAAGGCAAGGAAAAAGCAGCGTTGTACGGTGGCTGTCTGCTTGACTTTGCTTATCCGGAAATGGGCGAAATGATTGTTAAAATTCTTAATAAGGCCGGAATTGAAGTATTGTTCCCTTCAGAGCAGACCTGCTGTGGTGCTCCGGCACGTTACAACGGAGCATACGAAGTTGCTGCCAATAACGCAGTTGATAACATCAAAGCACTGTTGAAAGAAGATGTAAAATATGTTGTTTCTGCCTGCCCTACCTGTACGGTAGCTCTTGAGCATGAGTTCATCAGTGTATTTGAAAGCCTGGGACAGACGGAGTGGATTCCTAAGGCTAAAGAGCTTTCTGCGAAAACATTTGATTTCTCGACTCTGATTAAGAAATTGGTTGATGAAGGCCGTCTGTCTTTCAAAGAAGGTCAGAAGCTTGGTAAGCTGACATATCACGACTCATGCCATCTCAAGAGGACTATGAATGTCTTTAAAGAGCCAAGAGAGTTGCTTCAGAAAGCCGGTTATGAGTTGACAGAAATGTTCGAATGCGACATGTGTTGTGGTATGGGTGGATCTTACTCCATCAAAATGCCTGAGATCTCTGCTCCGATCCTGCAACGCAAGCTGAAGAATATTAAGGATACCGGTGCTCCTGTAGTCGCCATGGACTGTCCGGGATGTGTAATGCAGATTGGTGGTGGTATTGACCAGGATGGTGCCAAAGTCAAAGTTAAGCATACGCTTGAGTTGATTTGTGACCAGTTGAAATAGTACATAGGTAAGACTTTGCATGTTAAAAAGCCCGTTTCCGAAAGGAAGCGGGCTTTTTTTAATTATTTACCACAACACTTTTTAAATTTGTTTCCACTACCACAGTTGCACGGGTCATTGCGGCCAATTTTATTGACAATTAGAGGCTTGGGGCGGACCTGGACTCCATCTGTGAAAAACCACTTTCCATCTTCCTTTATAAACGAAGCTGATTCGTGGTGGACGTGGCTGGCTTCCTTGTCGTGATAACGGGCAATAAATTCTACTGTGCCACTTGTATCACTTTTTTCACCGTCCTTGGTGGTGATGATTTCAAGCCCATCCCACTGTGAGTTTTCAGCCCACTGGCGCGTTCCGTTATGATCATATCCCTGGCGATGATCAGGGTGGGTTGTTTCAAATACAAAATCCATTTTAAGTTTTGTGTATGCAGAATAACGAGCTCGCATTAGGTTTTCAGCAGTTTCTGCTGATTTCTTCCCATTAATAACCGGTTCGCAACACTTGGAATAGTCAATACCGCTTCCGCATGGACAACTGTTCATCTTTTTTTCTCCTCCTGATTGTTAAATATGGATATTTTAAAAACTAGTTGACAAGCCCTCTTCTAAGCTCCAGGAGCCTTTTTCTTATGGGGATCAGCAGAGAGTCGCTGAAGCGCATGCCGCTGCGTCCTCTGCCGATAATAAGCCCTTCCTCGATGCCATGATAATCAGACCCGCCAGTTACTAACATTCCTGCCTCTTCCGTACGTCTTCTGAGAAACTCCATCTCATGTGTTTGCGCCATATTATTGAAAACTTCGATACCTTCCAGGCCTAAAGTCTTCAACTCTGTTATGATGTTACATAATTGTTGTCGATCTGTGGTTATGCTTGTCGGGTGAGCAAGTACTGCAACTCCATGCAATCTTTTAATCTCTTTAATTGCATCCGCAATAGGCCAATAATGTTTAGGAATATTACATGGAATCAGGTAACGCTGAAACGAATCTTCTATGTTTCTGACATAGCCGCGTTCCAGCAGTGCTCTGGCAATATGTGGTCTACCAATCGCATCTTTCGCATGGATGAGAACTTCGTCAATACTTATTTCCTGGCGGCCTTCCATTCGAAGAGATTCATTTACCATGGTTAGGATGTCAACATTTCTTGATTTACGTCTTTCACGAAAGTCAGATAATTTATCTTGGAAATGACGGTCATTAAAGTCAATCCCATAGCCGAGCAGATGTACGTCATGCCATGAATTAAACTGAACTGAAATTTCTATTGCAGGGATAAATTCAATTCCAGCAAGTTCTGAAGCAGAAAGGCCATCGTTAAGGCCGGCTACAGAGTCGTGATCAGCAATGGATATACAAACTAAACCTTGCTCTTTTGCCATAATTACGAGCTCGGAAGGGGAATATGCTCCGTCAGAAAAATTAGAATGAATATGAAGATCAATAAAGCCGTTAGTTTTAATAGTCATGGCCGTATAGTAACTGTTCGTATCAAAAAAGTAAAACCGGTATTGCATGCTAAACAAGGTTCAGATAATATCCTGCTATGGAAGTGACATATATTCAAGAAATAATTAAGATTTTAAGAGTTGAATATCTCGGCTGGAAAACCCCGGCGGTTTCCATTATTGCAGAATGTGGTGGAAGTCCATTTAAAGTATTGGTCTCATGTATTATATCCTTGCGAACAAAAGACGAAATTACCGCTGAAGCTTCAGCACGGCTGTTCAAGCAGGCCGACACCCCAGAGAAAATGATTTGCTTGTCAGAGAATATTATCTCAGAATTGATATATCCGGCAGGTTTTTATCGTAATAAGTCCGTGCAGATTTTTGAAATATCGAAAAGACTTGTTTATGATTATTCGTCTCTTGTGCCGAATGAAATTAATGATCTTTTGAAATTCAAAGGGGTCGGGCGGAAAACGGCCAACTTGGTCGTTACATTAGGGTTCGGCAAGCCAGGGATATGTGTTGATACTCACGTACATCGAATTTTTAACAGATGGGGTTATGTTGCTACAAAAACGCCGGATGAAACCGAGTCTGCTTTACGAGTCAAACTGCCGCAAGAATACTGGTTGGAAATCAATGAGTTGCTGGTTGCATTTGGGCAGAATCATTGCCTACCGCTTTCACCTCGTTGCACAACGTGTCGTCTGGAAAAAATGTGCTTAAAAATAGGTGTAAATAAATATCGGTAGATTTGTTTCTTTGGTTGATACGCTGCTGATATTAGTACCTTTTAGACATAAACAAGAAATTTTAAATGTTTACTTTTTATAACTTAACTCCAATAATAGCTGATAAATGCGACTGGTTTATAGAGATGAACTATTGCCAGTCTGAAGTTTTATAATTTAACTTAAAAGTAAATGATGCTTGAAGGAGAAAAATAATTATGAGAAAATTTTATCCGCGTCAAGTTTATGTGGCGGCTTCCTGGATGGCACCGATTGGTCGTTACAATGGCAAGGATAAGGAAAAACTTTCCTTTCTGGAGATGGCTGAGCGTTGCGGTGAGGTCTTTGCCGGAAGTCCAGTCAGACGCCGTGATATTGAAGCTGTTATTGTTGGCAGCCAGAACCCATCAGCCTTTTCAGGTGTTGATAATACGGCAGCCAAGATTTCTGGAATCCTCGGTATTTCTGGCGCCAAGTCGATCCTTATTGACACTGCATCCTCGTCCGGGGCATCAGCTTTTGAAAACGCTTATCTGGAAGTTGCTTCCGGCAGACATGATCATGTCCTGGCCATAGGAATACAAAAACTCAGCGAGACATCTACTGATGATACGACACGTATTATCGCAGGTGTTATTGATCGGGAAGAATCAGAGTGTGGTTTGACTATGCCGGCTTGCGGAGCATTGGTGGCCAGGGCATTAATTGAAAAACTGCAGTTGACAGAAGAAGAGTGGACCGCTTACGCCGCACTTCTAAATCAGCGTAGCCACAGATTTGCCTCTAAAAATCCGAATGCACATAATCGCTCCAAGTTGGAAGTAACTGATTATTTCAGGCAGATAGCCAATAATAGGAACTTTAAGTTGTGGGATCCGTTACGGTTACAAGATTATTGCCCCATGTCTGATGGTATGGCAGCGGTAGTTTTGACATCAAAGCCTCAGGATATATTGATCAGTGGTTTGGGTAGCGCAACGGATATTCCAACAATAGCTGACCGCCACTACTTCCATTCATTTCCTGCAACCGTCTGGGCTGCAGGTTATACCTACGGCATGGCTGGAGTTAAGGATATCCGCTCGTTCTCAGGTTCACTGCATGTAAATATGCATGACCCATTCATCAGTTTCGGGCCTATAAATCTTGTGGATCTTGGGATAGTAAGTCGCAGTCGTTTAATGGACGCACTTCTGGATGATGATCTTACCGGAGAGAATGGGGAGTTCCCCACAAATCTGACAGGTGGTCTAATTGGTCGTGGTCACCCACTTGGAGCTACTGGCATGGTTCAGATCGTTGAGAATCATCAACTGATGAACGAACGCGGCTTCTCGGCAGCGGTGTCACATTCTATTGGTGGTCCAATTAACAACAATATGGTTGTTCTTCTAGAGAGTAGTAAAAGCTTCTTTTCTCGAAAACACGAGCCATATAAACCATGGGGATTGCCGTCGCTTAGTCGGCTAAAACCTAAAAATGTTACTCTGGATGCTCTGCTCGCTGATGGTGTGACTGTAGAGGGGTCTTTTGTTACAACGACAGCCAGGTTTAATTATAAGTCTGGCCTTGCCGAGGTCGTTGTTGTTATCGTTGCCTGTCGTTTTGAAGGCGGAGTATACAGATTTATATTTGGAATAGACGGTGAGCATTATGGTCAGGTCTCTCTTTTCAATAACGGTGATCCTGTCAGCTTGGAGCGCGTAGATGGTTGTATTCTTTTGAATCGCATGCCGGTAAGAAAATTCTACACTCGTACTGTTAACGGGTTAGTTGAATTGGCTGGTAACCGTCTGAAGCGGTTTGTCAAATAGCAGATTATCTTTTTTCATTTTTGATAAGGGCTGCCGTTGCGGCCCTTATCAGTTTTGTAAGTATTTGAGGATAATTGTGAACTTTCTGTGTCGTGTTCTTCTCATGATGTCTACTGTGCTATATCTGTTCTCATATTCTGAGGCAGGAACGATACCGGCTGGTTATGAAAAAGTTGATTGGAATACCAGTTTTGTTTCTGTACAAATTAAATATCCAAAAGGTAATATTAGCACTTTGGCAGACGCGACTATCTATAGACAATATAAGCCGGTTAAAAAGATATTACGGAGAAATTTTGCTTTTAAAAAAGGATTATTACATGCAGTTTCCGTAACATTTGAGGAAAAGTATGTAGTGAAATATGGGATAGAAAAGCTGTTTCAGGATTTTGTGAAGGTCTACGGTGATGGCGTAATGGATAGCTCACGGGCCCCCCACATGATTAGTTACGTATGGCAGGACAATGGTACCAGAATATCGTTTTCGTATGCCCCTAAGAGACCTGATATGACGGTAGTAATATTTGAATCTGTCGATAAAGTTGGTGGTGCGGCCAATAATTAAATATCGAATGATACTTGATTTTTTTTGTAGTAGTTGTTAAATTGTTAGCAGTCTAGGTGGTAGAGTGCTAACAATAGATGGTAATAAGGAGATTAAATCATGGTAACCAGCCTGCCGGTTGTAGCGGACAGTCTGTCGTTGTATCTGGCTGAAATACGAAAATTTTCCATTCTAAGTGAAGAAGAGGAACATCGTACGGCAGTAACCTTTTTTGAAAAAAAGAACCTTGAGGCGGCTCACACCCTTATAACGGCAAATTTGCGCTTTGTAGTCAAGGTGGCTTATGAATATCGCCATTATGGATTGAAGATGCTTGACTTGATCCAGGAAGGTAATATTGGATTGATGCTGGCGGTAAGGAAATATAATCCGTATAAGGGAATTCGTCTTATATCCTACGCTGTCTGGTGGATCCGGGCATATATCCAAAACCACATAATATCTGCCTGGAGTCTTCTTAAAATAGGGACGACGCAAGCACAAAGAAAGCTTTTTTTTAAACTGCGTGAGGCTAAAAACGCCATTCTCAGGATGGGTGGAGACGATGATATTCACTCTACGGCACTCTCTTTGAATGTTACAGATAATGATGTTGCAGAGATGGAGCAGCGTCTGATGGGAGAGTGCTCTCTGGATGCAGATCTGCCCGGTTCAGAAGGAATCAGTATTTTAGACAGCCTGGCTGACGACCGTATGAATCAGGAAGAGCTTCTTGCAGAATTTCAGGTTAACAATAATCTCAGGCAAGAAGTTAAAAGGGCTTATGAAGGGCTTAACGAGAAAGAGCGATTTATATTAGAGTCAAGAGTAATGGCCGATGACCCTATGACATTGCAGGAAATTGCCAGTCATTTTTCAATTTCACGAGAACGTGTTCGCCAGATAGAAGAGGCTGCGCTTAAAAAAGTGAAAAATGCACTTATTCCGCGTCTTGCATTGGTTTAATTGATATTTTTGTATGAATTTTAGGCTATGAATGCCATGAAATGACTCCCTCAAAAATTGTTTTGATAAAAAAGCTTGACAAAAGACGATATTTTATTTAATAACGATATTCCTGTTAAGGCTTGGTTTAAGAGATGCTGGCGTAGCTCAACTGGAAGAGCAGCTGACTTGTAATCAGCAGGTTGCGGGTTCGAGTCCCATCGCCAGCTCCATTAAACTAAAAAGCTTTCTTCCCTGGAGGGGTTCCCGAGCGGCCAAAGGGATCAGACTGTAAATCTGCTGTCGTACGACTTCGGAGGTTCGAATCCTCCCCCCTCCACCATAAAATCATCGGAAACCGGCAGCACGGCACGAACCCAGGAGACTTAGTCGTAACTGGTAAGGGCATGCTGGACAGTTTTCACAAAACTTCATCTGGATTATGCGGGAGTAGCTCAGTTGGCTAGAGCGTCAGCCTTCCAAGCTGAGGGTCGCGGG
>CAZDWS010000004.1:161987-322496 GCA_964509295.1 uncultured Geobacteraceae bacterium | reverse complement strand
GTGGGTCAAAATTGGACGCCTATGGTGGGTCAAAATTCAATGCCTGTTGACAGAGATGGGGTTTATAGATGATCCAGAGTTTGTATTACATGCCCTGAGACATACCACAGCTACCAGACTAATTGACAAAGGAATTGACCTGTACACGGTAAAAGAGTGGTTGGGACATAGTACGATTCAGGTCACAGAAAGGTATGCTCACCTGAATCCTGGAAAATTTGTACAAGCTGTAGAGGTGTTAGAGTACATAAACTGATGTATATGGGTATTTAGAGATTGAATTTTTGTACAATTTTTTGTACAGTTTCTTATAGTTTTATACAAAAAAGCATGATTAATATAGACATGCATTTGAGCCTAAGATGTGGGTAGTTGTAATGATGTTAGGTGTTTATGCCAACGGCAACTCTGACGCCGTCACTCTTGGTTCGAATCCAGGTACCCCTGCCAATAATAAATACAGGCACTTACGTTAAATCGTAGGTGCCTTTTTTGTTTTTATTAGAGTCTCTTCGTATGCTGCTTATAATATGTGCAAAATGATAAAAAATACCGTAATTTCAGCTGGCTATATGGCATATTTAGATGGTTTATCCACAAGGATATCAACAAAAATGTTGATAACAGGCCAGGCTGGTGCTGGTTTTGCTGGTATCGACTTAATCTTGTCAACAGTTTGAAAAAGACACTAAAAAACTAGTGATAGTTATTTGACGAAATAACTATTTAGACATATTATTGACGCTGGTTTTATGTTACTTTTGTTTTGAAATAGTAGTTGCCTAAATTATTATGGGTCAAAATGATAAATAATACACTGACATCAGTTTACATATACTAAAACTGTTGTAATATTTTATGGAAAGTATTTTTTTGCTTGTAAAGGCTTTAAAAACGGTCTTGTTAAATATTATTTTCCGCAATATCAGGTTGTTAGGAAAGTGTCTCCAGTTTTATTGATGTGTGAGCTATCAGGCATTTTGTCTACCTTGACATTGAATTGATGACTAAAACAGTTTGAGTTTATTCTGCGTAATATCCCAAACTCCTTTTCATCAGTAAACTTTTCTTTAATGCAAATCGTATTTGATGAATCTTTGCCGGTAACCGGCTGGAGGCTGAAATGAAAGTGCCAGTTGATGGATTTAGCGGACTGGAGCCTGATACAAATAAATGCTGTACGGAAGAAATAACAAGTGATCTGTATAGATGCACCAACAATAATCGTAAATGCAAATATGGACTCCCGGCAGGCACAACAAGTACTTATTGCCTGCATGCTGACTTTAGAAAATTTATTGCCTGCTCTCCTGTTGTGAATAAAGCAGGTGCGCTGTTTACTTCCAGAAAATAGAGTTCTTGAACCGGAGTGATTTTAGAGGTAATATTTTAATCTAAAATTTAACGGGTGAAGGACATTTATGGAAATCAAAAAACTGCTTATCAACCTGAATAACCCGGTAGACGCTTTTTCCATCAAACCACACCACATTGATACAATTCGGGCTGCATTCCCTGATACACAAATTGAAGTAACTGAGTCAAACAGCGTCTTTCGCGATAGTCTTGTCGAGGTGGATTGTGTCCTGACCTGGGTATTCAAACAGGAATGGTATGCAAATGCTTCAAAGCTGAAAACTGTATTTACGCCTGCCGCAGGCCATGACTGGGTTGCTGCAGATCAGTCGGGTCGTGTGCGTAACTTTTACGGGCATTTTCATGGCAGGATCATGCGGGAAAGCCTGCTTTCTATGATGCTGTATTTTAACCGTAAACTCAAAAAGTCGCAGGCAGACCAGGAGAATAAAGTCTGGGGTCGTCTTGGCTATAATGATTGTGCCGCTCTTTTTAATCAGCAGGTGCTTATTGTAGGTTTTGGGTCTCTTGGGCAATCAATGGCTGAACTGCTGAAGGCTTTTGGTGCCCGCGTGACTGCAGTAAAACGTAATATCATCGGCTTTGAGAACCATCTGTATGCAGACAAGGTGATTACTTTTGATCAGTTGGAACAGGAACTGCCGGAAGCGGACCATGTAGTATTGGTACTGCCAGGTGGTGCGGAAACTGAAGGTTTGTTTTCTGAACAACATTTTAACGCCATGAAACCGGGGGCATATGTCTACAACCTGGGACGCGGTAACTGTTTTGATGAACAGGATTTGCTTAATGCACTGAAGGGTGGCAGGTTGGCAGGTGCCGGGCTGGATGTTTTTGCTGAAGAGCCTTTGCCGGATAACTCACTTCTCTGGGAACAGCCGAATGTACTGATAACTCCCCATTCCAGTGCCATCAGTCGTGAATACATTGATTTGTTTATACAGGAGTGGATTGAAACTGTTAGAGGGCTTTGATCTGCAGGGTTTCATAAAAAACGTTATGGCCGTTTCTCGTTGCAGAGAAACGGCCATTTTATTAATCAACCAGGCAACTGGTTGTATGTCGAATATCCTTGCCCTTGACCATGAAAATTACCATTTCAGCAATATTGGTAGAGTGATCAGCAATCCGTTCCAGATACTTTGAAATATAGTTCAGCTTAATGGCCCTTGTAATTGTGGATGGATCCTCGATCATGAATGAAAGTAGTTCACGCTGGACCTGCATATTCAGATCATCGACACATTTATCGTCCTGGCAAACTTTTATAGCCAATTCCACATCGCCACGCACAAAAGCATCCAGTGATTCTTTGAGCATGATTTCAGTGTACTGAGCCATTCTTGGAATATCAATATAAGGTTTCAGTGGCGGTTCCTCATTGATTTCCTTGACTCTTTTAGCCAGGTTAGCGCACTGGTCACCAATCCGTTCCAGATCGGTAACTATCTTGAGTGCCAGTGTAATGAATCGCAGGTCACCAGCAGCGGGTTGACGCAAGGCCAGTAGCTGTAGACACTTCTCGTCAATTGCTATTTCAAATCCGTTGACTTCGTGGTCCATGGCAATGATTCGGTCGGCCAGTGCCGAATCCCTGTCTTCCAGTGACTTGACGGAGCCAGAGATCATCTGTTCTACTTTGCCGCCCATGGCTAGAATCTTGTTACGTAAATCGTTAAGATCTGAATCGTATGCAGCGCTGATGTGTATTCTTTCCATATGTTCCTCTTTTAAATTCTGGTCGAAGTTCGTAGTTCAAGGTTTGTAGTTCGTAGCTCGAGGTTTTAAACCACGAACCATGAACCACGAACCGTTTTAACCGTCATTAACCAAAACGTCCTGTAATATAATCCTCTGTCTGCTTCTTTTCCGGATTTGTGAATATCTTACTCGTCTGACCTGCCTCAATAAGCTCACCCAGATAAAAGAAAGCGGTTACATCGGAAACCCGGGCAGCCTGCTGCATGTTGTGTGTGACTATGATTATAGTATATTTCTGCTTCAACTCGTCAATCAATTCCTCAATTTTAAGTGTGGATATGGGATCAAGAGCCGAACAGGGTTCGTCCATCAAAATAATTTCCGGATTGACGGCTATGGCCCTGGCGATACAGATACGCTGGGCCTGTCCGCCAGAAAGGCCGAGGGCTGAATCGTGCAGCCGGTCTTTGACCTCATCCCAGATAGCCGCATTTTTCAGGCTGCGTTCAACGGTTTCGTCTAAAACACTCTTGTCATTGATTCCGGCAATTCTCAGGCCATAAACGATATTCTCGTAGATAGATTTCGGGAATGGATTTGATTGTTGAAAGACCATACCGATGCGGCGGCGCAGAGAAATGATGTCCATTTTGTGGTCATTGATCTCCTCTCCCTCAAAGCGCAGGCTTCCTTCAATCCGCACATTGTCTACCAGATCGTTCATGCGGTTGAAGCATCTTAAAAGTGTGGACTTGCCGCATCCGGATGGTCCGATGAAGGCCGTAACCTTGTTCTTGCCCATTGAGAGCGAGACATCTTTCAACGCTTGTTTTGAACCGTAATACAGGTTCAGGTTGTTGATGTCCATGATAATCTTTTGCGGGGTATTTTGTTCTGGCATTGCAATATCCTTAGAAGTTCGAAGTGACGTATCTCTTTTTCATTTTAGCGCGGAAATAGATCGCCAGGCTGCTTGCAACAATTACAATAGCCAAAAGCAGCATGGTGGTCACATATACCATCGGTTTGGCGGCCTCAACATTGGGTGACTGGAAGCCAACGTCAAAGATGTGAAAACCGAGGTGCATGAATTTACGGTCCATATGGAAAAACGGGAAATAGCTGTCAAACGGCAGTGTGGGTGCCAGTTTGACAACGCCTACTATCATCAGCGGTGCAACCTCACCGGCAGCACGTGCCATGGATAGTATCAGACCTGTCATAATGCCGGGTGTAGCCATGGGTAGAAGTATTTTGACCAGCGTCTGAAATTTTGTTGCGCCAAGCGCCAGTGAACCTTCGCGGATACCGCGCGGGATTGAGGCTAGAGACTCCTCGGTTGCTATAATTACAACCGGAACAGTCAGTAGTGCCAGTGTCAGGCTGGACCATAAAATGCCCCCGGTGCCAAAGGTCGGAGTAGGCAAACGCTCCGGGAAGAAAAGCTGGTCAATGCTACCGCCGATGCCATAGACGAAGAAGCCCAGACCGAAAACACCGTAGACAATCGAAGGCACACCTGCCAGGTTGTTGACAGCAATACGCACCATGCGTGTCATCAGTCCGTCCTTGGCATATTCTCGCAGATAAACAGCTGCAATTACACCGAACGGAAGGGAAAAAACGCTCATCAGCATGACCATCATGACAGTGCCAAAGATAGCCGGAAAGAGACCACCCTCAGTATTGGATTCGCGTGGCTCATCAAACAGCAATTCTTTGATTCGACCTGCATAGGCGCCTATTTTGGCAAATACAGACATGGAATTGGGCTGCATGATTTGAACAATTTCAGTCAGTGCAATTTCTTTTGTTCCGCCTGCTGCGTCAGACAACTCGGATTTGACTTTGCCTAACTCAGACTGCATCTCTCCGAGTTTATTGTTTAAAGTTTCAAATTCAGTTGTAAGTTTTTCGCGTTCTGCCGTGATCTCAGAGATGGCAGCGGCATTCTTTTCCCTGTCTTTATATTCCAGTTTTAATAGTTTCAGTCGCAGCTGTTCGGTTTTATAGTTAAGACTGAACATGCTGTCTTTTATTTTCTTGATGTCAGCAAGTTTGGGTTCAATTGCTATTTGAGCTTTTGACAATCTTTCCCAGGGATCAGTGATTGAGTCGTCCACCAGTCCATCGGCAACTACATTTTTCAGGAAACCGACAAAATTGCCGTTTTCTTTTCGCTCAACCAGTACAGCGTCCTTGGGAGTATTCTTACTGGAAACTTCGCTTTCTTCAATCCATCGAAAGTCCTGACCCAGTACATCCCTGTTGGATACCTTAATCTGTATTCGACTGTTACCGGTAGTAGGGTTCTTTTCCTGTATCATCAACTGACCAAGAGTTACAGTTCCATCTTTAAGCTCATAACGTACAAGTTCACTTGGCCAGAAATAGCCCAGTCCGTTTTTCATGACAACGGCCACAAGCGTCATGGTCATAATCAGAATCAGTGCCAGTGCAGCGCCGGTCAGTAAAACAAATGGTTCGCCGTTTTTGAAGTGTCGTTTCATAGAAGTCTCTTTTTAGTTTTTCAGTAACGTCCGTATTTTTTACGGAACCTCTGACGCAAAGCTTCGGCTACAGTGTTGATCAGAAAGGTAAAGATAAATAGCAGCACAGCTGACAGAAACAAAACCCTGTATAGTGATCCATCCAGTGGCGCCTCAGGAATCTCTACCGCAATATTTGCTGACAGACTTCTCAATCCGTTGAAGGCGCTCCAGCTCATGATAGGTGTGTTGCCTGTAGCCATCAGTACAATCATTGTTTCGCCGATGGCACGACCGAAACCGATCATTATCGCCGAGAAAACACCCGGCAGGGCAGATGGAAGTACGACCCGCCAGGCGGTCTGCCAGCGGCTGGCACCCAGGGCCATTGAAGCGGCTGAAAGGTTTCGCGGCACATTGGACAGTGCGTCTTCGGCAATTGTAAAAATGATCGGTATAACGGCAAAGCCGAGTGCTATGGCGATGATGATACAGTTGCGCTGATCGTAACCGATACCAAGAGAGCTGAACATCCACTGTTTGAAATCCCCTCCAAACGCTGAGGCTTCTACCATACCTCCCAACAGCCAGGAAAAAAATACTCCCAGCAGCATCAGCGGGATGAAAACAATGAACTCATTGCCACGCAGAAAACCGCCCAGCCTGGAATAGGGCTTGATCAGCTGCCAGATCAGCATCGACACAAAGATCATTGCCGGGACTAGCAACAGTGAGATAAACAGGGTCAGTACGGCTTTATCAATGATCGGTGCCAGCCAGAGTCCAGCAAGGAACCCGATGACAACCGATGGTATGGCAGCCATGATCTCAACGGTCGGTTTTACACGGCTTTTGACATTTGGCGTCATGAACTGGCTGGTATATAAGGCACCCAGCATTGCCAAAGGTACGGCAAAAAGCATGGCAAATGCGGTGGCCTTAATGGTGCCAAAGATCAACGGAACAAGACTCATCTTGGGTTCAAAATCATCGGAGGCAGAGGATGACTGCCAGACAAATTCCGGCTTGTCATAACCCTCGTACCAGACCTTCCCGAACAGGGTGCCAAGTGAAACTTCGGGGTGGGGGATATCAAGCTTCCATGCCGTAAATTTGCCATTGCTCTCCAGAGTAGAGAGTGCAGTACAGCGAGGAGAATAGGCTGCTTGACGTATGTCGGCACTATTTTTATTCAGTGTCAGAAGGGTGCGCTCAGAAGTCGTGTGGTCAATACGTAGTTCGCCATTTTCACCAAATGATATCAATGATTTGTCGCGTAGAGACGGAATAATAGCATTGATCTTACCGCTATGTGTCGGGAGGCGGTGGATCAGTGTCAGTCGCTTGTCTTCGGCACTGCCAGGCGCTGTTACCGGAAACCAGATATTGTATTTGCCTGTGTCATCACCGATAGCCAGTGAGAAGTCACCCAGCACAAGGTTTATAGCCGTGACAGGTTGGCCATTGGTTGTGTCTGTGCTGTCAATCAGGCGCGGATTGCCCGGCTCGGACACATCCCAGCGCAAGACGTAACCGTTTTGAGTGCCGGCATAAAGATAGCGGCCTTTGTGGTCCATAACAGCGGCAGTGATTGGGGCAGGCAGCTTTTCGTTGATCTGGCTTTCAGTGGTTTTTACTGTCTCATTTTCCAGCAGGTCTTTCTCAACCAGGCGGTGAGTAATCCTGAACTGGTCTCCTGGAAGACGGTCAACCCTCATACTTCCTTTGCCTTCGATGCGCCGGACAAAACTTTGTACTGTTTTGCCCTTGCCACCAAAGGCAAGATCGTCATTGGAAGTCAATTCATGAGATATCTCAGATGCGATGCCTTTTTCAGGTGCCGAACCGAAACCAACAGTAACTGATGATGCCGCTCCGTTATCCCAGTAAATTGTATAAAGGTATTTTCCGATCATCTCGGCTGAAGTCGCTTTTTGAGCTCCTGATGGTTTTGTCGGCGCATCAATGCTTTCAAGTAATTGACCGTTTGAAGCATCAAAAAAACTGAACGCACCTGTTTCGTCGAGTGTAAAGGCCTGACGGCCTGAGTCGTCAATACCACTGGCCAGTACAGCCTCCGGCTTCAGGTGTGGCGGCAGAGTAAAAGTGGCATTAATTTTGGCTTTTGGCGGAAAAAAGAGCGGCAGGGAAACCTTTGAAATCATCACCAGAATCCAGATGACTGAAAGGATAACCAGCAGGCCACCGACCTTGATGAACCACTCAGCAATTTTATCGTTACGTCTGGAATTTTCTGAAATATTTTTTATCATGGTTGTCGTAGCTTCAATTCGGGTTTTGGTAAAAAATCCCCTCTCCTTGAGGGAGAGGGCTAGGGTGAGGGGGCAACGGTGATATCTTTCTCACTTGTGCCCCCTCATCCGGCCTTCGGCCACCTTCTCCCTCAGGGAGAAGGGAATGATTTATTTCAGCGCCTTCAACTGCTTTTCTGCAAGACCGGCGGTCAGCGGATCATAGCCGTCTTTAACAACGATTTCCTGTCCCTCTTTGGAGAGTACATACTTGATGAATTCTTCAGTGATTTTTGGCAGCGGCTGTCCAGGTTTCTTGGCTACATAAACATAAAGCATGCGGCTGAGTGGGTATTTGCCACTTAATACGTTCTGGTAATTGGCTGCTGCGACAGGTCCGCCTTTTTTGTCTGACAGAGGCAGGGCGCGAACACCGGAAGTCGCATAACCGATGCCGGAGTATCCGATGGCAGAGATATCCTTGGCAACACCTTCAACAACCGATGCGGAGCCTGGTTGCTCTTTAACGGTACTCTTGTAATCACCATTTTTCAGAGTGTGATCTTTAAAGTAACCGTAGGTTCCGGATGCGGAGTTACGGCCGTAGAGGCTGATCGGCTTGGCTGCCAGGCTTCCGCTGACACCGAGCTGGCCCCAGGTTGTTACGTCTGAAAGGCCACGCTTGCGTGTTTTGGAAAAGATGGCATCAACTTCGTCAAGAGAAAGGCTCTTGATCGGGTTATCCTTGTTGACAAAAACAGCCAGTGAGTCAAGTGCTACACCGATCTTGGTAGGCTTGTAGCCGAACTTCTTTTCAAACTGCTCAATTTCAGAAGGCTTCATTTCGCGTGACATTGGGCCGAGCTGTGCAGAACCGGCAATCAGGGCAGGGGGAGCTGTACTGGAGCCTTTTCCTTCAATCTGGATATTCACATTCGGATACTTCTTTTTGAATCCTTCTGCCCAGTAGGTCATCAGGTTATTGAGAGAGTCCGATCCGATACTGTTCAGGTTTCCGGCAACACCGGCTGTAGGGGTGTACTTCTTGATTTTAGCGTCAACAGTGATTTTCTCGGCCTGTGCGGATACTGAGGTTAGTGCCAGCAACGCAACTGTAACAATCGACTTCTTAATCATGATTTCCTCCATTAGTTTGTACGTTCGTTTAGTTTGTTTCAGTTATGTTGCTATTAGTAGCATACCACTGTTACAGAAATGTTACAGGAAAGGTAAATGTTGGTTAAATCTTCTCTTCTTTTCTTGAGGGCGGGGTTAGGGGCAGTTGCTAGCTTTGAGTAGAAAGCAACACAGGCCCATGGAATCTCCGATGTGCCTGTGTTGTCTGGTTGGTTGATTTTCTTCGTTATGTTTTTACCCACCACTTAATCCTATTAGGCAAAGGAGTGGAGAATCAGGCAATCCGAAGTGTACAAGTAAAAGTTGATCCTTTGCCCGGTGTACTGTTGACGGTTATCTCACCTCCATGCAGCTGCATGATATGTTTGGCAATGGAAAGTCCCAGGCCGGTCCCGCCCTGCTCTCGGCTGCGAGCTGCGTCAACTCGGTAGAAACGCTCGAAAATTCTGCTTTGATCTTTGAGTGGAATACCGATACCGCTGTCTTCGACAGACAGTTTTACCGAGTTTGCAATCTGTTCGGCAAAGATTCTGATGCTTCCACCCTCCGGAGTGTACTTGATTGCATTGTCAATCAGGTTGACCATAACCTGTTCCAGTCTTCCCTGGTCAGCCATTATCCTTGGTATGCCCGGGCCGACTTCGTTAAGCAGATTTATCTTCTTGAA
Organism: uncultured Geobacteraceae bacterium; assembly: GCA_964509295.1. Taxonomy (GTDB): domain Bacteria; phylum Desulfobacterota; class Desulfuromonadia; order Geobacterales; family Pseudopelobacteraceae; genus JBGSQR01. The sequence goes on along the minus strand of CAZDWS010000004.1, from coordinate 312,873 downwards.
AGCGGCACTTTCTGCCAGAAGCATGCAAGCCTTATTGATAGTTCCACTGACATCAAGTGAGTTTAGTTCAAGAGTTACAGTTTTGGATTCCAGATAGGAGAGGGTCAGAATGTCATTAATCAGGCTGGTCAGTCGTTCAGCGTGGTTATGGATGATTCCGGCAAATTTCTCCGCCTTGACAGGGTCTGAAGCGATCATATTGTCCTGCATCAGTGTCTCTGCATAGCCTTTAATGACGGAAACCGGTGTGCGTAATTCATGTGAAACATTGGCTACAAAATCCTTGCGCATGTTTTCCACGTACTTCATGTCAGTAATATCGTGGAATACGGCAACAACTCCGTTATCGGAACTGCTGACTGCTAGTGGTACCCAATGCGTCAGCAAGGTTGTGTTGCCAGATTTAATGTTGATTTCACGAATAAGTTCTTTACCGGTTTGGCTCAATTCTTTAAAAGCTTCCTGCAGGTCGGGACTGCGGGAGATTTCGATCAGGTTTTTACCTTCAACGCTGCCGGAAATGGCGAACATGTCCTTGAAGGCAGTGTTGACAAGGGTTATGGTGCCGTTTGATGTGGCCACCATAACACCTTCACCCATGCCGAGCAAAATTGTATCCAGATGTCTTTTTTCAGCAGCCAGGCTGTGCATCTGCGATTCTATACGGCCTGCCATATCATTGAGTACTGTTGCCAGTGTGCCGATCTCGTCAGCGGAAGTAACCGGGATCCGTTTGAACTCATCATTTTTGCCTATTCTGGAGGCGATTGCAGCCATCTCCCTGAGAGGACGGGAGGTAATTTTGGAAAGCAATAAGCTGAAAGCCAGTGCAAACAGTATGGATATCAGCAGTGCCACGCCAGCCATTTTATCCAGTGCATTTGTAGCTTCCGTGAAATAGTCCAGCGGGTGAGATAGTCTGATAATTCCGATCTGGTTTTTATTGTTGTAGGTGACAGCAGTATAGAGCATGGAAGTTTTAAGTGTTTCCGAGTAACGAATGGCGCTTCCCGTGCCGCTCTTAAGCGCCTGTTGTATCTCAGGGCGGGTAAGATGATTTTCCAGGGCGGAAACCTTTGATTGATTGACATCGGAATCGGCAATAACCCTGCCGTCAGGTGCAATCAGCGTTACACGAGCCTTAACGGCAGAGCCGGCCTTTTCTGCCAGTTTCTGCGGAGATGTGGCACCATTATCCTGTTCAGCCAGCAGCTTGGCCAGCCTGGTCTGGCTGATCAGATTTTCACGGCTTTCCGTCAGGAAAAAGGATTGAGCCCCTTTGTCAAAACTGAAATAGAAAAATCCTGATAGAAACAGGATGATCAGCAGGTAGGAAAACATCATTTTCCATCGAAATGACATGATTACACCTCTTCCATTTTATAACCGAAGCCGCGCACAGTCTTGATCAGTTCGCCCGGAGGGCCTAGTTTGCTGCGCAGTCTGGTAATGTGCGTGTCTACGGTGCGGGTATCTCCAACATCATTATAGCTCCAGACGTTTTGCAGCAGTTGATCCCTGCTGATGACACGGCCCCGTCGTTCAGCCATATATGCCAGAAGTTTGAATTCCGTTGATGTCAGCTCAACTTCTGAACCGGCACTGATCACCTGGTGCCGTTCCGTATTAATATTGATGGCGCCAATGGTTAAAAGGGTCTGCTCTCTCGGTTGCTCAACGTCGCAACGTCTGAGTATGGCTTTGATGCGCAGCGACAGTTCCCGCATGGAAAACGGTTTAACTATGTAGTCATCAGCTCCGACCTCAAAGCCGACTACACGGTCGATTTCATCACTTTTTGCCGTTACCATCAGAACAGGTATTTTAACAGTCCTGGGATCCTTGCGCAGTGCCTTGCATACCTCGGTGCCCATCATTCCTGGCAGCATCAGGTCCAGCACAATCAAGTCCGGCTGGTCGCTAAAGGCCGCTTCGAGCCCTTCATTTCCATTCATGGCACACCTGGTCGTGAAGCCCTCTTTTTCGAGATTGAACGCCAGCAGCTCGGCAAGGTCTCTTTCGTCTTCGATGATCAGGACTTTTTTCATCCGTTGCTCCTTATATGCTTTAGCATGTCATATATTACAGTCAGTTTTATTGTTTGTAACATAGAAATGTTACAGTTGAGTGCCAATTAGTAAAATGTTTTGTAGAATTTGCAGGTTGCGGGAGGATGAAAATGATTTTACATTTTTGTCACCGAGTTCAATAATAAGTTCCAGCTTGCATTACCCGGATATTATTCTAATGTATTAAAATACAATTCAGTTTAACATTTTAATACATTCCCTAAAACAGGTCTTACCATATGAATGAAAAAGATAATAAAGAGCTCCGGCAGCTTTTCGACGATTACCTGCGCATGTATTCATCCCGTGACGATCTGCTGACGGAGTTTTTTAGCGAAAACTTTTCCGGTATTACCGGAAGCGGCGACAACCTGGTGGGTGACAGGGACGAGTGGATCGCAATTACACGCCAGGACTTTGCCCAGGTCAAAGATCCGATTCGTATTGAACTCAAAGACCTGATAATTCAGTCCCTGTCAGATACAATTGCTGTAGCAACCAGCGCTTTCACAATTCATCTGCCGATCAAAGACCATATCCTTTCGCGCAAGACAGCACGGTTGGTGTTGATTTTCAGAAAAGAGTCAGCAGGTTGGAAGATTACTCACAGCAGTATTTCGGTTTCATTTGCCATGGCCCAGGAAGGCGAGATTTATCCGCTGCATGATCTGGAGGAGCGTAATCAGTTTCTGGAAGAGCAGATTGCGGAACGGACGCTTCAGCTTTCCGAGGCCAAGCTGGCCGCCGAAGCTGCTAACAGAGCTAAATCCGAGTTTCTTGCTCTGGTCAGCCATGAAATCCGTACACCGCTTAATTCACTGGTCGGTTTCAGCTCCCTGGCCCGTACTGCAAGTAATCCTGCCAAGATCGAGCAGTATCTGAGTATACTTGAAGAGTCTTCACACTCTCTGATGGAGCTGGTTAATAGTATCCTCGATATGAGCAAAATAGAGGCTGGACGAATTGAAATCGAGTCTGTTCCATTTAATATGCGTTTACTGATTGAAAACCTGGAAAAACAATACCGCTCGCAGGCAGAACATAAAAACCTGTCCTTTCAGGTCGAAGTGCCGATAAATTTACCGGAATGGGTGCTCGGTGATCCGACCCGCCTGCGTCAGATCCTTTCCAATCTGCTTTCCAATGCCATCAAGTTTACTGAAATCGGCACAATAACTTTTAAAGCAGGTCTTTCCAAATATGATTTGGGTAAAGCCAGGAAGCTTGTGCGGTTTGAAATCTGTGATTCGGGCATCGGAATTCCGGAAACCGGCCGCGAACTGCTTTTTCAACCTTTCCGTCAGATTGATCCGACTATTACCCGCAAATTCGGCGGCACCGGTCTCGGGCTGGCAATTGTGCATAGCCTGACAGAGATGATGAATGGAAAGATTAGTGTTAATAGTAAAGAATCCGTCGGCAGCTGTTTTAATGTGGAGCTGCCGTTTCAGGAAACTGAGCCGGTACCGGATGATTTTGTGCCCCCGGTTGCGGTTGCCAACGGAACTGTCCTGATCGTTGAGGATAACGGCTTTAACCGCATTCTGCTGGGGGATATCCTTAAGTCCTGGGGGCAGCAGGTCATGCTGGCTGAGACCGGATTTCAGGCTCTGCAAATTCTGGAAGAGCTGAAATTTGATCTGATTCTGCTGGATGTGAGAATGCCGGATATTGATGGCATAGAGGTCGCCCGCCGGATCAGACAGAGGGAAGCTGACTGCTCGGAAAGGCCTGTGCCGATTATTGCCATTACGGCAGACCTTGATGCAGCTACCCGTGAAGCCTGTCTTAATGCCGGTATAAATGCCGTGTTGGCGAAACCGGTTATGCATGAACAGCTGGCCAGGGCTATCGTTACCCATTGCGGTGGGGCCGTTACTGCATCGGGCGAAGAAGAGCTGCTCCTTAATATGCTGACCCGTAGTGATCTCGGGGATAATCCGGAGAGAGCCCGGCAGTATCGGGAACTGCTGCTGCAGGATATTGAAGAGGAACTGCGGATAATGCAGATCTCTCTTGAAAATAATGATCGAAATGAGCTCGGTCGGGTAGCCCATACATTGAAAGGGTTGTGCAGCCATCTGGAAAACCGTAAGCCGGCTAAATTGTCTGCCTGGCTGATGAATAATGCCCAAACAATTAGTCACGAGCAGGTGGAAAAAGCCATCGAATTGCTGCGAAATATCTGTCTGAGCGGTCGGAAGCGGGAGAGTGGTTCATGAACAAGGGAGCAAAAATACTTGTAGTTGACGATAAACAGAGTTTCCGATTCATGATCAAGGGGTACCTAGATGACGCAGGATACAGTGTGACATGCGTTTCATGCGGAGCTGAGGCTCTGACTGAGCTGGACAGTAGGCGCTACGACCTGATTTTATCCGATATGATTATGCCAGGGATGGATGGAGTAACATTGCTGCGTGAAGTTCGCAGTCTGTATCCCCAACTTCCGTTTGTGCTTGTTACAGCCCACGGCACTGTTGATACCGCCATTGCTGCCATGAAAGAAGGGGTTGACGACTATCTGCTGAAGCCGCTGAATCGTGATGAAATGCTGATGGTGGTCAAGCGCATTCTGGAACATGCCCAGCTTAAGGTGAGTTATGACAGGATGCTGGATTATGAACGGGAAAAGTTCAGTTTTCAGAATATAACCAGCAGTTCGCCGGTCATGGGTGAAACACTGGCTGCAGCCAAACAGGTCGCTGCCTTCCCGCAAACCACAATTGCCATTTACGGTGAAAGCGGTGTGGGTAAGGAGGTACTGGCCAGGGCCATTCATATCGCCTCAGGTCGCAATATGACCGGATTTGTTGCGATTAACTGTGCCGCAATACCGGAAACCCTGCTGGAAAGTGAACTGTTCGGACATGTGAAAGGAGCTTTTACAGGAGCCGAACGGGATCGGGAAGGGAAGTGCAGCCTGGCCAATAAAGGTACCCTGTTTCTGGATGAAATCGGCGACATGCCTTTGGCGCTCCAGCCCAAATTGCTTCGCCTGCTGGAAGAACGGGTTTATGAAAAGGTTGGATCGGATCGTCCGATTTCACTGGATTGTCGAGTTATTGTAGCAACTCACCGCAATCTGGATGAATGCTGCAAACAGGGAAACTTCCGACGTGATCTCTACCATCGTCTGAATATTTTTCCGATTACAATTCCACCCCTGCGTGATCGTCGCGAGGATATTCCGCAGCTGGCAGATCAGTTTCTGAATAACTTTCGTCAACACCAGGGCAAGCAGCTACCCGGACTTTCAAGGACAGCTCTTGAGATGCTCATGACCCACGACTGGCCGGGCAATGTGCGCGAACTGCGCAACCTGCTTGAATACGCCACCATAGTTACCAGTGGCGACCTGATCCAGCCGGAACATTTACGCCTGCAGCAATCTGCTTCTCCCCGGTTAGTCCCCGTTTCTGATAGTATTTCTCTTAACTTCAGCTTTTCAGCGGAAGAGTTTTCACTCGATGCCGTTAATCAGCAGGTAATCCAGTGGGCCATGGGAAAATGCAATAATAACAAGTCTTCTGCTGCACGTCTTTTGAAAGCCTCCCGTAAACTATTCTACTAAAAACAGACATCCAAACATGTTGTCCGGATTCGGACAATGTGTCCCCAGGCAGACATCTTTTATTACTATCATACTCATAAATATCTAAAATTATTCAATGTAAATGCTTGGCATGCATTTAGCTCAATAATTGATGGATGTACTCATATTAGTGTAGGTTTGTCCGTTTTGGGACAACAGTAATGCAAGCCAGGAGGAAGTTATGTCACAGGAAGCTGTTGAACGATTGCTTGGGCGTCTGATAACAGATGAACGGTTCCGCATTATGGCATCAGTTTCACTGGAATCAGCCTGCCTTCAGGAGGGCTATCGGTTGACTTCAGTAGAAATGAACCTGTTGTCAGGTCTGGATATGAAGCAGATTAAGGAATTGGCTTCTCGACTTGACTCCGGTCTGTGTCGAACCGGAGGCAGGACCTGACTTAACATACTCCGCCAAATATTCGCAACCTGAACCTGCTTGACTGGAGTATGCATGAATCCTCAAATAACCGACAAAAAAAGACCGCGTACATATCCGCTGCATATTCGCATCGGAAGTCTGTTTTCACTCCTGATTCTACTCACCGGGCTGATAATCGGAGGCTTTAGTTACATAAGCGCCCGTAACGCTGCAATTGCGGCTGCCGACGATGCCATGACCAGAAGCTCCAGACAGATGATTTCCGCCATCAACCAGTTGTATGAACCGATGGACACACTGGTCGGGCTGCTGGCACATCATCAGGTCATTAATGCTGTAAACCTTGAACATCGCCTTTCCAGCCTGCCTTATTTCAAAGAGGCCATGTTGAATAATCAACAGATATCTGCTGTATATGTTGGCTATGAAAACGGCGATTTTTTCCTGATGCGTCATTTGCGACGTGATGAAGCCCGCAAGGCTTCAAAAGCGCCGGATGATGCCGCCTACCTAGTGCAGAGTATTGATATGCAAAAAACAGGAAAGCCGGAGGGGCGTTATCTTTTCTACAACGCGGATCTCAAGCTGATCCGTTCCGAACTTCGTCCTGACTACACCTTTGATCCACGTACTCGGCCATGGTTTCAGCAGGCATCCAATAACAGTTCAGCTGGAGCCACTCACACCGATCCCTATGTGTTTTTCACAACCCGTGAAATAGGTCAGACGTTTGCACGGCGGTCCGATAACCGCCATAGCATTGTAGCAGCCGACATGACATTGCAGGACCTTTCGGAAAATCTGGCCCTTCAGAAAGTGACGCCTTCAACCGAACTGGCGCTGTTTGATCTTAAGGGACGAACACTCGGCTATAAGGATTCAGCACGTCTGATCGGTCCCAACGATACCCAGGGCAAACCGACTCTCAATTACATCGGTGAGATCGGTGTGCCGATTCTCAGCCGCGCATTCAGCGACCTGGCTCTTACCGGGTTGATCGGCCAAAGTCTTACAATAATTGATAATGGCAGAGAATGGTATGTCCGTATTCAGCCACTCCATGCTCAAAATGCCGCCGATAAGGGAGTCAAGACCGAAACCTTCCTTGCTATTGCCGCACCTTCAGATGAAGTTTTTGCCTCTGCCCTGCAGATTCGCAACGAAATGCTGCTGGTAACATTGGTGATTCTGCTGCTTGCACTACCTGTGACCTGGTGGTTGGCAAACCATGTTACCAAACAGCTCAAGGATCTTTCACGCCAGGCGGATGATATCAAGAATTTCCGCTTTGACACGCCTGATACGGGCACTTCAGCTATTCGCGAAATAGAACAGTTATCAAGCACAATCACCCAGATGAAGGGCACCATCTGCAAATTCCTGGATATTGCGGCAGCTCTGTCTGCTGAAAGGCGACTGGATTATCTGCTTGATCATATTCTGACTGAATCTGTTTCAGCTGGTGCCGCAAGTGGTGGTGCCATCTACCTTCTTGATCAGGACGGTAACAAGCTGTTCCCCTCTGCTCTTCGTACAGGAGAGGGAGCTCTTCCGATTGAAATTCAATCAGCTATCAACATTGAAACAGCTTCTGCCGTTGAAGCCCAGCTTGCCCAGGCAGTTTTGACGCTGGAGATTCAAACCCTGACCCTGGATGGACTAACAATTCAAAATACCTGTTTCGGATCGCAGAACCCAACCGGCGATTCGGCCATGCTCACCGTTCTGCCTCTTTATAACCGAGATCGAAAGGCACTGGGCGTACTGATTCTGTTTTACCCTAAACATATGCCGCCTCCAACCTCTGAGAGGGTCGCCTTTGTGGAGGCACTGTCTGGTACAGCCGCAATTTCAATCGGCAATCAGCTTTTTGAACACATGGCTGCTATTGATGATTTAACCGGAGTTTATAATCGCCGATATGCGGAAAAACGTTTTGAAGAGGAACTTTTACGCACATCCCGATCAGGAAGTTCTCTTGGTTGTCTGATGATAGATATTGATAAGTTTAAAGAGATAAACGACCAGTTAGGACATTTGACCGGCGATGAGATCCTCAAAAAAGTTACGGAACTGTTTAAAGAGTGCCTGCGGCCCTATGACATTCTTTTCCGTTTTGGCGGTGATGAGTTTATGGCTGTTCTTCCGGAAATCGAACTTCATGAGGCTGTCAGCATCGCTGAAAGAATCAGGCAGATTGTTAAGGATAAATCTGCCGCACAGATTCCTGTTACGGTAAGTATCGGCCTCACTATTAATACTGAAAGTGATACCCATCCTGATGACATGATCATGAGGGCGGATAAGGCACTTTATCAGGCAAAAAGCGGTGGACGAAATTGCGTAATCGCTATTTGAAAAAGCATAAAATGAAGAGCTGAGTTTACTTTTTGTCTGCTAAACAGTCTCGTATCAAAGAAAGGAATCCGGCAATTATGAGTAGAATGAAACGGCTGATTTATCTGCTGCTGATACTGATTGCCATCTGTGTCTCAACTGCAACTGCTCAAAACATCCAGCCGGTCGGCAATAAAATCGGCCTGGATAAACATGGTAACGCCATCTATCAGGTTCGTGCCAATGGCATAGATATGGGCTACAAGCTGATCGGTTCCGGAGAACCGTTGGTTATGATCATGGGGTTGGGATGTGCCATGGAACTCTGGCCTTCAAGAGTTATTGAAACCCTCTCAAAGAAACGACAGCTGATCCTGCTGGATAACCGGGGGATGGGATATTCCAGCGACAATAAGGCAGAGTTCAGCTATCAGCTGTTTGCCGATGATGTGATCGGACTGCTTGATGCGCTTGGCGTCAAAAAGACGGATGTGCTCGGCTATTCCATGGGAAGTACGATCACACAGAAACTGCTGCTGGAATATCCCCACAGATTTAAGAGGGCGATTATCCATGCCACCTCCACAGACGGCAGCAATGTTGCCAAAGTGCTGCAGTGGCAGGCGGTAAATGTGCCGCTGACGGTTTTAAAACAGCTGGAAGCTACCACCCGCTGGAAAACACCTCTGGACAAACTGCCGAACATCAGCAATCAGGTTATGCTGGTAGTTGGTACTTCCGACACCACCGTCGGCACGGAAAGTTCAAAAACAATCGCTGCTGCCATACCCGGGGCCTGGTTGATCCAATTTAAAAAAGCGACTCACCACCTGATGCATGAAGTTCCCGACGAGTTTGCCCTGGTCGTACAGATGTTTCTGGAAATCGATCAGGTAACTGCAACGAAATAACCACAAACAAAAGGAGATTGTTATGTCCGATCATGAATCACCATTTGAAGGTTCATTAGACAAAGTTTGTGGTTTGACTCGTCGCGACTTTATAAAGATGTCAGCCGGCACGGTTGCCTGCGTTTCCTTAAGTCCGCTTATGTTCGGCTGCGGCAGCAACAACTCAACTACAGTCACCAGTTACCCGATTGATTCCACAGTGGTGAAAACAAACGAGCGAATGGTCTCGTTTCCTTATACGCCGGCTTCTAATCCTGTCACACCAGGTTCCATGCCGTTTCCGGCCGATCCGCTTCAAAGCCCCAATGGCGGGAACGCACTCACCTGGAACAAGTTGTGCCAGGTTGCAGACTACGACAAACTGGGCTACGGCAAGTGGACCTTTGTTAACTGGCCGCTTCCGGTCGTGCCAAGGCTGGATATCATGCCGCCCGTCTACAATGCCGCATCAGTTTCCAAAACAACACGTCTGCTGAACTTCTTTGCCATGACCGATATCCATTTAACGGATAAAGAGGCGCCAAACCAGCTGATCTATGTCCAGCAGAGTAATTCGGGCTTTGCCGGGCAGAACAGTTCCATCTACTCAGGCGTCATGATGTACACGCCCCAGGTCTTTGACGCAGCTATTCAGACGGCTAACGCCCTGCACAAGAAAGATCCCTTTGATTTCTTCATCTCCCTGGGGGATGTTTGCAATACAAGCATGTACAATGAGCTGAGGTGGTATCTGGACATTATCGACGGAAAGGTCATTACCCCCAGTTCCGGTGCTCATGCCGGGGCCGCCACCATTGATTACCAGAAACCATTCAAGGCTGCCGGTCTGGACAGAACAATCCCGTTCTATCAGGCGCTTGGCAACCATGACCACTTCATGATCGGCTCATTCCCGGTCTATGAGACTCCTGGACTTGCCGACTCATACATCAGCGATACGGTCTGGTCCGTGTCGAATAAGCTGCTCACCCCGGTCACTATCCAGACCCCGGCCGCGTTCCCTGCCAACATCAACGTTACAAGGCGCAATGATCCGGCTGATAATTATTATCAGGGTGTCATCGATGGCACAACTCCCTACGGCACGGTAAAATACGCAGGAACTTTTGCAACCGCGCCCAAGGTGGTGGCTGATCCAAACCGCCGCTCTCTGCACAGAACAGAATGGATGCAGGAGTTTTTCAATACAACCACCGGTCCGGTTGGACATGGCTTTAACCTGGTGACTTCCAACCTCAATTTTATCAACCTGGTTCCAGCAAACGAACGAGCCGGTTTTGCCTGTTACAGTTTTCTGCCAAAGTCGGATGTACCGCTGAAGGTGATTGTGCTGGATGATACCCAGCGGGAAGACGACGGTTCACTTGACATCCATGGCCACGGCTTTCTTGACGCAACACGCTGGGCCTGGCTACAGGCTGAGCTCGCTGATGGTCAGCTGGCCAAACAGTTAATGATCATAGCCTGCCATATCCCGATCTGTGTTGCCAATGTGGGCACCGAGCTGGAGTGGTGGCTTGGTGATCCGAATGCCACAATCACCAATGCATGCACCATCACGGAGCTGGTTACGACTCTTCAGAACTCCACCAACCTTTTGATGTGGATATCCGGGCATCGCCATGTCAATCATGTCAAAGCCTTTAAGTCCCCTGATCCGGTCAATGCGCCCGAGAAAGGGTTCTGGCAGGTTGAAAGCTCCTCCCTGCGTGACTTCCCGCAGCAGTTCCGCACCTTTGAAATATTTATCAACAGTGACTACACAATCTCAATCGAGGCGATCAATGTTGATATTGCGGTGAAGGAAGGCACCCCTGCGGCAACATCACGCAAATATGCCATAGCAATCCAGCAGATACTCCAAAATCCGTTAAAGGGGAACCCTCCCAACTATCAGACCATGTATGGAGTGGATTTCGGCCCTGTAGACCCGACCCGCCCACGGGGTGGAGATCCTGATCCAAGCTCACCGAATCATGGGAATCCGGCGCCGACAGATCCGTCAATCCAGTTTGTGGACCTGACCTCTAAAGGGGTCCCTTACAATGCCTCGTACAATGCACAGCTATTCAAGCAGCTGAATCCGGACATGAAGGCAAAGCTGCAGACGCTGTACCCTCTGCTTTAGGCCCGCCTGGCATCGGGGCAAAAGGCTCAACCTTCAGATTCATACTGTGGTTGAGCCTTTTGTATGAATCTGCAATGGAGAGGTTGCCATGAAACTATTGAAGATCATCAAACACGAATATCTGGAACTGCTCCCGCCGGCGGTTTTTTTCTTCATCGCCTTCAGCCTGATCCTGATAACCAAAAAGTTGATCCTGAGCGAATATGGTATCTCCTGGACCGGTTTCGGGGCAGCGTTTGTCGGCGCATTTATGATCGGTAAAGTGGTGCTGATGGTTGACAAGCTCCCCTTTGTCAACAGATTCCAGGACCGGCAGCTGTTCTATAACACCACCTGGAAATGCCTGATATATTTTATGGCAGCAGTTCTTCTTCAATATCTGGAGCGCATCGTTCCAAAGCTTGTAAAACAGGATAGTTTCGGGGAGGCAAATCGGCAATTCATGGCTGAAACCGTCTGGGCACATTTCTGGCTGATTCAGATCTGGTTGATAGTCCTTTTCTTTGTTTACTGTGCCATGTGTGAACTGATCCGCGCCATTGGGCGGGAGAGGGTCATGGGGATGTTTTTCGGCGGTCAAAACAACTCGGTCTAGAGTTAATTCTGAAAGCAGTTATAATATGTTATGGATATTACAGGAGGCAGGTATGAACAAACGCCACAGCAATTACAGGTTATCAGGTCTGGCATTCATATTGATGCTCCAAGTGCTGCTGGCTGCATGCGGAGGCAGTGATTCCAGTAACCGGCAGGCAGCAGAGTGGCCGATTGCTGCCAATGTTTATACAACCGCCGAGCAGCAGATCCTGCCCCGTTTTCTGCCAAATGGCTGGCCGATTATCGAGCCGAGGGAAGTCTATCTGTATGAGCAATTTCTTTACTCAAAATGGGATACTGGTCCAGGTCTGAACCATGACAGGCGGACTGACTTTGCGCCGGGCAATACGGCAAGCAATTCTGCGCGTCTGCTGACCTTCTTTACCATAACCGACATCCATATCACCGACAAGGAATCCCCGGCTCAGGCCAATTATGTCGGCTGGAGTTCATCCTATGGATCAAACCAGTCTTCGGCCTATTCACCGGTCATTATCTCTACGACCCAGGTGCTGGATGCCGCTATCCAGACGATCAACGCCCTGCATAAAAAAACGCCCTTTGATTTCGGCATCTCTCTGGGTGACACCATCAACAACGCCCAGTATAACGAACTGAGATGGTATATTGATGTGATTGACGGCAAGGTTATTACACCCAGCTCCGGAGCCCATGCAGGTGCCGACAGCATCGATTATCAGATGCCTTACAAAGCTGCCGGTCTCAATAAGGCGATTCCGTGGTATCAGACCATCGGCAATCACGATCAGTACATGATGGGCTCGTTCTATGAGTTTGACAAAACTCTGGCGGCTCATATCGGAACAAATGTCATTAACTCAGAAAACAATGCTTTGCCTACCTATGCCGGTATTCATGGAACCGGCTTCTATATGGGTGTGGTGGACGGCTCGACCACTTATGGGAATATCATCAAGGCTGGCCCGGACTCTCTCTACACTACGGCTCCCACAGTGGTTGCCGATCCTGACCGCCGTTCTCTTGTGTCAGCTACCTCTTCAAGCCAGAACTGGATGCGCGAATTTTTTACAACAACTTCAAACCCGGTCGGTCACGGTTTCAGCCAGAGCAATATTGATAATGACTTTACCTCGTACAGCTTTCAGCCCAAGTCGGATATACCGATCAAGGTGATTGTGCTGGATGATACCTGCAAAGGTACTGCTGATCCTACAAATCCGAATATTAATTATGCCGCCGGCTGTCTTGACCAGGTCCGGTTCGACTGGTTGAAAGCAGAACTGCTGGAGGGTCAGACCAACAATAAACTCATGATAATCGCAGCACATATCCCGTTGCACCCTTATGTCAGCCTTACCGACCCGACCCAGGGGAACATGAATTTATTCGGCCTTCCGCCTACAGTTGTTACAGATGCGTCGTTACTTGCCGAACTTCATAACTATCCGAATCTGATGCTCTGGATCTCCGGCCATCGTCACATGAACACGGTTACACCACAGCCGTTTGATCCGGCTGCTTTACCTGTACAGACTTCAGCAAACAGTTTCTGGGAGGTTGAAACCTCATCTCTGCGGGACTTTCCGCAACAGTTCCGTACGTTCGACATTCGTCGCAATACGGACAATAATATTTCAATCATAATAACCAATGTGGATCCGGCGGTTGTGCCCGGTTCGCCCGCATACAAATCGCGCGGATATGCCATCGGCGCTGCCCGGATATTCGGCGGCAATGATAACGTTACTCCTGCTCCGGCGGTCAGAACCGGCGGTGATGTGACTTCCCATGCTGTAAATGCCGAGCTGATCAAAGTGTTGAGCACAACCATGCAGGGGATCATTTCCAGCAAAGGGACGCATTTGTAGTCTGGATTGACCATTTTAGTTTGCTGATTATCTATGGGGTTCAGTTTTGGCTCCTCCCCTTAGTTAAGGACCCTCTGGGGCCTAAAGGGAGGCTGGGAGGGGTTAAATCGTTGTGTAACATAACTCCCCCCGCCCCTCTTAACTTAAGAGGGGGCAAAACCCACCGTAGCTAAATATCAGATATAATCGCTTTTAGGTTTCCGGTTTACCGGTCAGGTCGCCTTGGCAATTCCCATTCATTGGCCTGGAAAAGGTTGACAATATGAGGACAAATTTTTTTGTAAGGTTATTCTTTCTGGTACTGAGCGTGGTGCTGCTTGCAAGCTGTTCCGGTTCCAATAACAGTACCGCTCCGCTGAGCGCCAACAACGTCAACATGATCTTTGTCTCAAGCCCGGATCTGGCTTACCAGGCGGCCGGGGATGTGGATCCGGATACGGCAAATCTGACCAGCCAGGGCTTGCAGCGTTCGCTTCGCATGGCCTCGTACCTGAAACAGCAACTGCTGGGGGGGAATAATGTAACCGCAATTTACGCACTCTCACCCATGACCCATCTGCAGACCGCCAACAATTATCCTGACATGACGGCAATCGGCTTTATTCAGCAGTTTGCCCTGCTCAACCAGATCACCCTGCCTGTTAGTGCCACGTCCACCTACACCGCCAACAGCTACCCGATCAACGTGTCCTATGGGCAGGGAGGTGTGCCCAGCGGCGTGTCTGTACCGGCTCAATACTGTCCTAATTGTACCGGGCTGGACTTCAACAATACCAATAACAATAACGATTCGTTGGCATACGGTATAATTGATAACAAGATCCCCGGTTATTATGTCTTTTCAGCACCATGGGAGACAATCAGCGCCTTGCTGGCGAAAATAAACACTCATTACGGTTACAATCTGAATCTCCCCACAACCTATATGGGGCCAAACCATGTCTATGCCATCTCAATACCGACTTCCGGCAGCGTCAGCCTGGTTACATACAACAGTAATCTGAATCCGCAGATCACTTATCCGGTCCTGCCGGCGCCGGTGCAGAGCGCTGTATGTACAAATTCGCAGCAGCCATATTTCAGCACTTTACGTATCGGAGGGGTTGATGGTGTCACCGTCCCGGCGTACATCAACAAGAACCAGAAAGTATACATTATTCGGCACGCAGACGCCCATCCGGATACGGGGTACCATTTTGAAAACGGAAATTTTGTGGGGGCGGGGCAGTGGCGTTCACTGGCGCTCTCCAATGCTCTTAACGGCAAGATAAGCCCGAACATGGTTTATTCCATTGATCCCGCACAGTGGTTTCCTGTGGGTGAAAACAATTTTTCGTACGTCAGGCCGTCATTAACGATACTGCCCTATGTTATCGCCAATGATTTGCCTTATCAGCTGGTCTCGAGTTTTTCCATATTGGATCCTGACGTATCGCAGCTCTCCAGTGACTTTTTCTTTACCGGCGGCAAGTTCTCAAGTCAGACCGTGCTGGTGGCGTGGGAGTCCTCACGTATCAAACCGATGATTAATGCGCTCCTTACCAGTTATGGGGGCAATAGCTTGCCGCTCCTGCCAACTAACTGGCCAAGCCCTGATTACGACACCATCTGGACCGTAAAACTGGATGCCCAGGGTAATCTGACTGTTGATAACGAACTGTGTGAAGGTCTTGATTCTTCTGCTCTGCCTGCGTTGGCGCCTCAGTTTTGACCCCTGGACCCGGCTGGGTTGCACCTACGACTGGGGTAGCGTTAACCATACGGGTTTGAGTGAGTTTGTTGTTCATGGCAGAAAAGTGGACGGTTCCAAAATTTCGGTTGGTATCAAATCTGTCAAAACAACGGCAGAGTATTTTGCAAACTGATTTGACTCACTAGATTCAGGAAAGGAAATCTTATGGATATCTACATGCAGGCGGCCATAGAAGAGGCAAAGAAGGGACTGGCCGAAGGCGGCATACCTATCGGTTCGGTGATTGTCCATAATGGCAGGATCATCGGGCGGGGACACAACAGGCGTGTACAGCAGGGTAGTGCTATTCTTCACGGCGAAATGGATGCTCTGGAAAACGCCGGTCGTCAGCCTGCCCAGGTCTATCGGGAATCCGTACTCTATACGACTCTGTCACCATGTCCCATGTGCAGCGGGGCGATTGTTCTGTATGGTATACCAAAGGTAATTATCGGTGAAAACCGTACTTTCATGGGCGAAGAACAGTGGCTTAAGTCGCGGGGCGTGATTGTTGAGGTCCTGCAGGATCAAAGCTGCATCCGGCTGATGACCGGTTTTATTGCCGAAAAGCCGGAGCTGTGGAATGAGGATATCGGGGTTTGATATTCAGGCATAAAAAAGTGCCCTGCAACTGTTGCAGGGCACTTTTTTTATCACTACTGGTACTGGATGTAGAGTGGCTTCGGATTCAGCTTCAGCACATCCTGCGGTGTCATCAGCGGATCACCCTTTTTCGTATCGTTGTGATAGAAAAGTTTGAAGCCGGTGAACTGGACCGGTTCGGCGACAATGTAGTCCTTGTAGGAGTCGCGCTTCAGCCAGGGGGCACCCCAGCCGTCCATGTGCATGACGATCTGCACTTCCGGGCGCAGGGTGATCTTGTCGGCGTTGGTGACGCCGTTGCGCGTAAACCTGTGGATAACAAACACCTTTGGCGGCAGGTTGTATTTCTTGACCAGGTCCTTCAAATAACCTGAGGCATAGTTGATGTCATCCGCATCATATGTCCCGATTTTCTTGCCCGGTTTGACCTTGTTTTTAATCAGGTTGAATTCCGGATCAATCCCCAGATGTACATCCGGGTTTTTCAGCAGCCATTCAAAACGGGGCAGCAGTGTGCGGATGTCTTCATGGCCGGTCTGGATGTCGATAAACAGTATGGACTTGTTCTCTTTTGCCCACTCGTAAACCTGGTTAACTATTTTGTCAGGAATAACCATCCGGTATTTTCCTGCCTTGCCCGGATCTCCCTGGGCTACTACGGCAATCAGGTGCAGTGCCGGCTGAACCGGTGTGGACGGATCGGCCGCATTCCATTTTGCCACTTCCTTGTTCAGTTTCGCTAACATTTCATCTTTTGGAAACTCACCCAGCGCTCCCATCTTCTTTGAAAGCGGATTGCCGTAATAGGTGACAATGCGCTTCTGTGGAAGTATGGATCCTGTCAGAGGTGCAGGCATTTTAACCGGCCAGCCTTTTCTCTTGGCAAACTCCGGATCTTCACCCGCATTGTATTTTATCTTGGGGGCAGAAATCTCAGGACGGGCTGCACGGATAGAACTGCTGTTATTGGCAAAAGCTTTTGGAGCAGCCTTGTCAGAGGTGGTTGCAGTTAAAGCTGCTGCTGTCGGGGCAGAATTTTCTTTATTTTTGGAATCTGACAGATTGCCGGCATTTTGTTCCCAGCAGCCGGACAGGGCAAAGGACAGTGCAAAAATAAACGGTGTTGCAATTACAGATCGAGGCAAAATTGAAAATCTATGGGCTTTCAGGGGGAACTCCTTTGGTCGGATGCAACGCAGGCGGGCGCTAGCTATCTGTATAAATAAAAAACCACCGAGATTTGATCTCCGTGGCAGATAATCCTTATTTTTATAACATATAAAAACCTGATAGATCAATGGCTAATAAGCTATTTTTGTATAATTCTAATGTTTTCTCCTGTTTTTTGGTTGTCCAGCATGCTTCTGATCTTTTTTAACAGCTCTTCTGGCGGGGCCGGCTTTAAAATCAGGTCTGTTGCATCATCTGTTGCCAGTTTGTCTCGCAAGGATATATCGGAATAACCGCTGGAGAAAAGTACTTTTACTTCAGGTTTTAGCTGCTTTATTTCTTCATACGCCTGTTGACCATTTTTTTTAGGCATCATCATGTCCATCAGGATCAAGTGAATTTTGGCTTTGTGCTCAATAAATTTGTTGATGCAGTCTTGCCCGTCAACGGCAGTAATAACATCATAGCCAAAGGTGGTCAGAATTGTTTCAACCAGTTTTAAGATGTTATTGTCATCTTCGGCCAGCAGGATGGTTTCAGAACCGTAAAGCTGGCTAGCCGGAGCTGTTGTGATCAGTCTGTCAGATGGTTCGTAACTGTTGATATTTTCCTGCGTCATTCATGTGCTCCTGATAAACATATGCTGACTGGATGCTTTTTCAAAGTAGTATACCAAAGAAAATGAAATAAACCGGAGAGCGGGGAGAATTTAATTATTATTATTGGTGTTATTATTGAATGAGTCATTGTTTAGTGCAAATGACAGTAACAGGCCAAAGGTAAGGACTGCCGCTCCGGAAATGAAAGTCCATGATGCAGCCTGTTGGTTGCTATAGTTGTCTTTGAAAAACGCTACTACCTGAGGCCCGATCAGGCCGGCCATGCTCCAGGCGATCAGCATGCAACCGTATACAACAGCCATGACCCTGCTACCGAATACGGTCAGTACAAAAGATGGCATGGTGCCGAAGCCGCCGCCGTAACAGAGCAGGATGTAGCAGACCATAATTCCGAACAGTGTGGGACTCTTTATGAAAAGCAGTGCTGCAAATATAAAAATCTGGCTGGAGAGGATCAGGCGAAAGGTCTGGATCCTGCCGATTCTGTCTGATAAGCCACCCCAGAATATTCGGCCAATGCCATTAAACAGGGAGCTGATACCGATCAGGGTTGCCCCGGCAGCTGCCAGAACAGCAGGCGAGGAGGCTGGATTTTCAGCGCGCAGCATATCCTGAAGCAGTGGGGACTGGAAGCCGATAAACATGATTCCAGCCGTAATATTACAGAAAAAAATTGCAAACATCAGTGTAAAGCGCTTTGAAAGTATGCATTCCAGCGGAGTTGGGCTGGGTGTGTCTGAGTTCATGTTGTCAGAGGCTGGTGAAACCCACCCGGCCGGAATGAAGCCGTCAGGTGGATTCCGCATGTAGACAGACGAGATGATACCTGGTATGCCGAGGGCAACTGCGATCAGGTAGAATACCTTTGGCCAGGCGGTCGTGCCGGAACCTTCTGGGCCTATTGTTGTGCAGATGCCGATCAGAAAGGGGCCGATCAGTTTGCTCATGAATAAAGCTCCGAATCCGAACCCCATAACCACCATGCCGGTAATAAATCCCTTCTTGTCTGGGAACCATTTGGCAGCGGTGGCCACAGGTGTGACATACCCAAGGCCAAGGCCGATGCCGCCGATAACTCCCAGTCCGGCATATAGCAGCGCCAGGTTTTTTATTTCCAGTGCAAATCCACCGATAACCCATCCGGCAGAATACAGCAAAATACCTGTAATCGCCAGTTTGCGAGGCCCGAACCTGGGTAGAAGGATGCCACCAGCAGCTGCCGCAAGACCGAGAAAGCAGATAGCGAGGGACAAAATCCAGGCCACCTGTTGGTTACTCCAGCCGGTATGAGTCATCAATGGTTTCTGGAAGTAGCTCCACGCATAAATGCTGCCCAGGGTAATCTGAAGCAATGTACCCATGATGGCAATCAACCAGCGGTTGGTTGTGGCCTGTGGCTCTGAAGTGGTTGCCTGTTTGCTTGCCTGGTTGTCCAGATTCCACCACCTTTTTGAGCGTAATATCCTTCTTTCCTGTAAAAACGTTTTTCAAGTGTCGTTTGCTCTCACTATAATATGCCAAATAAATATTCTAATTCAGATATCTCATGTTTTGGGCTTTTGCAAGGACTGTTGTGTTGTGAATCTCTTTAAAGCATAATTGGTCAGTACATTACAATGCGGGAGGAGAATTATGCCTGAAAAAGGATATGTTCAGGTTTATACGGGCAACGGAAAAGGAAAGACAACTGCGGCTATCGGGCTTGCTATCCGTGCTCTGGGGGCAGGGTTGAAAGTCTGTTTTTTGCAGTTTATGAAATCAAAAGCATATAGTGAGCATTCCATTCTTCCAGGACTTTCTCATGACCTGTCACTGCACACGTTCGGCAAGCCTTATTTTATTGCTCGGAACGGAGAACTTACACAGGCTCAACTGGCTGAACTTGGCGATGATGTTGTTCTGTTCGCACCAGGTAATCCGCCTGCTGATTATATTGAGTTGGTTCATCAGGGGGTAATCGCTGCCCAGCAGGCCATTACATGTGGATTGTATGATCTGGTAGTACTGGATGAGATTGTAGTGGCGCAGCATTTTGGGCTGGTTAGCTGGGAGGAGCTGTTGGAGTTGATTGACAGTAAGCCGGATAATGTGGAACTTGTGCTGACAGGCAGGTATGCTTCAAGTGAGCTTATTGAGAGGGCCGATCTGGTTACGGAGATGGTTGAAGTAAAGCATTACTACAACAAAGGCGTCATTGCAAGACCGGGTGTTGACTGTTGATTTAGTCAGCTTCAGTGCAAGGACGCCTTTTAATATTAAATAACCCGATTAGCACAGATCTCCCGCAAAAAAGATTGCCATCCCCGAATGTTTTTATCGGGGATCCAGACTTTATGGTTTTAAGGCTTTAGTAACTGGATTCCCGATTAATAACTCGGGAATGACAGTGTTGATGACTTGCGGCAAATTAGTTCTAATCAGTTTACATAAAGGTTTAGTTTATTCCGGGCTGTGTCGTGCTACAAATGCAGTGCTTCTGCGTTCTGCAAAGTTTAGGTGGTCGAGCATTGCCTGTCTGGCTGCCTCGCCATCTTTTGCACGAATAGCTTCCATAATGTTTCTGTGGTGGGTAAAGAGCAGGTAATGATCTTCTCTGGTAAGGTAAACAGCCCGCCAGACACTCTGCTGGAATTCCTTCATGGCATCAAACAGGCTCTGCATAAGGTGCAGCCAGATAATATTGTGCGTTGCACGGGCAACTACAATATGAAAGTTGGCGTCCAGATCCCGGGTATAGTTTGTCCTGTCCAGGGCCATTTCCATACCTGTGATAATCTCTTCCATCCTGTCAATATCTTCCGGCAGTGCCCGCTCGGCGGCATAGAATGCAGTCCAGGATTCTATGCCTTTTCGGACTTCAATAACATCCAGTGCTCTTTCCTGCTCGACCCTGATCAGTTCCGACAGGAAGCTTCCGACCGTATCACCCACCAGTGACAGAACTACTGTACCACCACCCTGATATGACATTACCATACCGGCAGAGGCCAGAATGTTAAGTGCTTCCCGTACTGAAGGGCGTGAAACGCCAAACAGGTCTGCCAGTTCTCTTTCCGGTGGCAGCTTGTCACCGGGTGAAAAAACTCCGGATAAAATAGAAGAGCGAATCTGCTCAGCGATCTGTATGGATACTTTTTTGGGTTTTATCGGTTGAAATGTCATAACTGCCCCATCAAAAAATTAAATTTTAAGTTGTTCATTACATAACGTCTTGTTTGTTTTATTCACACGGATATGTCTAATGAATTGTATAACAGGAATTGTAAAGTTGTATTACCTTTTGCCGATTTGGATTAATAAGTCAAGAGAAAAAAAAATAAATTTTGCAGACATGTCCCTGTGTTGGTTTAAGTCTGTAACAGCTTGAAATATTTACACTAAAGCATTAATAAAATTTTTATGTATTTTGTCATTAAACCACTGTTTTATCACCAGCATGCTCGTACAATAACCTCAGCTTTGCATGTGCACGGTTTTGTGGTATCGATTGAAATATGAAAAACAGACTGAAAAATTATTTGCAACTGGTAAACAGAGTTGACCAACTCTGTAAATCCACTGAAGAAATTTTGCATGCACATCTTAGTTGTACTGAAGGGTGTAGTTCATGTTGTAGGACTATCTCACTTTTTCCGGTGGAGGCGGCAGCAATCAGTGCCGCAGTAGCAGCTCTTCCTGAAGAGTATGCAGAAAATGTACGACATCATGCAACAGAGGGAAGAGAGGGAGATATTTGCCCGCTTCTTTTTGAAAATCGCTGTCTGATTTATGCTTTTCGGCCGATTATCTGCCGTACACACGGGTTACCGATTTTATTTACCGATCAGGGCGAACGGAGAGTGGACTACTGCCCTAAAAATTTCCAAGGGTGTAAAACGTTACCAGGTTCTGCAGTAATTGATCTGGATCGGTTGAACAAACTGCTCGTGGCAGTCAATGCCCTGTTTGTGTCGCAGAAAGATTCAGAGGTTGATACAGTTGAACGAATATCAATAATCGAAGCGGTATTGGGAAAAATAAGTTCATAGATTAAATTCAGCTGCGGATAGGGAATTATGACAAGAATTGTGCTCAAAAAAAATGAGGATCGTCGCATAAAATCAGGACACCCCTGGGTGTTCAGTAATGAAATAGCTTCAATAGACGGTTCAAGAGAATCCGGTATCGCCGCAGAACTATTCGACGCAGGTGGTGGCTTTCTCGGTTGTGGGTATTATAATCCGCATTCTCTCATATCCTTTCGACTGCTTACCAAAAAACGTGAAGATATTGACTCGGTAGAATTTTACGAACAGAGGATACGTGCTGCGCTGGCAGTGAGAACCAGAGTTTATCCAGGTATGAAGACCTTCAGGGCCGTATATGGCGAGAGTGACTTTCTGCCTGGACTTGTTGTGGATAAATATGCCGATTATCTTTCACTGCAGATTCTTTCGGCCGGTATGGAACGTCGCAGTACAGTCCTGATTGAAGCTTTGCAGGATGTTTTTGCCCCGACCGGAATTATCGCACGCAATGATGTGAGTGTCAGAATTCTGGAAGGACTGGAAGAGAAGGTGGAGTTGCTTTATGGCGAAATACCGGAGCTGGTGGAGATGGAGGAAAATAGTCTCCGCTTTCTGGTGAATCTGCGCAGCGGCCAGAAAACAGGTGGTTTTCTGGATCAGAAAGAGAATCATCAAGTGCTGCAGAGTCTCTGCAAAGACAAGGATGTGCTGGATTGCTTCTGTTATGCGGGCAGCTGGGCCGTACATGCCGGTAAGTACGGAGCAGCTTCTGCCTTGGGGATCGACATCTCTGCCCGGGCTGTTGAACAGGCGACCGCCAATGCCCGACTGAACGGTCTAAGCGACAGAGTTTCCTTTGAAGAGTGTGATGCCTTTGATCGATTACGAACCTTGAAACATGAGGGCAGAAGCTTCGGCGTGGTGATCATGGACCCACCTGCATTTGTCAAAAACAAGAAAAATATTGCAGAGGCCACCAAAGGCTATATGACGGTTAATCGCAGGGCAATGGAATTACTGGAACCGGGTGGCTACCTGATAACCTGTTCCTGCTCTTATCACATGGGGCGTGAGGCGTTTCGGGATGTTCTGACCCAGGCGGCTCGCCAGGCCAAACGTGAAGTGCGTCTTGTGGCAACCTGCGCACAGGCAGCCGATCATCCGGTGTTGCTCTCTTTCCCCGAGTCGGAATATCTCAAGTGTCTGGTGCTGCAGGTGGTTTAAACGTTGCGGCTGTAATGAAATAAACGCTCCATCGGGATATCCCATGGAGCATATTATTTCATCAATTACAGTATGAAGCTACTTTGTCTCACGATGAATGGCAAATGGTCCCCAGGACTGGTTGACGCACATCAGTTCGATTTCATTGATGTTGACATGTGCCGGCCTGCTGACCACCCACTCGATTGTTTCAGCAATATCTTCTGCAGTTAAAGCATCAGCTCCGGCGTAAACCTTGGCAGCCTGATCCTCATTTCCTTTAAAGCGCACCTTGGAAAAATCTGTCTCAGCCATTCCTGGTTCAATGCAGCTTACTCTGACTTTTGTTCCCAGCAGGTCAGCCTTCAGATTGCGTGAAAACTGGGTCACAAAAGCCTTTGTTCCGCCATACACATTGCCGCCCGGATAAGGCCAGTTTCCGGCTGTTGAGCTGATGTTGACTATCTGACCGCGATTGCGGGCCACCATACCGGGCAGGATGAAACGGGTGCAGTAGGTCAACCCCTTGATGTTGGTGTCTATCATGGTGTCCCAGTCATCCAGGTTTACCTGGTAGGCCGGTTCCAGTCCCAGTGCCAGTCCGGCATTATTGATCAGCACATCCACACTGGCGAATTGTTCCGGCAGTGATTCTACAGCTTTCTGGACAGCATCACGGTCACGCACATCCAGCTGAATGATATGTACTTCTGCTTTACCGGCCAGTTCTTTCTGTAGCGCAATCAAAGCATCAATTCTCCGGGCAGTCAGAATCAGGCGGTTGCCTTTCTGGCCGAAAAGACGAGCACATGCGGCACCAAATCCGGATGAAGCCCCGGTGATAAAAATTGTTTTTACAGTCATGAGTATCTCCTCCCTTTATTCGCGCTTATTTGTTTGTTCTGTCCTTCTCCAGAAAATCCATCAGTGTATCAGTCCTAAGCTTGACAGTTTTCTCCTTCATTTCCGGAGTCCAGTTGTAAAAACCTTTGCCGGTTTTTAAACCCAGGTTGCCTTCTTCAGCCAGCTTCTGCATGATTTTTGACGGCTCTTTTGAACTGCCCAAATCGGCAAAAAGGTATGTGGAAATATTGTGAAAAGTGTCCAGGCCACCCATGTCCGCACTGCAGAAAGGTCCGGTTACTGCCAGCCGTCTGCCGTGACCGTAGATGATAGCTTTGTCGACCTCTTCAATGTCAGCATAACCCTGCTCAACAATATGGAGTGCCTCTCTCAGCAGGGCAAACTGCAACCTGTTGCCGATAAAGCCCAGGCATTCCTTGTTCATGCGGACCGGTTGCTTACCCAGGGCCTTAACCCATTCCATTGTCCTGTCAACGGTCTCTTTGGATGTCTTTTCGCCAGGCACAACTTCTACCAGCGGGATCAGTTGTGGTGGGTTCCAGAAGTGGGCGACAACCACCCGTTCAGGATGTTGAACGTCTTTTGAAATGGCTGTGGGGCTCAGTCCGGAAGTGTTTGTCGCAAGGATAACCTCAGGGCGGCAGACCTGATCCAGTTCTTTGAAAATCATCTGTTTGAATTCCAGCTTTTCCGGCAGACACTCGATCACAAAATCTGCTGTTTTGGCAGCTTCACTGATGCTTGTTACGCAACTGATGCGCTGCATTACATCAGAAATGCTGCTTCCTTTCAATTCACCCAGTTGCTCCAGTCTGGTAAGACTTTGCTTGATGGCTTTCATGGCTTTTTCCAGCAGTTCCTCTGAAATATCGCACAGCACCACCTGCCAGCCGGCTATTGCCGACAGTTCTGCTATGCCGTGCCCCATTGTGCCAGCCCCCAACACCGCAATCTTCTCGATTTTCATGACTCTCTCCTCTATATTGCACTAGAAATGTCACTAATTCACTTTCAGAACTTTAGGAATAATTGTCTTGAGTGTCAATTGATAATCTAATAAATAATGGTTCTGATTTATTCGCGTGTTTTCAAGTCAAACAGATTTGCCAAGCATGATCAGAAAGTAATGATATAATTTTTAAATTTGATGTCTCAAAGTCTTTTAATAAGGAGTAAGCGTATGAAATACCTGCAAAATATTATATTCATGTTTTTAATGTTAATACCTGCGGTCTCTTTTTCAGCAGACTTGAAAAAAATAACTGCAACGGCATCCATTTCTGCTGTCACGGTCTATGCAGATCGGGCTCAGGTTACCAGAACTGCCTCCCTGAAGCTTAAACCGGGCAGTTACCTGGTCGTTTTTGAAGGTCTGCCCACACTTGTTCAGGATGACTCGGTCAGGGTGGAAGGGAAGGGTAGCGCAGCAACAATTGTTGGTCTGGAGATCAAGCGGGCCTTTCTGGAGCAGAGCGGCGAAAAGCGTGTCATGGAGCTGGATGAGGAAATTCAGACTCTGGAGCGTCGTTTGTCCACTTTGGATGCAAAAAAAGCCGGGTTGACGGCTCAGAAGGCCTTTCTGGATTCCATCAGGGTTTCCTGGGGCGAACGCATCTCCAAGGAACTGGCCATTGGCAGGCCCACATCGGCACAATTGCTGGAAGCATCCAGTTTTGTCGGGGCTGGTGTTACCAATGCCGAGGAACAGAACAGCAGCATAGAGGTGGAGAAAAAGAACATCAAAGACAAGATCGAGGCTCTGCGCCGTCAACGCGATGAATCAACCGGTTCTCATCGTAAAGAGATCAAGAATATTGAGGTGATGGTTTATGTGGCCTCTGAAGGAACTTTGAAGCTGGATCTTTCCGCCGTAATCGGCAGGGCCAGCTGGGTTCCGTCCTATGATGTTCGACTGGGGGCCGATGCTAAAAGCAGTGAGTTGACCTTTCGTGCCATGGTGCGACAGCAGACCGGAGAGGACTGGAAGAATGTTGCACTGACTCTTTCCACAGCCAGGCCATCTGCAGGTGGTGCCCCGCCGGAGATGAACCCTTGGCGTGTTTCCTTTTATCGACCTCAGCCACCCATGGCTGCTCCGGTTATGTCCATGGGCGGGTCACCTATGCGAGCTAAAAAATCCAAGGCAGTAATGATGGAAATGGCTGAGATGGATTATAAGGCAGCCGAAGAGGCGCCGGCTGCAGTTGCAACAGCACGAATCAGTGATGAGCAATCCTCGATCGCTTTCAATATTCCAAGGCCGCTTGATGTCCCTTCTGATGGCAGCCAGCAGGGGAGTGTCATCGCTATTGAGCAGTTTCCGGTCAGCATGGAATATCTGGCCGTTCCCAAACTGTCTCCATTTGTTTTCCTGAAATCGGAGATAGTCAACAAGGCCGCCTATCCACTGCTGCCCGGCAAGGTCAATACCTTTGTGGGCAATACCTTTACCGGCAGCTCCTATCTGAAAAAAGTTGCAGCCGGAGAAAAATTTGACCTGTATTTCGGTGTTGATGATCAGCTGACGGTCAAGCGGGAGGAACTGAAACAACGCAAGGAAGCCGGTCTGTTCGGCAAGAATAAAGCCAGTTACCGCTATCGTATCGAGTTGGGTAATTTCCGTAAGGAGGCACTGACATTGACGCTGCGTGATCAGCTGCCCATAGCTGGCGACGAGGAGATCAAGGTTTCCCTGGACGAACCTTCTATTAAGCCTGATGAGCAGAAAAATGACGGAACGCTGGTCTGGAAGCTGCCCATGAAGGCTGGTGAGAAAAAGGAGCTGAGTTTCGGGATCATGATTGAGTATCCGAAGGATAAGGAAATTAACGGACTGTAGCCAGTTTTACATCGCCGTCAGTTGTATCGCACTACGGATTGACATAAACAAACCTGTGACGTATACTTTAATTTAAAGTATACGTCATTTGGCTTTGGAGGCACCCATGCAGACTAAACTAACTCTTCGTCTTGATGATCATTTAATTGAGCAGGCAAAATCTTATGCAGCACAGTCCGGAAAATCAGTGTCTCAGGTCGTGGCGGACTACTTCAAAATACTGACATCAGAAAAGACCAGCATGTCATCGCCATCGGCGCCCATAACCCAATCCCTTCGAGGATTGTTGCGGGAATCAAAACTGGATGAAAAGGATTACAAAAAACATCTGGAAGGGAAATACCTTTGAAAATTCTGTTTGATACAAACATAGTTCTCGATGTGCTCATGGACCGGTTGCCGCATTCTGATGTTGCTGTTGAACTGTTTTCAAAGGTGGAAGACGGGACCATCATTGGGTATTTGTGCGGCACTACAATAACTACCGTATTTTATCTTGCTGCCAAAACTGTAGGTGCTGCAAGGGCACAGGAAGAAATCAAGAAGCTCCTTGGTCTGTTTGAGGTGGCCCCTGTCAATAGGCATGTGATGGAATCGGCCCTTATGCTGGATTTTAATGATTTCGAAGATGCGGTGATTCATGAAGCAGCATGCCATATGGGTGTTGATGCAATCGTAACTCGCAATCAGAAGGATTTTAAGAAATCCAGGATACCTGTTTATTCCTCGGAAGAGATGGCAAAAATATTGATTCCCAGGAGTTGAAACTCGAGTTACAAGAGCGACACTTTGGCGTTATTTTCTTCGTAATTGCGTTTTAAATTTTCAAGAACACAAAATTTATCTAGGAAACCATGACCGCCAACCTGCTATCCGGATTCCTGTCCGGAGCCGTCTTGATAATCGCCATTGGCGCTCAGAATTCCTTTGTCCTGCGCCAGGGGATCCGGCGCGAACATGTGCTACCGATCGTGCTGGTCTGTGCCGGTGCTGATGCAATGCTGATCGCGGCCGGTATTGCCGGTCTTGGTGCGCTGATTCAGTCAGTACCGATGATCCTGGATGTTACACGTTACGGCGGCGCCGCTTTTTTATTCGTCTATGGATTGATTGCTGCGCGGCGTGCACTGCAGCCCAATCTGCTGACGGTGGATTCCAGCGTAGGGACCTCCCTCAAATCTGCCATGGCAACCTGCCTTGCCTTCACCTTTCTGAATCCGCATGTTTACCTGGACACGGTTATCCTGCTTGGGTCACTGGCAAATCAGTGCGGTGAAAGCGGTCGCTGGGTATTTGGGGCCGGTGCTGTGGCTGCCAGCTTTGTCTGGTTCTTTGCACTTGGTTACGGTGCCAGACTGCTTTGCCCGCTATTCAGTAAAGCCTCTGCCTGGCGCATTCTGGATGGGTTGATCGCCATGATCATGTTCGGGTTGGGGATGGCGCTGTTTCTGGGGAGTTTTACATAAAGAAAGTAATTGCCAGTGTTGCGCGGATTTGTTCTGGTATTAAGCTGGCAATTGATAATAGTTTATTTCATTTTATTTAAAACTGGAGCTGAAATGAATAACAATACTGAAGTATGCCGTTGCCCATGGGTTGACATGAGTAAGCCAGATTACATCGAGTATCATGACAGGGAGTGGGGCGTGCCGGTGCATGACGACCGGCTGCTGTTCGAGTTTCTGATACTGGAGGGAGCCCAGGCCGGATTGAGTTGGTACACGGTGTTGAGGAAGCGGGAAAACTATCGCCTGGCCTTTGATAATTTCCATGCCGAAAAGGTCGCCCGCTATGATGACCAAAAAGTGCAGGAACTTTTGGCCAATCCGGGTATTATACGCAACCGGGCCAAGGTGGCGGCTGCAATCGGCAATGCACGCAGTCTCCTGGCTGTGCAGGAGGAGTTCGGCAGCTTTGATGCCTATATCTGGCGCTTTGTGGATGGCAGGCCGATTGTGAATGAATTGAGAACCTTTGCTGACTACCGTGCCACCAGTCGGGAGTCGGATGCCATGAGCAAGGATCTGCTTAAGCGTGGATTCAAGTTTGTCGGTTCAACGATCTGCTATGCCCATATGCAGGCCACCGGAATGGTTAATGATCATACGATGGATTGTTTTCGTAGGAGTGAACTTTTAAATTCATAAAAAATAAGAATAATCAGATACAAAAATGCCCTGTCTCTTGATAGAAACAGGGCGTTTTTTTGTCATGAACACGTTTTTTTATCCAGCCAGCCTCTTCAACTCCGCCAGCAGTTCATCGGCCTTGATTCCCCTTTGGACACAGAGGGTGAACATATCCTCCGGCAGTGGAGCGCAGACGGTCAGGGTACTTTCATCCGGCATTGAAACCGCTGTCTTGAAAGAATGCAGGGCAAAGCCGGTTGCACCCGGAATGATCTGCCCGCTGTATCTTTTGTCGCCCAGAACCGAATGCCCGATCATTTCCAGGTGGCGCCTGATCTGGTGCATGCGTCCGCTGATGGGAGTTACCAACAGCAGGCTGCAGGCTTTGCCTTTGGCCAGGATTTCATAACGGGTTTCCGATTCCTTGTCATCAAGCGGTTCGGTAATGATGCCGCTGGCATCGGGTACTCCGGCCACCAGGGCCAGATATAGTTTGTCCAGTCCGGTTTCCTTGACCTGGCGGCCGAAGAGGCCGGCTGAGGATGAGCTTTTAGCCAGTATGACCGTGCCGGATGTGCCGCGATCAAGGCGGTTAACCGGGTAGAGCTTACAGATTGTCTGGCGGCTGGCCATATAGGCGATGCCGAAATCAACCAGATTTTCTTCCTCATCGGCAGTTCGGTGCATGGGAAGACCGCGCGGTTTATTGATAACCGCTATATGGTCATCTTCGTAAAGAATATCCAGATCCGGCTGTTCCTCGTTAAGCAGACTCAGCAGCGTTGCACTCTCCTTGAGGGTTACCGAATCATGGAAGTAAAGAAAGCTGTCCGGCGTTGCCTTGTCTCCGTTTACTTTAACAGCACCGCTCTTGATGAGCTTGCGGGGATAACCGAAAGGAGACGTGGGCAGGAGGTTGCGCAGAAAGCTTTCCAGCCTTCTGCAGTGGTCTTGAGGCATGATTTCAAATGTTAACATGGTTCCTTTGGTGTTCATGGAGACCTGAAGGCCTCCGTGCAGTGGCTGATACTATGGTTTAATGCCGCGATCCCTCATCAGATTTACAAGTGAGCGGTCATAGGTTTTTTCTCCGGCGACTGTAAACATGCAGCCGGTTGCCTGGCCTTTTTCACGGTGGTAGGCAACGCACTGGCAGCAGTTGCCACGGCGTGGGCAGCCTTTATTGTTATAGGTACAGCGGCAGTTTTCGCCGGTTCTTGTGCAGGACATGGTGGTACTCCTTTTATAAACTTTTGGCTGGGGCAAAAATTAAATAATCTTATTCAGCGGATACTCGATGATCCCCTTAGCGCCCAGCTTGATCAGTTCCGGCACGATCTGTCGCACATGCTTCTCCGACATGATGCTTTCGATGGAAAGCCAGTCGGATTTGTACAGGTTGGAAACTGTTGGATGCTTCAGGCTTGGCAGCACGCTCGTGATAGCTTCGACCTTGTCAGCCGGTGCGTTCATCTTCAGGCCGACCATACCTTCGGCAGCCAGGGATGATTTTAGCAGGGTGGCGATCTGTTCAATCTTCTCACGTTTCCAGGGGTCTTCCCAGGAAGTTTTGTTGGCGATCAGAACAGGAACTGATTCCATCAGTTCGCAGACAATGCGCAGGCCATTAGCCTTGATGGTTGAACCGGTTTCGGTGACCTCCACGATGGCATCGCAGAGACCGTCAACCACTTTGGCCTCGGTTGCGCCCCAGGAAAACTCCACGGTAACAGGGATGTTGCGCTCAGCAAAATAACGCTTGGTGAATTCTACCAGCTCGGTTGAAATGGTGGCACCGGCCAGGTCTTCCGGGCATGTTACTTTAGAGTCGCCATTGACAACCAGAACCCAGCGGGCAGGGCGGCGGGATACTTTGGAATAGACCATTTCGCAGACTTCCACCACTTCGGAATCATTCTCACGGACCCAGTCACGACCGGCAATGCCGGCGTCGATGGTTGTGCGCTCCACATAGCGTCCCATTTCCTGTGGACGGATCAGTTTGCAGTTCATTTCACTATCGTCAATGGCAGGGAAATAGCTGCGGGAAGAGATGTTGATCTGCCAGCCGGCTTTCTTGAAAAGCTCGACGGTGGCGTTTTCTAAAGAACCTTTGGGGATACCAAAATTGAGTATGTTGGACATGAAAAACCTCGTTTGAATTGATTGTATTCAGTAGTGTCGGGTTAGGTTCATACAGCCTTTGTTCCTCCCCCTTGAAGGGGAGCGATTTTAGGCCAATGCAAAGACCAAACCTGGCAACGCTGGATTGTATTATGCTTTTTTATAAACATCATCCGGATTAAATAAAGGGTTGGAGTGCTCCACCCATTGGCCGTTTTCCCATTTAACATAGAAACAGCTGCGGTTGCCGGTGTGGCAGGCGGCCGGGCCGTTCTGTTTAACTTTGATGACAACCGTGTCAGAGTCGCAGTCGGTAAGGACTTCCATAACATCCTGAGTATTGCCGGATTCTTCACCTTTCATCCAGTATTTGTTGCGGGTACGGCTGAAAAACCAGGTCTTGCCGCTTTCAAGAGTCAAGTTAAGGGTCTTTTCATCCATATAGGCAACCATCAATACTTCGCCTGTGACATGGTCCTGTATTACGGCTGGAATCAGGCCGCCCATTTTATCGAAATCAATCTTGATCACATCGTTCTCCTTCTGGTTAAGTAATTGGGTTGGCAAGTATATGTTCTAATGGGATAAATTGCAAGGAGGAGAGCTCTTTAAAGTGTGGCTGGGGATTACATTGTTATAAGGCGGTAAAGGTTTAAATAGCTGTTTTTTACAGCTTGAGGATTTAGTCCGGTATGACCATGGCGCCTTTACCAAGTTTGCCGGCCAGTTCCTTGGCTGCCACCGGATCAAGTTTTCTGCCTACCTTGACCCGATACCAGATGCCCTTTTCGCCAAGATTGGATTCAACAATGGAGACATTGTATCCCTTTGAGGTAAGTTTGTTTTTAATAGACTCTGCCTCGGATTTCAGGCTGAATGAAGCGACCTGAACGGCAAATCCGCTGGCTTCAGGGGCTTTGGCAGCTTGTTTTTCTGGTGCAGTACTTTTTGCAGCAGGTGAAACAAGAGGGTTCACAGGATGGTGCGGTTTTACTTTTTCTTCAACAGTATTGACTCCGCTACCGATGACATTATTTTTTTGGTCGCCTGGAAGGGTCTTATAAAAGCTCAGAGCAGGGTTTGGTGCATTGACAGTACCCTGTGGAGCCTGAGGATTTTGTGGCTGATTGGCGCCAGCAACCGGCGGCTGAGTTGGTTGAAGAGGCTGAACAGTTGGCTGGGCGGAAGCAGCCTGCTTTGGAGAGCTTTCCAGGCTCTTTTGTTCATTAGCTGCCTGAAAGGCCTTCTTGGCGGAACGTTGTGATAAAAACCACCCGGCTCCATAGCCGATGATCAGGCTGATAATTGCCGTGATGACAATGGTCGGTTTAAGCAGTCCGCTGGACTCTTTACGGGCTTTGGGCTTGTTCTGGCCGGAGACATATGATTGTTTGGGTGAGCTGTAGTCAATCCGCATATATACCCCGTTACATCCGTTCCGGCGCAGAAATTCCCAGGATTGAAAGTGCATTTTTCAAGGTTTGGGCAGTGCGCTTAAGAAGGTATAGTCTTGCATTTGTAAGAGCCGGTTCTTCCGTAATGACCCGGTTTTTATTGTAGAAACTGTGGAAACATCCTGCCAGTTCGGTCAGGTAATAGGTTAATCTGTGTGGCTCAAAGTTTGAGGCACTGTCATCAACCGAGTCTGGTAGCGCATTCAATAACTTGATCAGTTGCAGTTCTTCGGCGGTTACCAACATGGAAATGTCACTTACGCCCGGGTTTGATGGGGCGATAAAACCTTTTTCCCTGGCATTTTCAAAAATGCTGCAGATGCGGGCATGGGCATATTGAACATAATAAACCGGATTGTCCGGTGACTGTTCCTTGGCCAGATCAATATCAAAGGTCAGCTGGGAATCAGGTTTGCGCATGATGAAGAAGAAACGGGTTGCATCACGGCCAACTTCGTCGATCAGGTCGCGCAGGGTGACATAGCTGCCGGCTCGTTTGGAGATTTTGACCTCTTCGCCACCGCGCAGAACAGTAACCATCTGGTGCAGAACGTATTCCGGCCACCCTTTGGGGATACCGCAGTCCAGGGCCTGTAAACCGGCACGGACCCTCGTAATGGTGCTGTGGTGGTCTGAACCCTGTTCGTTGATAACCCGAGTGAATCCACGATTCCACTTGTTCAGGTGATAGGCTATATCCGGTACAAAATAGGTATAGCCGCCGTCTGTCTTGCGCATGACCCGGTCTTTGTCGTCGCCGAAGTCAGTTGTGCGGAGCCAGAGCGCGCCCCCCTCTTCATACGTGTAACCATTTTTCTGTAGCAGCTGAACCGTCTCGTCAACCAGTCCTCTACTGTACAGGCTTGATTCAAGTGTAAAGACATCAAAAGACACATCAAAGGCTTTTAGATCAAGATCCTGCTCGCGTCTCAGGGAGGCCACAGCAAAGCGCCGGATGGCATCCAGTTCATCCGGGTCGCCCAGGGCGGTTATATGCTGGTCATTGGCGTCAACGGTCTCTTTTGCCAGATAGGAAACTGCAATATCCTTGATGTATTCACCCTGATAACCGTCTGCTGGCCAGCGTGGATCATCTGTTTCAATGTTCAGGCAGCGGGCCTGAACCGAGAGGGCCAGGTTGGCGATCTGCGCCCCGGCATCGTTGTAGTAGAATTCACGGGTTACATCCCAGCCGGTGGCGGTCAGAAGGCGGCAGAGGGTGTCGCCTATGGCTGCGCCACGTCCGTGGCCGATGTGGAGCGGCCCGGTAGGGTTGGCGCTGACAAACTCGACTTGTACTTTTTTGCCGGCACCACTGGTTGTCAGTCCAAAACCGTCGCCCATGGACTCGATTTCCAGCAGTGTTGACTGCCAGGCCGTCGCAGCTACATAAAAGTTAATAAATCCGGGACCGGCAATTTCAGTTTTGGAAATTAATCCATTGTTGTCGGGAATATGCTTAATGATGATTTCTGCAACCTGGCGTGGTGCCTTGCGTTCAGCTTTGGCGATCTGCATGGCAATATTGCAGGAAAAATCGCCATGTTCCGGATTGGCAGGTATACCAATCAGTACGGCCGGAAAAGGAGAAATTGTCAATTCAGATTCTGCGGAGGCAGATTTAAGTGCGGTTTCTACTAGTGTGGCAATTCTGTGACGCATCATTATTTATGAGTTTCCTTGCTTTGGGTGTCTGTTGATTTGGTTGTGTCATCCGTTATGTCTTTTATACTGACGTCGCGGCAGTAATCCGGGCAGCGGGCTCCACCATCCGGTACGCAGAATTTCTTGTTGCAGTTCTCGCGCCAGGCACAAACTGCACAGCTTTGACGAGACATGGATCCGCCTTTTATTGTTTGGTGCCTGATGCAAACTGGTAAATAACTTCATTGCTTCGAACCAGCCCCAGGTCTTTGCGGGCGATTCGTTCGATATAGCGACGATCACTCTGTAGCGCTACAACTTCACGCTTAAGGTTTTCGTTTTCACTGCGGATTTCTATCAGCCGCTTTTCAATCTTGACCTTGTCCTGGCGTAACTCATAAATACGCAATAAACCCTTGTCACCGAAAACAGTGAAAAAGAGGATAAAGGCCAGGCATCCGGCCGGTATGAGATACATCCTGTTTTCTAGCTTGAGCTTGAATTTCATACTAAAGCCCTTTGCCTATACAGCCGGAAAAATATTCAGCTGTTGTGACAAGTCCGGTTTCCAGATCAATAACAGGCTCCCAGTCCAGTTTGTTCCTGGCGAGGGATATGTCGGGCTGACGCTGTTTGGGGTCATCCTGCGGCAGCGGTTTGAATATGATCTTTGACTTGGACCCGGTTATTCTAACGATTTTTTCGGCAAACTCAAGGATTGTATTCTCAACCGGATTGCCAAGGTTGACCGGTCCAATGAAATCATCGCACTCCATCATGCGGATCATTCCTTCCACAAGGTCGGAAACATAGCAGAAGGAACGAGTCTGGGAGCCATCACCGTACATTGTTATGTCTTCATTGCGTAAAGCCTGCAGCATGAAGTTGGATACTACACGGCCATCGTTTTCAGCCATACGGGGACCGTAGGTGTTGAAGATACGGATGATACGGATATCGACGTTGTTCTGTCGGTAGTAATCCATCATCAGGGTTTCGGCAACTCTTTTTCCCTCATCGTAACAGCTGCGGATGCCGATCGGATTAACATTACCCCAGTAGCTTTCAACTTGAGGGTGGATTTGTGGATCTCCATAGACCTCTGAAGTTGAAGCCTGCAGGATACGGGCTTTGACCCTTTTGGCAAGTCCGAGCATGTTGATCATACCCATGACGCTGGTTTTAACGGTCTTGACCGGATTGTACTGGTAGTGCACCGGAGATGCCGGGCAGGCCAGGTTGTAGATGCGATCAACTTCCAGCAGGATCGGTTCGACGATGTCATGGCGGACAAGTTCAAAACGGTGGTTGTCCATCAGGTGGATGATGTTTTTCTTGCTGCCGGTAAAGAAATTGTCCAGGCAGATGACATCATGCCCTTCGCTCAACAGTCTTTCGCAGAGATGTGATCCGATGAATCCGGCTCCGCCGGTAACCAGTATTCTCATGTTATTTTCCCTCCGAGCAGATACCTACTCCGCAGCGGCCAAGTGGAATGTAGCTGAAACCGCTGGCAGCGAGACGACCTGGTTTGTAGAGATTGCGGCCATCCACAATCAGAGGGGACTTTAATGCTGCCTTGATTCTGTCAAAATCAGGGTTGCGGTATTCGTTCCAGTCAGTAATTACAGCCAGGGCATCAGCGTTGTCCAGAATATCATACTGGTTCTGGCTGTATTCAATGCGATCACCAAAAACTTTTTTCGCTTCCGAAATTGCTTCAGGGTCATGGGCGCGGACAGTGGCTCCGGCAGCCAGCAGGCGCTCGATGATTGTGATGGAAGGTGCTTCCCGCATGTCATCTGTTCGTGGTTTGAATGCCAGGCCCCAGCAGGCAATTGTCCTGCCGGTGAGCGGTTTTTCCTGGTCTGGTGAACCTAGCGTCTTGATCAGTTTGTCTGCCAAAACCTTTTTCTGACGTTCGTTAACATCTTCAACTGCCTTGAGCAGTAGAAAGTCGTAGTTGCATTCCTCGGCGGTCATGATCATGGCCTTGACATCTTTGGGAAAACAGGAACCGCCGTAACCTGGACCGGGAAATAGAAAGTCATAGCCGATTCGTGAATCGGAACCGATTCCTTCACGGACGGCGGCAACATCGGCACCCATGCGCTCGCAGAGTCCGGCGACTTGGTTCATGAAAGAAATTCGTGTGGCCAGCATGGCATTGGCGGCATATTTGGTCATTTCCGCACTGCGGATGTCCATGACGATCATTCTGTTATGTTTGCGCATGAATGGGTCATAAAGCTCTTTCATGATCTCGGCAGTACGGACGTTGTCGGTTCCGATAACAACCCGGTCCGGTTTCATGAAGTCTTCGATTGCCGCGCCTTCCTTCAAAAACTCCGGATTTGAAACTACATCGAATTCCAGATCGATCTGGCGCTTGTCCAGCTCTTCCTGGATGGCGATTCTCACCTTGTCAGCCGTACCGACCGGTACGGTTGATTTATCAACAATAATCTTGTAGCCGCTCATGCTGCGACCGATTTCACGAGCTACACCAAGAACATATTTCAAGTCGGCGGAGCCGTCTTCGCCAGGCGGGGTACCAACTGCAATAAAACTGATTAGTGAGGACTGGATGGCGCTTGTGGCGTCAGTGGTAAATGTGAGACGACCTTCTGTCTGGTTACGCAGGATCATGTCCTTCAGGCCTGGCTCGTATATGGGTATGATCCCCTGTTTCAGGGTTTCAATTCTTGATTCATCAATATCAACCGTAATGACGGTGTTACCGCTTTCTGCGAAGCAGGCGGCTGCTACCAGACCTACGTATCCGGCGCCGAAAATGCAGATTTTCATGTTTTAATCCCCTATCAAGGTCAGACTTTAAAAAATATCACATATCCTGTTGTAATTCCAAGGCTATTTTAGTGAATCCTCATCTTCTCTGGCTTTGAGCGCTTTTGAATAGGCTTCATTACGTGAAACACCTGTGATTTCAGCAGTTTTTTTTGCTGCATCTTTAATTGACAGGCCCTCTTTATTCAATAAACGGTCCAGCACAGAGTCCAGAGATTCGACTTCTTTTGTGGTTGCTTCACCGGGGGCGATCAGGATTACTACTTCGCCACGTACTTTTGCCTGTGAAACAGCCGTAATTACTTCGGATACGGTGCCAAGGATAAATTCCTCATAAATCTTGGTAAGTTCTCTGGCAATGGCAATCTGGCGGTCACCCAGCACTTCATACATGTCGGATAGTGTACTCTCCAGGCGATGAGGCGCTTCATAGAGAATTAAAGTGCCGGTTGTTTCTGCCAAACCAGCCAGGAAGGTGCGCCGCTTTCCTTGTCTGGCCGGAGGGAAACCGGCAAAAGTAAAGTTATCGCTGGGTAGTCCTGCGCCTGACAGGGCTGTAATGGCGGCGCAGCATCCAGGTATGGGGATGACCTGAATCCCTTCCGAAAGTGCATCACGTACCAGATGGTACCCCGGATCCGATACGCAAGGTGTTCCGGCATCAGAGACAAGGGCTACATTTTTACCTTGTCTCAGGTTTGATAAAATCCGCTCGCCCTTCAGTTGCTGATTATGGTCGTAATATGACGTCAAAGGCTTACTGATGTTGAAGTGATTTAATAGTTTCAGCGAGTGGCGCGTGTCTTCAGCTGCAATCAAGTCGACTTCACTTAATATGCGCACGGCCCGGTAAGTAATGTCCTCCAGGTTTCCTATTGGAGTTGAGACTATGTAGAGAATGCCGCTCATGAAATTCTCCCGCTTATCCATGCCGGAAACTCCCACCATGGTATTGCATTTATGCCGTGGGCCATTGGTTGCTCTTGTGGAATCCGGCAGACCAGTATTCCGGCTTCGCAGGCTTCTTCTCCAGCCAGTTTGCGTAATTTTTTGAGACCGGTCAGATGGGCTGTCCCGGGTGTTGTAGTCAATGCAATTTCAATTGGAATTATTTTCCCACCTGACTGAATTATAAGGCTGACTTCCAGCCCGTCATGGGATCTCCAGTACCAGAGAGCAGGTTTTTTTCCGGCATTTGTGAATGCTTTTACCGCCTCAATCACAACCAATCCTTCAAATAGTGCCGGTCCCATTGCTCCGGATAAAGCGGCTTCCCCGTTTGGTTGGCGAGTCAGGTAGCAGGCAATGGACGGGTCGGTCATGTAAAGTTTTGGGGCCTTGGTAACCCGTTTTCCCAAGTGGTTGAAATATGGCGGCAGTATGTATGCCAGGTATGATGCTTCAAGTACTCCAGCCCATGCTTTTGCTGTTGGCAGCGTGATGCCTGTCTGTCGTGAAAAGCTGGCACTGTTAAACTCCCGGGCGTGTAGCGCACAGGCCATTGATACAAAATGTTCGAAGGCCCTTGTGTCACGGATGTTTTGCAGTTGACGAACGTCACGTTCTACATAGGTCTGCATGTATGAACGTAGCCACAGGTCACGTTTTTCCGGATGCAGGGCCAGTTCCGGGTAGCAGCCGTTCCAGAGAGTGCTTTCCAGGGTTAGTGGTATTTGCCCAAACTGCTCTTTAATACTCAATGGCAGCAAGTCTAAAATTGCAACCCGGCCAGCCAGTGTCTCGTCCACATTGCGCATCAGGTGAAACTGCTGTGATCCGGTCAGCAGCCAACGGCCATTGCGTTTGCGATCATTATCAATTCGAAGTTTAAGGGATGGCAACAATTCCGGCACATACTGGATTTCATCAAGAATTACTGTTTTGTCGCCAAAGCGGTCAAGGAAGCCGTTTGGGTCATTCAGTGCAAAAGATCGCTCAATCGGGTCATCAAAAGTAACATAGGCAAAACCTTCCTCAATTTCATTCCG
Source organism: uncultured Geobacteraceae bacterium (assembly GCA_964509295.1). Lineage (GTDB taxonomy): Bacteria > Desulfobacterota > Desulfuromonadia > Geobacterales > Pseudopelobacteraceae > JBGSQR01. Next base: position 273,819 of record CAZDWS010000004.1, on the reverse strand, counting down.
TAAGAACGTGGTTTTGCCTGCCTGTCGAGGGCCGGTTACCAGCACTGCAGGAAACTGAGCAATAGCTTTTTTGAGTGTATCAGAAAGCTGCCTTTTAATATACATGAATGCAAAAATATATAATAATTTTATATTTGTCAACATATCGATTACGTTTAGTTTATTATTTATTTTACTTTTATTTTAGAGAGATTGCATTAAATTACCGTTGAATTGTGTTTATATTGTGTTTATTGGTACAAAAATATAATAAAAATAGAGATTTATGTAGTTTAATACAAATATAAAATTTAATATTGTAATTGTATAAAAAAAAATAAGTATTCGATATAAATATTAAATTAATTAATACATGTAAAGATCACGTAAAACATATTAGTTAGTATTATGAATTTAAGTGCAAAAAATATCTGACATATATAAAAGTAAAAATTTTATTTGTCAGATATTATGTATATTGAAACATAATTGTTATTATTGAATTGATATTGAGCGGTAAATTCGGAAAAATAGTTGGATGGATTTTTATGGCAGGCAGAAGATAGAAAAGAAAAGGGCGCTACCCATGGGTAGCGCCCTTCTGACTGCAAATATTAATTGTTGTGAAAGGTCTTCTTACGGTTGCAATATTAGGTTTCACGCACGTCGATAATTGTTTTGACTACAGGCTTAATGATCTCCATCAGCTTGTCTTTTGAAATGTCCTGCACCTTGAAGGTGATAACCCATTCGGTATCATTTGTTTCTTCGCGTTCACTGAATCCGAACCCTACAATGTTTCCCCCCGCTCCGAAAATAGCGGAAGTGATCTTGGCTACTGTTCCCTTATCACCTGCAGTTGTAACCGTTATGCGAACGCCGGGCCTACGTCCACCCAATAGTTGCAGCAATACCTTGAACAGATCTGATTCGGTGATAATGCCCACCAGTTCAGTGCCTCTCATTACCGGAAGACCCCCGATCTTGTGGTCAGCCATGATGCGGGCTGCATCTTCCAGAGGCGTGTCTTCAGGGATCGATACGACATTTGTGACCATGATTTTATCAATTGTCAGTTTGTCCAGCAGTTCAGGGATTTCCCATTTTGCAAGTGTCGTTGCAGGAGAGGGTGAGGCCTTGAAGATGTCATCATCTGAAACAATACCCACCAGATGACCGGCACTGTCAATTACCGGCAGTCGACGAACTTTTTTCTCCCGCATTATGGTCATGGCATTTGCTACGGTGTTGTGTGGTGAAACGGTAAAAGGGTGAAGAGTCATACGATTTGCTACAAGCATGGCAACCTCCTGAAATGGTATTGCAGCTGTTTTAATGATATCACAAAACATACTTAAATCCATATTCTATCTCATGTGTTTTCTAGGAATTAACTGTCTCAGCTAAAGATTTTTTCAAAAGAATTGTTTTGTATAGATTGATATGTAGCTTTGATTCCGTTGCAGAAGAAAAGTTATTAGAAATATGTTGTTTTGCCTGTTTGCCGATTTTACTACATGTATCCGGGGATGTGTACAGGTGCTGAATCATTTTTTGAAAGTCAGATTCTCCGCGGTATAGCCAACCGGTATTGCCGTGGGAAATCAGTGATCGGTTGCCGCCGATATCAGCAGCCAGTACAGGGCGGCCCAACATCATGGCTTCAAGCAGGCTGTTAGGCATCTCTTCATACTCAGAACAGTTCAATACTATATCGGCCCGGTCATATAAATCTCCCATCCTGTCATGAGCAATGTCGCCGACCCGGACTGCATGGGGATATATTGCCAGTAGCCGTTCAATTTTTTCTGTGTAAGCGGCATCAACAGCGCCACCGGCAATTACCAGCTGGAGTTTTTTTATGCTTGAAGTCAGCGCTGCAGATGCGGTGATGGCGAATTCGACCTGCTTGACAGGTCTTAGAGTGGCTGGCAGCAGCAGTACAAAGGCATCGTCAGCTATTCCGGGAAAGGGAATATTTGTTAAGGGCAGAGGTTCAGAACCCTGAGGAATTATGGCAAGTTTATCCGGGGTTCCGGGAAAATATGATTTTACGGTTTCAGTACAATTTTGATCAAAGCAGATTATAGAAGCGGTTTCAGCAAGTGCGCTGGCTGTTGAAGGGTGCTTTCGGAACGCCGGTTCATTGATGTCACTGCCGGTGATTGAAATAATATACGGCTTACGGAGTTTTGATGCCAGATATTGTGCAATCGGGCCGCAGTGGTAGGCATGAAAGGCGTGGAGAATGTCAGGAGAAAAAGATTGAAGTCGACTCAACATTTCGTCTGGCGACAAACTGTCTGCCGGCAACTGCAGGACTGTGATTCCTGAATCTTCCAGATGGCGTGTAATACGTTGGACGGTGATTATGTTTCCGCGTGTAGGGCCGGTTGAGTAGGGTGATATGATGGCAATTCGCATGTAATGGTGGTTACTTAAGGGTGGAGATATAGCTGCGGACACCTTCCATGATTCCTTCGGCATTCATATCCAGATAGGACTGTTTTTTCATGCGTGCCTCTTCCTGGGCGTTGCTCAGGAAAGCTGTTTCAACCAGAATACTCGGCATGGTGGCGCCTACCAGAACGTAAAAAGGTCCCTGTTTAACCCCCAGGTTTTTAACATCCGCATAATGGCCTTTAACTTTTTTGTGAAGCGATTTTTGGATTTCTTCGGCCAGGTGGGCTGAGTCATTGAGTTTGTAATTGGCCATGAGATCAAACAGGATTGCCTGAAGGACGCTGACTTTTTCCAGTGAGGTGCCGTTCTCTTTCGCAGCCAGCTGAGCAGATTTCTCGGTTTTTGCCAGGTTGAGGTAATAGGTTTCGATGCCTGAGGCGTTGCGGTTGGCAGCAGCATTTGCGTGCACGGAAACAAACAGGTCTGCATTTACCTTGTTTGCAATGGCGGTGCGTTCCTCCAGCGGAATGAACACATCTGTAGAACGGGTCATGACCACATCCAGGCCGAGTTCGTCTCTGAGCAGCTCTCGCAGCTTCAGGCCTATGGCAAGTACGACATCCTTTTCCTGTAAACCGCTGGAACCGATTGCTCCAGGGTCATGTCCTCCATGGCCGGGGTCTACAACTATTCTGCGGATCTTGGAGATGGTGTTTTTTTGAACCGGTTTTACCTTGCGTTCAATAATAGGGACTTCTTCACGTTTTTTTTCTGGAACCGGTTCGTGAACAGCACTGATGGAAGCTTCCAGTCGTGAAATTTCTGCTCGGCGATCACCACGAACATCGATGATCAGCCGGGCCGGATCGGAGAGGGGGAAAATTTTAAAATCCTTGATATTTTCGGTGTCAAGGACAACCCGAACCACATCATTTCTGTATTGTCCGACGCGGGCTCCTTTTAGCAGGCCGTCGCCAATAGTAATATCCTTTACACTTCTGCCTAGTCTGGATCGATTTATATCAATATAAACACGGCCAGGTTTGCCAGGAGTACCTTTACCCAGTTCATGGGCTTCCCAGGTTGTGTCCTTGTCCAGCTCCAGAGAAACGCGTGTGTAGTCGGGGTTTGACCAGTGTTTGATGTCACTCAGTACAGCTAGAGGACGGCTGGCGGCGGAAGTATGTTGTACAAAAACCGGTTTTTTGGTTTTCTTTTTAGCCGCTTCAGCTTGCATAGGAGCCAGCAGGCAAAAGAGCATCAAATAGATTATGGAGGTGAGAAGTCTTTTCATCAGGCCATTTTCTTCAATTCGTCCAGGAGATTAAGAGCTTCCAGTGGTGTCATAGCAGATATATTCAGTTTTTTCAACCTTTGCCGCAACAGGTCTTCGGTTGGCTCAAACAGGGAAAACTGGCGTGATTCAGGTTTAGATTGCGTTTTACGGCTCTTGGCCAGGCGTGGTGCGCCTTCCTCGAACTCGCCGTTTTCCAGGTTGTGCAGTATCTCTTTGGCACGTTCGATTATATCGGACGGCATACCGGCCAGTCTTGCCACCTGAATGCCGTAGGAGTGGGAAGCGCCGCCCGGTATGATGGTTCTCAGAAAAATGACCTGGTCATTCCATTCACGTACCGCCACAGTGAAATTTCTGATTCTCTCACGTGTCACGGTCAGCTCGGTCAGTTCGTGATAATGGGTGGCAAAGAGCGTTCTGGCACGGCAGGTGTCTGTGTCGTGAATGTACTCGGCTACGGCCCAGGCGATGGAGACACCGTCAAAAGTTGATGTGCCACGGCCTATTTCATCCATTACGATCAGGCTGCGCGGTGTTGCATTACGCAGGATGCTGGCCGCTTCCATCATCTCCAGCATGAAGGTGGATTGTCCACGGGCCAGGTTGTCTCCGGCTCCGACTCTGGTGAAGATCCGGTCGGCAATACCGATATGGGCAGCAGTTGCCGGTACAAAACTTCCGGTCTGGGCCATCAGAGTGATCAGGGCTACCTGACGCATGAAGGTCGATTTACCTGCCATATTGGGGCCGGTAATCATCAGGATCTGGTTTTCGCCGCCATCCAGTCTGGTGTCATTCGGTACAAAACGCTCGCCCAGCTTCATACCTTCAATGACCGGGTGGCGTCCATCCTTGATGTCAATTACGTCCGACTCATCAACGACCGGTTTACAGTAATTCCGTTCGTCAGCCACAATTGCCAGTGATATCAGGACATCCAGCACGGCCAGTCCGTCGGCAGTGCGGGCTATGCGGCTGCCTTCTCCGGCGACCCGTTCACGGATTTCCTGAAACAGGGTGAATTCAAGGTCGCAGATACGGTCTTCAGCCCCGAGCACTTTCTCTTCGTAGTTTTTCAGTTCATCCGTGATGTAACGCTCGGCGTTGGCCAGCGTTTGACGTCTGACGTAGTCGGGTGGAACAGAGGCAAGATTGCTCTTGGTGATCTCAATGGAGTAACCGAAAACCCTGTTGTAGCGGATTTTTAGCGTGGAAATCCCGGTACGGGCACGTTCCTGGGCTTCCAGACGGGCGATGAAGCCTTTGCCTTCACTGCTGATGGCGCGCAGTTCGTCCAACTCAACGTTGTAGCCAATGGCAATAATGCCGCCTTCGCGCAATGAAAATGGCGGGCTTTCAATAATGCCATCCTGTATCATGTTGCGCAGGTCATCCAGTGGGTCGATATCTTTAGCCAGGGATTTTAATAGCGGGGCTTGCAACTGCTCCAGGCGTTCCAGCAGTTCAGGAAGCTGCTGCAGTGAGTCATGCAGGGCACGCAGGTCCCGTGCGCCGGCGCTGGCCATGCCGATGCGACCGTTCAGGCGCTCCAGGTCTGCTATGCCGCGCAGCTTTGAAATCAGTTCGTCCCTGACTGTTCCACCTTCCAGCAACTCTTCCACTGCATCAAGGCGCTGGCGTATGGGCTCCAGTCCGACCAGCGGATAGCTGAGCCATTGTTTCAGGCGGCGAGCACCCATGGCGGTTGAGGTGCGATCCAGACAGCCAAGAAGGGAACCGGATTTACGTCCTTCGGCCATGGTGGCGGTGATTTCCAGATTTCGTCTGGTGGCAGGATCCAGTGCCAGGTGTTCAGAGCGCAGGTAGACGCGAATATCCCTGATGTGAGGTATGGCAGATTTGCGGTTCTCCCGCAGATAATAGAGAGCAGCTCCGGCGGCCAGCTGGCCGGTCAACATTCCGTCCAGTCCCAGTGCTTCAGTGGAAGCGGCCCCAAATTGACCGCAGAGCAGCGAAGCGGTGTAATCACGTTCGTAAACCCAGCCCGGTGCACGGGAGATAATCCTGTTAGTCAGGAAATCACGCAGTTCAAGCGGCAGTGAATCTGTTTCAAGATTGTCAGCCACCAGTACTTCACGGGGATTGACACAGACCGCTTCAGCCGAGGCCGCCGCAGCTCCACCAAGTTCGGTAACCCGGAACTCTCCTGTTGAAAGGTCAAGCCAGGCAACACCCCAGCGATCCTGATCACCACGATGTAGGGCCAGCAGGTAATTGTTTTCATCAGGGGAAAGGCTTTCCGACTCGATCAGCAACCCCGGGGTAATTACCCTGACAACTTCTCTTTTGACAATTCCCTTAGTCTGTTTGGGATCTTCCACCTGTTCGCAGATGGCAACCTTGTAGCCGGTTTCGATCAGTTTTGCGATGTAGGGGGTAACGGAATGGTAGGGGACACCGCAAAAGGGGATTTCGTCGCCGCTCCCCTTATTGCGGGATGTCAGGGTGATGTCCAGAATCCGCGCAGCAACCAGGGCGTCGTCCAGAAACATCTCGTAGAAATCCCCCATGCGGAAGAAAAGGATCGCGTCAGGGTAACCGGACTTGATCTCCAGATACTGTCTCATCATGGGGGTTTGTTCTGCCATTAAAAATTGTACCTTTCCGGATTATATCGTCTGTTTTATTTAATGGCTAGTGCCTTAAAAACAACTGTTAAAACTTGAATCTAAAGCCGACCGCTACGTTGTGACTTTCCATTTTTAGACCTGAAGTTGGGAAAAAACTGTTTTTAAAAGATGCTTTGTCGGTTGCAAAATATCGGTAACCGATATCCAGTGAGTATCTTGGACGGAGTGCTATTTCAACTCCGGTTCCTACCTGGTAGGCAAAAACAGTATCATCATCTTTATCATAGATAATACTTCTAGTGCCGTTATAAGTCGCATTGGTTTCGCTAAGGTATATTGTAGCAAAACCGATGCCGCCTCCGAAATATGGAGTGACGGGTGAATCGTTGCTTAGATCGAAGAAGGCGTTGAACATAGTTGCCATAATCCCAACACTTCCATCAACATTGCGGTAGCTGTTATTAACATTGTTGTTGTCTTTAATTCCGGACATCTCATTGTGTTTGTAGGAAACTTCACCTTCCAGTCTCACAATACCAAAGTCATAGCCACCAGTAACTCCAGTGTTTATGCCGGCATCAAAATTAACAGTTTCGTCGATAATTCCTCCATTATCGGTCAAAACAACTGAGTCCTTAGGTATGGTAACACCCAGAAACCCTGAGATATAAGGTCCAGGTCTTCCTGACTGGGCATTGCCGGTTGAAACGGATGCGAGAATACATGCTGCTGCAATGACGGTTGTAAAGAGTTTCATATTATTCTCCTTTGCTGTTTTTTTACCTGATTTGAAAAGAGTTGTTTAATTTTCTGATTTGTACTGTAGCAAAAAAAGCGCCTTCCTGTAAACATTTGCTGCAGATAATTCAACATCTGTCAATTCATCTACTCTTACCGACTTGATAAATCTACGAAGTTTCAGGCGCTCGCTGCGGCTGATAACAGGATTATCAATGCCGATACGAGGGGGAATTATCAGATCTGTAAGCCGGGCTTTGCTGATGATTCTGCAAAGGCAGGGGTTTAGCTGCAGCAATGAATTATTCCTGGTCCGGCTTGGCTCTTTTGTATTGAAACCCAGAAAAGCGACAAAATTACCGGGAGATTCTTTCATTGCTTCCATTTGGCGGATACGTTCTATCTCTGCGGAAACATTTTCCAATGTCCCATTATGGGCAAACTGTAGAATCTTTAACCCGGAAAGTTTGACCAGTTCGATGAATTCATCAATTTTGTAGGTTTTTACAATCGGGTGCAGCAGGGCATCTGCCAACCCGGAATCAGATCTGGCTTCAAAGGAAGCTTCAATGTAGCTTTTTAGCCTGGATCCTGTTTTGGCTCTCCTGATCAGGCGTTTTGCCTCAGTGGTGCTTTTAACCCCGATTCTGCGGAAAGCATGTCTGATGGATTCTTCTTCTCTTCTTGCATAGCGGCTGTAGACCATGACCCTGATAATGCCATTGTCTGATAATCTGGTTTTGAGTGAAATAAGGGCTTGTAATGGGTCAGCCATATGGTGAATCACGCCATAGGAATCAATTAATCCGTAGGGGCCTTTTGCGGACTGCAAATCAAGCAGATCTCCCCGGCAAAAGTCAACATTTCGGATGCCGTGCAGCAGGCAGTGTTTTCTGGCCCGTTTCAGGTTTGCGTCGGAAAGGTCAAGTGCCGTAATGGGAATATCCGGATTCGAAACAGCAAAAGGATATGGCGAAAAGCTGCCGCATCCGGCAATCAGTATTCTTTCTGCAGCAGCAGGCGGTAGTTCTCCGTTGAATCTGGTCCAGAGCGCTGTCAGATTAAGGGCATAGGTGTCGCAACGGCGTACTGATGCCAGCAATGAATAGTTGGGGTAAGGGTTTTTTTCGTAATGGAGACGGACCTCATCTGACATTTGATATTTGTAGCAGTTATGGTGAGTGCTTTCAATAGCGCGATGTTTAAAATGTATCTGATTTTAGTCTTTAGCCAATTTGATGTTTATAAAAAGCAGTATTTCTGCTAATGTTCCATAATTGTACTACTTTGTATTATTTAAAAATGGGGTGATTTGTCAAGATGCAGCGTAAAGCGGTAGTACTTTTCAGTGGTGGACTTGATTCAACAACCTGCATGGCTATGGCAGCAAAGGATGGATTTGCGCCATATGCTATCAGCTTTTCCTACGGACAGCGACACAGTTATGAACTTGAAGTTGCCAAGGCTAATGCGGTTAAGCTTGGTGCTGTGGAGCACATGGTAGTGGATTTTGATCTGCGACTGATGGGTGGGAGTGCTCTGACCTCTGATGTGCCGGTACCAAAGGATGGTGTTGAGGAAAACAGTATTCCGGTTACTTATGTGCCGGCCAGGAATACCATATTTCTGTCGTTTGCCTTAGGGTGGGCAGAGGTGCTGGGAGCTTTTGATATATATATCGGGGTCAATGCGCTTGATTATTCTGGATACCCGGATTGTCGCCCCGAGTATATTGGCGCATTCGAAAATATGGCCAATCTGGCTACAAAGGCAGGAGTTGAGGGGGGGGGGCGTTTAAACATTCATACCCCGTTGATCAATCTGACAAAAGCAGAAATTATCAAGTCCGGCATTGCTCTCGGAATTGATTACGGCCTGACCCATTCCTGTTATGACCCCGCACCGGAAGGGCTTTCGTGTGGCCGTTGCGATTCCTGCCGTCTTAGATTAAAAGGGTTTGCAGAAGCCGGGCTCGTTGATCCATTGAAATATCCTGCTTCCTGAACAAAAAGTCGTGTCGGCAGGATGTACAAATTATAATATGAAAGAGGAAATAGTTTGAGCGCATTAAATCAAATGTTATCCGGTAAAATAAGGCTGCCTTCGCCGCCAGCCATTGCAATGAAAATTCTGGAGACTGTCCGTAAGGAAGACTTTACTTTTCAGGATCTGGCTTTTGTAATCGAGGCTGACCCGGCCTTGACTGCCAGAATCCTCCGTGTTGCCAACTCATCCTATTATCCGGTCGGTAAAGTAACAAATATAGAAAAAGCACTGACTCTTTTAGGTACCCATGCTGTTCAGAATATTGCCCTTTCCTTTGTAATTGTTACAGAATTTCAGAACGAATCAACCGATGTTTTCGACCCATCACTTTTCTGGCGGCGATCCATTACTTGCGCAGTTGCATCAGAATTGATATCAGATCTGGTGGGTTGCGATAAAGGTGATATTTTTATCATTGCCCTGCTTCACGATATTGGAATTATGGTTCTACAGAGCTGCCACCCGCAGGAATACAAACTGGTTTTTCAAAATCGTAAAAAAGGCGGCCTGGCATTGTGCGAGTCAGAAAAGCAGTCGTTCGGTTTTGACCACCAGGAACTCGGTTCTGCTTTACTAAGGCACTGGGAGCTGCCTGAAGAGATCTATGGCCCTATCAGTCATCACCATCTGGATGGTAATGCCGCCGATCCATATTATAAACAAAGATGTATTTTAAGTATTGCCAGTGACCTTTCTTCATTTTTCAATGGTACCAAGGATGTGGACAGAATCAGGCATGCCAAGTTGCTTCTGGATACTGTGTTTGGTGCAACAGGTGCTGTTGTAGATAGTCTGATCGAGTCCGTATCCAGCAAAACGTTGGAAATTCTTTCTTCTTTTGAGATCTCGCCCGGTTCTATGATGACTTATTCTGAGATACTTCAGGAAGCAAACGAAGAGTTGAGTAATATTTATGATTCTTATGAGTTAATGGTGATTGAGCTCAAGCAGGCTAAAGAAAAGGCCGAAAGACTTGTCAAGGAACTGCATGACGCCAATGAAATGCATAGAGAACTGGCTTTCCGTGACGGACTGACTAGTATTTACAACCATCGTTTTTTTCAGGATGCCATGGATCGCGAGTTTATGCGAGCCAAGCGCTATTCCCGTAAGCTCTCACTGATTCTGCTGGATGTGGATGATTTTAAAAATATTAATGATGTCTATGGTCATACGGTGGGCGATCTGGCATTGATAAATATTTCAAAGCTGTTGGAGAGTACCGTTCGCGTGACTGATGTTGTTGCCAGATATGGTGGAGAAGAATTTGTTGTTATACTGCCGGAAACTGATCTGGAAAATGCTGCTGCTGTAGCTGAAAATCTGCGGGTTGGTATCGAAAATCTGACAACTGTTGTCGATCAGCAGGTAGTCAAGCTTACGGTAAGTTTGGGTGTTACCAGTTATGACGCTGTTAAAAATAAAAATAAACAGTCACTTATTAGTATTGCTGACAAGGCACTCTACATTGCCAAGGATAGCGGTAAAAACAGAGTCTACTCAATCAAGTAAAATTGATTTTTTAATGTGTTTAAACAACAAAGGCGCTTCCTGAATGGAGCGCCTTTGTTGTTTGCTAAGAATAAACGGTAGCAGTTATGCGCTTGCTGCCTGAACTGCGGTAATGGCAGTTACGTTAACGATATCGTCAACGGAGCATCCGCGTGAAAGGTCGTTTACCGGTTTGCTGAGTCCCTGAATGACAGGTCCTATGGCTTCAGCACCAGCAATACGCTCAACAAGCTTGTAGCCGATGTTACCGGCATCCAGGTCCGGGAAGATGATGACATTGGCTTTGCCGGCGACCTTACTTCCCGGGGCCTTTTTGTCACCGATCTTGGAGATCAGTGCAGCATCAAGCTGCATCTCGCCGTCGATCTGCAGGTCCGGCCGGAGTTGCTTGGCAATTTCAAGTGCCTTTATTACCTTGTCGCTATCCGGGTGACTTGCACTCCCTTTGGTGGAGAAGGAAAGCAGGGCTGTACGAGCATCGGCATCCAGAAAAGCCTTGCAGTTGTCAGATGTGGCGATGGCGATTTCAGCAAGGGCCTGTGAGTCCGGGTTGGGGTTTACGGCACAGTCGCCGAACAGAATGATGCCGTTTTCACCAAAGGCTGGATTTTTGGTAACCATCATAAAAAATGAGGAAACGGTCTTGATTCCCTTTGCCGGGCCGACTGTCTGAAATGCAGCTTTCAGTACAGCGCCGGTAGTGCCGGTTGCTCCGGCAACTTCTCCATCGGCATCTCCGTTACGTACCATCATGCCTGCGTAAAAAAGGTTGTCAGGTGCTGTCAGTGTAGAATAGGCCTCCTCGACAGTCATGCCTTTACTCTTGCGAAGCTCTACAAAGTCAGCCACATACTGGTCCAGCTTGGGGGATGTAATCGGGTTGATGATTTCGACACCTGAAATATCAATGCCTTTTGCTGATGCTTCAGCTTTGATAACATCGGCCTGTCCCAGCAGAACTATTTTGGCAAGCTTGTTTTTTGTAATTATTTCAGAAGCATAGAGCATGCGCTCGTCGTAACTCTCAGGCAGTACAACTGTTTTAAGATTGCTTTGGGCTTTTTTCTTGATCTGTTCGATAAGACTCATGTTAGACCTCCTGGGAATTGTATATTCTAAGGTGATTGCTCGTTAGATTGATAAATAAACATATAATTGGTATTACCAATTTAAGTATATGTCAAGTGGAAATCTGTTCTGGGAGTGATTATTGTATCAATATCAAAAACCAGACAACAAAAAGCCCGAAATACGGGCGATCTGTTATCTGCTATGTGCTGGGAATTTGGGAGAGCTAGAACTTGACGCCCATAGCCTCTGCAACAGTGTGAATATCCTTGTCCCCACGCCCTGAGAGACAGACAACTATGGTTGAATCCTTTGGCATTTGCGGTGCCAACTGCATGACATAAGCGATGGCATGTGCCGATTCAAGGGCAGGCATGATTCCCTCTTCCTGTGTCAGAAATTTAAAACCTTCCAGGGCCATGTCGTCGGTCACGGAAACATATTCAGCCCGTCCGCAATCCATCAACCAGGCATGTTCCGGGCCTGCACCTGGATAATCAAGGCCGGCCGAGATTGAATGTGCAGGTATAATCTGACCATGTGGATCCTGAAGCAGATAGGTTTTGTTGCCATGCAGGATGCCCGGAGTGCCAGCGCAAAGTGCAGCGGCATGTTTGCCAGTTTCAATGCCGTAACCTGCAGCCTCAACCCCGATCATCTTGACGTTTTTGTCTTTGATGAACGGGTAGAAAAGGCCGATGGCGTTACTTCCGCCACCAACACAGGCGACCAGACAGTCCGGCAGTTTTCCTTCGATTTTCTTGTGCTGAATTTTTGCTTCCCTGCCGATAATGGATTGGAAATCACGGACCATTAAAGGGTAGGGGTGTGGCCCGGCGACCGTACCGATAACGTAAAAAGTATCCGAGATGGTAGCAACCCAGTTGCGCAGTGCCTCGTTCATTGCATCCTTGAGCGTTGCAGTGCCGGCTGTAACCGGAGTCACAGCTGCTCCAAGCAGTTTCATACGGAACACGTTCAAAGATTGGCGATGAATGTCCTCTTCACCCATGAAAACTTCGCATTGCATGTCAAAAAGTGCCGCAATTGTTGCTGTTGCCACACCGTGCTGACCCGCCCCTGTTTCTGCAATGACGCGTTTTTTACCCATCCGTTTTGCCAGCAGGCCCTGGCCGATAGTGTTGTTTACCTTGTGAGCGCCGGTATGGTTGAGATCTTCACGCTTCAGGTAGATCTTTGCACCACCAAGTTTTCTGGTTAATTTTTCGGCAAAATAGAGCGGGTTTGGCCTGCCCACATACTGTTTAAGATAGTATTCCAGCTCTTGGCGAAACTCACGGTCATGACGATAATGCTCATATGCTTTTTCCAGCTCAAGCAGAGCTGGCATAAGGGTTTCAGGGACATATCGCCCGCCAAAATCCCCGAAATGTCCTTGTTTGTCTGGTTGTTTCAAAGCATGCTCTCCTTGGCGTTCCTGATGAATGCGCATATTTTGGCCGGATCTTTTTTACCCGGGCTCAGTTCCAACGAACTGGAAACGTCAACCGCATAGGGACGTGTTTTGCGAATTGCCTCTGCAACATTCTCCACTGTTAATCCGCCGGCCAAAACTATCCGCGAATTTTTTGCAGCGATTGCCGCGATATCCCAGTTGAATGTCTGCCCGGTTCCACCATAGGCTGCCGGTGACCAAGTATCCAGCAGGAATGCCGCAACATTAAACCGGGCCATCTCTTCCAGGCTGGTGATGTCCCTGACACGTAACGCTTTGATCACCCGGCGATTAAGTTTAGTGCAGTAATCAGGTGTTTCATCCCCGTGCAGCTGGACAATATCCAGGCCACAACAGTCGGCGGTCTTGTTAATTCTCGTCTCTGTTTCATTTACGAAAAGGCCGACTGTCTGAACAAAAGGGGGCAGATGGCGAATGATTTCAGAAGCCTGCTCCGGCGTGATGTTTCGGGGAGATTTTTCGTAGAAAACAAAACCCAGCGCGTCAGCTCCGGCTTCTACGGACATAATTGCGTCTTCAAGATTGGTTATGCCGCAGATTTTAATTTTTACCATGGTTGGGGACCGGGGACTGGGGACTGGGGATTGGTAACGGCTTTTCCCCGTTACTGGTCCCTAGTACCCGGTCCCTATTAAAGATTTATTTTAGGCAGCCGTGCAAGTGCTTCTTGAACCTTCTCTGCCGGATATTCGTAGTCTTCCAGGTTGCCGGATAGATAGGCGTCATAGGCCCCCATATCGAGTTGGCCGTGACCGGAGAGCCCAAACAGGATTGTTCTTTCCTTGCCTTCCTCTTTTGCGAGTATAGCTTCATCTATGGCGGCCCTTACGGCATGTGATGACTCAGGTGCCGGTACAATGCCCTCGCTACGGGAAAACAGTATGGCTGCTTCAAAACAGGCATTCTGTCGGTATGATTTTGCTTCGATCTGTCCAGCATGATAGAGCTGGGAGACCAGTGGGGATTCGCCATGGTAACGTAATCCGCCGGCATGTATGCCGGGAGGCATAAAGTCATGTCCAAGGGTGTACATCATGGAAATAGGAGCTATCTGGGCCGTATCACCGTAATCAAAGGCGTAAACACCTTTTGTCAATGTCGGACAGGATGCCGGTTCAACGGCAACACAACGCACCTGTTTGCCTGTGGCACGGTCTGCAATAAAAGGGAAAGCCAGTCCGGCAAAGTTGGAGCCGCCGCCGCAGCAGGCAATAACCACATCAGGATAGTCTCCGGCTATTTCCATCTGTTTCTGGGCTTCCTGTCCGATTATGGTCTGGTGCAGGCAGACATGGTTCAGGACGCTGCCCAGGGCATAGTTTGTATCGGCATGGGTGGCAGCATCTTCCACCGCTTCCGAGATTGCTATGCCCAGGCTGCCCAGGTTTTCAGGGTCATGGGCCAGAATGGAGCGGCCGGAGTTGGTGAATTCGGAGGGGGACGGGATTACATTTGCGCCCCAGAGCTGCATCATGCTTCTGCGATAAGGTTTCTGCGTACAGGAGACCTTGACCATATAGACAGTACATTCCAGACCGAACATGGAACAGGCCAGTGCAAGTGAACTACCCCATTGTCCGGCACCGGTCTCGGTTGCAAGGCGGCGGATACCGGCCTGCTTGTTGTAAAATGCCTGCGGGATGGCCGAGTTTGGTTTGTGGGAACCGGCCGGTGAAACACCTTCGTACTTGTAGTAAATCTTGGCAGGTGTCCCGAGAGCTTTTTCCAGGCGGTGGGCTCGGTAAAGCGGGGATGGACGCCAGAGTTTATAAATTTCACGCACTTCATCAGGAATATCAATCCAGCGATGGGTCGACATTTCCTGTTCAATCAGGGACATGGGAAAAATAGCCAGCATGTCATCCGCTGAAATCGGTTTAAGTGTCTGTGGATTAATGACCGGCGCTAAAGGTCCAGGCATATCCGGAATAATGTTGTACCATTGACGTGGAAGCTGATCTTCAC
This sequence comes from uncultured Geobacteraceae bacterium, assembly GCA_964509295.1. Classification (GTDB taxonomy): domain Bacteria; phylum Desulfobacterota; class Desulfuromonadia; order Geobacterales; family Pseudopelobacteraceae; genus JBGSQR01. Next base: position 258,743 of record CAZDWS010000004.1, on the reverse strand, counting down.
TAAGCAGAATCTTGGTATTCATTATTGGCTCTCCGTTCAATACCAAATCAAAGCGCTACATTGGTTCATCTTTGATTTGGAATTGAAATTATTCCAGATTATCTTCAATTCTGATGAATCTGGTTTTTTCACAGATAATATCAAGTATGTCAATCTCTGCCAGTGCTGCCTGAATGGACTCCTCACGTGCTTCATGTGTCATCATGACAATCGGCACCGGAGTCTGTTCAGTGGTCTGGTGGGCAGTCTGTATCATTGATTCGATGCTTATGCCATGTTTACCAAGCGCCGTTGCAATGGAAGCCAGTACGCCGGGCAGATCCTTGGCGCTGAATCTCAGCATGTATTTGCTGACAATGTCTGACATCGGTTTGACCGGCAGCGTTTTGACAGCTTTATCCAGGAAACCCAGCGGCGCCATTCTACGTCCAGCACCAGCCATCATGCTGCGCGACAGGCCGATCAGGTCGCCGACAATTGCGCTGGCGGTAGGGTCCGAACCAGCGCCTCGCCCGTAAAACATGACCGGACCAACAAAGTCTCCGGTCAGGCGAATGGCATTGAATACACCATTGACGTCTGCCAGCGGATTGTGCAGGGGGATCATGGTCGGGTGTACGCGCGCCTCAATCTTGCCGTCGATGCACTTGCCGATAGCCAGCAACTTGATACGGTAACCCAGGTCGCGGGCAAATTTCACATCCAGTCCGTTGATGCTTGAAATTCCTTCCGTATAGATATCGTTGAAATCAATTCTGGTTCCAAAACAGAGTGAAACAAGTATAGCCAGCTTGTGAGCAGTATCAACACCTTCAATGTCAAATGTCGGGTCCGGTTCAGCGTAGCCCAGTTCCTGGGCCGCTTTGAGAACGTCGACAAAGTCGGCTCCTTCCTGAGTCATACGGGTCAGAATGTAGTTGCAGGTGCCGTTCATGATGCCGATCACACTGCCGAAGTTGTTGGCAGCCATGTTGCCTTTGATTGCGGTGAGGACAGGGATGCCGCCGCCGACGGCGGCTTCGAACTGCACCTCCACATTATTGGCAGCAGCGGCAGCGTAGATTTCTTCGCCGTGCAGGGCCAACAGCGCCTTGTTGGCGGTAACCACATGCTTACCCTTGGAAATAGCTTTGAGTACGAAGGATTTGGCTGGTTCATAACCGCCAACCAGTTCGATAACAACAGAAATTTCCGGATCGTCGAAAATCTCGTTAACATCAGTTGTCAGGCAGGCCGGATCAACCGTTACACCCCGGTCACCGGTTATATTACGGTCGGCAATCTTCTTGAGAACGATGCCTGTACCAACCTTGTTGCGTATGACTTCCGCATTTTCCTGCAGCAGTTTGACAACTCCGGCGCCAATGTTACCAAAGCCTATCAGTCCAACCTTTATATCACTCATTTCTAACCTCAGCAGTTTTTAAGATTACAGTTCTTCTTCCGATGAATCGATTTTTTCACAGGGGGTAATTTCATCAAGTATGCCGTTGACAAAAGATGGTGAATCCTTGTCGCCGAAGCGTCGGGCAATTTCAATGGCTTCGTTGATGGTTACCTTCTTGGGTATGTCGGTCCGGAACATCAGTTCATAGGTCGCCAGACGCATAACGTTCAGGTCTACCCTGGGCATCCTGGTCAGGGACCAGTTTTTTGAACAGGATTTGATGGCGGCGTCAATGGCAGGTCGCTGGTCCTGAACACCGCGCACCAGAGCTTCGGCAAAAGCGCGGGTTTTGTCTGAAACCGCCACATGCTCTTCCCTGAATGATTGAAGCGTATCCAGCAGGCTCAGGGCAGGGTTTGAATCGATGGCATACATTATTTGCAGCGCAAGTTCACGCGCTTCGCGTCTTAATCCCATTACTTGAGCACCTTCAGCAGGTTTACTGTTTCAATGGCGGTAACTGCAGCCTCAAATCCCTTGTTTCCAGCCTTGGTTCCGGCTCTTTCAATGGCCTGCTCAATTGAGTCAACGGTCAAAACACCAAAAATAACCGGAAGACCGCTGTCCATGGAAACGGCAGCAACGCCTTTTGTTACTTCCGAAGAAACATAGTCAAAATGTGGTGTGGAACCTCTGATGACGGCACCCAGTGCGATAACTGCATCGTAGTTGCCGCCGTTTGCCATTTTCTTTGCTGCCAATGGAATTTCAAATGCACCAGGTACGCGTGCAACATAAATGTCCTTGTCATCAGCGCCGTGGCGGATCAGTGCGTCAATGGCACCTTCCAGCAGACGTTCGCTGATAAAACTGTTAAAACGGCTGACAATGATACCAAACTTACAACCTTTGGCGTCCAGTTTGCCTTCAAAGTATTGTGGCATTGGGAATCTCCTTCTTGCAGAGTAAATAAACCTGAATATTAGCACATAAATTCAATTATTTGATACAGCAAATCATCAGCAGGTCGATATAGCCTGCTCAGTCAGTTCCCATGGGTTATAAAAGCTGTTTTATGCTTCATTGGAACTGAAGATTATTCTGTGATTGTAATCAGCAACCAGAAACACCGGGTTTAATCCAGGAGCATGACGTCTTGCTTCTAAAATGGCTTGAGTAGCAGTGGTTTGGAGCAGTTTTTTGTCAAAGTCGCTGGCAACGGCAACTTCACGGGCCGTATTGGCATTGGCGATTGAACTGATAATTGCTGAGGACAGTCCGGCCTCTTCAGCCCACTGCTGCAGCCGTTTAAGGTCCATATCAGAGGCGGCGGCATGGGTGTTTTCGTAACCACAGGCAATCTTGACCAGCTTGGCAAACTGACAGGCGATCACCGGTTTGTCAAAGCCACGTTTCAGGGCGGACTTCATGGCATGGGCAACATGGTCACCCATCATCACATAGGCTTCTTCCTGGTGTGCCTCATGACTTTGCGCTGCCATTTCGCTTGTTCGTCCGGTTGAGAATATGACTGTCTCGCAGCCACAGGCTTTGGCCACATCCAGTGCTGCATCGATGGTGTCGGTCCAGGCCTTGGCGGAAACCGGGCGAACAATGCCGGTGGTGCCGAGGATCGAAAGGCCGCCGATGATTCCCAGTCGCGCGTTGAGTGTCTTGGTTGCCCTCAACTCTCCGTCGGGAATAGATATGGTTACGTTTATGGTGACTGGTGACTGGGGACTGGAGACTGGAGTGAAAATCTCATTGACCGCCTCAGTTATCATTTTGCGTGGAACGGGGTTGATGGCGTATTCTCCGGGAGGAACAGCCAGCCCCGGTTTGGTTACTTTGCCGATACCTGTTCCGCCGGTTAATATTATATCTGCCCCCTCCTGACGGGGTAGGAGAGCTACCTCAACATGTATCTCCGCACCATGGGTTACATCAGGGTCGTCCCCCGCATCCTTAATTACAAAACATGATGCGGATTTGTCGGAAAAACGCTGACCATACAAAGTGAATGATACTGACTGATCGGTCGGCAGTAGGATGCTGACTTCGTCATACGGCTTCTGGTCGCGTAACATCATTGCGGCACCCTTTGCAGCAGCAGCAGAACAGGCACCAGTGGTGTAGCCATGTCGTAAAACTTTTTTCACTTTTCTCAGCTCTTCTCTGCCAATATGGCCAAAGCATTAACAACTGCCGCAGCCACATTAGAGCCGCCCTTGCGACCGATATTGGTGATGAATGGTACATTGATTTTTGCTGCAGCCAGGGCGACCTTGCTTTCCTCGGCCCCGACAAAACCGACCGGAAGCCCGATGATCAGTTGCGGGTCCGCTTTTCCATTTTCAACCAGTCTGATCAGTTCGAACAGAGCCGTGGGTGCATTGCCAATAACAAATATACGGTTGTTTGGATCGGCAACAGCCTTGCGCATGGCAGCAATCGAACGGGTGATCCCTTCTTTTTTTGCCTGCTCCGCCACTTCCGGGTCTGCCACATGGCAGGAAACATTATTTCCATAAGCAGCCAGCCGCACCTTGCTGATGCCTGCCAACGCCATGTTGGTGTCTGTTACTATTCCGCAACCGCTTTTCAATGCAGCAATGGCCTTGTCAATAGCGTCATCGGAAAAAACGGTTGACCGGGCGTATTCGAAATCTGCACTGGTGTGGATCATGCGGCGTACAACCGGCCACTCCTGTTCGTTCCAGTCCTGTTCGCCGGCTTCCATATCAATAATACGGAAGGATTCGGTTTCTATCTCTTCCGGTTTCATGGAAAGTGAGTCCATTAGCGCCACCCCAATTTGTCCAGCGCCTCTTCAATTCGTTCCGACTCGACCTCGGCCAGCTTTGTGTGGACACCCAGGTGGGCGCCCATTTCCATGATCAGTCCCGGGTGACGCTTTTGGGCCTCTTCGATTTCTTCCGGCAGGTCGTGTTGAACGTGGGCGCCCATGAACAGGAAGTACGGCATCAGCAGAATGCGTTCGGCACCTTTGGCAACGCAATTGTCGATACCCTGCTGAATATTGGGTTCATGCAGTTCGCGGTAGGCTACTTCAACGGTTTTGAAACCGGTAATTTCCTGTACCATCTTTGCTACTTCGCGGGCGGCGTCATTGGCCTCTGCAATACGGCTTCCGTGAGCCATCATAAGAATTGCTGTCTTCATTTTTCAATTTCCTTTTAATTTATGATTCTGTTCAGTTGCAGTTTGTTTTAGAGATATATAAAAGCTGATTAATTTAGCTGACAACTCTTCGGAAAAAACAACTCTGTTTTGACTGAAATAATAATTATTACCATAGGAAAAAGAAAGGTGGAAGGATATTTCTACCATTAAAAAAGCCCCCCTGAAAATAACGGGGGGCCTGATGTGCTAATTTAATTAATTATACCGCTGCGTTAGCCAATCCTGCAGCAGCCTCTTCACCGATTCCTCCAAAGTTGTCAAAAATTTCAGCGGCCCTCTGTAGCGTGGAACCGATATTGGGCAGGATATTCTTTTGACCAACAATTTTTGGCAGGTTTGTTTTTTGAATAAATTCAAGTGGTTGATTGCGTAGTCCACAGAGTAACAGCGTGCGGCCGGATGCATGCAGCTTCTCGTGAAGCTGCTCAATGGCATGCAGTCCGGTACCGTCAATAGCGGTCATATATCGCATTCTGAGTATGACGATAGATTGCAGGTTTTCTGTTGTAAAACTCAGTTCTTTAAGTTTTTCAGCAGCTCCAAACAGCAGAGGGCCCTGAATGTGGAAAATACTGATGTAGTGAGGAATATTGTGGTCCTGAATTACATGATCCCTGGCATGGTCGATGGTTTCTGCAGTTAGTGGAGCAACTACAGTTGTATTGGAAACCTGATAGATATACAGCAGGGCCGCCAGCATCATGCCTACTTCAACTGCGATGGTCAGATCTGCCACTACTGTCAGTACAAAAGTGATCAGCCAGACCGAAATCTCCTTGCGGTTCAGCTTGAGAACCATGGGTATCTCATGCCATTCACCCATGTTGTAAGCCACTACGAACAGCACTGCCGCCAATGTGCCGAGCGGTATGAAGCGTGCCAGCGGGGCCGCGAACAGGATAATGCACAGCAGTGTTATGGCGTGAATTATGCCTGAAAAAGGTGAACGGGCGCCGGAACGGATATTGGTGGCCGTACGGGCGATTGCACCGGTAACAGGGATACCGCCAAAAAATGGAACCGTCAGGTTGGCAATGCCTTGCGCCACAAGTTCCACATTGGAATTATGCCGGTCTCCGCTCATGGAGTCTGCTACAACGGCTGAAAGGAGGCTTTCGATTGCCGCCAGCAGGGCAACTGTAACAGCCGATGGCAGGAGAGGAATAATCAGGTCAACACGAAATTCCGGCATTTGAAGTTCCGGCAGGCCGAGCGGTATGCCGCCGAATTTACTGCCGATGGTTTCCACCGGTAGTCCCATAAAACCTACTATAGCCGTGGTTAAAACTAATGCAATGATGGAGCCGGGTATTTTTTTTGTAATGCGTGGCATCAGAAGAATGATTGCCAGTGATGAGACAGCAATTATGATGGTCGCCATGTCAAAACTGCTCAGATTTTTTCCTATAAAAACCATGCGTTCGAAAAATTCAGACGGCACATGACCGTCTGTCTTCAGCCCCAGAAAATCCTTGAGCTGGGTCGATGCGATCAGAACTGCGATACCGTTGGTAAAGCCGATTACAACCGGTCTGGGAATAAATTTTACGGCATTGCCGAGTTTGGTCAGTCCCAGGAAAATCAGGATTACGCCAGCCATCATAGTTACCATCAGCAGACCTGACAGGCCATGTTTGGCAATGATAGCAGCTATAACAACAACAAATGCGCCGGTGGGCCCGCCGATCTGGGTTTTGGAACCACCCAGAGCTGAAATAAGAAAACCGGCAATGATAGCGGTGTAGATGCCTGCCTGCGGGGTGACACCCGACGCGATGCCGAAAGCCATTGCCAGTGGAAGTGCCACAACACCAACAGTTATGCCGCTGGTCATGTCAGAGGCAAAGTCGGATTTGTTATACCCTTTGAGGCACAAGATGGATTTTGGTAGCCAATTTGAAAAAATGCTTTGCTTCATATCTGCTCTTTTCTGACCGGAAATGAATAAAGGGCACCGGTTTCCGGTGCCCTTTATTCTATGTAAAATTACTTGTTCAAAATTATGAAGGTATTCAGCACAATGGTGTTTTTGTCTTCCTTGTGTTCTTCTTCTGCTGTTGAATCAGGTGCGATGTTTTTAAGAGCTCTTACTTTCATAAATATAACTCCGGTTTATCTTTATAATTCAATTTTAAAATATAGCACTCCAGTAGCTTATAAACAAGAGTTTAATGCTGTTTTATTTCAAATTGCCAGGGAGTGCTTTCGCCACGCAGTTCCGGTTGATACATTGGCCAGACCGATGCGGGCAGGGCCAGGGCTTTACCGGTCAGCTCGGGATAGATGACATGACGGAATTCGTGTCTGCCGACTGGCAGAGTGGTGATAAAGTATGCCATTTTGTCATCACGTCGTTCCCGGTGGGTAAACCAGCTGTAATAGCCGGAGTCATCCATAAAACGTGGATCGCGGTCGGTTTCACGGGATTCAAAGCCGGCCGGCAGGCGGTCTTCAATAATCAGGTATTCCAGTGTTTTACTGTTCTCAACAATTAATCGCACCTCTATGTCATCGCCGGTGTTGATGCTTTCGCCCGGTTTGAGCTGTGTGTATTCACGGCGCCATTTGTCGTCTGTTTTTACTGATCTGACACGGTACAGGGTGCGCTCCAACTTCAGACCCGAGGATGATTGGGCGGCTTCCGGCGGAACCGCATATTTGAGCTCTGCCGTAACATAGGCGGCTCCACCACTGCCCTTGGTCAGGACAAGCCTGTTGACACCATTTTTAATAGAGGCAGCCGGAACAGTAATGGTTTTCCGTCCTGATAAAAGCCGGCCGTTGTCAACCAGATACTCGGCCAGATCTTTGTTGTTCAGTTGCAGTTTGCTGCTATAGCTGGAGGTTGTTTCACTGGCAGACCCAACATAGTCAGCCAGTGCGGTAACGGCAGCGGCAGAGGATGAAGTGGTTTGCCACCAGCCGCCATTCTGTCGTCTTACCAGAAATTCGGCCAGTCTGCTGTTGAGCTGGTCGGCTGGATTCTGGCTGACCAGCATGGACAGTAGCCCTGAGGTTGTTTCTATTACGGATGAACCCCATCTCCAGCCGTACCACCAGGATTCCGCATCCTTGTCGCGTATGAAAGCGGCATTTCCCTCACTTTGAATCTGCGTCTTCAGCTCTGCCAGCAGCGGCTGCATTGTTTCCCGCTGTCCGGAGAAGTTTAGTGCTTCAACAAAGGCCAGCTGATCACCGACAGGCAGTGATTTCCAGTTTGAGGCGATCTTCTGTTCGATGGTACTGCTTCTTTTGCCGCTCAACGCCAGTGCACGGTAGGCGCGGGGCAGGGTGGTTGATGGTGCTGACGAGATCTGCTGTTCCAATGATTTGATGCCTCTGTTGAGCATTCCCGTAGGAACGTCAACACCGGCTTTTTTTGCCAGTGACAAGCCATACACGGCATGGGCGGTCATGGTCAGTGAAGTGTTGTCCGTTTTCCACCATCCCCAGCCCCCGTCGCCATGCTGCATGTCTTCCAGTCGCTTCAAACCTTCGGCAATGGCCAGCGGCAGCTTTTCTGCCGTTACCGCATCCGGCTGCCAGGCGTTACCCGCCAGCAGTTTTCGGGCATGGACAGCCGGGATAAAGCGGGAAAGTGTCTGTTCCACACAGCCGTAAGGAAACTCCACCAGTCTGTTGATGGCACTGTTGAGGTTGGCGGCAATGGTCGGACTGAAAGTCAGTTTCAGCTCTGCAGAGCCGGGCAGAGCGTTGTCCGGAAGAGTCAATTCCGTAACCGCCTCCTGTTCGCGCAGTGCAATGCTGGTGCCGGCAAAACGGGTAATGCCCCGCTCAAGAACTGGCAGAACCAGTTCCATGGCATCTCCGGTCAGGGCGCCTTTGACCAGTAGGCGCAGTGTGGCGTTGCCGGCCTTTTCCGCTTTAACCGTTGCATCCCGGCGCAAGGTGCCACGCGGCGAAACGTCATCGTTGAATTCGTTACCGTTTAGCAGAGTCAGCCCCTCGGTTTCAAAACGTCCTTTGGCTTTCTGGCTGCTGTTGGTCATGCTGGTGATGACGCCCGGTATTTTCAATTCATCACCCACGGTCAGGAAACGGGGCGGTGAAAGCCGCGCCATCAGTTCCAGTCTGGCAATGAATTTCTCGCGGCTACTGCCAAAACGGTTGCTGCCGCTATGGCCGACAGCAGTAGCCCGCCATGTGGTCAGGTTGTCCGGCAGCGTGAACTCCGCTGTTGCGCTGCCGTCGCTGTTGCTGGTCAACATCGGCTGCCAGTAGGCGGTATCCTTGAATATCTTGCGGATTTTCAGGCCTTTAAGTTCGTCCTCTTTAGCCTGGAATGCTCCGGCGTCCTTGGCTGCACCACCCAGATAAACTCTCGGGAACGAATGCAGGGTAGTTACCAGATGTTCACGATTGCCTAGGAAAAACTGCCAGATGTCCTCCTGGCGATCCGGTGAAACAGCAAAGATAGCCTCATCAACAACAGCCAGTGACATCTCACCCGGGACAGCTTTTCCTCCGTCTCTGGAAGTAAGTGTCAACTGTACTTTCTCGCCAGGTGCATAGACTTGTTTATCGGTCTTAACCAAAATATCCAGTTTGCCCGGCTGGTGGTCTACACGCAGTGGCACTGTGCGGCTGAAAAAACGACCCTTGCCAACCGTTACTGCAGATACCTGGATAATTGGGGCATATTCCTCCAGAACCGGCAGTTCAATTACCTGAACCATGCTCTTTAGCGGGATAGATAACCGCTTGCGAATATCCCGCCCTTCAATGGTCAGCAGCAATGTCCCGCCAACAGAAGGTGAACGCACAATAAGCCGGGCCGTTTCACCAGGCTTATAACTTTTACGGTCAAATTCGGCCTCCAGGTCGCGATAGGAACCCTCCCAGTCATAGCCGTCCTTCCAGACCCAGACCGATGTGGTTGCAGAAGCCTTTCTACCGGCCTGGTCAACAGCTTCGGCTACAATCCTCCAATAGCCGGAGTGCGGGAAGCTGAAGCTGGTGCGGCCGCTTCCGTCCGCAGTGGTTTTGACGTTTACAGAGGCGGACTTTTTCCAGGTATATGTGCGAAGTTTTTTATCATACTGCTGGTACTCGAACTGCAGTAATGCAGGCAGGGCTTTAGGTGCGCCCTCCCAGTCGGCAGCGCTCAGCCTGATCTCCACAGGTGTTGCCGGTCTTGTAAGATAGGAACCGGCCCGAACGTTCAGGGAAACAAGAGACGGAACCACGGAAACCGAACCGGAAGCGCTGACCTGACGGGATGCGCTGTCCGTAACATCAGCCTCTATTGTGTAGCTGTAAGGCATATCGTGGCTTTTGGCAGTAACCGGAATTATGGTTTCGCCATTTTCATTCAGAACAAGATCGCCTTCACCTAAAAAGTCTGAATAGCCGCTTGAGAAACGTTCTTCATTGTCGTATGAATCACCATCCTCACCACTGTTCTGCCCCAGACCCCAGGCCGGCTGGCTGTATATGCGCCATTTGACCTTGCCATTGGCAACAGCACCGCCGAAGTAGTAGCGTACGGTCAGCTTGACACCTGCCGTGTCACCAGACACCAGAAAGCGGCGTTCCGGCACAACCTTTACCTCGAATTCCGGTTTGCGGTACTCCAGAACCTTGAAGCTGCCATGCCATGTTTCTCCATTGGCTGAGGCGCTGATGGAGTAGCCGCCCAGAGCGGCGGCTGCAGGCAGAGTACATTCTCCGTGGAATGAACCACTATCACTGATTGTCAGATCGGTTTCACATACCGCTTTTTCTCCGCTGTCACTGACAGTCATGTGCAGATTGCTGGAGGTGGGGAGTGCATATTCTTCGCCGGAGCGCTGTCTAAGTACACCTTTGAAATAAACTGTCTGTCCCGGTCGGTAGGCCGGCCTGTCCGTATAGACATATCCCTTGACAGAACTATTGTCCGGATTCTGTCGTGTAGCCAGTTCAAGAAAGGCCATGTTTTTTCCGTATCTGGCCATCAGATGATGCTTGTCGGTGTCGTTCCATTCCGCAACACCGCTCTGATCAGTAGTTACAACCTCATCGCTGTTTCTAGAGCTGATCACTGTTCCGGCCAGTGCCTTGCCGCTGACCAGGTCTGTTGCAAACAACAACGCTCCGCTCGGGGAGCTCTTGGCGATCAGCCCCAGGCCGGTCACCAGAAAACCGAAACGGGCCGAAGCGCCCTTAGTATTCATCTCCAGCAGGTATGCGCCGGGTGGCAGTTCCGGCATTTTAATCCGGTTGCTGGTGGTATAACTGTCTTTACGGATTTTAAAAGTGACCGGAAAGCTACTGACTTTTTTCAGCAGCCCGACCGGTATCTGATCGGGCTTGTGCAGATCAACCCTGCCATTAAGTAGCGCATCGGCATCAATAACAGAAATAACCGCTTCCGCTTTTTCTGCCCACAGCCCATGCACCCTGACGCTAAAAGGTTTTTGAGGCAGGAAGACATCCGTATAGTCTTCTATCGTAAGTGAGGCCGGCTTTACTGGTGCCTCCAGAGTCAAGGACAGGTTCTCCCCTTCTTTGATTGTGACTTCGCGGCTCGTACCATGCATTCGCTCATCGGAAATACTCAGTGAGTAGTTTCCTGGAGGAAGCTCGTTAAAACCGGAGGTTCCCGGGGGTGATGTCTTGGCGGAACGATAGACCGAGTTACCGGACAGGTATAGACCGATCTTGTCCAGTGACCTTTTGGGACCGTTGTTGGTCGGTACGACAGTTACATTTATGGAACCGGCACGACGCATGACCAGATCACCGAGATCTACTTTTTGTCCTGCGGAGAGATGCTGATAAGGATTTCTTTCCATTACCCAGCCCGCATGTGCGACTTTGGGTTCATAACCCCTGTTATCCAGGCCGCTGATAACAAAGCGTCCGTCATCACCGCTGATGGCCTTGATCCATCTGCCTGCCAGAACTGTTACTCCCTTCATCGGCTGGCCTTTGCCGTCAATCAGGCGTCCACTGAGAAAAGCCTGCTTTTTCAGATAGGCCTTTAGTTCATCCGGTTGTTTTGTCTTAACTGGAATGGCGCTTTCAAGCAGACCATAACCCTCTGCTTTTGCATGCCATGTATAAAATCCGGACTTCAGCTGAACCGCAATTTTGCCGTCATTATCTGAGCTAACCGTAGCGGCAACAGTTGGCGGCCCGCTTTCGCTGCGCCCGTAAAAGACTACAACAGCGCCAGACACAGGTTTGTTGGTCTCAGCCGACATGATCGTACCATTGATGGTGACGACTGCCGGTTTGGCTTTCGTTTTAGTCTTGTCCTTACCCTTGGCCGCCAGTGCAACTGCAGGCAGCAGGAAGATGATCAGCAGGGCTAAGAGGGTACGGATCGGTTTCATGAGTGCTCCTTGAGGTGGTTATTAAAGCGCCCTTCCCCTAATCCCCTCCCAAAAAGGGCGGGGGGATTTATGATTGCTCCCTCTCACCTTGTGGGAGAGGGCAGGGGAGAGGGGGTCTTTATGTGTTCAGCCTTAAATCCATAAACAGTCACATGCTGCGGGTCCTTCTCACCAAGTCTGCGCATTCCCTCCCGGAAGGCCCAGCTGGCGGTTTTTGCCTCTCCGGGTACAAAAGCAACCCCGGCGCTGGCGGTTTCCATAAACATCCCCTCGTTGGCCGGATCAATAAAACTGTAGCTGTCGACTCTCACAGGTTGCCCGATGGGGAAGGTGATCTGTACCCCAGCAGTAAGTACCTTTTCGTGGCTGATATTCCGGCTACGGCCATCATTTATGAGGGCCAAACGAATATTTTCCGCTATTTCATCTGCCAGGCTCCCCTTGCGCGGTGTGAATCCACCGAAACAGGCGAAAACCCGCTTGCCGGTATAGAAGGTAACAAAGCATGGCCGCTGAATACGGGTGGCAAATTCCGGCGGTACCGGTATTGATTTCCCATCGGCTTGAGCCAGCAGGCATGCCTTGGCATAATCCAGCAGGGCTGCTGATTCCGGTTTGGAGAAGCCGGTTGAAGCATGTGCCGTACACGTAAGGCATATTAAAACCAACAAGGCAAATGTCAGCCGAAAGACTTTGGCAGTTCCTGTGGTTTTCACTGTGAGCTCTGTGGCAATAAGCCTGTAGTATATAAATTTCATTTGCCGCCGCCGATAATCCTGCTCGGAGCCGGATAAACATCCTCTGAGATGGTTTCAACTGTTTCCATGTCGTTGCTGCTGGTGATACGCCTGGTTTGGGTCGTAAAACCACGTACTCCGGTTTGCGTCTTTGTGCCAAATCCGGCAACGGTCTGCGGCTCCAGTTCAGTCTGTTCCGAAATGACCCTGATCTGGAAGTTCTTTGGGATGGTTGAACGAAGCGCCACCGTCAGTCTGGCTTCATTGATGTTCACCTTGAGCAGCAGCGGGTGGGAAAAAGGGTTACGCAGTTTCAGGTCCTTGCGCCACGATGAGATGGTGGCATCACGTCCAGGCGGGACGTGACCGACAGTGCGGGAATGGGGGTGGCGCTCAATAATCACCATTCCACCTATTAGGGCAGCGTTGTAGATAGTGGATGCCAGCTGGCAGATACCGCCACCCGGCGCTTCCTCCAGTATGCCGAGTGCGTTCAGGTTGGGGGCCGGCACAAAACCCTTGGCCGGATCGCGGGCCCCTACCAGTTCGTTGAAGCTGAACAGTCCGCCGGGCGGGATGATGGTTTCATTGATAATTGTTCCGGCAATGGAAGCATTGCGGCGCTGTTCTGCAGACCTGTCGGCCAGTGAAGTGGAAAAACCGCTCCAGAGATGCGGGAAACTGTCACTTGCAGATACGGGGTCTGGCAGGATATTGAGATGAAACAGCAGGAGGATGCCCAATAAATAGAATTTCATAATCAGGGGATTATAATCATTTTGTCGTGCTAGGCAAGTATAAACTGAAACTAGAGCCTCTTGCAAAACTACTGCGGGCCAGTTCTGCTTCGTTGCCGCTCGCTCGGAAGCTCAACGTACATAAAGGTACGCCTCGCTCCCTCTCTTGCTTGCGCCTTGCATAACTGTCTCCTCATGACATTTTGCAAGAGGCTCACTATTTTATTGGATGGGTTTGATTCTGCTTAATGTTCAACTTTAACGGCTGTGACATGGTCTATTTCCACAGGCCGATAGATCCTGGTCAGCAGGGTTCTGATCTGGCTGGCAGCTTCCTCTTTTGTTGTTGCGCTCTGGAACATGGCACCTGCAATCGTGCTGTGGGTGAAGGTCAGGAAGGAATAGGTTACATTGAATTCCTGCAACAGCGGTTCCACAGACATGAACCATGGTCCGTCGTTGGCCTGGGTGGCTATGGACGTAATCTTGTAGCAGGGGCTGTCAGGATTGTCCTGTTCAGTAAGTGTTGTGCCAACTGGCAAATTTGGATTGGTGGCGGTAAACAGGTAAAATTCCGAATCAGCAGGCATTAGTTCGGCGGCCAGAATATCCTGATTTTGATTGTTAAGGTAAATTTTCATGTTTTTTCCCTTGGTAAAAGGCAACCGGTTTTGCATCAGTTTCCATTTTTTTACCCATTATTATTGGTCAAGCAATGTTTCTCAAGTGTTTTTCAAGCTACTCAGAAAAATATTTCAAGTTTGTGCCCTAAGACACACTTTTTCATTAAGACAAAGAATATATTGGTTGCTATCAGAGTCCTATAAGGCCTGTTACTTCTGGAGTGTAATGTGCAAGTGGTGTTTTCTCGTTCAGACCTTTAAAATCTATTTAAAAAAACATCTGGAGAAAGCTTATGAAAAAAGTGTTTTATTTATTGATTATCCTAGCGTCAGTATGCGGATTTGTTGAATATGCAACGACAAATGCTTTTGCAGCCACTGCAACACCGAAGCCGGTTACTGTCGAGTTGACAATCAACAGTCCCGGTGCCGGTGGTTCGCAGTTTATGCTAAAAGGGCTGCAGACCCCATCGGTACCAAGCTACACCTGTACCAAGACTTCAGCCGTGTCGGATGCATTTGGTACAGCCACCGGTATCCGTTTCGCATTGATTGACATAAACGGGATTAATAAGGTTAAAATTACAGTAACCGGTGTGGTGGTCGGCAGGCTGTCGGTATCTAATGCCACTTATGTTGATCAGTCCGGTAAATCCATTTCAGGAAGAATATCTGTCCGGCAGTTGTAGCCGGACTTGCAATAGTAGTCTGTGGCTTGTGGAGCAGCTGTGGGGTAATATGGTTTACTACCCCACGGTGTTTAGGCGCAGCGGGTTCACCGCTGACGCCGATTGGTTGGCTGGGTTTACCTCTTCTCAATTTATGACCACGATTGTAACTCGATTATGTTGCCCTCTGGATCTGTCATATAGCACCAAGTAACTTTTGTACCTACCTTGGTAGTAAGAGTAATAATTTCACCAACAGTACTGCCGCCATGAGTAATAACTTCTTTGCTAGCCGCACTAACATCATCAACTTCGAAGGCCAGATGTCCAATTCCTGGGCGGTTTACTGCCAGTTGTGGTCTTGTTTCAAGGCTATTGTAACTGTAGATTTCAACAGTAGGACCCTCATCTCCGCATCCTGGTAAACGTAGATGTGCACCACGCATATGAGCATTGACCAGACCAGTGCCGGCGTCGAGCGCTTCCCCTGAATAATCACGTTCTGGTGGAACATATTCACACCCAAATACGCGAGTATAAAAATCAGCAAGCTTTTGCCAATCTTCAGCAATAATGTTCGTATGTACGTACTTTGCTTTCATATGCACTGCCCCTGAATTTAATTTCTTTCTTGTTATGCTTGTCTTGATGCCTTGCTGTGATCGGGTTGATTACCGATAGATAAAATGCTGTTATTCCAGCCTTGTCAGATAAGCATCTTTGGTCAACCAAAGTTCTTCCATTCGATACATATGCCAGTGATCATGCATCAGAACATGCCTGGTTAGTATGTAAAGGGAATATTTCTCATATTCCGGGTGTGTCGCCGACTTTTTCGCATAACCATTGGTTTCATTGAAATATATTTCCAATCATTTTATTCACCCAACGGTTTGGCAGAGCAGCGGCGGATTTTGGCCGCTGCTTCTGTCTTGTTGGACATTATTCTGGTTCTTGACCGATACCAATAAATATTATAAGGTAAAATCATAAAGGTGTTGATGGAGGTTATCTCATGCAAAAAAATACCAGTGTTACTCTTGGCAAGCACTACGAAAAGTTTATTTCTCAGCAGGTTGTCCAAGGCCGTTTTGGATCAGCTAGCGAAACAATCCGTGCTGGTCTGCGACTTTTGGAAGAACGGGAAACCAAGTTGTCCTTGTTGCGCCGTGCGCTTGTTGAGGGTGAAGAAAGTGGCACTGCTGATTATTCACTAAAGAGTCTACTCTCTGAGCTTGACGGCGAAAGTCTTAGCTGATGCCCACTTTTACCCTTACTAACATGGCGAAGGCGGATTTGAAAGAGATTGCCAAGTTCACACAAAACCGTTGGGGACGTGAGCAGCGCGACTTGTATCTACAAATGCTGGATGTTTCATTTCAACAGTTGGCTGCCAATCCGCTCAAAGGGATGGATTGCAGTGATATTCGAATTGGCTACCGAAAATTGAATACTGGCAGCCATGTGATTTTTTACCGCCAAACTCTTGCCGATACGATTGAAATTGTCCGTGTGTTGCACGGGCATATGGATATTGAAAATCGACTTTCTGCTTGATCTAGTTGTTGTCTTTGAAATATCTAGACACTTTCTTTGCTACCCTACTAGCAATTTTTGATAATACGTCATCTAAATCACTATCATCTTGTTCATCAGTGTCTTCCCATAATTTTTTGCCGTCCGGTGATTCAAACGTTACCTTATATTTTACTTCATACTTATCCCTGCCAATCACAGAGTATCCTGAACCAATTACACGGTAACCTGAATTTAAGGTTCTAATGTCATACTTTAATTTTGCTGCACCCTCGGTATACCCTGTAAATGCCTCTATGCTGCGTTTAGCTAATTCTTCCTGGGTATTTCCCATTATCCGTTTTCTTATCAGCAAAACGGATTCTTTGTCGCCTCTAGCTGCGATACCAGTGCTTACTCGGTAATGTGTTGTCACATCCACAATTTCGATTTTGGTAGTTTTGTTGAGTAGTAAATTGGAATCAACTGCTGCACAACCAAAAATCATTGAAACAACAAACAAAAATTGTAGTCTGAAAAATATTTTTGCCCCCTAAAGAAATGAATTTTGATGGCTCACTTTTGTCCAACGGGGTCGAGGCGCACTGGCGAAGTCCGCGTGCCGCCGAGTGGTTGGGGACAACCACTTTCTATCTATGTTCACTTCGCCAGATTGCTCTGGCAGAAGAATCTTGTTTTCCAAGTGGCCTTGGAATCTATGGTGGCCAGTTCTCCAAAAATCATTTTATGAAGAATGGAGAACTGACCTTTCTGAGCCTTCTGGGTGATTACCTGATTTCCTTAAGAATCACTTTCCCTTCTGTAGATCCCTTCACTGCAATCAGTGGACGAAATTCATACGTTTCCAAAGCGTCACCCTCATGTATCGGCCGGGTCAAAATCCAAAGATCTTGGCCTTTCCATGCTGCTGTCACCAATTTCTGACCAGCGGGTAAAACCTCTGTCGCTGTTCCACCAAGCATCACATTTTGGTAAGCTGAACAGCCCATAATGAGACTGATGCCGCAAACCAAGAAGATGTTCCTGAGTCTTTTTCCCATTGTTCCCTCCATTTTTGATCTTCAGTCATAGGATCTCAATTTGTTTTACGACCAACGGCGCGGGGGCGCAGCGGCGAGCGTCAGCGAAGCCCGTCTGCCGCCACCTTGTGTGGCGCATCTTTCGTCAGTAACCCATACGTTCTATCGTACATTGTAGACGCATCGGCCGCGTCGCCTGGAGAGTTGCTACACTTGACTTCATACTTTTGAGACAAATGATACCATTGTGATGGCTTATAATTTAAAACCAGCGTGCCGATGTAATTGGGTTTTCTCTGAACTACCGTGAAGGGTGGGCATAAAGAGGGGACAGGCCAAATGCTCGTCCTTCCGTCGGATGTAGTCTGACCGATATCATATTCCCCTGGTGACATTATGACAGCATATACGTGATCCCCTTCAGTTGCGTCGACTCGGGCTTTATGTGGCCCCATTCGATCACCTTTTGTAAAAAGATGGATCATTGATGTAGGTGCTCCGCTAAGAATTACCCTAACGAAGGCAATCCCTTCATTGGGATTCAAGGTTTCACCCAGCCGAAAATTCCTGGCTCCGCAAGCGCAAAGTAAAAGCGAAAATAAGACAACAAGAATCGGCCTACGCATTTCGTTCTCCTTTGGAATTCGCTCAACGTGGCTGAGGATCTGCCGGTTTCACGGCAGCACCCGATGATTACTCCTTGTGTTGCCGTTAAAAGTCATAAAAGCCTATACTATCGAATAGTTCTTGAGCCTTTTTGGCTGAGTCTGGATCTTTGTTGTCTGCGTAGCACCGGTGGGAGTACTCCAATAAGATGCCAACACTGTTGTTAGGGTGCTTACAAAATAATGTATAGCTTTCTATAATCATATTTTCGTTTCGTGAGATACGCTTCACAGCAGCATGATCTTCCAAAATAGTGTCGTTTCTCGCACAGGACTGGCCTTTGATGGTAAGAGGAATTGTTTTCTGGGACACGATCTTATGTCTTGTAGCACCTTCCATAACTAGTACAGATTTTGAAAAACCTATGAATTCCTCTTCGGATTTTAACAGAGGAAGTGTTTGGATGAATGACCGTATGATGAAGGTTTCATCAGGATTGTCGCCATGCCGACCTAAAATTAGTTTCTCCGAGTCCTCGTAACCAACTAACCATCCAGGTTCGTCCAACGGAACGAGAGAATAGCCATTTTTGAGAATAATATGCGGAGGACGCGGCACCTCTTTTATTGCTGGCCGGAGTGGAGTACACCCCATAACAACAACTGCCATGACAGTCAATATCAGGTTAAACTGCCTCATCTTTTCCTCCTAAGATCCAACGGTGTCGAGGCGCAGCGGCGGCGCGTTAGCGGAGCCCGTCTGCCGCCGAGTGGTTAGGGCTTATAGCCGCCAATCAGATCATATTTCGATTCTATTTTCTATGAGTCGATTATCCTCGGGCCAACGGGGTGGAAGAGCACCTGCCGGTTTAAGGGCAGGTGCTTCTTTCTTGTTGAATCCAGTCTTTCTTGCCATTACTTGTTTATTTCAGGATGTTACTTAGCTGGCAATTCTCGCTTTTTCTAAGATGAAGATGCGGCGGGTGTTACCTCAATAATATTCTTAATATTTGTATAGTTATTCTTTCAACATCATTTTTTTGAATCACATCGTTTTCGTCATAATTGGCACCTAAATCAGACGTTAATATAGCAACTAATTCTGCCTTAATATTTTCATAATTGCTGCCAACCTTTATTATGCGAGTTATGTAAGATTTATATTCTTCTTTAGCTAAGTCGGTTGGGACTTCAATTGGATTCCACTCTGAAAAAATATCATTAATTTCATCAAATATATTGTCGTGCATAAATACCACCTTTTTATTCGGACCAATGGCCTTTTACACCATTAGATGTTTGGGAACTATAAGTTGTGATAACTTTATTTGCGTTAGCACCTTCTTTTGCTATTACAACGGTATTTTCACCTAAAGTGTATCTAATTTGTGCACCAAATCTACCAGCAGCTTCAACTGGTTTTCCTTCCAGCATTACTCTTGCAATTCTTTCAGGTGTAAAACCTCTTTCGGCTGCTTGCTTGGCACCATGTGCTGTAAACTGAATCATCCCTGACTGTTCTGCAAATGACAATCCTGTCCGACTTATAGCTGGCCCCAAAAAACGTGCAATTGCAATACCTCCTGTTTCGGCAAGAGCAACTCCACCAGCAAATTCACCAGCTGATTGGGAGTTGACAAGCGGAGTGCTTCTGTCAGGTGCATTCGAAGTGCTTGGAGACAACAATGCGTAAAATATCGGTGCAACAAGAATAGCCCATTTCCCGTCCTGATCCACATAAGAATATGGATTATTCAATCCATACGAATAGGAATTTAACCTTTGTGGATTCAGCAGCAATGCTTCATTGGTCTTACTTGTTCTAGGATCAACAGCACCTACAGCGTCAGGAGATATGAACCTTCCTGTCTTTGCGTCCTCATACCGCGAATCAAAGTAGGAAAGTCCGCTCTCTGTATCCTTCTCTTTACTCACAAAGCGCTTATTATTTGGTGTTGCGCCGGATACGGTGTGTTCTTCGCCGAATGGTTTGTAGTCCGCCTGCCAAACAACATTCCCGTTGGAGTCGGTCATGGCCAGAGGTGTGCCTTCATGGTCGGTGTGGTAGTAGGTTACTACTTCTCCGGCAAAGGCATGCCCCGTTAATACGAAAATTAACAACATGACCGAACCGAGCATTTTAATCATCTTCTTCATTTGTCTTTTTCCTTTCGTTCAACTCATTAATCTACGGTTTCCGTATATAAGTAACTTGTTACCTATATAGGTTGCTTGTTACTTATATAAGTAACCATGGCAGTTGCCTATATAAGCTGCTTTTGCCGTTTACAACTTCAATAAATTCCCAGGATATTTTCATCCGCGTCTTTGCTGATCAACCTTGAAATTCACAAAAATATACGCACTCTTTAAAATTAAGTAAATTAAAAATATCAACAATTTGATGCGGGTAGGCAAAATTTCAAACTCGTTTTAAGGTTGAAAGTTATTGGCTCATCAAGTATGTTTTGATTCCGAATCCTACATATCAAACCTGTCGGAAATACTGTGAAACCTGAACCCAAACGAATCTGGCGAATGATTGATACCGGACCGCTTTCCGGTGCGGACAATATGGCTGTTGATGAGGTGCTGCTGCGCTCATTTGATCCGGCTGCTTCTCTGCCCGTTCTTCGGCTTTACGGTTGGGAGCCTCCGGCGCTTTCGCTGGGGCGTTTTCAGAAGGCGGCAGAAGTGCTTGATCTGGAATGCTGCCGAATGGATAGAATTCCGGTGGTCAGGCGTTTTACGGGTGGAGGCGTTATCTATCATGCCGATGAACTGACCTATTCGCTGATCTGCTCGCCGGCGCAGTTGCCGCCTGCCTCCTCTGTCAAGGATTCATTTCGCGAATTGACCGCATTTTTGTTGGCCTTTTATCGCCGCCTTGGGCTAAGTGCCGAATATGCGGTTGATACCCTGGCGGACAGGTCACGGTTGGGTGAAAAAACAGATTTCTGTTTTGCCGGGCGGGAGACATTTGATGTTATGGTCAATGGCAGCAAGATCGGTGGCAATGCCCAGCGCCGCCTGAAAGAGGTTGTGTTTCAACATGGCTCCATACCGATCATCAATCGTGCCGCAGTGGGTCTTGGGTATATGCGCGACCAGCAGGCTGAGTACGCTGAAGCAGCCTCCAGTCTGACCGACTGCGGTGTTGCTGTTGACAGAAACCGGCTCTGTAGCGAGTTGAAAAACGCCTTTAGCGATACTTTTTCCGTTGAACTGAATGATGATGCTTGTACTGCTGATGAACAGGCATATGCTGACAGGTTGATGCGGAACAAGTATTTAAATGATGACTGGAACCTGCAGGGAGTGGAGCAATGACCAGGGATGATGCGGCAGTAAACATTCGCAAACCTGAATGGCTTCGCAAAAAGGTCAATCCGGGCGAACAGACCGATATGCTGAAAATGCTTTCCGGTTTGCGGCTGAATACGGTCTGTCAGCAGGCGCTCTGTCCCAATATTTCGGAATGTTTTTCTTGTGGGCAGGTGACATTCCTGATTATGGGCAACAACTGTACCCGCATGTGTACTTTCTGCAATGTGACCAAACAGGTACCTGAGGCGGTTGACCATCAGGAACCGGCCCGTGTGGCAGAGGCGGTTGTCAGGTTGGGGCTGTCCCATGTGGTGATCACCAGCCCCACCCGTGATGATCTGGAAGATGGTGGGGCAGGGCCGTTTGCCGAAACGATCACTGTCATCAGGGATGCTTCTCCCCGAACCGCTGTTGAAGTCCTGATCCCGGATTTTCAGGGTAGCTTGCGGGCGATTGAAACTGTTCTGGCTGCCGGGCCGGATATTGTGGCCCATAACATGGAAACAGTTCAAAGGCTGTACCACATTCGCAGTGGGGCTGATTATGGGCGTTCTCTGGAATTGCTACGCAGGTGCAGGGAGCTGGCTCCACATATCAGTACCAAATCAGGCGTCATGCTAGGGATGGGCGAAACAGAGGCTGAACTGCTGCAGCTGTTCGCTGATTTACGCCGGTCGGGATGTAATTATCTCAGTATCGGACAGTATCTGTCCCCGAGTCGTAAGCATTATCCGGTTCAGGAATATGTTACGCCGGAACAGTTTGAATCTCTGCGCAAGTCGGCGTTGGCTGCGGGGTTTACCCATGTGGAGAGCGGGCCGTATGTGCGCAGTTCATATCATGCGGCCTTGTACCGTTAATTTAATTTATTGAATGATTTTATGTTTTGAGGAGAGGATGTATGTTCTGTACCCAGTGTGGTTCCGAGGTGAAGATAGAGCAGGCCAGGTTTTGCAGTAATTGTGGCGCGGAACTTAATTATGGTGGTGAGCCGGTTGCCCCCCATGAGGAGGAAACCTGTCTGGTCGCCTGTGTCGAAGTCAGGGAAAAATGGTCGTTCTTCGGCAAGGATGTAAGTGTATTCAGGGCCATACCTGAAAACAGCGCGGAGGAAACCATGATTGCCCAGTCCAAAGAGTTTGTTGTTACCGGTTTTAATTATGAAGGTCCGGCAAAGAACAATAAGCTGCATGTGGAGGCCTTCGAAGATCTGGTGGGTAAGCTGGAGAAAAAGGGGTGGAAACGTGATGTGCAGTATGGGCCGCACTGGTATACCGTAAAATTTAAAAGATAGCGGTTTTAGTCATAGTTGATTGTTCCTGCCTTTTAAAAATAAACGCCTTGAGCTGTAGAAGCTCAAGGCGTTTTGTCGTTTTATAATCTGTGGTGGTTATTTGCCAGCCAGTTCCTTGGAACGGTTGGTGGCAGCGTCAACCGCATTCATGACAACACCACGGAAACAGCCGGTTTCCAGTGCATGTAGTCCGGCAATGGTGGTTCCGCCGGGTGAGGTAACTTTCTCCTTCATGACGGCAGGGTGTTCACCGGTTTCAGCCAGCATGCGGGCCGATCCCATGACGGTCTGGATGGCCAGTTCTGTAGCTGTATCCCTTGGAAGCCCGTTTTTTACGCCGGCATCGGAGAGTGCTTCAATGAATGTAAATACATAGGCCGGGCCGCTACCGGACAATCCGGTAACCGCATCCATCTGTTTTTCAGGGACCACAACCACAGTTCCGCAGCGGGAAAAAATTTCGCGGGCCGCATTCAGGTCTGCAGTGGTGGCCTTTCTGCCGGAGCAGATGGCGGTTGCTGCTGTCTGAATCAGCGCCGGTGTATTGGGCATGGCCCTGACTACCCGCACGCTTTTCATCAGAGCTTCTTCGATGAAGGCTGTGGATATGCCGGCCATAATTGAAATAATCAGTACGTCAGTACTAACGGCCTGTTCCAGATCGGTCAGTACTGATGAGGCCATCTGGGGCTTGATCGCCAGGATGAGAATGTTGGCTTGACGTGCGACTGCCAGGTTATCGTCAGATACCCTGACCGAATACTCCGAGACCAGAAAATCCCTGCGGTTTGCCATTGGCTCTGCCACCATGATGTTATCCGGTTTGACAGCTCCCGCCAGAAGCCCTTTAATAATAGCTTCGGCCATGTTGCCGCCGCCGATGAAACCGATTGTTTTGCCAGTTGTCATTACTTAGGTCCTCCTGTTCAGTTTACGCTGCTTCGGGTAATCAGGACAACCCCGATAAAAACCAGAGAGATGCCTGCCCAGCGCAACGGTGTTACATTTTCTCCCAGATACCATTGTGCCAGGAATGCAACAATAATGTAACTTAGGGCCTGTAAAGGCAGTGCTACGGAAAGATCCTCCCAGGAGAGGACCGCCAGCCAGAGGCCGAAGTAGACCGCCTGCATGGCTGTGCCCAGGATCAGGCGCCAGTTGGTCAGGGCGCTGATAGTGGTGTCCACTATCTGCCTGAATCCCATTAAGGACAGGTCTCCCGAGCTTTTCATGCCCTGGGTCAGGAAAATATCACCGATTGCTCCGGATGTAATGGCAATCAGCATGACAACTAAGGTTTTAAGCATTTGCTTTCCTGTCTTTACGGTAATTCACCAGTTCTATCTGAAGTCTGGCTATTTTTTCCCTGATGTTGTTGTCCGTCAGGGCTTTCAACTCTTCCTCATGTCTGTAGTCCGGCATGCGGCGGCTGATTTCTTTGTCAGGAAGGATGCCGGGATGAAAATAGAACTCGGTCAGGCCGTCCTGAAGTCCATCAAGGATATTTAGTATGTATTCACTGGTCATGCGCCCTGAGTTCAGCACACCCTTTACTTCCGCCGCATAGCTGATGCCGAGCGTGTCCAGTACGGGGCGGCAGTTTTCCGATAGTCGGCCGAAGATGAAACTTTCAACTCTTTTACCAAAGGCGCGTTCCTTATCAAACTGCAGGTTGTGCTCCAGTCTTTCCCGTGACAGGCGGAAACTGGTTATGCCATAACGTGGCATCAACTCGGCCAGTATGGCAAAGACCGTGGGGTGCTGATGAATATTGAGATGCCCGTCGATGTGTGTCAGTTTGATTCCCGAATCGATGACCTTTTTGATCTGGGCCTCGATCTCTTTTTTCAGCGGTTCATGAAGCTTTTTATTGAAATAGTAACTCATTCCGGCCGCCACAGGGTTGTCGGTAAAGCGTCTTTTCCAATCAATCAGGCCCGGCAGATCACCTTGCAAAAGTACGGAACTTCCCTGAACCAGTGTCAGGTGCAGGCCGATCTGCAGGCCGGGGTTGCGATGAGCAATTTGTACCGCTTCCTTGAAGGCGCTGCCACCTGGCATAATTGAGGCACAGGTCAGGATTCCATGCTGCCATGCTTTTTCAACAGCCAGATTGACGCCGCTGGAAAGGCCGAAGTCGTCAGAAGTAATGATAAGTTGTTTCATGCTTTTCAGAAGGCCTTTATTTACAGTCGGAGCATGACTCTTTACGCTTCCGCATGTACTGGAGATACTGCTTGCCTTCTTTGAGCAGCTTTTTACGTTCGTCACTGTCAACGATCATTCTGCCGATACTGCGCAGAATGTATTTCGGGCGGAAATAGAACTTGTCGTAAAATTCCTCAACCGAATTGAATATTTCGGAGTTGGACAGGTTTGGATAGTTGATCATGCATTTCTGGTGACCGCTTTCATCCAGGAAACTGTCGGAGGCGATCCAGCCGTTTTCCTTGGCCATGGTGTAAAATTCTGTACCTGGATACGGGGATGCCAGTGAAGCCTGGATGGAGTTCAGGTCCATCTGTTTTGCAAAATCAATTGTTTCTCGGATAGTTTCTTTTGTTTCGCCCGGCAGACCCATGATGAATGCACCATGAATCGAAAGGCCGAGTTTTTTGCAATCCTGGGAGAACTTGAGCGCCTGCTCTTTGGTCACACCTTTTTTGATGTTTTTCAGGATTTGGGCGTTACCGCTTTCAAAGCCGACAACAACATGTCGCAGGCCACATTCGCGCATGATTTTCAGTGTTTCGAAATCGGTGTTGGCCCGGGCATTGATTGTCCATGAAATGCCCAGCGGCTTGATCAGACGGGCAATGTCCTGGGCATGCTGGCGATTGGCGCTGAAGGTGTCATCGTCAAAGGAAAGTTCTTTCATCTCCGGAATGTTTTGGGTGATCCATTTGATCTCTTCAAAGACATTTTGCGGGGAGCGAACACGCATGCGCTGGCCGGAAAATGTCTGCGGCCATAGGCAGTAGATGCACTTGGACGGGCATCCGCGACTGGAGTAAATCGAAACATAGGGATTTTTAAAGTGCGGTATGATGTACTCACTGATCGGCAGATCACGTTTGTAGATCGGCGCCACGAAGGGGAGCGCATCCAGGTCTTCGATCATGGGGCGGTCAGGTGTGTGGATGAACTTGCCATCCTTGACAAAAGTGATGCCGTCAACCCTGTCCCATTCGCGACCTTCGCACAGTTCTTTGGTGGAATAGTCGAACTCGCCACGGCAGACAATATCAATAGCACCTTTGGAGGCTTTAAGTGATTCTTCCGGCAGAATTGTCACATGCGGGCCGGTCAGTACTGTGATAATGCCCGGTTTGACTTCCTTGATGCGACGTGCTGTTTCAATGTCGATCATCAGAGTCGGGGTAGAGGTGTACATGACGACCATATCAAAGTCTTTGGCTATTTCGATGCACTTTTCAAGGGTGAATTTCTGTACCGGGGCATCGACTACACGACTGCCTTCGATCATGCCGGCCGGGAAGCAGAGCCAGGTTGGATACCAGAAAGAGGTTACTTCTCGAGAGGCCTGATAACGCGCACCGGCGCCACCGTCAAAGTCCTCAAATGTCGGGGGATTTAGAAAAAGCGGTTTCATTACAACTCCTTGTGACAATTCTGAAAACCATTAATTTACAGGTATATATCTGTTAAGTCAAGGTTAATCGGGTCTGACAGCTATTGCGTAATGGTGTCTTTCAAGCTTGTTTTTCGTATTACAGCCCGATTAGCCGTAGATAAAATTACCCGGAGCAAAATTTTATTTTCATGATTGTCATGGAATGTGTTAAGTGAAGATAGCGATATGAATTTAATTCAAAACAACACAATAAAGGAGAGTATTGCAATGAGTCACAGAAAACCGGAAATCAATTTCAAGTACGTTTTTAACTACGGTTACAACCCCAGCTATGTTAACGGAGCCCAGGGCGGATTTTCACCGCGTGGCGAGATGGTTATAAATTTCTTCCTTGAGCGTCAGGCTCTTCCGGATACGATTACACACGAAATTACAGCAGAAGGCGCTATCGGTCGTCAGACAGGTTGTGAGCCTGAAAATCTTGACAGCAGCCTGGTACGTTTTATTGATACCGGTGTTGTTATGAGTTATGACAATGCAAGAGTATTCCACGCATGGCTGGGCGACAAGCTGAACGAGCTGGATCAGATGCACAGCGCCAGGGCGGCATTCGAAGAAAGCCAGGCTGCTGGTCAGGCTTAAGGGGCAGGTTGAGGTTAAGGTTAAGACGGAGTTATTCTGAATATCTGTCTTAGCCTTAACTTGTTTCCGGGAGCAGATATGCTAAATCGGATGCGATATAACTTCTTTGTGTTGTTTCTGTTTACTTCTTTCCTAATTCCGCTGATTTCAACTGCGCCGGTTTCAGCCTTTTCCATCCCTGAAAGACTTGAATTCGATATTTCCTATGCCGGAATTCCTGCCGGTCATGCTGTTCAGGAGGTGGCACGGTCGGGAAATGATCTTACTATAATTTCCACAGCCCGCTCCGCCGATTGGTTGAAATTTTTCTTCCCCGTTGATGATCGCATTGAATCAGTTTTGCTGCCCGGTTCCTCCAGTCAGAAAATCGGTGTACCACGTCTCTATCGTGAGCGCATCAAAGAAGGGCGGACCAGGCGTCACAAAGAAGCTGTTTTCGACCGCAAGAAGCTTGAGGTAGTTACCAGGGATTATCTGAATTCGAGCGAAACCACCAAATCCATCACTCCCCTGACCTATGACACCCTTTCCAGTTTCTACTATTTTCGTATGGTGCCGCTCAAAGTTGGCAACTCCTATTATATTGATATTTTTGACTGCAAAACCTTGTGGAACACTGAAGTCAAGGTGCTGAGGCGTGAAGAGATTGAAACGCCATTGGGAAAATTCAAGACGGTAGTTATCAAACCGATCCTCAAGTCGGAAGGTATTTTTGCCCGTAGTGGAGATATGTATATCTGGTTGACCGACGATGAACAGCGTATTCCTGTTCTGATGAAGTCAAAAGTCAAGGTTGGCAGCATTGCGGCAACTCTGGTTGGTGGCAGCTACTGGCCAAAGAAAAAGTAATTATCTAAATATATGACAATGTAGTCCTGGAGAATGTTATGGCAGCCGCTTTTTCAAGAAACAGCAAGCCTCGAAATGTGGTTATCTCAAAGGAAAAGGCTGATGACCTGGTTCGCCAGATGAAGTCTGAGCGTTCCAATGGCAGCGGTTATCGGGAAAAATCACTCAAGCTGCATGGCTGGATCTGCGCCAAGTGCGCCCGCGAGTTCGATTCTTCCAATCTGCATCAACTAACTGTACATCATAAGGATGGTAACCATAATAATAATCCTGCCGATGGCTCCAACTGGGAGAATATCTGCAATCATTGTCATGACGACGAGCATAGTCGCGGGCTGTTGGGAGATTATCTCAGTAAGTAGGTTCCGGTCTGTTAATCGGATAGATTGGTGTTTTAAACTCTCCCACCGTTATTAAAGTCATTTTCTTGACTTTTCATGAATTTGACCATATATTCAATGCAGTACCTATTAAAATACAAACACACTAACTCTAATTGAATTCAGGTTTTATGCAAACACAAGGCTCCATACTGATTATTGACAGTGACCGCAAAAGCAGGGACCTTGTCGCCGCTTTCTTGACTTATCAGGGCTATGACATTGTTTCAATAGAGGGTGACGCATCTGTTTTTGACACTATTAAGTCTGAACAGGTCGGAATAGTCATCGCCGAGCTTTCTCATCTGAAAAAAATCGCACCTGATTTTACAATAAGATCCAAAAAATTAAATCCCAAGCTGGTGTTAATCGGCTATGGCCCTGGTGATGAAGTTCCACGCCACCAGCATGGAGATGAAAGTTCTTTCTTTCTTTCCAAACCGCTTAACCTGGATGAGCTGGAAAGCATTGTCATGCGTGCCAGGGAGTATCAAGCCATGCATCAGCACGATGAGTCTGATGATACAGGCCGCCATCCCCATGTGCTCTGCTCAACCATTATCGGTAGAAGCAAGGCCATGCAGACACTTTTCGAAATGCTGGAAAAGGTTGCCGAATCTACAGCAACGGTTTTAATCCAGGGCGAGTCCGGGACCGGCAAGGAACTTGCAGCTCGTGCCATACATCAGTTGAGTAGCAGAAACGGCAAAAACTTTGTTCCGGTCAACTGTGCCGCTATTCCTGATGATCTGCTGGAGAGCGAACTTTTTGGACACGTTAAGGGCTCTTTTACAGGTGCCTATGCTAATCGGGCCGGTCGTTTCGAGATGGCTGACAAGGGAACTCTGTTTCTTGATGAAATCGGTGACATGAAGGCCAATCTGCAGGTCAAGTTGCTGCGAGTTTTGCAAAGCAGAGAGATTGAGCCGGTTGGTTCCACCAAGTCACAAAAAGTTGACGTGCGGATTATTGCCGCTACCAACAAGAACCTGGAAGATATGGTGGAGTCCAAGGATTTCAGGGAGGATCTGTATTACCGGCTTTCAGTTATACCCATAACCATTCCGCCTCTGCGTGAACGCCGGGAAGATATTCCGTTGCTGATCCATAATTTCCTGTCCATTTTCAATAGTGACAGGAGCCATTCAGTAAACGGGTTTTCCAGGGAAACTCTAGATATTCTCTGTAATTATGATTGGCCCGGAAATGTGCGTGAACTGGAGAATCTGGTTGAGAGACTTGTTATCTTGAAAAGCAGCGGATTTATCACACCGGATGATTTGCCGGACAAGTATCTTGTCAACCGGACCCAGGTGCAGGTTGCGCTTCCAATTCAGGAACTGTCGCTTGATGACAGGCTGCCGGATGATGGTATCTGTCTGAATTCTGCTGTTGAACAATTCGAAAACAACCTGATACTTCAGGCTTTGGCCCGGACCGGCGGCAATAAGAAAGAGGCAGCTTCACTGCTGAATCTGAAACGGACAACACTGATCGAGAAACTGAAAAAGAAGAATCTGGTTTTTAGCGAGGATTAGAGCGTCATGACAGTCGGTAATGTTGAAAAACCATCACTGATGACAGCGTTGCTTGCCAAAGAAGCGCAGGATACTGCCAACATCAAGTCAAACGGCAAGAAAGACGGTCTGTTTGCCGACAAGCTTGACAGATTTCTGACAGTTGATGCAAAAGATAGCCAGACTCGCGAGGCACGGGCCAGATCACTGGCAGAAAGCCTCAATCTGCAGATGCTTCAGTCTACACTTTCCATGTCCGGGGACCAGCCGGTTGAACCGGTTGCCAATCCGCTCTTTGGACGCCAATCCGCTTCACTGAAGGCCTTGATTGATGCTTACGGATCAAATCAGCCCGGCTCATCCGCTCAGTCAGCTCAACAAACTACTCCGTCCCAGCCCCTGCCAAACGTTGAGCTTTCCACCCAACCGCTTTCCAGGTCTGTTTCATCCTCTTTAAAGCCGGAAAAAGGCAGTCAATGGCTCGACCCGTTGATCGCCAAGGCATCCAGCCGTTATGGTGTTGATGCCGCCCTGATCAAGGCCGTTATCAAGGCCGAGAGCGGTTTCAATCCCAATGCGGTTTCCCATGCCGGTGCCCAGGGACTGATGCAGCTGATGCCCGGCACAGCCCGGTCTCTCGGTGTAACTGACTCCTTTGATCCTGAACAGAATGTCATGGGAGGTACCAAATTTTTGCGCGATCTGCTGAGTCGCTACAATGGCGATGTGGATTCTGCCCTGGCAGCTTATAACTGGGGGCCGGGCAATGTGGATAAACGGCCTGACCGCCTGCCGCGAGAAACCAGGGATTATCTGGTGCGAGTAAAGCAGCTTTATTCTTCATATGTTGCATAAAAACCTCATTTTTTAATTACCATCCGGTTTTAAAGTACTTTGTTATACTTCTTTCGCCAATCTATTTGGCTCTTACGACTTTGAAAATCCCTTAAGCAGTTCAATTCCAGCTTGCAACATCAGTATCTGCCGTGCCATAATTCATTCCTTTATATTTACTTTCCATATCTAAGGATGGTCATGGCAACACTATATATTATCGGCACCGGCCCCGGTTCAATCTCTCACCTTACAGAAGCAGCCCGCCTGGCAATCACCCAATCAACAGCAATTATCGGTTATGATGTTTATGTTGAAATGATCAAGCCTCTGCTTGAAGGTAAAGAGATCGTCTCCACCGGCATGATGCGCGAGGTTGAACGTTGTCAGGTCGCCATCAGCAGGGCCAGAAACGGAGAAACCGTATCTCTTGTTTCTGGCGGCGATTCAGGCATCTATGGCATGGCCGGACTTGTTTTTGAATTGCTGGAAATGGAACCCCGAGGAGAAGCATCAACTCCCCAACCTGATGTGCAGGTCATACCAGGCATATCAGCGGTCCAGGCTGCCGCTTCCGTTCTGGGCGCACCACTGATGCATGACTTTTCTGTCATATCCCTGTCAGACCTGCTGACCCCCTGGAACCTGATCAAGTCCAGAATTGAGGCTGCTGCCAAAGCTGATTTTGTCATGGCTTTCTATAATCCGCGCAGCAAGACCAGGGTGACTCATATCGAGGATGCCCGCAGTATTATCCTGCGCTCCCGTCCGGCTGAAACTCCGGTTGGAATTGTGCAGAACGCCTGCCGCGAAGACCAGACCGTTGTAGTTACAACCCTGGGTGAAATGTTGAGTCATGAAATCAACATGTTCACAATCGTCATTATCGGCAACGCCAGCACCATTGTTGACCGTAAGGGACGCATGGTCACACCGCGCGGTTACGCAAAAAAGTTCGATGATACCCCAGCCGGTTCGTGGAAGAAAAAGGATACGGAAGGACCGGTTCCAAAGCCGGGGGCGATCATGTTCTGCGGTACCGCTTCCGATGTGGGTAAATCAATTCTGACCGCCGGTTTCTGCCGCTCTCTGGTAAAGCGCGGCCTGACAGTAGCTCCTTTTAAATCCCAGAATATGTCCAACAACTCCTATGTTACCCCCGAAGGCGGCGAGGTGGGCAGAGCCCAGGCCATGCAGGCCCAGGCCTGCAATTTGGAACCGCATACGGATATGAACCCGGTATTGTTGAAACCGAATTCGGATACGGGCAGCCAGGTGGTTGTTCAGGGCAGGCCGGTGGGTAATATGGATGTGGCTGAATATGACCGATATAAACCACAGGCCTTTGAAAAAATCACCGAGAGTTTCGAACGTCTGCGGAAGAATTATGAGTTCGTTGTTATTGAAGGTGCAGGCAGTATTTCCGAAATAAATCTCAAGCATAGCGACATTGCCAATCTGAAGGTGGCCATGATGGCCTGTTGTCCGGTCATACTTGTGGCGGATATTGATCGAGGCGGTGTTTTTGCCCAGATCGCCGGTACAATTGATCTGCTGGACCCGGAGGAAAGGGCCTATGTACGCGGGATAATCATCAACAAGTTCCGTGGTGATGCCTCAATCCTGACACCCGGTATTGAATTTATTGAAAAGCGGACCGGTTTGCCGGTGCTGGGTGTGCTGCCCTGGTTGCCGGAACTTTGTCTGCCCGCCGAGGATAGCGTGATTTTGGGGCAGACGGCTAAACTGAAAAAGGTTGCTTCAGGAAATGGAAGTATCAATGTGGGCATTCTCAGACTGCCGCGTATCTCCAACTTCACGGATTTCGACGCCTTGCAGGCTGAAGAGGATCTGCTGCTGAGTTATATCACGAAGCCTGAAGAACTTCAGGGGATTGATGTGCTGATCATTCCTGGCAGCAAGTCCACCATCTCAGACCTGAACTATCTCAAGGAACAGGGACTATTTGATGCTGTCAGCAATTTCAAGGGGCGCATCATCGGAATCTGCGGCGGCTACCAGATGCTGGGACAACGGGTGTTTGATCCGGACAATCTGGAGTCTTCCGTTAGTGAGGCCGATGGTCTCTCTCTATTGCCGGTTGAGACAACCATGCTTGACGACAAGCAGACCCATCAGGCCGACGCCATGTTGGAGGAGTCAGGCAGGCTGCTTGTCCCCGGGTGTGACGGATTGCTGACAGGTTATGAAATTCATATGGGTGATACCGCTTATCTTGCCGATGCGCGGCCGTTTGCCCGTATCACCAAACGCGGGGCTGAGATCACTGACATCACGGATGGTTGTGTGTCTTTCGATGGCAGGGTCTTCGGTACTTATCTGCACGGCATTTTTGATAACCACTCTTTCCGTGACATTTATCTGAATGCAATCCGCAGTGAAAAAGGGCTCCCGCAGCAGTGGGAAGGGGAAAGGGCTCCGCGCATTGATCCGTTTGACCTGCTGGCCAGCCATATGGAAAAACACCTGGATATGGAACGGATTTTTGATCTGTGCGGGTTTGGCAGTGATAATGTCTGATGCCTTTGTAATCGGCATGGCTCTGATGCTGGACCTGCTGATTGGAGATCCTCGCTGGCTGCCGCATCCGGTTGTTATGATCGGCAGGTTGATCAGTCGGCTGGAAGTGTTTCTCAGAAAAAACATCAGTAATGAAAAGGTTGCCGGAGTACTGTTGCTGATACTTACAACCGGCTGTGCTGCAGCTGCAGCCTGGTCGGTACTGGCGCTGGCTGAAATGGTTTCTGTTCTGATTGCCTTGATAGTGGCTGTTTTACTCTCTTCTACCTGCCTTGCAGCGCGTTCACTGCACAGTGAGTCGAGTCTGGTGGCCGATGCCCTGCTTAAGGGGGATCTGGAAATCGCCCGCATCAAGTTGTCCTATATTGTGGGGCGTGATACGGAAAATCTGGAGCCGCCCGAAATCTGGCGGGCCCTGGTGGAAACCGTAGCTGAAAATGCGTCGGACGGTATTATTGCTCCGCTTTTCTGGCTGACTATTGGCGGACCTGTTGCGGCCATGGCGTTTAAGGCGGTCAGTACGCTGGATTCCATGGTCGGTTATAAAAATGAGCGTTATCTGAAGTTGGGATGGGCCTCAGCCCGTATGGATGACCTGCTCAACTTTATTCCGGCCCGGTTGACAGCCCTGCTGATTATAACTTCTGCGCCGTTGTTCGGGCTTTCCTGGCGTGACTCCCTCAGAATTACTTTGCGTGACCGTCATAACCACCCTTCACCGAACAGCGCCCATCCGGAAGCGGCTGCTGCCGGTGCTCTCGGAATCCGGTTGGGAGGCTCTTCTTCCTACAATGGTAAGGTTTCGCAAAAACAGTTTATTGGCGATCCGGTATCTGCCATTGATGCCGGTAGCTATCGTAATATGATCCGGCTGATGTACGCCTCAACCGTGATCATGGCGATAATTTCGATTGTTGCAGTTATCTGTTTGAAAGGTTCTTATGTCACACAGTTATGATCATGGTGGAAATATTTTTTCCGTTGCCCGCCAGATGGGCGTCTCACCCGCTGATACCGCCGACTTTTCAGCCAGCATAAATCCGCTCGGCATCTCTCCATCGATCAAACAGGCCATTATTGATTCCTTGGACAGCCTGGTGCACTACCCGGATAATAATCAGGCTGAACTTAAAGAGCTGCTGGCGGAATTAAATGGGCTTACCCCACAGCATTTTGCTGTTGGTAACGGTTCAACAGAGACAATCTATAATCTGCCGGCACTCATCAAAGGTAAACGTGCAGTGATTGTTTCACCTGCCTTTAGTGAATATGCCTACGCTCTTGAACAGCATGGCTGGGAAATCAATCGTTTCCTTGTCTCTCCTGCAGCAGATTTTGCCATTAATCTGGAGGACCTCGGCAAGACTTTGTCAAACGGCTGTGACGCCCTGTACCTCTGCAATCCGGGCAACCCAAGCGGAATCCTCTATCCCAGAGAAACCGTCGAGCGCATTTACGATCTCTGTCGGGAAACCGGCACATTTCTGGCGCTGGATGAAGCCTTTATGGATTTTTGCGAAGAATCCTCGGCCAAGGATGCGATTGTGTCATCGGATCATGGTATCGTACTCCGTTCCATGACCAAATTTTACGGTATTCCCGGTTTAAGACTCGGATATGCCATGGCGGCCCCTTCGGTAATCCAGAGACTTACTGCCATGGGTGGTCCCTGGAGTGTCAATACCCTGGCTCAGGCAGCAGGGGTGGCTGCCCTGAAGGATACTGATTTCAGCAAAAGGACTATTGCTTATGTGGAGCAGGAACGGACATTTCTAAAGGAACAGCTCTCATTATTTCCCTGTCTGAAGGTTTATCCTTCCAGAGCCAATTTTCTGCTGATAGAGATTGATGGCGGTATGACCTCGACTGAATTGAAGGAACGCTTGCTTCAAAAATGGATTTTAATTCGCGATTGTGCTAATTTTATCGGCCTGTCCAATCGTTTTTTTCGTATAGCGGTCAGAACAAGAGCGGAAAATACCAGACTGATCGAGCTTTTAAAGGAAATTTTTTAGCGGAGGATCTATGGGTGAAACGGTAAGATTTGGTATCTCCATTGATGATAAACTTCTGGACCGCTTTGATACAATGGTAAGTGAAAAAGGTTATGTCAACCGTTCGGAAGCCATCAGAGACCTGATACGCGATGCCCTGGTAGAACAAACCTGGGAAGATGGTACCGAGGAAACGGTGGGTACGGTTACTCTGGTTTACAATCACCATGTGCGTGATCTATCGGACCGTTTGACCGAACAGCAGCATAATCACCATCATGAAATTGTTTCAGCCCTTCATATTCATCTGGATGCCCATAACTGTCTTGAGGTGCTGGTTGTGCGAGGTCAGGCGGCAGTGGTTAAAAAGATCGCTGACGAACTGATCGGTGTCAAAGGTGTCAAACATGGCAAGCTGGTTATGACAACGACCGGGTCTGCGTTGTAAAAATAGTGTTCATATTTATGGCTGCGTTTTATCGCTTCCATTTATTGATAAAAAGTGAGTTTTAAAGAGGAGATCCCGTATGCAAGAGATGAATGGAGCAGAAATTCTTGTTAAGAGTCTGGAAGATTTGGGAGTTACTCAGATTTTTGGTTATACCGGTGCAATTATTCTTCCTGTTTATCACGCTTTAGGGAAGAGTCCTGTTGCCATCAATATCAATGCCAATGAACAATCCAGCGCTTTCAGTGCAGCAGCCTATTCCCGTTCAAGTGCCAAAGTAGGTGTGGCTGTTGTAACATCCGGGCCTGCTATTACCAATACACTTACTGCTGTAGCCGACGCAAATGCCGACTCCATACCACTGCTGGTTTTTGCAGGCCAGGTGCCGCAAAATCGCATTGGCACGGATGAATTTCAGCATATTAATGTCAATAAAGTCTTTGATGAGGCGGCCAAGAAGGTCATACTGATTGCAGAAAACACCGATATCGAAGATACCATTAAAGATGCCTATTTCTTTGCCAAAACAGGTAAACCGGGTCCGGTTGTCATCGATTTTCCCATGGATCTGCAACTTAAGAAGGGTATTTACAAGGGGACCGATATTGAACGCTACCGGCAGAAATATGACAATGAAAATCATCTGGGGCGTAACCAGTGTCGCCAGTTCTTCAGCCTGCTACAGCACTCCAAACGACCTCTGTTATATATCGGCGGTGGCCTGAATTCACAGGCCGGCAGCGAGATGATCCGCCAATTCAATAAAATACTTAATATTCCATCAATTAACAGCCTGATGGGCAAAGGTATTCTGGATGAATCCCTTGATACATCACTTGGCATGTTGGGTCTGTTTGGCACGCCATATGCTAATATGGCTATCCAGGAAACCGACCTGTTTGTTGCTTTTGGTGTGCGCTGGAATGATAGGGTTGTACAAAAAGTAGGACAAGAAGGGCTGACAGCTGAAATTGCCTATATTGATATCAATGCTGAAAAGGTACAGGAGGTTCGCGCCTCACGCAATCCAAAGTTCTCGTTTATTGGCGATGCAAAAACCGTACTGGAAGATCTGCTGGAGTACCAGAAAGAACATCCAGTAACCCTGAATATTGATGAATGGCGTCAGAGAGCTGTTGAGCTGAAAAAGAAGTTCGTATTGGACTATAACCGGGAGTCGGAATATATTCAGTCTGCAGAAGTTATGGACCATCTTTCAAATCATATTACCCAGAATACCATTTTTACCACAGGTGTGGGGAATCATCAGATGTTTGCGGCCCAGTATCTCAAAACGCTTAGGCCACATTCGTTTCTCACATCCGGTGCCTTCGGTACAATGGGATTTTCCCTGCCCAGTTCCATCGGGGCCCATTATGCCAATCCGGATGCGGTTGTAATTGCCATCGACGGGGACAGTAGTATTAAAATGAACATGGGTGAAATACATACCATCGGTTCTCTGGGGCTGCCGATTAAAGTTCTTCTGTTGAATAACCATGGTGATGGTATGATCAGAGGTATTCAGACCGCACTTTATGAAAAGCAGTATACAGGGTCGGAACGCGGATATGATGCAAGTTTTGCCAATATTGCCAAAGAATGCGGATTTACCTGGACCAGGAAAATCCGCAGGCATGACGAGTTGGAACCTTCATTGAATGAATTTCTAGCTGCAGATGGACCATGTTTTCTGGAGGTTGTCATTGACCGTGATGAGGCAGTCTACCCGCTGATACCAATCGGTAAAGGTTATAAGGATATGATCTTAGGGCCTTACATTAAAGAATCATCAGTGTGGAAGTAGCCTTTTTATTCTGCTTCTTAAAACGTACATATGTATAAATAGATAAAACTGAATATATTGCATTTGATTGACAAGTTTAATTAATTATGTGAATGTCACATAAAATTATTATACCTTGCTGAAACGGCAAACCTGGGGAGACCCAGTGACGCAAAGCCACGGGTCCAGAATATGGATAGCCGGGCTACCAAAGTAAGGGCAAAGTTATGGATCACTAAGCCCTTCTTTTTCTAAAGAAGGGCTTTTTTGTGTTTTTAGTTGAATCTGGATGGTTATCACAACAAGGGTACTTGAATGATTGAATCTGAAATATTAGACCTGCGTCTGCCAAGGAAGGCCAGAATAATGGTTGTTGATGATGATCCGGCAACACGGTCAGACCTGCAGCAGATGCTACAATCAAACGGTAATGAGATGATTTCATTCAACTGTTGTCCCTGCTCGATTACCGGTGATGAAAAAATTTCAGCTGATCTTATTTTACTGGCGACCGAAGGAACTGATGTAGACGGTTTTCAACTGTTTGAACTGTTTAAAAATACAAAAGCACTTAAGAACATCCCTGTAATTTTTATGATTAACAGTTGTGACTTGGCCGTTAAAACCAAAGTTTTTGAAGCGGGCGGGGTAGATTTTTTAACTAAGCCTGTTCACTATTCTGAATTAAAATCCAGGATAGAGGCGCATTTGGATATAGTCAGGCCGAATGCGGAATCAGAGTATCAAAACCTATTGCAAAATAGTCTCAGAGAGATTTCTGCCGCCCAGCAGGCTACGAATTTTGCTCTTGCCAAATTGGCCGAATTCAGAGACGAGGAAACTGGACTTCACTTAAAGCGTGTTTCAGAATACTGCCGCATATTGACATCACAACTGCAAAAAGATTCGCTATACTCAAACCAGATTACGGCAAACTTTAACAACAGTATCCAGCATGCTTCTCTGCTGCATGACATAGGTAAGGTTGCAATTCCGGATTCAATTTTGTTCAAGCCATCCAAACTGTCTTTTGAAGAGTTTGAAATAATGAAAAAACATACGGTTATCGGTGCAGAGAATATCCAGGACATTTATAATAATTACTCTGGTAACCCATTGATTGGTATGGGGATTGAAATTGCGCTTTATCACCATGAAAGATGGGATGGACAGGGATACCCGGATGGGCTTTCTGAGAGGAATATCCCCCTTTCAGCCAGAATAATGGCGGTGGCAGATTTTTATGATGCTGTACGTTCAGATCGATGCTATCGAAAAGGATTTGATCATCAGCAGGTCAAGTCAATGCTGGTAGAAGGCTCTGGAAGCCATTTTGACCCGGTAATTATTCAGGCATTTTTAAAAACGGAGTTTGAGTTTGTCCAGGTAGCTGAAAAAATACACCTGGATCCCTCAGAATCAAGCCATCAAAAATTTATCTGATTTAATAGATAATCCTCACGCTTATTCGCAGTACTTCCCCCTGATTGTTTTGTAATTAAAAATTTGTGGAATTGATGTAAGAGTACAGATAATTTAGTTTTGAAAACTGCGGTTTTTGTTGTTGATACCGGAATAAGTTGACACAATTAGTACTTTCCATATTAATTGCTTTTGATTGACTTTTTTTTCTACTGTGTGTAAGTCTCTACCATACTGTTTAGGGGCCTTATGCTAAATTTACTGATCATATCTAATAATAATAAGGCTGAAAGTATCAGAAAAATATTGCAGCCGATGCTTAAGGCCAAGATCGATATTTTGGGTGATTTTGACCTTGGATTGAAAGAGGTTTTCGAGAAACGTCCGACTACAGTTTTGATTCAGGATAATCTTGATGGTGTCTCTGCAGAAAACGTTGCTCGTCACATTGAGATGTTGCTGGGAAAGAACGGCCCTACTTTTATTCTCATGCATGACGGCAACCCCACTGTTAAGCCGGTAAAAGGACTCTTTGACCATGTTGTGGATTTGAGTATGCCGGCAAAACCATTTTTTGAAGATTTAATCTCAAAACTTAAATTAGTTTACGGGGACCAGTGGGTAAAGTTTTATATCGCTTCAGATTCTAACAGAAAAGGTCCTGTTGCGGGTGTAACACCGGGTATAGATAGGGATGCAGCTAACAGGATGGTTCATGAACTGCTTTCTGATCTGAATTCTGAAAATGAATCCCAAGAGGAAAAGGTCGTTTTGCGATCCGCAGAAAAGATCAAGACTGAAGTTGCTGAAGATTCAAAGATTATCGCAACAAAAACTGAAGAAGTTACTGCTTTGCTGGTGGAGACTGCCAATGGCCACAGGCAAATTCAATTGGTATCAGAAGACCAAAAGGCTGTCCCGCAGAATCAAAAAGCAAAGCCCCAGATAAATCCTCCATCTCAGCCGGTCTCTACAGGAATCAAAAGTGTTCCTTTGAGTTCAAGTCAAAATGCTGACAGTGCGGAGTCTCCTCCGCCGGATCTTTCCAAATTATCTGATGACATTCTTTTGTCATTTGAAAAAAATTATCGTACAGATTCAAGCCATTGGAAATCGGTTGCCATAATAGGAGTGATCGTTATCTGTATTCTAGCCGGTGGTTGGTATCTGCTTGGCAATAACTTGACAACACCGGCTACGACCAGGAAAAAACAGGAGACTCCTGCAGCTTCTGTTGCCCAGCCAGTAACTTCTGCTGTATCAGTTGCAGCCCCCGCCAATATTGTTCAAAAAACACTTTCCAGCTCAACCAAGTCTGTAAATGAAGCTAAGGTAACGCTTCCATCTTTTGTGTCATTGAAAGGTCGTGACCTTGCTTTTACCGGAAACGGACCTGGTTGGGAGCGCTATCTAAGTGAGTCAGTTGATATCAGACTGTTTAGAAAGGAAGGTAGATTAAGGGCTATTCAGGTACTTGCTTTGAAAGGGGAAATTATATCAGACAATTATTTGAAAAATGTCTTGAAAGAGGTTGGCGGCTACGATCAGCTTAAGCAATTGTCTGTCAATCAGAAACAGGGATTCAAGATGCAGAGGTATGGTCTGAACCCAAAGGGTGAGTTATTGATTTATCGTAAAAAGGCTTCTAACGCCATAAGTGCTTTCGTACTATCACTTGATTGAAAGCTGCAATTGTCGTATTGATAAGTATTGATTTAATCTGGTTTTGTGCTATTCACCCGTTTCGTTTGGAGAGCCGATGTTCTTTTTTTCTACTAATTTTATGTTTGGCTCATTCAGTACCGTTTCAGTCTTAGTGTTTTCTTGCGCGACTGTTTTTGCAGCCATGGATCCCGGCTTCGAGCTTGATCAAAAAACGCTCAAGCAGTTGAGTGCTCCAGCTACACAGACTTCGAAGGCGGTAATAAAAAAGAAACGTGGAAATACTGTTAAGACAGGCTCTTACAAGCCGGTAGCAGGAAATGTTTACACTGTTAGGCAGGGCGATAATCTGTTTAAAATTTTAATTCGCGAATATGCACTTAGTAACGATGAGGCAGAAGCGTTGATTGAAGAAATTCGTCGTGAAAATAATATTTATGATATTAAAAAACTGAAAATTGGACAGAAGATCAAAATTCCGCATGTCAGCCGTAGTGCTGATGGAACACTTAAGGGGCTGCATGTACCAAATAACGAGTTTGAGAGGGCTAACCCAATAGCTCATGGCCTTAGATTGGAGGCGTCGGTTGCTTCGGCAACTGAAAACCTGCAGGTTGAGCATCTAAAGTCTATTTGGGGGCAGTTGGTTCCGGAAAATATTCAACAACAAAAACCGCTTAAATTTGAGTCAACATCGTTTTCTCTGTCACTTGATCCTCAGCTTTATCCTGTTTTTTCTGCATATGACGGTGTCAGGATCATTTTAGACAAGTCGTCTTCTCTTCCGCCGCTTGTCAAATCACTGATTACTGCAAAAGATCCTTCTGTGAGAATTATCTCGGAATCTCCGAACAATTCTAAGCTCATACTGGCTGCCCTTCTTGATTCTGGCGGTTTTTATTCCGTTGAACCTGATTTCAAGCTGGAATTCGGTACTGACCCGAAACTGAAGGTGCAATCAGATTTCAAAGTTGAAAAAAATGCTGAAAGTCTGATCAAGCAGGATGTTATTCTCATCAATAGTAACCTGACTGCCCTTCCTGGTGCCTTGTCAGCCTTTTTAAAGGAAGAAGGTTTTTCGGTGCTGGAGCCATTTGCCCACAAGTCGCCATTAGTCTCACTAGCTTCCATGCGTCAGCTGCTTCAGGTTGCAACAGACGGGCAGCATGCTACTGTTGACAAACTTCTTGACGCCCTGGCAATACCTTTCCAAACCCATCAAAGTATAGATATTTTCCCGGCTGCCAAAAATGGTATTTCCCTTTCTGTTAAAGTTGACCGTTTTTTTGAAAACTCCGGAAAAAAATATGTCGTAACCAGCTTTGACGGTGACCCGATTACCTATACTCTTTTTCGTATTCTTGAAACTACCGGTTTTCGTGTTGTAATTCTGGAGAATAAGGATGATTTTCGTAAGGTCTCTGAGAAGTTACTTTCAGCACTGCAAATACCGGCGGAATATGCCAATCATAAAATGTGGCCGGAGGCCGGGTCCAACTACTCCATGCAGATGTCCGGATTCAGGCTTGAAAGTCAAAATATCCCTGGTGGCTCTCTTTTTGTTACTGACCGCCCTTTGGATCCGATAATCAGGGAACTTCTTAAGGAAAATGGATATGCTGTTAAAGTAAAGTAGCTGTACCAATAAATATCTTGTCTTCAGTCACTGGAGCTTTTACCCAGGAAAAGTTTCTGCTGAAGCCTTATTTTAGAGAGTGATATGAGTGCTATTAAAGTAGGAGAAATGCTGGTAGAACAGAATCTGATTTCGGCAGAACAACTGAATCAGGCGCTGGAAATCCAGTTAGAGTATCCTGACCAGACTATCGGTCAGTTACTCTGCAAGCTCGGTTTTATCAAGGAGCGGGAACTTAGTCTTTTGCTGGATCAGAAAAACAAGCGTCGTACTCTTTCCGATATTCTGCTTAAGGATGGGATTCTTGATCAGCAGAAGTTTACCCATGCCCGTGAAATAAGCCGTCAAAGTGACATTTCCTTCGAAAAGGCACTGCTTAAGCTCCGCTATATTGACGAAGAGCAGCTGGCAAAGGCTTTTGCAGCCCAGCATGACCTCCCTTACGTTCAGATAAACAGTTTTGATCTTGATCTTTCTCTTTCGGTATACATAAGTGCAGTATATGCCCAGAAACAGGGGCTGGCGCCGATCTCAAAAATCGGTAATACCATTACTCTGGCCATGTCAAAGCCTTTGAAACAGTATGACCTTCGTGAGCTGGAAGATAGCATCCGGTTAAAAATTATTTCCGTAATTGCCACAGAGACCGGAGTCCAGAAAGCGCTTAAACGTCTTTACAATATTGATGCGAACTCAATGATGTCTGCCAGTGATGAGGTTAACCTGGATATTGTCCCGGATAGTATTGTTGAGTTACTTAGCAAGACGTCACTAACTGATGAGCCTGAAGTCGAGGAAGAAACAAAAAAGGTCACTGAGAAAGACAGCGTTATCGTCAAGCTGGTAAACAAAATAGTTTACGATGCTTATATGAGTAAGGCCTCGGATATTCACATAGAACCCTATCCCGGAAAAAAAGATGTTGTTGTGCGTACCAGAATTGATGGACAGTGTTCAATTTACCAGCGTATTCCGTATAAATATAAATTTGCCATACCTTCGCGCATCAAAATTATGGCTGATCTGGATATTGCCGAACGTCGCAAGCCGCAGGATGGAAAAATAGACTTCAAGAAATTCGGACCTCTGGACACTGAATTGCGCGTTGCAACAATGCCTACGGTTGGTGGTCTTGAAGATGTGGTCATCAGAGTGCTGGCCAGCGGTGATCCGATGCTCTTTAAAGATCTGGGGCTGACAGAACGTAATATGCGCATCTTTCAGGAAGCCCTGGAAAGCCCTCATGGTCTGGTTCTGGTTGTTGGACCGACCGGTTCAGGCAAGACAACTACCCTGCATTCCGGCCTTGCTCAAATTAATACGTCAAACCGTAAAATATGGACGGCGGAAGATCCGGTAGAAATATCCCAGCCAGGTTTGCGTCAGGTGCAGGTAAATCCGCGCATAGGATTTACTTTCGCTGTTGCATTACGATCTTTTTTGCGTCTTGACCCGGATGTAATAATGGTTGGTGAGATGCGAGACCTGGAAACAGCAGGAACGGCGGTAGAGGCCTCATTGACCGGTCATCTGGTCTTTTCCACTCTACATACCAATTCTGCTCCGGAAACAGTAACTCGACTGCTGGAAATGGGTCTTGATCCATTCAGTTTTTCAGATTCTCTGTTGTGTGTTTTGGCACAGCGCCTTGCAAGAAGGCTTTGTGTGGATTGTAAAGAACCATACCAGCCCAGTGACTTTGAAATTAGTGAGTTGCTGGATGAGTATGGTCGAGATTATTTTGTCTCGTCCGGAGTTTTGACCAGTGATTTTAAAATGGCCAAAGCTGTCGGATGCAGTCGTTGTAATCAAACCGGTTATCGTGGGCGGCTTGGTATACACGAGTTATTGGAGTGTACCCCGGCATTGACAAGTTTGATAAAGAAAAAATCTGATACTGACAATATTCGTGTGCAGGCGGCTCTGGACGGTATGACTACTCTTAAGCAGGATGGTTTGTTAAAGGTTTTTCAAGGACTCACGGATGTTCATGAGATCAGAAGGGTTTGTATAAAGTAACGATGAGTTTGATTCAGTTGTTATTTGATTGTATCCAGCAGCATAAACGTTTTTTGTTATAAACTCCCAACCCTCTGCTGATCAACTTTTAATTTCTGTCAAAAATATGACCGAGTTGTTCATTGCTGAAAGCATGCAATAGTAGATCAGGTTGCCAGATTCATCTGGGAACATCCTTCGCTCAGGTAGTTACGGGCAATGCTCTTGTCAACAACCCAGTAAAGGTTGTCTCTGCCCAGTAGAATGGATACCGGGGTGTCCAGGCTGATAGCATACATTTGAGCTACTGAATAAAATGGAAATTTTGCGTACATTATTGACTCCGTATTTTTAGTAAGTTAGAAATTATTTTCTGCGATTTTTTGGCAGGCAATAACTTAGTTAACGTACTTATCCTGTTTATCAGGGTTAGGTTCATTCAATTGTGTTTCTGATCGTTTATTATGCAGAAGGTGTGCCAAGTTTGTATTGTAATGAAATCAGCATGTTATGGCCTGGTGTTCAAAATAATGACAAGGTGTGGGCTGCTGTGCTGGGTGTGCTGTCGTAAAGTTGACATAGAAGGGGTTGGTGTTTTGGATACAGTTTTGCTGTTGAACAGATATTTGTCTGGTAATGCTTTTGAAATCGTTCTTGCACACAGTATAGAGGTTTCGGGGCTGGCAACAGCCGTCTGTAATTATCTTTGCCTATCTGAAGCTGAAACGCTTTTTGTACAGCAGGCAGCCATGCTGCATGATATTGGAGTATGCCGTGTAAAAGCACCGGAACTTGGTTTGAGTGAGGGGTACCCTTACATTATGCATGGGATTTCGGGACGTGAAATTTTGGAGCAAGAGGGACTATTTCAACACGCATTGATTTGTGAACGGCATATTGGTGTCGGTTTGA
This sequence comes from uncultured Geobacteraceae bacterium, assembly GCA_964509295.1. Taxonomy (GTDB): domain Bacteria; phylum Desulfobacterota; class Desulfuromonadia; order Geobacterales; family Pseudopelobacteraceae; genus JBGSQR01. The sequence continues at coordinate 214,050 of CAZDWS010000004.1, read as the reverse complement.
CGGTTGAGGATATTGTTTCGCAAACATTGCCATTACCGCTTCGAGACATGTCCCCCCGAACAGTTGCTGAAGAAATTGTCTGTTTTGCGGACCTTTTTTATTCTAAAAAACCGGGTAAATTAAGTAAAAGAAAGTCGGTTAACCATGTAAGGCAGAATCTATTGCATTATGGTAAAGATAAAACCATAATATTTAATTCATGGTTAAAGCGTTTTGGTGCAGTCATTTGATGTTTTGATAAAATAGTCTTTTTTAGTGCGATGATTTGGACTGTTTTAATGAAGAGTGTGTTGAAAGCCTGTATTTAGCGGATGTAACAGTCAAAACTATTGCTTTTTACAAGCCGATGCACTACATTCAATATCCCGTTTTTGCACTATATCCTTCCAGGCGGATTCCATTGCAACATACTACAATAGAACAACTTCGAAAACAGATTGACAATATCGATGACCAGATCGTAGCGCTTCTGAATGATCGATCAAGGATCGTACTGGATGTTGGACGTTTAAAGTCGGGGAATAATATGCAGTTCCACGTTCCCGGTCGTGAACGCCAGATTTATGAGCGCCTGCTTGGGAACAACCCCGGTCCATTTCCAAACGATGCACTGAAAAGTATTTATCGTGAGATAATATCAGCCTGTCTTGCTCTGGAATCACCAATGAAAGTCGCATTTTTAGGCCCCAAAGCGACTTTCAGTCATTTGGCGACCATGCAGCAGTTTGGTCTGTCGGCAGAACTGGTTCCGCTGAAGTCAATTCCTTCCGTTTTTGAGGAAGTTGAGAAGGGTAAGGCGCTTTACGGTATTGTGCCGGTGGAAAACTCCACCGAAGGTGTTATCTCACACACACTTGACATGTTTGTTGACAGTAGTCTTAAAATAACCTCGGAAATTTTGTTGGAGGTCCATCACGACCTGCTATCCCGTACCGGCAGAATGGAAGATGTCAAGAAGGTATACTCCCATGCGCAGCCGATTGCCCAGTGCCGACAATGGCTTGAAAGCAATTTGCCAGGTATTCCTTTGGTAGATGTTGCTTCAACTGCAGTTGCGGCCCAGATTGTCAGTGAAGATTACTCCGCAGCTGCTATTGCCAGTGAGCTGGCCGCCTCCATGTACGACCTGAAAGTTATCAAGAGTAGAATTGAGGATCAGGTCAATAATTTTACCCGTTTTCTGGTTATCAGTCGTAATGCCTGCGAACGTACCGGTAAAGATAAAACATCCGTTCTATTTTCAGTTAAGGATGAGCCGGGAATTCTTTGCCGTATGCTGGAACCATTTGCCAAGCGAGGTATAAATCTTTCCAAGATTGAATCCCGTCCATACAAGCAGAAAGCATGGGAATACATTTTCTATCTTGATCTGTTCGGCCATTCGTCAGACCCTGAAGTTGTTCTGGCTTTGGAGGAACTCAAAGGGTGTTGCCAGTTCCTGAAGATACTCGGATCATATCCGCGGTCGATGTAGGGGCGGTTTGATATGTCATATATAATTGATAGGCTGGCTATTGTCGGCGTTGGTTTGATTGGAGGCTCTTTTGCCCGTGCACTTCGTGAGGCGGGAGTCGTCAAAACCATAGTTGGTATTGGCAGGTCACGGACAAATCTTGAACAGGCGCTCTCACTTGGCATCGTCGATGAAATTTCACTTAGTGCCGTTGAAGGGGTTAAGGGGGCAGGGCTGGTATTCATATCGGTTCCGGTCTGCTCAATTGTTGACACCGTTAGGGAAATTTCAACCGCTATTCCAGATGGTTGTATAGTCACAGACGGCGGCAGTGTTAAAGCAGAAATAGTCCGGGAGTGTGAGCTTTTGATGCCTGCTGGATGCCACTTTGTGGGTGGGCATCCGATTGCAGGTACTGAACATTCCGGTGCAGCCGCTTCATTTGCCACACTTTATAGAGGCAAACGGTGTATTTTGACTCCAACTGAAAATACCGATCCGGCGGCTCTCCAAATTGTCTCTAGACTCTGGGATGCTGCGGGAGCCGTTGTCTGCCCTATGGAAGCGGGACACCATGATCGAATCTTTGCCGAAATTTCCCATCTGCCCCATGTAATTGCTTATGCACTGGTGCATGCGGTAGGAACGGCTGACGTTGAGGGTGAAAATGTATTATCCTACACAGCCGGCGGATTTCGTGATTTTACCAGGATTGCTTCTTCCGATCCGTCCATGTGGCGTGATATCTCATTGATGAACAGGCAGGCTTTATTGGCCAGTGTGGACGGTTTTAGCGCCAGTCTGGCTGAGCTGCGACAAAGCATTGAACGAGGTGATGGAGACGCCCTGGCAGAATTTTTTACAACGGCCAAGCGATTTAGGGACGGTATTCTTTAGTTGAGTCGGTTATTTGTCAATCTGTGATATTTTCCCTCGATAGTCATCCGTATTTTATAATTCCAATGGAGTTTTAGTTAATATGATAACAATTTGTCAAACCTCCTCCTTGCGTGGTGAAATCAGTGTTCCTGGTGATAAATCCATTTCGCATCGCTCGATCATGCTTGGGGCCATTGCAAATGGGGTTACAACCGTAAGAGGCTTTCTGCGCGGTGAAGACAATATGGCGACTATGTCTGCATTTCGTGCCATGGGCGTAGAAATTGATGACGATGGCACAACGATTGTCATTCAAGGTAAAGGCTTGCACGGCCTATCCGAGCCTCAGGATATTATTGATTGTGGAAACTCAGGCACTTCCATGCGTCTCTTGACCGGTTTACTTTCCGGTCAACCCTTCTATTCTGTATTAACTGGTGATCAATATCTGAGAAAACGTCCCATGAAACGGGTTGTAGACCCGCTTACAAACATGGGGGCCCGTATTCTTGGCCGTGATCATGGTAACCTCGCTCCGCTGGCAATCAGCGGTTGTCCACTGACAGCAACCGGTTACGAGTCTCCTGTTTCCAGTGCGCAGATAAAATCTGCCATAATGCTGGCCGCTCTTTATGCCGATGGTGATACATCGGTCCGCGAACCAAGTCTGTCACGTGATCACTCCGAGCGGATGTTCCGGTTGTTCGGAGCCTCCATAGAGCTGTTTTTTAACGGGATTACCGTTAAGGGTGGGGTAGAACTTCAGGCGCAGGAAATAAATGTTCCCGGAGACATCTCTTCTGCAGCATTTTTTATTGTTGCCGCTCTGGTAACTCCCGGTTCCGAATTATTGATAAAAAATGTCGGTGTTAATCCGACCCGTACAGGTGTTATTGATGTGTTGAAAGAGATGGGAGGCAAAATTGAGCTTCTCAATCAGAGAGAAATATCAGGTGAGCCTGTGGCTGATCTTCTGGTTCGTTCATCGATCCTGAAAGGTATTGATATTAAGGGTGATGTTGTTCCAAGAGCGATTGACGAGTTTCCTGCGATCTGTGTTGCTGCCGCCTGTGCCGAAGGCAAAACAACTGTGCGGGAGGCCAGGGAACTCAGGGTGAAGGAGACGGATCGTATCTCAGCCATGGCAACCAACCTTATAGCTCTGGGTGTTAGCGTTGATGAGTGTGATGACGGCATGGATATTACCGGCGTTGAACAGCTTGTTGGTACTAAAGTGGATAGTTTCGGAGACCATCGAATTGCCATGTCAATGGCTGTTGCCGGTCTTGTTTCAAAAGGTGGCATTACAATAAATGACGTAAGTTGTATAGCAACATCATTTCCCAACTTTTTTGAGCTGTTTGAAGCGGTAGGGGGAGTAAAGCCGTGAGTGAAAGACCATCTGGTCTTGTAATAGCAATTGATGGACCATCCGGTGCCGGAAAAAGTACCATCGCCGGCATGCTGGCAAGTCGACTTGGCTATATACAGATCGATACTGGCGCAATGTACAGGGCTGTTGCATTCATGATGAAGCGTGACTCTGTTGATCTGGCTGATAACAATCAGGTTGAGAAGTATTGTGCAGGTTTAAATATCGGTTTTGATACGGTAGATGGTGTTAAGCGTGTACTGGCTAACGGTGAAGATGTCTCTGGCCAGATTCGCACGCCGGAAATATCCTTATTAACATCCAAGGTTTCTGCTCTGAAACCGGTTCGCGAAGCGCTGATGGTTTCGCAGCGCCAGATGGGACGTATTGGCGGGGTTGTTCTGGAAGGGCGTGATATCGGTACGGTAGTGTTTCCTGATGCGGATCTTAAATTTTTTCTGTTCGCTTCACCGGAAGAGCGTGGCAGAAGGCGCTATGAAGAGCTGACGGCAAAGGGTGAAAATGTTACATTGGCTGAGACTGTCGATGCAGTAATCAAAAGGGATGAACAGGATTCAAACCGTGATATTGCACCGCTCAGGCAGGCCGAAGACGCGATTGCGGTTGATTCAACCGGACTTGATATTGATGGTGTACTGAACCTTATGGAATCCTTTATTCATAAAAAAAAGGAAACGGGTAAATAATATGAAGATAATTCTCGCTAAGCGCGCCGGTTTTTGTTTCGGTGTTAAACGTGCCACCCAGATGGCTTTTGAAGCTGCCGGTATGGATAAAAAAACCTATACCCTGGGACCTATTATTCATTCTCCCCAGGTTGTTAACAAGCTGGAGGAAATGGGTGTCAAGGTTTTGAAAAATCTTGAAAGCATGGATAGCGGAACAATTATCATACGTTCTCACGGAGTAGCTTCAAACGAAATATCGGAAGCCCAGCATAAAAAACTTGAAATTGTTGATGCTACCTGTCCTTTTGTAAAAAAGGCTCAGGAGCATGTCAAATATCTTTCCGAAGCCGGATACTGCGTAGTAGTTGTCGGTGATGCCGATCATCCGGAAGTTCAAGGCATTGTTTCATATGGGGGTGACAAGGTTTTTGTTGTCGGCTCAGGAGAAGAAGTCAAGAAACTTCCCAAAATGAGTAAGATCGGCATTGTAGCCCAGACGACCCAGTCTTTCGAAAATCTTAAAAATGTCGTAACCGAGTGTCTTCTGCGTGGTGGCGAGATCCGTGTCTTCAATACAATCTGCGATGCCACTGCAGTCCGTCAGGAAGAAGCCAATGAGCTGGCCAGTCAGGTTGACTGCATGCTTGTTGTCGGTGGATATAATAGTGCCAATACTCGTCGCCTTGCAGAAGTCTGTGCTGAACTACAACCCCGTACCCACCATATTGAGACGGCAGATGAGATTGATGCTGCCTGGTTTGATGGTGTGGAGACGGTTGGAGTTACTGCCGGAGCCTCAACTCCCAAGTGGATAATTGATGAAGTTATGGGGCGTATTGCGGCAATTAATAAAAACAATTGATATTTTATGTGTATGTGTTACATTCATTCGCTTAAATCACAAAAGAACTTGCTATATGCGGTTATAGAAAACGTCCAGGGGGTATGGTTTAATGGTTGACTTCAAAAGGCTTAATGCTGCAGATAACGGTGATCTGGATGATCTTGATCTCGAGCAGCAGAGCAACGAATTTGCCGCGCTTTACAATGAAAGCCTCAAAGAGAGGCCCGAGCGGGACAAGATCATAGAAGGAACGGTCGTTCGTGTTGACCAGGAAACCGTACTCGTGGATATCGGTCTCAAGTCGGAAGGTATTGTCCCAATCGCTGAATTCCGTGATGCTAATGGAGATATTACCGTACAGGCTGGCGATGTTATCAAGGTTTTGATGACTCGTGAAGATGGTAAAAAAGGTTATATTCTTTCCAAGAAAAAAGCTGATTACCAGGTTGCCTGGGATAAGATCGGTGATGCCGGACAGGAAGGCGGAATTATTGAAGGTTGTATTACCGCACGTATCAATGGCGGATACAGTGTTGATATCTGTGGCGTTCAGGCCTTTTTGCCCGCTTCACAGGTTGATATCAGGCCTTCATCCGATGCTGACAGCTACATCGGCCTGAAAAGTAACTTCAAGGTTATCAAGCTGAACCAGAGACGTGACAATATTGTCCTTTCCCGTCGTGCCATTCTGGAAGAAGAGCGCGCAATGGATCGTGATACGACTCTTGAAAAACTGGAAGAGGGTCAGATCGTTGAAGGTGTTGTCAAGAATGTAACCGCTTACGGCGCATTTGTTGACCTTGGTGGTGTTGACGGTCTGCTGCATGTTTCTGATCTTTCCTGGGGTCGGGTTGGCAAACCTGCTGATGTTCTCAAGCCGGGCCAGCCAATTACAGCAAAAATTCTTAAGTTCGATCGCACTAAAGGTAAAATATCCCTTGGTGTCAAGCAGACTCTTGCTGATCCATGGATCGAAGTTCCTGCCAAATATCCGGTGGAAACCCGTATTAAAGGCCGTGTAGTGAGCCTGATGGAATACGGTGCATTTGTTGAGCTGGAGCCGGGTGTTGAAGGCCTGATTCATGTTTCAGAAATGTCCTGGACCAAACGTGTTCGCCGTGCTGCCGACATGCTTTCAGTCGGTGAAGAGGTTGAAGCAGTTGTTCTTGGTATTGACATGGGTAATCGTAAGATTTCTCTCGGTCTTAAGCAGATTAACGAGAATCCATGGAAGGCGATTGCTGAGAAATATCTGGTTGGAACCAAGATTGAAGGCCAGATCAAGAATATGACTGATTTTGGTATGTTTATCGGTATTGAAGACGGCATTGATGGTCTGGTGCATGTTTCCGACATCTCCTGGACCAAGCGTATTAAGAATCCGGCAGATGTTTATTCCAAAGGTGACCTGATTCACGCCGTAGTACTCAAGGTTGATGTGGAGAACGAAAGACTTTCACTGGGTATTAAACAGCTTGAGCCTGATCCTTGGAGTATTGCTCCGACCAAGTATTGCCCTGGCACAAAAGTAAACGGCAAAGTTACATCATTGACTGATTTCGGTGTTTTTGTTGAGCTGGAAGAGGGTATTGAAGGCTTGATTCATGTTTCCGAAATTTCACGTGAAAAAGTTGCTACTGCTAAGACTTTTGCCGAAGTAGGCGATATGATAGAGGCTGTTGTTCTGAATTGTGACCCAAAAGATCGTCGTATTTCGCTTTCGATCAAGTCAATGCATGTTGCAGCTGAGAAAAAAGAGTTTGAGCAATATCTCGGCTCACAGGGTAATGCCACTTCAAACCTGGGTGACTTACTTAAGCAGGAAATTAACAATAAAAACAATAATTAAGCAATCTGCTGCGGGAGAGATTCAATGACAAAAAGTGAATTAATTGAAAAAGTCGTGCAAACGCACGGAATGTTGAATATGAAGGTTTCTGAAATGCTTGTTAATACTGTCTTTGATTCTATTGAAGAAGCTCTCAAAAGCGGTGACAAGGTTGAAATCCGAGGATTTGGCAGTTTTACAATTAGAGAGCGGACTGGACGTGAAGCACGTAACCCTAAAAGCGGTGAAGTTGTAAATATTCCAGCAAAGAAGACTCCTTTCTTTAAGACCGGTAAGGATCTGAAGGAAAGAGTCAACGGATAGCACTCTTCTAAGGCCTTGTATGGTCAGTTCTTAATGCCCGGATGGCGGAACTGGTAGACGCAAGGGACTTAAAATCCCTCGACCGAAAGGTTGTGCCGGTTCGATTCCGGCTCCGGGCACCAGTAAAATAAAGGCTTTGCAGATTATACCTGCAAAGCCTTTATTTTTATTTACTTATGTATGTAAAAATTTTAGTTAATATAGTTATAGTGCTGTTTGATTGGATCCACTTCAACTGCCTTTGCCAGATACCTGCTCAGCATTGACTCTGCTTCGCTGGCCTGTACAGGCCGACTAAAAAGGTAACCCTGCATTTCATAACAACCCAATTCGCGTAATGTTTCCATTTGAAATACAGTTTCTACCCCTTCTGCAACCAGATGCAGACCAAATCCGTGGGCGACTCCGATAATTGCATGAATAATTGGTGAAATTGGCAGACCCATTACCAGGTCTCTAACAAATGACTGATCAATTTTAATTATGTTAATAGGGAATTGACGCAGATAATTAAGCGATGAGTAACCGGTGCCGAAGTCGTCAATAGATATGCGAACACCATGTTCTCTTAATAGCTTCATCTTTTCCAGAACCCTGGATTCTCCTGACAACATCATGTTTTCGGTAATTTCTATTTCCAGTAGTTCTGCTGGAATATCATATTTTGTAAGGTTGTCGACAATCTGCTCGACAAGGTTATCCCTTTCAAAATCTTTTGGTGAAACATTTATAGAGATGCTGATAAAGTGCCCCATTCGGTGCCATTTTGAAAGTTGACTACAGGTCTCTGATAAAACCCAATCCGTAATAGCACTCACAAGTCCTGTTTCTTCAGCCATAAAAAGGAAGCCACCCGGGTTTAAAATGCCATGTACCGGATGCCACCAGCGTACCAGAGCTTCCATGCCTACTATACGGTTTGTCACGACATCAATTTTAGGCTGATAAAACAACTCCAGTTCTGATTTCAGAATAGCCTGTCGCAATTCGTTTTCCATACTGATTCGTTCGTGATAACAGGCATTCATTTCTGTAGCGAAATACTGGAAGCTGTTTTTGCCACTTGCTTTAACTTTGTACATGGCAATATCGGCATTCTTCATCAAAATATCAGCTAATTCACCGTCTCTCGGATAGACGGCAATGCCGATACTTGCCGTCGCACAAAATTCCTGTCCGGCAACCAGGAATGGGGACCTGAGCTCTTCCAGAATCTTCTTGGCAACAACTGCAGCATCTTCTGCCTGTACCAGATTTGGTAGAAGGACAGTAAACTCATCTCCACCCTGTCTGGCAAGAGTGTCACAGGCTCTTATACATTTATGCAGTCGGTGCGCTACGCTTCTTAATAGTTCGTCACCTTCGGCGTGCCCATAAGTGTCATTTACCAGTTTAAAACGATCAAGGTCTATAAACATGACAGCTGTTTCTGTTCCCAGACGTCTGGATTGGGTCATGGCCAGTTCAAGATGATCGTAGAAAAGTCTTCTGTTGGGCAATTGAGTCAACTGATCGTGCATTGCCTGATAAGATATGATTTCTTCGGAAACCTTACGTTCAGTTATATCTCTGGCAACGCCATATGTGCCGAGAAAACGGTTGATCACAGAGTCTTCGACTTGAGAGTCCTCATAGATTCCAATTGAACTCAGCATTGCGACGACATGACGTTGTTCGAAAAGTTGATAGTTGTTGTCAGACTTGCATTTTAGTCTAACTTCCAGGTTTGTTGTGCATCGCTCATCTCGACGACGTTCATTAAAAGCATAATAGGCCAGAGTCTGATCCTCTTCATGGACGATTGAAGTGTACGGAGTACCGATCAGCTCATCCCTTGAATACCCAAGCAGTGACTCTATACGACTATTGATAAATACAAAGCGTCCCTTGCTATCAAGTGTATAGATAATATCCGGTGAACTCTCAATCATGAAACGGTGGAGCCGTTCTGACTGCTCCAGTTTTGCTGTCATCAAGGAATTGGTGCGTTCAAGTTTGCGCCTGTAAAGAACACTTTCGACTTTGTGTTGAATTTGCTGGAGCTCTTCAGGTTTTCTTACAAATTCGATGGCTCCATTTCGCAGGGCACTGATTGCATAATCTATACTGTCAACAGCACTGACGATGATTACACTGGTCGGGAGTTTGTGTGATGTAATCCATTCCAGTACTTCAAGACCTGAAATATCTGGCAGATTTATGTCTAACAGGACTATTGCAAAATCAGTGTTGCCAAGCAATGAGATCGCTTCGTAACCGGACTCACACTCGAAAATCTCCCGGTCTTTTCCATTTATCAACAGTTTCAGGCTCGAACGCATCCTTTTTTCGTCATCTACAATCAGGATCCGTTGAGGTTGCTCAAAAAGGTCTTCCACATTTGATTTGTGTGCCCTGGCGAAGCGGTTCATGAGTCATCTCGTTTTTTTCTGGGTATCAGAATTGAAAAACTTGTACCGACGCCCGGTTGGCTATGGAAAAAAATAAAACCGTTCAGCTGTTCGACCAGCGATTCAACAATTGAGAGTCCTATGCCGTAATGTCCCGGCTTTCTGTCCGGATCAAGAGGTTCGAAAACATTTTTAACAACATCAGGCGGAAGTCCCGGACCAGAATCACTCATCTGTATTTCTGTGAAATATTCACCATTCAGGTTGACGCTATCACGGGTTGTTATAATAAAACAGCCCCCGGCCTGCATTGCCTCGGAACCATTCTTCCAGATATTTAAAAGAATCTGTTTGACCAGATCTCGATCTGCGCTGATTGGTGTGATAGTTGGATCAAGATTTTTTTGTATGAATATACCTCGACTGATGAAGAGTGATTCACCATAAAGAGTCATCATTCCTTCAATCAGATTGTTGATATCCAGATTACCTGTGATTTTGGATGTTACGGGCTGATTGTTGATTTTTCTTACAATTTGAGAAACCCTGTCAATCTCTTCGGAGATAATATCAAGCTCGTTACATATTTCTTGATTGTCAGGCAGGCGGTTACTGATGATTTGTAGATAGTTTTTTATTATTCCAAGTGGATTGCCGGCCTCATGTATAATTTTTCGGGCATGCTGTTCAAATTGATTTCTGACATCAAGCTGCAAATTGTTCTCTCGATCATGCATGCACCTACAGGCTTTAATGCTGATGGAGGCAATATGTGCAAATCTGGTAAGCCACCCGATCTGATTTTTTGCTTTTATGTATTGTCCTGAAGTTAGCCCATAGACGATCAGGCCGATAATTTGTTCATTGCTACAGATAGGTACATAAAGTAGTCCTTCTTTATCAAGAATCCTGGCAATTTGTACTTCAATCAGAGAGATGATTCCGGAGTGGTTGTTGTCAAAAGTTGATAATACCTGTTTTGAGAGAATTGAAGCAGCAGCAAGGCTTTGATCGGGAATGAGATGTATTTCAAGAAATTTTAGCAGATCCGGTTGTCCAAGGATGTTCGCTCCGGACAGGGTAGACATTTCAGAGTGCAGAAGTAGAAAAGAAGGTTCACCAAGGTCGAAAAGAATCTTGGATGCCTCCCGAAGTGATATCAGAATCTCTGCCTCATTGCAGATTTTGAGTAAATTTAAAAGTAATGGTTGCATAACTGCCATATCACGGACTTTTAACTCAATTTCTGATTGTGTCGGATCAAAATACCCGGGTCTTGAAATCAGGCCAATTGGATGATCCGTACAGGAGCTTGGAATAGGCCTGGAATCATTGTCAGAAATACCAAGCTCTTCTGCCAGCATAACAACTTGCTCGGTGGCTTTGCTATGGATTACTGAGATTGATTCTAAATCAAGATCAAGCATTTTCATCATAGCCTGAAGGTCTGGGGGCAACTTCTCAGGTTCAGCTTGATCAGTTATATCGCATGAGGACAATATATGAGCTGACCAGATAATCTGGATCAGTTTGTTTGCAGAAAAAATCTCGGCTGCAGAGTAATGATGAAACATGACGGCATCGGCCATAAATGAGGAAAATTTCCACTTATCAATCAGCCAGGCGCCTATAACCGCATGGTTGGTCCCGAGCAAAGGGGTTTCCAGGTTAAGTAGAGATTCCTCATCACTGCATCGGTCGAGAATAATACCGTACTTTTCACCTAGGCCATCAAGTAGCAGCAGCTGTCCAATGTCATGCAGCAAGCCGGAAAGATATGCTTCTTCAATGTCAGCGTGTTTTACTTTAATTGCTATTTCGCGGGCGATTTCAGAAATTAGAAGTGAATGCCGCCAGAAGCCCTTGAAGTCATAGTGCCGTTTGTTGGAAGAGCTTGAAAAAACGCTTTGAATCGCCAGACAGGCTGTGATGGTCCTTAAGAGGCTTATTCCGATAACTACGAGGCACTGTTCAATGTTTTTGTGCTCTGCTACCTGTCTTAAGGCAGGAGAATTGGCAATAGTTAAAATACGTGCGGCTAAGGCTGGGTCACGTCTTACCAGGGCAGTAAGGTCTGTCATTGCAACCCGGTCATTTTCTACAAGGCACAAAACTTCCAGCAAAACCTTGGGGATGGAAGGTAGTTGGAATGATTCCAGTTCATTAAGGATGGCTTGCGGTATTCCAGTCAAGTTGTGACTCCGCACGATACTCAGCAAAATATAAAGTTATCAAAAGCTGTATAGGTGTCTATATATATAGTGAACCATGGTCCTGTAACAATCCCTGTTAAAACGAAGTTTTACATAATTACAATTATAATGTTTGCATGTCAATCGGTACTTTAGGTTTAGAATATAATCATACTTTAATCGTACAACTTTTGGTTGAATGGTTGGCTGGGAATTTGTTGTTAATTTAATCGACACAATGGTGGGGTATCTTTGTAATCAATTGACAAATATAATTTAGATAATCGGTTCTGCAGTATAGAGTGCTTTCTGTTTAAAATGTTTAGTGTATGCAATTGGCCATTTTATAGGTTTCCCGCATAATCAACTCATGGTCGTGACATTTCTTTGCAACTACATTTCTAAGATGAACGAAGGAATTTACATCAAGTTCTTTTATTTGCATGCCGAACCCGCTATCTTCACGTCTGACCACATTGGCGCTTAAATGAATTGAAGTTGCTGCGGAGTGATAAACTGTTACCTCAACTGGTACATATAGGGGTATTTCGTGTTCTGTTTTTATAAAAAGACCTTGTAGGCTTACATTTCCGATATCGCCAAAGAAAATTTGTTCTTCATATTTTACAGAAGCCCATTCAGAAAGATCCACTCTTGTAAAGTCGCGCTTATTCATTAATTAAAACTCCTTTTTAAATTCAGGAATATTATTTTTAAATAAAATTTCTTTTAAAGGTGGCAGCTTGTTTGATAAATTAAATATGCAATTATTGTACCCTGGTCTGCAATATGCTGATCTAGTGGTGAAGTGTTCTGCAGGTAAAAGATATTTCGTTGTAAATGTAAAATTTTTCGACAGTTTATTTGTTGGTGCGATTGAGGAATAGCAATAAATATAAACCCTTGAAACAGACTATAAATGTGTGATATATAATCAAGTTACAATAATAAGCTTAATTAAAAAAAACTTTGATTGTGTTGATTGTATTTGTCGCTAAAAAATAGTTTTTAGTCTGGAGGGATTATGGTCAGAAGACTTTCGCTGGCAATATTGATGATCTGCTTTCTTTCCGCATGTAGTGGCAAAACTAAGGAAGAGTTATATGCAGAAGGGGTCAAGCAGCTCAATAGCTCAAATCCTGGTGGTGCAATAGTTCTTTTGAAAAACGCCCTGGAAAAGGATGAAAATTTTATTGATGCCCGTTTTCAGCTCGCTAAGGCGTACGTTGCTTCTGGAAAACATGAACAGGCAGAAAAAGAGTTTTCAAAAGTTTTAAAACTGAATCCGTCCAGAGAAGAGATTATCCTGGAATTGGCAAAAATAAATATAGCCCTGAAAAAATCAGACGAGGCCTTTAAACTTGGTGAACAGTACCTGGTCAATCACCCTGGCAATGTGGATGCATTGGAAGTGATGGGTATTGCGTGTGCCGTTGGTAGTCGACTTGGCGATGCAGAGACATATCTACTTAAGGCTCTCGCCGTTGATCCGGCCAGATCTAAAACAAAAATCGAGTTATCAGGACTTTATCTGGCTGGTGGCAAGGTTCAACAGGCTAAAAATCTGCTGGATGAGCTGCTTAAGACCGATAAGGACAATACTAAAGCCTACTATATGCTTGCAGCTATTGAGAAAAATGCAGGCCATAGTGACAAGGCGCTGGAAATATATAAAAGGATTCAGGAAATCAATCGGGATGAAACACTGGCAGAATACAAGTCAGGTCTGATCTATATTGAAAAGAATGAACTGGATAAAGCTTCTGCGGCGGCAGAGAGACTGGTTAAGAGTTATCCTAAAAAGGCTGATGGCCATCGTCTGAAGGGACTGGTCAGTTACCAGCAGAAAAACTATGCCGATGCCATGCTTTCCCTGCAGACTTCAATAAAGATTATGCCTAACATTGAAGCCTTTTATTTTCTTGGTCTCTGCTATTACAACCGTGGCGAGTTGGAAAGCGCCCTGAGTCAGTTTCGGAAAATTCTTGATGCCGTACCATCCTCCCGTCAGGCACGTTTGATGACCGGGAATATTCTGCTGGCACAAAAACGTGTTGATGACGCTATTGATCAGTTTAACAAGGTTATCAAGGATAACGACAATGATGCCGTAGCTCATAATATGCTCGGTAGTGCCTTCATGAGTAAGGGGATGTTTGAAGAGGGAATGCGAGAGCTGAATCGGGCCACCAGGATTGATCCCAAAATAGTCGATGCCCATTTGAAGAAAGGGTATTACTACTTCAGTCGTGGTAAGAATTCTGAAGGTGAGTCCGAACTGGCGACTGCAGTACAGGCTGCACCGGATGTTCTCAACAGTCGGTTGCTTCTTGCTTCATATCATATGAGTACAGGCAAGACCGCCAAGGCGCTGTCTACACTAAATGCCGGATTGACCGGCAACAAGAGTGATGCCCCCATCTACAATAGTATTGCTGCTGTACAGTTTGCAGAAAAAAAACAGGATGAAGCTATAAAGAGCATCCAAAAGGCAAAGCAGGTTGACCCCGCCTTTCCAGGCTCATACCAGAATCTGGCCACTTTTTATGCCGCTTCCGGTAATTATGACAAAGCGATTGATGAGTATCAGTCCTGGCTGAAAAATGATCAGACAAATCACAGAGCAATGCTTGGTCTGGCCGTCCTCTATGAAATCAAGGGGAGCGATAGCGAAGCGCTTTCCTATTACACAAAGGCAAAAGATACAAAAAAGCCCGGTGTTTACCTTGCTTTGGCCGGTTATCACCAAAAAAAGAAAGATACTTCCAAAGCTTTGAAAGTTCTTGATGAAGCAATCAAGCTGGATACTAAAGATCTGGCTGCACTGGAAATGAAAGGTAGAATGCTGGTGGCTGAAAAAAAATATAAAGATGCCATCAAGGTTTTTGAAGATTTGGAAACTAAAAATGCCGAAAAAGGTATCGCGCTGAAGATCAACACCTATGTTGCCATGAAAGAGACCGATAAGGCTTTGGAGCAGGCCCGTAGAATCATCGCCAAATATCCAAACTCTGCTCAGGGTTATATGGTATTGGCTTCAATCCATGAAAGCCAGAAGGATTACAGTATTGCCATCAGTGAAATGAACAAAGGAGTAAGAGTAGATTCAAACAATCCACAGGCACTGTTATACCTGGGTAGCCTCCACGAGGCAAAGAAGGATTACGGTCAGGCCATGAATGCCTACACAGAGGCATATCGCAAAAAAAATGATTTTGTACCAGCTTTGTTCGCACAAGGAGCACTGCTGGATAGTACCGGGAAAAAGAAAGAGGCTATCGATAAATATAAAGCCGTATTGGCAAAATCAGGCACTTATACCCCGGCTTTGAACAACCTGTCCTATCTGTATGCCGATGGTTACGGCAATAAGGATGAAGCACTGCGTCTAGCTATTTCTGCCTACAAGGCGGAACCTGGCAATCCAGGCGTTATGGATACATTAGGTTATGCCCTCTATAAAAACGGTCGTAAAGATGATGCGAAAAAGGTTTTGGAAAAGGCTGTAAAGCTCCTGTCTGGAAATCCGACAGTCAACTATCATATGGCGCTGGTTTATAAAGAACTTGGTGATAGAATTAATGCTAGACAGTCCGTGGAAAAGGCTCTTACGCTTGGACAGTTCCCTGATTCTGGTGCAGCACAAATACTGCTGGCTGAACTGAAAAAGTAAGGTGAACGTACTTATATGGCTTTTTATGGAATAATTCTTGTTGCCGTCGACGCTTTACTGGCTGTTATTGCACTTTTGACAGCTGCATTATTACGTTTTGGACGTGATGAAATTGTTGCGTATGGTCATGATAGTCAGTCTGTTTATATGCTGTTCATACTGGTTTGGTGCATCATTTTTTCATCACACCTGATGGAAGTTTATGATCTGGACAGGATTAAGAAAAAACGTGAAATACTTATCAATATCGGTTTTGGAATAATTACATCGTTCTTCATGCTGTCAGTTGTTTACTATCTGTTCCCGGAAACCATGCTGGGACGAGGTGTTCTGTTTCTTTCTCTGGCAATATTCTGTTTTCTGCAGTCCTGCTGGCACATGATTTTCGCCAGATGGCACAACAGCCCGCAGTTTTCCAGAAAAGTTCTCATTCTGGGTAATGGTGAACTGGCTAAACAGATGGGGGATCTGGCGGAATCAAATATCCGTAATTTTACACTGGCCGGTTATGCCTTGTGCAGCAAAGATGATCTCAAAGCGCAAACAACAGCCCATGATACAAATCTTGTTTTTCTTGAGTGTGTTGACGGAATGGCTGACGATTTACTGGACACAGCCTTGCGTGTTAAAGCAGACATAATAGTAGTGGCATTATCGGAAAGAAGAGGGGTATTCCCGCTGCAGGAAGTGCTCAGGTGCAAACTGAACGGTATCAATGTTCTTGATGCCCCATCTTTCTACGAAATGGTTCAAGGTAAACTGATGCTGGAATCCATTACGCCCAGCTGGTTTATCTTCTCCAGCGGTTTTCTCAGGACAAACCTGTTCAGTATGTGCAAAAGGGCTATTGACGTAATATTGTCCCTGATAGGCCTTATCCTGTTCCTGCCGTTTTTTCCATTAATTGCACTGGCAATAAAAATTGATTCCCCCGGTCCCATATTCTTCAGTCAGACCAGAGTTGGAAACAATGAAAAACTATTTAAATTATTCAAATTCAGATCAATGGCTCAGGACGCAGAAGCGAAGAGTGGTGCTGTCTGGGCTGTGAAAAATGATAACAGGATTACAAAGCTCGGGCGTTTTTTGAGGAGTTCACGGATAGATGAAATACCTCAGATGATTAATGTATTGAAAGGTGATATGAGCTTTGTAGGTCCGCGTCCCGAACGGCCTGAATTTGTTGAAAAACTTAAGAAAGTGGTTCCTTATTATTCAAAACGTCACTTCATCAAGCCGGGGCTTACCGGTTGGGCACAGGTCAGATATCCATATGGTGCCTCTGTTGAAGATGCCATTGAAAAATTGCGATATGATCTGTTTTATACCAAAAATATCGGACCATTTTTAGATACGCTGATTTTTGTTGAAACAATCAAGGTAGTTCTTTTTGGACGAGGGGCCAGATAAAACCTTATACAGGAGACATTAAAATGGGAAAACATGAGAATATCAAAGTAGTTAATACTAGAACAAATAATGGTGATCGCAGACAGGATTCAAGTTGGGATCTGAGGCCAGAGACAGGTGACCGGAGGCAGGTCGGCGGAGACCGGAGACGTGACAATGCGGTAATGAGGTAATGTAATTATGCCGTTTACGGGATTAACACGATTTTCCGCTTCCTCGCTTAACCTCTTAACTAGGGAGATATAATGAAAAACTTTCTGTGGATAATATCACTTGTAGTGATACTTATGACGCCCCTTGTGTCGCAAGCCAGTGACTATGTAATTGGTGAAGGTGATACTCTAGATATAGCTGTCTGGGGTGTTAGGGATCTAACTTTTAATGTAAGGGTTCGTCCTGACGGCAAGATTACCGTCCCAGGTTTAGGTGACGTTCGTGCAAGTGGTTTTACTCCTACCGATATGCAGTCGGCATTGACAGTTAAGCTTAAAGAACTGGTTAAAAACCCTATTGTTACAGTTACTGTTAGTCAAATAACTAACAGTAAAGTCTATATTTTCGGTGGCGGAGTAAGATCCGGGGTGTTCGATTTACTGCAGAGAGCAACGCTATTGCAACTTTTATGCACTTTCGGTGAAATTAGAACCGCCGATTTGAAAAAATCATATCTTTTAAGAAAAGGCAAAAAAGTAAAAGAGAATTTCCACAGGTTGTTTGTGGAAGGTAAGACAGAAGAGGATATACCGCTGGAATCTAATGATTCACTTTTTATTCCTTTGTTGGGTGAAAAAAATGTCTACGTACTCGGTGCGGTTACTACACCCAGGTCTATTGAATATCGAGAAGGCATGACTGTTATGGAGGCCATACTGGAGGCTGAAGGATTCACCAGATTTGCCAGCCAGAATGATACCTACATAAAGAGAAAGGTTGGAGATATTGAGGAGTCAATACCTGTAAGGGCTAAAGAGATTATCAAGGATGGAAACATGTCACAGAACATTAAGCTTAGGCCAGGTGACTATATCATAGTCAAGGAAAGCATTTTTTAATAACGGGTAAAGCAAGGAAGATGAAAATCGTATAATCGCTTTACCGCATCACCTCATTCTTGTATCACAGCATTTTCGAACAAATGATTGTGGAGAAATTAATGGCAAGTTCAGAATTTGATTACCATAAATATTTATTACTACTGAAAAAAAACAAATTGATTTTTACTGTTGTGGCTCTGGCAGTGATGACACTGATTACAATAGCCTGTTATCTGCTTCCCAAAAAATATGAGGCCAAGAGTACGGTTTTTATTGAAAGAAGTGTTATTGGTGAATTGATAACTGGCTTGGCTGTAACGCCTACAGTTGAAGATAAGACCCGCGTATTGACTCAGACAATGAGCAGCCGTACCCTGCTCATGAAAGTAATTGACGAGCTTGACATGAATGCCAAAAAGTCCAGTGATGCTTACTTGGAATCATTGATTGCAAGCTTGCAAAAAAATACCACAATCAGAATCAGGGACAGGGAAGGGTTGTTCATAATCTCATTTCAGGACAGTAATCCCAAGCTGGCTCGGGATTACGTCAATACACTGGTCAGGCGTTATATTGAAGAAAATATGTCCAGCAAGCGTGATGAGTCCTACGGGGCAACTACATTTATTACTGAACAGCTGAACACATACAAGGAAAAACTTAAAAAAGCTGAAGAGGCGGTCAGTGAATTCAGGCAGCGAGAAGGTTCAGTCGCTGCCATGGATACAACAATAATTCTGAGAGAAATGAATGAGGCTCAGCAGCGCCTGGACGACAACAAAATCAGGCAGAGCCAAATGGAAGCCACATTATCCACCATGAGCAGAACCGGCAGTGATAATTCAAGATTGACCGCTCTGCAGAACAGGCTTGAGGAGCTTCAACGTCAGTATACTGACAGCTATCCTGAAATCATCAAGGCCAGGGAAGAGATTGCAGCAATTGAAAGTCAATCCAAAAAAACACGTAAAGCAACAGCTGCTGTAGAATCACCGGAGTATGTGCGTGCGGCTTCTGAGCTGAGGGCGTTACGTCAGGCCGAGAGTAGTCTACGTGGAACAATTGCCAGAAACCGTGCGTTGCTGCATAGTGTGCCGCCTGCCAGGGCCACACTTGAAAGCCTGGAGCGCGAGGTTAGCGCACAGCGGACTCTGTATGATCAGTTTGTCGCACGTCAGGGGCGCTCCGAGGTTTCCAAGCAGATGGAGGTTCAAGATAAATCTACAAATTTCCGTATTGTTGACCCGGCTGTGATGCCGATAATACCTGTCAGTCCAAATCGAGTTAAGCTGATCATGATGGGCATTCTGGCCGGTATTGCGGCAGGTTTTGGTGTCGTCTACCTAAAGGATCATATGGATCCTGCGATAAAAAATGTAGAAACACTCAGGGAAATGGGGCTGGAGGTTCTGGCGATTATACCGAGCATTGAGGACCCTCAGCAAATTGCAGCCCAGAAAAGAAAAGACAGGTTTATTTATGTTTTTGGTGGATTATACTTTTTAGTGATAGTGGGCGTACTGGCGCTTGAGGTACTGAAAAAGGCCGGTTACCTGGTGAGTTTGTTTGGTAGTTAAGATTTTCAAGAAGTCGTTTCGTTAAACCATTTGAAGTGGATATATGGAATCCGTAACATTTATTATACAGGTGAATTAATGAGCAGAATTGAAAAGGCATTAGAGAAAGCAGCCCAACTCAGAAACACCGGGACATCGGCTGTTATAAAAGAACGCCCTGTTCTTCCACAACCCAGAGGACAGTTTGCCGAAAAGCAGTTATCCTCTTACAGACCAATAGAAACAGTTGATATCCGACCCAATAATCTTTTTCTTACTACTCTCAACGACCCTGATTCCGTTGCCTCTGAAGAATATCGTAAACTTAAGTCGATTCTGGTAAAGCTTACCAAAGGTGAAAAGTTCAACAATGTCCTGATGGTAACAAGTTCAATTGCTGCCGAAGGAAAGAGTATTACATCGCTTAATCTTGCCATTTCGCTTGCCCGCGAGTTTGATCATACTGTTCTGTTGATTGACGCTGACCTGCGTCGTCCAGCAATTCACAAATATCTGGGTGTTGAACCAGGCTTGGGGCTGGCCGATTGCCTGATGGATGGAATTGATCTTGGCAAAACAATCATAAATACAGGGATTGGTAAGCTTTCTGTTATCCCGGCCGGTAAAATTGTGCAGAATCCGCTTGAGTTTTTTACATCACAAAAGATGCAGGGTCTGATTGAAGAAATCAAGCATCGCTATCCGGATCGCTACGTCATTATTGACACACCTCCATATCTGCCCTTTGCCGAAACACGAGCTCTTAGCCATATGGTTGACGGGATTATCTTTGTCATCAAAGAGGGGCTTGCTTCACAGGATAGCATCAAGGAGGCTCTTGAGGCTCTGAAAGGATGCAACCTGTTGGGAGTTGTCTTTAATGATGCCACTATCAGCAGTCAAGATGGGCGATATAAGGATTATAACTACTCAAGAACTTCATATGAACTTCCCTTGGCAAAAGATGGGGGTAGGTAGATACGATGTATCTAGAATATTTCAATTTCAAGTGCAAACCGTTTGATCTGGTCCCCAATCCTGAATTTATTTACTTCAGTCGAACGCATAAGCGGGCCATTACCTATCTGAACTACGGCATTACCGAGCGGGCCGGTTTTATCCTTTTGACAGGGGAGGTCGGTTCTGGAAAGACTACTCTCATTCGAGATTTGATTGAAAGGCACGCTGACAATATTCTGCTCGGTAAGGTTTTCAATACCAATGTGAATGCCGAGCAGTTGATTGAAATGATTAATGATGATTTTGAAATACCGGTCAGAGGAAAAGACAAGATTGCCTTGTTGAAGGACCTCAATCATTTTCTTGTCGAGCAGTATGCTAAAGGAAATCGTCCGGTTTTAATAATTGATGAGGCACAGAATCTCTCAGCGGAGACACTTGAAGAAGTACGCATGCTCTCCAACCTTGAGACATCAGATTCAAAACTGCTCCAGATTATTCTGGTTGGTCAGCCGGAACTGCGCGAACTTTTGGCAAAACCGGAATTGCGCCAGCTCAGACAACGCATCAGTATTCAGTGCCATCTGCTGCCGTTGACCAGACTGGAAATGGAGGAATATTTCTTTCATAGGCTGGAAGTTGCCGGTAATAGGGACGCACTGCTTTTATCTAAAAAAGCCCTGGATGCAGTTTACTCCTACAGTGGTGGTATTCCACGTCTGATCAATATTCTGGGCGAATTTCTGCTGCTCTCGGCCTATGCAGAAGATGTGCGTTATATTGAGGAGGAGATGATAATCGATATAGCCGGTGATTTGGATTTGACCAGGCCGGCCACAATTATTGTTCCGGGTCACAGAACAACTGCACCGAAAATTGATTGTAAAATTGAAAATATTGATGCCGGACAGGCGAGTCAGATTGTGGAAATTATTGAATCTCAGATGTCTGAACTGAACAGCAAGATAGAATCAGTGGAAAAGTATATGTTTTCAGCTACACAATCGAATCTTGAGGCCTTTAACAGCAAACTGGAAAAGCAGCATCAGGAAAATTTGTCCCGTATTGATAAAATTGAATCCGCACTTAATGGTTTAAGTAGGAAAAATGAACCGGTCACTACGCTGAAGTTGGACAATAAAGATACAGTTGAAGCTGAAACCAGTAGCAAGCAGAGTCTGATTCGACGATTATTCGGTTAACAATCTGATAGAATTGAACAGGACAAAAATGAAACTCAAATCCACCAATAATAAGCGTGATGTATTCTGCAACTTTTTCAAAGTGTTTCTGACCGCGGCACTATTTCTTTTTTCCGTTGAATGTGGAGCAGCAGATTTTTCTTTCCGACCCTCAATAACAGTCAGTGAAGAGTATACGGACAATGTCTTTCTGAGCAGTCTGACAAAACAGAGTGATTATATCACAAGGGTCATGCCCGGTTTTGTAATGAGGTACAATGCTCCTTTCTGGGATTGGGATATTTCCTACAACTACGATTACAGATATTATGCCAAGAGAAGCAGAACAGATGATCAAACACACAATGCAAATGTTCGAGGACTGGTTCGCCTGATTGATGAAAAGCTTTTTCTTGAGTTAAATGATACATATAGCCGCATATCTCTGGATACCTCCAGAACTCTTGCCTCCGAGAGCCTGTTTGTAAATCAGACCGACGTCAACACAGCAACCGTTTCTCCCTACTTGTCGCTTAGGCCGACATCAAACTCGACTCTGCGTATCGGATATCGCTATATCAACACACTTTACAGCAACTCTGATGCCGTGGATTCAATCAGCCATGTCGGGTTCATGGATGCTTCCTACGCTGCGTCTTCCAACCTATCGTTCAATCTTGAATACAGTTTTACCAGGCAGGAAACGGTCAATCTTGAGTTGAATCGTCATGATGCCTTTTTAGGTCCACGTTATGAATACGCCGACAGGTCTTTTATCTTTGCAATGGGCGGAGCCAATCATACCGATTACGGCAATGGCAACCTAAAAACCAATCCAGCCTGGAGAGCCGGCATAACCCATACCTTTGACAATACTGTTGCAACTTTATCGACTGATGTCAGGTATACGGATACACCTCAGGGATCTTCACTTTTGACAACACTATACAGTGCATCAATTACTAAACCGCTTCCACGCGGTTCAGTAGCCTTAAATGCTTCCTATACGAAGTATTCTGCTTCTGATGTCGTCAATCCATTGCCTGGTGCGACGGCTGTCAATGATGACAGAAAAAACTACTCTGGTGGTTTTACTAGCCGATATGAATTACTGGACAGATTAAACGGGACTATCGGATTGACCTACAACTATCTTATCAATGAACAGTTGAACTCCATTACCCGCCAATACCTTGTAAATAGTGGATTGGATTATACCTTTGGCAATGATCTGATCGGTAGCCTGACCTACAATTACACCGACTCATCATCAGCACAGATCATCGAGGATAACAGGAAAGTTAATCGAATTATTCTGGAATTCAGGAAGTTGTTTTAGAAATTTGCTTAGGTTGAATGGTTTTATTGTATTTTTTTTATTTTACGCCAATTGTGCTGTTAGATTGTTGGTATATAATAATTTTTATGGTTATGTGATGTTGGAGAGCTAATTTGTGCGGTATTGCCGGCATACTGAATTTTGCAAATTCAGAAAATGTTGATCGCTCAGCTCTGGAGCGGATGATAGGAATGTTGCGTCATCGAGGTCCCGACGGTAACGGTTATTATCTGCAACCCCATATAGGCCTGGCACATTCCCGTTTAAGTATTATAGATCTTGAAGGTGGAGCCCAGCCGATTTCCAATGAAGATCGCTCGATTTGGGTTGTTTTCAATGGAGAGATATTCAATCATCTTGAATTGCGGAAAGAACTTGAAGAGCGTGGTCATTGTTTTGCCACAAGGTCCGATACCGAGGTGATTGTTCACCTTTTTGAAGAAAAGGGTGAAAGGTGTCTGGAAGAGTTAAACGGGCAATTTTCAATTGCCATCTGGGATGAGAAGAAGAGACAGCTTTTTCTTGCCAGAGACAGGATGGGAATCAGGCCGCTCTTTTACACAGTTCAAAATGGAAGGTTTTATTTCGGTTCTGAAATTAAGGCCATCTTTGCTGCCGATGAATCCATTCCGCGTGCGATAGATGCAAATACGCTCAAAGAGATTTTTACTTTCTGGATGCCGGCCGATTGTGGCACAGCTTTTAGAGGAATCAGGCAACTGAAAGCTGGTCATTTTGCCTGGGTCACAGCTGGAAACGGTATCCATGAACAAGAATACTGGGATATACCTTTCGGCTCTTTGCAGGATAGAAAAGTGCGTGCTGAGTCAGATTACGCGGATGAACTTTACACGTTACTGGTGGACTCGGTAAGACTTCAACTGCGTTCAGATGTCCCGGTAGGCGCTTACCTGAGCGGAGGGCTCGACTCTTCTGCTATTACCTCACTGGTACGGCATCATACGAATAATTGTCTCAAGACTTTTTCCGTTACCTTTAATGATTCGGTCTATGATGAAAGTCGTGAACAGACGGAGGTATCCAGGTTTCTCGGAACTGATCATGCCTCTGTTGACTGCAGTTATGAGGATATTGCCCAGGTATTTCCTGATGTGATCTGGCATACAGAAATACCAGTGGTGCGTACTGCTCCGGCACCACTTTATATGCTATCCGGACTGGTTCGTAAAAGCGGCTACAAAGTTGTTTTAACAGGCGAGGGGGCAGATGAAATACTGGGTGGATACGATATCTTCAAGGAAGCTAAAATCAGAGCATTTATTCATCGTAACCTGAACTCCAGAATGCGACCGTTGCTGCTTAAGAGGCTTTATCCATATCTGAAATTGTCTCCTACGGAATCTGCCTCCTATGCAGCCAGTTTTTTTGCCACTGATGCACCGCTGGAAGATTCATTTTACGCCCATCGACCTCGCTGGAAAACAACATCATGGATACTGCCGTTTTTACGGGAAGAGGTACTGTCAGTATCAAGCCGTGAGCCGGTTGAAACCCTTTCCAGGGCTTTTGAAGATAAACTGACCGGACTGGATTATTTCTCCGCTGCGCAGTATCTGGAATCCAGGACGCTACTGGCCAACTATCTCCTCTCGTCCCAGGGAGATCGTATGGCCATGGCGCATTCTATAGAAGGTAGATATCCATTCCTGGACCACCGGGTTGTTGAATTTGCCTGCCAAATTCCTCCGCATCTGCGAATGAAGGTCTTGCGTGAAAAAAACATTCTCAAGAAAGCCATGGCCGGGCGGCTCCCCGGTGGGATCATTGAACGTAAAAAACAGCCCTACATGGCACCGGATATTGCCAGTTTTGCAGGCAAGGCTGGTGAAGAATGTCTGGAACGCTATATGTCTGACTCTGCCGTAACTGAAGCAGGGCTGTTTCGTAAAGAGGCTGTCAGGCAGCTTGTGGGAAAATGCAGGAAGAATCAGCCGCAAGGTTTCAGGGAAAATATGGCATTCATTGGCATATTGTCGACTCAGATCCTTCATGACAAGTTTATTAAAAACTTCAAAATAGTTTAGAAATTGCTCCATTTACAAAAAATCATGGTGTGAGGAAATAATGGAAGAATATGTATCCGATGTTAAGAGCTTTATTGTCGAAAACTTTCTTTTCGGTGCCGATGGCGAATCACTAAGTAATGATGTGTCCTTTTTACAGAGCGGCATAATTGATTCTACCGGTATACTTGAGGTCGTGGCCTGGATCGAGGAGACGTTTGATGTCAAGGTTAGTGATATGGATCTGTTACCGGAAAATTTTGATTCGGTACACAAGCTGGCTGACTTCATCGGAAGAAGCGTAAAAGCCCAAAAAACTACTTAGTAAATACTACTCCTGCAATTAAGCCAAGATAAGTAAAGCAGATAAAACAGGAACACTATGCTGGTTCAGGATTTTTTACTACATTCAAATATGCGGTCTCCGGAAGCTGAAGTTCTTGTTACTGATTCCGGAAGGGTTAGCTACGGACAACTCAGTCTGGCCGCACATACCTTGGCAGTCTCTCTGCTTGATCGTGGATTAAAGCCGGGAGAGCGGGTCGCTGCACTCACAGATGTTCCGTTCGACTATATTGTTTCCTATGTTGGTACTCTGCTGGCCGGTGGAGTATTTGTTGGTCTGAATACCCAGACATCTGCAAGAACATTAGGACATCTTTTAAATAACTGCAGCGCCTCAGTTGTCTTGACGCACACTAAGTTTATCAGATTTTTTGATAATCTAGCTAATGAGCTGCCCTGTTTGAAGAGTCTTGTTTTGGCAGGTGGTGGTCGCCTGGACAGTTTTAATTGTTGCGATTTTGTTGATCTGATTGAAACCGGTAAAACGCATAATATTACTCTGCCTCGCAGGTCAGATACAGACCTTGCCCAGATCATGTACACCTCAGGAACGACCGGTGCCCCTAAAGGTGTCATGCTTACGCACAGGAATCTGGTTTCCAATACTCTTTCCATCGTACAGTACCTTGGCATGAGCGAAGTGGACAGGGCGATGGTTGTTCTGCCGTTTTTCTACTCCTACGGCAATTCTGTGCTGCTGTCACACCTGGCCGTTGGCGGTACATTGGTAGTAAATCAAAGTCTGCTCTATCCAAACGTCGTTCTTGAGCAGATGATTGCGGAAAAGGTAACCGGTTTTCCGGGGGTGCCTTCAACCTTTGCGCTTCTGCTGAATCGCTCTTCGATACAGGAATATGACTTTCCGAGCCTGCGTTATGTTACCCAGGCAGGAGGGGCAATGTCTCCGGCATTGGCCCGCAAACTGGCTTCCGTGCTTACTGAAGCTAATATTTATGTCATGTATGGCCAGACCGAAGCGGCACCGAGATTATCATATCTGGACCCGAAGGATTTGTACCGCAAGCCCGGTTCGATCGGTAAGGCGATCCCAGGAGTTGTTCTTAAAGTGTTGGGTACGGATGGTAAAAAAGTTGAACCTGGAGAAACAGGTGAACTGGTTGCATCCGGTGAAAATATCATGGCAGGCTATTGGGAACAGCCCGAAGCTACTGCCGAAGTATTGCGTGATGGATGGCTCTGGACCGGTGATCTAGCCAGAATTGATGAGGAAGGTTATCTCTATCTGGTAGGACGTAAATCAGAGATGATCAAGAGTGGTGCCCACAGAATCGCCCCGAAGGAGATTGAAGAGGTGCTGCTGGAGCACATAGCGGTCTATGAGGTTGCAGTTGTAGGTGTATCGGATGAAATACTTGGTGAAACAATCAAAGCCTGCATTGTATTGAAGCCGGATACGGTCTGCAGTGAAAGGGACTTAATTCTTCATTGTCGCAATATTTTACCGGCATTCAAGGTGCCGCACCTGATTCAGTTTTGTGATGAGCTCCCTAAAACTGAAAGCGGTAAAATAAAAAAAGGTGAACTTAAGTGAGAGGGAATGTATGAGCCTTTGCAAACGTTGTATTTTACCTTCAAGTTTTCCGGGCATTTCGTTCGATGAACAGGGCATCTGCAACCATTGCCGGGCCTATAAGCCTGAAACATCCAGTCCGGAGATCAGACAGAAGTACGAGGACAAGTTCCTGGCACTAGTCAAGGAACATCAAAACCCATCCAGTTACGATGTACTCATGGCTTACAGCGGTGGCAAGGACAGTACCTATACTCTGGATCTGTTTGTAAACCGCTACGGTTTAAAGGTTCTGGCACTGACATTTGATAATTCGTTCATTTCCGAGCGTTCCTTTGTGAACATGAGAAACGTAACGGAGAAGCTGGGGGTTGATCATCTGATACTTCGCCCGAATCCAGTCATGCTGAGGAAAATATTTAGAACAGCGGCAGAAATAGAACTGTATTCACCAAAAACGCTTGAGCGTGCCAGCACCATCTGCACCAGCTGTATCGGGCTGGTGAAGGCAGTTACGCTCCGTACTGCCCTGGAAAAAGGGATTCCGTTTGTCGGATTCGGCTGGTCTCCCGGTCAGGCCCCGATTCAGGCCTCTGTGATGCGTACCAATCCGGCTATGGCTTGTGCTACTCAAAAAGCAATTTCTACACCTATTGCTGATGTGGTTGGTGATATCGGCAAACTGGCACAGTATTTTGTTACTGATCAGCAGTTCGCCGAGTCGGAGCGCTTCCCCTGGAATATACACCCGTTGGCTTTTCTGGATTATGACGAAGAAAAACTGGTAGAGCATATCCAGGGATTAGGCTGGGAAAAACCCCGGGACACAGATACCAACTCAACCAACTGCCTTTTAAACGCCTATGCCAATCAGGTACATAAAGATCGTTATGGATTCCATCCCTACGCTTTGGAAATTGCCAACATGGTGCGTTCAGGAGTGATGACCAGGGAGATGGGACTTGAGAAAATTGAGACGGAAGAAAATCCGGTTATGGTTGAATATGCAAGAGAGGTATTAAAGCCTTAATAAAATTACTGACAAGGAGCTGGATATGGCAACCCGCATTTTGAACATATTCACAGTATTGTTTTTATTTTTATTTGTTGTAATTTTAACATCTTGCAGTGATTTAAAGAAGGGAGAAGGAAAAATGCCTGTAACCGATAAAGTCACTGCTGAAGAGTGGAAGATCATATCACAGAAACGGATTATATTTGGCCATAGGTCAGTCGGTAATAATATTCTTTCCGGAGTAAAAACTTTGGCTGAACAAGACGGAGTTAAGCTGAAAATAGCAGAATCGCGAAACGCTCCGACTGAGTTTGGCATAAATCACTTTAATATTGGTACTAATGAAGACCCGCAGTCTAAAATAAAGGACTTTGCAGATGCTGTTAGAAAAGGTGCTGCAAGTGGAGCCGACTTAGCACTTATGAAGCTCTGTTATATAGACATTAATAAAAACAGCGATGCTAAACAACTCGCAGAAAACTATATTTCAAATATAGAAACACTAAGTCAACAGTTTCCTCAGACTCAATTTGTAGCAGTAACTTTACCGCTAAGAACAGTGCAGACAGGACCAAAAGCCTGGATGAAAAAGATGCTTGGTCGAGAGGCCGGTGGTTATGCTGATAATTATAAAAGACAGGAGTTTAATTCAATATTGCGCAATAAGTTCGGAAAGCAGGGCAAAATATTTGATTTGGCAAAGTTTGAAAATGAAGAGGCCGGTAGCTATCAATATTTGGGAAAGCCACTTGAAGTTTTAAATCAGTCGATGACAAATGATGGAGGGCACCTTAATGCCAAAGGTGAACAGTTTGTGGCAGCAAAAATGCTGAAGTTTATTGCTACAGTTTCTAATCTAAAATAAATATGAGTAAGTTTTTCCATGACCTGAGTCAGGATATTCGCTTTTACCACAAGTTGAAGTACCCAGATTTGCGGCCTAATTTCTTATCATGGATAAATGTTTTTCTGTTTTCTTATGGTCTTTGGGTGCTTGTCGCGCACAGAGTATCTTATTGCTATCAAAACAAAACTTCCAAAGGAGTTGTTCGCATTTTGTTTATGCTGCTGGTGCATATGCTTAATTACCTGTCTCGACTGATTTCCAAGTGTCACATAAATTCAAGTTCATTGCTTGAACCTGGAGTTTATTTGTCTGATCGTGGACACATCATTATCGGGGCTCGAAAAATCGGTACAGGAACAATTATTCATGAGCGGGTCACCATCGGTATGAATCTATATAATAAGGGGATTCCTGAGATAGGCAACAGGGTTTGGATCGGTCCAGGATGTGTCATAAATGGAGATATAAAAATTGGTGACGGAGTGACAGTTTTACCTGACACAGTGTTGACCAAGAGTTTGCCACCTGGTGTGGTCGTTCAGGGGAATCCGGCGCGCGTTGTGAAACGTGATTTCGACAATACAGACTTTCTAAGAAATATTGCCAACAACACTGGTCCTATTGATTAATTAAAATAGTCGGGATTTGGTTATGTTTAAAAAAATTAGAGCAGATATCGTTCGTTATCAGCGTCATGATGAACGCAATCCACTGCGAATAATTTGGGAATCTCCCGGGTTGAAAACAACGATAATCTATCGACTTGGCCGCTGGTTGCAAAGTATTGGTATGTCGCCTTTGCGCTGGCCTCTATTTTTATTGTTGTCACCAGTCTATTTATTGCTTGTTACATATATGCGCATTGCTTGTGACATAATTCTTGAACTATCGGCAGATATTGGTCCCGGTTTTTACATCGGCCATTTTGGTGGAATCAGGATTAAAGATTGTTATGTTGGAGCAAATTGTTCAATTCAACAAGAAGTTAGTTTGTTGCCATATGAGGGAAAACATTCTGGTCCTGTGGTTGGCAACTTCGTCTGGATTGGAACACACGTATGTCTGCAGGGACCTATTAGTATAGGAGATAGAGCCACGATAGGTGCAGGAGCTGTTGTGACTCAGAATGTCGAAGCTAATTGTCTTGTGTTGGGAAATCCGGCCAGAGTATTACAAAGAGATTATGACAACAGCAGTATTCTCTAAAGACGTCTAACGGTATGTTTATATTTACTCCATTACTATACTAGTTTGTTTTTAAATATTTTATAAATCAGGAGAATTTGCCTACTTGAAGAACAAAACACCAGAATTTTGTATCTCATTTGTTATCCTGACCTGGAATTCAGAGCGTTTTCTGGTGGACTGCTTCTCGTCAATAATAAAAAAATGTAGTGATGAAGATATTTCTTTTGAAGTAATTGTTATTGACAACGGGTCTCGAGATGGCTCGGTCCAGGTTGTTGAAAGGTTCCAAAAAGAAAAAGAAAATAAATTTATACTTATCGCGCTGAAACAAAACATGGGGACAACATATTCTCGAAATCGGGGGCTTAAAATGGCTCGTGGAGAATACATATGTATACTTGATTCTGATACAGAACTGGGAACAGGAAGTATCAAAACGGTAATCAATACACTGTTGAGTGACAGAACAATTGGTCTTATTGCCCCCAGGTTGTTACTACCCGGCGGGAGTGTGCAAAATTCTGTTAAACGTTTTCCGACTATGCTGGATAAATTAGCTAAAATACCGAGAATTTTATTTGGCTTGGAAACAGTTAATTACGACTTTTATGATCAATTCCCGTTTGAGAAATCCCAGGCTGTAGACACTG
Source organism: uncultured Geobacteraceae bacterium (assembly GCA_964509295.1). GTDB lineage: Bacteria > Desulfobacterota > Desulfuromonadia > Geobacterales > Pseudopelobacteraceae > JBGSQR01. The sequence continues at coordinate 183,326 of CAZDWS010000004.1, read as the reverse complement.
CCATCTCTGCCTGCTGGTTTTTTCGCAGAGATTTACTGGAATCGGTTGGTTGTCTGGATGAAAAAATATTTTATGCACCTGAAGATATTGACTATTGTCTGCGGGTCTGTAAATCTGGATATACCAACCTGTATTTTCCACTGTTTACAGTATTGCATCATACCCAACAAATAACCCACCGTAAGCCATTTTCAAAAACATCCCTAAGTCACTTTTGGGGTCTTCTCTATTATTATCGTAAACATGGTGGTTGGTTTATACGCCCCAAGATTGTTAAGGATACCTAGAATGTTCAGCAAAATTAGATCTACACTTAATTGGCTTCCATACTATTTGGGGCGTGAGTTGTCACGAACAATGCGGGGAGAGCGGGTAAAGCCGAAAAACGTTTACTTCTGCGTTTGTGACCACTTTGAACCATACTGTGAAGGTGCGAATAAGACAACTGCACGTAAACGTATTCAACGCTGGCTGGATGAATATCCGAAGATAGCAGATAAGTATCGTGATTCAGATGGTAACGTGTTGAAATATTCTTTCTTTTATCCAGAGGAGGAGTACCAGGAAGACGATTTGAATGCACTGGCGGAGCTTTGCCACGCTGGCTACGGAGAGGTGGAGATACATCTGCACCATGATAATGATACCTCAGAAAATCTTCGGAGAACCTTGTTAGATTATAAAAAAAGGCTGCATGAAAAGCATGGTCTGTTATCGATTGACGAACGAACCGGTGAGATTGTCTACGGTTTTATTCATGGCAACTGGGCTTTATGTGATTCACGACCGGATGGACGATGGTGTGGTGTGAAAGATGAGATAAAAATTCTTCTCGAGACTGGATGTTATGCAGATTTTACTATGCCGTCTGCACCTAGCAATACCCAGACCAGAAAGGTGAATGGTATTTACTACGCAGTTGATAAACCTGGAATATCAAAATCCCACGATTGGGGTATAGATGCTCAAACAGGGAAAAAGCAGGACGGATTATTGATGGTTCAAGGACCATTAAGCCTAAATTGGAACAATAGAAAGTTCGGTGTTCTGCCGCGAATTGAAAATAGTGGACTCTATGGGAGTAATCCACCGACAAAGGACAGAATCAAATTGTGGATTGATGCGGGGATCAGTGTTCAAGGTGCACCGGAGCATGTTTTTGTTAAAATTTATACTCATGGGGCGCAGGATGATGTGATGAATATGTTGTTTAAATATGGAGGGATGGAGCAGATGCTGAGCTCTGTGCAAGAGATTGGTGCTCATGTTAGTTTTGTTAGTGCTAGGGAACTAGTGCACCAAATTTTAAACACAACTCAGATACAGAATTATCGAAATAAAAGTAAAATGATCAAGCTATGAGCCATGCAAGAAATGTAATTAAAAATTCTATCTGGCTTACACTCCAACCACTAATATTAAATGCAATATCAATATTTGCAATGGGGTATATTGCGCGAATGCTTGGAAAAGACGATTATGGTAAATTTGTGTTTGTTTTTTCAGTTATCGCAATATTTGCACCATTATCGAACTTAGGTTTACGTGCAATTACAGTACGTGAAATGGCTAAATCCCAAAAAATCGACACTGATTTTTTAGGAAAAATGTTGGTTTTACGGATTATACTGTCAGTAATATCGATTATTTTAATAGTTGTATTAGTTAATATTATGAATTATTCAACTTTAACTAAAAACGCAGTTTATATTATGTCGCTGTCACTCATATTCCAATCAATTACTACTATGTTTATAGATATATTTCAAGCTCATGAACAGATGAAGTATGTTGCATATATTCAATTTATTCCTGGCCTATTGATTACAATTTTATCAGTTGCTGTATTGTTTTTTGGTTACGGACTTATTGAAGTAATGTGGGTGTATTGCTTCGGTAGTTTTTTTGGATTGTTAACCTCATTAGCTTATGCATATAAGCGCATAATTATATCAAATTTACTGATAGATGTTAAATTTTGTTTTGAAAACTTTAAAAAGGGCGCACCATTTTTTTTGCCAGGATTGGTGGCTCTTGCGAGCTTAAAAATCGGAATTGTTTTTCTCTCTAAAATTGGGGGGGATATTCCTGTGGGGGTTTTTGGTGCTGCAAATAATCTAGTAGAGAAGCTTATCATAATCCCTGATGGTATCTGCACTGCTGTTTATCCCGCGATGATAATTTTATTTCAAAAATCGACTGAAGAGACTTCACTTCTGTTTAAACAGTTTTATTTATATCTTATTTTACTGGGACTTCCAATATCAGTCGGAACTACAATTCTTGCTAAACCAATTATATATTTTATCTTTGGGGCTGAATATTTATCTTCTGTGTTAGTACTCCAAATTCTAATTTGGTGGCTTTTTGTTACTTTTTTAATTTCACTGTCAGGATGGACTCTAGGTGCAATACATCAAGAAAAAAAAGGTGCTAAATCTTCTCTATTATCATCTTCAATATTTATTGTTTTGGCGTTAATTTTCATTCCATTATTAAAGGAAAATGGCTTAGCACTTGCGATGTTAATATCAGGGTTATTTTCTTTCTTTGTTTTTATGTTTTATATCAAAAAATACTTGGTTGTTGATAGGGTAATTGAGCCAATAATTGTACTTAAGCTTATTTTGATAAATTTAGTTATGGGAATTACTGTTTATTTACTAAGAGATAAAAATATACTTGTTACGATTGTTTCCGGAATAATGGTTTATTCTATAGCAGCTTTTATTTCGAAAGTTATAAGTTTAAATGACATATATAGTATTAAAAACACGGTTAGGCGAAGAGAAGAATTTTGAAGGGGATTATTAATTCATGAATATATGTCTAATTTCAACAGGGCATCCACCCGATGAGGGTGGTGGTATCGGTACTTATATCGCAAATTTAGCCGACGGACTTGTTAAAAAGGGTCATTCTGTCTTTATAATTGCGCCGTCTACATCCGGAAAAGATAGTTATGAGCTACTAAATGGCTTATTAATCGTTAGAGCTAGAAAGAGATATTACCCTAAAATAGAAAAATATGTACCAGGACTTGCTTGGAGCATTTATGTTGCTAAAAAGATAGCCGAACTTGATCGTAAATATAGGTTAGATATAATTGAATTTCCAAATTGGGAGGGTGTTGGTTATTGGTATATTAGAAAGAAAATTAGAAAACCTGTTGTTGTAAGGATGCATACACCTTACTTAGAAACTTTAACAATAGATAATGAACATACCTCTCTAACTATTGGAGATAAATTTACTTGCTGGATTGAAAAACAATCATGTTTATTAAGTGATACTTTGACTGCATCTACTGAATGCCATAGGCGTTTTATGTCACAAATCTATAATATTGAAGAGGAACGCACCAAGATACTGCCGTTAGGTATACCTGTAGTAAACGCATATAATACAAATATAAAGAATTATGAAAGTAATGAGGTGAAAAAAAATAGAGTTCTTTATGTGAGTCGATTGGAAAAACGAAAGGGTGCACTTTTACTCTTAGATGCCATCCCTCATGTAATTGAAAAGTATCCTTTTACCGAGTTTATTCTTATTGGAAAAGATCGTCCTCATGCGCCGAATGGAATGTATCATAAGGAGTATTTTGAAGTTAATTATGCTCAGTATGCAGAGAATGTAAAATTTATGGGTTATGTTGAAAATAGTGAACTTGATCGATATTATAGTGAAGCTGATATATTTGTAGTCCCATCTATTTATGAGTCCTTTGGATTGGTTTATATAGAGGCAATGGCATATGGACTACCAGTTATTGGAGGTTGCGGTGGAGGGATTCCAGAAGTTATAAGGGACGGTGTGACTGGCATTGTTTTGAAGGATATGAATCCATTATCACTTGCAGATAAAATAATGAATCTTTTAGGTTCCTCAGAACTTAGAAAAACGCTTGGTAGAGAAGGCGAGAAAAGCGTAAATGAAACTTTTAATTCTGATGTTATGTCGCAGAATTCAGCGGCACTGTATCGGGTTGTTATAAATAGAAATGAAAAGACTATATGATTATAAAACATCTCAAATTTATAGATAGATTAATAAAATATATTCGGATTTACTCAAACAAAATAAGGTTTATTATTTTGAAACGCAGCCTTGTCTCATCTGGGGCGAATCTAATTTTTGAAGATGGTATATCAATACACCCTTGCTTTAATTTTAATTTAGCTAAAGGCTCATTTATTCATATTTGCAGAAGTGTTCTATTAAGTGCCTATGGAGAGATAAAAGTTGAAGGTACATTACGAATTGGAGAAAGTACATTTATTGGAAGAGGTGTGATGATATGCTGCAGAAAAAGTGTTGAAATTGGTAATGACTGCCTTATTGCAGAGTATGTATCAATTCGAGATCATGATCATAATTTTAGTGACACAACTGTGCCGATAAATCTTCAAGGATTTTCAGACGCATCGGTACATATAGGAAATAATGTATGGATAGGTGCAAAGACAACTATTCTTAAGGGAATTAGTATTGGTGACAACTCCATTATTGGATCAAATGCAGTTGTTACAAGAGATATACCATGTAATGTTGTTGCTGTTGGTGTACCAGCGCGAATTATCAGGAAGCGGTGAGTGTGAATCTGTTATGAGTAAATTTAATCCAGATAAAGTTAGTGTGATAATTCCAACTTATAATCATGCACGATTTGTCCTAGATGCTGTCGAAAGTGCCCTTTCACAATCATATAAAAATATTGAAGTAATTGTTATTGATGATGGTTCTACTGACAATACCCGCGAAATCCTCTTACCATATGCAGATAGAATTAAATATGTTTACCAGGAAAATAGGGGCCTTTCAGCTGCAAGAAATAGAGGAATAATAGAATCTACCGGGGAGTACATAGCACTTCTTGATGCTGATGACATGTGGTTGCCAGCCAAGTTGGAAAAACAGGTAAAATTTTTTTCAGAGTCTAATCGGGTTGGCATTGTGAGTTGTGGCGGTTATGTTGTCGATATTACTGGTGAAACAATGAAAGAAATTTTAGTTTTCAACTACAATGACAAATTAACTTTTTTAACTAACTTGCTCTTTAGTAATACTGTCTGGGGTGGGGGGTCTAGTGCTGTTGTGCGGAGAGAATGTTTTAATAATGTAGGTTTGTTTGATGAATCACTTCGTTCCGCTGAAGACTGGGACATGTGGCTGAGGGTAGCCATAAATTATGATATTCGTTTTGTCGAACTATCTCTGTCAAAAATTAGAGTAATACAGGGTTCAATGAGTTCTTCTGCTAATGCCGAAAGGATGCTCATTAATGAGCTTCATGTTCTTGATAAGGTGTTTAATAATCCTTTGTTTCCTGCAAAGGGTATCAAGTCAAAAATATACAGTTATAGGTATTTTTCTGCTGCAAGAGAGTTTTTCTCATTTGGCAATAAGGGTGAGGCAAGGAGGTTGGTACTTAAATCAATATCAAGTAGCCCTTTATTCTTCTTTAGCAAAATTGAAAATATAGTTTTTGGTGTCTGGGTGCTTACTGGTTTAAATCTATTTAAATTTAGAAAAAAAATACAATGTTTTATAGAAACTACTTAAGTTTACTGTAATGCTTTCCTAAATAGTCATATAAATCAACTACTGTTGATTTTAGGAGCTTGAGATATAGTGCTGTTTATTTTGCTTGTTATCTACCTAATTCTCTACTACATACGTCCGGCTGAGTGGGTTCCTGGTATCATAGGTTCTCCAATTCTTATGGTAGTCGGTGTAATATCAATTTTGTATCTCGGTTTTGGAGTCATATCACGCAGATTTAATAATGTGATTAATGGGCATACAGAGAGAATGATGTTCGGATATTTTGCGGCAATGGTTTTGTCGCATTTAAGCCATTTTTATATTGGCGGCGCCATTAATTCGCTGAACTTTTTTTTGCCGACGATTACCGGTTTTTTTCTTATTATTTGTTATATAGACAGTCCGAAACGACTAAAGTTTTTTTTGTTACTGCTGATTACACTGACAACATTGTTGGCTTATGAGGGGTGGCTGCAGCATTCAACTGGATTTTCACATGGAGGATTGGGACCGCATATTGAAAACAAAGAGCTATTGGATGGACAAATTATTCAATTACCACGAATTCGTTGGTACGGAGTTTTTAACGATCCAAATGATTTAGGTTTGGCTTTATTACTAGTAGTCCCATTTTTATTGGATATGCTGTTAAATCGGCGTTTCATTTTACCTGTATTGTCGCTTCCATTAGTAATATCTGCAATTTATTACACAAACTCGCGAGGGACTGTTCTAGCTGCCATTGTTGCCATAGGCAGCTATTTTGTTATTCGTCATCGCAGTTTATTTAGTGCAATGGTTGGAGTTGCTTTAGCGCTTCTACTGTTCTTGTTTGGTCCCAGTCGGATGTCTACAATATCCTCTTCCGAAGCATCTGCTTATGGCCGAATTGAAGCATGGTATGAAGCATACCAGATGTTTAAAGACAGCCCGCTGTTTGGTGTCGGGCAGGGAATGTTCACTGACTTTCATTTTTTGACTGCACATAACTCTTTTGTATTAGTAATGGCTGAGTTGGGTTTCGTTGGTCTTTTTTTCTTTTCCGGGTTGTTCTATTTTCCTTATCACTGGCTTTGGAAAAACATTCTAAAAAATGGTGGGATACAGCTTTCACGCAATGATATTGGGTTAGTTAGTGCTGCCTATGCAAGTTTAACAGGAATGCTTGCCGCAATGTTTTTTCTTAGCCGTGCCTATGTATTGCTTCCATTTATGCAGGTAGCATTGGTGGTTGCGTTGACTAGAGTGATTGATCAAAGTGCTCAATCTTCTAGTTTTGAGACTGTGCCGCCAAAGCATTTTAAGAATATTTTTATTATCACGGTGCTTCAAATTATTTGCATAAATTTTGTCGTAAAGTTGCTTATATAGTCGTTACAAATTTAAAATATGTATAATTTGTTAAAATAATTTTGTATAAATATATTTAATTGTTAAGTGTGTTTTCTTAAGTTGAAGAACTTTACAAGTCATTCACATTAATGGAAATTTGCATATGCGAGAAGTCAAAACAATTATTCATATTGTCATCAGCCTTGAAACTGGAGGACTTGAAAAATTTGTACTTGATCTGATAAAGGCAACTAATGACGATATTAACCATAAAGTCATATGTCTGGAGCGTATCGGTGAACTTGCATCTTCGAGTGGACTGGAAAATGTTGTCTGTCTGGGGATCAAGCCAGGCCTGCATTGGAGTGCAATAATGGATATTTGCACTATAGTCAGGAATGCTAATGCCGACCTGATACATACCCACAATGAAAAGGCCCAGTTTTACGGAGCCCTGTCAGGCATGTTCTGTCGTATACCTGTTGTGCATACAAAACATGGAAAAAATCAGACTAATTTTAAATCCCTATTCAAAAACAACCTTCTCTCTTATCTCTGCACCAGGGTTGTTGCGGTATCTCGTGATGCTGCTTTACAGTGTGCAGTACAAGAAAAAATACCCGCCTCCAAGGTAATGACAATACTAAATGGTGTGGACACAGATGCTTTTAAATCAAAGATAGATAAATCAACACTTAAAGTGTCGCTAGGGATTGGTTATGGAGTTCCTGTTATTGGTATTGTAGCCAGATTGGCAGTAATTAAAGATCATGCGAGTTTATTTGCGGCATGCAAGATTCTTAAAGATACCTGTTCTGATTTTAAATTGTTAGTTGTTGGTGATGGTCCAACAAAAACTGATTTGTTCGCGTTATCACAAACACTGGGATTAAATTCAACAATAATATTCACCGGTACACGTTGTGACATTCCTGACCTTATGAATGCTATGGATGTTTTTGTGCTTTCTTCCATCAGCGAAGGAATTTCCCTGACGCTGATTGAAGCAATGTCATGCGAGCTTCCGGTTGTTGCAACTGATGTGGGGGGAAATTCAGAGGTTGTTGTGGATGGGGAAACAGGTTTTCTTGTACCGCTTCAGAGCCCGTCGTTAATGGCAGAACGAATCCAACAACTTTTGAACAATGTTGAGTTGCGCAAGGATTTCGGTAAAAAAGGACGATTGCGTGCTGTAGAATATTTCAGTATTAAAAGAGCTGCTCGTCAATACGAAGAACTATATCATTCTATACTGAGTGAGCATTGAAAATGACACGCGAACGTATCCTCTTTATTTCAAATCTTTACCCAAACTCCAGCTTTCCCAATGCAGCCTCTTTTTCTCGCCAGCAGATTACGGCACTCCACGATCATATGGATATTGATGTTATCGCACCAATTCCATGGCCTACACGAATCCGTTCTTCTATCCCAGTTGCTTGTATAAATAATGGCATTGATACCTACCATCCTACATATTTTTATATACCTAAACTATTGCGAAAGTATTACGGGCATTTTTATTTAGCATCAATTCGCAGTACAGCCGAAACGCTCCTCAAGTCTAATAAGTACTCGTATATTTATGCATCCTGGTTGTTTCCCGATGGCTGGGCAGCTGTCCGGTTGGCAGAGAAATACAACATACCTTTATTCGTAAATGTTGTTGGAACGGATGTAAATAGATTGAGTCCGAAGTCTTCAATTACCGAAAAATCTCTTTGGGTGCTGGAAAAAGCTCAACGTGTAATTGCTGTAAGCAATAAGTTAAAAGAGCATTTGGTTGGGCTTGGAGCAGACCCGAATAAAATTGATGTTGTCTACAATGGCGTAAACAGATCAATTTTCAGGCCAATTAACAGAAACCAGGTCCGTGACAAGCTGGAAGTTCCAGAGGGGCGTACAGTTATTCTGTTTGTGGGAAATTTAAAAAAAGAAAAAGGTGTAATTGAGTTGTCGAAGGCATTTGCTCAACTGGTTATGCGTTGTAATGACAAAGATTTGGAGTTGGTAGTAGTCGGGAGAGGACCTTTTGAACCACAGATGCGTAGATCTTTGGAGGTCGGTGGCGTTCTAAATCGTGCCAGGTTTGTGGGCAGTCTGCCTCAGGAAGAAGTAGCTCAATGGATGAATGCATGTGATGTTTTTTGTCTGCCAAGTTATATGGAAGGCCAGCCAAATGTTATCATTGAGGCCCTTGCCTGTCAGGCGCGGATAGTCGCAACAAACGTTGGAGGTATACCTGAACTGGATAAAGGGCAGGGTAATCTTCGCCTGATTGAGGCTCGATCAATAGCGCAACTGGATCAGGCGTTGGAAGAGATGCTGGCCTCGAAAATAAGTCCGGTAGAAAGCAGTTTTATAACTTCATGGCAGGAAAATGCTTCTCACATATTGAAAATATTTCAAGAAACTTCAATTCATCGGTCCCAAATATAATTAGTTCTCATTTTTTGTACCACGGGAGTGTTTTGAACACATATGAATAATTTCGAGATAATATATTTTGGAAATGACTGGTTTGCAGAAAACAAAACCAGTAGTCATCATATTGCTGAACGTTTTGCACAACGTAATAAAATACTTTATGTCGAATGTCCCGGCTTGCGTATGCCAAAAGGCAACACAAGAGATTTTAGAAAAATATTTAAAAAAATATGGAAATGTATTTCAAAGCCTGAACAGATCGGGAAACAGTTCTGGGTGTATACATTGTTTCAAATTCCGTTGCATCGATTTACATTTATTAGAGCTTTTAATGAAAAACTGATCCTGTTTACACTTAAGCGAGCAATGAGGCAGCTCGGTTTTACAAAGCCTCTTTTATGGTTTCATATCCCTCATTTATATATGGTCCCCGGAAAAATTCCGGCTAAGGGAATTGTTTATTATTGCATCGATAATTATAGTGCGCTTCCTGATGTAAATAAAAAAGCAGTCCAATTTATGGATGATGAAATGACTCGCCTGGCAGATATGGTTTTTGCTGTTTCTGAGCCGGTTTATAACAGTAAAAAAATATTAGCCCGAGAATTATTGCTTAGTCCCCATGGCGTTGATTTCACTCATTTTAACCAAGTTGCAATGTCAACACTAGCTATTCCAGCAGATATTGCAAATATTTCAGGACCTATAATTGGCTTTTGGGGACTTATTGAAAACAGAATTGATCTCGATCTGGTTGCTTATCTGGCCAAACGTCAACCTGAATGGAGTTTAGTCCTGATCGGTTATGTAGAAAACAAAGATAATCCATGTACAGGCCTTGAAAATGTTTACTTTCTGGGGCAGAAAAAATTCTCAGAACTGCCTGGTTACGCAAAAGCATTTGATGTCGCAATGTTGCCATACAGGATGGATGAATTTTTTTATAACTGTAATCCCCTTAAACTTAGAGAATATCTGGCAACAGGAAAGCCTGTTGTTTCACTACGTAATCCGGAAGTTGAAAAGTATCAGGACATTGTTTCCATTGCAGATGATTATGCAGATTTTGCCGAAAAGATTGCTGGTTGCCTGCTGAATGATTCTATAGAGTTGGCAGAGCACAGAGTAACACGAATGCGGGCCGAATCATGGGACCAGAGGGTAGAGGAAATAATGAAGGCAGTAACCATGAAAATGAATTTGAGGCAAAATAATGAATAGAATTGGCAATCCTGGCTCTGTTGCTTTTATCGGTTGCGGGAATATCGCCCATGTACATATGCGTTTTTTACTTAAAGCCGGCTACAAGGTTGATGCGATTTGTGATTCCTCACAAATCAGGGGTGACCTGTTCGCTGAAAAATATGGTATTGGGCAAAAGTTCACCAGTATTGACAGACTTTTTGAGATAGCAAAACCACGGATAGTTCATATTCTTACTCCACCGCATACACACTATCAATTAATTATATCAGCGCTTAAAGCTGGTTGTAATGTTTTAGTTGAAAAACCATTATGCCAGACCCTTTCCGAATATCAGGAAATAGCTTCTCTTGCTGCCGAGCGCGGACTTCTGGTGACGGTTGATCATACAAGGGTATATAACCCCATGATAGTTGAAGTACGCTCCAGAATTAAGTCTGGTGAGTTTGGCAAGATAATTCGAATGGAGTATTCCTATGATGATCCCAGCATAGTCAAGTCAGAAAATGGTGATGGTTACAGATGGGCCAAAGGGACTCCCGCATGGTTTGCCAGTGTGCGTGGTGGCGTGCTAACGGACTTGCTGCCGCATCCATTATCTGTTTTTCTAAGTTTTGATGATCAATTGAAAGTAAAGCATATTCAGGCTAGCACTCTTCCGGGTGGTGTAATTGAAGAGTTGACAGTGATGATGCAATCCGCTGCCGTAAATGCCCAGATGTCACTTTCCTTGAATCAGAGGCCTTTGAAAAATATTTTTACAGTCTACTGTGATAAGGGGAGTGTTCAGGTTGACCTTCGAGGAATGTATTCGGTGTACCAGCCTGACAGGAGATTGCCTGGCATTGTTAGCAGAGCGATTGTTTCACTTTCTACCGCATGGCAGATCACCAGCGGCTTTTTAGTCAATGTGATGAGACTATTGACAGGAAAAGCTCATACTTATGATGGCCTAGGGGAAATAATCACAAATTTTTATGAAATGGTTGGTGCTGGTAAAGTGGGGGAGGTCTCTTATATTAATGCCGGAAGAGTCATGGGACTGGTTGAGAATATCTTATGCTCGACTATTGGTATTATAGACAAAACTAGCATTTCGGAGGAGTCAGGTGCCATTGCATTGGCAACTCAGCCGGCAGAGTTTCTTGTGCTTGGCGGGACAGGTTTCATAGGGCGTAAAATTGTTAAAGGTTTAATTGATAGTGGAAAGACCGTTCGTGTTTTTTGCCGAAAATCCAGTAACGTTAAAAGTCTTCCAAAATCTGTTGATCTTGCATACGGTGATATGAAAAACGCTGCATCTATACTTGCTGCTCTCTCGGGAGTTAAAACAATTATCCACTGTGCTGCAGCCATGAGTGGTGACTGGGCTGAATACTACGAGTCTACAGTTCAGGGCACCGGCAATCTTTTGGAGGCTATAAAGAACAGCCAGGTTGATCGATTTGTGTATATTAGTTCTTTGGGGGTACTTGACTATAACACGTTGTCGAATGGTTCCAGGGTGGATGAGTCTTCGCAAGTCGAAGCGTACCCTGCAGACAGGGGATTCTACACTCGGGCCAAAGTCGAGGCTGAACAATTGGTTAAGGCCTTTTCGGAACAAAATAATCAGGTCAATACCATTATATTGCGTCCGGGATTGGTGTACGGACAAGAGTCCAATAACAATCTCCAAAACTGTGGTTTATTGCTGGATAAGTTCTTGTTGGTATTTGGCATGGGTGGCCGCCAGCTTGGTCTGAACTACGTAGATAATCTGGCCCGGGCTGTTGTTCTTGCCGGAGAAACTAAAATAGCCAATGGTTCCATTATTCAAATTGTTGATCCGGAACAGCCGACTGTAAGTGAGATAATCAAGAAACACAATGAGTTGGGTGGACAGAAAGTAATTCCTGTTTATGTCCCGATTTTTGTCTGGAAGTTTTTGTTTCTAATTGTTGATGTCTTGTTACTACTTAAAAGTAAAAAACTTGGCACCTTTAGATACAGGTTTGCTTCAAATTCTAAAAAACTTGTTTATCAATCTGATAATGCAGAACAAATGCTTGGGAGTTATGCTGAATATGGATTTGAAGAGTCATTTAAAAAAACGTATCTAAAAGAAAAATGATATTTAGAATGATATTTCCGTTTGGAGTTGTTCGCTTAGATTAAGAGATCTGTCAACCCGCCAAAGTGTGGAGGCTAAAAATGGACGATATTAAACTGTTTCTAAAAACTAAATTATGGAACTGTGCCAGAGTGGTTTTAATGGCAATTGTGTTTAGTTCAGGTTGTTCTTCATCAGGCTCATCAGGCTCAGCAGGCGCAGCAATCCCTTTAACGGATGTTACACGTCCGCGTATCTGGTTGACACCAGCTAAAATAACCCAAGTACAAACCAAGGCCCGTGTAGATGTTAGTGGAAATGCTACAGGCGGAACTGTAGCGCCAGAATGGACAGGCTTTATTAACACTGTTGCGTCCGTTAAAACGAGCGGCAGTTATTATGGCATGTCCGCGTGGCACTTTGCCTTGGCTTACAAAATAACTAAAGATACTGCGTACAGGGATAGGGCACTTGCACTTGCTGATGCAGTAATTGTAAACATGACCGATGAGCGTTTTGATAGTGGTTTATACGGCTATGCTTCAATGGAGCAGGTGGCACTGATTTATGATTGGCTCTACACTGAGTTGGGGGCAACCCGAAAGGCAAATTATATTGCTTATATGGTCAATTTCCTCAATGAGTGGTGGAATCCTGCTGCACCAGCTTATACAGCATGGGCAAAAGAAGACCCCTTGAATAACTATTACTGGCATCATATGTATGCAACAGCACTTGCTGCTGTCGCCTTATACGGTGATGATAACTCCTCTCTGAAGCTGGTCACGGGCGGGATTACCTACACTACTCCTTTAGAATTCTGGAATGCCAAGATTGCACAAGCCACCCCAAGGCTTAATCAGTACGGCAATGGCGGCGGATGGCATGAGGGTATGCCCTATGGCCAGGTCAGCATGGAAATGATGTACCGGGCTTTTTTGGTCATGAAACCGCAACGAAATTATTTCAGTGAACTGGCCTTTCCAGCACAGACGGTTTCATTTTTATTACATGCTTTACAGCCCAACGGAACTGATTATTTTGCGACCGGAGATCTCCCAAATACGCAAGGCGGTGGGATTACTCCCGCTTATCGGCTGAATCTTCAGTTTTTAGCGGAGGGTTTGCAGGGAACTACTGCAAGCCAGTGGGCGCAATACTGGACCGAAACCACTTATAACCCGACTCTGCAAGGCTATATGTATCCTGATGCTGTTATGTGGCGTGATACATCCAGACCGGCTAGTAACCCCCGTACCGGTTTGCCGCTCGGCTATTGGGCGCCTGGCTACGGCTGGTTTACCTGGCGGACATCGCAAACAGATGCCAACGCAGTTCAACTGTCTTTCCTGTCAACAGATAATTTTCAAAGCCACCAGCATCGCAATCAAAACTCTTTCTGGATTTCATACCGTGGTTGGCAGGTTTCGAATGCAAATCTGTATGAACCAAGTGGCATTAATCAGGATGTACATTTGGAAAACACATATGTTATCGGCGGTAGTGGTCAGTACAGGCCGAATGGTGGCAGTAATGTTTCTGCGGGGCAAATACTTAGGCAGGGATATGCCAATGATTATGGTTACGTTAAGGGTGACGCCACCAAAGCCTACCTTAGCCCTGATCTGGATAATGGGAGTCCTTTATTGAATGCATATTACCGGTCGATTCTTACGACTGGAAAGTACACTCTAGTGTATGACCGGGTGAGTCCCAAAACATCATCGGCAGTAACGGATTACTATCTCCATTTTGCCAATGCCCTGACGATCAACGGTACTACAGCCTCATCAACCAATGGTGCTGGAATGGTGTTCCATAAAACATTGTACCCCTTAGTAAATATTGCATCGGGGAATGACTCAGTCTTTGTAGCCGGTTCAACGGGCCGTTTTCTGAAGGTGACTCCACAGGTTCAACTTGTTGATAATTATATGCTAAATGTCATTGAAGTTGCACCTTCCGGGACTAGTACGCAGACTGCAACTACATTGATTGAAGGAGGTGGTCTTAGGGGAGCTTTTGTGGCCGATGCTACGGAAAATAAGGTTATAATGTTTTCCGCAACGTCTTTGGAAATTAGTGGAGGAAGTTATTCAGTGTCGACCACAGCAGCCTCACGACATTATATTTCAGATCTGCCAGCTTCGACTCAATTCAATGTTTTTATAGATGGTTCCCCGGCTTTTTCAGGTATTACAAGCAGCGCAGGTGTTTTAAGTTTCAGCTCTTCGATGACTGGTGCACATACCTACAGCATTTCTCCTGCAGGTCAGGTATCAACGCAAAAAAAACAGTCTAAATCGGTGTTTACAACAATTAAAGCATACCTGCAGCCCAGAATGTCAGTGTCTCTAAGAAATGATTGACTCGAAAAAAGTAAAGCGATGGGAATGTTTTGAAGTGGAATGCGCTTAATACGGACAAGTAAAACAGTTGTTGTTGGGGGTTGCCTACTGTTCCTGGCAGCACTCTATTTTGATTTCTGGCTTTCAATTCCATCCCCAGTGTCGGAACCGGAAAAAACCGGAGTTCTTGTTCTTTTGGCTGGTAGCTATGAGGAGAGAGCGCCGGTTGTTGTCTCTTTATACAATAGGGGGTATTCAGGACAGCTACTGCTCACGGATGATGGTATAAAACGACAGTGGTCACGCAAACATCAGAGAAATCTTTATACTACTGAACGGGCTGAAGAGGATCTTGTTAAAAATGGAGTCCCCCGCAACTCTATTGTCAAACTTCCGTTTGGAAGGAGCGGTACAGTGTATGACGCACTTGAGGTTAGGAAATACATTATCAAGCATGATATCCGCAGTATCTGTCTGGTAACTTCTGACTATCACACCCGGCGTGCTTTGTGGATATTTGAGCGGGTGCTGCGGCACCAACCAGCATCAATTTCTATCGCACCTGCTAATTCTGAGTCCTCTTTCTTTGCGATGAGCGTTCTGGAATATGTGAAGCTAGTTTATTATCGGATTCGATTTAGTTGGAGTGATTTTGATGATGTAAAAATATGATTTACTTATCCATATATTCTCGTCGCCGTAATAACTGTATCGGTTAACCTGTTATCTTCCGCTTTCTTCCCCATAATGCCAGTCCACCAACCCCTGCTGCAAGTAAGATTAAAGATGAAGGTTCTGGTGCGTGTGGTATTTCCGTGACTTGCATTGAATTTAAATGTCCAAAAAGAGTATGGCCTCCAACATATATGTCAAATTGTGAGTCGGTTTCGCATGTATAAGTAGAAATGGTAAGCGATGTGGGTAAGCTTGAATCACTAAAAAGATTCGGTGGATTAGGATAATGTCCCAACTTATTGATGTGCAGTAACATGGAGCTGTTGGAAATGTTGTCAACGCCCCTTATGACCATTTCGTCCAAAGCAGAACTGCCCAAAAAACGCCCATCATTGTTGATTTCTATTGAACTTGTGTTTGAATTGATTGAATAAAATGTAGTACCAATAAGACCATTCAATGAAAAAACATTTCCTTGATATGTTTTTATTGAATTGAATAACTGGGTTATGTCATCAAAATGACCATTTGTAGATGAAGGTACGGTTGAAGAATCATACAAGACATATCCGGTAAAATTCGGAGCGTAAGGTAATTGTATAGTTGCTGTTCTAAGTGTAGCTGTAAAATCGAGTCTCGTCGGAATCGCGTAAGCTAACTGTGTTAGAGTTAAAGTGCATAAAATAAAAACCATTATGATGCGTGCAATTTGATTCATATCACCCTCCTGAAATAACGTTTAATTCTGTCTAAAATCATTACTGCTTAAATCGCTTTGATGTGGAAAATATTTTTGACTCTTTTTCGCCAGATCCATAATCCGACGCTTCCCATACCAAGGAGGAGAATAGTGGATGGTTCGGGGACTACGGTTACTTCTGCAGAACGAACAGCTAAGCCCTTGTCGACTCCTGTTAGACTTCCAAAAATAATTCCGGTATTTCCATATTCAAAATCAAACCAATAGGGGTGATGAGAATAGATTACTTCTCCGGTACCTGGGATCATTCCTTCACGGATAATTTGAACTTCTCCTGAATAGTAGCGCTGCTGAAATAAATTATGGAATGGCCCCTTATTTATAAGGCCTCCTCCTGTAGCTGTTTTTGCCAGATTCCCCAACTCATCATAATACAAATGTTGATATTCGTTGATGGTAGAAATACTTGCTAAGCGCCAATCCCCTTGCCAAGATAAGTTGTAACCGGAATTTATTGCCCATGACAATACCAATGGATCGTTCAGGTTGTAGGCCAAATTTTTCAGGGGGGCGGGATCAATGCTCATGTACAAATTGGTATCAATGGTGTAGTCAAGCCAAACAAGTGAAGAGTTATTATCCCAGATCAAGCTGTAGCTACTTCCGTTGTATGCTGCCTGTCCGATAGTAATTAGTGATGCCTCTGCTGATCCTGCAATTGATGCAAGGAGTGTTGCTGCCGCAATAGCTGTTTTGACGAACTTAATCATATGCAAACTCCTTATTAAATGGGCTTTTATTATTTGATTATACTAATGCAAAATTAAGGCCATTTTGTAACTATAAGTAATCATACATGTATTTAGTAGTCAATTTGTCATAATTGAAAAGTGTAAACTATTTCGACCGGTTTTAGTAAGTGAGTAGGGGCGCCGAGATATTGCTGAATTATGAGCTGCGAATTTTTACACAATAAGATTAAAATGGCAACTAGCTGAATTCGAGTTACTTTTTGTGACACTAGTCACATGTTTTTTACCTGTTTGAGGTGATTATACAATCAAAAGAATAGCGGTAGACGATAATACTAAACCATTCGCGAGGATGGGACGGAAAGCCTAAAGGGTCTCTAAGAGATAGCCGGGTCGCCGAAATACCTTGACAAGGTAGAAGGTGACCCGGTTTTTTTATGTTTTGAGTAGAGAATTGAGAGGCTTATATGTGTTCTAAATTAATGAAAAAGTTGTCTGCTTTTAAAGGTTATGTAACTGGTTCAATTTTTGTTTTATCGTTTTTTGTTACCTGCTGTAGTTCAGTTTTTGCCGCTACTTATTATGCAAATCCTTCTGGTACAGGCTCAACCTGTTCCAGTGGTTCTCCCTGTTCGTTATCAACAGGTCTGTCAACAATATCTGGTGGCGATACACTGGTGTTACAGGATGGCACATATACCGGTAAAATAACAAATCCCCCGTCAGGTACAGCAGGGGCATACACGATTATCAGGGCAGCTAATGACGGTGCGGCGGTTGTATCTGATACTGCTACTGGAACGTTATTGAGGCTTGGGAGTAACTATGTTCAAATTGAGGGAATAAAGTTTGTCGGCAACTCAACAACCGGTGAAATTGAAGGAGCCTATATTCCAGGTAATTATAACAAGGTATTACGTTGTGGTTTTGTTGTCACACCTTGCACATCTTGCAGCAACAAGGCGAATGTTACCATTTCCGGCAATTATAATCTGGTCGAAGACAGTTGGGCATGGGGGGCAGGTCGTTATAAGTTCATTGTCTATGGTGGTGATAGTGTCGGGTCCGGTTCCTACAATATCTTAAGACGAGTTGTTGCAAGGCATGACAGGGAGTTGTCTGGTGGGTTTAATCCACAGGCAACATTTGCAAATTATCAGGGAGCAAATAATCTATTTCAGAATATTCTCAGTTTAAGCTCTGATCAGGTCAGTTATTATGATAACTCTTGGCGCGGTCCATTTTTTCTGGAAAAAGGACAAAAGGGCGGAAATATAATAATAGATGGTAGTATCGCACTCGGTTTTAGTGGTACCTGGATTTCTGATAGTGCAAGTGGAACTGATTCAGATCCGATGTACACGGCAGGTAATCTGATGGTTTCTAACTCAGTTGCTTATGGTGGTAACCAAGGTTTTATGGGGTCATATTATGTGCGAACTTTAGATCGGTCTACTATGAGTCTTGATCATTGCACTGTAGGCTCTATTGATGGTGCAACTTCATTTTCCCAATCAGATGCTGGAGCTGGATTTGGTGGTGGTGTTGATACTGCGAATAATTATGCTGCTGCAACAAACAATATCCTAACTGGTATTACCGCTGGAACTTACGGGCTTGGAAATGCATTATGGAATGTCCGAGGTGTCAGCAACTATAACAGTTTTTACGGAAATACAATTAACTATGGCAACGGTTCAACAGCTGGCGCAAATGATATAACAAATGTCAATCCGCTGGCCGCTTCACTCCGTTATCCAGTCCGTATAGAAGCAGGTTCACCGTTGAAAGGTGCAGGATCTGGCGGGTCCGACATCGGCCCGACAATCCTCAAGCGTATTGGTGTGTCTGGAACACTTTATGGTGAGACTGGCTATAATACGGTAACAAGTGAAAACCTGTGGCCCTGGCCGAATGAGGCGAGGATCAAGGCCGATATGAGCGCCTACCCTTCCAACTGGCCAGCTGGCAATTTACCATCACCTCAACGTGGTTTTACTACAGGTACAAGCAGGGACGGTTCTGCTCAAACTCTTACCAAGTATGTTTGGGAATATCTGGGTAATACAATCCCGGCTGATATTTATGGCGGGTCTACTGACACCATAAGCCCTGTTGTAACGGCCTTTTCCATTCCAACTACAAGTTCATCTCTGACAGTAACTATTAATAGTTTGTCATCTACAGATAATGTTGCCGTTGCAGGGTACATGATATCAGAAAATGCTTTGCAGCCCAGTGCCTCTGATTCTGGTTGGTCTATATCTCCTCAGACGAATTACTCATTTACCAGTTCCGGAAATAAAACTCTTTATGCCTGGGCAAAAGATGCTGTTGGAAATGTTTCAGCAAGCAGAAGTGCTATTACGACAATTACAACCGTTGATACATCAGTGCCAGTAGTTACGGCATTTGCTACACCATCAACATCAAGCACTCTAACTATATCTGGTATAGGCTTAAATGCCACTGATAACGTAGCTGTAACCGGCTATATGATTACTGAAAACTCAATCGCACCATCTGCTGGCGCAGCTGGTTGGACTTCAACTACACCATCTACATATACATTTTCGACAGCCGGTTCCAAGACCGCTTATGCCTGGGCTAAGGATGCAGCAGGGAACATTTCTTCTGCTATGAGCAGCTCCGTTACAATAACAATATCTCAAAGTAGTAGTAATACTTATTATGTCCGTGCTGACGGGTCAGATAGCAATACTGGTAGCTCTAATACATCAGGTGGGGCGTGGTTGACACTTCAGAAAGCCGCCAATACCGTAGCTGCAGGAGACACTGTTCTGGTTGCTGATGGTACATATGCCGGTTTTTATGTGGAAACAGCCGGAACGTCTATCGCCCCGATCACTTTCAGAGCTTTAGGTACTGGTGTAAACATTACAACTCGAAACTCACGAACTCTGGATGGAATAAACATTGAATCATGGACCTCAACCCCGGCAAACTACATTACTATTGATGGTTTCAATGTATACAATCAGAGCAGGATGGGTGTCAGAGCTATAGCTGGTACCGGGATTGTGGTTAAAAACTGCAGGGTGCATAACAACTTGAATACCGGAATATTAAGCGGAGATACACCATCGATTCAAGTGCTTAATAATATTGTTTACAATAACGGTAGTTCAAATATGCAACATAATATTTATATTTCGAATTCCTTGTCTGATAATCCGATCATCAGAGGTAATATTGTTTACTCTGCCAATGGAGGTAATGGTATTCAGCTAAACGGAGATTGGGAGTCTGGTGGTGATGGTTATATTGACAATGCTATTATTGAAAGTAATGTTGTTTACAATAATGCTGGTAAAGGTTTCTCACTAATATCCGTTCGATATGGAAGGATTCAAAATAATATAACTTACGGTAATAGTGGTGCCGGTGGTATTCACCTTGTTGACCAGCTTGGTCAGAATTTTAGTACTGGAAATGTTGTGGTTAATAACACTCTGGATGAATCGGGTACGGCTACAGTTAGAATCAATGCACTTAATACCGGAAACATAGTTTTCAACAATGTATCTATAGGTCCAACAGGTATTGTTTTTGAGGGAAGTGGAAATTACCAGAGCAATAATTCAACATCAACAAGTGGTTTTGTAAACCGTGCCGGTCATGATTATGCCCTTGTTGCGGGTAGCACTAATATCAACTCAGGTTTATCGATTTTTCAATCAACGAATCCGCCATCTATTGACCTTGTTGGCATAGTACGTCCACAAAATGGGACTTTTGATGTCGGTGCATATGAGTATGTTGCAACTGGTGACTCAACTCGTCCTGTAGTCTCTGCCTTTAACATGCCTGCTACCTCAACGGCCCTGACAGTTTCAGTCTCTATCCTGACCGCCACAGATGCAGTGGGCGTAACCGGCTACATGATTACTGAATCTTCAACAGCTCCGGCATCCGGCGCAGCAGGCTGGTCCGCATCGGCTCCGACAAGTTTTACCTTTTCCGCAGCCGGTTCCAAAACCGCTTATGCCTGGGCCAAAGATGCTGCCGGTAATGTGTCAACAAGTATGAGTAGAGCTGTAACAATAACTCTTGCAGATGTAACAGCACCGGTAGTTTCAGCATTCACAATGCCGACTACAGCTACCTCACTGGTCGTATCCGTAACCGGCCTGACCGCAACAGACGCAGTAGGTGTAACCGGCTACATGATCACCGAAAGTGCAACAGCTCCATTAGCTGGTGCAGCAGGCTGGTCAGCATCGGCTCCGACAAACTTCACCT
>CAZDWS010000004.1:0-161887 GCA_964509295.1 uncultured Geobacteraceae bacterium | reverse complement strand
TCTCAGCAGCCGGTTCCAAAACCGCTTATGCCTGGGCTAAGGATGCAGCCGGTAACGTGTCAGCCGTTGCCAGCAGGACAGTAGTAATTACTCTGCCAGATGTAACTGCGCCGGTAGTTTCAGCATTCACAATGCCGACTACAGCTACTTCATTGGTCGTATCCGTAACCGGCTTGTCTGCAACTGACGCCGTTGGTGTCACCGGCTACATGATCACCGAAAGCGCAACAGCTCCATCAGCTGGCGCAGCAGGTTGGTCAGCATCGGCTCCGACAAACTTCACCTTCTCAGCAGCCGGTTCCAAAACCGCTTATGCCTGGGCTAAGGATGCAGCCGGTAATGTATCAGCCGGTCGTTCTGCATCTGTGACGATCACAATTGAATATGCTATCTCGGATGCGCTTCTGGCATTACAGATCGGGTTTGGAAAAGTCAACCCAACAACTCAGCAGATTAGCCGTTTGGATGTGGCACCTGTCATTAATGGTAAGTCTACACCAAATGGCAAAGTGGACACCGGTGATGCGATTGCCCTGCTTTCGAAAATTGTCGGAAAAACATCCTTTTAGTATGATTTATTTGTAGTATAATTAGTAATAAATCATACAGGGTGAGCCGTTTGCATAAGTCTAAAAAATTCCCTCTCCACTTGTGGGAGAGGGAAAGTTTGATTTCAAGATTTATGCAAGAGGTTCGGTTATAATGAGTTCAGTTTAAGTGGGAACAAAACAGGATTATATATGAAATGCTCAATAAAATTTTTACTGCTGGGAATATTGATTGTTTTTATGGCCGGATGCGGTGGTGGGGGAGGCGGCGGAGGCGGAGGAACGGCTCCACCTGCCGATGTTGTGGCACCTGTGGTCTCGGTCTTTACAATGCCGATAACTGCAACCTCATTGACTGTATCAGTAACCAGTCTGACTGCAACTGATGCGGTTGGTGTTACCGGTTATATGATTACTGAAAGTGCAACAGCTCCATTAGCTGGCGCAGCAGGCTGGTCTGCATCGGCTCCGACAAACTTCACCTTCTCTGCAGCCGGTTCCAAAACCGCTTATGCCTGGGCCAAAGATGCTGCCGGTAATGTTTCTGCGAGTTTAAGTGCTAACACATCTATTACAGGGATAAAAACTGCTACCTTAAAGTTTACTACACAAAGCAGCAATTTAGGGGATTTGATTGGCGGTTTTGATTTTTCAGCAATACTGCCGGCTGGTTCCAGTTTGTCGGTAGACGCAAGCGGGATCCCATTGGCTGCATCTGTTTATTTTTCCGGGGTATTCTCCGGAGCATCAACGGCTTCTTCATTAGTTACATATGATAACGCTTTACGTAAATTGTCCGTATCTTATGCAAGTTCAAGTGGCTACGCGCTTGGTGAGTTTTTGACCGTAGTAATTAATGTGCCAGTTAGTTATGTGCCCAATAATTCCGATATTACTTCAATAACGCTGAATGCATTTACTCCAATTGGAGGAGCAGCTTTACCAACTGTTACAGCTGCGGTTCTATCATTTATCTGAAACTAATTGACCTGACTGAGCTTCAGATAAAACTTTTTTGTCAGAAGAATGTTTTTACTCTCCAGTATCTGTATTGATTCATCTTTTTCAAGTCGATTAAGTATTCTTGTTACTGTCTCCCGTGTGACTGACGCATAATTAGCTAACTGCTGATGCGTCAGTTTCACGTTTATAATCCCGCCACGGTCATCAGCCATCCCGTATAGGTCATGCATCCTGCCCAAAACAGCGATTACTCGATCCTCCGCATTGTCAAAACTGAGTATTTTGATCATTGCCCATGAGTCGCGCAATTGATTGCAGAGCAGGGAAATGATGTTGCTGCGAATTGCTTCGTTACTGAATAGGTAAAGATTGAAGTCATTTTTTGACAGCAGGCCGATTACAGCGTCCTCATGTGCTATAACAGTCGCTGGTGATGTTTTGCCATCCAGAAGTGCCATTTCCCCAAAATAGTCATTTTTTTTGCGTATTGCGATGATCTGTTCTCTGCCGTCCTCGTTCTGTTTTACTACCCTTACTTTACCAGAATAAACAATGTACATGTAGTTGGCAGTGTCTTCTTCGAACAGGACAATCTGATCCTTGTGGAAGTTTTTCCTGATTATGATGTTGTCAATTGTTCTTGTTGCTTCCTCGGATAGTTCTGCAAAAATAGGTATATTTTTGATGATGCTACCATGCTTTTGCTGAGGCATTTTCCAGATCATTGGCTAACTCCGGTGAAAGACATTTTTTATTAGCAAAAAATAAAATACTGCTCTATCTGAGGTTGTAAAAGTTTATATTAATCTATATTATACCATGAAAATATTCACAATACTGATCGAATTTTATGCAGAAAAGCAGTTGTTATTTTCCGTTTTATCAATCACTAAATTGCATAAAGGATTTTCATGACCTGCTCCGAAGCATTAAAAGAGTATCGCATACAGTTCGGCATGTTGGTTGTCTTAATTGGCGCTTTATACTATCAGATTGTAATTGATATGGTAATGGTCTGGAATAACGATGAAAACTATTCTCATGGTTTTCTTGTCCCGTTTATAGCCTTATATTTTTTGTGGCAACGGTGGCCGGATCTTAAAAGTAAGATTGTCAAGCCCTCTGCCATAGGTTTTGTAATTATTGTAATAGGACTGTTTCAACTGTTTTTTTCCTGGCTAAGTGTTGAATATTTTTTGATGAGATCTTCATTGATTGTTGTACTTACCGGATTGTCTCTTCTGTTTTTGGGGAGGGAGATAGTTAAATGTATGGTGTTGCCTTTAGGGTATTTGGTGTTTATGGTGCCGATCCCCTATATCATCTATGACATGGTGGCATTTCCGCTGAAACTGTTTGTAACAAAAGTCTCGGTTTTTATCATGAAGCTAGTCGGTGTTATTGTTCTACGTGAGGGGAATATTCTGATGTTCCCTACCACGACTCTGGAGGTAGCCGATGCCTGCAGCGGTATTCGTTCTCTGATATCACTGCTGGCCCTTGCAGTTGCTTATGCCTTTTTTGTTCATACTTCCAATTTCAGACGCTGGATTATTATTGCTTCAGCTATTCCAATCGCCATTGCTACCAATGCCATGCGCGTTATTGTTACCGGTATCCTTGCCCAGTGGTGGGGGGAAAAAGCAGCTCAGGGTTTTTTTCATGAATTTGCTGGGCTGGCGGTGTTTGCACTGGCCATGGCCATGCTGGTGGCAGTCGGGGCGGTTGTTAAAGGTCGGGACTCTAATTCCGAGTCCCTAGCCCCGGTTTCTAAAATACCGGTCCCTAGTCCCGAGTCCCTAGTCCCTAATTTCAAGTCCCAAGTCCCTAGTTCCTGGTTCCTGGTCACAGGTTTAATGCTGATTGCGGCAACACTCTACGTCACTTTCCACCAGAATGTTGCTGTTCCGACAAATAAACCGTTTAGCCAATTCCCTGCTGAGGTTATCTCCTGGAAGATGGTTTCCGATACAACTTTCAGTGACCCAGTGTTGAGTGTTCTTAAGCCTACTGACTACGTAATGCGTCAGTACCGGGGCGCAGATGGAAAAGATATTGGCCTGTATGTCGGATTCCATAACGGAGGTAAGGGGACAGGAGGAATACATTCACCTAAGCATTGCCTGCCGGGAAGCGGTTGGTATGAAGTATCAACTGCTATTATTCCTGTGATTCTTGGCGGAAAACAGGAAAATATTGTCAGGGCGATTTATCAAAAAGGTGAATCAAAGGAATTATTTCTTTATTGGTTCCAGATGAAGGATAAAGTATTAAGTAATGAATATGCGCTTAAAATTGTTGAGATTACCAATTCAATACTCTACGGCAGAAAAGATGAGGCTTTTATTCGTATATCAATACCATTTGAGTTGGATGAAGCTCGGACTATTGCCAGAGGTGATCAGTTTATCAAGGATTTTTATCCTGTGATAAGTGAATTTTTGCCGAAGTGATTTTTAGGGGCAATGCTGGGAAGTTAAACGTTGTGGGAAGAGGTGAAGTGAATCCTATCTTGATTTTAGAAAGGGTGATATTTTGCATTCTCAGGCGAATATATCAAAAGCTAAAGGTTTGTTAGGTTATGTTCCTCAATTTACTATTGATCAGGGACTGGATGAGGCGCTGGCGTTGAATATGGAGAATCTTTAGTGGTAATGAGGGCAGGTGGAAGCGGTTAAACGTGGAAGCGGAATGCCTGTTTAGTAGCATATTCGCTTTATCGCATCTTCTCCTATAGTAAATTAATTCGATAAAATAAAAGGCGCTGCTTTCGCAACGCCTTTTATAGTTCTATTTGATAGTGTTGGATTATGCTTCTTTGTTCATGCGACGCTTACCGTATATGGCCAATCCGAGCATACCGATACCGAGCAGCATCATTGTACCTGGCTCGGGAACTGGAGCAACATCAGTTACACCAACTACCATATCATTGAAATCCCGATCACCTTTATTAAGAAATAAATCTTCTATTCCAAGAACAACATCCGATCCGAAAAGGCCGGTGCCTTTGTTATCGCTTGTATTATAAACTTTGAAGTAATCAAGTCCACCGGCATTAAGTGATGTATGAGTATAAAAAGTATTATGTTCTGGTGTTGTAATGTAAAAACCAAATTTCTGTCCGATATTTGCAGATATGTTAGTTGCTGAATTTGTAACTGTTCCAGCTGCAAGGTTAAATGCAAGAGTTACATCAGTTACAGCTGAGTCTGCGCCAGCAAAAACTTGCAGAGTGTTGCCAAGAGTCACAGTGGAATTAGTTTGAGTGTAGCTGTAAATTCCGAAGGTGTTTGAACCGGCATAACCGGCAAGTTCCAAAAGAAGAAATGCTGTTGCATCGTCATTATAACCATCTGTGTCTGTCAGATAGACAGATTGTGCTCCAGTATCATAGTATTTGATACCATTATTAGCTTCCAAATATGAACCGTTTGGTCCAATAGATACCGCCATCGCACTCGTTGCCATCATCAACATCGCCCCTGCCAGTAATGCTACGATTTTCTTTTTCATTTTGTTCCTCCAGTTTGGAATGTTTATTTGTTAAATTATTAATAAATATTTGTAATTTTATATAAAGCAACTATGATGCCAATTTGTAAGTTGTTGATAAATAGCGTATTTTGTGGTTTTGTGTGTTGATGGTTTTCTTGTTGTAAGAAATTTCGACAATTTAAGTTATGGTGATGTTAATTAAAAATAGTGCTATTCTTATTAATGTAGTGATGATATGGAGCTTATTCATCTTGAACATGACCCTGAAAAACTAAACCAGTCGCCGCTTGCGTAGCTGTCATAAAGCGTTTTGAAATAGCTTCCTGAAGCATATGAACGTCTGGAGTCAGATCGGAAACCAATTGGACTTGCTGCTTTCATTATCGAAAGGAGACACAAAATTTTGGCTCAGTTTGTAGGGGGGACGTAAGACTGATTTGAGGCGTAGTTTATACAAAAATAAAGGCGCTACTTTCGTAACGCCTTTACACCGTCTGATTGGGATGATTTTATGCCTATTTGACCATTCGGCGCTTACCGTAAATTGCAAGGCCCAGCATCCCGATACCTAGCAGCATCATAGTACCAGGTTCAGGAACAGGTGTTGAGTCTGAGTCTAGTTTTATTGTAGCTGTTAGGTTATAAATTCCATCACAGCTAATGCCGGTAAGGTCATTAAAAACAACTTCATATAGTCCACCATTGCCAAAGGTTTTCATTATTGGTGTATTGGCAAAATCAACTGAAGCGGTACTAGTATCAAAAAACCACCAACTAGATTGCACGGCATCGGGAGAACCGGTTCCGCTTATCAAGGTTGCCGGCGTAGGTGGTGTTACATTGAATCTTGCCAGAAAACTATCCGTATTGTTTGATGCATCAGAGTAGTCGATTGGAAAATCGTTTGTATGGAAAGTGCCATACGTAAAAGTATGTGATTGTCCAAGGGCAAGATCAAATCCGCTAATTGGGTTAACTGCATTTACTGACCAGGTGAAATTTGTGTTATTGCCGGCAAGATTGGTAAAACTGGTATTGCTGACATTAAACATTACTGCCTGCGCTGCTCCGGTAAAAGTAAGAATCGAGATTAAAGCCAAAAGAATACGGTATGCTGTTTTCATTTGTTCCTCCTTTTATCTGTTGTTGTTTAATCTGAAAAGTATGTGTGATTTTTAATTGCAATAGTGAGGCCAAGTTGTAACGTGTCGTAATAATTTGCTTTTTATGTGTAAAGATTCTAATGCCATTTGTTTGTAAAGCTTGTCGACATTTAAAAAATGATGGTAGGGGGGAGGAGTTGCTGATTTGCAGTGTTTAAGTGATGAAAGTCTGCTCTTAGATAAAGTTATTGCATATTCGATTTTCTAATATCTAAAATATTATTGTCAAAAATATCGACACATTGTTTGGTGAATTTGCATGAGATGAAATTGGCTGAAATAAAGAATATGATAATAACATTAGATTAAATATTTTAATAATGTCACATAATGTGTTAATGTTTTCAATAAGTAATTTTTTTTTAGCCAGTTTCGACATGATTTGAATTTTTGTTTAAGCTTTTTGTCTTTGTCATCTGTCTTCTGGAGATTTATGTCTATTGGGTGGGGATATATTTTTATAACTCTCCTGGCAATTTTGTCGCTTTTGGTTACTGCAATTGTGACAATGAAGAGAGAAATGTCCAGACCAGGAGTGTTTGTTTCTATTGCTTTAACTGTGACCTCGCTGCTTGAATTATGTGATCTTTGCTCTCTGGTTTTTGAAAAATATTCACCTTCTTGGAAACAGGCTGCTCTTTTTGCCGAAGCCTTACTTCCTCTTGTTTGGGTGCTTGCCGGCCTGACCTATGCCCGTCAGGAAGGGCCCTGGAAGATTGGTCGCCTGTTACAATTCGGTCTTGTGTTTTCAGGTCTTCTTATTCTGTTGCCGCTTTTATTCCCCCAGGCTGATTTCTTTTATGCCCCTGATTTTCCTGAAGAGCGTGTGCTGTTTCTGGAGTCAACCGGTTATTTCTTTTACATGTTCATCATGGCTTGCATGGTCTGGGCCATGGTCAATTTTGAAACCACGCTTGCCAATGCCTCCCCTGAAGGGCTCTGGCGGATAAAGTATGACATTATCGGCCTTGGTACCATCCTGGTAGTTCTGTTCTTTTACTTCAGCCAGTCATTTTTGTACCGTACGATCAATATGAGTTATCTGCCGTTGCGCTCATTTATCATAATTGT
Organism: uncultured Geobacteraceae bacterium; assembly: GCA_964509295.1. Classification (GTDB taxonomy): domain Bacteria; phylum Desulfobacterota; class Desulfuromonadia; order Geobacterales; family Pseudopelobacteraceae; genus JBGSQR01. The sequence continues at coordinate 154,644 of CAZDWS010000004.1, read as the reverse complement.
CGGTGCAGGTATGATGCTGTTTTCCCAGTTGTTCAGGCATGGTACCAGTCGGGTCAGGGTCTCGCGTCAGGCGGCATTCAAGTCCTTTATTCTATTTATTATTGCTATCTATCTGATCATGCTTGGATTGCTGGGTGAGGGGATGAAATATATTACCGCCCCGTTTCAGCGATCCCTTGTTCTGGCCTTTATTTTCCTGACAGTTATCGGACTGGTACTGCTGTTCCTTTCCGAGCGGTTCAGACGTGAAATCAAGGTCGTCCTGCATAAGAACTTCTATCAAAACAAACATGATTACCGTACTCAGTGGCTGCGTTTTACTGAGTTGCTGGCAACAGCCAAAACACTGGATGAGCTGCAGCAGCGAATTCTGTCGGCGTATTGCGATATCTTCAATATTGGAGGTGCAACGCTTTTTCTGTATGAAGAGGGGCGTGGTGGATACTGTATGACCGCCAATTATCGTATGGACCCGATTTCTGATGTGATTGCAACTAATAATTCACTGATCAAGTTTATGAAAGAACATACCTGGGTAATCAATATCAGGGATGATAATTCGGATATCATTGTGGAAAATGGTTATTTTTTTGGTGAAAACAGTATTTTCTTTGTAGTCCCTTTGTTTGAAGGTGATCGTCTGGAGGGCTTTATCGCCCTTGGCAAGTCAATTCATACCAGTGAAGTTTTCATTTATGAAGATTATGACTTGATGAAGACCATAGCCAGGCAGGCATCTTTGGCAATTATGCATCAGCGTCTGTCTGAACAGGTGACCCAGGCCCGTGAAGTAGAGGCCATCGGAAATGTTGCGACTTTTGTTGCCCATGACCTGAAAAATCTGGTTTCCAACTTGTCTCTGATTACGCAGAATGCCGCCAAATATATTCATAATCCGGATTTTCAGAAGGATATGATCTGGTCTTTGGGAAATACGGTCAATAAAATGCAGATTTTGATCGGCAGATTGAAAAATCTTGGTGAAAAGAAAGCACTTAAACTATCTGTTGTTGATTTGTTGGAGGTTGCAAAAGAGACAGCCAGGGAAATTGGCGGCGGTCGTGTTGAAGTTTCCGGAGGCTCCGAAAAAGTTCATGCTGATCGGGAAGAGATTCAGAAAGTGTTTATGAATCTGCTGATCAATGCCATCGAGGCTTCTGATTCTGAAGAGGTTGTCAGTGTAGAAGTCGGCTTACTGGATTCTCCATTTTTCCGTGTTACGGATTATGGTGTTGGAATGACGGCAGAATTTATCAGAAAAGATCTGTTTAAACCCTTTTCTACGACAAAGAAGCAGGGGCTCGGAATAGGGCTTTATCAGTGTCGTCAGATAATAGAGGCACATTCCGGCAGGATTGAGGTTCATAGCGAAGAGGGTAAAGGTTCGGTATTTACGGTCCTGTTGCCGGATGACAGGCCGGAGACCGGAGATGGGGTTAAGGGGTGAAGCGTTGAAGCGGTAAAGGTGTGAAGCGGAACATCGGGCTTAATCGCATCCCCTCATCCCCGCATTCCAGCATCAACGCATTCCCACAATTACAGGAGAAACAATGGATACGTTGCTGATTGTTGATGATAACCCGGATATTCGCCAGCAGCTTAAATGGGGGCTGAGCGAGGATTATACTGTTCTGCTGGCTGAAGATGTTACGGAAGGTCTGGTCATCTTTAAAAAGCATCAGCCCAAGGTGGTTATTCTCGATCTGGGTCTGCCTCCCTGTGTTGATACGTCCGAAGAGGGCTTTCGCTGTCTGGGGGCCATGCTTGAGCTTGATCAGAATGTGAAGATCATCATGTTGACCGGCAACGATGAACGGGAAAATGCCCTTAAGGCCACTCAGATGGGGGCCTATGATTTCTTTGCCAAGCCTCCTGTACTGGAGGACCTGTCCGTAATCATCAGGCGGGCTTTTTATCTGTCAAAACTGGAAGAGCAAAATCGCCTGCTGCAGCGTTCCGTCGAGATGGCCGCTGCCGATTCCTGTGGGATGATCGGGCATTGCCCGGAGATGCAGAAAGTTTTTGCAACGATTAGAAAGGTGGCTCCATCCGAGGCGTCTATTTTTGTTTCGGGTGAGAGCGGTACCGGAAAAGAGCTGGTTGCCAGGGCTATCCATGACGCCAGTAACCGTAAAAACGGACCATTTATTGCGATTAACTGCGGTGCCATTCCGGAAAACCTGCTGGAATCAGAATTTTTCGGTCACGAAAAAGGCGCTTTTACCGGTGCCCATGCAACTGTCAAAGGCAAGCTTCAGTTTGCTCACAAAGGTACTCTTTTTCTGGATGAGATCGGGGAATTACCGCTGAATCTGCAGGTTAAACTGCTCCGTTTTCTCCAGGAGGGAATTATCCAGAGGGTGGGGGGGCGTGAAAATATTGAGGTTGATACCCGTGTTATCAGTGCTACCAATGTGGACATCAATAAAGCGATCAGTGAAGGCAAGTTCAGGGAGGATCTCTATTACAGGGTCGGTATTATTACCCTGAATCTGCCGCCGCTTCGTGACCGTGGTGACGATATAACGGTGCTTTCCCATTGCTTCCTGCGCATGTTCAACCACGAAAACAACAAGAAGGTTAAACGCTTCAGTCCTTCGGCGCTGAAATTCCTGAAAAATCACGAGTGGCCCGGCAATGTGCGTGAACTGCGTAATCGAATTCAGCGTGCTGTTATCATGTGCGAGGGGACAATTGTGGAGCCGGAAGATCTGGGGTGTGAGGTGGATACTGCAAACGCCCAGGACCAGCCTCCCAAGAATGTGTCATTGAGAGAAGCCAGAGACAAGGTTGAGGCTGAAATGATCTCATTAGCTCTGGAAAATCAGAGTGGTAATATTGTCAAGGCTGCTGAGGAGCTTGGTGTTACCAGGCCCACGTTGTATGACCTGATGAAAAAACATGGTTTAAGTGATGGTATTCGACGTTCGGAAGCAGGGCAATAGTTTATGACAGATACTGCTGACCCTAAGACCGGATTTTATCGATATATCCCTTTTGCTGTTTTTATGGCCTTTATCGGTCTGGATGAGTTGCTGAGATTTCTGGCCGGCAAGGATGTTTTTACACTGACAGAAACCACGCTCTACTATCTTTATCCGGTCAAGGCGCTGGTTGTTGGATACCTGTTGTATTTATTTAGACATCACTACAGTGAACTGTCACTCAAAGACCTGAAAAATATTCCTGAAACAGTCGTGGTAGTTCTGGCAGGAATTCTGGTGTTTGTCCTCTGGATCAACATGGACTGGACTTTTACGGCATCAGGAAGTCCACTTGGGTATAATCCTCTTCTATTGCCGGAAGGTGGGATACGGATATCCATGACGTTCTTTCGGGTGGCTGGAGCCGTAATCGTTGTTCCGATTATGGAAGAGATTTTCTGGCGATCATATTTAATCCGTTATCTGGTTGGTAGTAATATTGAAAATATTGCCATAGGTACATTTACATGGTTTTCTTTTCTGGCAACCGTTATCCTGTTCGGGCTGGAACATCATTTCATTATTGCCGGTATGATGGCCGGTATCATCTATAATATCATTCTTTATAAAACCCGCAGTCTGGTACAATGCATACTTGCTCATGCTGTTACTAACCTTGCCCTGGCTGTTTATGTCATCTCAACTAACAAGTGGTATTTCTGGTAGTCATGATTCAATCCCTTTTCAAGGCAGTCGGAAATATGAATATACGCCGTTCGGATAACAGTTGCTCCATTGACCTGGTGCGTGGTTTGCCGTTTGCGGAACGTAAAGGGCGTCTAATTTTGGTTGGTGATTTGCATGGTGAGTTTCATGCCTTAATGGCAGCTTTGCATGCTATTAACTTTGATTTTGAAAAAGATCTGGTGATGCTTGCTGGAGATATTCATGATCGTGGACCCAATTCACCCAACTGTCTTGATCTGCTACAGGAGTCCTGGCTGCTTTCAATTATCGGGAATCATGAGTGGATGCTGCTTTCTGTAGTAAGAGAGAATGGTGAAATCAACACCAGGAAAGAAGCCGGATTGGATACATTTATAGCCAATGGCGGAGAATGGATTCTGGATAAACCGGCAAAAGACAGGTCGAGATGGAGACAGCTGCTTTTGGATCGAGTGCCTCTCTATTGGATGCTGGAGCGTAAGGACAAGCATAAGGTCATGGTTTGCCATGCCGAACCGTCTATCGGCTATCTTGCGGACGTCATTAAAGTTAATAACAGAAAAATCAATATTCTCTCCTTACACGATGACTCAACAATCTGGGGACGTAATCTGCTTTATAATGCAGCCAGGGACTATCTCAGTCCTGAAATAAAAAAACAATTGCTGCCGTCAGTGGATGGAGTGCTTTTTGCCGTTCATGGTCATTCCTATGTAAAAACAGCTGCCTGGGTTAATAATCAGCTTTTTATAGATTCCGGTGCTGCTCTGGGTAAAAAACTGACTCTGGTTGATATGGATCATGTTATTCCAGGTATGTGTAATGGCATTTATGCCTGGAATATCGCAGAGGAAAAGCTTATGGAGTGTGAGTCAATGCGGCTTTGGCCAAGTTAGTTTATTAAATAAATTGTTACCGATCAGGCCGGGTAAACAAAAATATCTATCCAAGTTGAAAAAACTGTGGTAGATATACTGCTTAACAATCAGCGCTCTTAGCTCAGCTGGATAGAGCAACGGCCTTCTAAGCCGTAGGTCGCACGTTCGAGTCGTGCAGGGCGCGCCAATAATTACAGGGACTTAGGCTATTTGCTTAAGTCCTTTTTGCATTTTACTGCCAGGTCTTTGTGCCAAGCCAAAATCGTTCCTCATCCGCCCCTGCAAAGCACCTTCTACCTGATGGAGAAGGGCAAACGAATCCCTCATGATCAATTTATGTTTATGGAGATGTTACCAGTATGACGGAGATATTATCTCTGCCGCCCTTGCCGTTGGCAGCATCAATAAGGTGTTGGACCAGTGTGCCCAGGGTGGCTTCCGTATTTGATAGAATAGCTTCGATTTCAGGGTCACTAAGCATATCGGTCAGGCCATCGGAACAGATCAGTAGTAAATCTCCCGGCATGATATCTGAAATGCTGAAATCCGGATATGGCGGATCTCCACACCCCACGGACTGGGTCAGGGTATGAAACTGTTTTTTGGGAATCTGGCCAATGGAAATGCCACTAGCCAGGAGTCGGTCTCCCACTGTGTGGTCATGAGTCAAGCGCTTAAATTTTTTGTCTTCCTGTTCTAGTAAAAAAGCAGTTTGCAGATTTAATCGGTTTTTAAATAAATAACACCGGCTATCCCCCGCATTAACAATATAGGCCACATTTTCCCGTAAAACCGCAGCTACCAGAGTCGTTCCCATTCTGTAAAGAGTCTGGTTTGATTGAGCTTTGGTGAATATCTCCCAGTGGGCGGCATTCATGGCGTGGAACATCAGCTCGAAATAACCGTCAACTGAGGTGTGTGCAATGTTGGAACGCAATATTTTATAGACTGTTTCAACGGCCAGATGACTTGCTACCTCGCCGGCATTGTTTCCGCCAATGCCATCGGCAAGCAGGTATATACCTAGATTTTCATCAGTTTTAATGTAATCTTCGTTGTTCTTTCGGACAAGTCCGGGATGGGTGGCGTGGGCTGAATTCATAGAATAGTCATTGGAGTCTTGGCTGACGATGAAGCAGATAAATAGATTTTGCATAGGAACCTTTATCGGGTGTCAGGTTCCTGTCAAAACTAGACACCGTAACCACCGGTTCCACATGGACCGTAATGCCGTTAACAATGAATTCGTGACAAGGCAACTCCTTTTCAATGCGTTTCTTAACGAAGAGCACTCCGGATATATCTGTCATTGGTAAAATCATAAATGGAATGAAAATACTTCCCTTTGCAAAAAGGCCAACTACATCAAGATCTCTTTTTAATTCTTTCAAAATATTCAATGACTGGTTGGTAAGCTGAATATTAACATCCGGAGTCAAATCAATTATTGTGAATGTCCGCAGATCAACAATTTTATCGTATGAGATGAGAATTGTTGAAAATGGAGAATTATATCGGCAATTGCGCTTGATCTCGAGGTTCATAAAAAAAGCCATTGTTGTGGCATTATATGCGCCTTCGGGGATCTCAATTTTATGGGTAACTGCAGCATCGGCGAGAAGATGGGCTTTTTTGACCATGTTGTCTATCTTGTCGCCGGAGAAACCTTTTGAAATCAATACGGACCTTACTTCTTCAGTGACGCCTTCATCATATTGTCCCTGTTCTGAAATTTGTTCAATAATTGATAGTAAGGTCTCTTCGCCAAGGTCTTTAGAGCTGTTAATGCTCTTTTTGAGCCAATCAACTTTTAAAATTGAGAGGGTTTCAGAGAATTGAGCGGCAAGCTTCTGGGCAATATCAGAGACAGTATCTGCGCTTATATCCTGTGATTTCAAACGTTCCAGAATTTCCCGTTCGATTCTTGTTACGGCTGATTTAAGCAATACGCCGCCGCCTGGGACCGCTGCTTCCGGCGATTGCAGTGCCAGTGCCCGACTTACCTTTTCAATATAATCACTCAAAACTGCTGACATCTGCTGGTCGTCAGATTTGACACCACCTTTGTTAAGTTCTGCCGCCAGTACAATCAGCCTGGCTGATTCTTCCGGTGCTGCCTTGATACCCTCAATAAGTTCATTCAGGGTAAGGCCAATCTGGTCCGATGCTTCAGCCAGGATCTGAATTAAACCATCGCTATCCAGTTCTTTATTCAGTTCCTTAACAAGCGACAAGTAATCGGATGGCGACATGCCTTCGGCAAAAAGACCATCTTTAAGTTGTGGTAATAAATACTTGAGTTCTTTGATGTCAGGCAGCATACGACGGATAATCTGGGCAAGTCTTTTGACTGAAATCTTCTGGTCAACCCGGTATTCATCCTTGATCAGCCTGACAATAACCTGATAACTAAGTTGATTAATTTCGGATATGGCCAGCTCGTCAGTAGAATTCAGTTTTCCTGTTTCTTTTTGCAGTCTGATATTTTCAAGGAGATTCTCCTTGATCTTATAGACAGTCTCAAGCATTTCAGCAGTAGTGAGAGTCGTTCCATCATCCGATTCTTCAGATAAGGTGAATTGTTTACTGATTGATCTGATTTGTGATGAAATGAGTCTGTCCGAGTCGGATGCTGAAAGTCTGGAAGATGAGGTCACTGCTGTTTCAGCTGCCGGGTTTTGTTCTGTCGAATTTCGCAGTGACAGCAGTTCTGAAAACTCCTTGAGAACTGCACCTGGGTTCGTCTGAAAAGTAGACTCTGTGACATGATCTTGCTGATTGTTCATTAACTGCTGAGATTCGGAAAGGAGTTCCTTGCTGACAATTGTATCGTCAAGAGTAACTCGTCTGTACGTAACATAGTTGATCTTTATGCCGGAAATACCCTCACTGTTCAGGTAAGCCTGCATTGATTCGATTGTCTTGAACTCGGATAGAGAGCCGATCAGATAGAACAGTGCCTGAACATTTTCCAGTGAGGCTTCTCTGGAAAAACTGACTGACTGGACTCCAGCTTTTTTGAATCTGTTATTAATCCGCTGTACACTGACCAGTTTGTCAACACAATGGTTTTCAAGAAAAATTGAGTCCTTCTCTACACTTATGGAAATCAGGCTTGTCTCGTTCAGTAGTGGCTGTAAGACGCCGTAAAAAGTCGCCGCACTGTCTTTGGTCGTCTGGTGCATTCCCCCATACATGAAGGCATTGTTAAAAGCCAGGTTGAATGCTCTGGCAATCTGCAGTGCCTGATTTAAGTCGATAGCAAATTCAGACATAATATGATGTCCCGTATTTTAGAAAGTTAAGCCACATGAATCAGGTTGAAGCCAGATAAGCTTCAAGTTCTGTTTTAAATTCCAGGCAATCTGTAAAACGGTTTTGTGGTGTTGATGCGATCGCCTTACAAATTATCTCCTCAAGGTTACTGCTGATTGCCGGATTGATTTCTGATGGCCTGGCAGTAAAAAAACTGTCCGGGTCATTTCGCTTACGTTTGACCATGTCAATAAGTGACTCTGCATGTGTCGGTAAACTTCCAGCCAACATTTCGAACAGTATTACTCCTGCTGAATAAATATCTGTCCGTCCATCTATCTCTCCACGAGAGGACTGTTCTGGTGACATATATACCGGTGTACCTAAAACAACAGGTTTTTCGCTGTATTCAGCCCAGATGGTTCTGGAAATACCGAAGTCTGCCACCAACGGACGCTTGAATCTGTCATCAACAAGAATGTTGGCCGGCTTGATGTCCTGATGAAAAACTCCTTCCTCATGGGCATAGCCGAGGGCATCAAGGATTTGACAGATATACTGAATTGTTTCCAGGACAGGAAGTGTTCGTTTGGTTGGAACCGGATGTTTGCGCACCTTGCCGATAATTGTTCTCAGATCATTTCCAACAACCAGCTGCATAACCTGAAAAAAGAAATCATCGGTTTCACCCATTTCAAATACCGGAACAATATTGGGGTGATTGAGTATGCCGACAGTCTCTGCCTCGTCGCGGAACATCTGCTGAGCTCTTGAACTGCCTGTAATGGATTTGGGAAGAATTTTGACTGCAACCTGACGCTTGAGAGTTGCCTGATACCCTATATACACGGCACCCATAGAGCCACGGTTCAATAGTTTGACCAGTGTAACAGTGCCTATGTTTGCGCCGATATATTGTGAAAGGTCAACCGCGGCTATGTTACTCATAGAAAGAACTCCATCTCTAATACTTTATGGTGAAACAGTATCAATTTTATAATACAGGGTAAAGCTATAATTTGTTATATCACGGCCAAGTATTTCACTAATTTCTTCCGGTAGAATAAAGTGCCTGCCACATTTAATAGGTTGTCAAATATGACAAAATAATATTTAATTCTTCTTCACATAACTCAAATCATTCTTATAAAAACTCAAGAAAGAAATAATATGGATATATACCGGTTTCCAATACAGAAAGTGCTCTTTGATAAAAACCCATTGTCAAAAGAGTTGTTGCAAAGTTTGCTGGAGATGGTTTACGTCACATCACCACCGTTTACGGGATACATCCAGTTTGACGGGGATGATTTATCCCTGAATTTCCTGTTTTTCTTTAAAGGGGCACCCTATGCAGCCGGCAGATTTACTGAAGGCAAGTCTGCAAGCTACTCTATTCAGGAACTTTGCGGGTTGCTTTCAAAATCTGCCAAAAAGCAGATGAAAGTTTCGGTCTGCCAGACAGATCCAGTACTGTTGAAAAGTATGCTGCTTTTTATGCAAGGAGAGCCTGATGTCAAGGCACCGACCTCTCTACTGGATTGTGAATATATTGTAAAACAAATCGGAGAGGCGGGTGTAAATGCAATGGTCGCCCTTAGTCGGGATAAATATATAAATTTCTTCTTTTTCAGGGAGGGTAAAGGGGCGCAGGCTTATTTTGCTGATTCGTCATTTGAGAGACCTGAAGGGATGTCTGTCGATGAAGAGATGCTTCTTTATGCCTATCAACCAGGGAGCAAAGTTCAGGCGCTTGTATTTCGTGACATGAATACAACTATGGCAGAGGATTCACACCTGCTGGACCAAACTTCACTCATTAATCTGCTTACTTTGGGTTATTTGAAAAACAGGCGTAAAAGTGATGCAGAAAAAGCTAACGTACCTGCTGTCACTCATGAAAACAGACGCAGTACAGACACTGAAATATCGTCCATAACCACAAAGAATGGAATTGAGTATCTTGTCAGAGCCCTCGGTCAAAAACAGAAACCTGCCAGTATTTTGCTAACGGTAGAATCAGGGACCCTGCAGGGAGAGCGATTTACGGTAACTCTTCCTTGTACCATCGGACGTAAGGGTTGTGATTTGATACTTGATGATCGTTTGATTTCAAGACGACATGCAGAACTTAAGTTGGTAGATGGTAAACTGACAATTGAAGATCTGGCGAGCAAAAACGGCACCAAGGTTAATGGTAAAGCAGTTCTCAGGGAGTTTGTTGTCCCAAATGATCTAATCTCCATTGGGCCGACAAAAATAAGAATATCTTCAATGTAGTACTCAGTTGAATTTGTTCGTAAGTTTTGTGGGAACTCTTGCTACTCCAACTCCAGCTTATCTATTAGCTCGCCAAGCTCGCCGCACGATGAAACCCTATAGGTTGCATCAATTAACTCTTCTGACTCCCCAAAGCCCCACTTACAACCAATTGTTGTTATACGTGCCCGGTTGCCGGCTGCAATGTCATTGATGCTGTCTCCAACCATTACTGCCTGATCCGGAGTCAGCCCCAGATGCTTTACCACATATAAAAGCGGGGAGGGAGATGGTTTTAATTCGGGAAAAGTATCGCCCCCGCATATTATTGAAAAGTATTGTTCCACCTCAAGGGTTTCAAGAAGAATTCTGCAGAGAGATTCATTCTTGTTTGAGATAATAGCCATTATTTTGCCCTGTGAGGCCAGTTTTTCGAGAAGTTCTCTGGCTCCAGGATATAGTTTGCTTTTTACCGCTATGTTTAATTTGTTGTATTCCAGCAGTAGATTTAAACCAAGCTCCACATCTTCAACAGAGTCGCTGTTAAGTGCTCTTTGTACTAAATTCCGAGCGCCGCCACCAATTAAATGCTTGACGGCTGTAACTTCAAGCGGCAGTCTTTTCAGATTTGTCAGCATATGATTGACAGCTGCGGCCAGGTCTTCCAGTGTATCCACAAGCGTGCCGTCCAGATCAAACAGCACCGCCTTGATATGATCTTGAGATGCTTTCAAGGATATTGTCCTCCACGTTTCAATTTATGATTTCTGAATCCGGGTAAACAAAAGCCCCGATGCTAAACGCAACAGGGCTCAGTTTAAATAAAAATCCAACTAAACAGATGATTATCCGGCCAGTCCGAAAGTCTCATGCAGCACACGAACAGCCAGTTCGGTGTATTTTTCATCAATTACAACCGAGATCTTAATTTCGGAAGTAGATATCATCTGAATATTGATGTTATTGGAAGATAGTGCCGTGAACATGGTGGTGGCTACGCCGGCATGGCTGCGCATGCCTAGTCCGACTATGGATACCTTGCTGATGTTCTCGTCTGCCAGCACTTCTTTGGCATTGATTTCTTCGGCAACCTTGTTGGTTATCTGCAGCGCCTGTTTGAAATCTGCTTTGGTAACAGTAAAGGTGAAGTCTGTCAGGCCGGCCTGGCTGGCGTTCTGAACAATCATGTCGACCGGAATTGCTGTGTCTGAAAGTGCAGAAATAATAGTTGCAGCGATGCCTGGTCTGTCAGGTACACCCTTGACTGTAATTTTTGCTTCATTTTTATCGTATGCTACACCTGAAACAAGTATTGCTTCCATATCCTTACTCTCCTGAGTGACTAAAGTGCCGGGATTATCATTCAAGCTGGAGCGGACGTGAACGTCCACATTATACTTTTTGGCAAACTGTACTGAGCGGATCTGCAATACCTTGGCACCGAGACTGGCCAGTTCCAGCATCTCGTCATAGGAAATCCGGTCCATTTTGCGGGCTTCCCTGCAGAGGTTTGGGTCGGTGGTGTAAACACCGTCCACATCAGTATATATCTCGCACACATCGGCTTTCAATGCTGCTGCCAGGGCAACGGCGGAAGTATCTGATCCGCCGCGACCGAGCGTGGTGATGTTGCCTTCTTCATCTATTCCCTGGAAACCGGCAACAATAACAATAATTCCTTCCGCAAGGTCCGCCCGGATTCTTTTGTCATCGATGCTCTGAATACGGGCTTTGGTAGCGGTGCTGTCAGTGATGATCGGTACCTGCCAGCCCTGATAGGACTTGGCTTTATAACCCATTGATTTGAGACACATTGCCAGAAGTCCGATTGTAACCTGCTCGCCTGTGGCAACAATCGCGTCGTATTCGCGACCATCGGGAAATTCGCTGATGCTGTTGGCCAGGGCAACCAGTTTATTGGTTTCGCCTGACATGGCTGAAAGTACAACAATCAGGCTGTTGCCTTCGTCATAGTTTTTTATGACCCGCTTGGCAACGTTTTTGATGCGTTCGATATTTCCAACCGATGTACCGCCGTATTTCTGAACAATTAGTGCCATAACTGTCTTATCCTTACAAACTGCAAATTATTTTTATTCACCAAGCCTAAAATAACTATTTTATATAGCAGAAAAAATGTTTAAGCGTCAAAACATTTCAGCTGTTTTTGTTTTGAAGTCTTCAAGTATTGAAATTCCAGCAGGACTCACAGCCTCAAGAGTGATTTTCCGCAAATCTTCACCGGCATGTTCAAATGTTATCCTGAGGTGATCGGTCGGCAGCATATCCTCCAGCCGTTCAGACCATTCGGCTACACAAATACCGTTTGCGGTGAAATAATCTTCAAAACCCAGCTCAACTATTTCGTGTGGACTGGTCAGTCTGTAAAAATCAAAATGATAGATAGGAGTCTGACCTGGATATTCATTCATTATGGCAAAGGTCGGACTGGCAACCATGTGGGAGCTTTCAGGGGAAACAGCAGCAACCAAACCCCTGGTAAAACAGGTTTTGCCTCCACCCAACTCACCCTGCAACGCGATAAAAAATCCTGTCGGCAAGATAGCGCCCAGGAGTCTGCCCAGGTCATAGGTTTCCTGAGGAGAATGCGAAAGTATAACCTGCCGACTCACTTTTTTATCAGGTTCCTGATGATATCGATGCGGGAGATAATTCCCACCAGTTCCCCATTATCCACCACCGGCAAGGCGTGCAGCTTGTGGTAGCTCATAACGTCAGCCGCTTTGCTGACCGGTTCTGTTGATGAAACAGTTACAACCTCTGTGGTCAGAATTTCTCCGACGGTCTGGGCAGTCATTTTATGCAGTTCACGTTCAAGTGATTTTTCGCTTTCCAGTGGAATAACCCAGTCAAACAGGGAGATAACGGTCGGGATATGCAGGCTGCGTCCCTGCTCAATCAAATCTGAAGCGGTAACAATACCGATCAGTTTGCCACTGTTATCCGTAACAGGGAGACTGCCGAAACGACGCTCATCAAAAATTACCGCGATTTCGCGCAGAGTGGTTTCTGCTTTTACTGTAACTACATCTTTAGTCATGATTTCAGCTATTGTCTGCATGGTGTTCTCCTTTAATTGGGGTCTGGGTACTGGTGTTTAAGCTTTTATGTCTTTTCCAGTCCCAAGTCCCCGGTTCCCAGTTCCTTGAATGCATACGGCAGTTTTTCAATTACATCAGTTGCGTTGATACCTGTAATTCCTTTGTCTTCAGCGACCAGATCGGCGGCAAAGCCGTGGATGAATACTCCGATGCGGCAGGCATCATAAGCACTGTATCTCTGTCCCAACAGAGAGGTAATAACACCTGTCAGCACATCTCCCATGCCTCCGGAAGCCATGCCGGGATTGCCGCTGGTATTGATACAGGATGTTCCGTCAGGAGTTGCCACAACTGTGTGGGCTCCCTTCAGCACCAGATAAATACCATACTTTTGGGCAAAGTCTTTTGCGATAGCTATACGGCCACAATCATCATCAGGAACTGCGCTACCGGTCAGACGTTCCATCTCTCCCGGGTGAGGTGTCAGTATGACAGTAGCAGATTGTTTTCGCAGCAGAATGGATGTGTCAACTGCCACTGCATTAAGGCCATCGGCATCAATTACCATGGGAATATCTGTTGTTTCAACCAGTCGGCGAACAACTGAGGTGGTTTCCGGGTGTCTGCCGATGCCGGGTCCGATTGCCAGGCAATCCTTGTTGTGTATAGCGTTTTCTATCTGTTTACAGGCTGCCACAGTGATATGGCCAAGTCCTGCATCATCAAGCGGCAGGGTCATGGCTTCAGTGGTTTTGATTTCCATGATGCTGTTCAGGCTTGATGGAACTGCCGCTGTGACCAGGCCGGAACCGGTGCGTACGGCACTGTTGGCACAGAGTGCTGCAGCTCCGGTTTTGCCGGTCGATGCTGCCAGAATAAGGCAATGACCGAAATCTCCCTTGTGAGCTTGAGGCAGTCGTGGGCGAATCAGAGGCCGGATGCTGTCTGCATCGAGATATTTTACGTTCAAATGAGCATACGGTGCCGAGTAAATCTCCGGATCTATACTGTGAACTTTTTCAACAGATACACCTTGTTCTGTCATACTGTCTCCAGTACTACCATTGCCACAGCATTGTCTCCGTCATGTGATAGCGAAAGGAAAGTGTTGCTGATGCAACGCTCTAAAAACAATTCATTTGCGCGACCGGTCAAATACAGCTCCGGTTTGCCCTGACTGTCATTGATGATCTCCATATCCTGCCAGGACAGACCGTCTCTCAAGCCGGTGCCAAGGGCTTTCATGAAGGCTTCTTTGGCGGCAAAACGGGCTGCGTAACTTGCTGCGGCACTTTTTTTAACGCTGCAGTATGCCAACTCCTGTTTTGTAAAAAGCCGTTGCAGGATGGCGGTGTTGTTTTCATCCACAAAACGCTGAAAGCGTCTGATTGCAACAATGTCCGTACCGATACCGGTTATCATGCGTACTTGATCAACTCGACCATATCCCTGACAGCGCGGTCCATACCCACATACATGGCACGGGCTATAATGGAATGGCCGATATTGTATTCTTCGATTCCACCCAGTGCCGCCAACGGTTTGATGTTGACGTAATTCAGACCGTGACCGGCATTGACTCCCATACCGACCTTGCGGGCCAGTTTGATGGCGGTATCAATTTTTTCCAGTTCCTGTTCCTGATCCTTCCAGATTGTTGCTTCGGCATAGCTGCCGGTGTGAATTTCAATGTAGTCCGTACCGGTTTTGTTAGCGGCCTTGATCTGTTCCTGATGTGGGTCCACAAAGAGGCTGACAACAATGCCGCCGTCCCTGAGTCGTTTGACCGCATCGCTGATCAGCTTCTGATTTAGTATTACGTCCAGCCCGCCTTCCGTAGTCAGTTCCTGACGTTTTTCCGGAACCAGTGTGACCTGTTCGGGCTTTACACGCAGGGCGATGCGGACCATTTCCTGAGTGGCTGCCATTTCCAGATTCAATTTTGTTTTAACGGTGCGGCGCAGAATTTCCAGGTCTCGATCCTGGATGTGGCGGCGGTCCTCACGCAGGTGGATGGTAATTCCTTCGGCACCGGCCAGTTCACCCATGGCGGCTGCCGTAACCGGGTCCGGTTCCACGCCGCCGCGTGCCTGTCGCACCGTAGCTATATGATCTACATTCAAACCCAGTTTCGCCATTATTTCTCTCCGATATGCTTCTTGACCAGGTCAATGATTTCATTGGCCCAGGAGGTGATCTCGTATGTATCCTTGCCTTCCAGCATGACGCGCAACAGAGGCTCGGTGCCGGAATAGCGGATCAAAACCCGACCATCATCGCCAAGTTTCTTTTCAATTTCCTGAACTTTTGCGGCAATATCAGGCATGGTCATGATATCGATTCGTTCACGGACACGGGTGTTGACCAGTACCTGTGGCAGGGCGATCATGATTTCAGAAAGCTCGGACAACGGTTTCTCTGTGCGTCTCATGACAGCCAGCAGCTGCAGGGCAGAGAGTATGCCGTCTCCGGTTGTGTTGTTATCCAGGAAGATCATATGGCCGGATTGCTCGCCACCCAGGTTGTATCCGTGCTTGCGCATTTCTTCCACAACATAGCGATCGCCCACGGCGGTTTTCACAACCTTGCCTCCCGCATTCCTCAAAGCGATATCCAGTCCCATGTTACTCATTACCGTTGTGACCAGTGTCTTCTTTTTCAGGATTTTACGTTTAAGCATATCTGTAGCGCAGATGGCCATGATGTGGTCACCGTCTACTTCGTTGCCGAATTCGTCACAGACAATAACTCTGTCCGCATCGCCATCCAGTGCAATTCCTATATCAGCGCGATGTTTCTTGACAGCCTCGCTGATAACATTAGGGTAAAGCGAGCCGCAACCGGCATTGATATTCGTGCCGTTCGGACTGACCCCCAGTGATATAACTTCTGCACCCAGTTCGCTGAAAACCGCCGGTGCGACCTTGTAGGCGGCTCCGTTGGCACAGTCCAGAACAATTTTGAGTCCTGACAGGTCCATCTCCTGCGGAAAAGTGTTTTTCAGAAAGACAATGTAGCGACCGGCTGCATCATCAATACGGTAAGCCTTACCAACTTCATTGGCTGTCGGGCGCAGCGAATCAATCTGGTTGGTCTCGATCAGTTTTTCGATTTTAAGTTCTATGTTGTCTGGCAGTTTGAAACCATCAGCAGAGAAAAATTTGATACCGTTGTCCTGAAAGGCGTTGTGGGACGCAGAGATAACTACACCGGCATCGGCGCGCATGGATGATGTGATATTGGCAATACCGGGTGTTGGTAACGGACCGACCAGCAGTACGTCAACGCCCATGGAGCAGATACCTGCAACCAGGGCATTTTCCAGCATATAGCCGGATATGCGGGTATCTTTTCCGATTACAATGCGATGTCTATGTTTGCCGGAACTTCTGAAAATATAGGCCGCAGCGCGTCCCAGTTGCATTGCCATTTCTGTGGTCATGGGATAGACGTTGGCGACGCCTCGGACGCCATCAGTTCCAAAAAGTTTTTTCACTTATGCCGTTCTCCTTGAGTGGAATTAGTTTGTGTACCAAATAGTTCAATTTCAATTACAGCCGGGGATATCCTGGTAACTCTAATCGATGGATGCAAGTTAAGATATTTCTCCAGGTTGCTGAACTGTGTTTTGCCTGCGCTGGTATTTTTTAAATCCAGTAATAGTGAACTATTCTGTTTTTGTGCGGATCTGACCAGTGCGGCGGGGCCGACAAGGGTAAAGCGCACTTCATTCTGGCCAATGTTTCTGGATGAGTAGCCAGAGGGGGTGTTTTGCAAGTCAACTGTCAGTAACAGTTCATGCATACCTTCTCTAGAAACAAAAGTAAATCCCCATACCGAAATAGCCAGAGCAAGGCTGAGCAGTTTGATTGTGAGGTTTTTTCTGAATAATGAAGAAATCATGTCGGGAGAGATTTTGGTCATTTACGCCTCTCCCGTAGTGCTGGGTTTGACGGTATGTTTTACATCCAGGGCTTTTCTGAGCATACGCCTGGTTTCTATCTTGTCGACGTCATAAATAATTTTGCTGTCGCTGACAATGGAAATTTTGCCGGTCTCTTCGGAGACAACTATGACCATGGAGTCAACCATCTCGGAAAGCCCAAGTGCAGCGCGATGGCGGGTACCGAAGCTTTTTGAAATATCAGGATTCTTTGAGAGAGGCAGTAGGCAGCCGGCTTGTGTAATTTTTCCACCACTGATAATTACCGCTCCATCGTGGATGGGAGAGTAGGGGAGGAAAATCGAGTTTAACAGTTCGCTGGTCAGTTTTGCGTCAATCTGCGTTCCGACAACTAACAGGTGATCGATTGACATTTTTCTGACAATTACGATCAGGGCACCGATATTCTTTTCTGCCATATCGTTAACAGCCTTGATCAGCTCTTCGATTGTTTCGTTGTATTCATCGCTTTCAATTTGTTCAGTTTGTCTGCGACCGAATGAAAGGAAGGCGCGTCTTATATCATTTTGAAATATGACTGCCAGGATTATGGCGGAAGAAGAAATTATGGATTTTATAAAAAGAGTTGTAGATGTCAGGCCGGCAAACATGGACAGGTAGGCAGCCATACAGATCGCCAAAAATAGAATCAAAAGGCGGATGGCAGTGTCATTTTTCAGGAATTGGGCAAAAAAGTATATCAGGACAGCCAGGGAGCAGATGTCGAAGAGGTCAAACAATGTTAAGCTGTTAAGCACATCCGGCATTGAGTTCCTCTCGGGGTCACATCTGTCGGAGATCAGTAAATTGATTCATTCTCGCCGAACACAACTGCGAGAGATCGAATGCAGATTCTATCCTTTTGAAGCCGGAGTTGCAATTGCATGGGCCATGTCGGCTACATCACGCATGGCTCTAACATCGTGCACTCTGATGATTGATGCTCCGTTTGTTACTGCTGTTGCTACAGTGGCGGCGGTTCCGTAAAGGCGGTCTTCGGTTTCTCTGCCAAGTGTCGTGCCGATAAACGACTTGCGTGATGAACCTATCAGCAGTGGTTGTCCCAGGCTGGTGAATTCACTCAGGCGCCGAAGTATTTCCAGGTTACCTGAGGCAGTTTTTGCAAAACCGATGCCGGGATCGATGGCGATACATTCATTGCTGATCCCTTGAATAATAGCGCTATCCCGCAGGCTGCGCAAGCCATCACAAATTTCACCAATCAGGTTTTTATAGTTTGTATCATGCTGCATGTTATCGGGTGTGCCGCGAGAATGCATCAGCACAACTCCGACCTTGCTGGCAGCTATGAGGGGAGCAAGTAAAGGATCAAAAGTCAGCCCGCTGACGTCATTGATGATTTCCGCTCCGGCGGTGATAGCTGCCTTGGCAACCTGGTTTTTTCTTGTGTCTACAGAAACCGGACATGTGGCTTTGCCGGATAACTCATTTACTATAGGCACTACACGTCGTATTTCTTCTTTCACATCTACAGCTTCAGCACCTGGGCGTGTACTTTCACCACCGATATCGATGATGTCGGCACCTTCGTCAATCATCTGCAAAGCACGATCCAGAGCCTTTTTAGGGTCAAGATAGCAGGAGCCGTCAGAAAATGAGTCCGGGGTTATATTCAGAATGCCCATGATCAGTGGGCGATTCAGTGGGATATCTCGCTGTGAAGTGCGCCAGAGTTGCGGTTTTACTGTAAAGCGTTTAAGTAATCCGGTCAATTCACCGGCAAGTCCAGACAGTCCAAAAGGCTGGGGTCCAAGTTTTTTGCATAACTGATGAAGCTGACTGTCCGTACCAATCAGGATTACGTCAGTACTGTCAATGCTGCAGGCGACGGTCCCTCGTGCAACTGCAGCGTCACCACCAAGAGACAGCATTTCCTGTTTCAGGATGTTGGCCTGTCTGCACTGCAGGTCAGAAAGGTGTATGCAACGGGTCAGCATCTTGGGCGCCATCCTGATGGTTCCACCAGGATCAGCGCCAATTCTGCCCAGTTCCTGTTCGGCATCAGCGAGAGAGTTTATGCTCAGTACCCTGACCCGAAAAGGAATCATTGCTATGCCTGGATGTCGGCGTGAACTTCAGCTGCCGGAGTTGTAATAATCTCTTCCGGTTTGGTCACATAAATTGGAGCGCCTGCAGCAATAATCTCGTTGACCTCAGCTCCGGTCAGATTTTCCTTTTCAATCAGGCAGAGGGAGACGTTATGCAGGTTTTCGATATTTTCTCTAAGAATAGCTACGGCCCGCTTGTAACTTTCATCAACGATGAGTCTGATTTCGGTGTCAATCTCGACGGCAGTAGCTTCGCTGTAGTTTTTGTGGGTTGACATTTCGCGTCCCAGGAAGATCTGTTCGTCTTTTTTGCCAAAGGAGAGAGGGCCCATCCTGTCGCTCATGCCCCATTCACAAACCATTTTGCGGGCCATTTCAGTGGCACGTTCGATGTCGTTACCCGCACCGGTTGTGAAAGTATTGAAAATTATCTCTTCAGCAGCACGACCACCCATCAACACTGCAATGCGTCCCAGCAATGATTCGCGTGAATAGCTGTGCTTGTCCTCAATCGGGAGCTGCATGGTGACACCAAGGGCGCGACCGCGAGGAATGATTGAAACCTTGTGAACAGGGTCGGTACCTGGTGTTTTGATGGCAACCAGTGTGTGGCCCGCTTCATGGTAGGCAGTACTTTTCTTTTCTTCATCGGAGATGACCATACTGCGTCGCTCCACGCCCATCAGGACCTTGTCTTTGGCGTTGTCAAAGTCAATGGCTTCAACCAGAGCCTTATCGGAACGGGCGGCCAGCAGGGCTGCTTCGTTGACTACATTGGCCAGGTCTGCACCGGAAAAGCCCGGAGTACCTTTTGCCAGAACTTCCAGGTTGACGTCAGCAGAAAGCGGGAGCTTTTTGGCGTGAACCTTGAGGATCATTTCGCGTCCCTTCACATCCGGACGAGGTACAACAACCTGACGGTCAAAGCGGCCAGGGCGGAGCAGAGCCGGATCAAGTACATCCGGACGGTTTGTGGCTGCGATCAGGATCACGCCTTCATTGGACTCAAAACCGTCCATTTCAACCAGCAACTGGTTGAGGGTCTGTTCCCGTTCGTCATGCCCGCCACCGAGCCCGGCGCCGCGATGACGGCCGACAGCATCAATTTCATCAATAAAGATGATGCATGGTGCGCTTTTCTTGCCCTGCAGAAACAGGTCGCGAACGCGACTGGCACCTACGCCGACAAACATTTCAACAAAGTCCGAACCGGAGATGGAGAAAAATGGAACGCCAGCTTCACCGGCGATGGCACGAGCCAGAAGAGTCTTGCCTGTGCCCGGAGGGCCCATCAGCAATACGCCTTTCGGGATTTTACCGCCCAGTCTGGTGAACTTCTTAGGCTCTTTCAGGAAGGCGATTATTTCATGCAGTTCTTCTTTTGCTTCCTCAATACCGGCCACATCTTCAAAAGTGATTTTTACCTGATTTTCTGTCAGCAGTTTTGCGCGGCTTTTACCAAATGACATGGCTTTGCCGCCACCGCCCTGCATCTGACGCATGAAGAAAATCCAGACACCAACCAGTAGTATGAACGGGAACCAGGAGATGAAGATTGAAAACCAGGAGAATTTTTCTTCATCAGGCTTGGCAATAATGGTTACTTTTTTCTCCAGCAGCTTCTTGGTTAAATCGGCATCTGAAACAGGCTTGTAGGTGTGGAACTCCTTGCCGTCTTTGCCTTCCAGTTTGCCGTAGATGTCGTTGCCCTGAATTGTGACAGCGGTGATTTTGCCCGCGTCAATCTGGGTGATGAAGTCACTGAAGTTGAGTTTTTCAGCTACGGTACGCGGTTTGTTGAACATGTTGAAAAGCAGGATCATCATTAAGCTGATGACCAGCCAGAGAGATATATTCTTATAAAACTGATTCACG
The DNA here is from genome assembly GCA_964509295.1 of uncultured Geobacteraceae bacterium. GTDB lineage: Bacteria > Desulfobacterota > Desulfuromonadia > Geobacterales > Pseudopelobacteraceae > JBGSQR01. The sequence continues at coordinate 133,653 of CAZDWS010000004.1, read as the reverse complement.
GTTACCCCCGTTGTGGAATATGCGATTCGGCATGCTTAAAGTTTTATAAATACCATATCTTTTAATGCATATACAAGTTAATTGACGTCTCTGTGCAGTTCAAATCCGGCTTGAATGCACTATTTATAGGATGTTCGCAAACTCCCATCAGTCAATGGAGCTGTGTGTGTTGTGTGCCACCGGAAGTGACCAGTTGTATCGGACAGCCATCAGCCTCAAAATTGTAACAGCTGTAGCTGATGTGAGCAGTGTGATTGTTCGCGGGACTTGCAGATAATGCTGCGAGGTAAATAATATCCCACCTATCAGACAGGCGGAGGCGTAGACCTCTTTCTGCAGGATCATGGGAACACGATTTGACAGAACATCGCGTATTACCCCGCCAGCGGTTGCTGTCATGACTCCGGCAATCACCGCTCCGAGAAATCCGATCTGGAAGTCCAGTGCTTTACCGGTGCCGATAACAACGAAGGTGCCCAGCCCCAGTGCATCGAAGAAGGTTAGCGGGTGTTCCAGGAAGTCCAGCTTGCTGTGGTAGATGAATACCAGAAGTGAAATAGCTATTGATATATACAGATAGGTTTCGTCCTGAAAAATAAATGGTGGAGTGTCGCCTAACAGCAGGTCTCTCAATGTTCCGCCGCCGGTGGCAGTTACCACGCCCAGCACCATCACCCCCAGTAAGTCCATTTCCCGTCTGATGCCAGCCAGTGCGCCGGAAGCAGCAAATGCCGCTGTTCCAATCAGGTCAAGAGTGTACAGCAGATCCATATTTGTCTCCATACAAGTACTGATTCAAAAGTGTGGCATCTTAATTGAAAAGGGGCTGCTTCTGCAACCCCTTATTGAGAAATTTTTCAGCAAATACCGTTATTTCAGATCAGGGGATAATCAGGGTCGCACCGCTGGTCGCCCTGGCTTCTGCTGCTTTGTGTGCATCCGCTATTTCTTCCAGTTTGAATCTTGCACCAATACTTGATTTTACTATGCCTGATGAAATAGCAGTAAATAACTCTGCCGCATTCTCACGAAAAACTGCCGGATCGGCATTGTGTGGAAATACTGACGGACGGGTCAGATAGAGACACCCTTTTTTGTTGAGCAGTTCGGGATCAATTGCCGGAGCGGGGCCGGATGCCGCACCAAACAATACAACCAGCCCGAATTGGGCGGCGCAGTCCAGTGATTTGAGGAAAGTGTCTTTGCCGACCGAGTCATAAACAACATTGGCTTTTTTACCGCCGGTAGCTTCCAGCAGTGCAACAGGCCAATCTTCCTTTGAATAATTGATGGCGATATCTGCACCGGCTGCTTTGGCAACGGCGCATTTTTCAGGAGAACTGGCCGTACCGATGACGAACGCCCCCAGCCCCTTGGCCCATTGGCAGAGAATCTGACCGACACCACCGGCTGCGGCGTGGACTAGTACGATTTCTCCCGGTTTGACAACATGGGTTTTTCTCAGCAGATACTGTGCTGTGATCCCTTTGAAAATGAGTGCCGCAGCCTGCTCATCGGAAACTTCCGCAGGGATGCTGACCAGGCGATCCGCTGCCACATTACGATAATCCGCATATGCCCCAAGTCCCGCATGCATGTAGGCAACCCGGTCACCTGTCTTAAAGAGGTCAACTCCAGGGCCGACTGCCTCAACAATACCTGCGGCTTCATGGCCTAGTCCGGTTGGCAGGGGCAGAGGGTAAATACCCTTGCGCTGATATACGTCAATAAAATTGAAGCCGACGGCGGTCTGGCGAATCTGTACTTCTCCGGCTGCCGGATCCGGCAACTCAACTTTTTCAAGCTTCAGAACCTGTGGTGCGCCAAACTCGGTGATAATTACTTTGCGTGCAGTTTTCATATGTATGATCCTTTCGTTTGATATCTAAATTTAAACAGTATCACTACTGCCCAGGTCCGTCAAACCGGTGTGCATTTTGAAAAGGTTGACAAATATGAGTGGCGCTGGCAAAAATAGCCGCATTTCAGCTGACGAAAGGTTTTTTTATGAATATCAATAATCTGACATGTATTGATCTGGATCTTGATTCAATGGAAGGGTTCAGGAAGTTCATCAGCTCCTGGCTGTACAAGGGTGAACATTTTACTCTGCTGGTTGATCCGGGGCCGCTCTCTACAATTCCCGAATTATGCGAGGCAATCAGGAGGGAAGGGGTGCAGCGAATTGATTATATTCTGCTGACCCATATCCATATTGACCATGCCGGCGGAACCGGTGCCTTACTGCAGGAATTTCCAGAAGCAACCATAATTTGCCATCCGGATGGCATCAGGCATATGATTGCGCCACAGAAATTGTGGGAGGGTTCGCGTTCCGTATTGGGTGCCCTGGCAGAGGCCTATGGTGAAATTATTGCCGTGCCTGCCGAAAAGATCCGTTTTGAGGAAACAGTCGGCGATACGGGCATAAAAGTTTACCAGACTCCGGGCCATGCTCAGCATCATTGCTGTTACCTGCTGGATGACCTGCTGTTTGCCGGAGAGGTGGCTGGTGTACGGTCTGATGTGCCGGTTGGAATTTATATGCGCCCGGCAACACCACCGCGCTTTATCCTGGATGTTGCCCAGGGCTCCATAGACAAAATGATTGCTTTGTCGCCCCGTTATATGGCTTTTGGTCATTACGGTCTGGTAGGCAATGCTATGGAACATCTGCAGATTGCCCGCAGACAACTTCAGCTGTGGGTAAAAGGTGTGGCTATAACAGCCGGAATTGATAATGATAAGCGAGAAGCTGCATTGATTCGGTGGCTGCTGGAGCATGATGAAAATTATGCTAATTTTAGCTTGCTTCCTGCAGACATTCAGGCTCGAGAGCGTTATTTCTTTGGTAATACCCTGCGGGGGATGAGCGAGTATGTGGATAGTCTTTCGGATAAAGAGAGGCAAAAACTCCTATATTAATATGAGTTAGCCATGTGCGGGCTGCTAATCCATTTTTCGGATTTTAAGCAGTCTGCCCATGGCTATTCCCATAATTGCCGCAACAATACTGAACATGGCCCCCATTTTGGCAGCTCCCTTGATAGCTGGATCGGAAAAAGCCTCGCCTGAAACAAACAGGGCTACGGTAAAGCCGGTTCCGGCAATTATACCTGTAATCAACAGGTCTCGCTTACGCATCCCCCTAGGCAGCCCAAAGCCGAACAATTTGGCAAACCATCCAAAGCTGAAAATTCCGACTGTCTTGCCGATGATCAGTGAAGTCAGGACAATCCAGGTTACACTGCCAATGCTTGAAAACTCCACACCTGCATTGGCCAGGCCAAACATGAACAGCCCGAAATCCACAACCAGTTTCCAGTCATGTTCAAATTGATGCATGGGGGAATGATCGCCCAACTCGTCATCAAACATCAGACCGGTTTCCCTGGGGCTGTGCGGCAGGAAAGGAACTATGAATACCAGGGCCAGAGCCGGATGTAGATGGGCACTGTGCAGACCGGTCCAGCTTAATGCACCGCCGATTATCAGATATGGCCAGTAGATATTTACCTTCATTCGACGCATCAGATAGGCCGCCACCATGCCCAGGACGGTCAGCAGCAGCCAGGCCGGTTCAGTTGGCAGATTTGGGTTCGGATAAAAAATGGCGATAATTGCCAGGCCGATGGCGTCATCAGCTACTGCCAGCAACAGCAGGTATGAAACTGCGGGATGGGCGGCGCCGAACACCATTTTTGCTGCCAGCCAGGCCAAAGCTATATCGGTGGCAGTTGGTATCCCCCAGCCATTCGTAAGTTCACCGGAACCCCAGATGCTGTTTAGCAGAAAATATACAGCTATCGGACCTATGACGCCTCCCAGAGTCCCGAACAGCGGATTGATTGCCCTTGAAAAAGGATTGAGGCTGCCGCCTGGCAGGCAGCTCTGGGTGATTTCAACGGCTGCGATACCGAAAAAAAGCACCATGAACAGTTCATTGGAGATAAAGTGAAATGAAAAACCGCCAAATAGCGGTTGTTCCACAAAAAAATGGTATTGATCAGAGGCTGTGTTGGCCCAGATGATTGCAACTATAACCCCGGCAATCAAGGGGATTGAAAATTCGCGAAGCAGATTGATTCTTCTCTTCATAGGTACGCCCGTTGTTAAATTATTGTTTTCTACCGTGAAATATGCCGGTTATTCCCGGTTGCGTCAGAATGTTAATGAATGTATTATATGGCACTTTCTGAATAACTCTAAATATAAAATATAAAACAGGTGAGGAGTAACATGAATATTATTTTTGGTATCAACGCGGAAGAGCTGTTTCTGTTCAATCAATACCTGTTTGACAGTTCCAAGACCATTCAGAAAGCATTTACCAAAAACAGGTCAATGATCTGTTTCAGCCCTATGCTGGCTGCCATGATCCTTAGTCTTGTAAATGAGCTTTCTCCGGGTAATTTTCTGCTATTGGTAGGAATCGTTGCCATCACCATTTCACTTCCTGCATACTATGTTTATCCCATGTTTGTCAGGAAAAATCTGCGTAAGCGAATTGTTAAAATGTATTCCGAAGGGCAGAATAACGGTATTATCGGCGAGCATGAGTTGCAGGTTGACGCAGATGGACTGGTGGAGAAGACTCAAATCGGCGAAGTCAGGCAAGAGTGGGATAAAATCAAAAATGTGGTTTCACATAATGACAGGACCTATATTTTTATCAGTGACATCAATGCCTACATACTGCCTAAAAACTCTGTTGTGCAGGGTGACTATGACTCTTTCGTCTCAGAGTTGCAAAAACTAAAAACCCTGAATATTTAAATGTATCTGATAGTTCTGTTTGAAAATTTGAGTACTGGATTAATATGAAAAAACGTCTACCCAAAATGCTGTATGCCGATTCCAAAGGCAATATCTTTGACCACCCTGAACTGTGCATGGCCGGAATGAGCGGTAATGAAGCGGTGTTGCCGGATGATGTGGAACTGATTCCACTGCCGGAAGACAGCCGCCTGTTTACCATGCCCGATATGCCGCCGGTTGCCTGGGATGCGGTCAAAAAGAAATTCATCACTGTTCCTGAGGTCCGGGAGGGGCGCCGCAGTCAGCGGGTCCAGGCCGTGGCCGCCTTCATGGCGCCCGGTTATATGAGAACTTTGTTGCCGGCTTGTGATTACTCCTCCAAAACAACTCATCTGCCGCTCTGGTCATATACGGCGGTCGGTTGGGATGAAGATCGCGATTGCTTTGTAGTGGCAGCAACAAAGGTGGACAATAACAGTAACTGGAACCCGGTCAACTATGATGACCGCACCCTGGACCCGCTGGTGCGCAAACTTCTAAAGGAAATGCCGGATAATCGCCTGTTGGAGCAGTTGTCACGCTGTGCCGTTGATTACCACTGTTTTGCCGCCAAAAATCTCTTTTATCGTCGCTGGGAGGCACCGCTGCCGACCTCGCCGGTCTGCAATTCCAACTGTCTCGGTTGCATCAGTCTCCAACCCTCGGAATGCTGTCCGTCTAACCACGAACGGATCAGCTTTGTCCCCACACCTGAGGAATTGTGCCAGATTGCAGTTCCACATCTGGAACAGGCCGAAATGGCAATTGTCTCCTACGGTCAAGGCTGCGAAGGTGATCCGATCCTGCAGGCCGATACAATTGCCGAGGCTACCCGCCGCATGAAAAAAGCGACTTCGCGCGGTACGGTCAATTTTAATTCCAATGGCTCCATTCCTGAACGGATCAGTTTGCTTTGCGATGCAGGCATGGACTCTTTCCGTTTTTCCATGAACTCGGTACGGGAAGAGCAGTACAACCGCTACTACCGCCCCAAGGGTTATGCTTTCAGTGATGTGATGAAATCGGTGCATACGGCCAAGCAGTCTGGTCGTTTTACCATGATTAACTACCTGGTCTCCCCCGGCGTTTCCGATTCACCGGAAGAAGTTGAGGCGCTGCTCCGTTTTGTGGGGGATACCGGTATCGATATGATCCAGATGCGCAACCTTTCAATTGATCCTGATTTTTATAATAAAGAGATGAGGGTAAGCGGCAAGGGGATCGGCATGTATCAGCTGCTGCAACGTTTAAAAGCTGAATTCCCCAAACTGCAGTTTGGCTACTATAATCGCACCCGTGAAAACTTCTTCCCGGATGGATTTGAAAAAGGGTGGCCGATTAAAAACTGAATTAGTTTTATAATTTTGTTGCACAATAATATAAACTCCAGTATATATGTTTTATTGAATATATGTACTGGAGTTTTTTTATGAAAAATAATACCGAGAGTCTTCGTCTCCCCGTTATGCTGCCGGTTCGCGATTTACACCGCTGGCTGCTTACTTCCATCATGTTCATTACAATCCTTTTCGGCTGGAAATATCCTCTGCTTGGCTTTACAGTGCCGGTGGCAATGGTGGTCGGCATGGGCGGCGGTCTGTTGCGCGGGCGCTATGTCTGCGGCAACATCTGCCCGCGTGGCAGCTTTTACGATACTATCTTCCGTTATCTGGGAGGCACACGGCCGGTACCGGAACTTTTGACTTCAATGAAATTTCGCTGGATTACCATGACTGTGCTGATGTCGCTGATGGGATTGCAGATTGCCCAGAATCCTGGCGATCCACTGCATTGGGGGTATGTATTTTGGTTGATCTGCACAGTGACAACCGGGGTAGGAGTGGTTTTAGGTATGATCTATCGGCCCCGCACCTGGTGCTCTTTTTGTCCGGTCGGCACCACGGCCAATGCCCTGGGTGGTCATAAGGACCAGTTGACGATAGCTTCCAGCTGTGTCAGCTGCAAACTGTGTGAAAAAAGCTGCCCCATGGATTTGTCGATTGCCGTTCACAAAAAAGATGGAGTACTTCCGCACCGCGACTGTCTGAAATGTTCGGCCTGTGTGAATGTCTGTCCGAAGAATGCGCTGTCATGGCCGAGTGAAAAAGCTAAGTAGAAAAATGATTGCCATGAATTGGGTGAAGGTATAATATCTATACCATGACATTTGAATACGACCCTGATAAAAGTGCCGCTAACAAAGATAAACATGGAATTGATTTCAGTGATGCGCAGGCATTGTGGGATGACTCTGACTATATCGAAATCCCTTTGATGACATCCGATGAGCCGCGTTTTCTGGTGATCGGCGTAATCGATGGCAAGTGCTGGTCAGGGGTTATAACGTATCGTGGTGAATGTATCAGGATAATTTCGGTTCGCCGGTCGAGAAAAGAAGAGGTAGCTATATATGAAAGCTAAAGAGCTTGATGCAAAATTTGATGATGGAGAAGATATCTCCGCCTACCTGGATGTGTCCAAGGCCCACAGGCCGGAGCAGGAACAAAAACGGGTTAATGTGGATTTTCCCTTGTGGATGATTCATCAGCTGGATAAGGAAGCTAAGCGCCTGGGCGTTCCGCGTCAGTCCATTATCAAGGTATGGGTGGCTGAACGGCTTAAAAAGGCAGCTTGATTTCAGCGGTTTGTTTCAAACTCCACCAGATACTTCCGGGCTCGCAGCGGCACATGTTGCTGCTGGAGCTTGGGATTATGCCTTTCTGGTATGGCAAGACGGTTGAAATAGTGCCGCCATAAATTTGAGCAGTTTTCTTCCAACTCCGTGTATTCCGGTTCCCCGCTTGCCTCCACACCCTGCAGTAATCTCCACTGTTTAAGATCATAAACAACCGCCTGTGACCGACCCGGATCATGGATCATCCAGGGGCGGTCGCCGACACGCTCAGCAAAGTGCGGCCCCAGGAATACGAGGATATCTGTCTGCGGTTCGATGCGGGCATAGAGAAACCCTTGGCATACCTCTCGGAAACGGACAAAACCCTTGTATTTATGGGCCTCATGGGCAACGCCTCTGGCCAGTTTGTCAATTCTATTAACATCTCTGTCTGCCAGCATGTTGTGCAGTTTTTTACCTACCTTGAATCCCAGTATGAAATAGCGCCATAATGTCAATTCCACATCTTGAAGCTGGCTATGGAAGGCGAAGCGGGCCGTTGCAAAGGCCTCCCTGAAAGTTGCTTTAATAAACATTTCCCTGAATTGCAGGGCTGTCTGTCGGTCAGTTTCTATTTCAATGGTCATTGCTGCAAACAGGCCCGGTTCTGCTTCAGCGTTGCCACACAGGAAACCGGCCGGCTCAGCGCCATCTGCCAGACAGCTCGACACCGCGCAGAGAAAACCTTCAAAGCCGTCCTGATATCGATAGCGCTGCATCACAGTTCTCCCGTTACAGCGGTAACCGCTGCGGATGACGGAAACAGTTCCAATTGGTCAAGGACCGCCTTGCGCTTCTTTGGCGCGGTCAGCCGGGTAAGTAGTCCCGGGCCATCCAGCCTGATGCCGCCCAGGTAGCGACCATCCGCCGTAATAAAGTAACGTGCCCTGCTCATCACTACCCCCAGGCGTTTCAGTTCATCCTCTTTCAGTTTTCCGGCCCGGCGTGCCACAACTATACGCTGCGCAGAGCGTATGCCGATACCCGGTACCCGTAGCAGTATTTCGTAATCGGCCCGGTTTACCTCAACCGGGAATAGTTCCAGATGCCGCATGGCCCAGCCTGTTTTCGGGTCAAGACGCATGTCCAGATCGGGATGGCTCTCATCCAGCAGTTCATGCGAGGCAAAGCCGTAGAAACGCATCAGCCAGTCGGCCTGATAGAGCCGGTGTTCTCGCAGCAGGGGAGGGATGGCCAGTGCGGGCAGCCGGTTGTCGCTGGATACCGGCACAAAGGCGGAATAGTAGACCCGCTTCATGGCCAGTTTTTGATAGAGTCCTTCTGACAATTTTATGATTTCAAGGTCGCTTTCTGGTGTCGCGCCAACGATCAGTTGCGTGCTCTGTCCGCCCGGTGCAAATTGCGGGGCTTTGCGGGATTGCTTGCGCTCTTGACGGGATATTTCGATCAGGCCGCTCAGCTGGCGCATGGGGGCAAGCAGGGACTGGCGTGTCTTGTCCGGTGCCAGCAGTTGCAGACTCTTACTGGACGGCAGTTCAATATTGATACTGACCCTGTCCGCGTAGAGCCCGATCTGTCGGATCAGCTGACTGTCTGCTCCGGGTACGACCTTCATGTGGATATATCCGTTAAAGCGCTCCTCCTGCCTCAGTTTACGGGCGACCATTATCAACTGTTCCATGGTATGGTCGGCAGAACGGAACACCCCGGTGCTGAGGAACAGCCCTTCAATGTAGTTGCGCCGGTAGAAATCCATGGTCAGCCGGACAACCTCGTCCGGCGTCAATGTTGTGCGCTGTATGGGGTTACTGCTGCGGTTGACGCAATAGGCGCAGTCATAGAGGCAGGCATTGGTCAGCAGGATCTTCAGCAGGGATATGCAGCGGCCATCGGCGGTCCAGGTATGGCAGATACCGCTGGAGGCCGTGTTGCCTACGCCGCCCGTAACGCCTTTGCGGTTGCTGCCGCTGGACGAGCAGGAAACATCGTATTTGGCGCTGTCAGCCAGGATTTCCAGGCGTTGTTGCAGGTCCAGGTTGCTCATATGTAAAATGTAATCCATTTTAGAGACATAATAAGTCCTTCTTCAAATTCCTTCTCCCTGTGGGAGAAGGTGGCCGAAGGCCGGATGAGGGAGGCATCAGTGCTAATCAGGTAGAAAAACATGATTAGCTTATTGACACATCCGAGATGATTATATATCATCCGGTATAGTATTCAAGTGATATATTGGGAGTTAAAGCATGGACAGTCTGACCGCCCGCCAGCAGCAGGTTTATCAATTTATCAGCGAATATGTGGAAAAGAACGGTTGTCCGCCAACACTGCGGGAGATTTCGGCCTGTATCGGCACAAGCGGCACCGTCTCTGCCCTGCGCCATGTGGAGGCGTTGGAACGCAAAGGTCATCTGCGCCGCCGCGAAGGCAGCTCCCGTGGCATTTCTCTCACCCGCACACCAACAGCAACAGTTTCTCTCCCCATTGCCGGGCGCATCCGTGCCGGGCTGCTGCATCCGGCTGTGGAAGATATTATCGGCCATCTCTCTATTGATAAATCCAAGGTCAAGGGAGAAGGCTGTTTCTTTCTGAAAGTGGAGGGGGAGTCCATGATTAACAAGGGCATTCTGGATGGCGATTTTGCCATGATCAGGCCGCAGCAGATCGCTGATAACGGTGACATCGTGGCGGTGATGGTGGATGGCGATGCAACCCTGAAACAGTTTTACCGCAAGTCGGATCACATCCTGCTGCAGCCGGCCAACCCCAATATGGCGCCGATTGTTTTGCGTCCGGGTGACGGCGAAGTTACGGTTGTGGGCAAGATGGTCGGCCTGTTCCGGGGCATGGAGTAGACCATGTTTTGGGTCGTCTTCTGATAAAGAGATGGCATTGGACAACAGAGACAATAGATGTATGATATTATTTGAAAAAACTTGAATATCAAGCATCGCAGCAATAGAGAGCAATTGACATGCCGACCCAATTGATTGTTATTAAAAGATACGCTTTAACATTATGCTCTCTTTGGACAGTTATTGTTGCAGCTTCGTTTGCCTGGCAAAACTACCAGCAGAAAAATAATGTTTACGAAATTGCCAGGGCCGAGGCCAGGATTGCATTTCAGAAAGACATGCTTTATCGCAAATGGGCAACACAGCATGGCGGAGTCTATGTCCCGGCAACTCCCGAAACACCTCCCAACCCCTATCTTTCCCATCTTCCGGAACGGGATATCAGTACCCCGTCCGGTAAACCTCTTACCCTTGTGAACCCGGCCTACATGACCCGCCAGGTCTTTGAGCTGGCAAATGTGGACAGCATATTTGTAAAGGGTCATATCACAAGCCTGAACCCGATCAGAAAGGAAAATGCACCCGACCAGTGGGAGCAGGCTGCACTTGAAACCTTTGATAAGGGCGCCAAAGAGGCCAGCATCATTCAGGTGGTCGATGGTCAATCATATATACGCCTGATGAGACCTTTTGTGGTTGAACAGCCCTGTCTTAAGTGCCATGCCCAACAGGGGTACAAAGTCGGGGATATCCGAGGCGGTATAAGCGTCTCTGTACCGCTGTCAGTTTTTGCCGAAATATCGGACAGACTCTTTTTAAGTTCATTGTCCACTCATTTTCTGATCTGGCTGCTTGGAACGGGGCTGATAACGTTCGGCTCTCGTAAGTTGTATCAGGGGTCTGTCTCGCTCCACGAAAAAAACCTTCAGCTTGAGACCGAAGTTACGGAGCGTCAAAAAAAACAGGAACAACTGGATGTAAAAGCTGCCCTGCTTGAAAACGAAGTGGCAATGCGCAAGCAGTCTGAAGAGGCGATCCGCAGGTCAGAGGCTGCTCTGCGAAAAGTCCAGGCCGTGGCAAGGATGGGGAGTTGGACCTGGTATCCGGAGAGCAAACAGCTGGAATGGTCGGAGGAGATGTACCTTCTCTTCGGTATTGACAACTCTTCCGCTGCTGGTGTTGCAAATGAAACGGTCTCAACAGTCATGTACCCCGAAGTTTTGCATATGGTTGAGAAGGCAAATCTGTCAGTCAGCAGGGATGGTAAACCGGTGCCAGTGGAATACCATGTCGTCTGGCAGGACAAATCAGAGCACATAATCTGGGCGGAGGTCGGCGAACGGGTTCTCGATGAATCGGGCCAACTGGTTGCCTTGAGTGGGTATGCCCAGGATATTACGGAACGGAAACAGGCCCAGGCGGAGACTCAGAAGCTGGAAGCCCAGCTTCACCAGTCACAGAAAATGGAATCTGTCGGTCGGTTGGCCGGTGGTGTGGCACATGACTTTAACAATATGCTTGGGGTTATCATCGGTCATACGGAACTTGCATTAATGGAGATGACACAGTCCCAGCCATGCTATTCCAGTATTGTTGAAATCCGAAATGCAGCCGACCGCTCTGCTGCGCTGACACGCCAGTTGCTGGCCTTTGCCAGCAAACAGACCATCGCCCCCAGGCTGCTCGACCTGAATGATACTGTGTCGGGCATGCTCAAAATGCTGCAAAGGCTGATCGGAGAGGATATCCAGTTAACATGGAAACCATCACCAAATCTCTGGCCGGTCAAGCTGGACCCGTCGCAGATCGACCAGATACTTGCCAACCTCTGTGTCAATGCCCGCGACGCGATTTCAGATGTGGGCAAAATAACCATTGAAACAGGGAACAGTACTTTTGACAGGTTTTATTGCGCCGCCAACCCCGGTTTTTCCACAGGCGATTATGTGCTGATAGAAGTGAGCGACGACGGTTGCGGTATGGACAGAGAAACCATGAGGCTGATCTTTGAGCCATTTTTCACCACCAAGGGGATCGGCCAGGGAACAGGCCTCGGTCTTGCGACGGTCTACGGCATAATCAAACAGAACAACGGTTTTATTAATGTCTACAGCGAGCCCGGACAGGGAACAACCTTCAAAATTTACCTGCCCAGGCATAATGACAAGGGTGAGCCGGTGTCTGTGGAAGATTGTTCAAAGCCGCTTTCCCGGGGCAGGGAGACTATCCTGCTGGTTGAGGATGAGCTTGCCATCCTCAAAATGACAAAACTGCTGCTGGAAAAACAGGGCTATACGGTTCTGCCTGCCGGTACGCCAAGCGAAGCGGTCAGTCTGGCCATGGCGCACTCCGAAAGTATTCAACTGCTCATGACGGATGTGATTATGCCCAGGATGAACGGGCGGGATCTTGCCCACAAACTGCTGTTGTTCTGCCCGCAGATAAAATGCCTGTTCATGTCCGGTTATACTGCCAATGTCATTGCCCAGCACGGGGTACTGGATGAGGATGTGTACTTCCTGCAAAAGCCGTTCTCAATCCAGAAACTTGCAGCCAAGGTACGGGAAGTGCTGGATAATTGAATCCGATGAAAACTTTGCTGCCTTGTTGATTGGACAACACTATTTGATGATGAACCGAAAATATCCTTATTTACCAAACCGTAATCCTTGCCGGATTCAAACAACCTGTCAGGCTACTCTATGAACCGTACAATTCTCCATGTTGACATGAATGCTTTCTTTGCATCTGTGGAACAACAGTCTAATCCAGAGCTTCAGGGTAAACCGATTGCCGTTACCGGCAGCGGCCACCGTACGGTCATCACGACCAGTTCCTACGAAGCCAGGGCCTTCGGTGTCAAGACCGGTATGGCTGTATGGGAGGCCAAGCGTTGCTGCCCGGAACTGATCATTGTTGTCGGCGACAATACCAAATACACCAAAACATCCCGCGAGATTATGCGGATGATGCTTGATTTTACGCCGGATGTGGAAGTCTTTTCCATTGATGAAGCCTTCATGGATGTCACAGGTTCTCTGCGGCACATCTACGGTACACCGGAGCGGATTGCATCGATGCTGAAGGCCCGTATCAAAGATGTCTGCGGTATCACCTGTTCCATCGGCATCGCCCCCAACAAGCTGCTGGCCAAGCTGGCTTCTGATATGCAGAAGCCGGACGGACTGACAGTTATCCACCCGGAAAATATCAGCCGAATCATGGAAACGCTGCCGGTCAAGGAATTGTGCGGTATTGGCAAAAGCACCGAACAAAAGCTGGCTTTGATGAGTATCTATACCTGTGGTGAACTGGGCCGGTGTGAAGAAGAACGCTTGACCAGAAAGTTCGGTATTACCGGTAAAGCGCTGAAGCGCATGGGGCAGGGGATAGATGATTCACCGGTCATTGCACATCACGCAGACGAGAAAGTCAAAAGTGTCGGGCATTCCATGACACTCAGTCAGGATATCTCCCGGCGTGAAGACATTCTGCGCTACCTGCTGCAGCTCTCGGAAATGGTTGGCAGACGTGCGCGGCGCTACGGAGTCAAGGGGCGTACAATCAGTCTCTACATTAGATATGCGGATTTTTTTACCAATGTGGGCAGACAGGAAACCCAGCCCAGTCCAGTAAATCTGAGTCATGACATTTATAGTGGTGCAGTGGCCATATTGGATACCATTGCGCTGGAACAACCGATTCGATTGTTGGGGGTATCCATATCCAATCTGGAATATCAGGCTGAACAGCTGTCTCTTTTCAGTGATGATCGCAGGCTCAATGAGCTGGCAAAGGCCATGGATAGCCTAAACGACAGGTTTAGTAAAAGCATTGTTACTTTCGGAAGCCTGTTGGGAAAGAGGGAGACAGGGAGTCACGTTATTTCACCGGCCTGGCGGCCGAGCGGCATCAGAAGTGTGGATGTGAAATGATTGTAGACGCTTCATCATCTCCGACTCGGTGGCTACAAGTGGGACGAAAACGGCAGGCAGAATGATTTCGGAAGCGTAGACAATGGTTCGATAAATCTCTTGGAATAACGGTATTCTCCCCATTCTTTAATAATAAATGCCACTGTTAATGGTTATATCTCTATTCTTTAATTCTGTTTGTGTGTTAATGAATAGTATGATAACCTTTAATTGCTTTGATCCGTATTAAAGGATAGTTTATGCAAAAAAAAGAACTCAGCCCAACCAGGCAGCAACAACTCGTACCGGTGGAAGGCAAATCCGGTGCCTATGCAGTTATTCCTCCGGCTACTCCTCGTTCAATCCCCTCACGAAAAATACTCAGCGAGGTTACGCGTGCACATGAAGCCTTGGGAGAGCTTCGAGCCTCTACGGCGAAGTTGCCTAATCCAGACCTGGTCACCAGGACTTTCGACCGACGGGAAGCAGTGCGCAGCAGCCAGATCGAGGGAACTAACTCCGACATGAACCAGTTATTTACCTATGAGGCGACCGGCAGCGAGGATGGTCTCCCTCCCGATGTTGTGGTTACTCTGAATTATGTTAACGCACTTGAGTCCGGGTTACGAGAGGTCCGGGGCCGAGGGCCTGCTTCCATGACCGATAAGGTGATCAAAGATCTGCATAGGCACCTAATGGACAATACGGAATATCGGGGTGGAATAGGTACATATCGAGAGAGTCAGAACTGGATCGGCGGTGCCAATATATTTCAGGCACGATTCGTTCCTCCGCCTGCTGATGCTGTCCCGGGATGTATGGCTGAGCTGGTTTCTTTTCTGCAGGAGTCACCGCGTGAAGAAGACATGTTTGAAGTCCCGATTGTGATCCGGATGGCAATCGCCCATGCCCAGTTCGAGATGATCCATCCGTTCAACGATGGTAATGGCCGTGTCGGGCGTCTTGTCCTTCCTTTGATGCTTGCGGCTGAAGGTTACCCGCCGGTGTATATCGCCGGATTCCTCAAAAACAACCAGCAGGCTTATTATGATGGGTTGGCCGGAGTGCAGCTTAGAGAGGAGTGGTCTGATTGGGTGCGTTTCTTCGCTGTGGCTGTAGAAGAGTCTGTCAAAGAGTCCATTCTTACGGCATCTGCACTTGAGGGGGTTCTAGCCGAGTGGGAAGAAAGGATTACAGAACTTAAGCTTCGTTCGGATTCGGCAGTCAAGCGCTTGCCCAGGTTCCTTATCGGGACGCCGGTAGTCAGCGCACGCCAGGTGGAATCTGCACTCGGAATATCCTTTCCAGCGGCGAACAACGCGCTGGCCAAACTCCAGGAGTTGGGTATCTTGTCAAATCCAAGGGAACAACACCGCAACAGAGTGTTTGTGGCCCATGATGTTGTGCGAATATTGAATTCGTAGCTAATATTAATAAAGGCATAATCAGAAAGACCGTTTTTAGGTTTTCATCCGTGTTTATTCTATGAATCCGTGGTTCACAAGAAGGTTTTCGAGAACCAGAAGTTTGTTTCAGAGCGTAACGCCCCACATAATTCCTTTCCAAATCAGTAGGTTCAGCAAAAAAGGCCGAGCGGCTTTTCGAAACAACAATTTAAAAGCCGCCCATCACCAGGGTTTTAACTATTTATTGATGTGGGTCAATATGAATCCTGTAACTTTGCTGTATATTTTAAATAAGAAATATTTCAGACAGGTTTGCTGGAGGGGATATGGACATTTACCTGGAGAAGTTGATCAATGATGCTCCGGAAGCAATTCTTATTTCAGATGTGGAGGGCATTATCACTTTCTGGAACAGCGGGGCGGAGCGCCTCTTTGGTCACACTGCAGCCGAGGCAGTCGGGCAATCACTGGACCTGATCATTCCGGAAAACCTGCGGGGAAGACACTGGGATGGTTACCGGCGGGTCATGGCAACAGGGGAGACAAAATACAAAACAGGACTGTTAACCTCGCCAGGAGTCAAAAAGGACGGCAGCCGTGTCTCTCTGGAATTCAGTATGATTCTACTGCAGGACGAGCAGAATAATATTAAGGGATGTGCTTCAATCATGCGTGATGTAACGGAAAAATGGAATAAAGAGAAAGAGTTGAAGGAAAAACTGGCCGTTTGCCTGGCAAAATGTGCTGACCAGGACTCAAAGTAAGCGATACCTTTTCAAATCACAGGCAATGCCCGGCATTGCTCGACCTTATGGGAGATAATAATGAAAGTAGCCTCGAATAGCAGTATTGGAGAGATAGTCGCAGATGATTTCAGGACCGCCGGGGTTTTCGAAAAGTACGGTATTGATTTCTGCTGCGGTGGACATGTTACCCTTGCAGCATCGTGCACTGAAAAAGGAATTGATCAGAAAATAATTGAGGAAGAACTGGAATCAATCAAAAACCAGCCGGTGGAACGCAGCCAAAACTATACGGCCTGGTCGCTGCCGTTCCTGGCCGATTATATTGTCAACACCCACCATGCCTATCTTAACGAAAACATGGAGCAGATCGCAGCTTATGCCAATAAGATTGCAGCAGTACATGGCGGCCATCACCCCGAGTTGCATGAAATAGCTTCCATATTCGGCAAGATAATAGCTGATATGGTGCCGCACCTGAAAGAAGAGGAAGAGGTGCTGTTTCCGGCGGTAAAACGCGTTGAGGCGAGCAATATTGCAGGCCTGACAAAAGAAGCAAAGGATTCGGAGCTGATCAGGCTGTCGCTTGAAAAACTGCAAAAAGAACACGAAGCAATCGGTGACGCAGTCCATGCCATACGCCACCTGGCAAAAGATTATGCAATACCGGATGACGTTTGCAATACCTTCGTGATTACCTATCAGAAACTGGAGGAGTTCGAGGATGATCTCCATAAGCATGTCCACCTGGAAAACAATATCCTCTTTTTAAAGGCGGCGCAGCTTTAAACCGTCAGATTCAGATTGTTAAAACCATTACAAAACAGTGTCAAAAAGGAGTTGTCATGAATGTTCCAATCAAAAACAATATATCGTGGGTTGGCAAGGTGGATTGGGAATTACGCAAGTTTCACGGCGAAGAATATTCGACTCACAGAGGATCAACTTACAATTCCTATCTGGTCCGCGAAGAGAAGACCGCACTTATAGAAACGGTCTGGGCTCCCTTTGCCAAGGAGTTTGTCCAGAATCTGCAAAATGAAATTGATTTGAACAAAATCGATTACATCATCGCCAATCATGGGGAAGTTGACCATAGCGGCGCTTTGCCGGAACTGATGCGCCTGATCCCGGATACTCCCATCTACTGTACTGCAAATTGCGTCAAGTCACTGAAGGGGCAATATCATCAGGACTGGAACTTCAAGGTGGTAAAGACCGGTGATCGGCTAAGCCTGGGAACCAAAGAGCTGATCTTCATCGAAGCACCGATGCTGCACTGGCCGGACAGTATGTTCTGTTATCTTACAGGTGACAATGTTCTCTTCAGTACTGATGCATTCGGCCAGCACTTTGCTACTGAAAAACTTTTTAACGACCTTGTTGATCAGCCGGAACTGTTCCAGGAGTGCATCAAGTATTACGCCAATATCCTTACCCCTTTCAGCACATTTGTTGACAAAAAAATCAAGGAATTCGTCAGCCTTAATCTGCCGCTGGACATGATCTGCACAAGCCACGGCGTTATCTGGCGTGATAACCCCTTGCAGATCGTTACCAAGTATCTGGAGTGGTCTGCCAACTATCAGGAAAACCAGATCACCATCATTTACGATTCCATGTGGGACGCAACCAGGAAAATGGCGGAAGCCATTGCACATGGCATAACAGCGGAAGACCCTGATGTGCTGGTTAAGGTGTACAATGCCTCACGTGCCGACAAAAACGACATTATTACAGAAGTATTCAGGTCAAAGGCGATACTGGTCGGCTCACCGACCATCAACAAGGGTATTCTTTCCGCAATTGCCGGTATCCTTGAAGAAATCAGGGGATTGGGATTCAAAAACAAAACCGCAGCTGCATTCGGTGCCTATGGCTGGAGTGGCGAGTCAGTCAAGATGATCACAGAGAGACTCAAAGAGGGTGGTTTTACAATCGCCAATGATGGATTGAAACTGCTCTGGAATCCTGATGAAGATGCTGCAGCTGGTTGTCGTGCTTTGGGTAGCGAGTTTGCCCGGATAACTGGAGAGTCATTCAAAAAAGTTGAGTGAAAATTTTGTTCTATTGTCTCAGCAGCTCAAAATTAAAATAAGCCCGTCTGTCTTGGAAATTAAAAAAGGCAAACGGGCTGTGTTTTAGTTAATTCCACTGGTTCAAGGCTGTGACAACCGGCAGAATAACCCGGGCTCCTTCTACAACGGCAGAAAGGGGATTGTTGACGATGCCTACCTTGATGCCGGTCCGCTGTTCTAGTTTTTCACGAATGCCTGGAATTAATGCACCACCACCGCTTAGCCAGATGCCGCTATCGATGATTTCACTCCCCAAAGTGTGCGGTAGATCCCTCAAAAATGCATCGACAGTGTCCAGTATCTCTTCCACGGCACTGTTTGAAAAAGTTTGCCCGACAGAGTCAAGTTTTCCAGATCCTGATAAAGCGACACCAGATGATCGCAGAATAATATCAGCTTCTTTATCCGTGACTGCGGCAGTCCCGTTTTGTTCAGCTGTACGCGCGATTTCCACGCGAATTCTGGCACAACCGACTCTGACCGCACAGGTTGCCAATATCTTGCTGGATTGAATTATCGCACAGTCAGAAACTCCCTCCCCGATATCAATAATCATCTGCGGATAAGGTGAAGACACATCTATTCCTGAACCAACAGCTGCCGCAAGAGGTTCGGGAATGATTACTACCGATGAAGCCCCCGCTTTGAGAATAGACTCCTTAAGCAGTTGGCGTTCATTTCGCTTAATATCGCTGGGTGCACAGGCAAGGACACACGGCCTGACAATGCCGAAAACCCTTACTTTTGACAGTAAAGGCTTCAGCAGGCTCACAGCTCTTTCGCCATCAACCACCACTCCACCACGCAGGACACGTCTTGCAGCGGTTTCAGAAGGCAGCTCGATCAGCCTGTAGTTGCCAATAGCCGCACGAGTGGTTGCCGTACCAACATCTAAAGCCACATTCTGTCTCCAAAAACTACGGTGCGATAATAACGACATTACTTTGCCTCTCTATTTTATCTGACTATTTAATTGCGTTATACCTTCTCAAACAGAATCCTGGCAGCATTCAGCTGTTCCGGTGCCCCCAGGAGAAGGACCAGATCGTTATGTTGCAGCTTCCAAAAGGGGTCCGGGTTGGGAATGATCTCCTCACCGCGTTTGATGACCAGCACGGTGGCCCCGGACAGGTTTCGGATTGTTCCATCACTTAGAATTGTTCCTTCCAGCTGTGAATTTTCCTTTACCTTGTATGTGCCGATCTCGGCTCCGGCAAGATAGCCGCTGATGCCGACGGCATGGCTGTGGCGTCTGCTCATGGTGCGGAACATGTCGTAACCGTCGCTGCGTATCTCCGTTATGCAATGATCTATCTCATCATGTGGCACCATGTAATTTCGCAACACCCTGGAGAGTATTTCAATGGAGGTTTCAAATTCCTCCGGTATGACCTCATTGACTCCCAGTTTGTAAAGCGGCTCAACTTCTAAGATGTAACGCGTTCTGACGATGATGTGGAGCGAGGGGTTCAGTTTTCTCGCCAGCGCGGCCACCCGCCTGCTGGCGGCGGCATCGGAAATTGCGACCACCATGCCGCGTGCAGTTGAAATATGGGCATGCTCAAGAATCTCGGCTTTGGATGCATCTCCAAACATTATCTGCTGCCCTTTTTTCCCCTCTTTTTTAACCGTAAAGGGATTGGTTTCAATGACAACATGCTGAATCTTGAGGTTGTTGAGTGCCCTGGCAAGGTTCTTACCGTTGACGCCGTAACCTACTATGATGACATGATCATTAAGCGGCAGCTCTTTTTCGCTATTAGCCAGAACGCCTCTCCCGATTGTAACCTTGTGGGGAAGCCTACCGATAATGAAATTGGCTGCCGGGTTGGCATACTTGAGGCATGCCGGTGTCAGGCCCATTGTGGCTATGGAGGCTGCCAGAAAAATCTGGTACATCTCCGTGGTAAGCAGCCCGATTTTCAGGCCTGCCTGGGACAGAACAAAAGAAAATTCACCAATCTGGGCCAGGGATAGTGCGGCGATGATGGCGATCCGCATCGGCACGCCCAGAGTCATGGCAGCTCCGGTGGTAACAAGCGTTTTTATAATCAAAATAGCCGCAACAAGTGAAGCTATCAGTACCGGATATTTGACCAGAATCGCCGGGTCCAGAAGCATGCCGACCGAGATAAAGAACAGGCTCATGAAGGCTTCCCGAAAGGGAATAATGTCACTTAACGCCTGGTGGCTGTATTCGGATTCGGAAATGGCAAGTCCGGCGATAAAGGCCCCCAGAGCCAGTGACAGTCCTGCCATTGCTGTCAGCCAGGCGGTGCCCAGACCAATAAATATGATCGTCAGGATGAAAAGCTCGCGGCTTCTGGTTTTAACAACCTGCTTGAAAATCCAGGGCACAATGAAACGGGCACCGTAATGGGCTGCCAGCACTACCGCAACCGCCTTGGCACTGATGGAAAGGATGCTTGAGATGTCATCTCCCTGTCCAGCCAGCAGCGGTGTCAGGAGCATCAGTGGCACGATGCAGAGATCCTGGAAGATCAGGATACCCATGGCCATCTTGCCATGGGGAGCATCCACCTGGCCTGCATCTATCAACAGTTTCATCAGAATCGCCGTGCTGGAAAGGGCAACCAGAAAACCGAAGAATATGGACTGCCTGATAGGAAAATCAAAAAAAACACCAAACAGGGTTACGGCCAATATGGTTACCAGTACCTGCAGCCCTCCACCCCAAAGAACAAGATGCTTGATTCGCATCAACTCCTTCAGAGATAGTTCTATTCCGATGGTGAACAGCAGCAGAACTACGCCAATCTCAGCCATCTGCTCGACCTGATGAGTGTTTTTGATCAGTGCCAAAGCGTACGGGCCGGCCAGGATGCCGGTGGCGAGAAAGCCGATTATGGATGGCAGCATCAGCCGCCGGAACAGGACTACCGTTACCAGCGCCAATCCGAAAAGTATTTCTATATCCTGCAATGCTCCGTAATTCATATTGATCTCCTTATTTCTTGCCTTACTTTACCTCGTCAATCAGGCCCTTAGGCTGATTTTAAAGTGTAACTGCGTTGAGGCAATTTTTAGATATTGTACCACTCAGTCTCGCTTGTCACATGTGGCATGAAAAGTTTACAAAGAGGCTATAATTGTTCTGGATATTACTTCATTGATGGTTCTGTTAAATATCTGTTTCCATGGGTTTGTTCATTGATTTGTTAAGGTATTCACGGATTAACTCTAACACCATAACCGTATCAGTCAGCGAGTACAAGCTGCTGCTATCGGAAATATGCGGGAATTATGCAGGTGGAGATCTGGCGGGTAGAGACGGAAAAGCCTGAAAAACATAGAAAAGTAATTCATGGCTTAGAGTAGATATGAGAACTTCAGGGGGTTTGATTTGATGCTTGTAAATCAAAAAATCAGAAAACTTGGAGGATTTGGATATCTTTAACTGCTGTGATTGCAGTACTGATTTAAGGACAGCTTTGTTGGAAGATTTAGCTGTTTGACGGCTTGAGAGTTTTGGTTCCAGTGGATTGGATAAATTGGGTACACTTATCCCTTGCAGACAGAATAATACAGACGCCAAAAACACTATCGGCAATAAATATTTTTTGTTTGTGGAAAATGACCCGAAACAATTCATGAAATAAGCCTATCTTAAACAACTATCCGGCGCAAGTATGTATTGCTTTTATTTAAAAAAGCATGACTAAAAGTACATGATATGGAAAAATACAATCACTGAAAATTATAATCAAAGGAACTGCATATGCGCTTTAACTGCAATCTCCAGAATCTCAGCGGTTGTCATCACGAACAGGACGGACGCTGTCTGCATCCAGCCCTAAAAAACAATCCAGAGCATTGCGGATTATACGTTGAGGACGAAAAACAAAAAGGGGAAGGGCTCTGTGACAGGGCGCAATAGTGATGTATTATAAATAAACCGGCATCCACGCACTCAGGTTCTGGGTTGGCATGGGAGCCGGTAAAACCTGTATGAAGGCAAAAGGACGCCTGATCGATGCCGAGACAGGTAAGGAACTGGCTATATTCGAGGACCAGGAAACCGGTTACAAGGGTGTTGCCAGCCTGGAAAGTTTTGAAAGTCTCTTTCCGCATCAGGCTATGAGCCTGGGAGAGCATGTTGGGGCGTTTATTGAAAAGCTGTATTAAGTTGCAGGAACTCCGTATTTATGCCGCCAAGATTAGTCTTGTTGAATCTTCGGATAATATTATAAAGTTTCCGCCCATCCTCATGGAGGGAGATTTCTTCTAGCGGGAGATCGGTGCTAATCAGGTTTTATAATGAGGTGTTGGTGGGAGAATGTGGTTTAATTGTTTTTGGTATTTATGTTTATTTGTTGCCGGGTTTAAAAGGAAAAGTCTTGGTAAAGTACGGCGAGTTTATGATTAGCTCAAACTAAATATTCCGATTTGGTTGATCACCGGTTCACGTGCACGCGTGAACCGGTGATCAACGAGTTATGCAAAACAACAGAGGAGAAAAACCTATGGTCAAGTTACTGATAAATCCGAATGAACTTTACGATGGCGCAGCCTTTGGTATGTCGCAAGCGGTTGTTGATTCCTCAAGCGGACTTGTTTTTGTATCCGGGCAGGTTGACTGGGATCACCAGTACCAGGTTTCTCTGGACACTGTTCCGGGACAACTGAAAAATGCTCTTCGAAATCTTGCTATTGCACTGGATGCGGCAGGCGCTGGCATTGAAACCCTTTTGCAGGTGCGCTTGTACATTCGGGGTGAGTTGGAGGATCATATAGAGGCTGTGGTGCCGATCTTTGTGGAGTTCCTGGGTAATTCCCGTCCGGCTGTGACCGGCATCGGTGTCGCTTCGCTGGCTTCAAAAGCAACACTTGTAGAGATAGAGGCGGTTGCAAAAGTAAAACAGTAACAATCGTATACCCCATAGCTAAATTTGCCGGAGAAGAAAGCTGGTGAATCTTTGGGGAACAAGAAAAAATACATAATAATCATTGATCAATGGTAACATATACGGTACTATTTTATGAGCTATAAGGTTGAAGAATACCTCCGTGAAGATGGAACAAGCCCTTACGAAGAATGGTTCATGGGGTTGGACACTACTGCGGCGGCAAAGATTACAATCGTGAAACTCAAAATGGAACAGGGCAATCTTTCCAACGTAAAATGGTTTGGCGGAATTGGTGAATATCGGCTGGACTGGGGGCCGGGCTACCGGGTCTACATCGGCAAGGACGGTGATAGGCTGATTATTCTTCTCGGAGGTGGCACTAAAAAAGGACAACAAAAGGATATCGACAAAGCAGAAGCCATTTGGAAAGAATACAAAGAACGAAAAGCCAATCAGAAAAAGAAATAGATTCAAGGGAGATAAAGGAGGCAAAGATGGCACTTACAAGAAACTTCAAAGAAACAATAAAAAAACGGGTTGAATGTGACCCTGATTTCGCCAAGTCACTACTGCACGAAGCGGTTGACTTATTATTGGATGGCGATTCTGTAACCGCCAAACTGATTTTACGAGACCTCATAAACGCAACGGTCGGATTTGAGCGATTAGCTGAGGAAATCCAGAAGCCCAGCAAAAGCCTTCACCGAATGCTCTCTGCTTCTGGCAACCCTACTATGGAAAACCTGTCAGCAATCTTTGCCACCATTAAAAAAGCACTGCATGTAAGGATAGACACCACCGTTACTGCAATTTAGCAGAATGATCCCGCAGCCACCGACCTCATTTTTATGAGGTAAAACAGACGAAGCGAATACTCTGTTTCCAACATTCGCCGGCAGACGGGCACACACTAGCCAGTCAACCCCACCAAAAAAAAACAAGGAACCGATATGAAAAACTGTCTGATATTGATTGATATTCAAAACGATTATTTTCCTGGTGGGAGTATGGAGCTGGTCGGTATGGAAGAGGCTGCGGCTAATGCGCGGATACTGCTGGACGAATTCAGGCGGACAGGATCACCGGTGATCCATGTCCAGCACATCGCTGCCCGTCCGGGCGCGACTTTTTTCTTGCCCGGGACGGACGGGGCAAAGATACGTCACACTGTAGCACCGCAGGAAGGCGAAATAGTTGTCATCAAAAACTATCCAAACAGCTTCCGCGCCACGCCTCTGCAGGAAAAACTGGAAAAGAAAAAGATCAGCCAACTGGTCATCTGCGGCGCAATGAGCCATATGTGCATTGACGCAACCACCCGTGCTGCTTTCGATTTCGGGTTTGACTGTGTTGTTGCCGAAGACGCCTGCGCCACCAGAGACCTGAGTTTCAAGGGCAAGACCATCAAGGCATCGGAAGTTCACGCCTCATTTATGTCGGCATTGGCGGTTCCCTACGCCAGGGTGATTTCAACAAATTCAGTTATGGACAGTCTGGGCAGATAATGGGCTAGTCCTGCCCATTTAACGCGATCTGTTTGTTCTCAACAACCACAGCAGCTTCCTCTTCACGATCTTTACTATGGTCTCGTGCCACCAGCATATAAATGGAAGGTATGACAAACAGGGTAAAAAAGGTGCCGATAAACATTCCGCCGACCAGCACAAGGCCGATGGAGTTTCTGGCGGCGGCACCGGCTCCGGTTACCAGGGTCAGTGGAAAATGCCCGGCTATCGTAGCGGCTGTGGTCATCAAAACCGGTCGCAAACGGGTAATGGAAGCTTCCCGAACCGCATCCAGCTTTGTATGGCCGTTTAACTGCAGCTGGTTGGCAAACTCGACTATCAGGATGCCGTTTTTAGATACCAGTCCTACCAATGTTACCAATCCCACCTGTGAATAAATATTTAGAGTAGTTGTCCAGCCATGGGTCCAGAATGCGACGTTGGGGTCAGGCATTTTCAGGAAAGTGAAGATCATCGCCCCGAACATGGCCAGCGGCACTGAACCGGCCAGGATTACAAACGGGTCACGGAAGCTGTTGAACTGGGCTGCCAGTACCAGGAATATCAGTACGATAGCCAGGGCAAATGCGGGCAGGAATTTATTGCCTTCCGTGCGCAGCTGCCGTGACTCACCCGAATAATCAAGCACATAACCTTTGGGAAGGATATTTTTTGCTTCGTTTTCCAGAAAACGAAGTGCTTCATCCAGTGGTCTTACTGCCACTCCGCTCAACTTGACCGCATTTAACTGCTGGAAACGGTTCAGCGATCTCGGTACGACGGATTCTTTCAGGGTTGCTACCGTTGAAAGCGGAATCATCTTACCGCCCGGACCGGTTACATGTATGTTGTTCAGCTGTTCCGGGTTTAACCGGCCGATCCTCTCTATCTGCGGTACCACCTTGTAGCTGCGCCCGGCAATATCGAAGCGGTTGACGAAGTTGCCACCCACCATGCCACCAAGATCGGCCCCGATCTGGCTGAGATTCATACCGAGCGCCGCAACTTTATCGCGATCAATTACAAACTCGGTTTGAGGCTGGTCAATTTTGACATCAATGATCGGCGGAAAGGCAAACATGCCGCTTTGCATGGCTTTCATCTGGATTTGACGCGCAAATTCGAGAATTTTTTCCGTGTCTGCTGTGGAAGCCAGAATGAACTCTACCGGGAATTGCCCACCACCCGGAAGCGCCGGTGGAACTACAGGAAAGATCTGGATGCCCGGTATGGCTTGAAGTTTCTGCTGTACTTCCGGCAGGATTTTGAAGACGTTTCGTTTTCGCTCGGCCCACGGTTTTAATACCATTCCGCCGAAACCTGAGCTTGGAAAGGTGATCTGGAAGGTGAAGTCGGTCTCGGGAATACTCATGAATTCCCTGTTAACCGCTGCGGCAAAACTGCTGTTCTGATCGAGGGTCGAGTTGGCTGAAGCGTCCAGTATGCCGAAGATAACACCCTGGTCTTCGGTAGGCGCCAGTTCCCGGGCCGACATTGTGAACATGGGGATGGTCAGCAGGCTGATGACGATCCAGATGGTATAAACAGCGGGACGGGCATTAAGGGTCATATCCAGCAGTCTGCCGTAAAAGGCCCTGATACGCTTGAAGTCGCGTGTGATCCGGCCTGCCAGGCCATGCTCGGTGAGGCCCGGTTTAAGCAGTTTGGCCGACATTACCGGTGAAAGGGTAAGGGCAACGATACCGGAGATGGTGACCGCACCGGCCAGTGTGAAGGCGAATTCGCGAAAAAGTGCGCCGGTCAGTCCGCCTTGCAGGCCGATGGGCAGATAGACTGCCGACAGAGTGATTGTCATGGCTATTATCGGTCCGACCAGTTCGCGGGCACCCAACAGTGCCGCTTCCTGCGGCGATTTGCCCTCTGCAAGGTGGCGTTCGATGTTTTCCACCATGACAATGGCATCGTCAACAACCAGACCGACTGAAAGAACAATAGCCAGAAGGGTCAAAAGATTAACGGTAAAGCCAAAGGCCTGCATCAGGAAAGCAGCGCCGATCAATGAAACCGGGATAGCCACTACCGGAATGAGCACTGAACGCATTGAACCCAGAAAAAGGAAGATGACGATCATTACAATGATTAATGTTTCACCCAGTGTTTTGAGCACTTCTTTGATGGAGTTTCTGATGTAGTTGGTGGCGTCATAAGCGACTTTGGCACTTAAACCGGTGGGCAGTTCGCGCTCGATGGAAATCATCTCTGCTCTGACCC
This sequence comes from uncultured Geobacteraceae bacterium, assembly GCA_964509295.1. Taxonomy (GTDB): domain Bacteria; phylum Desulfobacterota; class Desulfuromonadia; order Geobacterales; family Pseudopelobacteraceae; genus JBGSQR01. Next base: position 106,683 of record CAZDWS010000004.1, on the reverse strand, counting down.
GTTTGATAACATCCAGCGCATTGGCGTTCGGCAGGGGCCAGATTCCGATAAATACCGCAGTCTGTCCTGTGAAATTAACCTCTACGTCGTAGTCCTCGGCCCCCAGGTTTACATCGGCAATATCCTGAAGTCTGACCAGCGATCCATTCTTTTCGCGCACAACCAGTTTTTTGAATTCTTCGATGGTGCTGAGGTTTGTGTTGGCAGTCAGGTTGACCTGGATGAATGAGCCCTTGCTCCGACCGAGCGCCGAAAGAACATTGTTGGCAGCCAGCGCCTGGCGCACCTGGGAGGGACTGATGCCGAAAGCAGCCATTCTTTCAGGTTTAAGCCAGACCCGCATGGAGAAGGTTCGCGAGCCAAGGATGTCGGCCCGCTGCACGCCGGCAATGGCGGAAAGCCTGGGCTGTACCACGCGCACCAGATAATCGGTGATTTCATTCTGTCTGAGAATGTCTGAAGAAAAGCTGAGATAAGCCGAAGCGAACTGGCTGTCTGCGGTCTCAATATTGATGATCGGAATCTCTGCTTCCGGCGGGAGGTCGCGTCGTACCTGGTCAACTTTAGAGCTGATCTCCGCCAGGGCCTTGGTGCCGTCATAGTTCAACTTGAGGCGGATTTTAATGGTGGAGAGACCGAGGGTACTTTGGGATTCAATGTATTCTATGCCGTCGGCCGCCGCTATGACCCGCTCCAGCGGGGTCGTGATAAACCCGCGCACCAGTTCGGCGCTGGCTCCAACGTAAACCGTTGTAACCGTAATCGCTGCATTTTCGCTGCGCGGGTACTGCCGTACGTTTAATGTTTTGATGGCCTGCAACCCGGCAATGATGATGACAAGGTTGACTACTAGAGCCAGGACAGGGCGCCGAATGAATAAATCGGTGAATTTCATGTTTATTTGTTCTCCGGCTGTGGCGCCTGCTTGAATTGCGGGGCAAGCTTGTTGTCTACTACCACTGTCTGTCCGTTTCTCAGTTTGAAAACACCGGTGCTGACAACATTTTCCGCAGCCTTCAAGCCACTGATTACCTCGACGAAGTCACCCCGTTTCTCGCCCAGCCTTACGAATTGCTGGCGAAGTGATTTACCGCTTTTTTCCTTTCCTGCTTCTTCGACAACAAATACCGAGTCACCGTATGGCGCATACAGTACAGCCGTGGCCGGAATCGTCATCACGGCTTTTTTTTGCGGCAGATTTACGGAAACATTGACAAACAGCCCGGGCCGGAGTTTTTCACCACGGTTAACAACTGTCGCCTGCAGCCGAATATTACGGGTATCGGCATCCACTAAAGGATTTATGGCCGAAATCTTGCCATCTACCTTGACACCGGGCAGGGCATCGCAGGTCAAGCTGACCGGCATCCCCTTGCGGAGCTTTGGCAACTGCTGCTGCGGCAGAGTGAAGTCTGCATAGATCAGATCGAGGGATTGAAGAGCGACAATCGGGTCGCCTTCCCGCAGAACCTGGCCCAGATTGACCTGTCTGATGCCCAGTGTGCCGCTGAAGGGGGCGCGGATCGTTTTTTTCGCGATTACGGCCTTCAGGTTATTAACCTGGGAAAGAGTTTGATCGTAAGCGGCCTGGGCTTTGTCATACTCGGCCTGTGAAATTATTCTGGCGGCCAGCATTTTTGCCGCGCGATCAAGTTCGCTGCGGGTTAGTTTTGCCTGGGCCTCTGCACCCGGAAGTTGTGCTTCTTCAGTGGTAGTGTCCTGGCTGAGAAGCAGATCACCCTTTTTTACCTGGTTGCCGGATTCAATGGCCAGCTTGACAATCTTGCCGGGTATTTCAGCTGCGACCGTGACTCCCTGAACTGAGGTCAGAGAACCGGTGGCGGTCAATGCCGTCTCCCAGGTTTCCGAGCTGACAATAGATGTGGTAACTGTTTCGGGAGGGGGAGTGAATTTTTTGCCATGGTCGATCATGGAACCAATCTGCAGGGCCTTGATGCCGGCAAGTATGGCTATAATCACCACCAGAACTGCAACCGCAATAATAATGCGTTTTTTCATGCTTCTATTACTCCTCGAAAGAGATTATTCCTTTATCCCGGTAGATTTTTTATCATCTTCGGATTTGTTCCACCAGCCACCGCCGAGAGCCTGGAAAAGGGTAGCGGTATCGGAAAAGCGCGCGGCCTGAGCCTGGACAAGACTGATCTGGGCCTGCTGGTGCAGACGCTCCGCATTAAGCAGGGAAAGATAGCCTATGGCGCCATGTTTGAACTGGGTTTGGGCAATGTCAAGCGATTCGGCGGCGGTTGCGGCAGCTTCCGACTGGGACTTGAGGGTGTTTGCGTCCTGATCAAGCGAGTGCAGGACATCGGCAACATTTCGAAAAGCATGCAGCACCGTATCCCGGTAGACGGCATTGGCCTGGTCGTAAGCGGCAATGGCAGCCCTTCGTTTGGCCGTGAGTTCCCCGCCATGGAAAAGAGGCTGCACCAATCCGGCGCCGAGACTCCATACCGAGGTGCCGGAAGAAAACAGATCTTCAATTCGGGTTGCATTGTATCCCATACTGCCGGTGAGGTTGATTTTGGGGTAGATGTTTGCCGTTGCAACTCCGACCTGTGCGCTTGCTACATGCAGGAGCGCCTCCGAAGCGACAATATCCGGCCGTTGGCGAACAAGAGACGAGGGGAGGCTGACCGGAAGTTCGATGGGAAGCTGAAGGTCTTTCAAACGGAATTCGGGCAGACCAGGATCTCCAGGAAATCTCCCCGCCAGTACGGCAAGCAGATGACGTGTCAAGGCAAGCTGCTTCTCCAGCGGCGACAGGCTTACCCGCGTCTGTGCCAGCAGTGACTGTTGCGAAAGCACGTCAGAGCGCGAGGCGCCGCCAAATTCCAGCTGTTTTTCTATCAGAACAAGCTGCTCTTCCTGAAGGTTGATGATTCTTTGAGTAACCATGATCTGCTCGCGCAGAGAAGCTTCTTGAACTGCAGTTGTTACCAAAGAAGAGGTCAGGGCAAGGTATGCGCCCTCAAGTTGAAATGACTGGTAATCCACCTGCGCTTTCAATGCCTCAAGTTCGCGGTACCCGCCGCCAAAAACATCCAGAACGTAAGAAAAACTCACCGCAGGGGTGAAAAGATTGAAAGTGGTGGAATCGGCTTGCGGTTGCCCAATGGAAGCGCCGGTTGTTTTTTGCCGTTTGGCTGAAAAACTTCCGTCTATACTCGGGAAGTATACTGTGCCGGTCCTGGCCCTCAGATTTTCCTGAGCCTCCCTGAGTCTGGCCTGTGCGGAGGCAAGGGTCGGACTTTCAGAAATTGCCAGACGGATCAGCCGATCAAGTGCTTCGCAATGAAACAGTGTCCACCATTGTTCGGAGAGATCCTGTCCGGGAACCAGACTCTGGGGGGCTCCGCCAATGCCTGGTGCTCCGGCTGTAACCTTGTTAAGCGGCACTTCAGTATATGTTTTTGCAACCGGGGCATCCGGGGTTCGGAATTCCGGCCCGACAGCACATCCTGAAAATAAAAAACAGCTGATGATAATATTTATGGAAGCCAAAACATAAATGTTGCTTTTCACCGGCCAACTCCATTTACCTACATGTTTTCGAAAATGCGATACAGCATGCCCGAATGGTGCAGATTAAAATGCTCACTGAATTTAGTAACAATTTAAACTTTACCAAATAAGTCCAATTCAGCAACTAGATAAACTTGACCCGTTCAGTCAGGTGCGATACTGCTCAATCAGTGCCTGTAGTTTTTCTCTTTCAACTTTGTGCTCGTATAACGGCGTGAGCCCGTTTTTATAGACTCCGGTATTCTCTTCAAAAGTCGGACGACCTGTCTCTTCAAAAAAGATCCCCAAAGGCAGCCGGTCTGTTTCCAAGGCCCTCTGGAAGGCGGCAACCCGATTATTTGTGTCGTGATCACTTTCCAGATAATAGGTGTTTTCCTTGAACCAGCGGAAGGTGTTGACCTGGTTGAAAGTCACACATGGCTGGAAAATGTCTACAATGGCGTAACCTTTATGCCGGATCGCCTTTTTGATGATCGCGACTGTTTGAGGAATATCACCGGCAAAGCACCTGGCTACAAAGGATGCGTTGAGAGAGATCGCCAGTGCCAGTGGATTGAGCGGTTCATTTGTCACCCCCTGGAGATGGTCGGGTGTTTGAAATCCTTTCGGGCTGGTGGGCGAGGATTGTCCTTTGGTAAGGCCGTAGACCATATTGTTGTGGATTAAACTGGTGATGTCCGGGTTTCTTCTGATGGTGTGGATGAAGTGATTGCCTCCTTCACCGTACATGTCGCCATCGCCGCTGGTAACAACCACAGTCAGATTAGGGTTGGCGGCCTTGATTGCTGTGGCCGGAGGCAGTGCGCGGCCATGCAGGCCATTGAAGAAGTTGGTTGAAATGTAATGGGGAAGCTTGGCCGCCTGACCGATGCCGGACACCATCACTATCTTATTGGGCGACAGTTCAAGTTCGACCAGTGTCTGCTTGATGGCTTTCAATATGCTGAAATTGCCGCATCCCGGACACCAGGAGATATCTGTGTCTTTGGAGTCAAAACATGTCTGATTCATTTCTTCGCCTCCTGTTCCGCAATTTTTCGCAAGGCGGTTTGTACCTCTTCAACGGAAAACTGTAATCCGTTACATTTGAGAATGCGATGCTTCCAATCTATACCCCAGTATTGCCTGAGCAGTCCGCCGAATTGCCCTGTGGGGTTGCCTTCCAGCAGGATGAAGCTGCTGACGTTCTGCAATCGTTTGCGCGTTTCCTCGTGCAGCGGGAATACCTGCTGGAAATGCATGATGGCGATATTTTTCAGATCAAGTCCGGCTATGGCTTCACGGGCAATTTCCAGCGTTGATCCCCAGCAGATAACCAGGTGGATTGCATCTTCCGGGCCGATCCAGTCGGGCGGTATGGCATTATCTGTGATCAGCTGCAGTTTTCGGGAACGCTTTTCAACCATTGCCACCCGCATATCCAGATCCTCGGAGATATGGCCGTCTTCGTCATGTTCGTGGCTGTCGAACGCGACCAGACCTTCACCCAAGCCGGGAACTCCACGGGGAGAGATGGCGGTTTCCGTGAAAACATACCGTTGATAATCCGCTGTGGTTTTCACAATTGTGGTTCCGGGGGTGGTTTCCGAAACCGCAAGGTTTGCCACATCAAAACTGGAATCCATCAGATATTGATCGGTCAATACGATGACCGGAACCTGGTAGGTATCGGCCAGGCAAAAGGCGTTTTGGGCATGGGCAAAAGCCTGTTCGGGATTTCCGGGCGCCAGCAGAATGCGCGGGAATTCTCCATGTCCGGCATAAAGCGCCAGGTTCAGATCACCCTGTTCGGTACGGGTGGCCAGTCCGGTGGCCGGTGCCGGGCGTTGGGCCAGCAGAATCACCATGGGTGTTTCAGTAACACCGGCCAGGCTCAGTGCCTCGGTCATCAACGCAAAACCGCCGCCGGATGTGGTGGTGAGTGCGCGGGCACCCGCATACCAGGCTCCAATGACCATGTTGGCGGCGCTGATCTCATCTTCTGCCTGCTCGACAATGATGCCGAAGTTCCGGCCATGCTTGGCCAGCGAAGTATAAACTCCGGAAGCGGGCGACATGGGGTAGGCCGAGACAAAATTACAGCCTCCGGCAATGGCACCCATGGTAAATGCTTCGGTTCCGGTGAGATGTAGGTCCTGCCGTGGTTTGCTTTGCTGAGTAAGCGACAGGGGCGTTTGTCCTGACCGCTTCAGTTCTGCACCGGCTTCTATCCCGCTTCTCACCGCTGTCAGGTTATTATCGATGATATCAGCAGTTTTACCGCTGAAAAACCGCTTGACCACGTCTTCAATGATCTCTTTCCGGCCACCCAGAACTCCCCAGATAATGCCGGCAACGATCGTGTTGACCAGAATTGTCCCTCCGGCCTCTTTTGCCATCCTTGCCAGCGGCACATCGATGAAATTACGGTTTTCAGTTTCTTTCAGTCCATCACCCAGCACAAACGTGTCCGGATAAATCCGCTTTTTCAGATGGGCAGCGGCCTTGTCGTCGAAAACAAAACAGAGATCATTGCGCTCTGTCCAGGCGCAAACGGGCTTGGTCCCAATTCTCAACAGCGAAGAATTACTGCCGCCACGGACTCTGGACATGAATTCATGAGCTGTAAAAACGTAAAATCTTTCCTGTTTGAATGCCTTGGCAAGCAAAGATCCAATGGCTTGAACGCCTTGACCCGCTTCACCGGCAAGCACAATGGCAAGATCGCTTCTTTCCGGGGCATAACTTGCAGTCATATCTTGTCCTCCTTTTGGGTTATCATGTTTTCAGAATTACGCTGAGATCCAAACCTGTTAATAAGACTAGCAGGGATTTGTTACGATGCAATTAATCTGCAGCTTGATTTTCCTGATTTACAATCCACACATCATGGTGGTCAGGTTTTTAAATATAAAATTTTTCAAGACCTGACTCTGTCGTGTGTGTTAACTTTTACCTGGCTATAATCTACACAAATTAAGTGTTCAAAGGTATGCATATGAAAAAGGGCGGTGATAACAATATTAAAAAAGAAAAGAGCTGCCCAGCGATCATTACCCGGCAGGATCATGGGCTTTCCCGCAAGTTAATGAGTCAGAATGCACTGCGCACTCTCTATCGCCTGAAAGATAACGGCTTTGTCGGCTATCTGGTTGGCGGGTGTGTGCGAGACCTCCTTCTGGGACGGGAACCAAAGGATTTCGATGTGGTAACTAACGCCACCCCGGGCCAGGTAAAGCGGATGTTTAGTAACTGTCGTCTTGTGGGGCGGCGTTTTCGTCTGGCGCATATACACTACAAGGATGAGATTATCGAGGTGTCGACTTTTCGGTCCCTGGCTTCCAATGGGTTGGTGTCTGAGTCGAAAAATGCAAGCGAAGCGGAGCAACCGCTGCATCACACGCAAACGCTGATGGACGATGACGGTATGATCCTGCGGGACAACGTGTACGGCACTCCGGAAGAGGATGCCCTGCGTCGCGACTTCACAGTCAATGCGCTTTCCTACAATATCGCCGATTTCTCGATTATTGATTACACGGGGGGCCTGGCCGATCTCAACGCCGGTATCATCCGTACCATCGGTGATCCTGAAATCCGCTTTCAGGAAGATCCGGTACGTATGCTGCGGGCTGTGCGGTTTGCTGCTTTGCTCGGTTTTACCATTGAAGAAAATACCTACAGGGCTCTGGTCGCTGCCGCTGATACCATTGTCAGGGCTTCATCGCCACGTCTCTATGAAGAGATACTCAAGCTGTTCCTCTCCGGAGAGGCGGTCAAGTGTTTCGGTCTCCTCCGCCAGTCCGGGCTTTTTGCAGCGCTTTTTCCCGGTTTTTCAAAATGGCTCGGCATGGAAAGAGAAGGCTTTCCCCACACACGTTTCGGGGAAATGCTTGCTTATGTGGATTCACGTATCCAGCAGGGAGACAAAGTTTCACCGCCGCTGCTACTAGCTCTTGTTTTCGGCGAATACATTGATGAGAAGGTGGAAAGTTTCCGTCAATTGGGCGCCCCCTGGCAACAGGGCATAAACGCTGCGGTGGCTGAATTCCTGGGCGAAACCTGTCCGATAGTTATGATTGCAAACCGCGTCGGGATTGCAATCCGTGATATCATCAGCCTGCAGATGCGCCTGAAAAAGATTCCTGGTCGCCGACCGGAGTTGTTCATAGCCCGTCATGATTTCACAGACATCATTGACTATTGCCGGATTACTCGCGGTAACAAAAACGATGTAATCAAACAGCTGGACTGGTGGGTGGCTCAGGCAGCACAAGATGAGCCGGTAACGCAACGGTCTGAACAGGCCGATGGGTTTGAAATCCCTCAACGCAAGAAAAAGAGACGTCACCGCAGGAGAAAAACAGCAGCGCAATAGGGGGCCGTTTAAATGCAAAAGAAGCAGGTTGTTGTCAATGATCTCATGCAGCAGGGATACACATATTACCTGACCGAACCGGTTGGTGAAAACTTCCATCCGGAATTCAGGCCGGAACTGACTCCGGTAGAGCTGCTGGAGATGGGGGTTTTTGGCGGCAAATATATGACCGACTGCAGGGATGAGTTCCCGACGGAATGGTTTGCAAAGGCCAAATTATGCCATGAAGTCCATGATCCCAGGCTGAATTATTTCAGGATCAACGCCTCAAAGCCTTTGTCGTACTGGCGGGAAAGGGGCTGGGTACATAACGACGATCCGCGTGGTTGGTTCCAGTGGTATTGCCGGTATTACATGGGCAGGCGCTGCAGTGATGATGAGCGGCAGATTAAACGGTGGAAAGCGATGAAAAGGCATATTTCCCAGATCAGGATCAACTGTATGCCGGGTGATATAAACTGCAGGCGCAGGCAGCGGCAGGCGTTGCTGCATTGGGCTTATGATTCCAGGGTGATGTGATTTGTTTTTGGATCATGCAGCGTAGGCGGTAAGTTTGTCAAAAACCGCTTTTGCTGCTGACTCCGAAGGTGCCGAACCGCCTAGCCCTTTGAGCCAGAACCTGTCATAGACACGGTTTTCTGCGGTTTCAATGTTAACTTCAACCGGGTTCAGGGAATACATGCCGAACATGTTGACCAGGGCGGCCAGAAATCCGATCCGGTCTGGTCCGGTCAGTTCAATATAAAGGCAGCCGCCATGTTTAGGTGACTTGTCCACAGTAAATGTGTCCAGCTTGACGCTTTCAACTGAAGGCGGAGTCTTTGTCTCACCGGCCAGCTTCAGGTAGTCAATGCTGGTTGGCAGATATTGGGATGCGGAAAAATCAAGCTCCAGGGTCGCAAACCACTCGGTCACGGAAGTTTTCTCTGCCTTGAAGCGAAGCACATTTATCCGGTGGTTGGCCAATCCGGTGCTTAATCTGGCAATCCAGCCTGGTGCCAGTTTACCGGTTATCCCCAGTTTGTAGAAAGTCCCTCCCAAGGATTCAATGTGGGTATCTGCTGCGGACTTTCCGTTTGCAAGAGGCAGATTCTCTTTGATTGTAGTCAGCCCCATAGCCACCTCTTTTAAACCTCAGGTCTCAAATAGCATGGTTATTCATGTTCACGTACCATGCCAATAAATATCATAAAAGTTGACTTAGCCTAAAAACAGTGCAGGTGCCGGTTCTAACAAACTTAAAGATATGAATTGGTGTAATGTGTGTGATTAATTTATATGCGGCAGCTTGTTATGTGGGCAGTTTTGGTGATTAATAGATCCATGTGCTGAAATTATCGGCATTTGGAAGATGTTTAGTATGGAAGCAACATGTGTAGAAAATACGGCAGAAAAAATGTTGATAAAAAAGCTTATGACAGTTTTAAATTCTGATTCTCTGGTTGCGATAGATAGGCAATACAGCGTTTCTGTGCGATGTCCAGATGTTCAACCATCAGTTTTTGGGCAAGTAATCCATCTTTCTCCCGGATGGCTTCAAATATCTGCCGGTGGAAATCATAGGCAACGTGAAAGTCTTCTTTAGGGAAGTATATGGAACGCCATACACTTTGCTGGAATTTTCTCATTGAATCAAAGAGTGTTTGCATCAGTTGCAGCCAGGCAATGTTATGGGCTGCCCGCGCAATCAGGATATGAAAATTTACGTCAAAATCCAGCGAGTTTACGCCGGTTTCATGGTTACGTTCCATGGCATTGATAACGATCTGCAGTCTGGATAAATCTTCAGGCAGTGCTCGCTGTGCAGCATAAAAAGCGGTCCAGGATTCAACTCCCTTGCGAACCTCCAGGATCTCCAGAGCACGTTCCTGCTCTACTTTGATCAACTCGGACAGGTTGGTTTCACTGGAAGCATCCACCATGGACAGAACAATTGTTCCGACTCCCTGGGAGGAGATGACCATGCCGGAAGAGGCCAGCATGTTTATGGCTTGGCGAACGGAAGGCCGGGATACTCCGAACAGTTCGGCCAGTTCACGCTCAGGCGGGAGTTTCTCACCGGGAGTAAACTCTCCGGCCAGGATGGAAGAACGTATCTGTTCTGCTATCTGCGCAGATACGCGCGTTGGTTTGGTAGGTCGAAAGTTCATGCTGGCCCCATCATCATATTCAATAGAATGCATAACAAAAAATATATAATAAAAGTATTAACTCTGATTAAGTCAATTTGGTAGTTTAGTACTTTAATCGTTTACTGTTTGTAATGTCAATCTGATAAACATCTGAAATAAAAATGATTACTGGCTTTAGTGAAATTACAAGCTATCTCTTTCCCCATAAACTCAAAAGCGCCGGCAAAAATACCAGGAATACGGCAACACTGGCAGCCATGCCCAGTGACATGACAGCGCCGATACTGAATACGCCCTGATGATGGGCAACCATCAACGCACCGAAGCTGAACAGGATCGTCAGGGCATTCAGGAATACACCGACACCGGCACTGCTCATGGCTACCTGGGCCGGAGTTTCGTCCCCCTGGCGGTAACGGTTGATGATGTAGATGGCCGAGTCGATGCCGACACCGAGAATCAGCGGCAGAACGATAATATTTGCGGAGTTGAAGCTGACACCTGCCAGCCACATACCTCCGACCATCAGCAATAGGCCTGCCAGCAGCGGTAAAGCTCCGATTATGGCAAAACGGATGCTTTTGAAGTTGATCAGCAGGATGGCAACAATACCGATAAAGGCGTAACCGAATGCTTTGAGATAGGAGTCGCGCAGTACTGTCATGGATTCATAGACCATGACCGGTTCGCCGGTTGCATTTGGAACAACGCTTTTTACCGCTTTAACAAACTCTTCCAGAGGGGCATGGTCGAAAATTTCTTTTTTCGCCGCTACCTGCAGCAACAGTTTGCCGCTTTTACCGACGAAACGCTGTTTCAATTCCTGCGGGACATCCGCTTCCGTGACCGATGCCGCTTCCAGGCTTTCTTTCATCATGGTCAACTTGTCCGGCAGTTCCATAAACATTCCGCCCTGAAAATCGCGCAACATTCCCAGTGCATTATTATCCTTTTCTTTTTCCAGTGATTTGAAAAAACCATCCAGGGTTATGAGAAAAGCGCCGACCGGTTTGGCTTCTGCAGTTTTGTCCGCTTCCAGTCTGTTTTTAAGCTTTTCCACGCTGGCGTGAAAAGCTTCAAAAACAGCAGGCAACTCCATCGGTCGCAGGTTTTCTTCATAAGGCACCGGCTTGACGTCGGCCATGATCTTTCTTAGCGCTGCCAGTTCAGCAAGTTTTGCTTCCTGTTGTTCCGGCACCAGTGAGGACAGGCTGACCACATGGTCAACACTGGATAGCTTTTCCAGTTTGCCGGTCAGTTCGGCTGCTTCCTTTTTGTCTTTGGCTGTTACAACGGCGAAATAGCCGGAGTTCTCCTTGCTGGACATCAGCTTGTAGGCATACTCAACCGATTGTAGCCCTTTGGCCTGCAGGTTCATCAGGTTGTAGTCAAACTCGGTTTTTACGGTCGGATAAACGCAGAGCAGGGACATGATGACTGTTATGAGCAGTACCTGTTTCGGGTTGTTAAATATTATTCGGAACAGGGGCTTTTCGATAGTTTTGGAAAGGTTTTTATTATCAACAGGTTTGTTTTTCCGGAATCGCTCCAGCAGGATCATCATGGCCGGCAGTACTGTAAATGTGGAGATTACACAGATAACAACCCCACCGGCAGCAATAATACCCAGTTCCGCAATACCTTTGAAGTCGGTGAAGGCAAAAGTTGCAAAAGCCATTGCCACAGTTGCGGCAGCCATAATGATCGAGCGGATGTTGGATGATAGCCCGGTTTCTATGGCTTCCATGCCGCCGGCACCAAGTTTCAGTTCTTCCTGATAGCGCAGAACGACCTGGATACCGTACTCGATGCCAAGGCCGATCAGCATGATGGCAAAGACCATGGAAAGGATGTTGAGGTGGCCGATGGCCAATGTGGCAAATCCGAATGAAACGCAGATGCCGACAATCAGTGAGACCATGGCTGCAATAACATTCAGCAGGCCACGGAAGGCGAAAAACAGAAGAATTACGGTCAACACCAGTGACAGGATTGTGGCTGTTTCCATATCTTTCTGACTGGTGGCCATTTCCTCGTATTCCAGTACCGGAACGCCTGTCAGTCCGGCTTTGATGCCTTTGAATTCAGGCTTGCTCGTAACCTGATTCAATACTTCCCTGGCTTTGGCAATAGCTTTTTCCGCGGGAACAAAGCTGTCCGCCTCTTTGACCGGCAATATTGTTATCACCTGTTGTTTACCTGCGGATTCAAGCATGGAAGGCTTACCGTCGCCATTTCCTTTCAGGAATGAATCCATGCTCATGGCGCTGGATTTTCCGTCAAAGCCCTTGAACCCCTTGTCCAGTGTGGTCAGCATGAATGTGATGCTTTTCAGGTTATCAGGCGTGGGGGTGGTCAGGTAACTGTCTATCTGCTTTGTCAGGCTGGTGAAAAGGGTTTGCACCGATGGTCCTGCAGCCAGATCCTTTAATACCGGAGCGGCCATGGTCAAGGTGCTGCGTAGAGCCTTTATTTCTTCCAAAGGCATGAACAGCAGACCGTTTTTACGGAAATAGGGCAACCCGCCGGGATAAAAAACCTCCCTGAAGACGTTTTTTTCTTTGTCTAACAATGCAAAGACAGCAGCACTGCAGCGGCTGACCTTTTCGGCATCATCGGATTCTATAACAATAACAACCTCTTCCTGATCACCGAATTCCTGGCGGTAGGCCTTGTAGTCAAGTTGGAAGGATGCATTGCGCGGCATCAGGTCGTCACGACCTGTCAGAAATTCCATGTTTTCTTTTGTATAAAAAACAGACAGTACTGAAATCAGCAGGGCCGCAGCAAGAATCAGGCGAGGGTATGTGGCTACAAAGTTATAGAGTTTGCTTTTTGAATTATTGTGAGGCACAAATACTCCTATATTTTTATAATAACTGTTTAAAATATAGTTCTACTGCATAAATGTCAATCAGACGCTTTATGTGGCTGTTTTTAATGGCAGTTCTCTGAATAATTTGTTACAGCTGCCATTGAATGATATTTGTGGTCGAAATTAAATTTTCATCTGATTGTTTTATGTCAACCACTCATAAGCTGAAACGTTATTTCAGTTACTGGCAGTGGAGATATAAATGAATAACGGCAGAGGAGCCGGACCTGAGTAATTCTGTTAACCTCAATCTGTTTCTGGCCGGTGTTGAAAAAAGGGCTTTCAGGATAGCTCAATTTGCCGTGGCCGATAATGATAATGCACTGGATATTGTCCAGGACAGCATGCTGGACTTTGTGCGCCGTTATCGCGATAAACCGGAGCATGAGTGGACACCACTTTATTATAGGGTCCTGAACAGCAGAATCACAGATGCACACCGTCGTCGGTCTGTTCGGAACAGGGTCTGGGGATGGTTTGCGCGGGACAGCGAAGACGATTCAGAAGACCCGATCCAGACTGCCAGAGATCCCAACGGTGAAGATCCCCTTGTCCTTCTGGAACGTACCCGATTGGGCACCAGCCTGGAAAAGGCGATTGGCACTTTGCCTTTGCGTCAGCAGCAGGCGTTCCTGTTGCGGGCCTGGGAGGGATTGGATGTGGCTGAAACCGCATTTTCAATGGGGTGTTCACAGGGGAGCGTCAAGACGCATTATTTCAGAGCAGTTCAGGCCTTGAGAGAAAAGTTGAAGGAGTTCGGCAATGACTGAAAACTACCGTGATATAAAATTTGAGCAAAGCATCAGGAAAGAGCTGGATCAATCTCTGGAAAGTCTGAATCCGGAAGTGGAGAAACAGTTGCAGGCTGGCCGTCTTAGAGCCTTGAACCAGCAAGATCAAAAATGGAGTGACCGGTTCAGGCTGGAAAACCTTATTCCGGCAAAAGGCTTTGCCGTTGTTACTGTTGTATTGATGGCCGTGTCTCTCTGGCAGACAACTAGGCCGCAATTGATGGCCAACAAGGTTGAGGAACTGGAAGTCCTGACAATTACGGCTTCACTGGATATGTACAAGGATCTTGAAATGCTGCAGTGGTTGGCGGAAACCGATGAAAAAGGTTAAGTTCCCAGTATTTATTATTGTTTTTGCCATGGTTGCACCAGCCTGGGCAGATAATGACAAGGCAGCAGATATGGAACTGCTGGAGTATCTGGGTAGTTTTGAAACCAGTAATGGCAAGCCTGTTGACCCGCTTCTTTTTAAGCAGGATAGTAAGTCGGGTAAAATGAAGGAAGGTTCAGCGAACCGGGGAAAAGAAAGCAGAAAGCAGCAGAAAGACAAGAGTGAACTGAAGGAACGTGATTATGAAAAATAGATCTGTATGCATAGTTGTTTTGGTTTTGGGGCTGTTTTATTCAACTCTGGCCTTCGGTGAGGGGGCAGGTATCAGCTGGGATCGCCTTAGCCAGGAAGAAAAGCAGGTTTTAAAGCCTTATCGTGATAAGTGGGATTCCCTGCCTGCCGAACGTCAGGAAAATCTTCAAAAAGGTGCAAATCGTTGGCGCCAGATGTCTAAGGATGAAAGACAGGCCGCAAAAGAAAATTTTAAAAGCTGGCGAGAGCTTCCTCCAGAAGAAAGAGATCAGATCAAGCAGCGTTTCAGGGCTTTCAGGCGCCTGCCGGTGGAGGAACAGGAAAAAATCAGGGAAAGGTATAAGTGGTTTAAAGGGCTGCCACCGGAAAAACGCGAGGCCTTGCGCGGGCGATGGCAAAGTCTGCCGCCCGAAGAGCGCAAGGCTATCCGTGAGAACTGGAAGGATATGTCACCACAGGAACGCAAGGCGGTACGCAGAAAACTGAAGCTGGCCGATGACGGTCAGTGAAAATATATATTTTTCCTGTCAACCGGATTGGCGGTAGTGCGTTAAATACAACAAGCGGTAAAAAACATTTCAGGAGATTAAACATGTCAAAAATCGTAAAAACAATTTGTGTTACTGTTGCATTATCAATGTTTGCTGCATCAGCTTTTGCGGCATCGACCAATGACCCGGCTGTTCAGCAGCGTGAAGTCAATCAGGAAAGACGGATTGATCAGGGAGTAAAAAGCGGCGAGCTGACACCGCGTGAGGCCGGCAGGCTGGAAGCCCAGCAGGCAAAAATCAAGCAGGACGAAGCACGTATGAAGGCCGATGGCAATCTGACAAAGGCTGAACGTAAAAAGCTGAAAAGAGAGCAGGATAGGGCCAGTAAGAATATCTATCGTAAAAAACATAACGAACGTGCGGTAAATGTAAAATAGAAAACAAATTTCATTTTGTTGTATCAGAAACGGGCCCGGAATATGGGGCCCGTTTCTGCGTTTAGAGGGTGTTTAAAGTTAACAAAAATATTAATAGTCGAAATATCGGTTTTCCCCATTGAAATCATTCCGTATTGACCGTATTATCCGGCAATAATTCCAATCAGGCTTAAATCCTTGTTTGATATTCACAGGCTTGGTTGTTTGTTTAATTTGATTACTGTTTTGTATAAATCCAGATGCAGAAGGATAATTGACAATGTTCAATTCGATTAAATCAAAACTGGTTCTGATGTCTTTCGTCAGTATTTTTACAATATCTTTCTGCATCATGCTCTCCTACATTCTGGCAACGCATGAGATAAAAAACATTATGCAAAAGGATCTGGAGACAGTTGCCGATGCCATGGAAAAAAGCATCAGTTACATCGCCAAAAGCAATCCGGATGCCTACAGGGATAAGGACTTCAAAAAACTGATCTATGATGTGAAGATCGGTAAAAGCGGATATGTCTTCATGATGGATGGTGCCGGCGTTATGACAGTGCATCCGACAAATGAAGGCGCCAATCTTTCAGGAAACAGCCATATAGATCACATCAAAAAAAATAAAGGGTCAGGAATAATTGAGTACGTATCGGTCAGCAGTGGTCAGGAAAAAATTGCGGCCTATAGATATGTGAAAGAGTTGGGCCAATGGGTGGTGCCTGGCGTAAACAAGTCTGATTATTATGATCTGCTGAAAGGGAATTTTCTCAAGTGGAATATCGGCTGTGCAGTGGTGATTGCATTACTGCTTTCAATTGCCCGCATGAAGATTATCCGCAGTATCACAGAGCCGGTAATGTTCGCAATCGGTGTCGCCAATAAGCTGGCCACCGGCGATCTGACTGCCAAGTTTTCAGAGGCCGAGCTTGCCAGAAAAGGGGAGCTCGGTGAACTGAATCTGGCCCAGCAGACTATGATTAATAGTTTGAATTCGATGGTTTTGAAGGTGAACAGCACCTCACAGGATCTGACTAGAATCAGTGAAAGTATTTCTGAAACCGCCAGCCTGGTTACGCTTTCCGGCAGAGAACAGTCTGTTGCCGTAGACGAGACAGCTGCTGCTGTGGATGCTATCAATCTGTCTGTGCAGGATGTGGCTGATGGAGTTGAAATTCTTTCCAGTTCTGCTGCCGAAGCCTCTTCTGCAACCATTGAAATGGCGGCAAGTGTTGAAGAGGTCGCACTTAATATGGAAAAACTTTCTACAACGGTTGATGAAGTCGGGTCTTCAATCATGGAGATGACAACCGCTGCCAAGGAGATCGGCGGGAGTGTGCAGGTTTTGATGGATATCTCTTCTACAACCGCATCTTCAATCAGCCAGATGGATTATTCCATAAAACAGGTTGGCGAGCATGCCCGTAACAGCGCCGGCATTGCCAGGGAAATTCTGAAAGAAGTGGCTGCCGGTCGAGAATCTGTGCATGCCACAATAGACGGTATTGCGGAAATCAAGAGTGCTACCCAGACAACTTCAGAGGTTATCAATGCCTTGTCTTCCAGTGCTGCTGATATCAGCGAAATCCTGCGGGTTATTGATGATGTTACAGCACAGACGAATCTATTGGCTCTGAATGCGGCAATTATTGCCGCCCAGGCCGGTGAACACGGTAAAGGCTTTGCTGTTGTGGCAGATGAAATCAAACAGCTGGCAGATCGTACAAAATATTCAACTAAGGAAATAGGTGTTGTTATCGCCGGCGTACTTAAAAATACGGAGCTGGCGGTAAAAACTATTGCTGCTGCGGAACAGAGCATTGAGTCCGGTGGCAAGTTGTCCCGTTATTCAGGAGATGTGCTGGAAAATATCTATGTCCGGGCCAGTGATTCTGCCGACCAGGTGGAAGAGATTGCCAGGGCGACCGTCGAGCAGGCAACCGGCAGTCACATGATCAGTCAGGCTATGGAGAATCTGGCTCAGATGGTTGTCCAGATCAGAAATGCCACCAGGGAACATGAACGTGGAAATGAACTGATCATGTCTGCTGTTGAACAGATTAAGGAAATGAACAGGCATGTCAGCAATTCGACCCGTGAACAGATTAAGGCAAGTAAGGAAATTGCCTGCTCCACGGAAAACATTAATGACATGTCTCAGCAGATCAAGCATGCGTGTGTCAAGCAAAGCGCCTGCAGTAGCAGGATTACTGAAGCAATGGAGCGCATCTTTCAATCTGCCGGCGCCAATAATCAGGCTACAAATGATTTGAATAATGCCGTAACCGGTCTGGTCTCCCAGGTCAATAATTTGCAGAAGGAGATGGGGAGCTTCAAAACAATGGATTTGTCATGATATCAGGTCGAAACTGGTACCCGTCTCTGTTTTTTTTGACATGAAAAAAACCTTTGTTGACAGTTGACTTTTTTTTGTGTAAAGAATCACCCTTGTTTTTAATTCCGTACTCTAATTTAATCGGGGGTTTTTCATGGTTTCAACAGAAACACAAAAGGTTCAGGTAGTTATTGCAAATCCGACCGGCTTGGGTCTTTTCGGTCTGGCAATGGTAACTTTGGTGGCCGCTTCTCAGAAGCTGGGAATTACACAAGGTTTGTCTGTTGTTATTGTCTATGCTGTTTTGCTTGGCGCTACAGCTCAGCTGATAGCTTCAATTTTCGATTTTTTGCATGATAATATCTGGGGCGCAACAGTTTTCGGTGCCTATGCCATGTTCTGGTATGCAGTAGCAGGTGTCTGGCTGATGAAAATGGGTGTTTTTGGCCCGATTTTGGCCTCTGCCGTCGATATCAAACAACTTGCATTTGCTTTTTTGGGTTATCTGATCTTTTCTGTGTTGATGACAGTCGGAGCATTGGAAGTTAACAAAGTCATCTTTGTGATTATGGTTCTGATCGATGTGCTACTGGCCGCTCTTACTCTGAATGCTTTCGGTATTGCTGCACATGCGTCACACGAAATTGCTGCCTGGACAGAATTGGTCATTTCCCTGCTGACTTTTTATGCCTGCTGTGCTGTTGTTCTGAATACACATTTCAAAAAGGTTTTCATGCCTATGGGTAAGCCGTTCGGCATTTTCAAGAAATAATCTAAACACATTAGACAATTAAAAGCCCTCTGAGAAATCAGGGGGCTTTTTTTTTGACTGCAAAGTTTGCTATAGTGAATCGGTCTGTATTTCTTTGTAACAAATTTTGAATTGAGGTTTTCATTTGACAGTTAAAGCTCCCAATCACCTTATTAATACGATGTTGGCGACTCTCAGCAGAGATTTTCTGCAGGGTAAAGAAGAGGTGTTGCGTCTTGTGGCAATTGCTCTGCTGTCCGGTGGTCATATTCTGATTGAAGATTTGCCAGGTTTGGGGAAAACCACTGTGGCGCTGGCTCTGGCAGGTAGTACCGGCCTGTCGTTCGGTCGGGTGCAGTGTACCAGTGACATGCTCCCATCAGACATTACCGGTTTGTCCGTATTCAATCGTGAGAGCGGGCATTTTACATTCATGCCCGGTGCTGTTTTTAATAACATCGTCCTGTTGGATGAAATCAACAGGGCCATGCCGCGTACCCAGAGTGCCGTTCTGGAAGCCATGGAAGAAAGACGTGTTACTGTGGAAGGGGTAACCCATTTATTGCCCGATCCCTTTATTGTTTTTGCGACCCAGAATCCCACCGACCAGAGTGGTACCTATCCTCTGCCAGAGTCTCAACTGGACCGGTTTCTGATCTGCACCGGTATCGGTTACCCTCCACCACATCTGGAGAAGATGATAATCTCTGGTGGTGGCATCCGTGAGCGTATCAGTGATATTATACCTGTAGCATCGGCCAGTGACATTATATCTGCTCGAAATGCGGTGCAAAATGATGTTTATCTTTCAGACAAGGTCGTCGGTTATGTTCATGAACTGGTAATTGCAACCAGAAACAGTACGATGATCCAAACCGGCCTTTCAACCAGAGCTGCTATAAACCTTGCCCAGGCTTCACGAGCCGCTGCTTTTCTGGAAGGACGATTGTTTGTTGCGCCTGAGGATGTCAAGGGTGTGGCGGTTGCAGTCTGTGCTCACAGACTGGTCTTGAAGCCTGATTATGAAGGTTTTGATCGAGGAGATGTCATACGAAAACTAATAGCCGACACACCGCTTCCTTTGGTCTGAGGATCAGCAAGGCCGGCGCAATTTATATCGGTATAACATTGCTGCTTGGTTTTTCAGCTGTTAATACCGGCAATAATCTGCTGTTCCTGATTGTTTCGTCATTGCTGGCTTTCATGTCTATCACCGGATTGGCCGGTATGTTGAATCTCCAGAAAATATTCCCCGAACTTCTGATACCCAATGAATTATTTGCAGGTACTCCGGCACCGTTCCGTCTTCGAATCAAGAACTCCAAACCCTATTTACCTTCATTTATGATCCGCATAGAAACTGACAGTGGTGATAACTGTACAATCCCTGTTATCAGTCGCAACAGTACGGTTGAAGAATTTTTTTCGGTTACTTTTCCGGCCCGGGGGCGTGCAGCTGTGGGGATTATTACCGTCAGTTCCATTTACCCGGTCAACTTCTTTACCAGATACTGGAAATTCAGCCTGGAAGATAAGGTGATTGTCTTTCCGCGTCTTATCTCCGGCCCGTCTCAGGATGGTAATAGTGGAAATGCTACGGCCGGCAGCAATTTGCGACAGACCAGAGGGATGGATGGCGAGCTGGAACGAATTGCCGAGTATTCGGGAAATGAGCCGCTCAGGTTAATCCATTGGAAATTATCGGCCCGGTCAGACGATCTGTTTATTAAAGAGTTTGGCAGCCAGACGATTCAACCGCTGGTTATTGATCTGGATGAGCAGACAGGACAAAATCTGGAAGAGCGTATCTCCCGGACAGCCTGGCAGGTGAAAAAACAGATTGCCAGCAGACCTGTCGGACTTAAGCTGAATAATCGCATCATCGCCCCGGCATCCGGCAACGGTCACTGTCTTCATCTCCTAACAGAACTGGCACTGTATGGCAAAGATTAGCTCCCTTATTGCAGTTTTGTCCTGTCTTATCTCGCTCTGTGGCATATTGCCTCTTCTCTCCTGGCTCACAGCCGTACCGCTTGTATTGCTCTGCCTGGCTTTTGCAGCTTCTGTCTGGCAGGAGTGGAAAGGTGTCTGGCCAATCAGCAACCGCCTTCTTAATTTTTCGATTGTTCCGGTGTTTCTCTTCTATGCAGCTCGGATCAGTCGTGCCAATCTGGTTGAACCGGTAGTCAGTCTTTTGGCGATCATGCTGGCGGTACGACTTTTGGGTGAAAAGAGTGTGCGCCATTATCTGCAGATTTATGCGCTATCCCTGTTCTGCCTGGCCTCTTCTTCGCTATATGATCTAAGACCGGTTTTTCTTGTTTATCTTGGGTTTTTGTTGTTTATGGTTGCAGTGTCTCTGGTGTTGCTGGCTTTTCATGAATACGATCAGCGTTTGTTGTTGCCTGTCGGCGACATGCGTAAAGTCCTTGCCTCAGGTCTGTTGATTCCGCTTTTTTCAATCCCGTTGTTGATAGGTTTTTTCTTTCTGCTGCCGCGAACACCATTTCCCTTATGGGATTTTCTGAATACATCAGGAAATCGAACCAGTGCTTTTGCAGAAAAGGTTGAGCCCGGTATTGCTCCGGTAGCAGGTGAATCTACGGCACTTGCCTTTCGTGCTGAATTGCCTCGTCAGCCCGGACAGATCTACTGGCGAGGCAAGGTGTTTAACAAGCTGGATGGTAAAAGCTGGATTCGAGACGAGTCGGTCCCGGCTGAAAGGATCGTCTATTCCCCGAAACGCATAGCACAGACAATTTTTCCGGAGCCCGGGTCTTCAAGAACCTTGATTGCCCTTGATGCGCCCGTAACGCTCAAGTCATTGAGAACCAGGCGTAACCAGGATGGTACCTTCGAAATGCTATATATCAGCCGCAAACGGATGGCATATGAGGCCGATTCGGTATCTGAAGGACTGTTGCCGGTTGAGGGTACAATCAAACGGGATTTCTATCTCAGGTTGCCAGCTTCTTTGCCTGCCAGAATCAGGCCGCTGGCAGAAGACATCAGCAGAAATAGCACCAGTAATATGGATAAGGTGGAAAGCCTGGAGAAGTATTTCCGAAATGGCGGTTTTAGATATTCTTTACAGGATCTACCTACCGGTGATACAGCGCTGGAGCAGTTTCTCCTTGATAAAAAACAGGGACACTGCGAGTTTTTTGCATCCGCATTTGCTGTTCTTCTGAGAGCTTCCGGTGTTCCGACGCGCCTGGTTGGTGGATACCTGGGTGGCGATTATAATGAACTTGGCGGTTATTACCTGGTAACCGAAAAAATGGCACATGTGTGGGTGGAAGTATTTATAGAAGGTAAAGGTTGGCTACGACTGGACCCGAGCAGTTTTGCCGAAAATGCCGGATCTGTATGGAGTAGTCAGCCGCAGCCCGATTTCTGGAAAAAAATCAAAATGGTTATGGATTCAGTTGACCACGTCTGGAATCGCTCTGTAATTACATATGATTTTGCCAGCCAGGTTGATGCAGCACAAAAGTTGGGCACGGTCCTGCAACGCACTGATACTATAAAAACCTTGAATAGTTTGTCTAATCCACTACTGACGGTTATTTCTGCTGCGGGACTGTTATATCTGTTTCTGAATAGAAAAAAACTGTTTCTTTCGCGCGAGCAGCGTCTGTTAAAAAGGTTCTACAAAATAGTCGAGAAGGATTGCAAACTGAAATTTCGCCATGGAGAGCTGGGTTTGTTTGAAATCGCTGATGTCTGTAAAAACAAGAATGTAAGAGCATTTGCTGATATTTATGCAGAGGCTGTCTATAGTGACAGAAGCTTGAATAGAGAGGAATATGGCCGTTTGAAAATGATTCTTGATAAAGGGTTTGTATCGGTTTGAATTTTGTCTATACTGATGGAAATTAAGTTCAGTTGAGAAAGGATAATATGGAAATCCAGGCCGAACAACTTATCTCTTATCTTGGAGAAGAAAACCTGAAAATTTCCCGCCTGATTACTCTGGAGGAGAAAGAGCTTTTACAGAAGCTTCTTGGTGAGATGGCAGATCTGTTTGGTGTTGCCACTGCTCTGTCTGATCCCGATGGTACTCCAGTCCTTGAATACTGTAATTTTACGGAACTCTGCCAGAAATATATACGTAACAGTGAAGAGGGGCTGAGACGTTGCAAACAGGAAGCATGTGACCGTGGGAGAATTGCCGAGATGTCCGGTGAGCCCCAGGTGTATAAATGCCATGCGGGTATTGTTGATTTTACATCACCGATTATATTGCTCAACAGGCGAATCGGGAATATTTCCGGTGGTCAGTTGTTTGTTAATAAGCCGGACGATGAAATGCGTGCACATTTTGAAAAGTATCTGGATGAGATCGGAGTAAAAGACAAAGCCGGTGCAATGGAAGCACTGGAGCATCATCATATAAAAGATCAACAGAATGTCTCAAAGGTAGCGGCGGTCTATTTCAGAATCGGCAAGTTGTTATCCAACTATTTTCATTTTCAGGCTGAGTACGGCTTTTGGAAAGAGTCTTTATTAAAAATGAACGAAGAGTTGGAGCAGCGGGTGTCTTTGCGAACGATCCAGCTTGAAGAAAAAATGACCGAACTGAAAAACACGCAGATGCGGCTCATTCAACAGGAAAAGCTTGCCGGTATCGGACAGTTGGCAGCAGGCGTAGCCCATGAAGTCAATAATCCTTTGGGATTTATTATCAGTAATTTGGGTACACTTGATAAATATGTAAACAAGTTTACTGAAATGCTGACGGCTTATCAGGAACTCAAGGACATTGCTACAATAGGTAATCATCAGAACCTGTTGACGCAGATAGATCAGATTGAAAAAATTTCCACACAAAAGAAACTGGATTTTATTAAAGGTGATGCTGGTGAATTGCTTAAGGAAACTCAAAGCGGATTAATCCGTATTGCAGAAATTGTTCAGAGTTTGAGGGTTTTCTCACGTGTAGACGCCTCCAGCGATCTGGAGGACTATGATCTGAATGCAGGTGTGGAGAATACGTTGTTGATTGCTCTGAATGATTATCAGGATTATGCAAAAGTCGAAAAGAAACTGGGGGAAATTCCGCTGTTTAAGTGTGCCGGAAACGAGTTAAATCAGGTTCTGCTTGGAATAATTGTAAATGCTGCCCAGGCCATAAAAGATAAAAAACAGGACGTAAAGGGTACTATCAGCATTTCGACTTATTGCGATGATGATTTTATCTTTTTTGAAGTCAGGGATAACGGAGTAGGAATCTCAGCTCAGGTTATTAACAGGGTATTTGAGCCTTTCTTTACGACAAAACCACCAGGCAGGAATACCGGTCTTGGCCTGAGTGTTGCCCACGATATTGTCGTTAATAAAATGAAAGGCGACATTCTGGTGGAAAGTGAAGAAGGTGTTTATTTTAAAATTGTGGTTAAATTTCCATTTTTTGCAAAGACTTGAATTGTTTTAAATTAATTTCCAACCGTTAAGTACCAGCCTTTTGTATCCCATAAAATTGCTGACGGCTATCTCAATGTCTACCTCCGGCAGGCGGTGAGGCAGGTATACCGGAATGTTTCTGATGGTCTGTTTGTCGTACTCGGCAACATTCTTTGGTTCACCAAAACGCACAGTCGGGCAATCCTGAAATTCAAAACAGCAACTGGTAATTACCTTTGGCATGTCCAGAAATACCGCTTCATTTTTCTGTGAAATCATCTTAAGGGCTTCATCGGATATTCTTACCATAACGGTTCCTTTTGTTGGCCGATCAGCGGGATGCTAGTATGTCATGCTGGCGGCATTCAGTATGCCGATTGCTATTGATAAAAAGCCGAGTAAAGTTGCTGCAGCGATATGGTTATGTTCGATTTCCCTGACCAGATCCTTGAAAAAGAACCTGACCAGTTGAAATACCGTACATTGGACCACCATTGCTATGCCAGCCCAGATGAGCATATCAATAAAATGCTCACTTTCAGATATGGCACTGGCCAGTGGCAGAATAAAGCCGATTAACGCACCGCCAAAACTGATTGCCGGAGCAATGTTGCCCTCTTTGATTTTTTTGATTTCGTCATAGGGAGTCAGCCAGCAGTATACCAGGCAGAATATAAATACAAATACCAGTGAAGTGTTAAAATAGATTAGAAAACTGGTCAAGCCTTCAAGCGAATTCAGCATTGATATCTTCATATTATCCCCCTATTCGAATAAATGCGGTACAAAACGACTGGCATTGGTTGTAACTTCTTCTGAATCCTCACGGATGCCTATTCCGGCGGCTTCTCCATAGATGATCCAGGATCCGATGACCGGATAATTACCGGCAAAAGCCGGAATTCGGGCTAATTCCTGGAAGACCGCCCCTTTACCTCCGTAAGAGCCTCCAAAGTCCGTAACCGTACCGTTGCGGTGAATTGAAATGTTAGCTCCTTCCCTTGAAAGCAGAGGTTTGGAAACAAAATTGTCTTGGAACTGTTCACTGTCAAAAGACGCTTGCAGCAGGTTGGGATGGCCATGATTAAGCTCCCAGAGAATCGGTAGAATACCTTTGTTACTGAGTATCATCTTCCAGGCTGGTTCAATCAGGGATATGCCGCTTGGTTCCAGGTAACGGCCGAAAAATTCATTGATCAACCATTCCCAGGGATAGAGTTTGAACATGGTGTTGATCGGGATGTCGTTTGTATCAATAAACTGGTTGTTGATTGAATCGTAACCGATATCAGCCATGAATATCTGGTCGGTTTTCATGCCGGCCTGTATTGCCGTATCACGTAGATATTCCAGGTTCCCAAGGTCTTCAGGTGCATCACTGACGCAGCTGAAAAGAACAGGATCTGTAACTGATTTTTTGATTTCACCCCAGCCAGTAATCAGCTTTTCGTGGATTGAGTTGAACTGATCGGCTTCCGGAAAACGGTCCTTGAGCCAGAACCACTGAATCACACTGGCTTCCAGCAGTGCTGTCGGGGTGTCTGCGTTATATTCCAGCAGTTTGGGTGGTGAGTGTCCATCATAGGCCAGGTCAAAGCGGCCCAGTATGGAAGGTTCATCATTTTCCCATGAACGTTCAATCAACGGAATGGCATGTGGAGGTATGGCCAGTTTGCTGTAAAGTCTGTTGGTTATGATATGTTCTGCTGCACCGATGCACAATTCATGCAACGTCTGGGTTGCTGCTTCGAGTTCGTCTATTTCAGAAGCTGTAAATGAGTAAAATGCTGACTCATCCCAGTAGGTTTGATTATCTATGGTATGATAACTGAGTCCTTGTGATTCGACCTTTTGCTGCCAGTTAAAGCGAGGTGGTGTAGAGATTCTCTGCATGATTAACTGCCTGAACCGGAGCTGTGGAAGTTGGAGAGACTGCCGAAGCCGCCTCGGGAAACATTCATGGTGCGTATGGAACGACTGCCCTGATTGCCGCTTAGAACAGTCCCGGATCTAAAGATAGGACCGTAATAGTAGCTGGCATTGGAACGGTAGTTGGGGCTGTTGGGTGGGATCTCTTCACAGCTTTTAGGATCGTTGTTCCAGTCATCCAGGCAATCCTGTTTGTTGGTGTATACGTGGCGTTCCTCTTTTTTTCCGCAACCTGATATGGCAAGAGTTCCGACCAGCACCAGAGTGATATGAAGAGTACTTCGTCTGCGCATAAAGTCTCCGCTGCTGACTGAAATAAGAACTAGCTGCTAATTTGATTATGCTTTTCAATCCTGTAGAATCTGTTTATAAATTAAAACAGTTACAAATGCAACTTCACTAGCTGTAATAATTGGCATTATTCGTTTAATCAATCAGCTGACAGGTGACCGGTATGGGTAAAAAGCGAGTTGTTATTGCTGGTATGGGTTTTGGTGGCTTGCACGCAGCGAAGGAACTGGCTGGCAGCGGTGTAGAGGTTGTCATGGTTGATCGACACAACTATCACCTGTTTCAACCGTTACTTTATCAGGTGGCCACTGCCGGGCTGGAAGAAGAATCCATTGCTTATCCATTGCGAGCCTTGGCCAGGAGTTGGAAAGACTGCAGCTTCAGGCTGGGGGAGATAACCGGGGTTGATTTTAGCGGTAAGCGTCTTAAAACGCAAGACGGCGCAATTCCGTATGATTACCTGATATTGGCAGTAGGTGGGCGAACCAGTTTTTTTGGTAATGAAAGTATTGAACGGTATTCGTTTGACCTGAAACAACTTCACCAGGCCTCTGAATTGCGCAACCATATTCTGCTGATGTTTGAAAAAGCCTCTCTTGAGCCAGACCCACAACGCAGATCAAGTCTTTTGACGTTTGTAGTGGTTGGGGGAGGGCCAACGGGAGTTGAGTTTGCAGGTGCCCTATGCGAATTGATTCAGAATGTCCTGTTGCTTGATTATCCTGATATTGGTAAGGATGAAAGCCGTATTATACTCATCGAAGCTGCTGGTTCAATATTAGCCGCCATGCCTGCTAATCTGCGTGAGTATGCCGCTTCCAGGCTGATTAAAATGGGGATCGAGGTCATGTTGTCCACACGTGTTGTAGGAGCGGATATAGATCATGTTTATCTTCAGGATGATAAGCAGATCGGGACGCAAACACTGTTTTGGTCGGCAGGTGTGGCCGCAGCAGAGGTGGTTGGTACATTTGGTGTTGAAAAAGCTGCCGGTGGGCGTGTGGTAATAAACCCTGATCTGCGCATAAAAGGATATCCTGATGTCTTTGCCATCGGTGATATGTCGTTTTTACAGCAAAATGGTTCACCATTGCCCATGAATGCTCAGGTAGCCAATCAACAAGGGCTGCATGCTGCCAGAAATATCAAGGCACTTGGGGCGGGCAGGGAACTAAAATCATTTTTTTATAACGATAAAGGATCTATGGCGACCATTGGCCGCAGTTCGGCAGTGGCAGTCACTCACGGCAAATCATTTTCCGGATATTTTGCCTGGCTGGTCTGGCTGCTGTTGCACCTTTACTACCTGATTGGCTTCCGTAACCGGTTGTTGGTTCTATTAAACTGGGCATATTACTATTTATTCAACGAACACAAAGTTCGCCTGATAAGCGGAGATATGTGCAGAATCAGTCGTGATTGCCGTAATTCCGATTGATCTAAAATTAGATACATGAAGTATGCGCACTATTTTTTTAATACGGATGAATTTGATTTGTGGTATTTTACAAAATCAAATTCATTTTCGGAGACAAGCCTGGTTTGAAAGCAATTGTAGTAATCCCTACCTATAATGAACGTGATAATATTGTGCGTCTTGCCAACGAGATTCTCAGGCAGCACAATTCACTGCAGATACTTTTTGTTGATGATAATTCCCCGGATGGAACAGGTGCTATTGCAGATGAGTTAGCTGCCGCAGATCCCAGGATTTCAGTTTTGCACCGCGCCGGTAAACTTGGTCTTGGCTCAGCCTACAGAGAAGGATTTAGGGTCGCTTTGCAGATGGGGGCAGATTATCTGATTGAAATGGATGCGGATTTTTCTCATGATCCAACTGTGCTGCCCGTATTCATTGAGTCCATGAAGAAGTGCGATCTGGTGGTCGGGTCAAGATATCTGAATGGTGTAAGTGTTGTTAACTGGCCGATTCGCCGCCTGATACTCAGCTATTTTGCCAGTGTCTATACACGTTTTGTCACCGGGCTGAAAATTATGGATTGTACCAGCGGCTTCAAGTGTTTTCGCAGGTCTGTCATAGAATCAATCGATCTGGATAAAATCAAGTCTGACGGTTATTCCTTTCAGATCGAAATGAATTTTCGCTGCATGGAAAAGGGGTTTAAAATACTGGAGGTGCCGATTATTTTTATTGATCGTCACGCCGGAACTTCCAAAATGTCCAAGAAAATTGTACGTGAAGCCGTATTTATGGTCTGGAAGCTTAAACTTGGATCTATTTTATCAAGTCTGCTGGGGAAGAAAGGTTAGTATGTCGCACGATATCTGGTCAATTGTCATCATAGTCTCCTTGATTTGCTGGATTACATCGACCCTGTTTTTTGTTTTCAAGGTGTTTCCCGAAAAAGACCGTTTTGAAATAAAGCCGGCCAGAATCTGGGGGGGCTGTATACTGTTTTCTTTTGCACTTTGGGTAACTGGCCTGTTAAATGCCTGAAATACTTTGTTAAAGTCTGTTTTAGTGTTGGCATCAAATTAATATTCCAATCCTCAGTAGAGCTGATATAATCTGAAAAACTAGACGTGTAGGGGTAAATCATGGCTTTGACTTCAGACATCAAGCAGTTGCTGATACAACAACCGATTGACATCCCCGTATTTCATCCGGTTGCACTGAAGCTTACGATGATGATCCCGGACCCCTACTCTGATTTTGATGATATTGTTCGTGTAATCACTGAGGATCAAGCCATTTCGGCTCAAGTTTTGAAGATGGCTAATTCGTCAGCCTATATGGGGCTTGTCAAAGCAGAAACTATCAAAGACTCTGCAATCAGGCTCGGTGTTCGACAAATATCCGCACTTGCAATGGCTGCCTCTCAAGCCTCACTACACTCTTCCAGTAATGTTACTGTAAATACGATTATGCAGGAACTGTGGCAGCACTCGCTGGCCTGCGCGGTCGGTTCCTGGTGGGTAGCTCAAAACACCGGACATGAGGTTATTCTTGATCACGCCTATCTGGCAGGTCTGTTGCATGATATCGGAAAGCTGCATCTGCTTAAGGCAGTAGAACGGCTCGCCCGGGAACAGCAGATGCTGGTTCGCATGGACAGGCTGTTTTTGTTGGATGTGTTTTCCGAATTGCATGTCGAACAGGGCAGCCGGATAATGGAATACTGGAATATTCCGACAATTTATCGGTCAGTGGTTGCCAACCACCATCAGAAGCAGCCGGATTCTGTTGATACTTTACTAACGATAGTGCGACTGGTAAATGCTGTCAGCCGTAATATCAACCTTAGTCTGGATGCGGATAATGTCATGCCATTAATGGATATTCCAGAAACAGCAATACTCGGACTGGATGAAAGTCAGTGTTTGAAACTGGAGTCGGTTATGATCAGTTCCAGAGTGTAACAGGCAGCTATTCAACAATAATTTGTCTGATGTTGTACCTGCTCAACCTGCTGATTGATATCGTTGTAATGAATTCCAGATCGTCCAATATTTTTATCTGAACTTCTCCGGATTTGCCGACCAGCCTCCTGATAGTCCAATACAGGTCACTTGCAGCGACAAACACTGTCTAGATGCCTTTTTTGTACAGTGTTTTGTGTTTTATTTGTGACACTTCTATGTTATTAAACTAAGACTATGAGCCGATATAATACTGATCCAGCCTTGTTTTTATTTTTCACAAATTCTAGTTTTGTGGTGATGCCATGATTCAGTTGCATAATGTTTCAATGGCCTATCAAAAAGAGTTTACCGCCCTCAATAATATCAATCTGAAGATTGCCAAGGGGGAGTTTGTCTTTTTGACCGGGACATCGGGCGCCGGTAAAAGTACTCTGTTAAGATTGCTTTATGGCGCCTTGACCCCTACGCGCGGACAGGTGCTGATCGACGGACAGAACATTTCCCGCATGACGGCTTCACAGATATCCCTGTTAAGAAGATCTGTTGGTGTGGTTTTCCAAGATTTCAAGCTTTTACCAAACCGGACAGTATTTGAAAATGTTGCCATAACCCTGGAAGTACTGGGGTGGGGACGCGCTGATATCGGCAAAAAAGTTATGCATACGCTCAAATCGATTGGTATGGAGTCAAAAATTAACCTGACTCCTCAAAGGCTTTCCGGGGGAGAACAGCAGCGGGTCGCACTGGCAAGGGCTTTGGTAAATGACCCGAAAGTGCTGCTGGCGGACGAACCGACCGGAAATCTTGATGAAGCAAATAAAAATCAGATTTTGAGTATTTTTAAAGAGGCAAATGTTCGCGGTACTACGGTAGTTGTTGCAACACATGATCGTAGACTGATAGAGAACAGTCATATGCGACTGGTTACTCTCAGTAAGGGAGAGATTGTTGAACAAGTGGAAAAAACAGACAACCAGCACCAGTAAGCCCAATGTTAGACCGACTCTTGCTGGATCAGGGTTCAGGGGAAGACTGGTTTATTTTTTGAGCAGGGCTGTGATCAATCTGCGACAGAATGTTTTTGTCAGTGTTGTGACCATTGGTACAATTACACTGGCACTACTGATTGTTTCGCTGTTTCTGCTGGTTTTTGTTAATCTGGAAAACGCAGCAGAAAACTGGAGTGAAAAAGTTCAGGTAACAGCCTATTTCGATCACGAGCTTTCATCCCAGGAACAGACTGCATTGAAAGCAAAAATAATTGCCATTCCCGGGACTTCAACTGTTAATTACGTTTCTCGCGATGAAGCACTTAAACGTTTCAAAAGCAGGTTGCGTGGCCAGGAAACTTTGCTTGAAGGTGTCAGGGCTGAAATCCTGCCAACCTCTTTTGAGATCGCTCTTAAGCGGGCCAACCGTGATTCTGAAGGAGTTGAGTCGTTTGTTGCCTCCCTCAAGGGGATCCAGGGCATTAGTGAAATTCAGTATGGCGAAGAGTGGGTCAGGCGATTCAATACATTTCTTAATTATATGAGAATGATAGGCGCTCTTCTGGGTGGATTTCTTGTTATTACAGTAATTTTCATAGTGTCCAATACGATCAAGCTGACCATTTACGCCCGTCGTGAAGAGCTTGAGGTGATGTCACTCGTTGGTGCAACTCCGTTTTTTATTAAAGCCCCGTTTTTGATCGAAGGTATTATACAGGGCGGTGCAGGAGCGCTCTCTTCGTTGCTGCTTCTATTTCTTCTTTACGAAGGTTTTCTTCATAACGCGGGCAGTTTTTTGACTTTCAATCCTGTTAATTCCGGTCTGGCATTCCTTCCTTTTGAATATGTGGGCGCAATCTTTCTGGCCGGTATCCTGCTCGGCTTTGTTGGCAGCCTGACATCCCTTAAACGTTTTATTACAACTTGATGATGAAGCAACTGCTGTGGATATTCCTTTCATTGATCTTTACAGTACATGCCTGGGGTGCGAGCCCCAAGGATGAACTGAAGGGGGTCAAGCAGGAAATCAAAGCCAAAAAACAACTGTTGACCAAGACAAAGAAGGTTGAAACCGCTGTCTCATCCGAGTTGAAGGAGATCAACCGCAATCTTGAACAGAAAGCGGCAGATCTTGGAAAAATGGACCGGGAACTGCGCAGCGTTGAGTTCAGTTTGTCAAAAACAGGTCGAGAAATCCAGCGGGTTACGGATGAGGCCAATCGTAAAAAACAGGAGATAGACAAGCGTCTTACTTCACTTTACAAAGCCGGAGAAATTGGCGGTTTGCGCATGTTTTTCTCCTCGGAATCGTTTCCCCAGATGGCTGAAAATATACGTTATATGCGTTCTATTCTGGAAAATGACAAAAAAATATTTACTGACTACAATCTTAAAATAGAAGAGTTACGGAAATTAAAGGTTGTTCTTGAAGGTGATGCTGTTAAGAAAGAACGTATCAAGGATAGCATTGCCAGTAAAAAACGTGAAATTGAACAGGATAAGAATACAAAGGCAGCTTACCTGCAAAAAGTCCGTCAGGACCGCAAGTCTTATGAAGTATCTCTTAAAGAGCTTCAGGCCAATGCTTCCCGTTTGCAGAATATGCTGGAGCGACTTGATAAGTTGAGTCGTAAAAAACATTTTTCGCGCACTGAAAAGCCGGGTAAAAAATATAAAGCTCTGCCGGAACTGCCACCTGTTCCGGATCGTGGTTTTGCTTCACAAAAAGGGCGCATGTCCATGCCGGTTCGCGGTGAAATCATAGAAACTTATGGTAAGCATAAACATCCCGAATTTAATTCCTTTACTTTCAGCAAAGGTCTTTCTATTTCAGCGGCTGTAGGTACTGAAATCAGGAGTGTTTACGAAGGTACAATTATTTTTGCCGATTACTTTAAAGGCTTTGGAAATATGGTGATTGTTGACCATGGTGGTGGATATTTTACCCTTTATGCGCACGCAGCTAAAATATTGAAGAAAGTCGGAGTTGAAGTCGCTAAAAACGATGTTGTGGCAACCGTTGGCGATGCAGATTCCTCTAAAGGACCTATTCTTTATTTTGAAATCAGACATCAGGGCAAGCCACTTGATCCTGCGGCATGGGTCAGGTAAAGAGGCAGGTTGGGGTTTGGTTTTAGGAAAGACGTTCTTGACTTAAGCAGGAAATGACTGCAAGATAACAAATTAGCAGTCTGTTTACAGTATTTAAACTCAAGTATGTGAAGGGCAAGGCGGATATTGGTTTTCAACCTCAACCTTACCCTTTTTCGGAGGCAAAGGATGTTTAAAGAAGGTAATACCAAAAAAAAGTTGTTTGCTGGTCTGACAATAGCCGTAATTACATTGATTGTCTTTATCGGCTTCAGTTCCCAGTATCGTTGTTCAGCTGCGGGCAAGGGAAGCGATTATGAGTCAATCGAACTTTTTACCGATGTTATGGCTATTATCAAGAAAAGTTATGTTGAAGAAGTTGATACCAAGAAGTTGATTTATGGTGCAATTAACGGCATGCTTTCCTCTCTGGATCCTCACAGTTCTTTTATGCCACCAGAAACTTATAAAGAGTTGAAAATTGATACCAAGGGTGCTTTTGGCGGTTTGGGTATCGAGATCTCAGTAAAAGATGGCATCCTGACTGTCATTTCACCAATTGAAGATACACCTGCATTCAAGGCAGGCATCAAGGCTGGTGATCAGATACTCAGGATTGATGAAAAGTTCACCAAAGATCTGAATATCAATGAAGCTGTAAAGAGAATGCGTGGCCTGAAAGGGACCAAGGTTACTCTTACGATTATGCGTGAGGGGTTTGATCGTCCCAAAGAGTTTTCTTTGCTGCGCGACATTATCCAGGTTAAGAGTGTTAGATCTCGCATGCTTGACAATGGCTACGGCTATGTGAGGATTGCCCAGTTCCAGGAAAAAACCGATGAAGATCTGATCAAGGCGCTGCAGGCATTGCAGGAAGATGGAAAAAAACCATTATCCGGCCTTGTTCTTGACCTGCGTAACGATCCGGGCGGCTTGCTTGATCAGGCGGTCAGGGTTGCCGATCATTTTGTGGAAGATGGTTTGATTGTTTATACCGAAGGTCGGGAAAAAGAATCTAAAATGCAGTTCTCTGCCAGCAAAGGTAAAAAAGAGCCTAACTATCCGATTGTTATTCTGATTAACAGCGGTAGTGCCAGTGCTTCTGAAATTGTAGCCGGTGCGTTGCAGGATCATAAACGTGCGATTGTAATGGGTACCCAGAGTTTCGGAAAAGGTTCGGTTCAGACTATTATTCCTCTCCCTGACCAGTCTGGCCTGCGTCTGACAACAGCACGATATTTTACACCCAAAGGCCGTTCAATCCAGGCAAAGGGCATTACCCCTGACATCACCGTCGAGCGTCTGGAACTTCCTAAGGAAAGTGCTAAAAAAGACGGTTTCCTGCGCGAAAAAGATCTTGAAAATCACTTTGAAGTTAAAGGCGATCCAGCAGAATCAAAGAAGGATGAAAAGAAGAATGAAAAGCCGGATGAGAAAAAAGATGATAAAAAGGATAAACCCGCTTCTGCAAAAATTGAGGATAATCTGAAAAATGACTATCAGGTGATGCGAGCCCTTGATCTGCTCAAAGGCTGGGAGATTCTGAAAAAAATGGGATCTGTCAAGTAAATTGCCTGTGAAAAAAACTGCAAATACACGTCATAACAAAGGGCAGGGCGGCGGCAGATACGCCGCCTTTGCCATTCTTGTCTTAATTCTGCTGGCAGTAGGAGGCTATTATTTTTTTAGTAGCCCCCGGAAAGCAGTTCTCCCACCAGATCCGACAAAAGTAGAAAAAACTGTTCAACCTGCGGTCCCTCTGCCTAGGGATACCCCACAACCCATTAAAATAGAACCGGTAAAGCCAGCGCCTGAGGAATATCCGGTTGAGCGAGTGGTTCGCCCTCAGCAAACAGTTCCAACAGCCATTGAAAAAACTGCCGGCAGCGGTAAACTTGCCATTATTATTGATGATATGGGTGCAGGCCTTAACGAAGCCCGGGCTCTTGCAGATATCGGTGTCCCACTGACTTTTTCCATTATCCCCGGTTTACGCAGCTACCGTGAAGTGGCTGTTTATTCGGCTTCCAAGGGAATTGAAACCATGATTCATATTCCGATGCAGTCCAAGGGGTGGCCTGCCCGGCGATTGGAAAATAATGGCCTGCTGGTTTCCATGTCAGCTGATGATATAAGTGAGCGTTTGAAAGGTTTTATACGTGATATTCCCAATGCCACTGGTGCCAATAATCATATGGGGTCTGAATTTACGGAACATGCGAATAAAATGAAGAGTGTCCTGGTAGCGTTGAAAGATAATAAGCTGTTTTTTGTAGATAGCGTCACTTCGCCACAGACTGTAGGACAGAAAGTGGCGCAGGAGTTAGGGGTGCGCAACGCACGACGTAATGTTTTTCTGGATAACGAGCAGAACAGTTCTTATATTCTGGGACAACTTGATCAGGCGGTCAGACTGGCCAGAAAAAACGGTGCGGCAATAGCCATCTGTCATCCGCATCCCATGACAATCAAGACGCTTGCAGGTGCGTTGCCGGGCTTGGAAAAGCAGGGAATCAAATTTGTACCGGCTTCAGCTCTGGTAAGGTGAACATTAAGTTGAAGGTTGGGTGAAAATTGTATTGAAAATGGCACTTTCAGACCTGCGAGGTTTTCAAAAACTCGCAGGTCTTGCTTTACTTCAGTAAATATCAGTAGGAAAGTGCCGACAGCATTTTCATGCCGATCATGGCCTGGGCCTGTTGTATTGTACGGTAATTTTCTTCATGGAGTACTGATTCCGGGTTTTGTGGGTCAACCGGATGAACAGCCAGCCAGCTTCCTTCCCTCAGTTTTCCTTCAAATCCAGCCAAAGCCTCATTCAACATTAAATGCAAAGGATCGCTCAAACTGTTGAACTCCCCTTCTGCAAGACCGGTCAGGGCGACATTTTTCTGGAAAAGTTGCTCACCTTTATGACTGAATTGTCTGAAATCAAGCATGTATGAGTTTTCAATGTCTCTGGTCAGAAACAGTGAAACTGACCGGCCTGCTTTCTCGGCAATTACCGCTAAGGCTGCATTATGGGCGTCGGTTCCTTTGTTAAGGTCGTAAAAAGTGGAGCAGAGCATGTCGGAAAAACAATCGGAGTGTAGAAAACCACGGGAAACACGATCGGAGGTTTCAAAATAGAAACCGCGTCCATCCGGTTTTTGCATATGGGGCAGGCCGCAGATCAGGCAACGTTCAGCCAGTCCCTCCAGGCGTGCCAGATAGGATTCTTTTTTGCGCCCCTCTTTTTCCATCAGCCATTGTGCATACAAATAAGAACGCGGTTCTGCCGTTGAGTCATGTATTTGAAGCACATTCTGGGTGATTTCGGTGAACTGGTTATGAACTTCAGTGCCACGTGCGTGAGTCAGAATCGGATATATTTTCCCGTCCGGATTTGTGTTCAAACTTTCCACCTTAGGGCTTTTTGATATGAATGAATCCATGCAGCGATAGCCGCGGTTGGCAGCAAAAGCGCGCAGCAGCGTTTTCAGGTCTTTGAATACTCCTTCAAATTTAATCCGCTCATCAATCAGACATGGGAGTAGTGTCAGTGACTTTTTATCAATATTGTACTGGTCGAAAAGTGCAAAGATGTTTTTACAGTTTTCCAGGCTCGGCATGTCCTTGACCGGAATCAGGACGCGATCAGCAGCATACAGTGCATTTTGAGTTAGAATATTCATGTCCGGACGAGTATCGATAATGACAATGCCTGACAAGCCCGATTCTGCAAGCATGCGTGCCAGTGTCATTGGTCCTTTGAAACGCTCATAGCTATCGGAAAGTTCGTTGGAGGAAGGAATGTAGTTTACACCGTACTGTCCAGTATGCAGAAGGTTTGAAGGTGGCTGGCCCATCAGCAGGTCGTGCACATCGCCTTTTAATTTCTGCCCTTTGATCTCGAACATCCGGTCAATAGTAAAATGGTTGTCAAAAGACAGGATAGTGATAGGCATCTGTTCGCGCATGGCACTCAGATAAATAGCCAGATTGGTCGCAAGCGTGGTCTTGCCTACGCCACCTTTTTCTGATGATATGGTGATTATGTAAGGATAGTTTTGCATCCGGTTTACCGCCATATTTGAGAGAAATTTTTGAAGAAACGAAAAGAGATAGTAGTCAATTTATGGTCAGCGGTCAACCGGTTTGACACCCTTTCCATGGGTGTGCTAGGGTAGATTCCTCTATGGATATCTTTGCCGAAAAAATAATCCTGACCGTATCACGTCTAACCTCTCTGATTCGCAGCGTTCTTGAGGAAAACTTCGAGCAGCTCTGGGTAGAAGGAGAGGTATCCAATCTGTCACAACCATCTTCCGGTCATATATATTTCTCCTTGAAGGACAGCGGTGCCCAAATACGTTGTGTCATGTTCAAAGGGGCTGTCAAAAACCTCAAGTTTCGTCTGGCCGACGGAATGAGTCTGATTCTACGCGGAAGGATGTCGGTCTACGATCAGCGCGGAGAATATCAGATCCTTTGCGAGTACCTTGAACCGGCCGGTATCGGCGCCCTGCAGCTGGCTTTCACGCAGCTCAAGGAGCGTTTGGCGCTTGAAGGGCTTTTTGATGAAAAACATAAACGACCGATGCCTTTCTTTCCGCAAAGAGTAGGGGTGATTACTTCCGCAAGCGGAGCTGCCATCCACGACATAATTAATGTTCTGAAGCGAAGGTTTGCTTCGCTTGAAATTTTGATTTACCCGGTTCGTGTGCAGGGCGAAGGTGCGTCGCTTGAGATTGCCAGGGCCATTGAAGATATGAACAGGCTGAAGCTGGTTGACGTTATGATTGTGGGGCGTGGCGGCGGCTCACTTGAGGATCTCTGGTCCTTCAATGAAGAGGTCGTTGCCAGGGCTGTCTACCGTTCTGTTATACCGGTTATATCGGCTGTTGGACACGAAACAGACTGGACTATTTGCGACTATGTCGCTGATCTGCGGGCACCAACACCTTCTGCAGCAGCTGAGCTGGTGATTAGCAGTGCAGATCAGTTGCGTGGACAGCTGGAGGCATTGAGCCATCGTCTGCAACTGGCTGTTGAAACAAGAATTGCCAGGCTACAGGCTTCTGTTGATGGAATGCGCCGGTTGCTGCAAAATCCGGCTACCATGCTGGGGCACCTGGCGCAGCGTGTTGATGACATGTCAGGTCGGTTGGACTTTTCGCTTGAAAACCTGATCAGACGTCGTCGTGATTATTTTACTCGACTTGAGAGTTCTCTTTTGCATCACTCTCCATCCGTACAGGCAGATCAGCAAAGGCAAAAAATAAATTTCCTTTCCTCCCAGGCGGAACGTCAGATGCTGCTCAGGCTGGAGTCCGTCAGGCAGACCTTTGTATCAAATGCCGCCAGGCTTGATGTCTTGTCCCCTTTGAGTACTCTTTCCCGTGGTTATTCTATCGTAATTAGGAAGTCTGACGGCAAGGTATTAAATGATGCCGGAGATCTGGTTACTGGAGATCGATTGGATCTTTGTTTCAATAAAGGTAAGGCGGCATGTATTGTGGAAGAAGTTGAGTAAGTGTAGTTCTTGACGCAAAGTTGCTATTCTGGAATAATATCCGTTTTGAGGAAAAGATAATGGCCACTGAAAAATTTGAAACATCTCTTAAAAAGTTGGAAGAAGTTGTCCGCCGCCTGGAAGGCGGTTCGCTGACGCTGGAAGATTCTCTCAAGGCTTTTGAAGAGGGGGTCAAGCATGCCTCGTTCTGTTCAAAAAAGCTGGATGAGGCGGAGCGCAGGGTTGAAGTGCTCCTTAAACGTAAAGACGGTAGTTTTAGTCGTGAACCATTTGAAATTGATGACAAATAATATATATCTCGCCGGATGCCCAGATGGGTTGGCAGGCTCAAAAGAAAAGGACTTGTTATGGACTTGAAAGATTATTTGAAGGAACAGATTGCACGTGTAGATAAAGCGCTTGACTGCTACTTGCCGAAAGAAACAGAGCGCCCGCACAGTCTCCATAAGGCTATGCGCTATTCCATTTTTGCCGGTGGCAAACGTGTCAGGCCGATTCTGATGCTGGCGGCCTGTCAGGCGGTCGGCGGTGACACAGAGCGTGCTATTCCTGCTGCCTGTGCCTTGGAAATGATTCATACCTACTCGCTTATTCATGACGATCTGCCTGCCATGGACGATGATGATTTCAGGCGTGGTAATCCGACCAATCATAAAGTCTTCGGTGAGGCGATTGCCATTCTGGCTGGTGACGGTCTTTTGACTGAGGCTTTCAAGCTGATCAGTGACCCGCGTTTTGCCAGTGGTTGTGATCCTGCTGCCAGATTGGCTGTAATCCACGAAATCGCTACCTGTGCCGGTTCCTATGGTATGGTCGGTGGTCAGGTTGTGGATATGGAGAGCGAGGGCAAGTCCGATATAGATCTCCCTACTGTTCAGTATATTCATACACATAAAACCGGCGCCCTGATCAAGGCCTCTGTCGTGGCCGGTGCACTGCTGGGCGGTGCTGACCAGACCAAGCTGGCTGCCATTACCCGTTATGGCGAGGCAGCAGGACTGGCATTTCAGATAGCTGATGACATTCTGGATATCGAGGGAACCACAGAAGAGATCGGTAAGGATGCGGGCAGTGATCAGGCTCGTGGTAAAGCAACCTATCCGGCTGTTATGGGGCTGTCTGCAGCCAAACAAGAAGCCGCTAACATGATGGATGAAGCATTCAGGGTGTTGGAAATCTTTGGTACAGAAGCTGACAGGCTGCGTGAGATTGCCACTTACATTGTCAAGCGTAAGAACTGAAGCCAACAATTACTGTATGTAAAAGGTTGTTATGTCTATTCTTGAAAAAATAAACTCACCTTCTGATCTTAAACAGCTGTCTGTTAAACAGTTGCCGATTGTTGCAGCAGAAATCCGGCAGCTGATTATTGAAACCTGTGCAAAGAATGGTGGGCACCTGGGACCAAGTCTGGGGGTTGTTGAGCTGACAATTGCCCTGCATAGGGTTTTTAATACTCCAGCGGATAAAATAGTCTGGGATGTGGGGCACCAGGCTTACGCACACAAAATTCTGGCCGGTCGCAGGGATGATTTTAATACATTGCGTAAACTGGACGGCATCAGCGGATTTCCAAAGCGTGAAGAATCTTTTCATGATTCTTTTGATGTCGGTCACTCATCCACATCTATTTCTGCTGCCACCGGTTTTGCCGCTGCCCGTGATCTGGATGGTCGTAAAAACAAGGTGCTGGCTGTTATCGGGGATGGTTCCATGACAGGCGGTATCGCTTTTGAAGGGATGAATCACGCCGGACATATGAATAAGGATATGATTATTATTCTTAACGATAATGAAATGTCCATAGCTGAAAACGTCGGTGCACTGTCCAATTTCCTTAATCGCACCGCCACCAGTGAATTTGTTCACGGCATGAAAAAGAATATGGAATCCTTTCTTGGTCGTCTGGATTCTTTTGGTACAAGTATGCTGCATGTTGCCAAAAAGATGGAAGACTCATTTAAGGGGCTTTTTACACCCGGCATGCTTTTTGAGGCTTTTGGTTTTGAATATATCGGACCAATTGACGGGCATAATCTGCCAATGCTTCTTGAGACACTTGAGAAGGTTAAGAAGTTCGATGATGCCGTGCTGATTCATGTGCTTACCAAAAAAGGCAAGGGATATGCCCCGGCTGAACAGAACCCTGCTTTATTCCATGGTGTCGGCCCCTTTGAGATTGAAACCGGCAAGGTTATTAAAGGTAAGGGCGGGGCAGCTTCTTACACGGCGGTATTCGGTTCGACTCTATGTAAACTGGCTGCTGAAGATGACAGAATTATTGGTATTACAGCCGCAATGCCGGACGGGACCGGTCTGGCAGGCTTTGCAAAACAGTTTCCGGAACGTTTCTTTGATGTGGGTATTGCAGAACAACATGGCGTTACATTTGCTGCAGGACTGGCGGCATCAGGTCTCAGACCGGTTTTTGCTGTCTATTCCTCTTTCCTGCAGCGTGCCTATGATCAGGTTTTTCATGATGTCTGTCTGCAAAACCTGCCGGTCATTTTTGCCCTGGACCGTGCCGGGGTTGTTGGCAACGATGGGCCGACACATCACGGCGCTTTTGATATTTCGTATTTAAGGCATCTGCCTAATATGACCCTGATGGCCCCTAAGGATGAAAATGAGCTCCAGCATATGCTGGCAACTGCAATAGAGCTTGGACAGCCGGTCGCAGTGCGATATCCTCGTGGTAACGGTTATGGCGTCCCGCTGGACCAGATTATTCATTCTTTGCCAATCGGAAAGGCCGAACTGCTTAAAAATGGCAAGGATGCAGTCTTGCTGGCATTGGGTTCAATGGTTTTTCCGGCAATGGAGGCTGCCAAACTGCTTGAAGAGCAGTCTGGTGTTTCGCTAACCGTTATAAATGCCCGCTTTGTCAAACCGCTTGATAATGACCTGATTCTGGAGATGGGTCGTAATTACGGGAAAATTATCACGCTTGAGGAGAATGCACTCCAGGGTGGTTTTGGAAGCGCTGTTTTGGAGCTGCTGGAGGAAAACGGCATAGCCGGAGTTGAACTGCTTCGTATTGGCTATCCTGAGACCCCGATTCAACAGGGTGAGCAGTCAGAGTTGAGAGCTATTCTGGGGCTTGATGCCAAAGGGATTGCCAAGTCCATTCAGAGCTTTATCTCAGTTGCCTAAAGGCCAGTGCTATAATATCAGCAACTTGCTTCTGTCTCTGTCTGGTGTAAAAGTCGGCATATTAAAAAAAAATCTATTCAGTGGATTTATTTCTTGCCCAAGTGAAATGTGTATGCTATAAATAATTTCTTTTCGTCGGGGAGTAGCGCAGCCTGGCAGCGCATCTGCCTTGGGAGCAGAGGGTCGCAAGTTCGAATCTTGTCTCCCCGACCATTTTTAAACAATTAAGGGCTTACAGTTAATTCTGTAAGCCCTTTTTGTCGTTTTGATTTTATCGCGTTTTTTCTAATCCACTCTGATCTGCATCAAAGCAATCCTCTTTCTTGAATCAAATAATTTACAGCTAAAGTTTCTTCTTGTCGCCTGCTTTGCGTCCATCTTTAGTTTAAGTGTGTCTGCAGGTAAAACAACGTTAATGTCCGTTACTCTGGTTTTTGCGCTGTTTCCGTGCAGATTGATGTTGATGGCATATTGTCAATCATTGTTTCTAAAACAGCTTTATTGTCCTCATTAAATTACTGATTATGATGTAAAATTTATTTTAATTTAATATTTTTTATTGACATGATTACTCGCTATCGGTTATATCATTCAACATGTTGAATGCAAATGTGATTGAGATACGTCAAATGATGCTGGGCATGTCTATTACTAGTGCAGAAGTTGCAAGGGAATGCAATGTGTGCCGGTCGTATGTAAGTCATGTTATTTCGGGTAGGGTCAAATCAGAACGGATTCGAAATGCAATTGCATCAAAATTGGGTAAAGAGGTTAAAGACCTCTGGCCTAAAACAA
The DNA here is from genome assembly GCA_964509295.1 of uncultured Geobacteraceae bacterium. GTDB lineage: Bacteria > Desulfobacterota > Desulfuromonadia > Geobacterales > Pseudopelobacteraceae > JBGSQR01. The sequence continues at coordinate 64,847 of CAZDWS010000004.1, read as the reverse complement.
ACGAATGAAAATATTTGTTTTAGCATTGTTAAGGCAAGGTGTTTTGTTTCTCAGTGATAAAGCATTGTGACCAACTCTCAGCACCTCTGGCTAATTCATTCTGGAAAAATCCTAGAGAAATAATTGTTGTCTGGTTCCAATCGAATAAACCATGGGTGAAGTAACTATAAGTTGATGAATTTCATACGAGTTGGTCTGAGGCGGTTTATCGCAGCAGCAGATGTGGGAACAGTTTTACCATTCTAATTTTTTTAATTTTAAAACCTCAGGGAGGTATAGATGAAATCATTTTATAAATTATTGGTTGTCCTGTCTTCGGTAGTCTTTATCTGTTCCTGTTCGGCAACAAAATGGAGTTACGAAAAAGACGCTATCGACCTGCATTTTACCGGTGATGTGGCATTGAACCTATACCAGAAGCAAGCCCATTCACTGATTGTATGTGCTTATCATCTAAAGGATCTTAATGGCTTCAATCAATTTATTGATGAAAAAGGCGGTTTGGAAAGACTTTTGGAATGTAACCGTTTTGATAACAGCGTTACATATTCCAAGAGGCTTGTGGTTCAACCGAATCAGGATATGACAGAAAAAATGAGTCGCACTGAAGATGCAAAATATCTGGGAATTGTGGCTGGCTATTATTCTCTGAAAAAAGAGCATGTAGTCCGCTCTTATCCGATTCAGGTCTCCTGGTTGAACAACCCCAAAAAACTCAATGTTGAACTGCATATGGGGCCGGAAGCTATACAGGAACTCAAAGATAAACAAACCGGAGAAGTCCGGTAAGTCAACTATATCTTATTTATAAGGAAAACCCAATGATTGCACAAAAACCATTATTCTGGCATCAGGGCGGTCTGTTGCAGCCGCAACATTTCCAATTATTTGATCGTTCCTGCCAGGGGCTGTTGGCACCGTATCAAAAATTTATTGAGCCTCACTTTTGGGGGGTAGCTGCGATGACCATCCTCAAGGGGGCTCTGGGTACGAGATCATTTAATATTCAGGAAGGCAGTTTTCTGTTTTCTGATGGGACATTTGCCAGTCTGCATGAAAATGCCCTTATCAATTCCCGTGCTTTTAATGAAGCCTGGGTTGAGGGGGGAAAACCGTTTACCGTCTATCTGGGGCTTAAAAAGTGGAATGAGTCTGGTGAAAATGTCACCGTTCTAAATTCACTGGAAAATATCGAAACGGTTCAAACCAGATTTGTCGCAACAACAGATTATGAAGATATTAAAGATCTTCACGCAGGTGGCCCGGAAAGTCAGGTAAAGCGCCTGCAATATGCCCTGAAGATTTTCTGGGAAACCGAGCGAGACCGGCTGGGTGATTACGATCTGATTCCAATTGCACAATTGGAGCGTTTTGGGGCTGATGTACGACTATCAGAAGATTTTATTCCACCATGTATTTCATTTTCTGCATCAGATTCCCTGCACAAGCTGATCAGGGAGATCAGGGACCAGGTCACGGCACGCGGCTACCAGCTTGAAGAACACAAAAGCAAAAGGGGAGTGCAGACAGCCGAGTTCGGCTCACGCGACATGGTATATTTTTTGGCTCTGAGGTCTGTGAACCGTTATGTTCCGCTTCTGTTTCACTATACACATGCCGAGCAGGTCCATCCGTGGCATTTTTACGGCTTATTGCGGCAGTTGATCGGGGAACTGACTTCCTTTTCAGAGCGGGTCAGCGTGCTTGGGGAGCTGGAGGACGGTAAAAAAGTCATTCCTGATTATGATCACCGTAACCTTTGGGGTTGTTTCTCGGCAGCACAGGATATGATTTCCCATCTGCTTGATGAAATAACAGCAGGACCGGAATACGTCCTGCGCCTGATTTACGATGGAACATACTATGCAACCGACCTGAAACCGGCAATTTTTGAAGGTAAAAACCGCTTCTATCTGGCCGTAAAAACGGAAGAAGACCCTAAAGAGCTGCTTCTGGCCTTAGAAGATATTGCCAAACTGAGTTGTCGTGAAAATCTTCCTATCCTTGTATCCAGAGCACTTCCAGGTATCAGTTTGCATCATCTGCAGGTTCCTCCCCAGGAACTTCCTCGACGGGCAAACACAATTTACTTCTCCGTTGACCATCATGACGAACAATGGGCGTCTGTCGCAAAAAATCACAACCTGTCGCTTTACTGGAACAGTGCTCCGGCTGATATAGAACTAGAACTCATGGTAGTGGGGAGATAAGAACCATGCATTTAAGCGATTGTTTTATGGAAACCATGGCCTATGTCACTTACCTTCTTAAAACTGTTGAGTCCAGGCAGCCCGCCTATGAAGATGTTAAGTCCAATATAAGACGGCTGCTGGTTGAGAGTGAGGCTCATCTTGCTTTGGGGGCATTCACGAGAGATGACTATGATCAAGCCCGCTTTGCTATCTGCGCCTGGGTTGATGAGGCTATTCTCAGCTCGGCATGGAACCAGAAAAGCTTCTGGCTGAAAGACCAGCTGCAACGTTTGCATTACAACACTACTGCAGCAGGAGAGGAATTTTTCGATCGTCTCACAGCTATCGGATTGCATCAGCGTGAAGTGCGCGAAGTTTTCTATCTCTGTCTGGCTTTGGGTTTCACCGGCAAGTACTGTCATAAAAACGACGAATATCAGCTGGAGCAGATCAAAACATCAAATCTTAAACTGCTCCTGGGCAGCTCAGTCGGTCTACCTTCACTGGAACGGACAGACCTGTTTCCGGAAGCCTATCCAAACAACACTTCAGAAATCGGAAAACAAAAAGTCAGAGTGGGATCACGTGTCGTTTCCGCTATCTGTCTTGCCGGCCCGGTGCTGCTGTTCGGCATCCTGTATGGCATTTACCGCTTCACACTGGGTGGAATCAGCGAAAACTTTTTAAGGATGGTGACCGGTTGAGATGAAAGACAAATTTAAAAAGTTCCTCAAGATATTTTTTATTATAGCTGCCGTCATTCTGGTTGGCTTGTTGATATACGGCATTGTGCTGATTTTTAGCTGGCCTTGGTGGGTAGGACTGTTTCTGGCGCTGTTTTTGACCGGTCTGGGTGTTGGCGGGTTCTTCCTGCGTAAAATCTGGATCAGGCGCAAGGAACAAAACTTTGTCAATGAGATGAGCGAACAAGATATGGCAGCTGCCAAAGCTCTTTCAACAAAAGAAAAATCAGATATGAAAGTCCTGCAGGAACGTTGGAAATCGGCAGTTGAAACAGTAAAGAAGTCTCATCTAAAGAAACTTGGCAATCCACTATATGTATTGCCTTGGTACATGGTGATAGGCGAAAGCGGTTCCGGCAAAACAACCTCTCTGAACAGTGCCCATCTGGCTTCACCTCTGCGGGATATCAACAGGGTACAGGGTATTTCAGGTACAAAACAGTGTGACTGGTGGTTCTTCGAGCAGTCGGTAGTAATAGATACTGCAGGTCGTTATGCAATGCCTGTAAATGAAGGGCAGGATAAGGACGAGTGGCAGAAATTCCTGGCATTGCTCCTGAAATACCGTCGGAAAGAGCCTTTAAACGGACTTATTGTAACAGTTGCTGCAGACAGGCTTCTGAATGGCTCTTCTGAACAGTTGGAAACAGATGGCAACATTATCAGGCAGCGGGTTGATGAGCTGATGCGGGCGCTGGGAGTCAAATTCCCTATTTATGTGCTGGTGACAAAATGCGACCTGATTCAAGGTGTCAACCGCTTCTGTCAGCAGTTACCGGAAAAAAGTCTAGATCAGCCAATGGGTTTTATTAATCAGGATATGTCTCCAGATGTGGGTGGCTTTGTAACCCGGGCTTTAAGTACTATTGACGAAAGGCTCAGGAATCTTCGTTTGCACCTGCTACACCAGCCTGAAGCCAAAGGTGCCGATCCAGCTTTATTGTTGTTCCCGGAGGAATTTGAAAACCTGAAACAAGGACTGGCAACTTTCATGGCCGGCGCATTTCGTGAGAATCCTTACCAGGAAACACCATTGATGCGCGGTCTATTCTTCAGCAGTGGTCGCCAGGAGGGAAATCCACAATCTCATTTCACCAAAAACATGGGGCTGATCGGAGCCGAAGAAGCGCTTCCCGGAACCAATAATGGCCTGTTTCTGCATGATTTTTTTGCCAAGATTCTTCCCAGGGATCGCGCTCTGCTTGCACCTACCCGTAAATATATCGAGTGGCAGGCCCTGACCGGCAATCTTGGCTTAACCTCCTGGATTATTCTGGGTGTTGCCTTCTGCGGTCTGCTTAGTTTCTCCTTTGTAAAAAACATGAAAACTATCCGCGACTTTTCCAGCAGCACCTCAAAATCTGCTGCTATTAGTGGTGAATTACTTTCTGACCTGGCCGCAATGGATCATTTTCGCAAGGACATTGTCAGGGTGGAAGAGCAGAACAGCCACTGGTGGATTCCACGATTTGGTCTGAATGAAAGTCTTATGGTTGAAAGAAAGCTGAAGGAAAGGTTCTGCGCGCAGTTTCAATCCACAATTCTGACCCCTTTCGACAAGCAGTTATATGCATCCATGACCGGCATATCACCGGCGACACCGGACGATGTTTATGGCCAGTACATGATTCATCTGGTGCGGCGCATCAATATTCTCAAGGCTCGCATCAATGAAAAGGATCTGGCCGCACTACAGGCCAAACCCCAACCCGCCTATGTCACACTCTTAAATTCATCTCCGGCAGGACTCACACCTGAGGCCAAAAAGACCTTTGGTTCGCTGTATCTGTCTTCTCTTATATGGAGAACAAGCTCAGGCGAAATCAGCAAAGAAATTGAAATTCTCCAGACCTGGCTGAAACAGTTGATTGCCGTCAAAGGGTCAAATCTTCAATGGATGGCTGTTTGGGTAGATAAACAGAGCGGCCTTCCCGCCGTGACTTTGAAGGATTTTTGGGGCGGAAGCCTGGCAGGCGCTGAAGAGAAAAGCGTAAATCCTGCATACACGAGAAAAGGCAAGGAATTGCTCGACTCGCTTTTTGCGGAGCTGGAGGCTTCATTACAGGATCCAGGTGTTGTTACTCCCCATAAGACAGCTTTTGCTGGCTGGTATCGTAATGCTTCAATTGATTCATGGCAGGCTTTTGCCACAGGATTTTACAAGGGTGAGGAACGCTTGCGGGGTGCCGCCGAGTGGCAGCAGGTGGCGGCAAAGATGGCCTCTGACAAGGGGCCGTACTTCGAGCTTTTCGATAAAATCGTTCTGGAGCTTGATTCCGTTACAACAGGCGGACAGATACCGAACTGGCTGCAACAGGTTTACAAGCTGCAGGCTGCAAGAGCCCAGGGATTTGTCCAGGAAAAGGACACTATTAAAAAGGCCGCTGAAGGCGGAGCAAAAATAATTACTTCAATACAAAAGAATGTGGGACAGGAAGCCGGAGCTCAACAGATTGAATCGCAAATGGCCATATCCAAGGCCTGGCAGGAATATCGTACGGCATTAATCGCAATTGCCCCGGCCACAACCTCCAAGAGCCTGGCCTTTCAGATATGTTCGCAAACTTTCGGAGAAGAACCGGCAACAAGCAAATCTCCAGTGTATGCGGCTTATGCGGCAACAGGCAGAATCAAGTCCGGCGTCGCTGGCGGAACTGTAGATCCACTATTCGCACAACTGTTGAATGGGCCATTCAATTTCCTCTGGTCATATATGTTAAAGGAAAGCGCCGGACAGCTGCAGGCACAATGGGAAGAACAGGTGCTTGCCGCCACAATGGGCATGCCCAATAACCAGGCTATTCCGGCATTGCTTGGGCCTGACGGCCTTGTGTGGCGATTTGTCAAAGGACCGGCGGCGCCATTTCTGGCCCGCAATGTGTCCGGTTATCGAGCCAAGGAGGTTTTGGGGGGTAAAATGCCGTTTGACGGCAACTTCTTCAACTTTATGGCAAAAGGCGCAAAAACCCAGGCCGCAGTAATGGCAATGGGTAAAACCCAGACATACAACATCGGTATCAAGGGGTTGCCCACGGATGCAAACAGTGATGCCAAAACCAAACCACATTCTACAAGACTGGAAATTCAATGCGGCGGTAGTAGTCAGAACCTGATTAACAATAACTATCCGGTCAGCAAGACATTTTCATGGTCGCCTGATACATGCAGTGATGTGGTTTTTCAGATCGAAGTTGGAGACAAGGTACTTACCAGGCATTACATGGGGCAGCAGGGTTTCCCGGATTTTCTCAAGGATATGCGCGGCGGCAGAAGAACCTTTTCAACACAGGAATTTCCTGGGGAAAAAGCATCACTAGAGCGTATGGGTGTTAAATCTATCACGGTGAACTACCAGTTCATAGGCAGCGGGGCGATATTGCAACAGACCGCCACATTGTCGGGACAGGCACCAAGGAGTATCGCACGGTGTTGGACATTATAGAAGATGAGAAAAATTGGAAATGGGCGGCTTTTGGCAAGCATCCGACCGCCAAGGATTATTTCCGTTTAGGTGAGGAAACGTCATTTGTCACCGGTCTGTTTAGCTGGGTGGAAAACGGATATCAGTTGCTTACCGGCAAAGAAAATGCATCTCCGGACTTTTGTTCCTGGCGCTTCTGGGCCAGGGAAGCAGGTAAGAATTCAATTGTCTGTGGGGTAGTAAGGGTTAGTAGTGATAGCCTCGGTCGCCCATATCCGCTGGTGATTATGGGGGCCGGACAGCTTGGCAGCTGGCAGGAAAACTGGGATCTTCTGCCGTTTTCCGCAGAAAGGACCTGGCGTCAGATCGAATACATAGCTGCCAGTCAGTTTACTGATTTTAAAAAGCTGGAAGAGGAAATTCGTACTATCCGGCCTCCTGATGCAAACTGGGCACAACTGGCTGTGCAAAGAAAAGAGCTGAACTTTGTCGGCTCGGTGAATGATCCCTATGCTTCTTTTCTGGATTTTAAAGAGCTGAAAAAGACCGCCGCGGCCCACGCTGAAAAACCGGAGGTGTTTATTAGTCTTGATCGTGGTCTATGTGACGACAAGATCATGCATGTCAGTCTCTGGCATTTATTGTCCAAGGAGACAGCTAAAGCGCTTCCCAATGCCATTTTTATTGGAGGAACTCTTGAAAAGGCTTATTTGACTGTCTTTAAACGTCCGATGAAACCATCTGACTTCGTCCAGTTATGGTCAGTTTCTTCAGTTGGTTCAGGGGAGCAATTGATCGGAGCAGAGTCTTCCATGGACCTGTCCGTGCTCGGGAAGCAGCCGGTCAGCATGGATAAGCCCAGCGGCTCGGATGTCCGTTATGATCCGACGTTTGATGAGCTGCAGACCGAAGTGGATAAACTGTCTTCTCCGGCAGTAGCCGGTACCGTGAACTGGGAAAAGGTCTGTCGGTTTTCAACAGATATTTTGCTCAACAAGTCAAAAGATCTGCTGGTGGCCAGCTATCTGTCGGTTGCCCTGATTCATACGCGGCGTAACGACGGTTTTGCCGTTGGCCTCAAGCTGTATCTGGATCTGCTGGAACGGTTCTGGGAGGATCTCTATCCGCAGAAGGTGCGCATGAGAGGCCGTACCAGATCTATTGAGTGGTGGCTGGAAAAGACCGAGGCCGCTCTCAAGCAGGTCAAGGACATCTCCTTCCCTCCGGCCCAACTGCAACTGATCAAGGAAAATTTGAACCGGATTGACAACTTCCTTAGTGAACACCTGGAAAACAGTCCTTCATTAAGCCCAATCAAGGAGTTTTTTAACGAAATATCCGTCCAAATTGAAGATACAGCTGAATCAAAGGCTTTATTGCAAAATATTCATGAACCGATTGAAGAGCAATTATCAGTCTCGAATGAAGCCAAGTCACAGAAATCCAATGACAATATTTCCAGCAAAATAATGTCTCTGCAGGACGCCGGCAAAGCTCTAAATGAAGGTCTGGTCAGAATAGGTGATGCCACCTACTTCCTTTTGCAGCAGGATCCGGCAAATCCGCATGCCTATCGACTGTCTCGTACAGCTGCCTGGTATCTGGTTAGTGATCTGCCGCTAGCCACCAATGGGCTTACCAGAATACAGCCGCCAACGATACAGGATAAAAATATCTTGCTTGGTCTGAGGAATAACGGTGATCCGGAAGCGCTATTAAAAGCGTCAGAAACAAGGCTTTCCCAGTTTATTTTATGGCTGGATCTCAACCGCCTGACAGCCGAAGCGCTGGCACGTCTGGGCAGCCGTTATGAAAAGGCCCACGATGCAGTCTGTGAAGAAACTGCTTTTCTGCTTCATCGTCTGCCGGGCCTGGAAGAACTGTCATTTTCAGATGGTACCCCGTTTGCCACACCGGACACGAAACAGTGGCTTAAGACGATCGCCTTTCAGGGGGCGTCTTCTATTGATTCTGCAGTTGATGCTGTTGATTCGGAATGCAATGAAAACGTTGAATTTGCAATCAGCAAAAATATAGCAGAAATGCAGACCCAGGTTCGTAAGGGAAAGCTGATCGATGCCATGGAAACTGTTCAGTTGAAACTGCGCAACTGTTCATCCCATCGTGAAAAACTGCTCTGGCGTCTTGCATTGTCCAGGATGCTGATTGATCTCGGTAAGTCAAAACTTGCTCTGCCACACCTGGAGCAGGCGTTGAAGGATATCGACAAGTACTGGCTGGAAGAGTATGACCCGGATCTGGCAATGCGAGGATACAAGCTGGCCTGGCTGGCCTTTGATAATCAGTCGGAACAGCGATTCAAGGATCGGGCGACCGATGTTTTGCATCAAATCGGCCGGATTGACATGCCTGAAATGGTTCGATTATCAAAAAATTAGTAATAAAGCGGTAAGACACCGCCCGGAAATGGTTTGACAGCATGTAATTAATAAATCTGAAAAGGAGTTAATAAAAATGGCAAAAGAATCAACCATCGCACCGAAGGAAAGAGTGAACATAGTCTATAAACCGGCTATTGACGGGGCTCAGGAAGACGTTGAACTTCCATTGAAAATGCTTGTGCTGGGAGATTTTACCGGCAGTACAGATGACCGGCCACTGGAAAAGCGCGATCCACAGAATGTTGACAAGGATAACTTCAACGACATCCTCAAAGCTCAGAATATAACCATGAACCTGAGTGTTCCGAATCGCCTGGCGAATGAAAAAGATCAGGATATGAATGTCAAACTGCGGGTTGAATCCATGAAGGATTTTGGCCCGGAAGCCCTGATAGAGCAGATTCCTGAGTTGAAGCGTTTGATGGAGTTGCGTGAAGCTCTCCGTTCACTAAAGGGACCGCTGTCAAATATTCCTGAATTCCGTAAAAAGGTCCAGGCATTGGTAACGGATGAAATCACACGCCAGAAACTGCTGGCAGAAATCGGAATAGAGGCCTAGGAGGAAATATGAGCCAGCAAAATACAGCATTACAAAGCAACCAGGATGAAACCATCGTCCAGGAGTCGCTCCTTGAAGAGATAGTTTCAGCAACAAGACTTAAACCGGCAGACGAAGCCTATTCAATTACACGTAAAGGTGTAGAGGCACTTATATCACAGCTTCTGGAGCCGGGGCAGGAGACAACCAAAGTCTCCAAAGCCGGTCTGGATGACATGATCGCTGAGATTGACCGTAAGCTTAGTCTGCAGATGGATGAAATCCTTCATAACAGCGAATTCATGAAGCTGGAATCGGCCTGGCGCTCACTCAGTTTTCTGGTTGATCGCACCGATTTCCGTGAAAACGTCAAGATTGAAATACTGCATGTAACCAAGGATGAGCTGCTGGAAGATTTTGAAGACGCACCTGAAGTTGTCAAGTCAGGTCTGTATAAAACTGTTTATACAGCGGAATATGGACAGTTCGGCGGTAAGCCCTACGGTGTCATTATCGGAAACTATGAGTTTGATGCAGGGCCGCAGGATATCAGGCTGCTGCAGCACACCGCAGCCGTGGCCGCCATGTCCCATACACCTTTCATTGCCGCTACAGCTGCCGGTTTTTTCGGCATCGACGACTATAATACCCTGCCGAACCTTAAGGACATCAAGTCAATCATGGAAGGACCGCAGTACACCAAATGGCAATGTTTCCGTGAAACCGAGGATGCGCGCTACGTCGGCCTGACCCTACCCAGATTCCTGCTGCGCCTGCCTTACGGTCCGGACACAAAACCGGTTAAAAGCTTTAACTACCAGGAGTCGGTCAGCGCCAGCCATGAACATTACTGCTGGGGCAATGCTGCCTTTGCCTTTGCATCACGGGTTGGCGACAGCTTTGCCAAATACCGCTGGTGCGCCAACATCATCGGGCCCCAGGGGGGCGGTGCGGTTGAAGATCTGCCGTTGCACCAGTATGAAGCCATGGGCGCTATTCAGACAAAAATTCCTACGGAAGTCCTGGTGTCCGAGCGTCGCGAATTCGAACTGGCCGAAGAAGGTTTTATCGCCCTGACCATGCGTAAGGGGAGCGACAATGCCGCTTTCTTCTCCGCCAACTCTATACAAAAGCCTAAATATTTCGGCATCAGCAAAGAAGGTAAAGAGGCTGAATTGAACTACAAACTCGGGCTGCAACTTCCTTACATGTTCATTGTCAGCAGGCTGGCCCATTATCTGAAGGTTATCCAGCGCGAGCATATCGGCACCTGGAAGGAAAGGGCTGATCTGGAGCAGGAACTGAATACCTGGATCCGCCAGTACGTATCCGATATGGATAACCCCATGCCGGGCGTCAGAAGCCGCAGGCCGCTGCGCCAGGCACAGATCGGCGTGGAGGAAGTTCCGGGCGAGCCGGGCTGGTACCGGGTTTCCCTGAAAGTAAGACCGCACTTCAAGTATATGGGTGCCTATTTCACCCTGTCGCTGGTCGGCAAGCTGGATAAGGAAGCAAATGCTTAGTTTAAAATCTATTTTTTACAGGGGGAAGTGAAATGTTGAAAAAAATCCTAACAATTGGCTTGTTGGTTGCCATCTCACAGTCGGCCTATGCATTTAGTATTGGTAATTTGATTGAAACAGGTTCGGATGCTGTAAAGGTCGTAACTCTGTCAGACAGTGATGTAAAGAAGCTGGCTTCAGACGCCAGTAAACAGTCGGATAAATTAAACCGGGTAGCACCTTCAGCCAGCCCTTATGCCAAGCGACTGGCTAAACTGACCAAAGGAATGAAAACGGCAGATGGTCTGGAATTGGACATCAAGGTCTACCTGGTCAAGGATGTGAATGCCTTTGCCATGGCAAACGGAACCATACGTATCTTTGCCGGCTTGATGGAAAAGATGACGGATGATGAGGTCCGTTATGTGATTGGGCATGAAATTGGTCATGTCAACCTTGGACACAGTAAAAAAGCTCTACAGACCGCATATGCGACTTCAACAGTTCGCAAAGCAGGTGCGGCCAGCGGCAATGCACTTGTGACACTTTCAGATTCGGCTCTTGGTGATCTGACCGAAAAACTGGTCAATGCACAATTTTCACAATCTCAGGAAAATGAAGCGGATCAATATGCGTTGAAATTCATGAAAACCAATGCCTATGAACCCAAAGCTGCAGTCAGCGCCTTACGTAAGCTGGAAAAAATGTTTGGCAACAATAAAAGCATGCTCTCAAGCCACCCCGCGCCCGGTGACAGGGCAGATGCCCTGGAAAAGGAAATCTGATTTTCATTGTTGTTAATGCGTAGGTTTAAATGAAAGGGACGTCATGGAAAAGGGATTTTATCGTAATTTAGGTTTAACGGCACTCATCTGTTCCGTGCTGACGATATCTGCTTGCGCCACCGTAAAACCGGAAGAGGCGGTTAGTGAAAATGCAACTGCAATAACTCAGGATGTTTCCAAAAACACTGCGGCAGAGGCTGAAGGGAGATTCACCAAGGCAGCGGATTTATCCGATGCAGGTAAATCAACAGAACAGGTTAACGCAACTGCTCAGGCCAGCAGTGATAATGCCGCCAGTCAGCAGAATATCATCGCTAAAATCAGTCAAAATCAAAAACGTGTAAAAATAAAGTCTGCTGCTTCCAACAGAGCACGGACCATCGCCCGACTACAGGGTGGAAAGAAAGTTGAGATTCTGGAAGAAAAAGGGAGCTGGCTGAAAATAAGGTGGCAGGAAAAAGATAAGGTCAGGGAAGGGTGGTCCAGAAAAGAGTATGTGGAGCTTATTGCCAATTGAATCAATTGTTGAAAAAGTTTCGCATACGCATATTCAGGTTAAGAGAGGGTTTTATCGTGAAAATACTAATCACATTATTAGCATTTGTTCTGATGTCAATAAATGTCGCCATGGCAGACGAAATAAAACGAGAAACGCTTCCGCCATGTGATGATCAAAGTTGCTCTGCGGTCGCTGTAAAAATTGCCTTGGAAGAAAAAACTGAACCTGATGATTTAAAAATTAAATTAGGTTCCATGGTTGTTGGAATACCTCCAAATGTCACTAGAATTGATATCGGTCACGATTTAACTGTCTTTCGGTATGAAACAGCTCCCCATATCGTGATCAGCAAAGAAACAGACGAAACCTTCCAAATGAATAAATTAACATCAAAGCCTGTCTCCTTATACGAAACCATGGAAATTGTTTTCACTAAGACGCTTAAAGACAGCGACGTAACCAGCAAATACGATAAGGAGTTTTTAAACAAGTTAATGTGGATGAAAAAGAGCTTTATGGAGGGCGGAAAGGAAGCCTTTGTTTATGACAAGGGAAAAGTAAAAATATATTACCTGCCAAACGGAGGCATCTCCTACAGAAACCTCGCTTGGGCTATTGATTCAGAACGTCCTAATGTCGCAATCAGGCTTGATAGCGATCTTTCTGTGACCGAATTCGCTCAAATTGTTTATTCAATTACCTCCATCAAAAAAAAGGAGAACTGACATGTCAACTTTGAGTCCGGCGGAACAACAAGACTTGCGAACAGTCGCAGAAGCCTTTTACGGCAAAAATCATACAGCAGGTTGGGAAATGAATGAGGAGTTATTGGGTGTTGTCACAAAAATGCTTAATGAAAGCAAAATCTGTTCAATAGCATTTGACTTTGTACCAAGACCGGGTATTTACCTCACTCCCAATGATGTCCGAAAAGAGCTGCAAAGGATGGCTAAAAGAGTACTTCTTGGGGGCGGAGCAAGCTATGCATATTGTGAAATTATCGTTGCTCAAAATTTGAGACCCGACGCTGAAAAAGCAGGTCAAGGAATTCCATGAAAATGTGCATATAACATGCTGCAACAGCTCCCTGACAAAGTATATCCGAAATTAATAATTAACAGATTAGCTGCAACACCAGAAAACACCGCTGAGCGGTGTCATACAACAAAGGAGGAAGTAAACAATGGCAATGCCCGCACACCTCACCATGACCGGTGAAAAGCAAGGAAAAATTGACGGCTCCTGCGACATGAAGGGCCGCGAGGGAACAATCCTCGTCTACGGAATGGGTCACGACGTTTCTATTCCACGCAGTCCAACCGACGGACTTGCAACCGGCAAGCGCGTACATGGTCCTTTGACCATCACCAAAGAGTTCGACAAGAGCTCTCCCAAGATGTATCAGGCGCTTTGCACCGGAGAGCACCTGAAAGAAGTCACCCTGAAATGGTACCGCATCACCAAGCAGGGCACTGAAGAGCATTATTTTACCCATGTGCTGGAAGACGCCATTATCGTATCAATCCGTCCTTCCATGCCTATCACGCTTCTTGCAAGCAACGAGCCTTACCGTCACATGGAAGATATCTCGTTCACTTACAAAAAGATCAAGTGGACATGGGAAGCAGACGGCATTGAAGCTGAAGATTCCTGGGCAGTACCCAGGTAGTTTGCAGTTTAATCAGAACAAAAGACCTGCGAGGTTTTACCGCCTCGCAGGGCATGCCTTTATTGGTAAAACCAGGAGAACGACTTAAATCTTTTCTGGCTATAAAATGTGCATCAATAATAAGGGGGCGTTTCGCGTGAAAATATTAACCACATTTTTAGCGGTTATCTTAATAATCAATGTTGCTATGGCAGACAGCAGTAAGCGTCACGTTTACCCGCCATGTGAAGGACAAGGCTGCTCTGCGGTAGCGGTAACAATCCCTTTGGAAGAGACTTCATTTAAGAAAAACTTGAAGATTCAGATAGGTTCTCTGGTTGTTGAAATACCTCCGAATGTCACTAAAGTCGATCTCGCTAGATCACCAATATCAGCAACTGTGTTTAGATACGAAACCGCTCCTCCTATCATGATCTCAACAGAAACAGACGAAACCTTATCATTAAGAGAATTAACATCAAAACCTATCTCCTTGTTTGAATCCATGGAAATTATTTTTACCAAGACTCTTAAAGATAGTGACGTAACCAGCAAATATGATGAGGAGTTATTAAATAAATTAATGCTGATTAAAAAAGAGTTGCTGGGGGGAGAGCGCAAGGCCTTTGTCTATAGCAAAAAACAATTAAAAATATATTACATATCCCATGCCGGAGAGCCTTACAAAAACCTTGCTTGGGCCATCGACCCCAAATTTCCCAATCAGGCACTCAAGATTGCAAGCAATTTGTCTGAAAACGACTTTATTGCAATAATATATTCTGCTGTTTCACTCAAAGCAAAGGAGAAATGAACATGCCTCTGACCGCTTCAGAACAGGAAGACTTGAAAACCATAGTTGACGGCTTTTTTGGCAAACACCACACAACCTCATGGACCATGAACGACGATTTATTGGATGTTGTTGCAAAAATGATACAGACAGAAAAATCATGCTCAATAGCCATGGATTTTGTACCAAGACCAGGAGTGTATTTGAATCCGAATGATGTTCGAAAAGAGCTAAAAAGAATAGCTCAAAGAGTGCTTATAGGTGGAGGTCCATCATATTGGGTATGTAGTGTAGTCGTAAAATATAACTGGTTGCAAGATGCAGATAGAGCTGGTCAGGGAGTATCATTAAATTAGACTAGTAAAAACAACCTTAGCAAACGTGGTTAACGCGAAAAAAACAATCCGGACAATACATCTGAGAGCCGATAATTTATGACAGATTCTTTCATGCTTGTTTTACGGCAGTAGCTGCCTCACTGGTTTCATGGGCATTCTGGTATTTCATAGGCAAAACCTGGCTGGATCTGCTCCTGATCAGTCTTGTGACTACGTTATCCGTCGACAATATACGACTCAGAAATAAACTCAGGGGAAAACAGACTTATATTTCCATATTTCCAAGATGAACTTCGCCAAGTTCAAACATTAAATACCTGAAGCAACGGATACTCACTTATGTATGAAGAAAGATTATTAGAACGACTCCGCTCTTTTGAGCGCAATCCTTTAAGGCGGGGGAACAGGGACCAGCGGCACAGCATTGATTCCGTGCTGGCACACCTGCAGCGCATTCTTAATACCCGTCAGGGCAATGTGCCGCTGGCTGATGATTACGGAGTGCCTGACTTTCTGAACTTCCTGCAAACCTATCCGGAATCGGTGCATGAGATCGAATCAAGCATCTTGACCGCCATTGACAAGTACGAACCGCGTCTGTCCGGCACATCAGTTACATTCATACCGGATGAGGAAGAAACCTTGACGCTTCGTTTTCAGATCATGGCCTCCCTGACTGTCGAGGATGGACGCAAGGTGTTTCTTGAAACCGTTGTTGATACGGACGGCAGGATACGAATTCATAAATGAGGTTGAGGTTGAGAAAAAACTAAACCTCAACCTGTGAGCGAAACGAACGAAAATCTTAAGCTGTTTCTCTTAAAGGATTTATTTTGACCAACCAGTTTTTCCAGAATGAGTTGAAAATATTGAAAGAGCTCGTAGCAGAGTTTGCGCTGGCCAATCCGGCACTGGCGCCTTTGCTGGACAGTGAGATGTCAGATCCTGACGTTGAGCGGTTACTGGAGGCAATTATCTACCAGAATACCATGCTCCGTCAAAAATTGGAGGCTGATTTCCCTGAGCTGATCAATAAGTTGACTCACTTGATATTGCCGCACTACCTGCGCCCGATTCCAGCCAGTACTGTTATTGCCTTCTGTTCAGAAAAGGCACTTAAAAAAACAGCAACGATTCCATGCGGTACAGTTGTTAGCTCTGCAGCGGTGGATGGCACTCCATGCCGTTTTACAACAACCGGTGATGTGGAGCTGCAGCCGCTGGAACTGGTTGACGCCACCTTGTTGAAACAAGCCGGATCAGCCGGTTTGATCAGACTCTCTCTGGCTTTAAACGGAATTACACTGGATCTGTGGGAGCCAAAAAAACTGCGTTTTTTCCTGTCTGGCGATCATGACTCCGCTTGTGAGTTGTACCTGCTTCTCAATAAATACCTAAAGCGGATAATACTGACACCTGTTGAGGGCGGGGCTGCCGTGGTGCTTCCGCCTGAGGCTCTCAGGTCGAACGGTTTTAGCGAAAATGAAGCTTTGCTGCCATACCCTGCAAATGCATTTTCCGGTTATCGTCTGCTCCAGGAATACTTCACCGCACCTGAAAAATTCCTGTTTTTTGAATTGTCCGGCTGGGAAAAATGGGAATATCGCGGAGAAGGCAGCTGCTTTACCATCGGCTTTGAATTCAGTGATTTTCCTTCCGGTTATCCACGAGTAAGGTCGGACAGCTTTGCTCTGAACTGTGTGCCGGCGATTAATATTTTCAGTCACAGTGCCTGTCCTATTACAATTGCTCATCGGACAGATAGTTACCCGATCCGTCCTGCAGGGGCAAATCCGGCCCATTATCAGGTGCTGTCTGTTGACAGTGTGACCGGTTTTTCCCGCGCCGGCAGGGCAGAACGCAGCTATCGTGCTTTTGAACTGTTCGACTGTGAGAACGATACAAATCCGCTTTATCAGGCGGTTCAGGAACAGTCACATAACAGCAGCGGACTGCAGACTAACCTCAGTGTCGTCTATCCTTGCGAGATCCCTGCGGCAGGCTCGGAGACTCTCTCCATCGATCTGACCTGTACCAATGGTTCCCTGCCGGAAAATCTGCATATTGGCGATATCTGTCATCCGGAATCAGTTCTGCCGGATATGGTAACCTGCCGCAACATCAGCGCCATTACAGCAGGTCTGTTGCCTCCGTTGGGGGGGCAGCAGCTCCGTCAGCTCACCACACACCTGTATCTCAATCACCTGTCTCTGGAAAATGCAGAACACCTGCGCATGCTGCTTGAATTGTATGTCTTTCCAGATCACCGTTCCGGAGCAGCCACAGCGGCCAATCTCAAGCGTATAGCCGGTATAGAGTCGATCAGCATAAAACCGTCGGAGCAGATGGTGGCCGGAATTTTGATGAAAGGTAGAGAAATCAGCATCAGGGTCCGCCAGGATCATTTTGCCGGAGCCGGTGATCTGTACCTGTTCGGCTGTGTGCTGGACAATTTTTTCGGCAGATACGCATCAGTGAATACTTTTACCAGGCTTGTCCTGAACGAATCTATCAGAGGAGGCAGCATACAGTGGGCAACACGACTGGGCAAACTCCCTCTCCAATAATCAACGAACTGCTACAGCAAGGGCATGAATTTTCCTT
Source organism: uncultured Geobacteraceae bacterium (assembly GCA_964509295.1). Taxonomy (GTDB): domain Bacteria; phylum Desulfobacterota; class Desulfuromonadia; order Geobacterales; family Pseudopelobacteraceae; genus JBGSQR01. The sequence continues at coordinate 47,382 of CAZDWS010000004.1, read as the reverse complement.
TCCACAGATCATGCGTCTGGCCCGAAAAGTACTGGGTACAGGTGGCAGGAATGAACTGCCGGAAATAAAGTGGGAGGAGAGGGTGCGGGTTCGGCCAGAGCTCTCCTTTGCCTTTCCGGCCGCCGATGTATCCCGTGTCGAACGGGATGCTGAAGATCTGGTGGTAATAGCTACCTTTCTCGGGCTGTACGGTTCGGCCTCCCCTCTGCCGTCTCATTATACTGAGGATCTGATGGAGGAAGCTGCAAGCGACAGCTCCGTCAGCCGCGATTTTCTTGACATTCTACACCGCCGACTCTACCAGCTTTACTTCCAGGTCTGGAGTAAATACCGCTTGTTCTACCGCATTGCGGAAGAGAAAAACCCTCTTGATCAGGTGCGCCTTTTCAGCCTGATCGGCATGGCGGAAAAGGAACTGCGCCATAGCCTGCAGCTGGATGCCCATTCGCTGCTGCGCTATATGGGGCTCTTTATGCAGATCCGTTCTGCTGAAGGCCTGGAGACACTTCTACGTGACGCCATGGGAATGCGTTGTATCCATGTGGAGCAATGCCTGCTCAGGAAAGTGCCGATTCCAAAAGACCAGCAGATGCGCATGGGCATCTCCGGCATGCGGCTGGGAGTGGACACCGTGCTGGGCAGCGAAATTAAAGACCGCATGGGGAAATTCAGAGTCAGCATCGGCCCTCTGAAAAACAGAGAATTCAACAACTTTATGCCAGGCACGGAGCAGTATAATAAGCTGATCACATTGATCCGGCTCTATATTCTGGATCCCTTGGAACTGGACCTGAAAATTATCCTGGCTGCAGGCGAAGTCAGGCCGATCACACTTGGTGGTTCATGCCGATTGGGTTGGAATACCTGGAGTTTTTCCGGGTACACACTTGGCGAAGTTTTTACCGTTTTTCCGGTTGACTATTCCAAATATCAACTGGCTGCAACCAAGGCTGACGACACCGACTACAACCAGGAAACAGCCGAACCACTGACACTGATCGACCATTACAAAAACGAACTGGCCGTCCTGCGCGACTACACCGCCGACTATGTTACCAAACACCCGGACATGGCCCCTATGGTCAGCGGACACATGGCCGACCCCGGTGTGGAGAGGATTCTGGAGGCAACTGCGTTTCTGAATGCCTGCCTGCAGATGAAGATCGGTGATGATATTCCCGAGGTTATTCATGAACTGACCGAATCTCTGCACTGTTGGGATATGCGGCCGATTCCGGCCATGACAATAGTTGCCTTCTCCCACAAGCCTGAGCTGAAGCAGCCGCTGTTGATTGCTGCCGGTGCCCAGGTCGCATCGGTTCCGGTGCAGGGCACCCAATGCAGTTTTAAAACCTGTTTCGACGTAACATCCCACCCATTGACATTGCTGGATGCGTCTTTTTCCCAGCCCTCCGGCCAGGCACCATCAATCAGACTGCAATGCGAGCTGAATGGCATCGGCCTTTCCGGCTGGAAAGTCGACACACTGCGTCTGTTTCTGGGGGATGAATATGCGGCGGCCTGTGACCTGTACCTGTTGTTGATGCGCTATCTGAAGCGGATATTCATTACTTCACTGGATAACGGCGCCGTAATTGAAGTCGGTGCCGAGTGCCTGAAACCGGTCGGTTTCGCCGATAATGAAGCCCTGCTTACAAAAGAAAAGAGCTTTATGCCGGGACATCTGGTTCTGCAGGAATATTTCCTGTTTCCGGATAAATACCTGTTCCTGGACTTGACCGGACTTGGCAGATGTAAATCCCTTGGCAGCGGCGCACTGTTTGAAATCAGATTCGAACTGGCCGCCAACCTGCCGGTAGTGTCGCGGGTGGGTCGTAATAGTTTTGTGTTTTCAGCAACACCGGTGATTAACCTGTTTGAGCATAAGGCAATGCCCATATTCGTTGATGATGAATTCCACTGTCAGACAATACGCCCGGCAGGTGAAAAATCGGATCATTATCAGCTTTATTCAGTAAACAGGGTTGAAGGGCTGGCCAAGAATAGAACGGCAAAAATCGTCTATGACTTGCAAAATCCATCCTTACAACGTAAAAGTAATAAATATTCATGTCAAATAACTCATAGTAAATCCGCCCTGAAAGATGGATTCGACACATTCATTTCAATTCCGAAACAATCAGACGAGTCGCAGAGTCCCAGGATAAAGCTGGATATCGGCCTGACCTGCACAAACGGGGCGTTGCCTGATCAGCTCGGCCCGGGTGAGGTTTGTTACTCAATCAGGCCCACACCTGAGTTTGTTGAGCCGAGAAATATCAAACTCCTTACTCCGGCTGTTTTTCAGGATATTCAGCCTAACCGTCAATGGCGGCTTTTATCCGGTTTTTCGTTGAATAGTGTTTCTCTGGAAACGGTTGAAAATTTCCGTGCAATCCTGAGACTGTTTGTAAATGCCAACAGCCGCCATCAGGTCGCTGTCATGGCCAATAACAGGAGAATAGACGGTATTGTTTCAATTGCAGCAAAGCAGACTGACAGGCTGTTGGGGCGCAGTATGTATCGTGGTTATGAAGTCAGTCTGAAGCTGCGCGGTGATCATTTTACAGGCCCTGGTGATTTACACATGTTCTGTTCGGTCCTGGAACGGTTTCTGGGTGGTTATGTGACGCAGAATTGCTTTATTCGGCTTGATGTTGAAGAGGTGGTTAAGGGGTGCCGGTTTGAGTGGCCTACGCGCATGGGTGATCGGTGTGTGGTTTAGAAAAGATGGGTGCAAGTCTGATCGAAATATTCCGCTAAAAGGAGGAAGTTATGGGTGTAGAAACAGCTGTAACAACTGTACCTATTGAAATTGTATTACCAAATCTAGCTGGACTGGCGAAACTTGCGCGTGTTGCCAACCCTGTTGGCGCTTTTGGTGCTGTATTTTTTTATGATGGCAACACATCCGCCGGAGCATATGAAGAGGCGATGGTTAATGAAATTAACAGGAGTCGCGCAAATGTAAAAGCGAGCATCCCAAGCCATCTTCCCAAGATTAATAAAAGGAGAAAACCGACTGTTCCTAAAGAATCAGAGAAGAAAGCAAGTAATAAACCGGGGAAGGAACCTGTAAAGGAAGCGGTAAAAGAACCGGCCAAGGAAACAGGAAGTGCATCAGAGAGTGGCGTAGCCAAAGGCACCGGCAATGGGCCAGGACAAGAACCAATGCCGGATCATTTGTATTACGCTTTAATGGCAGCGGCAGGATCGCCTGTGGGGCGAAAAGTAATTGAAGAGTTTCCCGCATTTCTTGAAGCAAATTTAGATGATCCTCTTAATTCAGCACCACAACAGATAACACTAGGTTCTGTTATAGGATATTCGGTAAGTGGAACAAGAAATTTATTAGAAAAGCATGTCTTTGGTAGGTAATGCCACATTAGAAGAGGGAAAAATGAAGATTAATAAAGGTGTTTTGATAATGGCTTGTATTTTGATTTTATTTGGTGGGTTGATATCGAAACAATTCATAATCTCAGACAAAATTGTATTACGCCGATGGATGTATTCTGATGGAGGGATGATCTTAACCGGATTACCAGCGCTAGCTGTAATCATTCTTGTATTAGGACTTGGAGTATATGGATTGTATATGCTTTTTAAAAACAATCAAAAAAATGTGAATGTTTTTCAGATTGGTACACAGCAAGTTGTTGTTAAAAATAAAAACAAATCCTGGGGGGCTCTAAATTCCCTTGATTTGACTCTGCCTAATGGCCAGCTTCTAACCTTTTATTGCACCGCTGGCAGGGTTGCAGCAATGCTACTTAATGATTTTGTTGTTGGGCAGGAAGCTACACTTAAAATAAGTACTGAGGATGGAAAAGACTGCGATTTAACCAGTAAAAATGCATCTGCACATGGTCTCATAAGAAGTTAACAGTAGCTTTCAAGTTGTTAATAAGATGAGTGTATTTAAGATGAATAAATTTAGTTTATCAGCGTCTTTAGCATTATTGATTACTACTGTCGCTATTATTACTGAGTGGACAGGGCTAAAAAAAACTACTCCTATAATACTGCCTAAGACTGCATTTGAAATATGGTCTTTATGGCCAATATGGCTATTCATATTCATTGTGTCTCTGTCTTTAATATACATTTTGTTAAGTCGAAAAAAAATAATTTTGCCCATAGTGAAAAGGAATAAAGATGGCTCCCTGTTTTATAATTACATGAAAATAAAAATAAACGTCTGGTGCAAGGTTCTGATTCGTGTGGTTGGAATTTTGATATGCATACAAGAGTATTATATCGTTTTTACAGAACATAAGTTGAAGATGTTTAATGCAGTTATGGTGTCAGATTTAACAATGTATATCTTGCCATTAACGGCACCTTTTATTGCAGAGTGGCGCGTAATTGCACTTTCAGCGGCAAAAAAAGATATTGATAACCAACAATAAGCCATATTCACCTTGCAGGGGAGAATAGATAATTATGTTTTACTTGTTGTTAAGTGTTGTTCTTGTTGGATATGGAGCGAGTTCACTATTTATGTATTCTGATGTTGGTGGGATTGCAATTAAGTCCGGACGAATTATTTATGGTTATCCTGCACTTTTTGTAGCGTTGTTTTTTATTTTTATAGGACTTTTATCAATATTGAACTACCTGAAGCAGCGAAACAAAAAATGTGAACAGACCTATAAACCAGGAGAATTTGTTGCAATAGTTAATAAAAAAAATATGTCATTTGGTTTGGTTAAGTCGCTGGAACTTGTTTTAAATGATAAGCAGTCTTTTACATTTTATTGCACAACAGACAAGGTTGCCGCAATGCTTCTCAATGATTTTGTTGTTGGACAGGAAGCCACGCTGAAAATCAATACTGAGGATGGAAAAGACTGCGATTTAGTCGGCATAAATGCATATGCTCACGGCATTTTAATAGGTCAATAGCGGTCTAAAAGTTATTAATAATCAGAGTGTTTTTGTGAAAAGTATTATTCTTAGTTTATTAAATTCACTTATTTTGATTGGCGGGATTCTACTTCTGGTCTGGAGCTTAATAATGTGGTCAGGAATTGGTTTTAGAATGGAATCAAAATATTTCAGTGGCAATCAGGATGGAATTTTCTTTCAATTACTTTGTAGCGTAGGTGCCGCTGCAATTATGTATGCCATAGGTGAATTCCCCAAATATTCAAAAACTAACACTAAAATTTGGCAATAAAACAAAATAAAGGAGCGAACAAATGTCAGCAAGTAGCGCACTATTTACGTTTGAGTTTCTGGATGTAGATTATGATGTTTCAGTACTAAGTTTCAATGCAGCTGAAAACGTCTCGCATGTATCCGGTGCAAATATAAAACTAGTTAGTGAAGAAGTCATCGCTTGTGAAGATGTAATCCGTCAGGAAGGTACTTTGACCATCGTTAACCCGGAAGGATTTGGCAAACCCGACCGCTATATTAACGGTATCATCCGTAGCTTCAGGTATATCGAAACAAAGGGGCGATTTCATGTTTACGAAGCGCAACTGGTCTCATCGCTGTGGTTGTTATCCCTGAAACAGAACTGTCGTATCTTTCAGGACATGAAGCTGCAGGATATTGTTGGGAAAATACTTCAGGAAAGTGGCATTACTTCTGATCTCTATGAGTTCAGGCTGGATAATGAAGACATCTTCAATAAATTCAATATGCAATATAACGAGACAGACCTGCATTTTGTATCTCGTCTACTTGAGAAAGAAGGCATTTTCTATTTCTTTGAGCATTACAAAGACAAACACGTTTTAGTGTTTTGCGACACAGATGCTTATTATCAGGACATTGAAGGCGATACATCAGTTCCGTTTAACGGCGGCGGCATGGTCAGTGCAAATATGGTCAGCATATCATCATTCGACTATTCCGACCGTATGAGGCCCAGCGTAGTTACTCATACAAATTACAATTTCAAGACTCCGTCCGCTGATCTTAAAACCGATTGTAAAAGTAAGTATAATAATCCGGATGAAGAGTTTGAGATATATAGCTATCCCAGCAGCCACGGAAAAACTGACAGAGGGGATCATCTGGCTCAAATACGCCTGGAAACCATGGCAGCTCTCAAAGAAAAAGGAAGAGGCGTAAGCAATTGCACCCGCTTGACATCCGGTGCAACATTTACATTGACTGGTCACAATATTCCTAAATTCGACCAGGAATATTTCATATTTGGAATAGCCCATGGTGGAGCACAACCTGGAGTTCTGAAAGAACAGGCAGATAAGGAAGTTAAACCTGGTTATAGCAATATATTTATGGTTATCCCCTCCTCCGTAACCTATCGCCCGGAACAACGCCACGGAAAGCCGATGGTTCCCGGTCTCCTCACAGCCGTTGTAACCGGTCCTAAGGGTGAAGATATTTGGCCCGATGAATATGGTCGCGTCAATGTCCAGTTCCATTTTGATCGTGAAGGTCAAAAAGATGAAAAAAGTTCCTGCTGGCTCCGCACCGTCCAGTTCTGGAATGGCGGAAGTTATGGCAGCCAGTTTATTCCCCGCATAGGCGATGAAGTGCTGGTCTCCTTTATCAATGGCGATATGGATTATCCGATCATCATGGGCTGCGCTATCAATGAAGCCAAACAGCCCAATTACAATCTTCCTGCCAACAAGACCCAAAGCGGCCTCAAAACCATGAGTACTCCCGGTGGAACCGCTGCAAACTTCAATGAACTCCGGTTTGAGGATTTGATGGGTAAGGAGGAGGTTTATCTCCAGGCGGAGAAAGATTGGAACATCCTGGTCAAGAACGACAAGGGGCAGACCGTTGGTCATGATGAAAAACTGCAGGTAAAAAACGACCGCACAAAAAATGTCGATCATGACCAGAAAGAAACCATCGGCAATAACAAAGACATCACGGTAGTCAAGGACCACACCGAATCTATCGGTGAAAATATGGTTATTAAAGTCGGTAAGAATCTCAGCGAAACAACCGGCGAAAACAAAACCGTGTCGGTGATAAAAGACCTGAGCGAAACGATCAATGGTAATGCCGTGATCAAAACCGATCAGAACAGAAGCCTGATTGTCGGTGAAAACAGTACGGAGCGCATCGAGAAAGACCTTTCAACCACAGTAGGCAATAACTGCAAGCTGGGCGTCGATGCCAACCTGTCCATTGCTGTCAATAACAAGACAATGATCAGCTCCGGAGACGAGATTACGCTTATCTGCGGCGCAGCGACCCTTGTTATGAAAAGCAGCGGCAAAATACTGATAAACGGCAATGAAATTAACTTACTGGGAAGCAGCAGTATTGCCCTTAAAGCGCCTAAAGTGAGCCAGAATTAAAAAATGAACAGGCATGGGCAGGAAATGATGAACCGGATGAATGAATTGGATGAAGCAACAGAAGCTTTTGTGGAAGAGATGTATATTGAACATCTGGATGAGGCTTCCTTTCTGTATGTGCAACGCTTGAATTCCATAGGTGCCCCGTATCGTTCCTGGCGGGATATGGATACGCTTGAGTATCGTATCCAGGCGCATGTAACGGCTCTGGTTCAAGGGGCTGACAAGGCGCTGGAGATCTGCCAGAAGCAAGCGGAAGAGGGCGGTCCTGGCACTCTGTATACTGTTGTCAGGGTTTTCAGCCGCCATAAACTCCAAAGTCCGGTTAAAGAGATTATTGGCAGCCTGGACCCGATGAACATGCCAAAAGTCACCGCTGTTATCAGCGCTCTGAATCAGGAGCTTCCGACTGAATGGCATCCGTTTGTGGAACAGATGCTTTTATCTTTGGAGCCTGTGCCGGTGAAATTGGCTTTAGCAGTCATCACCCATAAACGTCTGCCCATGGGAAATCAATTGGTGGGGTTGCTCAACAGGCCGCATGACGAAACATTCGTTGCCATCATTCAAACCCTTGGCCGCCTTGGATTCAAATCAGCCCGTGGACATCTGTTTCATCTTCTTGACAGCGACAAGGAGCCGGACTTTATAAAGCATGAAATCCGCATGGCTTTTTTACGGTTTGGCGAAAAAGGGCTTTTTCCCGTGCCTGCTGATCGAAAGCCTCAGGAACCGGCAGTTTATCTGGCAATGGGGCTTGGCGGCGACGCATTACATCTTTCGTATCTAAAGGACATCTCCCGCTCAGACGATGTCTGTAACGAAAGCCTGTTGGCCCTCGGGTTGCTGGGTGATTCATCGTCCGTTGATATCCTGGTTTTGCATCTTAATGGCGGGGCCTGTTCCGAAGCCGCTTCTCTTGCCTTAAACCTGATCACCGGCGCGAATCTTTATGAGGATGCATTCATCCCGGACCCCATTGATGAAGACATGCTTTTTGCGGATGAGCGTGAAAAGTTGAAAAGAGGCGAACCTCTCTATGAGCCGGGCAAAGAGCCGGGAGAGACGGTCAATCGTCTCTCGCAAGACCGGACGCTCTGGAATGAATGGTGGATGGCCCACCAAACCGGATTTAATCCTCAAACAAAATACCGTTACGGGAAACCGTACGGCCCGTCCGGAATACTCGAAACCTTGGAATCGGAAAGAAACCCCGCATCCCTTCGTCAACTGGCCTTTGATGAGCTTGTTGTCAGGTATGATCCGGACCTGTGTTTTGACATTACCCAGACCGTGGCAGAACAACGGAAAGTAATCGAAACAATCAGGAAGAGGAATTGAAAGCAATGGTTTTAAATAACAATAATGAAACCTCTCCACTTGTAATAAGCGGTTTCGGGATGGTTTCTTCAATTGGCATTATGGCTGATCAGACCTGTGCCTCGTTGGATGCCGGTATTAACCGGAAAACCAAGATGTCGGAACTGTTTTTTTGCCGTGCTGCAGACCCGGAATTTGAAAACGGCACACCGCTGCTGGCCGCCCCAATCTCCTGGCTTGCCGGCTGTCGTAATGCTTTCGGCCCTGCCGAATGGCTCTCAATGATCGGTGAAAAAATATTTTCCGACCTGTTGAATAACTCCGCATATACGGACGAACAATTTTCCACAACCGGCCTGTTTATCTCACTTCCTCCGATGTTGAACCAAAATGCAGGCATGAAAGACGAATTTATCTACCGGTTCCATAACCAGATAGAACAGGACATTTTCCCATTTGAAGAATACAGCTTTGAAGGGCACAGCGGAGTTATTTCGCTAATTGAAAAAGCATGGCATCAACTTGATAACGGATCCATCAAACGTGCCATTGTGGGCGGGATAGAGTCCTGCCTGTTCCCTGAATGGCTTGACAAGCTGGACGAGGATTACCGGATCAAAAGCCGCAGAAATATCGACGGATATATCCCGGGGGAAATAAGCGCCTTCATCATCATTGAAAAAGATAGTTCCAGGCGGGACAAGAACAAGACAGTTTTCCTGATTGATGGACTGACAGCGGAAAATTCCTCAGGCAGATTGAGGAAAGTTGTTTCCGATCTTTTAGTCGAAAACGTGGAACCCCCGATTGTCGTAGCAGACCTGAATGGTGAGTCAAAGCGGATGAAGGACTGGGCGTTGGTCAAAACCGCTCTCGGAGAACGACTCGGTTCACCCGCAATCCTTGAGCATCCGGCAGATACGCTTGGAGACATGGGGGCAGCATCGGGAGCGGCGCTGACTATTATTGCCATGTATTATCTCCAAAACAAATATCCGGACAAGCAGAGCGCACTGATCCTGACTTCATCGGATCATAAGGAAAGAAGGGCGATAAGACTGATCAAATCAGGCGGAACTTATTAAAGGAGCAACCCATGGCATCAACTGTAACCGTAAACGATATGACCGCTGTTCATAAATCAAGTGACGGGAAAACTTTTTTTGCACCGGATGTTTGCTTGACACCAACCTCGGGTGGACCGGTTCCCATTCCCTATACGAACATTGCTTCGTCGGCTGATACGGCCAATGGCAGCACGTCCGTAAAAATAGATGGAAGCCCGGTGATGCTTCAGGATTCGGTATTCAGCACAAGCACCGGCGATGAAGCCGGTTCGTGCGGCGGGGTAGGTAGCGGCGTGATCAAAGGCAAAGCTCAATTCATCAACTATTCTTTTGATGTGAAAATCGAAGGCAAATGCGTGCCAAGACTTGGTGACCAGATGATCGGGAATATGAGCGGTTCCGCCAACACCCCGCCCATGGCGGAAATGCAGCCTCCGCTGGTGGTGCCAAAGGATAGTTATGTTGGTGAACAGGATAAACTAACCGTCCAGTTGCTTGATGGCCGTGACGAACCGATGAAAAACAAGAAGTGCATTCTAAAAAAACCGGATGGCACTCGTGAGGAAATGACAACAGACGGCGATGGTAAAATCCATGTACCAAAAACGATTTACGGTGTTGGCAAGGTCGTTTTTCCTGATACGGAAGGCATAATTTCCTATGTGGAATAATATGAAACGATTGTTTGTAAATATTGCCTGTTTGCAAGGTGATATTAAATATTACTCGTTTGAGAAAACATTTTATTTTGGAGGTCCAGCTTGAAACAGGATCAACGTAATTATATTCTAAAAATAATGACCATTGCAGGTGCCGTGACGTTCACGGTGTCATGCTTCGTAACATGGAGATTTATTAGTTATTCTGGTGGTATGTTTCGCAGCGTTGGAGTTGCAATGGGCTCATTAGGAACATTTGCTTCATTTCTTAGTCTGCATTCAGGGCTTTTGTTATTGCCCCAACTTTCGACACAATCTTTTTCTCAAAGCCGTACCTTCAGAATAGTGCTGTATGTGTTCACTACGGTTATGATTTTATTCTCATGGTGGGTCATTTTATGTTTATGGAGGGGGTGAAGTCTAATGTGGGTGACCGCGCTAAAAGGAATTTTACGTACGTTAAACTTTTTGTTATCACAAACGATCCATATTGGGGTACCCCCTATTTTAAACATAAAGCCCTTGGCAGATTATGAGATGTGAAAGGAATTACTATATGCGGAAAAAAGTAAAGCAATTAATCGGCAGTCTTGTTCTTTTAACCATATGCATCATTGCGGCAATGCTTGTTTTTTCATCTAACCAGAACTTATCAATTACGCAGGCAGGAGCAACCATGAACACACTGACAGCAACACGATTAGGGAAGGTTGACGCAGGAGAAATACAGAAAACTGAGAAAAAATTGAAAGAAAATCTTGCCGCGCCCATCATATTATGGAGCAAGGATGGAGCGGCTGCGGCTCTTTATTTTTCTGTTGAAGTTAATTACGAGTCCGAAAAAGGCAAACAAACTATTGATTTACTCGTTCCGTCAACCAGGGGACTTAAAGAACGCCTGCAATCCCTGACCGGAGCATATCCGATTACGTACAGCTTTCGCGGAATATATAAAGATGAAGACAAAGAAAAATTGAACAACGTTAGTGAAATATACACAAAAGACATTAACGGTGACGGCATTGATGAACTTATCATCACCCGCGAAAAGGGCGACATAGAAGTCTATGACTGTGAAAAACGGATCATGAATTACAGGCCCAAATCCGACCCTAAACTGTATAAATACAAAATGAATGATGTAAACTTCACCAACCTCGGCGATCATGACGAAATGTTTTTCACAGTGGAGCAAGATCCCTACGAAAATAAAAATAGAACCGACCAGGACACATGGATTGTTCGGGTAAGCCCCCAGGGGATCACCGAGATCCATCCGGTTTTTCCTGACCACAGCAAACCGACAGGCGTAATAAACGTAATCGGCCTAAACAGGCCCGGCTCAAGAATTGTTGATGAGCTGGTTGTTGTCAGCGAAATTAAAGGCCGAAAAGGGTCATACATGTCTCGCCACAACCTTGACGGCACAGGTATTGACTCGCCACGGGAGATTTATACCGGTTATGACATGTATAACAGCGCTTACGGTTTTTCCGGATCGAACCAGATAATTATTACTAAAGATCAAGATAAGATGCTGTATTTTGCCACCCCGGACAAACCGGTTAACTGGATCAAAACAATCGATCAGAAAAAACTCTTTGGCTCGGATACAAAATCCATAGAGATCGGAGAAACTGTAATAAACAATATTGCCGTACTGATACTGGAAGATCGCGGCAAACTGTACGCCCTTGATGCCTTGGGCAAGTTTCACACCTCCATGAAGCCGGATAGCCATATCAGCGACACCCCTGTGGCGTTCATGACGCTCAAGCCTGATTCAGACAAGCATACAATTATCCGTATTCAACCGGCTGATAAAACCATGGAATCCTATCTGGTGATCCAGAGTAGAGACCCGGGCAGACGAGATCTGTCGCTGGAAGAGTTGGAAAAGGCGGGTAAGAGGTTTTTAACGGATCATGACTGGAAGATGAGCAGTGAGAGACTAAATCTCGACTACCGAGAGACTACCCATGAGCTTGCCGAGAGTTATTGCAGGAGGAATAAAATCCCGATGCCGGAAATCCATTCATGGGAAGATATTAAAAAGAAATTGCCAGGTTATTATGAGCAGAAGGTTGAAGAATCAAAAAGAAACTATCGTAGCGCATTAGAGATAAGGCTGCTTGGTTCAATAAATGAGGATTACGTCCCCGAGAACAATAAAGAAATCGAGGAATTTAAAAAATGGCTAAACAGCATTTATGTCGCACCTGAACTGGTGGTCAGTATCCAGCATATCTCCAAGGGCAACATCGGCCACCAGAGGCTGACGGATTATTATTTCAAAAAAATGGTGTTGTCCAACAGCGGGTTCTCTCAACCTTCCATAAATGTGCAGACAAACGGCGAGCATGGACGGGCTTTCATGGTGCTGAACAAGAAACTGTTGAATCAGAAGGGAATCAAACCAGCTTACTACACCATCGCCTGGTAAAAGGAGAGACCGATGCCCTGTTTTAACACACACTGGCTGGTTGCCATGAAATGCACCAAAGATGGCGGATTGCCTGAATCTGTCACCGAAGGTTTTAGAAAATATAAAGACATAACAATAGACTTTAAAAAATATCTTACAGCCGAAATCCATAACGTTGTTGACAAAAAAACATGTAACGCATTTTTAAATCCAAAAGACGGCGGACTAAAAAAAACGTTCGACGAGTACAACAAACAACTAAAAGACCCTTCTAACTACAACGACATTACCTGTTTTTCCGCCTACATGCTTGGTGCCTGTGGGCCGGATTTTTGGACAGTACCAACAGGAACCTTTCTGAATACGGCCGGCATTCATTTTAACCTTGGCCATTACAACAGGACCCACCGGCAGTTTCAGGTGGCCATTAAACGCTGGCAGAAAATGGAGAAAACCCCGGGAAATGAGTTTCAGATTCAGGTTGAGCAGGCTTATTTTTACGGTATGGCCACCCACATCGCCGCAGACTGCGTGATCCATCAATTGGTTAATGTTTCAGCCGGTGCCTACGACCTGCTGAAACCGGACCACTGGACAGGCGAGCAGACCAGTTTCCCCAAGCTATGGAATACCCATAACAAGGTGGAGAATTACTGGGATTCATATATCCGTTACAGGTATCTGGGGGACACCGGTCATCTTTTTGATGATAAGCCGGGTGTAGCGTTAGATAATGGCAATTGGATGACGGTTCTCAATTTTCAGACCACGGAAATGATTATAGGTTCTCTGGAAAAACATATATCAGACTGTAAAGCATATAAAAACAGTCTCTTAGACAAAAAACAACAAACGTATTATCTGGAAAAAATAGCGGCCCAGGAAAGTCTTATCAAGGAATTGAAGAAGGACAAGAACAAATTCAAAATTGAAACTCCCTTCAATCTGCCGCGAGTTTTCTGTGATCGGATGAATGCACCCAACGGTGGGCTCCAGCCCTTTATGCATAAGATTGTCGTTGATAAAAATACTGGTGCCTATCCGGGTGTAATTAATAGGGACAAGACCATGGAAGGGGTCATCTTCAACAAAGCAATAGATGAAGCCAAATCATCCCAGATGAACCCCAAGGAAATTAAAATCAACGGTAAAAAGGAAATGACCTACAGTGAAGGCATAAAACTCACCTATTTCGACAGTGCATCTAACAAAGCCTCACCGAGTACCAGTTTCAACTATCTGAATTACAAAATTTGCCCGGATCTGGACAAGGTGAAACGCAACGGTTGGGACGTATTTTACCATACAAATGCGCTTGGTTCCTTTCTTGATTCTGCCATGAAGGCCGGAAAAGAGTTTATTATTTGTCTCAGTAAGGGGATGACTAGTAAGGATCAGAATATCGGTCTACTTGGAAAGTTCTGGAACCTGGATACCGGTCTTGGTCTGGAGGTAGTTTACAGACCTTCAAAAACACCGCATGAAGTGATCACCGAGTTGAGATTCATCCACATTAACAATGCAGTAACTACACCGGTTAACTACAAGAACAGGCTGCAATACCTGAAAGCAAGAACGGAGTCCGCATCTTATATTGCCAGCCCACTTGAAGAGATGTCTTTCAAGACCCGTAAAGCCGTTGCTTTCGAAAAAATTGAAAAAGTGGAGGAAGCAGATAAGGACAAATATTTTGAGTGGATCGAACTGAAGCCGGCAAAAAACACTCCATTACCCAGATGCAGGATAGAGGATTTTTTTGTTGATGGGAAAGAGACAAAAAATCAACCAAGGGTTGTCGAATCGGCAGTGCTAACACCTGTTAATGTTTTTTCGGTACATAAGATCAGATACCGCCTGAACCTTTTGATGACCGTACCGATCGCCCAGTTTCCAGCAAACGAAACAGTGGGATTTGAACTCAGGAATTATGACATGGAGCTATTCAAGCCTGCGGCTGACATAGAATCTAAAGATTGGTTAAAAAAATCAAAACTGATTGATCGTATAGAAACCCAGGTAAAAGACAAAAACTTGAAGCGTGATCGTTTTGAGCGAAAGAATGGGCTATGTACGTTTAAAAGCCGACTTTTCATGAATTTTGAAAAAGAAAAATATAATGATCGTATTATTACCAAAGGTGACTGGGATAATGTGATCGAATACGATAAGCATAAAAAACAGTACAGCCGCAATTACTGTGTCGGCACCGGACGAAAAGGTGTTCTTCATCCCAGCTCTACAAGCGGCGGGACATTTAATGCGATGGATGATTTTGAAC
The DNA here is from genome assembly GCA_964509295.1 of uncultured Geobacteraceae bacterium. Classification (GTDB taxonomy): domain Bacteria; phylum Desulfobacterota; class Desulfuromonadia; order Geobacterales; family Pseudopelobacteraceae; genus JBGSQR01. The sequence goes on along the minus strand of CAZDWS010000004.1, from coordinate 32,335 downwards.
AATATATAAATGTTTCACCCACGGAACAGGTGTTTTTCTCCCTGCATCCGCTGGTCAGAACAAATAGAGAATGGTATGACATGTTGAGTAAAGAGCTGGTAAGTGTTGATCAATTGCAGGAACTGATTCGTATTGACTGTCTTGGTTTTGTCAAAATTGTTCTTTTTTATGAGCTTACCACTGAAGGCGGCACGCAGTTGAAGGAGTGTTATATTGATGGCTTGCACGTAGCTGTGGGTGATAAGTAAAGGCCTGTTTGTTGCTGGCAAGTGAAATGGAATAATTAGAGTGTCCTCTGGGTATCCTGGAGTTACATATTTTAAGGATTTAATAATGCTGCAAGTCCACGAAACCTTAAATAATCAAATCAATAAAGGATCAATAAATGGATGGTCTGGCAGCAGCAATTGGAATGTGCTTTATCGTTATAATTATGGGAGTTCTATATGTAATTGCAACCGGAACATACTACAGCATGAATAAGTATGGCAAATGGGATTAGGCGCTGATGTCGCAAAAGAACAGGTTACTGCAAAACTGGACAGCTTTGACCAGGCTTTCAGGTTGAAACATATAAAATCTTCAATAATCCTGACGACCTGAAAACACGGGTGCTTCAGCGATAAAATGCAGGAATACTAATTGTGATAAAGATGGTTCCGGGAGACTGTATTTAAGGAGTAATATGTAACCAAATTTTAGCCTTTTATTACGAAAAACCTTTGCCATTGCAGCTGTTGTGACGTTCGGATTGTCGTGCTATGCGATACAGGCAGAAACAGTTCAGTTGCCTGCAAGCGGACAAACGGCTTGTTATGACACCAACGGTATCAGCGTTTCTTGTAAGGGAACCGGACAGGACGGAGCTGTTAAGGCTGGTGTGGCGTGGCCAAAACCGCGCTTCATAAACAATAACAACGGAATGGTTATAGATAAATTGACTGGTCTGATCTGGCTGCAAAACGCCAGCTGCCTCGGGCAGAAAAAATGGGGTGATGCTGTGGCTGTGGCCAACAGACTGGCCCCTTCGTCTGCGCCAGCGTCCTGTGGTCTCAAAGACGGCTCCAGAGACGGGCAGTGGCGTTTGCCCAATATTAACGAGCTGGAAAGCCTGATTGATCTATCGAACGATTCCGGCATTGCCCTTCCAGCCGGTCATTCGTTCACGACCGTCCAGGCACGCAGATATTGGTCGTCCAGTGTCAGAACAACCGATCGCCCCGGCGGGGCCCCCTGGTTCGTCTCTATGTACGATGGCTTCATTGGTCCCTATCAACCGGGGCTCAGTTATTACGTCTGGCCGGTTCGTGGCGGAATAAACCATAATTGATCACTTTTTAATAATGGAGATACATTTTTATGCTGCAACGATTAACATTGATATTACTGCTATCATTGGTGCTGTTGCCGCATGATGTTTATGCTGGAACAGTTCAATTGCCTGCCACAGGTCTGAGTACCACTATTGCCGCTGGTGATGATGCCTCTGTTAAGGCCGGAGCAGCCTGGCCCAAGTCGCGTTTTAAAGATAATAAAAACGGTACTGTCACTGACAACCTGACCGGGTTGGTCTGGCTGCAGAATGCCGGTTGCATTGCTGATAAAACCTGGGCTGAAGCCCTGACTGCGGCCAGCAGGATGGCTTCAGCGCCTGCGCCATCAACCAGTTGTCTCAAAGGACATAATACCTGGGCTGTGCCGACGAATGCGATCAAATACGGGCATGCTTCTGCTCCACCTGCGAACTGTTGCCTTAGTGACGGTTCCACTGCCGGACAGTGGCGGTTGCCCAATCTCAAAGAACTGGAAAGTCTGTTTGATCGTTCCGGCCACTGGCCTGCTCTGCCGCAAGATCATCCTTTTTTTGAGATCCGAGACGAGAACTGCGACTACTGGTCGTCCAGCAGTTACGCCAATGATACAAGCAGCGCCTGGATAGTGGATATGACGTCAGGCACAACTGGGTTTGCCCGAAAGAAAAACATCCAATGCGTTTGGCTGGTTCGCTCGGCAAAACCCGGGTCAGTGGCTCATTAGAAGCACGGTAAACCGTGCGTTTGGCAGTATATTGAAATATCAAAAATTTCCACAAGAGGAAACTACATGAAATTCAGAATCATTTCCCTGGCAACTATGGTGATTTTATTTTGTTTTGGTGGATTATCCATTCCGGTATCCGCCTGGTCCGGTGACTCTGGTAAGACTTCAGTAGAGAAGGAATGGCGCTCAAAAGAAGTTTTGTTATATAAGCTAGAACATCCTGTGAAAGCCTATTTTAAAAACCGTTTGAATGCTTTTCTGGATATCTGGACTTTTGCGCTGGAATCTAATGTCTGGGGAGCAGAAGTCGGAATTGGCCCTTTTGGTATGGGTCTGTATTCTGGTCTTACGAAGCGCAGTTATAGCCACTCGTATAATGTTTCTCCATTTCCTAGTTTCGATCATGAGTTTAATGGCTTTGGACTCAGGGAGGGGCAGTTTGGTAAGTATAAGTCTGAAGAAACCATTTGTTTTTTTGGAAAATTGACTGAACTTAAAGTAGATTCAGAGGATAGCAGAAATAAAAGGCCATCGAGATATGGCCGGATTACACGATTAGAAATGGCGGCCGGACTTTACGGCGGTGTTCGTATCGGTTTCAACCCCGGAGAAATGCTTGATTTTCTAATCGGGTTTGCCGGTATTTCCTTATATGACGACGAACTTTACCGTATAAATAATGCCCTGGATTTATCAGACCTGAATATAGCCCAACTTCCTGAAAGCATTGGTCATCATACCAAAATGACTTCCCTGGATTTGCAAAGGAATAAACTCCAGCATCTGCCACCGGAAATCACTCGCCTCCATAAATTGAGTTCGTTGAATCTCGATAATAATGAACTGGAAGACCTGCCTGCGGGAATCAGCATGCTTTCCGCGTTGACCGTATTGTCTGTCAGTGACAATCAACTCAATGAACTTCCGGCAGAAATAGGTCGATTCTCTCGCCTGGGTCAATTGAATGTTTCCGGAAACATGCTGACTTCGCTTCCAAATGAAATTAAAGGGTTATCGAAGCTACATGATCTCAATCTTTCCAGCAACAGGTTCAAGACGCTTCCAAAAGAAATCGCTGAACTACCGGAACTGGAATATCTCGATATATCACATAACCTGCTCAAAAATCTTCCGGCAGAAATTTCACAGTTAACTCATCTTAAACATCTGGACGTATCAAAAAATAGGTTTCAACAGTTGCCGGAAGGAGTGGAGAAGCTGAAATCACTGCAACTGCTTAACCTGTATTTGAATGATTTCACAGAGGTGCCTGAAAAGGTGTTTACATTGGATAGCCTGAAATGGTTAAACCTTAGCGCCAATCCCATTACGAGGCTTTCTGGCAAGATATCCCGACTCAAAGCTTTGACGACTCTGGGGATCGGGGGGAGCAATCTTACTCAGCTACCTCCGGAAATTGGCTCGCTGGATCGACTGGAAAATTTGAACTTGTCAAACAATTCCATGATGCATGGATTGCCTTCGGAAATAGGAAAGTTAAAGAACCTGAACGAATTCATTTTTGAAGGAACCCCGCTCAAATCTCTGCCGGATTCATTTTCAAATCTGGTGAACCTGGAAAAAATACATTTAAATACCAGTCCGTTTCCGGATTTGCCATCATTGAAAAAAATGACAAAACTCAAAGAAATTGTCTGGTCTAAAGATGGTTTTAGACATGAAATATCTTCGCGCGATCTTAAAAAATTGCGAGCAATACTGCCAGAGCACTTGGAGTGTAACAATGCCGGATGTTTTATAAGAAGAAATTGAGACGTCAATGGCGGCGCAGCCAATCCGAGCTTACCAAATACAGCGCCGCCCAGTTGTACAAGTGATATGTTGACGATCTGAAAACGGCTGTGATTAAGGGATAAATAATGCTGCAAGTTCACGAAACCTATAACATGACGCCGTATCTGGCAAAATTTGTGATCTCTACCGATAACAACGAACAGGAACTGCTCGTCGGTATTCTCAAGGCGAGCTATGATTTTGATGATAACGGCAAAATCAGCATTTCGCCAAGAGAGCGCATGCTGCCGGTCATGTTGAGCGACGAGTATTATGACAAGCCTGAAAATTCCGGCATTAGATACCCTGTTGACATTGTTCCCGAGAAAGAGGGCACGGATATCATTATCAACGGCCATGTCTACGGCAACAGGAAAAGGCTGGTGCCGTGCGGATTTACACTGGGGTATCTGGAAAAAGCGTTGATTGTTTATGGCCCCAGATCCTGGCGTCGCAAATTGGGCTTTTCCAAAATGTCGGATCCTGTTCATTTTGAAAAAATCCCTCTTTCCTATGAATATGCTTTTGGCGGATGTTACGAAGATAAAAAGGGCAAGCAAGAGTTTGAGTGTAATCCACTGGGCATGGGCTTTGGCGCAGAGCATCTGGAAAACTCTGTACTACCGCATATTGAATATTTGGACTGTCCCATCAAGTCAATCAACGACCGGCCGAAACCAGCTGGTCTGGGCGCTATTCCCATGAGCTGGCAACAGCGGCTAATGTACGCAGGTACCTATGATGAGAAATGGAAAAAAGAGCGCTTTCCGCTGAATCCTCTGGATCTGAATCCCAGGTGTTACAACGCGGTGCCGGATGACCAGATATACCGGCCAAAACTGAAGGGGCGGGAAATACTGACTTTATTCAACCTGCATTGTTCGCAGCCTGAATTGACATTAACTATCCCTGAACATATTTTTACCTGCACTGCCAGGATAAAGCAGGAAACTATATCAGCGCCCATGGAAATGGATACCTGTCTGATAGAGCCGGATGAACAGCGTCTGACCTTGACTTATATCAGCCGGATGCCACTGTATTCAGACAACAAATATCTTAAGAGTGTTCATTTTGAAGAGTCTACAGCGAAAACCTAAATGCAGTCTCTCACAGAGCTCACAGCCAAAAGTAGGCGCTATTAAGCGAGGTACAGAGAATGTAAAATAATAAACTACCTGGAAGTCTGGTGTTGGTTGAAAAATAGTAGAAGTTTTACCGGTTTTCTCTGTGCCTCAGTGAACTCCGTGAGAAAATAGTTTTTCCTCGTTTAAATACAAATATAAAGGTCAGTTTATGCTTAAAGAGAAAATATGTGTGGCAGATAATGAAATAGTTATGAACGCCGAGACTGATATAATCGAGCTTGTAACCCGCAATACGGAAGAAAGTGGTCAGGTAATCGGGATTGTGATCGGAATAATAGACGGATTTGATGCATCCGGCACTCCTTTTGTGGAGTTTCCTGTAAACCCAACAGGACGCGCTCTTCCATCCCGTTCTACTGTGGAATTGAATGAAGATCACATCGGACGGGATGTGGCTTTGATGTTTGAGATGAACAACGCGAGAAAGCCAATCATAATCGGTCTTATGCATGAACCTAGAGATCATTCCGTTGTCGAGACCAGGAATGAAGAAGAGATATTAAGGATTTCAGCTGCAACTGAAATTAATATCTGCTGCGGGGAGTCTTCTATCCGGATGAACAAGGATGGCAGGATTGAGATAAAGGGAAAAAATGTTCTGTCGCAGGCTGTACGGAGTAACAAAATCAGAGGCGGTTCGGTTGGGCTGAATTAACGGTAGTATGGATTTTTTATTAAATAAAATCCATGGGTAATGATTAAAAATATTGTAGATGCTAAAACAGTTTGCTACATTTCACTTCGACAATATAACTATTGGAACATCTGCAAGCCATTTAGGCCGGTTTAGTGCTAGGCCGAAACCGGGTAAACCACTGTTGCACGGACTAATAAACATACTATTAAATTGGAAAATGTGCCTATGAAAATACTTGTTCTCAATAGCGAAATCAAAGCAGCGGATTTAATCAAGCGTAGTCTGGAGGAGGTGGAGTATTTTGTTTCCGTTGTCAATGACGGCATCGAAGGGTTAAAACTGGCTCTATCAGGCACATACAATCTTGTGATAGTTGACCAGCAGCTTTCCCCAAAAGACGGTTTGTCCATAGTACAAGATCTGAGAAATGCCGGTAACCATGTTCCGGTGATCATGATTTCTTCTGATGCTACTACCGAAGGTATTGTTTCCGGTCTTGCCGCCGGCGCAGATGATTACCTGCCAAAACCATTTGTCATTGTCGAATTTATGGCCCGTGTCAGAGCGCTTTTGCGCCGGAGCTATAAAGTACGCAGCGCCATGGTATGTTTTGCCGATCTACGGCTTGATCCGGTCTCTCACAGTGTATGGCGTGACGGCATTGAACTTGACCTGACCATCAAAGAATATGACCTGTTGGAATATATGATGCGCAACCCCAATACGGTATTATCGCGTAATATGATAGGCAACAAAATATGGAATGATAAGGTTGATTTTTTTTCAAATATTATCGACGTATATGTCAACTATCTGCGAAACAAGGTGGATAAGAATTTTCCTGTTAAACTGATTCATACTGTTCGCGGAGGGGGGTATATGCTTCAACAGCCTTTAAAGTAACTATTTTGCCGTATCGGTGTGTTCAAATGTTGATTCTTTTTTAAAGTGCCACAAATCGCTTTGGGGAATTGATTTTTAGAGTTTTGTCTCAGTAAAAAGCTGAAACGCCTATATACCGTTAAATAAGTTAGAAGTTATTCTGTTTATAAGGGTTTGGGAGCTTATTATGCCTAACAAATTGACAACACTTATCATTGCTGTTTTATTTTGTATTTTATTGTCAAACCGCAGTGCTGAAGCTGATTCATTAAAGACAGCTCCGTTATTGTTGCCAGTAAAAAACGGCACAACAATATCTGTTTCACAATCCGGCAAAAAGATTATCGCCAGAGTTGGCGGCGAGAAGAAAAGTCGCCCCGTAAGTATTAACACCAAGCTGGCTTCGGAGCTTTTGAACAGTGATGAAACACGTCTCTTGTTGGATGTTTCCACCGGTAAAACAAGTCAGTATGTAGTGCTTTCAAGAAAGCCGTCTAATGCCAGGAATCGCACCGGGTATTGTGGAGCAGGCTACGAGGATAATTTGCTGTTGATCAATGTCACTAAAAGTCATGTAAATCTTGTGGATAAGTTCTTGCTGCAAAGCTGTATCAATCTGAAAACATTGTATTCAAAAGATGGTGCCGATACTTTGGCTGATCCTTCTAAAGGTTTTACTGTTGATAAAGAAAAAAGAATTATCAATTTTGAGTGGCTAAAAGATGAACAGGGGTATGTTTGGACGCTTTATATTGATAATAATCAATTTTTACTGCGTTAGTATGACAACTACAGCTGTAAAGACGTTTATATGTTATGTCAGCCAGGTTGAATATGGTGTCAAATTTACATGAATATTTACTCGCGCAACTAGGCAAATAAAGACTTTTAAGTGAAAAAATATTTACAGGATTTTAAGCGTTGCGTCTTTGAGTGAAATAAGAGTTGTTTGTGTTATGTTTTGTTTAAATTTGGGCCGCATAATAATTATTTCAAATGTTTAAACCGGTTTAATTCGTTAAGCATTTTACTCACCATTGTTGTTTCCCATCCCTTCTAAAGTTGCAAACCTCCTGTTGTTAAATTTGTGCCCAAAGTTGTAGTACTAAGGTAGTGATATTGACTGCATATGCTTGACTTATTACCGTTATTGCTGTAGTAAGTATTGCTGTGTTTTAAGCTGTTAAATAATTTTGAATTGAGAATATTAATTGTTTGAAAAATATGTTTGGCTTAGAAGTGATTTGTCCCTGCTATTAGTAGGTTAGAAGTTGTTTTCTGCGCTTATCCGGCAGAAAATACCGTCGTTAACGCACTTATCCTGTTAATCAGGATTAGGCGATTTAGTTTAATTGAGAAACAGGGGGTTAATATGTTTAGTCGTCTTGCCTGTTTAATAGTTCTGATGCTGACTTCGCAGGTGTCTAATGTATATGCGGGTTTTAAAGAAGGAATGGCCGCTTACGAAAGAAAAGATTTCAAACAGTCCTATAATGAGTTCAGTCATGCCGCTGAGCTTGGAGACATAAATGCCCAGTTCATGCTTGGCAAGATGTACGCTAAGGGTGAAGGCGTATCTGTAAACCAGGTTGAGGCGATGAATTTGATTTAAATTTTATATCATGGGTACTCTTGGTTTGCCCGCCTTCCGCATCTCTTCCAAGTTGTATTTGAAACGGCGACCGGTTATGTCCGGCGGCTCACTTTTTATCAGTCTTGATTTAAGTTAATCTAATTTAAAAGGAAAGATAAATAATGCTTACAGTTGACATCAAAAGCCTGCTTAATCGACTGACACCGCACTGCACCCGCGCTCTGGAAGCTGCTGCCGGGCTTTGTGTATCCAGAACCCATTATGAAGTTACTGTGGAACATCTGCTGGCCAAGCTTCTTGAGGAGCCTCAAGGGGATCTGCCGATGATTTTGCGTCAGTTTGAGATAGACCCTTCTGCAGTGCAGAACTCTCTGGAGCAGACCATTGAAAGACTGCATACAGGTAATGGCGGTAAGCCGGTATTTTCGCCGGTTCTGATTCAATGGTTTCAGGATGCCTGGCTGGTATCGTCAATTGATCTGGCTGATGAACGGATCCGTTCCGGTGCTCTGCTGGCTGCGTTGCTGGCGAAACCGCTGCAATTGGCCGAAGGTAAATATGTTGATACGTTGAGGCCAATCAGCCGTGATGCGCTGTTGAAACAGTTTAATGGCATTGCCCGGGGCTCGGTGGAGAACTCTCCGGTTGGAGAGCGACCTGTGCGGGATGAAACAGTTCCCGCTGGAACTAATGCGCTGACAAAATACTGTACGGATTTCACCGGGAAAGCCGCTGCAGGCGAGATTGATCCTGTCTTTGGACGTGATACGGAAATATCCCAGATGATTGATATTCTGGCCAGACGTAGAAAGAATAACCCGATCGTGGTTGGTGAGGCCGGGGTTGGCAAGACCGCCGTAGTGGAGGGGCTGGCATTGCGAATTGTGCAGGGCGATATCCCTGATATTCTGCGTGATGTGTCGATTTTGGGGCTGGACATGGGGTTGCTGCAGGCCGGGGCAGGGGTTAAGGGGGAATTTGAAAACCGCCTCAAGTCGGTAATCAGTGAGATCAAGTCTTCACCCAAGCCTATTATTCTGTTTATTGATGAGGCACATACAATGATCGGTGCCGGTGCCCAGGCGGGCGGCGGCGATGCGGCCAATCTGCTGAAACCGGCCCTGGCCCGTGGTGAATTGCGTACAATAGCGGCTACGACCTGGTCCGAGTATAAGAAGTATTTTGAGAAGGATGCGGCCCTTGCCCGTCGTTTTCAGCCTGTTAAACTGGATGAGCCATCAGTTGAAACCGCTGTGCTGATTTTGCGCGGTCTGAAGGATAAATACGAAGAGGCCCATGGTGTTGTTGTGCGTGATGACGCCATTGTTGCTGCAGCAGAGCTGTCAGGTAGATATATTTCCGGTCGTCAGCTGCCTGACAAGGCGGTTGACCTGCTGGATACAAGCGCAGCACGAATCAAAATACTGCTGACAGCCAAACCCTCGGTTGTGGAGGATCTGGAACGTTCGATTCAGGCGCTGGAACGGGAAAGAAATGCGCTGGACAGGGATTGCCTTCATGGTGCTGTGATTGATGAAGAACGCAGGCAGGGTCTGGAATCTCGCTTAATAAAATCGCAGTCTGAGCTGGCCGATTTGACGGCTCGCTGGAAGAAAGAACAGGCCTTGGCCCATCGTCTGGTGGAATGCCGTAAAGAGCTGGGTGTACTGGTTACAGAACAGGACGCGGAAGATAAAATCAAAGAGCTTAGAATAAGTATCGCTACTCTGACGGAAGAACTGGCACAGGTTCAGGGCGCTTCTCCTCTGGTACGCATCGAAGTTGACCCGGATGTTGTAGCCAAGGTTGTTTCGGACTGGACCGGTATTCCTTTGGGAAAAGTGCTGCGTGATCAGGCAAATAATGTCATGCAGCTGGAAAAAGACCTGAAGCAGCGCATCAAGGGTCAGGATGAGGCGATCCGGGTAATTGGCGAAACTGTACGGGCTGCCAAGGCCGGTTTGCATGATCCTTCACGACCGCAAGGTATCTTCCTGCTGGTTGGGCCTTCCGGCGTCGGTAAAACCGAAACCGCTCTGGCAGTGGCGGATCTGCTGTTCGGTGGAGACCGTTTTCTGACTACCATTAATATGAGCGAATTCCAGGAGGCACACACGGTCAGCCGTCTGATCGGCTCTCCGCCAGGTTATGTGGGCTTTGGTGAGGGGGGCGTTTTAACCGAGGCGGTACGACGCCAGCCATATTCAGTTGTGTTGATGGACGAGGTTGAAAAGGCGCATCTGGATGTGGTTAATCTGTTCTATCAGGTCTTTGACAAGGGCAGCCTGTCGGACGGTGAGGGGCGCGAAATAGATTTTAAAAATACGGTCCTGTTTCTGACCAGCAACCTGGCGTCGGATGTTGTCAGCCAGTTGTGTTCAGGTTCGGAAAGGCTCTCAGCAGCGACTTTAACCGAAGCGATCAGGCCGATTCTGTCACGACACTTTAAGCCGGCACTGCTGGCACGCATGACAGTTACGCCGTTTTTTCTGCTTGATCCCGGTTTTATGAAAGAGATCGTTATGCTAAGGCTGGAAAAGCTGGTGACACGTCTGTTTGAGAGCAACAAAATGCAGCTTACCTATGCAGATGAGGTTGTTGAACGGATCGCAGACCGCTGTACCGAAGTAGAAACCGGTGCCAGGAATATTGACCACATCATGCGAGGTACAATTCTACCGCAGCTGTCGGAAAAGATTCTGATGCAGATGGGAAGTGGTGAAATGCCGTCAGCAGTCAGATTGGGGGTTGATAAGGAGGGCTGCTTTACTTTTGAATTCGGCGAAGAGATAAAACCTGTGAATATGAAGTTGAAGAAGAAAAAAACAAAATAATTTGAGTTGAGCACACTAATCTTGCTACGTCAGGTGCCGGGTATTACAAATCAAGCACCTGACGTATTTTATCACTGAGAGCATTAAGTGATAACGGCTTTTGGATCAAATGCACTTCCTCTTTCAGTAGGCCATGCTGCCCAATAATATTGCCCGTATATCCCGACATGTAGAGAACTTTTAATTCCGGTTTTTTTGTACATAGCCTGAGAGCAATTTCCTTGCCGTTCATGCCGGGCATGATCACATCTGTCAGCAATAGATCAACCTGCCCCTCATGTTGTTTAAAGACTTGCAAGGCATTCTCTCCGCCATCTGCAGATAACACATTGTACCCGGCCAGTTGAAGCATCTCACAGGCCAGATCCCTGACCAGATCATTGTCTTCTACTACAAGGATTGTTTCTGTTCCTCTTGAAAGCTCTGTCTGAACCTGATTCAGGTTGTTTATATCCGTTGCAGAGGTTGATACGCACTTCAGATAAACCTTGAATGTGGTTCCTCTCTCAAGCTCGGAGTAGACTGAAATGCTGCCATCGTGTTGTTTAACAATGCCGTAAACAGTAGCCAGTCCCAGGCCGGTTCCCCTGCCGCTTTCCTTGGTTGTAAAAAACGGTTCAAAAATATGATCGAGTGCGTCTTTGCTGATGCCGGTGCCAGAGTCACTTACAATCAGGGCAACATGTGGACCGGTACTGGCTTCCGGGTTCATTGCTGCATATGACTCATCCAGGAATACATTCTGGGTTTCAATGGTCAGTAGTCCCCCATTGGGCATTGCATCCTGAGCATTTACTGCAAGGTTCATGAGCACCTGCTCAATTTGCCCAATGTCGGCAAGTACTATTCCTAGATCTGATGTCAAATGGCTGTTTATCTGTATATCTTCCCTGATAGTGCTTCTCAAAATCTGCTCAAATCGTTTTACTACATCACCAATGTCGACTTGCCTTAGTTCCAGCATCTGTTTGCGGCTGAAGGCAAGTAGCTGCTGTACCAGTGTTGCTGATCGTTCTGAAGCTTCACGTATCTGCTGTAAAGCTCTTTTACGAGGATCACCGGTCTGAATTCCCGCCAGTAATATTTCTGAGTAGCCGAGAATTGGGGTGAGGAGGTTATTGAAGTCATGTGCAATACCACCGGCAAGCAGGCCGATGCTTTCCATCTTCTGAGCAAGTCTTAGTCTCTCTTCCAGTTCCAGGCGGTGGATTTCTGCTTGTTTTCGTTCGGTAATATCGTGCCAGACATAAATTATGCATGGTTCTGCGCCAATATTGATTACTTCGGCTGAATAAAGACCAATACGCTGTTCCAGCTTTTTGGTGCACCAGACTACTTCAAGGTTTTTTACATATCCCTGCTTGTGAAAACTATTGAACAGCTCTGTCCGGGCCTGGCTGGACAACCAGAGTTTAAAACCTACAGTTGAATCAGGTTCATCTGTGGCCGCAGAAGGCATGTTAATTACTTCTTCCCGGGAAAAACCAAAAATACGGAAGAAAACTTCGCTGACTTCGATATAACTCCCATCGGATAGTCTTGCAATTCCTATGACGTCTGCACTGTTGCGAAAGGCTTTTTCATATTTTTCCTGCGAGGCCTCCAGCTCAGCTTCTACACGTTTTCTGCGTCTGACATTAAATCCAAGGATTATTACCGCAGCACACAGAATTGAAAATGAAAATGCAATTGCAAGAGTGGTTTCTTTTGAAAACTGGTAGGCACTTTCTGGTTTATTAAGGATGATTGCATTTTTTGGCAGTTGATCAATGCGTAATCCAAAACGCGACAACTGTTTATAGTCAAACATGTAGACATTGTTAACATTGCGCTGTACTTCAATTTTGTCGACCGACTCCCCTTTTAGAATTCGCAGTGCCAATTCTGCGGCCAGTCGACCCTGGTCATAGCCGCTGACTACAAGTCCTCCTACGGCACCATAGTTAATGGCAAAATCCCATGCAGAGTATATTGGTACATTTACTTCTGGCGACATTAACTCGTTGGCACGCTGGAGATTAATACCTTCTCCACCTTGGGTACGCATACTTCCCACCATCAGAATAACAGTGTATTCAGACAGTTTCCTGGCATCGGCTATGCACGATTCTATATCACTGAATTCCCGGATATCAATTTTAAGGTGTGTTACTAATGACCTGAATGATTTTTTTATCAGGGCCACATTGGCCTGATGTGAAGGGTCAGAGGCACTGCCGTAGATGACGACACGTCCCACATTTGGATGCAATCGACCTATCGTATCGAAGAGTCCGGAAAAATCATTTTCTTCAGCAACGCCTGTTGAATTATGGAAATTGGCAGTCATTGCCGGTTCATAGCCATTGATTCCACAGAAAATAATAGGAACATTGGGAAATAGTTTATCCCGATTCAGTTTTAGAAAATCTAAAGCAGCATTGTCTGAAGCTATGATAGCTTTGAAATGTGAGTTGGAAAACTTGTCTTTATAAAGTGTTTGTAAAAGAGGTCCCTTGGATATGGCGGGATTATGGTTTGTGTCCATATACTCAATACGTAATTTGTATTGAGAGGCAAGTGGACTGAAGATGCTGTCTATTCCGGTTTGTTCTGTTTTTGTCCAGCTATAGTCGGGGCTGTAAGAGTGAAGTACGAGGATTTCCGCCCGGTTGCCTTGTTGATTTTCTGCAGCAAAAGAAAGGCTGAAAGACAATGTGAATAATAATGAGACTATATAAAAAATGTGCAAGGTTTTAGTTGCTGAAACCTTGCACATTGAAAACTTATTTAAAAAAATCATTGTCTTTAATTCCTGGAGTGGATTAACACATTTGGAGCCAATCCAGGAATTTTAGCTGTTTCAACTTTGAAACAGCATATTACAGAATTGTACGAACCGCCTGTGTAGCAAGCTGAATAATTTTCTCAGGAAGTATGCCGAGCAGGATTATAATTAAAATCATGGAAATACTCAAGACTTTAGTTGTAAGACCAATTGACAAATTTGGGCGATCATTGGTTGCGGTAGAATAGGTGACGCGAACAACCGAGAGATAGTAGTAGATTGCAATGGCTGTATTGATAGCAGCCATGATAACCAGAGTCATGTGGCCGGCCCTGTATGCTTCAGTCATCAGGCTGAACTTACCCATAAATCCGACAAAAGGCGGGATGCCAGCCATGGAAAGCATGCTGACCAGCATGGTAAGGGCCAGTAGCGGTGAGCGTTTGTGCAGGCCGCTCAAGTCGTCAACAACAAGGTTTTCACCTTTCTGGGACAGTTTGCAGATAACCAGAAATCCGGCCAGATTCATAACCAGGTAGCCGACTATATAGTAGATGGCGGCCGCATAACCGGTCTCCCGTAATGTAACCAGGCCGAGCAGTACATAACCGGCGTGGGCAATTCCGGAAAAGCCGAGCATACGTTTCAGGTCAGTTTGAACCAGTGCCACCAGGTTGCCGTAAAACATGGAACAGATGGCAAGTATTGTCAGCAGGGTGACTATGCCTTGTCCTTCAGGTGTAGCCAGTGCGGTGATGCGGATCAGCAGTGCAACAGCGGCAACCTTAGGAACAGAGGCGATAAAAGCGGTTGTTTCGTTTGCAGCGCCCTGATAGACATCCGGAACCCAGGAATGAAACGGAAAAGCTGCCAGTTTGAACAAAAAGCCACCCAAAACCATGGCAATGGCAAAGATGGCTGCCGGTGAATCCATGAGCTGGTGCAGGCGCGGCAGCAGATCAACCAGATAGGTTGTGCCGGTCAGACCGAACATGTAGCTCATGCCGAACAGCATGATACCGGTTGCGACAGCTCCAAAGATAATATACTTGATAGCCGATTCCATCTGGATCCGCAGGCCGCCGCGATCATCGCGCATGGGGACCAGGATGTACAGGGAGTAGGATGAAAGTTCCAGAGCGATGAAGATGGTCAGCAACTCAACACTGCTGACAAGCATCACCAGACCGAGAGCGCTCAGCAACAGAAACAGATAGTATTCGGGGCGGATATCATCCGCTATGTCTTTTAATTCAGAGCCAAGCATCAGAACTGCCGCAAGACCCATCAGGATGACTATCTTGAATGACTGGGAAAACAGGTCGATTTTGTAGGCGTCAAAAAACAGATAGCCGGTCATACAAAATGAGGAAAAACCGGCAGCAATAGCTGCAATCGTAATTACAATAGTCAATGTCCTGGCTTTATTACCACCGGCCTGTCCTGTTGTAATGAAGAAAAGAACCAGGCTGCCCAATAATAGTATCAATTCAGGAGCAAACAGCATGAGATCCATTTTTTATCCTTTGCGCAAGTGTAGAAATAACACGGTTACGGAATAATTAGTTTGCTTACAGCTGCTACACTGTTTGTTGCAACGCCCACCTGGCTGATCAGGTGTGTCACAGAAACATGCAAAACTTTCAGAAACGGTTCCGGAGAAAGACCGATCCAGAATACGAAATACAGCAGTGGTGACAATGTGACGATTTCACGGATACTCAAGTCCGACATGCCCGATTGATCAGGATTTTTCGGTCTGCCCCATACAACACGCTGCAGCATGCGGAACATATAGGCAGCAGCAAGTACCGCACCAGGGATGGCAAAGGCCGAGATGATCTTGTGATTCGTAAAGCTGCCGACCAGGATCATGAATTCACCGATAAAGCTGTTGGTGCCCGGGAATGCCAGTGAAGACAGTGAGAAAAAGGTCAGGAACGTTACATAAATCGGCATGTACTTGCCGACTCCGGCAGCCATGTCCAGTTCTCTGCTGTGGTTTCGTTCGTACATCATACCGACGCAGAGGAACAGCGCACCGGTTGTTACCCCATGGTTGATCATCTGCAGGATCGCGCCTTCGATGCCGCTCTGGTTAAGAACGAAAATACCCAGGGTGACAAAGCCCATGTGACCGACACTGGAATAGGCGATCAGCTTTTTCATGTCCTGTTGAGCCAGTGCGGTAAACCCACCGTATAATATTCCCACAACCGAAAGGATCAGGATGTAAGGCATGAAATATATTGTTGCATCCGGTGTTATGGGGAGACAGAACCGGAGAAAACCGTAGGTTCCCATTTTGAGCAGGATCGAGGCCAGAATGACGCTGCCAGCTGTTGGCGCTTCAACGTGAGCTGCCGGCAGCCAGGTATGAAACGGGAACATGGGTACTTTAATGGCAAAGGCCAGGAAAAATGCCAGGAAGACCAGTGTTTGAAAGGTCATGGAATACTGCTGCCCCATCAAGGCCGGTATGCTGAATGTCCCTTGTGTCAGATAAAGAGCAATAATGGCAACCAGTAGCAGTACGGATCCGGCCAGGGTATAGAGGAAAAATTTGGTGGCGGCGTATATCTTGCGCGGACCGCCCCAGACCAGAATCAACAGGTACATGGGGATCAGCATCGCTTCCCAGAGGATGTAGAACAGCACAAAATCAAGTGCCATGAACACGCCCAGCATGGAGGCTTCCATCAACAGCAGGCAGATCATGAATTCCTTGACCCGCTTGTCGATATAGCGCCAGGAGCCGAGTACGCAGAGAGGCATGATCAGGGTGGTCATCAGGATCAGCAGCAGTGATATGCCATCAACTCCAAGTGTGTAGTTGATATTCAGCGACGATATCCAGGAGTGGTGCTCGCCGAATTGATATTTTGCCGTGGTACTGTTGAATTTTGTATAGAGAGGAAGTGAAAGCCCAGCTATTACAACCGTTATCAACAGTGTGGTGTATTTGGCCATATTTTCGCCCGGCAGGCATAAAACAATCAGGGCGCCGGCCAAAGGAAGAAAGAGCAGGGCGCTGAGTATTGGAAAGCCCATGTCATTCAGTATCAAAAACTCCATTTACTCAATCCTCCGTAAAAATAATCAGGCAAAAACAAAAATTGTGATTAATACTGCAACAACAGCAACTGACAGAAAAATGTTTGATTGCAGTCTGCCGCTCTGGACATTACGGACCAGGTCACCAGTGCCACGAACAGTCCTGGCAAGACCGTCAATTACTCCGTCAATGATATTCCAGTCAAACCATGAGCTGAATCTTGCGGTAGCCATCAGAGGAATAAGTCCGACAGTACGATAGCCTTCTCCCACATTGTTATCCAGCGTCTGGGCAGGTTTCTTTGCAAACCAGAGTATGCTGCGACCGATAATACGGTAGAACCAGTCCATGTCTATTGTCACATAAGGCTTGGGGGCCAGCATTTTGCTAAACAGGTAGAATACCAATCCGGTACAGGCCAGAACCTGAAGCGTTTCAGAGATGTGATAAGCGCTGTAGGCGTGGTATTCGGCAGCCAGAGCAGGGAATGGCAGCATCTTGTACAGCCATGGTGTGTAGCAGCCCAGCAGGATGCTTAAAAAAGCACCGATTGCCATGGCGACCTGCATGTTCATTGGAGGATCGGCTGCCTTGCGGTTTGCTTCGGTTCCCGGTTGCTCTTTACCGAACCAGATGTAGTAAGGTAGTTTCAGTCCGGCCACCAGGAACGTGCCAGCAGAGGCGGCCATTAACAGGAAAGCAGCCAGATTATGATGTTCTTCAAACATGGCTGACATGATCATGGCTTTGGTCGTAAAGCCGCTGAAGAACGGAAATGCGGATATGGACAAACAACCAACCAGGGTAAATACCAGGGTTTTGGGCATTTTCCTGTACAGTCCGCCCAGCTCTGTCAGTTGGCAGGTGCCGGTCATGTGAAGGACGGAACCGCAACCCATGAAGAGCAGGCTCTTGTAAAGAATATGGGCAAAGGCCAGGGCGCAAACACCATTAATAGCCAGGTCGGAGCCGATGCCTACAGCTGCAACCATGAAGCCGACTTTGGCAATGATGTCGTAGGCCAGCAGCTTCCTGGCGTCGTTTTGCAGTAGAGCGTAGACAATACCGTATAGAGCCATGCAGACGCCGATGGGTATCAAGACGTCCATACCGGCAAAACCACGGGCCAGAACATAGACAGCAGTTTTGGTAGTAAAGGCGCAGAGAAAAATCGCACCGTTAAAGGTTGCCTCACTGTAGGCGTCCGGCAGCCAGGCATGCAGTGGCGGCGCGGCGGCATTCAGCAGAAAGCCGATCATGATCAGCCAGGTTGAAAGTGATGGTACGTCCACTCCTACAGGTCCGAATGACAGGTCGCCACCGGTAGCCTGATAACGCAGGACCAGTCCAGCCAGCAGGGCCATACCGCCGGCGGTATGAACTATCAGGTAGCGATATCCGGACGCCAGTGCTTGTGGAGTACGGCGGAACCAGACCAGGAAAACCGAGGCAAAAGCCATCAGCTCCCAGAAGATGAAAAGTACCAGGTAGTCTCCACAGAGGATAACGCCCAGAGATCCGGCTGCGTAGAGCCAGGCTGCCATGTGCTGACAATCCTCTTCCACATTAAGTCCGTAAATAGTTCCGATGATGCACATCAGCGACATGATGTAGGCAAAAACCATGCTCAGTGAATCTACCCGTCCGAACATCAGCGGTGTATCCAGAAAGTTTACTATTCCGTAGTTTCCGTTAAGTCCCTGCATGGAAAAAACAATTGCAAAGGTCAGAACCGGTACGATAATCAGGTATGTTTTCTTAAGTGCCTTTGGCACAAGAGGCATCAAGATTGCGCCGAATATAAGGATCAGCGCGGGATGTATCCAGAGATTATTTATCATAGTAATCCTCTCGTTGGGAAATACCGAGACCTTCGAGACATTTTGAAGCTATGGCAAGTACAACTGCAGAACCAAGGCCGAATAAGGACCAGAAACCTGGAATCTGTTCCATGGACGTATGGGCATGCGCCTTGGACACAAGCAGTCCGTCATTTACAACCAGCAGAACAAGAATGGCAATCCCGGCAAGTTTGAGCAGGCCGGTCCGGTTACGAAGAAAATCAATCAGGTTAACAATCATCCTGTCACCGCCTTGACAAAGGTCATCATGAAATCCGGGTAGATGCCGATAACAACCGATATTGTAGCTGCAATCATGATCGGCACCAGCATGGCCAGCGGCGCCTCTTTGATTTTTGTATACTCAACACCTTCAGGAGCTTTGCCAAAAAAAGCCTTATAGGTAATGGGTGCAAAATAGGCCACGTTAAGCAGGGTACTGGCCAGCAGGATCAGTAGAATGCCGATGTAGTGTGATTCCATCTGCATGGCGCCCACCAGCAGTTTCCATTTGGTGACAAAGCCGGCCACCGGAGGTGCACCGATCATGCTCAGGGATGCAATGGCAAAGCAGCCGAACGTAAAAGGCATGGCGCGTCCCAAGCCGCTCATTTCCGAGATGTATTTTTTATGGGTAACAACATAAATCGCGCCGGCGCAGAAAAAGAGTGTGATTTTTGCAAAGGCGTGGTTGGCAATATGTACCAGTCCGCCCTGAATTCCGCTGGTTGTCAGCAGAGCGGCACCAAGGATGATGTAGGAAAGCTGGCTGACCGTAGAATAGGCCAGTCGTGCTTTGAGATTGTCTTTGGACAGGGCAATGATTGAAGCCACCAGTATGGTGAATGACACAAAGTACGCGGTTGGTATTCCCAGGTTAAGGGCGGTCATTGTGTCTGTACCGAAGATATAGAGCATTACTCTTGTCGTACAGAAAACGCCGACCTTGACAACCGCCACGGCATGCAGTAGCGCGGAAACCGGAGTAGGTGCGACCATGGCGCTGGGCAGCCAGCTGTGGAACGGCATGATGCCGTTCTTGGCAAAACCGAGCAGACAGCAGACATACAGGATTGTTACCAGGGTTCCGTCGGCGCCGGAATTAAAGATGCCGGAGTGGATGTTGCTGGCAAAATCCAGGGTACCTGTCATGACATAAATCAGGATCATGGCCGGTAATACAAGGCCCTTGGCCGTTGTTGTCAGGTAAATAATATACTTTTTTGCACCTTCGTAGCTCTCTTCGTCCTGATGGTGGGCAACCAGAGGGTAGGTACAAACACTGACGATTTCATAAAAAAGGTACATGGTGAACAGGTTGTCGGAAAAGGCGACTCCGATGGCACCAAACAGTGACAGTGCAAAGCAGGTGTTGAATCGTGTCTGGGCATGTTCATGCAGGCCGCGCATATATCCGGCAGAGTAAAATACCGCCAGAATCCAGAGAAACGATGCTACTAATGCGAATACCATGGAAAATGCATCAACCCGCAGAGTAATGGAAAGTCCGGGCAATATCTGGAACAGCTGGCAGACAATTGTCTTGCCGCTACCAAGCGGTGCAGGAGCAACCGTGCTGATCATGGAGGCAATGATGCCGAACATGCTGATCGCTGCGATAAATGACCAGGATTCCCTGATATTGGGCTTGCGACCGGACAGCATTACCAGGCCTGCACCTGTCAGAGCAGCAATAATTGCCAGGAGTGGCTTTATGGAATAAACAGTATCCATTCTCTAACCTTTCAGATCCTTGACATCTTCTGTTTTTATGGATTTAAAGTTGCGGTATACGGAAATAATAATACTCAGGACAATGGCCGCTTCTGCTGCGGCTATGGCCATTATGAACAGGGTGAAAACCTGTCCGGTTGTCTGGTCCGGTGATGTAAAGCGGTTGAAGGCCATGAAGTTGACCGAGGCACCGCTCAGGATCAGTTCAGCAGAAATCAGCATGCCGATGAAGGTCTGGCGCTGAATCATGCCGAAAATTCCCAGTGCGAAGAGCATTGCTCCCAGTACCAGATATGTGTTCAGGCTGTTGCTTAGCAAAAGCAGATTCATTAGCTGTTCCTCCCTTTGCGGGCCAGTACCAGGGCGCCGATAATAGATACCAGCAACACCACCGAAATCAGTTCGAAGCTCATGCTGTATCTGGTCATCAGTGATTGCCCCAGATCTTCAACAGTACCTTTATTGATGACCACCGGTGACAGGTTCCATTTTGTTTTCAGTGCCAGGCCAGCCAGTGAGATAAAAAACAACAGACCTGATAAAATGGCAGAAAACCATAATGTTATGCTGCTCTGGCTGAGTCGTTTCATCTCTTCCGGTTCAGCCAGCATGACGGCAAAAACGATGACGACACAAACGGCACCGATATAGATCAGAATCTGCATGGCGGCCATGAACGGGCTGTTCAGGTAATAGTACAGTCCGGCAACGCCAATGAAACAGAGCGCCAGTCCGGAAACACTGCGGATCAGGTTCCGTTCTAGAACGGCAATCAATCCGCCTGTCATTGTTATGAAGGCCATGATTAGAAATATAACGCCGGAAAGACCTTCGATGCTGAGTAAGGAGGGGCTCATCGTTTCTTATCCTCCAGCCTTTTTAATAGATCTATTATGTATTCGTCCCTGTTCCTGCTGGCCAGATTGTATCTCTTTGAAAATTCAATTGCATCAGCCGGGCATACTTCAACGCAAAGACCGCAAAGGCTGCACTTGGTAAAGTCCAGCACAAAACTTGTCAGCACTTTTCCCTTGGCCCCTTCCGGTTTCTCGCCGTCCAGGGCAATACAGACAGAGGGGCAGGCTTTTTGACACATGCCGCAGACGATACACTTTGGCTGTCCGGTCTCCTCGTTTCTGGTGAGCTGGATGTGGCCCCTGTACTTGGGATACATCTCAAGGGTCTCATGGGGATACTGAACAGTTACAATCGGTTTGAAAAAGTACCTGATTGTAATGACAAGCCCGGTAAAAAGACTCTTGAGTCCGTAAAAAATCTCTTTCAAATAGTCGATCATGGTTAAAACACCTTCAGCATGGCGCTTGTGATTATGAGGTTTACAAAAGATATGGGGATCAGGACTTTCCATGATAAGTTCAGCAGACCGTAAAAGGTCGTGCGCGGGAAGGTCCAGCGAATCCAGATGACGGTGAAAATAAGCAGATACAGTTTGATCAGAAACCAGTGTATGCCTGGCAACAGGCCGAACGGACAGCCCCAGCCGCCCAGAAACAGAATTGTGGTCAGGCTGCATCCGATGACAATATTGGCGTACTCACCCATGAAAAACAGTCCGAATCCCATACTTGAATATTCAATGAAAGGACCGGCGACAAGTTCACTTTCTCCTTCCACAATGTCAAATGGGGCACGGTTTGTTTCTGCCAGCATGCAGGTAAACAAAATCAGAAAAGCCACCGGCATCAATGGACTGGCGGTGAAGTTAAGCAGGTTCCAGTTCCAGAAACCACCGGCCTGCTGAGTTACAATGGTGTGGAGGTTCAGGCTGCCGCTGACCATGATCATGGTGACAACGGTGACAAGCATGGGGATTTCAAAGGCGATATTCTGTGAAACAACACGCGCCGCAGAGATGACTGCATACTTGTTGCGGGATCCCCAGGCTCCCAGAAGAAGTCCCATAACGTTTATGGTTGCAAAGGCAAAGACAACCAGAATACCGATGTCCATATTTCTGGCAGCTATTGAATCACTGAAGGGGATTGTTACAAAGCCCATGATGGCAGGTATCATGACCATCACCGGTGCGATCCTGAAAAGAATGGGATCTACACTGTCCGGGACCAGCATCTGTTTGGTCATCAGCTTGAGGCCGTCCGCCATGGGCTGCAGAATGCCAAAGGGACCGTTCTCCGTGGGGCCGGGGCGTAACTGCACATGGCCTGCGACCTTACGTTCCATCAGGACCAGGTAGGCGGCATTGAGGGCAACAAATATGATCATGCCGACAATATACAGAACAGCCCTGAATGGCTCGGTGTTAACAACAATATTTATTAACTGCAGAATCGTATCCATATCAGCTCCTACCTGTCTATCTCTGGAATAACCAGATCGAGTGATCCCATCAGCGCCAGCGCGTCCGGCAGCAGCATTCCCTGACAAGCTTCTCCGAAGAGGCTCAGGTTGGAAAAGGTTGGTGAACGCCATTTCAGGCGATAACAATTGTTGGTACCGTCACTTACAATGCGCATGCCCAGTGAACCGCGTGCCGCCTCAGCAGCCTGGTAATAGTCACCTTTAGGCGGTTTGACAACCTTTGGTGCTTTGGCAAGCAGAAACGGTCCATCCGGAAGTTTTTCAAGGGCCTGTTCGATAATCCTCAGGCTCTGCTCCATCTCATCCATTCTGACCATGTAGCGCGCCATGCTGTCGCACTCGCTGTATACCGGGACGTCAAAGTCAAATTCCGGATAGACAGAGTAAGGCTCATGCTTTCTGACGTCAAAGTTGATGTTTGATCCACGGGCAACAGGTCCGGTGGCGCCGTATTTACGGCACATCTCTTCGGAAATAGGCCCATTGTCCTTAATTCGCTTGATCAGAATGATATTTCCCGTAACCAGAGCACGGTACATTTTCAGGCGTTCGCGCATCCGTTTGATAAAGGCTTTTGTGCCGGTGATAAAGTTGTCATCGATGTCACAGCTGACACCGCCAAAACGAAAGTAGCAGTAGGTAAGACGTGATCCGGTCAGTGCTTCCAGCAGGTCGAGAATATGTTCGCGATCATCAAAGGCATACAGTAGTGGAGTAAAGCCGCCCAGGTCCATGACAAAGGCGCCGAACCATACCAGGTGGCTGGAAATTCTGTTCAGTTCAACCGTTATGACCCTGATGTATTCGGCCCTCTCCGGTACTTCAATGCCTGCAGCACGTTCTACGGCATTGACGTAGATCTGGTTGTAGACCAGCGCATGCAGGTAGTCCAGGCGGGGGGTGTTTGGCAGGTACTGGATCCAGGTACGGTTTTCACCCATTTTTTCGTGCATGCGATGGATGTATCCAAGAACAGGCTCGGCAGCAAGGATATATTCCCCGTCCATTAGCAGCTTGACACGCAATACACCGTGTGTGGCCGGATGTTGTGGCCCCAGATTCAGGACAAAGGTTTCGTCAGTCTGTCTTTCAAGAAAGGCGCTCATGCTTTGAAATCCTTTAAAAGCGGATGGAAATCCGAGTCTTCCGGCAGAAGCAGCGGAATCAGGTTTGGGTGGCCGATGAACTTGATACCGAAAAAGTCGTGGGTTTCGCGCTCATGCCAATTGGCCCCTGGGTAAATGGACGAGATAGTCGGTAGCTGCGGATTGCTGCGCGGCACCCGAACACGTACTGTCAGACGACAGAAAGAAGTATAATGATTAAAGTCATAGACGATTTCCATTTCATCTTCTTGCAGTACTGGTGATTCATTTACCGGCAGAGATGGTTGCTGTTCGCCTTCTGTTGCTGCAGCTGCAGCAGCCGCAACGGCGGCTGCCTTGGCCTTATCTTCAGCCTCTTTTTTCAAGGCGGCTTTTTCACCGAGCCAGTCTACTCCCGTAATTGCTTCGATGAAATAACCGGCTTTATCTATTTCTGTGACTACTTGAAGTATTGTGTCCGTTGCTGCCTTGACATCCAGGCTGTATCCTTTGGTTGAATACACAACATCATTTACTGTGACTCCCTGGATAAGGGCCAATCTGTTTTTGATAGAATCTGTTTGCATTGTGCTATTCGACCTCCACGACCGGCCAGCGGCGCCAGTTGGTCAGCTTTTGCTCCAGCTCGATGATCCCTTCGATTAAAGCTTCGGGACGGGGAGGGCAGCCGGGAATGAAAACGTCAACCGGAAAAAGTTTGTCTGCACCTTCCACAATGCCGTATTGCCCTTCAAAAACAAAGGGGCCGCCGGAGATGGCGCAGTTACCCATGGCAATTACCCATTTGGGCTCCGGCATCTGATCGTATAGAGTCTGAATAACAGGCTTCAATTTGTTGCTGATAGTGCCGCAGACAATCATCACATCGCAGTGGCGCGGTGAAGGTCTGAAAACTTCGGCTCCGAAACGTGCCAGGTCAAATCGGGCTGCACCGGTAGCCATCATTTCAATGGCACAACAGGCGATACCGAAGGTCATCGGCCAGAGTGAGTTGGCGCGACCCAGGGCCAGCAGTTTGTCAAGTTGCGCAAATTGTACTATTGGCGGTTGAATATCTTGCGTTCCCACTTAAATACTCCCTTTTTCCAAGCGTAGATAATAACCAGAGAAAGAATCCCGACAAATATCAGTATCTCGGTAAATGCGTATAGATTGCTGATGTTATTAAGTCCGTTCCTGTAAACCAGTGCAACCGGAAATAGAAACAATATGTCAACTGCAAAGGCTACAAACATGAGTGCATACAGGTAGTAAACTGCACTGAAGCGGATCCAGGCGTCACCTATCGGTGCAACGCCGCATTCGATAAGTTGTGTGGTTTTTTGTGTGGTGCTTCTTGTTGAGCGGGGGGCCAGGAGGAGTGCAACTACGACAGGGCCAAGCGCAAAACCCAAGCCACCAAGGAAAAAAACAGCAATGTAGAGCAGGTCAACCGTTAGTTGTTTGTCCATATCGTTTTGCTCCTGTCAATTATTTACACATATACAGGTATAAAAACTTTATGTGTTGGTCGTAATTGACAAATAAATTAATTAAAATCAAATTTAGCAGTAAAATTGTATTGTCAGCCAGGCGATAACCGTGTTGTAAAAAAGATTTGGTTTTCTGTGACAATAATCAACTGCTGTTTTGGTAAAATGGTCTTACAAATATTGTTTTAGTTCTTGAAATGACGAGGTTTATTGATGTTTAAAGTGACTATTAGGAATTATCCTTTTTTGCTCTGATGTCAAGTAAAAATGTCTTTTGCAGTCTATAAAAAAGAACTTTGCTGAAGCTTTTTTGTAGTACTTAATTTGTAAAATACAATTAATAAAAACTTGTTTAAATGTTCTATCATATAATTATGTTCGGACATATTAAGCGTGGTAAGCATAGCTGTCAAGTCTTTAGGTGGTGGTTCCGGCGATAAATTTGTTAGGTTTTCATGATATTTTCAGTGTCTCAGGCGTATTTCAGGCAAGAATTCAAGTAGTTTTGTCCGGCCTTTTCCGCTTTACATTCAGATGTTAATTATCTATTATCGCAAATTACTCTTTAGGGCGCACATTCAAGGAAATACATGGATATCAGCAGATTTCGCAATTTTTCAATTATTGCACATATTGACCACGGAAAGTCCACTTTGGCTGACAGGCTGCTTGAATACACAGGTACTGTTTCGTCAAGAGACAAGCAGGATCAGTTTCTGGACAAGATGGATCTGGAGCGTGAGCGGGGTATTACAATCAAGGCTCAGGCCGTGCGTCTAAACTATCGTTCTGATGACGGCATCGATTACGTACTTAACCTGATCGATACTCCCGGCCATGTTGACTTTACTTATGAAGTCTCCCGTTCGCTGGCTGCCTGTGAAGGTGGCCTGCTGGTAGTGGATGCCTCCCAGGGTGTTGAAGCTCAGACTTTGGCAAATGTCTATCTGGCACTGGATAACAACCTGGAAGTTTTTCCGGTACTCAACAAGATTGACCTGCCTGCGGCCGATCCAGAGCGTGTAATGCATGAAATCGAAGATATCATTGGAATTGATGCCCATGATGCTGTGCTGGCCAGTGCCAAGGAAGGCATCGGCACCCATGAGATTCTTGAAGAAATTATCAAGAAAATTCCCGCTCCAAAAGGCGATCCGTCTGCTCCACTTAAAGCCCTTTTGTTTGATTCCTGGTATGACCAGTATCAAGGTGTAATCATTTTAATCAGGGTCTTTGATGGAACAATAAAAAAAGGCGATAAAATTCAGCTTGTTGCAACAAATAAAGCTTATGAAGCTTTAAAGGTTGGTGTTTTTTCACCGGTTATGGTGGAAGTGCCCCAGTTGTCGGCAGGCGAGGTTGGTTTTGTTATTGCCGGTATCAAAGATGTTGCGGATGCAAAAGTCGGTGACACGGTTACTCTTTTTCACCGTCAATGCCAAGTTCCTCTGGATGGTTTTAAAGAGGTCAAGCCAATGGTTTTCTCAGGCCTGTATCCGATAGATACTGTTCAGTATGAGCAGTTGCGTGACGCCCTGGCAAAGCTGAAACTGAATGACTCGTCATTTTCATTTGACCCTGAAACGTCTGTTGCCCTTGGTTTCGGTTTCCGCTGCGGTTTTCTTGGCCTGTTGCATATGGAGATAATTCAGGAACGTCTGGAGCGTGAGTTTGGTCTTGAGTTGATCACCACAGCTCCGACCGTTGTTTATCGCGTTCATCGTGTCACAGGAGAAGTTGTGACAATTGAAAGTGCCAATCAGTTGCCTGATGCCCAGCATGTGGATTTTCTTGAAGAACCTTTTATCCTGGCGCACATCCATGTCCCCAATGATTTTGTCGGTGGTGTTCTGGCTCTTTGTGAGGATAAACGCGGTATTCAGCGCGAAATCAAATATCTTACTCCAACCAGGGTAATGGTAATTTATGAACTGCCGTTGAATGAAATCGTGCTTGATTTTTACGACCGTCTCAAATCAATTACCAAAGGATATGCCTCACTGGATTATGAACATCTGGATTATCGACAAAGCGAGCTTGTACGCATGAACGTTATGATAAACGGCGATATTGTTGATGCGCTCTCACTGATTATACATAAGGAAAAAGCCTATTTCAGGGGGCGTGACCTTGTTTCCAAGATGAAAGAGCTGATTCCGAGACAGATGTTTGAGGTGGCGATCCAGGCAGCAATCGGCAACAAGATTATTGCCAGGGAAACAGTTAAGGCCATGCGTAAGGATGTTCTTGCCAAATGTTACGGTGGTGATATTACCCGTAAGCGCAAACTTCTGGAAAAGCAGAAAGAAGGCAAGAAACGCATGAAAAATGTGGGCAATGTTGAGTTGCCACAGGAAGCGTTCCTGGCTATTCTCAAAGTAGAATAGTTCTGAATACCAATAAAGTTTTAAGGAGAATAGCTGCTGATGGAGTCTAATCCACCTGTAAATAAAAAGAGTATCTACCGTGAGTATGCGGAATCCATACTGATTGCAATATTACTGGCTCTTGTTATTCGGACCTATCTGGTGCAGGCATTTAAAATTCCTTCCGGTTCCATGGAAGATACGCTGGCAATTGGTGACCACCTACTGGTAAACAAGTTTATTTATGGCACAAAAATTCCTTTTATGGACAAGTCTGTGATCAAGTTGCGTGATCCTCAACGTGGCGATGTAATAGTATTTGAATATCCGGAAGATCCGAGCAAGGACTTTATCAAGAGAGTTGTCGGTCTGCCTGGTGATGTGGTGGAAGGTCGCGATAAAAAGGTTTTTGTAAATGGTAAGCCGTATGAAAATGTTCATGAAATCCACAAGGAACTCATGGTGATTCCCAAGGAGATGAACCCAAGAGATACCTTTGGCCCCGTAACAGTGCCTGCTAATTCGTATTTTGTAATGGGTGATAATCGCGACCGTTCATATGACAGCCGTTTCTGGGGTTTTGTGGGGCGCGAAAAAATCAAGGGACTGGCTTTCATCAAATACTGGTCCTGGGATAAGGATAAATTCAAGCCGCGTTTTGGCAGTATCGGCAATTTGATTAAATAGTTCAAAATAGTTCAATGTTCGTGGTTCAAGGTTCTTAGTTCTTGTTTTAACCTTGAACCTTGAACCACGAACAGATTTTTTCGGAGGATTTTAGTGAATACACTTGGTAACTGGAAACGCTCACACTACTGTGGTGATCTGAGCGCAAAAGAAATAGGCAGTGAAGTTGTTCTTATGGGTTGGGCACTGCGTCGTCGCGACCATGGCGGACTGATTTTTATTGATCTGCGTGACCGCGAAGGAATTGCCCAGATCGTTTTTGACCCTGAGGTTAATCCCGAGGCCCACGCCGTTGCCGAAGCAGTACGAAGCGAGTTTGTGCTGGCGGTTAAGGGGAAAGTGATCCCGCGACCGGAAGGTACTGTTAATCCTAACATGAAGACCGGTGAGGTCGAAATTCAGGTGCTGGAATGCAAACTGCTGAATAAATCCAAGCCATTACCTTTCATGCTGGATGAACATAGTGAAGTCAACGAGAATATCCGTCTGAAATACAGATACCTGGATCTGCGTCGCCCGCAACTGCAGCACAACATGATTCTGCGTTCAAAGGTGGCCCAGTTGACCAGATCCTATCTGGCCGACAACGGTTTTATTGAAATGGAAACCCCGTTTTTGACTAAATCAACACCTGAAGGCGCCCGTGACTTTCTGGTTCCGTCAAGAATCAATCAGGGTTCTTTCTACGCTTTGCCGCAATCACCGCAGATATTTAAACAGATTCTGATGGTTTCAGGTTTTGACAGATATTTTCAGATTGTACGCTG
Source organism: uncultured Geobacteraceae bacterium (assembly GCA_964509295.1). Classification (GTDB taxonomy): domain Bacteria; phylum Desulfobacterota; class Desulfuromonadia; order Geobacterales; family Pseudopelobacteraceae; genus JBGSQR01. The sequence continues at coordinate 3,271 of CAZDWS010000004.1, read as the reverse complement.
CTTCCGTGATGAAGACCTGCGCGCAGACCGTCAGCCGGAATTTACCCAGATCGACTGTGAGATGTCATTTGTAGATAGTGATGACGTGATCGCTGTGATGGAAGGGATGATTGCCAATATTTTCTCTAAAGCACAGGATGTTAATGTTCAGTTGCCGGTTGAACGTATAACCTATGCCGAATCAATCAGACGTTTTGGTGTTGATAACCCGGACCTGCGTTTTGGTATGGAGTTGTGTGATCTGACAGATATTGTTAAAGGTTCAGGGTTTAAGGTGTTTGCCGATGTTGCGTCAAAAGGCGGAATTATCAAAGGCTTGAATGCCAAGGGCTGTGCAAGATTCTCCCGCAAGGAAATTGATGATCTGACGGAATTTGTTAAAATTTACGGTGCCAAAGGTCTGGCATATGTGAAAATTGAAAACGGCGAATGGCATTCTCCGATTGCCAAGTTTTTTACTGCCGAAGAAATTGCTGAATTGAATCGTTCATTCGGTGCCGAAGAGGGCGACCTGCTGTTCTTTGTGGCTGATAAACCAAAGGTTGTAAATGATGCTCTTGGTAAACTGCGTAACCACCTTGCAGCTATTCTTAAATTAACAAGCAAGGATGATTACCGTTTTGTCTGGGTTACTGAATTCCCGTTGCTGGAGTGGGACGATGAAGAGAAACGCTGGTGTGCGGTTCATCACCCTTTCACAGCTCCTATGGATGAGGATCTGCAATATTTGGAGTCTGATCCGGGGCGTTGCCGTGCCAAGGCTTATGACATTGTTCTGAATGGCAATGAAATTGGTGGCGGTTCCATCAGAATTCATCAGGAACAGGTTCAATCCCAGATGTTCAAGCTGCTGGGTATGTCCGAAGAGTCGGCCCGATCCAAGTTCGGCTTTCTGCTGGATGCACTGGAATTCGGAACACCTCCGCATGGTGGCATTGCCTTTGGCCTCGACCGCATGATTATGCTGCTGACCGGTAGTGATTCCATACGCGACGTTATTGCGTTCCCCAAAACTCAACGAGGTACCTGCATGATGTCTGAAGCTCCTTCGCTTGTTGATAACAAGCAGCTGCGCGAGCTTGGTATCAAGCTGGCTGAAAAACAAACGGTAAAATAGTCTGACATGCGCCAATTGGCCGCCTGCATATTGATTGTTACCTGTCTGATGGCTGCAGCCTGTGCTGCACCTTCACCGACATGGCGTACCAAGGCTTCTTCTCTTGTAAATGAACTTGGCAGGGAAGGAGCCTCTACTTTTTTACCTCAGGAGTATCTAAATCTTACAGAGACTTTTGAGCATGGTGAAGCGATTCTCAATGTAAATAAAGATGATAAGGAAGCGGACTCATTTTATCTGCTGGTTCTGCAGAAGGGTGATGTACTGCGAGGAGACCTGAAACGTCTCAGGGAGCTCAAGCTGGAGGAACAGCGACGCCAGCAGGCTGAACTTGAGGCTCGTCTCAAAGAAGAACAGTTGATGCGGGAAGCTGCTGAGGCTGAAGAGCGGATTCGTAAGGAAGAATTACGACAGGAACAGGAACAGGCATCAATGTCGCAGAAAGCCATTGCCGCTCGTGATGCTGTGTCTGTCAGACCTAACTCATATACTGTCCGTCGTGGCGAAACATTACCCCAGATAGCAGCACGTAATGAAATCTACAATGACGCATCGCTGTGGCCGCTCATTTATCGCGCCAACCGGGATCAGATAAGAGATCCCAAACATCTTTGGCCAGGCCAGATTCTGACAGTGCCACGAAACTTCTCGCATGTTGAGGCCGTTGAAGCCAAACGTTTCTCGGGTAAAAATGGTCAGTAAAACAGTTTGCTTTAAAAAGTATTTATGGGAATTTAATTTGGTTGTGAGCTTGCCTTTTGTTTGATCTTATCTTATAGTCATAAATTGGTAATACCAAATTCCAGGAGGTAACAATATGGCACGTAAAAAGATTGCATTAATTGGTGGTGGACAAATTGGTGGTGTTCTTGCTCAGCTTTGCGCAATGCGTGAACTTGGCGATGTTGTCCTGTTTGACGTTGTTGAAGGTTTGCCACAGGGTAAAATGCTCGACATTTCAGAAGCATCTCCTGTTGACGCTTTTGATGTATGCCTCAAAGGTGCAAATGCTTATGAAGACATCGCCGGTTCGGATGTTATCATTGTAACTGCAGGCCTGCCACGTAAGCCAGGCATGAGCCGTGATGATCTGATTGCTACTAACTCAAAAATCATGCAGTCAGTTGCTGAAGGCATCAAACAGCATGCTCCTAATGCTTTTGTTATCGTAATTTCCAATCCTCTTGATGCAATGGTTACCCTCTGCCAGCGCATTACAGGCTTTCCTAAAAACCGCGTTATGGGTATGGCTGGCGTGCTTGACTCCGCACGTTTCGCAACATTCATTGCATGGGAGCTGGGCGTATCCATCAAGGACGTAACTGCTATGGTTCTGGGCGGCCACGGCGATGACATGGTTCCTCTGATCCGTTATGCCAACGTATTCGGTATTCCCGTTATGGCTCTGCTTGAAAAGAAATACAAATCAGCAGAAAAGGCCAAAGAAGTTATGGATGCAATGGTTAAGCGTACTGCTAACGCAGGTGGCGAGGTTGTTGGTCTCCTCAAAACCGGTTCCGCTTTCTATTCACCAGCTTCTTCTGCTATCTGCATGGCTGAAGCCATTCTGCGTGACCAGAAACGTGTATTGCCTGTTTGTGCAAAGCTTGAAGGCGAATATGGCGTTGATGGTTACTATGTTGGTGTACCTTGTGTATTGGGTGAAAACGGTATTGAGCAGATTCTTGAAATCGACTTCAATGATGCAGAACAGGCTCTGTTTAACGAATCAGTTGCACACGTTAAGGCGCTAGTAGACAGCCTTTAACAGGTTTTAACAGTTTAATTTTTTTTGCAATGCTGGCAAAAGAAGGGTATATATACCCTTCTTTTGCTGTTTCTGGGCTGTAATTTTGTTTTTATTTGTGTGACTGGAGCGGATTGCTATGGAAAAGACATTGCCGAAAATCGAGATTAACGAAAAGTTGTGCAAGGGGTGCCATATCTGTGTTGAGTTTTGTCCTGCAAAAGTTCTTGAGATGAAGGGGCTGATTGCTTCCGTTAAAAACCTGGAAGCCTGTATCAAATGTAAACAGTGTGAACTCAGGTGTCCTGACTTTGCAATTAAAGTAATATCTAAATAATTACGGGGGCAAAACAAGTGGCAAACAAAGTAGCATTCCTACAAGGCAACGAAGCCGCCGCCTTTGGCGC